>DAOUBW010000037.1:0-136467 GCA_034432555.1 Anaerolineae bacterium
CCTTCAATGGCGCGCAGCACATCTTCCGAGAGTTTCAGGTCAGCCGCCTTCAGGTTATCCTCAAGCTGGCTGACCTTCGTGGCGCCCATGATCGCGCTGGAAACGCCGCTGTGCCGCAGCGTCCACGCTAGGGCAAGCTGAGAGCGCGTCACGCCTAGATCATCGGCAATCGGCTTCAAATTCCGCACGCGCTGCACGTTTTCTTCGGTCATCATGCGCTCTTTTGCCCAGTCCTCACGCGCAAAGCGCGAATCGGCTGGCACGCCTTCATCGTATTTGCCCGTCAACATGCCAAAGGCAAGCGGCGACCACAGCACTAAACCGATGCCGTGTTGCACTGCCGTCGGCAGGATGTCCGTCTCGAAATGCTCGCGGTAGAGCATTGAATACTGCGGCTGTTCGACCTGCGGCGGATACAAGCCGTAGCGCTCACACAGATCGCACGCCTCGCGCAGTTGTGCGCCCGACCAGACCGAAGTTCCCCAGTACAGCACCTTGCCCATGCGGATCAGATCATCCATCGCACGGATCGTCTCGATCATGGGCGTTTCAGGGTCGGGACGGTGGCAGAAATACATATCCACGTAATCTGTGCCGAGCCGTTGCAGTGATTTATCAATACTCTCGAAGATATGCTTGCGCGACAAGCCGCGATCATTGATGTCATCGCTCATTGACCAAAAGACTTTGGTAGCGATCACCAGTGTGTGGCGCGGAAACTGTTTCAAGACCGCACCCATTTGCTTTTCAGCCTCACCGCGCCCATAAACATCTGCCAAGTCGAAGTAGTTCACGCCGTTGGCATAGGCGTATTCCACCACGCGGCGCGCTTCTTCTTCGGCAACTTTGCCCTCACCATAGTTGATCCAACCGCCAAAGCCCAGCACACTGACCTTCATACCAGCTGAGCCAAGCCGTCTGTACTGCATAGCAAAATCCTTTTTGTAAAGCAGGTTACACGCCCAATTATAAGCCATGCAGGGTGAGTTTGCCCTAGCCCTGCTCCAAGCGAAAGCCATGCCCGCGCACCGTCACGATGTATTGATGATCTTCCGTCGAAAACTCGTTGATCCGATCGCGCAAGCGGCGCACCAAGGCATCAATCGCCTGCTCGCTGACGCCGCCGCTCTCGTCATCGGGCCACACCACTTGCACCACATCCTCACGCGTGCAAATGCCGCCGTTGGCATCAAAAAGGAGTTCCAGCAGGCGGTATTGCGGCACGCTGAGCGGCGGCACGATCTCACGCTCGCCCACGAAAACGCGCCGCGCATTCCGATCAAGGCGTAGGAGGTGCGCCGCCTGTAGCTGTTCAGGCGCCAGTGGCTCGGTGATCTCACTCGCCACAAAGATCAAGGTGACCATGCGCGCCAAGTCCAGCTCGTCGCCATCTTCAAGCACCCGTGCGCCCTTCAGCGGAACACCGTTCACCCACGTGCCGTTCAAACTCTCCAAGTCTTGCACCCTATAGCGCCCTTCGTCGGTCTGCGTTAGGCGCACATGCTGGCGTGAGATTTTCGGCTCGTTGATGATGATGTCGCAGTCTGCCTCACGTCCGATCACTAACGGCGTGCGCTCGATGATCCAACTCTGACGCGCAAACTTACCACGATTGGCTACCAATTTTGGCGTTATGCTCTCGCTCATGGTCAATCCTGTCCCTGTATGCTCTGACTCATCTAAGCGGTGGCAAACTCAATGTATTCTTTGTGAACGCGCATTTCTTCGGTCACGCCGAGCAGTGTTAGCAGTTCGCTCACAAGGGATGCTTTGTATTCCGCATCATGCTTCGACCAGGTTTGGCTCTTGATCTCAACAAACGTGCCGCTGACCTGAGGGACGAGAATATCATCCACATTCAGGTAGAACAGCACACCCTTATAGAGGATATGCCAGCGGTGGCGCGTCTTTTGCACTTCATGCTCAGCGTTCGGGCGGAAATATTCGCGGTAAAAGCGCAGCGGGCGCGTTGCCGGCGCAATGAACTGTGAACGGCTGAGCAGCACTGCCCGATCAAACTCGCGCTCCTTGCTTGGTGCGGTGTAGGTCAGGCGCGTTCGCACGCTCGTCACGTCGCCTTCAGCGTTTAGTGCGTCATCTTCACGGTAGCGCACACGCCCTTGCGTTTCATCTAAGAAGGTGAAGTAAGTATCATACTGCCGATAGTGGCTCTTACGGACGACCTGCACGCGCTCATCAGCCAGCAGCGGCGCAACGAATGCTTCAGGGTTGACCGTCTGCGGCAGGCGTGATTTCACCTGTATCTCGAAACTTTCGGTCTGTGCCACGCCGCCAATGGCGATCAGCTTGTTCAGCAAGCTGCCTTCGCGGGCAATCAGGAAGGCATCAATCTCGCGGGCAAGCAAATTTGCCTCTGCCAGCAGTGCTGCCTCATCCAGCGTGAGCAGCACCTTGTCGCGCATCAGCCACACGCCGTTGACCATCACATGCACCACATCGGTGCTTTTTGCCGCGTAGACGATCTGACTATAGACGGCATCTTCATCGCGGGAGAATTTCGGCGAATTGTGCAGCGTGTGAATATCCACCGTCACCATATCGGCGCGCTTGCCAACCTCTAGGCTGCCGGTGATCTCACCCATATGCATCGCTTGCGCGCCTAAGCGGGTTCCCATCAGCAGCGCTTGTTTGGCGGGCAGCACGGTTGGATCGAGTGTGGCACCTTTGGCGAGGATAGCGGCAAGGCGCACTTCCTCAAACATATCCAAGTCGTTATTGCTGGCGGGTCCGTCCGTGCCAATCCCAACGTTCAAGCCGCGCCCTAGCATCTCGTTAATTGGCGCGATGCCACTTGCCAGTTTCAGATTGCTGGTTGGGCAGTGCGCGATGCCGGTGCGGTGATTAAACAGGGTGCGAATTTCGCCAGAGTCAACGTGGACGCAATGCGCGGCAAGCGTCTTAGCGTCCAGCACGCCCAGCTTTTTAATGCGCGGCACGACCGGCATTTGGAACTCGGTGCGGCTGTCATCCACCTCTTGGCGTGTCTCGCTGACGTGGATGAGCAACGGCACATCAAATTCTTTGGCAAGGTCAGCACAGGCGCTCAGGATGTCGTCCGTGCAGGTGTAGGGCGCGTGGGGCGCCACAGCAGGCACAATCAGCGGATGATCTTTCCAGTCTTGGATGAATTGGCGCGTGTATTGCAGGCTATCTTCATAGCTGGCTGCATCCGGCGACGGGAATTTCAGCACAGTTTGCCCACAGACGGCGCGCATTCCCGCCTCTGCGGTGGCGGCTGCCACGTCCGCCTCAAAGTAGTACATATCAGCGAACATGGTAATGCCGCTGCGGATCATCTCAGCGCAGGCGATTTTCGTCCCTAAGCGGCAGAAGTGCGGATTGACGAAACTTTGTTCGGTCGGCATCATGTAGCCGATCAGCCATACATCAAGGCGCAGATCGTCCGCCAAGCCGCGCAGCAGTGTCATAGCGGCGTGCGTGTGCGTGTTGACCAAGCCGGGCATGATCACCTGACCCTCACACAGCACCAGCTCATCGGCGATATAGTGATCGGCGATAGCATCCGCCGTGCCAACTGCCACGATCACATCCTTTTTGACGGCGACTGCGCCGTTTACATACACATCCATGGCAGCGTTCATGGTCAGCAGGATGCCGCCGCTCAAAATTTTATCAACCCGTTCCATAGCTCATCTCTCCAAAAAGCGCTGATACAGCGTGCGCTTATTGCCTACCGAGTATACCGCATTTTAAGGTGCAGTGTGACGTAGGCGCGGTACAATGCAGCCGAACCTAAGCGAGGAATAAATCGCCATGCGCCTGTTCGTTTTTCTTGCCTGTATATGTGCCTTATTCGCCAGCGCGCAGCCAAGCGCTGCCCTCGCTGCGCCCACCCACTACCCGCTGATCTTTGCCCGCTCAACGCCCGCCGCCCGTGAGTCCGCCCGCTTGCTGCTCGTCGGTGATGTCTCTTTTGCGCGTGGCGTGGCAGCCTTTGCCGAACGCAACGGCGCACAAACGCCATTGCAACAGGTTGCACCGCTGATTCAAGCGGCGGATTATGCGGTGGGCAACTATGAAGGCGTCATCGCGGCGGATGGCGTGGGTGAACGCCGCGAAGGTGCTTACCGTTTGCGCGCCGTGCCTGAAGCAGCCGCACACTTAGCCAACGCGGGCTTTGATGCCTTCAGCCTTGCCAACAATCATAGCTATGATTATGGCGCGGAAGGCTTGGCAGCTACACAAGCGCACCTAAAGGCAGCAGGCATCGCCGATTTTGGCGTGGCGGATAGCGAATACAGCGTGGCGGTGCGCGGCGTGCGCCTTGCATGGCTTGCCTTCACCCTTGTGCCTGATCCGCCTGATGCACCTGATGCGCGCCGCAATTGGCTATCGCCCGCTGACCAGCCGCGCTTGACGGCGGCAATCCGTGCGGCGCGTGCCGAGGCAGACGTGGTCATTGTGTTGCTGCACTGGGGCGCGGAATATGACCTGTGCCATGCCGCATGGCAGACTGCCCTAGCGCGTGCCGCTGTGGAGAGCGGCGCGGCAGTGGTGGTTGGGCATCATTCGCACGTGGTGGGGCAGTATGAGGTTTATCAGGACGGGCTGATCGCCTACAGTTTGGGCAACTTCCTCTTTGATCAGGATCGGCGGGCAGGGCTGGCGCTGTGGGTGACGGTTGACCGCGACGGGCTGGCAGAGGTGCGCGCACTCGGCGTGGATGCGGCTGTGCAGCCCACATGGTACGATCCTGCCCGCAGTGCGCTCAGCTTGCGCGGCAAGGTGCTGCTGGCAGAAATGCCCGCCGCCGCCTACAGCCTTGCCGATGGCGCGCTCCAAGCCTTTCCGTTTGAGGTAGGGTCGCTGCCCAGCGCGCCCTGCCGCGAAGACCGCACGCCGCGCCTTATCGGCAAGGTTGACCTGCGCGGCGATGGCGATCCTGAGCGCGTGGAGATTGCCGACGGCGTGCTGCGCGTCTATAAGGGTGAGCAGTTGGTGTGGCAGAGCTATGATCAGTGGTGGGTAGCCGATGCCGCCTTAGGCGATCCGAATTGGGACGGGCGCGAGGAAGTCGTCCTTCTGTTTTGGAAGCAGGACGCGCTCAACGCACCCATCACCACGCACCCACACCTGCTTGGCTACCGTGGCGGGCAGTATCAGATCATCTGGGGCGGCTCTGATCCGCGCCGTTGGCTGGAGTCACTGGCAATTGCCGATCTGGATGGCGATGGCAACGCTGAGCTAATCGCCATTGAGCGCGATTTTGACGGGCTGCCGCACCAAGCCCGCTATCGGGTAGCTCTTTCGGTATGGCACGGCTGGGGCTTCGCCCAGCGTTGGTTGGGTGCCTATGGCACGCACACGCGCCTTGTCCCTTTCCGCAGCGCAGAGGGCGCATGGCGCGTGGCAGCCCTGACGCACTAGGCGCTATATGCGAATATCGTGCAGCGTCCAGTCGGCGTTTTGCCAGGCGCCGGCGCCCTGCAATAGCCATGCCATCGCCGGGATGCCGATCATAGCAAAGCGTGCGTAGGCGCGCCGCACCGCCGTCGCCGTGACGGGCGTCCGATCCGCGGGACCAACCTCTGTGCCGATGATCGGTTTGCCCTGCGCCCAAGCCCGCCATTGGGCAATCGGCGTGATCAGGTCGCTGCCATCGGGCTGCTGCCAATAGCAGTGAATGGCGAACCAATCGGCGGCGCGCACCGCCTCTAGGCTTTGCGCCATGAAGGTTGGCTCGGCAAGGCGCGTGTTCGGCACGTCAATGCCGGGCGAGAGCGCCGGGAAGCCGATTTTGGCAGTCGGAAAGGCGGTTCGGTAGGCGTTCAGCACGCCCATGAACCACGCTGCAAAGCCGCGCCCATCTGCCCAAGCGCGCCCTAAGCCCTCAATGACGAGATTTGGCTCGTTATGCACCTGAATGATGAACGGCGCGCTGCCCAGCGCCTGCTGATATTCGCGCAAGATGGGCAAGGTTGCGCTCACGAAATCGGCAGGGTTGGCGGTGATTGGCGCATGGGTGGCTGCCCGAATCACGAAATGCTGCACGCCCATGCCGCGAAAGAGCTTGATCGCATGGCTTGCCTGCCCTGCCTCGTAGGCAGCAATCATCACCGCGCCGATGTTGTTGGCGCGCACCAGCTCCAATTCTCGATCTGTGGGCGCCCAGCCGCCGGCTGAGGCATGAACACCACGCACCAGCGGCGGGATCAGATCGGCGGCAGCAATGCGGATGCTCTCCTCAGGCTTTTCTTCCAAAGATTTGATGCTGATCGGCGTGCCGTCGGTGGGTGTCTGCGGAAGGGTGACGAACTGCGCCGAGACGAAGCCTTCCAGATCGCCAACGCGCACGCGCAGCCAGCCGTTTGCCGTCTCTTCTAAAATTTCGAGCTCTGCCTCAAAAGAAAGGATGCGTAAAATCGGCTGTGCAGTATCCGCGCCGCGCCGCAGATTTAGCCCGTCGCGTGTGTTGACCTTGCCAAAACGGCGCAGGCTGATGCTGACGGCTGGCGCGAGTTGTACCTGATCAGCGAATAGGTAGCCCTCGCGCCCTTCAACGCGCACCTGCACCCAATCGCCCACCTGCCCAAGCACACTCACAGGCGTGCCTTCCGCCAAGGTTGCTAAGGTTGGTGCGTTAACGCTTGGCGCAGCGCGCAGTTTTGGCGCACTCCGCACGGCGCTGCCACTTGAAGTTGTCATACTTCGCCTCACTTTTTGCCCTGAATGCTCACCTCTGATCGTAGCATACAATTGGCGAAAGCGATGCGCCGCGCAGTTGCTGAAAAACTAGCCCGATCCAAACCAAGCCAGCACGCACGGTTCAGGGCAAAGCTGCGCTATAATTTAGCTGTATCGTGGTCTAAGGCAAAGCTGCACATAGAAAGCGCAGGGTGATAAATGCCACTTGCACTGGTGCTTGAGGACGACAAGGACATTCGCCTACTTTTCAGCGATGCGCTGCAAGCCAGCAATTTTGAGGTGATTATGGCGGGGTCGGTGGCAGAAGCCATTGATCTGTTAGCCGATCACCACCCGGACATCGCCTTCATTGATATGAACTTGCCCGAACGGCTTGGCACAGACCTTGTGCGCTATGTGCGGACGCAGCCGCGGCTTGCCAATATGAAATTGGTGGTGGTGACGGCAAATCGGCAGATGCAGGACAGTGTGGAGCAGATGGGCGTTGATCTGTTCTTGTTGAAGCCGGTCTCAATCGCAGAGATGTTGATGTTGGCGCAGCGCCTCATCTCATAGGCGCCTCTTAACGCGAGGCTGAAGGCGAGATGAAGCGCTACGCGTAGGCGTTTTAGGCTTGTTCGGTGCGGCGCTTATCGAGTTCTGCGCGCAAGCCCGCAAAATCGAACAGGCTTGCCTCTGCGGAGTTCAGCGGCGTCACGATCAGGCGCAGGTGCCCTTTGGTTTCGGGCAAGTGCATCTTTTCACGGTCTTTCATGGGATAAAAGTATTCCATAGACTGCTGAATGCGCGTCTCGATGCGCTGCTGAAGGGTTGGGCTCTTGGTCTGATCGGTGAGGATGACGAACTCGTTTTCTTGCAAATGCCCGACGAAATCACCATCGCTGCCCGATTCGCGCAGCGCGTTGTTGATCATAAGCGTAACGGCGCGCAGCACATCGTCGGCGTTCACAAAGCCATACGTCTCGCGGAAGCCATCCAAGCCACGCACTTCCACCGCCAAAAGCGCCCATGGCTGTTCCGAGAGCAGCAAGCCGTTCACTTTTTCTTCGACCAGGGAACCTTCCGGAAGGTTCGTCACGCGGTTGGTCAGCGGTGCTTGTTCAGCGCGGCGCAGCACGTTTCGCACGCGCAGGCGCAGTTCTTGAATATCAAAGGGCTTGGTGATGTAGTCCACCACGCCTAATTCAAGCCCTGCCAGTTTGTCCACGCGATCCCGCTTTTCAGTCAGGAAGATGACCGGAATATCTTGGGTGCGGCGGTTGGTGCGAATGCGCCGACAGACTTCGTAGCCGTCAATATCAGGCAGGCGAATATCCAAGACGACCAGATCGGGCGCGTGTTCCCGCGCAAGGCGCACGCCTTCTTCACCCCACGCCGCCGAAAGCACCTCGTAGCCCTGTACGGTGAAGAAATTCTGCAACAACTCAGAGAGATCAGGATCATCTTCCACGATCATGATCCGCGCTTTATCTGACACGCTTAGCCCCTATCTGTTGCCCTAGTACGCTTGTGTGCTGGAACTCAACCAATTGGCTCTTTGAAAACCACAAACACGCCGTGTTCGTCGCCTTTTGCCTTGCACTCGGTCTCCACCACGCGGAATTCATGCCCGCCGCTGACCCAACGCAAGCCTTCTTGCAGCAGACCGACTGCCGTATGCCCAACGGGTTTATCGGTAGTGCGTCCCCAGCAGAGTGGGCAGCGCTTGATGATGTAGGCGTAGTGGTCGTCGTGTTCTTCAACCACGCTGAGCTGATCGCTGAAGTTGGTGAAGATGGTTGCCATAGCGGGCAAGCCCATCCGCAGCTTGGCACTGAGCGGCAGCACCTTAAAGGCGAGGTCGCCGGCGCCTGCCAACGCGCCAAAATTTTTCAGACCTTGGGCAAAACAAGCACGCCCGGCGCGCAGCGCCAAACCGCGCCCACCGCGTGGACCGTACATATCCTCTAGGGCAACTTGCAGCGCTGTGAAGTGCGTAAAGTCAAACTGCCGTTCAAGGTTATCGGGTGGATAATTGTCAATAAACTGCTGCAAGCCCGCCAGATTGAGAATGGCGTTCAACCCATTCTTTCCCATCACATCTTCCATTGCCATCAAGAAGATGCGGGCAATCTTGTTTGGGTAATACAAGCCGCTGAGTTCTTTTACTTGGGACACGCAACCCTCCGTGCTATGGTATTATGCAGGTGTTTGAATGCGCTTAGACGAGCTTTGCCAGTTCTTTAACTTTACGGCTCATGTCTAGGAAGATCAGACCGAGTTTGGCTTGCTCGCGGGCAAGGACAGTCAACACCGCTTCTTGACCGACTGCCATCAGGATCACGTAGCCGTTCTGCCCTTTGACGTAGACTGTATCTAAATTGCCACGCCCCAATTCGCCGGCGATCCGTTCACCCAACGACAGCATAGCCGCAGACATTGCCGAGACGCGATCTTCTTCATAGTGCGCCGGCATCACGCTCGCCATACTCAGCCCATCCACGCTGACGATTGCCGCCGCTTCAACATCCTGCGAGCTTGCTTGCAGATCGCGCAATTGCTCCACTAATTGTTCAGTTCGTGACTTAGCCAACGCCTATCTCCCTTTTTTGTCAGTGCCTTAGCCAGCGGGATGGCAATCCACGCCTTTGGCGTGCCATGCTTCAGTCGGCGGGATGGTGTAACTTCTTTCACTGCCACACGATCTGACGCAAGGTTACTGTAGCACAGCGGTTTGGGCTTGTCAAGCAAGCCTGCGCGCACAATTCAAGCATAAAAAGAAATGTAATTCTTCGCAATGGCTTTCAAATATCGAGGCTATCTCAATTTGACTCTGCATAGCCTAACCTAACACAAATATAGCCTCTTTTTGCCGTTGCTACAAATCCTGACGTGCGGTGAATTTTGTGGTGATGGGTGCGCCCAGCAGCGGAGCGAACCTGCCGCCCAATCCACACCGTCCAAATTAGCGCAAAGCGCCTTTTTCAGGTACGATCTCCATACTAGAATCTTGGCTGTTGACTAGAATTGGGCGCATCTATGCTAGAGACTATCCTGCTTGGCGCATGTGTGCTAGGCACCATCGTAGTGCTTGCCAACGCTGCTGAAAAGCGCCCGAAGGTGCGCCCGCTGCTTTATGGGCTGCTGCTTGGCAGCAACTTCTATTTGTGTGCCGCCGTCTTGCAAGTGCGCGAGAATGCCGCCCTCTTGGCGCTCAACCTGAGCTTAGTAGGCGCTGCCACAGCCTTGTTGGTGCCCGCTGTGCGGCAGCGCCTTGCCCAATGGCTGCCCAAAGATGGCTTCAAGCCCGAGTCGCCTTTGCACATGACGGCGCTCATCTTCTGCCTCTATTTGGTGGTCAACAGCCTGCTCACCTTCGCCCAAGCTGGCGACCTAAGCACGCTGAGCCAGAATATTCAAACTGAGGGCGATGTGCTAAGCCTAGAGGCACTCTTTGCCCAAATGCTGATCTTTGTAGCCTTTGCCCTTCTGGGCGTTGGCTTTGGCACGCGCCGCTCTCTCGGCGAGGCTTTCCAGCGGCTTGCCTTGCGTGCGCCAACGCTGCGCGAACTCTACGCTGGCATTGGTGTGGCGTTCGTCCTGTTCTGGATGGTGTATGGGCTGACGGTGCTTTGGCAGCTTTTGCTGCCGCCGCAAGTGGTGGAGCAGCAAACGGAAGTCAGCGGCTTGATCGCCTCGAACATCAGCACGCTTGGCATGGCGTTTTGGCTGGCGTTCACGGCGGCTGTGGGCGAAGAAATTGCCTTTCGCGGCGCACTGCAACCGATCTTTGGCGTGTGGCTGACCAGCGCCGTCTTCGCCCTTACCCATGTGCAGTATGCCTTCACGCCGGCGTTGGGCATCATCTTTATTGTTTCGCTTGGTTTTAGCTGGGCAAGGCAGCGCTATAACACTACTGTTGCAATCGTGGCGCACTTTTCCTATAACTTCGCCTTCGCCGCTATGGTTGTTTTTGCACGCTACGCGCTGGATGTGTTGGAGATGATGCCATGAGAAAGATCACCTTTGCGCGGCGTTGCGGCATTTGGCTGCTGTGCGCCCTTGCCCTAACGGGCTGTTTCGCACGCGGCACGCGCCCACCCCCCACACCGACCCTGAACGGGCTTGCCCCTGAGATCAGCCCAGGGGCGCCACAGCCGCAGCCCACCCTTGACCTGAACGCAACGCCCATTGTGCCGCCGACCGCCGAATCGCTCGTGCCGACCGAGATCGCTGCACAGCCGACGCCTGCCGAACCGCCAACACAGCCTGCACCGCCGCCCTCCAGCACCGCGATCCGCCTCTTTATTGCGGAAGGAGTGCCGCCCGCCCTTGCGGCTGCCTTCACGCCGCTGATCAACAGTGGGCGGGTGGTGCTGAGCGATGCTGCCAACGCCCAAGTCCAGTTGGCGCGCATTGCACCCAACACACCGACTCCGCTATTGGCGCGGTGGGTGTACGTGCCGGTAGTGCCTTACGTCTCGACGGCGGAAAATATCAGCGTGGTGGATATTCAGCGCTTTTGGCGTGGTGAGATCGCCGCCCTTGCGTCGCTCAGCGAAGGCGGACAGCCGCCCGTGCTGGTGATGACCGAAGAAGTGCGCCGTTGGCTGGTCAGTGGCTTGAACCAACCCGCGCCCAACACGCCGACAGAAGTTGTGCTGGGCGAGATTTTAGCGCCGCGCCTGTGGGAACTTCGCAGCGCGTGGTCTATTGTGCCGTTTGAGCAGCTGAACCCAACCTTGAAGGCGCTGCGCGTGGACGGCGTGAACATCCTCAGCCGTTCCGTCTCGATCGATCAGTGGAGCATGACGGACACATTCGGTGTGACAGGCAGTGATGCCGCCGCGCTGCAAGCCATCGCACAGGCGATCTTATCAGCAGGCTCTTGGCTGCCCACCAACCGCGATCCGTCGAGGCTGACCGCGCTGATCCTGACCGGCGTCACGGCGCTCACACGCGCCACTGCTTGGAAGATGGAAACACAGGGCATCCTCTACCCGGCGCGAGACATCGCGCCTTTTTTTGCGGAAGGCGACATCATTCATACCAGTAATGAGGTCGCCTTTGCCAAGAACTGCCCGTATCCCGATCCCGCCTCGCCGAGCCTGATTTTTTGCAGCCGCGAGAAGTATTTTGAACTGCTGCGCGCGATTGGCATCAATGTGATTGAGCTGACTGGCAATCACGTCAACGACTGGGGAACGGCGGCATTGCTAAACTCGCTGGAGCTTTACACCGCCTACAGCCTTCCCTATTTTGGCGGCGGCAAAAACGCCGAGGATGCGCGGCGGGCTGCCATCCGTGAGCATAACGGGAATAAGATCGCCTTCATCGGCTGCAATGCGGTTGGACCGAACGGCGCGTGGGCTGCCGCAGAGCGTCCCGGCGCGGCGCGCTGCGATGATGCCTACCTTAGCCTTGAGATTGCGCGCCTGAAGACGGTTGCCGATATTGTGGTGATGACCATTCAGTATCAGGAACTCTACCAGTACAACGCGCCGCCTGCCCAAAACGCCTTCTTCCGTAAGTATGCAGCGATGGGCGCCGATGTTGTGATTGGCAGTCAGGCGCACCAACCGCAGGGCTTTGCCTTCACGGCGTGGCAAGGCGGCGCGTTCATTCACTTTGGGCTGGGCAACCTCTTTTTTGATCAGATGCAGTCACTTGGCACGCGCCAAATGTTCGCCGACAAGCTGATCATCTATGAAGGTAGGCACATCTCGACCGAACTTTACACAGGCATTATTGAAGATTACGCCCGTCCGCGCCCGATGACGCCCACAGAGCGCGCCGCCTTCCTCAAGACGATCTTCAGGGCAAGCGGATGGTAGTGCTTGGGCTACAGGCTCCAATCCGTCAGGATGCGCGCTGTCTCATCACGGTGTCCGCTCTCATCGCGCACCATATCCTCAAGTTGCACCTTCAAGCCCACATCGCCAAAGGCGTCAGCTTCCTCAGCGCGCTTAGCATAGCGCTGGGCGGCGCCTGTCTCTGCCTCAAGCACAGCCTCCAGCATTTCACGGTTGGTCTTGGCGGCTTTGATAGGTGCAGGGATGGTGGTCGGTTCACCGCCCAGCGTCACAATCTTGTTGGCAAGGTATTGGGCGTGCAGCTGCTCATCAGGCACTTCGGCAAGAAAGAACTGCACCAACTGTGGGCGGTAAGGACCGGTCACCTTCGCTGCGTAGGTAAGGTATTGAATGATCGCCGAGAGTTCGTGGGCAAGGTCATCGTTCAGATGCTTAATCAGCGTTTCTTTATCCATAGTGTGGCTGCTCCGAGCAATGGTAAGGCGCCAAGTGCTGCGCCCGTGCGGTTACTCCAGATTATAATCAATCCAGCGTCATGAACAAATTGTTCAGCGACTCCGAGAGTGTGGGATGGGCGAAAACACCATCGCGGATGGCGGTGTATGGCACGCGCCCGATCATCGCCATTTGCAGCACGCTTACAATCTCGCCGCCTTCAATGCCCAGCACCGCCGCACCAAGAATTTGCCCTGTCTCGGCGTCGAGGATCGCCTTCATGAAGCCGCGTGTCTCGTCCGTTTCGATGGCACGCGCCACATGCGCCATCGGCAGCTTTGCCACACGGATATTCAGCCCCTTAGCGCGTGCTTCGCGCTCGCTCAGCCCAACGCGCCCAAGCTGCGGATCGGTAAAGACGGTGTATGGCACAAGCCGATCTTGTGTGGTGCGCGCCGCGCCGCGCAGCAAGTTATCCCGCACGATGCGGAAATCATCATAGGCGATGTGCGTAAAGGCTGCGCCGCCGTTCACATCGCCCAGCGCGTAGATGCCCGCGACGTTTGTCTCTAGGCGCTCATTCACCTTAATGAAGCCGCGTGCATCCGTCTGAATGCCCGCTGCCGCAAGGTTGAGCGTATCGGTGTTTGGCACGCGCCCTGCCGCCACCAACAAATGTGAGCCACGCAGCGTCATGCTGGCACTTTCGGATTCCACCTCAAGGTAAAGCTCGCCGTTTTGCTGCCAGGTGCGCTTGGCGCTCGCATTCAGGGCGATATTGATGCCTTCGCCGCGCAGTATATCGGCAAATTCAGCGGCAAGGTCGGCATCTTCGCGCCCTAAGAGCTGATCGCCGCGCTGCACAATGCTGACGTGCGCGCCAAAGCGCCGAAACGCCTGCCCAAACTCCACACCGATGTAGCCGCCGCCTAATATGATCAAATGCTCTGGCAGGCTGTCCAGTTCCATAATGCTTGTCGAGGTGAGGTAAGGCACGCCTTCAATGCCTTCTAAAGTCGGAATGGCAGTCCGTGCGCCAACGTTGAGGAAAATCTTGGGCGCGCTGAGCGTCTGCGTTGTGCCGTCGTTGCGCTGGACGGTAATTTCATAGGGTGCGCTGAAGTGCGCCGCGCCAAAGATGAGCGTTACGCCTTCGGTGCTTTCGATATGGCGCTGGCTGCCACCGCGAAAAGACTCGACAATGGCACGCTTGCGTCTGCGCACGGTTGCCAAATCCACCTGAACGGGAGCGGTCTGCACACCGTAATCGGCGGCGCGCCGCGCCAAATGTGCCACCCGCGCACTGGCGATCATGGTTTTGGTAGGCGTGCAGCCTTCGTTCACGCAGGTGCCGCCCACATGCGTCCGTTCAATGAGCGCGGTGCGCCAACCGGCGCGTGCCAGTGTGGTGGAGAGCGGTCCGCCAGCTTGCCCTGCGCCGATAATGATTGCGTCGAATTGGTCTGCCATACTTTAAGTGTGTCCCTTCCTGTGGAATGTCCCTTAGGCAGAGAACAGGCGAGCCGTGCTGATCTTACAGCGCGTGCGGAAAGCGCAGCACACCCTAAGTTGGCAAAGCGCGTTACACTTGGCACGGTTCACCCAAATCGAAGGATTTTTCAAGCATGACAACTTCCCCACTCCGCGCCGGCATCGTTGGGCTTGGCATTGGCGGCGAACACGCCCGCGGCTTTGTGCGCTCACCACACACAGAACTGGTTGCTTTATGTGATTCTGACCCACATCGGCTGGCACAGCGCGCCGCTGAGTACGGCGTGCCGCCCGAACTGTGCTTCACTGACTACAAGACCATGCTGGCAGAAGCAAAGCTGGACGTGGTGAGCATTTGCTTGCCTAACGCCCTGCACGCCGAGTCCACCATTGCGGCGCTAGAGGCAGGCGCGCATGTGATCTGCGAAAAGCCGTTGGCGCCCTCGCTCTCTGAGGCACACACCATGCAGCGCGCTGCCGAGATCAATCACCGCCGCCTGATGGTTGCCTACAATCATCGCTATCGGGCAGATGTACTGTGGATTCGCCAAATGATCGCCGATGGCAAACTTGGTAAGATTTACAATGTCTACGCTTGGTGGCGGCGCGAGACGGGCATTCCCGGCAGCGGTTGGTTCAGCCAAAAGCACATGGCGGGCGGCGGCGCACTGATCGATCTGGGTGTGCATATGCTGGATATGACGCTGTGGCTGCTCGGTTTTCCGCGTGTGGAGACTGTCAGCGGGCATGTGACCTCCCACTTTGGCGGGCGCGGTTTGAAGGTGTGGGGCAGCCCACGCTGGGTAAACGACGCCAGCGCAGAGGCGTTCAGCGTGGATGACGGCGCAGTCGGCTTCTTGCGCTGTGAGGGCGACCTTGCCATTAACCTGCACGCCTCTTGGGCAGAACACCGCCAACCGCGTGAGGACATTATCCGCCTAGAACTAAGCGGCACGGAAGGCACCGCCGTGCTGAATGTTGTCAATTACGTGCGCGATGGCACGCTGCACTTCTATACCGAGATGGCAGGTGAGGCAGTCACAGTGACGCCCAGCCTGCGTTGGAACGGCATCTATGGGCATGAGGCGCTCATCGTGGAGAGCATGGCGGCGTTGGTGAACAATCAGCCCGCGCCTGCCGACGTCACACACGGCGTGATCGGCGTGCAGGTGCTAGAGGCACTCTACGCTTCCAGCCAGAGTAAGCGCGAAGTGGTGCTGGGTTAGCGGTACACTTTGGGCGGGTGTGGCGCATCAGCGCGATCCGCACCCTTCCAAACCAACCGCTTGCAGGGGGCAGGACAGACGGCTATACTTGCCGCAAGGTGAGGCTTGGACTGCCGCGCTCACCACAGCACAGTTTAGGAGAGAGTGACACACCCTTGCGAAGTTTATCGGCGCGCCATGCGCTTCTGATTGCCTGCCTTTGCCTTGCCAGCTTGCTCAGTGCTTGCGATAGCAGCACACCCCAAACCACCGTTGCGGCAAACCCTGCCACAACGCCCAGCGCGCCCTTGCCGCCCACGGCTCAGGCGGCACAGCCCACACCAACGCCCGAAGTGTTGGCAGCGCGTGTGAATGATCAGGGCATTGGCATGGCTGCCCTTGATCGGGAAGTGGCACGCCGCCTAGAGACGATCCGCAGCTTTGGCAACCCGCCGCCGCGTGATTTGGCGCTTTTCCGTAACGAGGTGCTGGATACGCTCATTGAGCAGGTCTTGATTGAGCAGGCTGCTGCCATTCAGGGCATTCAAGTCAGCGATGCCGACCTAGACGCTGAGATCGCCGCTATTGTCGAGATTGCCGGCAGCCGCGAAAATTGGGAAGCACAGCTTAAGGCAGATCGGCTGACTGAGGCAGATTACCGCGCCAATTTGCGCGCCGCGCTCATGACGCAGCGAATGCGCGATATTGTGACCGCGCCCGCCTGCAAGAACGTTGAGCAAGTGCGCGCCCGCCACATCCTCGTCACGGATGTTGCTAAAGCAGCCGCCATCCGCGATGAGCTGGGCAGCGGCGCTGACTTTGCCGCCCTTGCCGCCCGCGACTCGCTGGATGTGACCACGAACCAAGTCGGTGGCGATCTGGGCTGGTTCGCACGCGGTCAGCTTCTGCAAGAGGCGATTGAGACCGCCGCCTTCAGCTTGCCAATCAACGCTTTGAGCGCACCCATCCAAACGGAGCTAGGTTACCATATCCTGCAAGTGCTGGAACGCTCCACTGAACGCCCTGTGGACGATGAAATGTGCTACCGTCTGACGGAAAGCGCCTTTGAGCGTTGGATTCAGGAATTGATCAGCCGCGCCAAGATCGAAAAATTCCTGTAGACTTGAAGCGGCAAGGTATAACCAAGCGATGTGTGGCACGCTTTGAAAGGGCAAGCCAATGAAGAAGACCAACAACAGCACTTATAATACGATCACGATTGTGTTTCTGGGCTTGAGCGTGTTTGTGATCCTGTGTGCGCTGCTGCTGCTTTTGCGCGTCGTGCGCCCGCCGTCTGCGTTTCAACCGCGCACCGAAACCGCCATCCCAACTGTGGAGCTGCCAACCGTCACGCCCACCGAAACACCAACTATTACGCCCACCCCGACCGAGACGCTGACGCCCACGCCCACCGAGACGCCAACCGCCACGCCTGAAGCGCCTGCCGAAACACCAACACCCGAAGCGCCACCGCCACCAACGGAGGCGCCCACCGAAGCGCCAACCCCCACGCCGCAGGTGCAAGGCTAAGGTATGGCGCGCCGAACCAAGGGCGTCGGCTGCCGTCTGGTGTCCAATGTGCTGACGGCGCTCTTTGTGCTGGCATCTGCCATTGTTGTGATCGTGACCGTTGGGCTGCTGGCGGGCGTTCTCACACCGCCCTCAGCCCTCACGCCGCGCACCCTGACTCCGCCGCTGCTGATGGTGCTGCCCAGCCCAACACCCACCTTCACGCCCAGCCCAACGCACACCTTCACCGCAACCGCAACCATTACCCAAACGCCGACCAGCACCTTCACGCCCAGCCCAACGCCAAGCGCCACCTTCACGGCAACGCCCAGCCACACGCCAAGCGCTACCTTCACCGCCACCCAAACCGCCACCGATACGGCAACCTTCACGGCAACGCACACCTTCACGCCCACACCAACTGTGCCAAGCGCCACGCCGACGCCCACACCCACCAAGACGCCAACCGCCACACCTAGCCCAACACCGACGCCAACCTTTCCCTTTGTGCCGCTGCGTGCACCAACCTTCACGCGCTTTCAGGGCAGGCGGGATTGTGACTTTCAGGGCGTTAGCGGCGTCGTCTTTGGTTTGCAGCAAGAGCGCCTGACAGCGCGAATCGGCATACAGGCACAAGTGACAGGCACAAATTTCAACGAGCGCGTGCCCATTGAAAGCGATTCTAACTATGGGTGGGTCATTCAGGTCTCGCGGCGGTTAGGGCGCGGCACCTACAGCGTGCAGTTGCTCAGCCGCGAGGGTGTTACACTCTCTCAGGCTGTCAACGTTCGCTTCGATGGCGATTGCAACCGCAACCTTGCCCAAGTAGACTTTACGCAAATTCGCCCGTTCTAGATGGAAAACCGCCCTATGGCTGAGGAAAAACCCAACACACCGCCCGAAGACGCTACGCCGCACGATGAACCCGTCAGCGCCTATGATTTACCCGCTGAGCCAGTGGCGGCGCGCCGTACACGCCGCAAACCGCCACACGGTAGCCTGCCGCAGTACGCCGATGAGCAGCCTATGCCACGCGGCTACGGCTGTGCGGATGTGGTCACTGCTTTCTTTTTGCTGCTCTCAATCGGTGTGGTGGCGCTCACCGTCCTGCTGATTGCCAACCCTTACGCGCCGCTGAATCCGTTTCCGCCGCCCACGCCGTTGGCAATCTTGGTGCTGGCAACGCCCGAACCAACCCTGACGCCCAGCCTCACCTTCACGGCGGAGCCGCCCACCGTGCCGCCGCCCACCGATCTGCCCACGGCGACACCGACGGAGACGCCCATCCCAACCGCCACCGAGACCCCGACGCCCACCATCACGGCGACTCCGGTTGTGGGCGGCATTGGGACTGTGCCGCCCACGCCCCGCCAACCCGATGCACCCGCCACCCCTGAAGGCGGCACGCGCTCGCCCTATCCGTTCAGCCTGAAGGCGATCCGCTATCAGGCGCACGACGGCACAGAGGGCTGCCGTTGGCAGAGTTTGGCAGGGCTTGTGCTGAATTTGCAAGGGCAGCCGCGCACCCGCGAAGAAGGCAGCCTGACCGTCCGCATTACCAGCGCCGATGGCAACATTGACGAGTTCCACTACACCGGCGAACAGCCCAAATTCGGTGTGAGCGGCTTTGAAGCGTTTCTTGGCACAACGCCGCGTGTCGGCGATTACACCGTGCAGTTGCTCGGCATCACCGGCGTGCCAATTTCGGAGAAAGTGACGGTGCAAGCACGCAGCGGCTGTGATGAAAACGTGGTGATCGTGGAATTCGCGCAGAACTATATCTACTAGACGGGCTGCCTCACGATCTTTTGCGGCACGCGGACGCGCCACGCTGCCGCCTCACGCCCATAAGGCACGGACTGCTTACCCGATTGAGGCGCCCTATGCTATACTTAGCGCACTTGTTCGCACCGAGAGAACCTGATGACCGATCTAATTCCTTACACGCCACCGAACGCTGCGCCGCCCGACCTAGAGCATGTAAACGTCTACGTGGCGATGGCGGGGCTTTCGGTGCATACGCAGCGCGCCTATCGGCGGTGGATCAAGCGCTACCTTGCTGACATTCACGGGCTGGATGCCCTTTCGCTGAACCTGAAAGCGCTGCCGATTGTGCTTGCCGTCGAAAGCCTTGCCACTGCCAACCTAAAGGCGTGGCTGGGCAGGCTGAAGGCGCAAAAACTGGGTAAGCAATCCATCATGCAGGCAAAGGCATCGGTCGTGTGGCTGGCGCAGTTCATGGCAGATATGGAGCGCATTGAGTACGCCACTGCCAGCGGCTTGAGCCGCGTGAAAGCGCCGCGTGCGGAGACCGGTCAGCGCAGCGGTACGTGGCTTTCGCCTGATGAAATCCGTGCGATGTTGCTCAAACTTCGCACCATGCCCGCCAAAAGCAGCGCAATGACTGCCCGTAATGTAGCGATCATCACCTTGCTGGTGACCTGCGGCTTGCGCCGTGATGAAGTTGCGGCTGCCTTGTGGAGCGACCTGACGCGGCAAGGGCGCAACCAAATCTTAAAGGTGCATGGCAAGGGTGAGAAAATGCGCCCCGTGAAGCTGCCAGAGATGACGATTGCCGCCCTTGAGCGCTGGCGCGAACACCATCCGCGCCCAGAGGGTGACAATCCGCTTTTTTCGCGGGTGTGGGTGAATGGCACCGTCACCACCAGCAGCATTACGGATCGGGCGGTGTGGAATGTGGTGCAGCAGGCGGCGAAGGCGGCGGGCTTGCCGCGCATCTCGCCGCACGACCTGCGCCGTTCGTTTGCGCGTGGCGCGTATGAGGCGGGCGTCTCGTTTGAGCTGATCCGTCAATCGCTCGGGCATTCCAGCATCGCCACCACCGAGCGCTATGTGAACTCTGCCCTAGAGCTAGACCGTGCCGCTACCGATATTTGGGCAAATGTGCTGGACGAATGATAGACTTTCACTACCCGTTGGTGAGTGAGAACCCTTAACCTTATGGCACGTTTTGTAAATCGCGTGCCTGCTGAGGCTGACCTGACCGCAAATGGTTGGCGTGCAGGTGAGATCGGCGGCGTGGAAGTGCGTGTTAACCCAAGCCTGCTGCTGATCGCTTTGTTGGTCACTTTCACGCTGGCAGTCGGCGTCTTCCCGCGTGAGGTGCCGCGCCTAAGTGGGTTGATCTACTGGCTGTTTGGCGCGCTGACGGCTGCCGTCTTCATTGGTTCGATCCTGTGGCACGAGATGGCGCACGCCCTCTTGGCGATCCGCTATCGGATTCCCGTCAAGCGCATTGTATTGCACCTGTTTGGTGGCGTGGCATACATCGCCCGCGACCCTGAACGCCCCGCCCACGAGTTTTGGATCGCCATTGCTGGTCCGCTCTCCAGCCTTAGCCTTGCCTTTGTCTTCGGTGGGTTGGGCAGCTTGCCCGATCTGCCCGGTGCCGCCTGCCGTTGGTTGGCGCTCATCAACCTGACCTTGGCGCTCTTTAACCTGCTGCCCGGCTTCCCGCTGGATGGCGGGCGCGTGCTGCGGGCAGCGCTCTGGCACTTTGGCGGCAGCTACCGCAAGGCAACCCGCCAAGCCAGCCGTGTTGGGCAAGGCATGGCAGCCCTGTTTGTTGGCGTTGCGCTGCTGTTGTTCTTGGGTGGTTATTGGTTTAACGCGCTGTGGTTCGTGCTGATTGCCAGTTTCTTATATGGGACTGCCAGCCTGAGCTACCGCATGAGTTTGGGCGGCTTGACGAACGAGGCACCGCTGCGGCGCGTGCTGCGCTATAACGTGCCGCTGATTGACGCACGGCTGCCGCTGGCGCTTTTGGCGTGGCGCTATTTGGATCACGCGCCTGATCAAGCGTTTCCCGTGCTGAACGATGGCGTTTTAGTCGGCATGATCAGCGCGGCGCAGACCGAGAGCGTGCCGCGCTTGGAGTGGGGGCGGGTGCGCGTGGATGATGTGATGCTGCCGCTGAGCGCCTTCCCGATCCTTTTGGTGAGCGAGACGCTGGAGCGCGCCAAAGCACAGCTAGATGCCTACAACGTCGATCACGCGCCCGTTTTTGAAGGCACACAGTTCGTGGGCATGGTTAACCGCCGCGATATTGTCTACCGCACCTAACCTGAACCTAGCTGCGCCCTTCCGAGGTGCGACGCTCCAGCCAGCGCACCACAGCCGAGAGCATCAACGTCATGCACAGGTAGAGGAACGCCATGATGTTGTAGGTCTCGAACGTTTTGAAGCTGCGCGCCGCACCTACGCGCCCTTCGCCGGTGATCTCGCGCACGCCCAGCACCGAGACAAGCGAAGAATCCTTGAGCATGGCGATCAGGTCGTTGCCAAGCGGCGGCAGCACATTCCGAATCGCCTGCGGCAAGATCACATAGCGCATGGCTTGCCAGTAGCCCATGCCCAGCGAGCGCGCCGCCTCCATTTGCCCACGCGGAATTGACTCAATGCCGGCGCGAAAAATCTCCGAGATGAAGGGCGAGTAGGCAATCACAAGCGCGACGGTTGCACGGGTCAGGTTATCAATATCGCGCAGCAGGACGGCTTGCAACTGTTCGCCCAGCGTCACCAGAAGCATGTTGGCGATCAGCCACTCCCCAAGCCCGTTGAGCGCCTTCACAAACAGATCGAAGCCGACGAAAGCAATATAGAGCAGCAGCACGAGGGCAGGCACACCGCGCACAATCTCTACGTAAAAGGTGGCGATTTGGTAGATGATTGGGTTCTTAGAGAGCCGCGCAAAGGCGATCAGCAGCCCTAAGAGCAGGGCAGCGCTGTAGGCGACCGCCGTCACATAAACGGTGATGCCGACGCCGTTCAGGATCGCCCGAAAAATCTCGTTGTAGGTCTGATCGGTGTGAATATGCCACGCGAACAGAATACCGAGCAAAAGGGCGACCAACGCCCACCATGGCGCCCGCCGCAGCCGTTCACCGACGGGCAGCAAGCGCGATTTTCCAAGGTCTGTGTGTATGCCCAAGGCTGTGATGCTCCGCAGTGTGGTAAAAAACGGGCAGACTCACGCCTGCCCGCCTTGCTTGAAGCTGATCGGTTTACGGCTGGAAGAGGAAGAACCACTTGTTTTCGAGGTACTTCAGGAAGCCATCATAGCGCATGGATGCCAGCGCCAAGTTGAACGGCTCAACCAGATCGCTGCCCTTCGGGAAGACGAAGCCGAGCGGATCGAGCGCGATCACGTCGTCCAGCAGCTTGAGTTTATCGGCTGTGGCACCGATGAAGCCCACACCGCTAACGGCGTCGGCAACCACGGCGTCCACATCACCCTTGATGAGCGCTTCAACCGCGATGGCAAAGCCATCGTAAGGCACGATGCGCGCTGCCTCGTTTGCCTCGCCCACAATATCCACCGCCACAAAGTAGGAGGTAGTGCCGGGATGCGCGCCAAACTTAAAGGCGGCGTTCTCTTGCAGTTCTTTCAGGCTCTTGAAGCGTGTTTCATCAGCGCGCACCAACAGGCGTAGTTCCACGACCACGAATGGATCGGAGAAGTCTACCAATTCCTTGCGCTCATCCTTGATGGTGATGCCGATGTGCGCGAGGTCATATTCGCGCTGGTTGATGGCTGCCAACATGCCGTCCCAAGCGCGCTCTTTGTGGTCTAGCACGCAGTTCAGGCGGCGGCAAATTTCATCCAGCAGTTCGTACTCAAAGCCAACGTTCTTGCCAAGCGTCTGATCAACAAAGGCAAAGGGTGTGTAGTCGTTTGATGAGACGGCGGCGATCACGCGCCCACCTAGATCAGGCAGGACAGGCGGCACACGCTGTGTGGGATCATCCTGAGCATTGACAGCCGGCACGACCAATGCCAGCACAGCCAACGCCACGAGAGCGAGCAGTAACTTGCTGCGTTTCACGGGATAGTCTCTCCTTAAAGCGCACAAAAGGCGGCGAATGTTTCGAGGGTGAAGTCTAACATAGGCAGGGCGCGCCTGCCACAGTGCAACTGACCAAGTGTGAAAGTGGGTGGCACGCGTCAGGGATGCAGCAAGGCGCTGTGCGCTGCGTAGGGACGCGCCTTGGCGCGTCCGCTGTACATGGTGGCTGACCCTGTCCCTAATCAGGCATTCACCGCTTCGGCTTGCCAATAGGCGGCGTCATAGGCGGGCATTTCGCAGCGCAGCGGGCGATCATGGCGGTAGCCCAGCGCGTAGTCCGCTTGCATCAGTTGGTGAATTTCGCTGGTGCCTTCATAGATGACCGCGCCCTTGCTATTCCGCAGATAGCGCTCCACGTCGTATTCGTCGCTGAAGCCGTAGGCGCCGTGAATCTGAATCGCCTCTAGGGCTGCCTTCACGCTGTGATCGGTGGCAAACCATTTTGCCATGCTCGTCTCACGCGTGTTTCGCATGCCCATGTTCTTCAGCCAGCCCACTTGTAGGATCATCAGGCGCGCCGCGTCGTACCACTGCTGCATGTAGGCGATCTTCTGCTTGACAAGCTGATGTTCGCCAATCGGCTTGCCGAAGGTGTGCCGCTCGTGCGCGTATTTCAGGCTGTCTTCCAAACAGGCGCGGATAAGCCCTGTGGCGCCTGCCGCCACGGTGTAGCGTCCATTGTCAAGGCAGCTCATGGCGATGTAAAAGCCTTCGCCTTCCTCACCCAGCCGATTCTCGACAGGCACTTCCACGTCCTGCATGGCGATCCAGCCCGTCGAGCCTGCGCGCACGCCCAGCTTACCGTGCAGGTCGCCCGTCGTGACGCCCTTCATATCCCGCTCGACGATGAATGCCGTCAAGCCGCGATGCCCTGCGCTTGGGTCAGTTTTGGCAACGACGAGGAAGTTATGCGCCTTCGTGGCAAGGCTGATCCACATCTTCTCGCCGTTCAGCACGTAGACATCGCCGTGCCGTTTGGCGGTTGCCTGCATCGCCACCACATCGCTGCCCGCACCTGATTCCGTCAGACCGAAGGCGCCGTACTTTTCGCCGCGTGCTTGTGGCACGAGGAATTTTTGCTTTTGCGTTTCCGTCCCCCACTGCAAGACGGCAAGGCTGTTCAAGCCCATGTGAACGGACATCGCCACACGCAAGGTGCTATCCACACGCTCCAGTTCTTCGCAGACCAAGCCCAGTGTGATGTAATCGTAGCCCTGCCCGCCGTAGCGAACCGGCACGCAGATGCCCAAGATGCCTAGCTCTGCCATGCGCGGCAGGATCATCGGGTTCATCTGCTGCTTGCGATCCCATTCTTTAATGGTTGGGTAAACTTCTTTTTGGGCGAACTCGCGCACCATGCGCTGCGCCATTAAATGTTCTTCAGACAGTGAAAAATCCATAGCGGTCACTCACTTTGATCTAGGGGTGCTTGTAATGATCAGATTATGACCTGAGCGCTACGCGATGTCAAGTGCTGGGCGGCAGCGCTCGCAGTGGCGCGGGCAGCGGTTGCTGATCAGCGTGCGCGGCGATGAAGCGCGCCAAAATAACAGCCGCCGCATGATCATCGAGGCGCGCTGGCTGCGCCGCACCCAATTCGGCGATCAGGTCGGCTGCCTCTGCACTGCTGTAGGCTTCATCCCACAGGTAAATCGGCAGCGGCAGGGCAGCAGCCAAGCGGCTTGCCCAACGCCGCACGGATCGGCTTTGCGCGGTCTCGCCTTCGGGCATGGTTGGCACGCCAACCACAACGCCGATTGCCTCCTGTTGCGCGGCAAGGGCGGCGATCTTGGCGAAATCGGCGGCGCGGGTGCTGCGCTGAATGAGCGCCAGCGGGCGCGTGATCAGCCATGCTGCATCGCAGCAGGCAACGCCGATGACCGTCTCACCGTGATCCACGCCTAACAGCACACCACGCGCTGCGCTCATGGCAGGCTGGCAACCTGCGGCGCACGCACCGTGACGGTGATCCGCACGGGCAGCGCGGGCAGCCTGCCGAACAGGTTCGGGTAGAGCATAATTTGCGGTGGGCGCAGCGGATCAAGCAATAGCTCGCGGTTCAGGCGGGCAAGGGCGCTCTCGGTATCCAAGCCTGCCAAGCGCTGCCGCACAAGCGCGCTATCCACACTCGCCATCACAGCGGCAGAGGCATACATCAAAAAGGTGACGCGCCCTTGCTCATCCGCCGCCTGCAACGGGCTACGGTTGTAGACGATGCTCTCCAAGAGCAGGCGCTGCCCACTCGGAATCTCGCGGGAGAGGCGCGCCAACATGGCTTGCCGTGCCGCCTGCTCATCAATGATGAGCGCCTGCACACGCGCCCGAATGGTCACGCTCAGCACGTCTGCCTGATCACCGACAAAGGCGCTGTAGGTGACTTCTTCCGCGCCTTCATTCAGGATGCGAATGCCGTTCGGCACGATGATCTGGGTGCCACTCAGCCGTGCGCTGATCTCAGTGAGGGCATTTTGCAGCAGTTGGGCGCGGGCAATCACCAACAGGCGTTCGTAGTCCGCACGGGTGACTACCGCCTGCTCACGGACGGTGCCGCCGCGTGTTGGCTCCGGGTTACGCACCGAGATCGCCCGTCCCAGCCCGCCTTCAATGTTGATGATGGCGCCCGCCTGCACATTGCCCGCCACGCCCAGCGTATCGTCCAAGGCTTCGATGGGAACGCTGACCGTCTTGCCAACGCCGGCTTCCAACGTCGCATCGCTGAGGGTGCGGAAGCGCGCCGCACGTGCGCCGGGCGTGCTTAAAATGGTGTTGGCTGGCACGTCCACCGCCGACTCGACCAGATTATAAAAGACCACCTCGCCTGTGGCGCGGCTGTTTGGCACGTCGGTTAAGCCTGAGGGCGGGATGTTCGCCTGCGCCTCAACGTCTAGTGTCTCGGTGAGCGCTGGCACGCGCCCACGCTCTACATCTATTTGGGCGGCGTTCGGGTCGGCAATGACGGGCAAAGAGGCGCTGATCTGCGCCTGCGCCGGCGTGATGATCACCTCTGCGGCAGGCAGCAGCAGGTAGGCAGCCAGCAGTGCAACCACAAATAGCACACCCGCCATACTGCTGCGTACCAAGCGTTGCGTGCGGCGCTGCTGCGGCGTGATGGCGCGCAGGCGGCTGGCACGCAGGCGCAGTTCGTGCAGTTCGAGCGCATCAGGTGGCGTTTCGGGACGGCTACGCCGATCTGTGAACACTTTAGGGTAGGGTTTTTGCCATTTTTTGCGCTGGCTGGCGCGCAGCGAGCTAAAGACAGAGATGTTGAGCGAGCGCGCATTCTCGATCACCAACGGATCGGTGCTGACCAATGCCAAGCGTGCGCCGCGCCGCGCTGCTTCGCGCTGCAACAGCACCAGGTCGAGCTTGCGCTGTAAGACGCCACCCTGACGCGGCAGCACCAACAGCGCACGCTCTGCCTTTACGAAAGACAGCCTATCGCGGACAGAGATCACATCGTCGTATGGCTCTAGCTGAATGATTTGCAGTCGCATTCCTGTTTGCTCCCTACGCCGAGCTGGTAGCGCGCTAGGCGCTGCCGATGAATGCCTCTAGGCTGCTCAGGCTGTTGATCGCCACACCAACCGCCTCTTTATCAATGCGTTTGAGCAAGCCTGTAAGCACGTCCTTCGCGCCAAGTTCAAGGAAGGTCTGCGCGCCAAGCGCACGCAGCGCCTGCACAGATTCTGTCCAACGGACGCTGCCTGTCAGTTGCGCGCTCAGTTCCGCCATGATTTCAGCAGGCGTGGTGAGCGCGGCTGCCGTCGTGTTGCCGATCACAGGGAAGCGCGGCGGCTGAAAGGTGACCGCCTCCAGCGCTTGGCGGAACGACTCGGCAGCCTGTGCCATCAATGGTGAATGTGCCGCCACACTGACCGCCAATTTCACAGCACGCTTGATGCCACGCGCTTTTGCTAGTTCCAAAGCGGCATCTACGGCGCTGTTGTCACCACTAATCACCACCTGTCCGGGGCAATTATCGTTCGCCAGCACAACGGGCTGCCCTGTGCTGGCGCTTGCCTCATCGCAGATGGCGCGCACCACATCCACCTCGGCGCCAAGCAGCGCCGCCATCGCGCCTTGCTGTGCCGCGCCGGCGGCTGCCATCAACTGCCCGCGTTTCCGCACAAGACGCAACCCATCCTCAAAGCTGAGCGCGCCCGCCGCCGTTAGTGCCGTAAATTCGCCCAAGCTGTGTCCGGCGGCTGCCAAAGGCGTGATCGCCGCCACACCCAGCGCAGACTCCAAAGCGCGCAAGGCTGCCACGCCGACAATATACAGGGCAGGCTGCGTGTTCTCGGTGCGATCTAAAGCGGTGGCATCCTCAAAGAGGCGCGAGAAGGGCTCGCCATAGACGCGATCCGCCACTTCAAAGACCTGTGCCGCCGAAGGATAGCGCGCTGCCAAGTCTGCGCCCATGCCTGCCTGCTGCGAGCCTTGTCCGGGAAAAAGCAGCGCTGTTTGCGCCCAGTCTATCATGCTTTCATCATCCTTTGGTGCAGAAATGGTAAAGGCTGCACACAATAGATGCTATCAGTGAACATCTATCGGCACAGCCTTGCAAAATGCGCGAACATTGGCGGCAGCGCGGCGCTTAGCTTTCCTTCTTATCGAGGACAAGCACCTGCTCACCACCGTAATAGCCACATGATTTGCAAACGCGATGGGCAAGTTTGTACTCGCCGCAGTTATCGCAAGCCACCAGATGTGGCAGCACCAGCTTATCGTGGTTGCGGCGCGTGCGTTTGCGCGTTTTCGATAGCTTTCGCTTTGGCAGCGGACCCACAGTAGACTCCTTAGATTAGTTCGTACACGCAGCGGCGTGCAGCGCAGCAGCACTCGGCGGCGCACCGAGCGCGTTTTAGGGCATTATAGCAGGCTGCGGCGTGCTGTCAACTCTGATTGTTTGGCGGCAATGCCCTTAGCGCGGCGTGAAAGCGCCGATCAGGGCGAGAAAGACTGCGCCGCCGATCAGCGCCGCCAGCACCAAGCCGATCACAAGGCGCGGGCTGTGAACGATGACATAGCCGAGCGTGCGCGGTTTCGCAGGATTCAGCGAGAACTCAAGCGGCTGCTTATCTTCTTTGCTGGCGCGCACGACCTGACGGTTACCCCACCACATGATGAAGGTCAGGAAGCCCGCAAAGGTTACCAACGGACCTAGAGTCACAAAGACCATCCAGACCAGCAGCCAAATGCCCTGTTCGGAAGTCATGCTGAGTGTGGAGGCGTTCGGGTTGGCGGTTTGTGGGCGCGTGCCGGGAATTTGCCCATCTTGCCCGGCGGTGCTGGCAATCACGCCAATCCCGATGATAACTGCCGCTACAAGCACGATAAAAATAAGCCGTCTCAATGTCGTTTCTCCCTGCCAATGGGTGTGCGGATTGCTCAATATAGGCTCTGCGGAAGATTGTAATCGCCTTCAGCCTTCCGTGCAATGCAAAATAGGGGCGAGGCGGCAATCCCTCTCCCTACCCTTTCCCCATGCGCGAGGTCAATGCTCACGTTGCGCCCGATACCTGACCAACAGACCTGCCGCCAGCACGGCGCACAGCAAACAAATCACCTGCATGGCGTTGAGATGCTCCCAGCGTGGCACATTCACTTTCAGCCCTTCCAACCAGAAGCGCACGCCACAGTAGATCAGGACATACCACAGAGTCAGGCTGCCTACCTTTAGTGTGCCGTGCCGCCAAACACGCCACATGCCGAAGGCAAGCGCGCCCGTCAGCAGCGCCTCATACAACCAGACGGGATGAAAATAGGTCGTCTCCAACGGGAAGCGCGCTAGATCGTTGTAAAGACCGACACGCGCCGACTCGCTGATCAGCACGCCGAATGGTAGAGCAGTCGGCATGCCGTAATGCTCACCGTTAATGCCGTTGGCAAGACGCCCAAACGTTTGCCCAACTGCCAAGCCGATGACGGCAACATCCAGCCACCTACCGATTGGCTGCTGATGCCGACGCGCATACAGCCAGAAGGCTGCACCGCCGCCGATCACCGCGCCAAAAATGCCTAGTCCGCCCGTCCAGAGCGCAACGCCGCCCTGATTGAGATCGAAGAAGTTAGCGATCAGCCAGCTTGTTGTGCGCCCCGTCGCCACGACGGATTCAGGCGGCAGCAACACAAACCACAGCCGCGCACCGATCAGCGCACACGGCGCCATCCAGAGCATAGCGCGCCACACATGCTCTGGTGAAAGGCTGCGCTGCTTAGCAAGCCGTGCGGCGCATTCCACGCCAAGCCACACCGCCAAGACGATGATCGCGCCGTAGGTTGGCTGTCCGCTCATGCGCTGTCTGCATCCTGCTGTGCAGCGCGGAAGGCAAGCCACAAACGCTGCAGGGCAGTTAGGTGTGCGCCAACCGCTAAGATCAGTAAGCCGAGTGTCAGCCCGCCCGTCAGTAAGGCAACGATCAGCACGATGAGCCGTGCAGCACGGTCAAACCAGCCATCTTTGATCGAGCCGATGTTCAGCCCTTCGGCACGCGCCCGCACGTAACTAACGGCATAGGCGCCGCTGAGCGCACCAAATGCCAGCAGCACGCCGACCAGATCGCCGCGCAGCACAAAGGCATAGCCAATGCCGCCAAAGAGCAGCGCATCGGCATAGCGATCTACCGTCGAGTCGAGCAGCGCACCGAAGCGCGTCTCGTTGCCTTTGGCACGCGCCACCGCACCGTCTAAGGCATCCAATGGCGCACCGATCAACAGCACGACACCTGCTGCAAAAAAAGCGCCCGACGCTGCCAAGACAGCCGCAATCAGCGATGGCAGAATGCCCAACAGCGTGATCGCGTTTGGCTGCCAGCCACGCCGTGCGCCAAACTGCCCGATCCGCGCTGTCAGTCCGCGTGCGGCGTATCGCAAAAATTCGGAAGATGAGCGAAAGCGTCCTGTCATAAAGGTTTAGCGCGGCACAAAAGCGTAAATGGTGAAGGCGATGTAGCCGCCCAGCAGCAGCAGCCCCTCTACGCGGTTAATTTTGCGCCCGATGCAGAACAGATAGAGCGCGACCGAAAAGCCGATCATGATGAACATATCTACCCGAATAAGCTGCGGATTGACGTTAATCGGTGTGATGAGCGACGTAATGCCAAGAATACCCAAAACATTGAAGATATTCGAGCCAACCACATTGCCAATGGCGATCTCGCTCTCTTTTTTGAAAGCAGCGATAACCGAAGTTGCCAATTCCGGCAGCGAGGTGCCAACCGCAACCAACGTGATGCCGATCACTAACTGCGACACACCTAAGGCTGTGGCGATATTCACGGCGCCGAACACCAAGCGATCCGAGCCGACAACCAACACAGCGATGCCAACGCCAATCAAGGCGAGATCACTCAGCAGCGATTTGGGCGGTTCAACCAAAACTGCCGTAAATTCGGTTGTCTCTTTGATGATTTCAACTTCCTCGCGTTTGGCAAGCAGGTAAGAAAAGACGCTGAAGCCAACCGCGCCCATCACGAAAAGCAGCCCGTCGTTTGCCTGCAAAACGCTATCCTGCGCCAAGAAGAACAGCAGCAGCAGTACGCCGATCATGATCGGAATTTCGCGCCGCAAAAATTGCAACTGCACCACCATTGGGAATATGAACGCGCTCACACCAATGATCAAGCCGATGTTGGCGATGTTCGAGCCAACCACATTGCCCATCGCAATATCGGCATTGCCGCCGAGCGCTGCCTGCACGCTCACTAAGAGTTCGGGCATGGATGTGCCATAGGCAACGATGGTCAGCCCGATCACAATCGGTGAAACGCCCAAGGTTTTGGCAAAGCGCGCCGCGCCCTGCACCAACCAATTGCCGCCGAAAAAAAGACCTGCCAGACCGACTGCGATCCAGATCACGTCTAAAAACATATATGCCTGTGTGCCTTTGTCTGGGTAAAAAAGGATCAATGGTCAATAATCGTAACAAGGGACGCTCTAACACGCCACACCTAAAAATCAGGGCGAGTCTGCACGACTCGCCCTAACCGTTTTACTAAGCGTTGCGCCTAGCGGCGGATGATTTGAATGTTATCGAAGGTGGCAATCGCAAACTGACCGTCAAGGTGCGAGGTGACTGCCAAGCCGACCATGAAGTTGCTGCCAAAGCTCATGCTAACTGTCGAGCCGACCTGTACCCAGTCCACGCCATTGTTGGAGTAGAAGCCTGTCAGGTTGTTGCCCGTCTTGCTCAACCGCAGCCAGATCGGGACGGTGGTTGCGACGTTGACGTTATCTACGCTATTTGAGCTGCTGGTGCCCCAGTCGTTGGTGCGCCGCTGCAAGGATGCCCTGCGCTCAGAGGTGAAGAAGATCGAGAAGTGGCGGCTCTCGCGCCCGACGTGGCTGCGGATCATCAAACCGATCTTATTCCACTCTGAGGTAGAGGTTTGGTTGAAGACAGCACGGGTGATCATATCGAAATCGCCCGTCTCATAGCGCCAAGCATAGCGGAACTCATCCGAAGTTCCCCAAATATCCGCGCCAGAGCCGGTGATTGCCAACGCTGAGCTGCTGATGACCGCTGTCGTCCCCTTGCCATTGGTCAGCGAGCCGCCGATGTCGCCTGAAGTCCACACCTCAGGGTCAGCACCGCGCCACAGTTCGATGCCTGCAATACGCCCGCGCCGCCCGCTGGCGCCGGGGAAGTACATGTTGAAGGTGCTATCCGTCACGCCGACGGTGAACGGTCCGTGCCGTGTGAACGAGCCGACCGTGCCGCTGTTGTGATCGTTGACCACGCGCACGCTCTCCCGCAACTCCAGCATCATATCGAAGGTCTGGGAAGGCGATTCAGTCTCAACCGTCCACACATAGACGGTGTAGACGCCGTTCGGCACGCTATCCAAGCCGATCTGAGCGCTGGTGCTGTTGTTAGCGCGGTGGTGCGAACGCAGCATGGTTGTCGTCTCGGAATCTTGGGCAGGCACAACCGTCAAACTGCCTGTGAAGTTGGTGTTGGTGTTGCTGCCCCAGACGTTGCCGGTGTTCATGTTGCGCCACAGTTCGCCGTTGATGGTGACTTCTGGTGTTTGGGTGTTGTTGTAGTTGCCTACGTTCACAGCACGGAACAGGTAGGGGCGCACGTTAACCGTTGCCGTGCCAATGCGCGAGAGACCACCTTGATCGGTGGCGCGGTAGGTGAAGGTGACCGTGCCGGTCCATTCATTCGGCGGTTGGTAGATCAACTGGCTGCCACCCGCTGCCAGTCCGGCTGTGCCGCGTGTGGGCTGCGTGATGATCTGGAAGGTGTGCGTATCGCCGGGCTGGTCTACCACATTCGGGATGGCAGAGCCTTGCGTGTTGGTCACGGTGTTGATGGTGGCATTGGTGAAGGAGGGCGCAAGGTTGACCACCGAGTCCGTAGCGATGAACTGGAAGTTATCCAGCCACCAGCCGTCATCCACCGCCGGATTGGTGCGCGAATCCAACTCGAACTTGACCATCGCCCGCTGCGGTGAGGTGAATTGCCCGCCGCCGCTGTCGGTGATCAGGAAGGAGGTCTCCACCCAGTCTTGCAACGAGCCAACGCTCCACCCGCCACCTTGCGGATTGTTATTGCTGCGCCGCATGGGCAGCACTTCTGTCCAGGTGAAGCCTTCATCCAGCGAGTAGTAGACCTTGCCATAGTCCTCATCGGTGAAGCTGAAGCGCTCATCGTAGCGGACGTTGCCAACCTTGCCGGCAGGGATGTTCAAGAAGCCATCCAAGATCAGGCTGGTGCGGTGGAAGGTGCTGTAGTTCTGCCCTTGGTCGCTGGTGCGCGCAATGCTAGAGCGTTCGGAGAAGCCGAACTCGACCTTGCCATCGCCCGACTGCGCCGCTGTGGTGTGGAAGTATTCAACACGGAATTCATAATCCACGCCGCTGTTGAAGTTGAATGTGTAGAAGTGTGAACGGTGATCAGGGTCAACCGTCCACGGCTGAGTCGCCACGGCGCCCACTGTCCAATAGGGTTTGGGCAGATCGCCACGTGGTGTTTGCAGCACATCGTTGATGTACAGGCGCGCACCGCCGGCAAAGCGCAGGCGCATCATGTATTCGCCGGGCTGCGTTACGCGGTAGCGCCGCTGCCAGCGCATGATGTACCACTCGTGGTTGGCAACGCCACTCTTGAACCACTGAACGACCGAGTTCGGGTAGGGCAGTTGGTCAAGGTCTTGCGAGTAGTCGAAATTGATCTCACCGACAGAGGTATCGTTGCTGATATCGGCAGGGGCGCTCGGAATATTAACGTTGGTGCCGGCGGGCCAGCCCCAGACTGCCACGCGTGCCGTTTGTCCCGAAGAGGTGGGCGGAATCGAGTGCCAGTAGTTACCAATCCAGTTGGTGCTTGGCTGCGACATACCGCTCAGCAGCAAGGGCTGCGGCACGAAGGACGAGGGCTGGTATTCCCAGGCTGTGTATTGGTCGGGAATTGCCGTCCAGTTGCCTTCCACCACCCAGTTCCGCAGATCGTTGTAGGGATCGCTGAAGTTCTGCCCAAGCTCAGGCAGGAAGGCGCGGTCAAAGAGTGTGAAGTCGTCTATGTACCAGCCTTCTGACGAGGCGAGCGTGTTCAGCGCTTGCAAGCGGAAACGCAGCCGCAGCGGCGGATCCGTCGGTGAGGGTTGGATGAAGGGCGTCAGGTCAACCTGAATGCGGTGCCAGCCCAAGTTCACCCACTCGGAGACAGAAGTGGCTGTGTTATCCCAGATCACATCTGACCAAGTGTAGCCGTTATCGCGGGAGGCTTCTACCAACAGGCGATCATTGCCGTTCAGGTTAAAGAGCGTCCAGAAGTAGAGCGTTGGTTTGGTGGTGCCGCGCAGGTCAATGCCAAACCGTGGCTCCAGCACACTGCGCGCAGGCTTCACATAGTCGGCAAGTGGGCTGTCCGACCACGCCTTAGAGCCGTTGCGTCCGCGCTCATCGGTGATCTGCCAGTTGCCACCGTTATACCATTCCAGCGGTGCATCGTCGTTTTCAAAGGTTTCGAGCAGCGGACCGGCAGAGAGTGAGTAGACGTTCGTCTCATCTTCGGCGATGCGGATGTCGTCAATGTACCAACCGTCATCAGGTGCGCCGCCCGGCACTTGAATGCGGAAGCGCAGCCGAATAATGTTCGACGAGTAGGCGGAGAGGTCTACCTTAACGCGCTGCCATGCCAACTGCACAGGCACATCGTCGTAGCCGCTGCCACCTGCCAAATGCCGCCAGACGCTTGTCCACGTCTCGCCTTCATCGGTAGAGACTTCGGCATACAAATTCGCAGTGCTTGCCTGCCAGCGCGCCCAGAAGGTTAGGACAGGACGGTTAGAGCCGACAAGGGTTACGGATGGGTTCAGTTCTGCCGTGGACTCGGATGGCACTTGGTAAGAAACGCCATCGCCAGGGCTATCGGCAAGCGCAGAGGGCGGGCTGCGGCGCGGTGCGGTAATGCCCGTCGTTAAGCCCCAGGTGCCGCTGAGCAGCCAACGGTCTGTATCGTTGAAGGGTTCTTCAAAGGGAATGCCCAAGACGGTGGTCACCTTTTCGCGCAGCTCGATGTTATCGAGATACCAGCCGGCGTCCGTGTTGCCGTCATTATCGGCAATCAGGCGGAAGCGCAGTTGGAAGCGCGTCCCTTTCAGGTCATTCAGGCGGATTAACACCTGCCGCCAAGGCGCTGCGCTGGCTTGGGCAACGTAGGGATTGGCGCTGCCGAATGGCGTGAACGCCGTCCACGTGCTAGAGCCTTCTGGCGCCCATTCCACGACAGCGCGGTCGGTTACGCCTGCCAACGCCACATCGCTGTAGAAAGCGAGTTCAAGCGTCTCCGTACTCGCCGGTGCGTAGCCGCTCAGGTCTACCAAGCCGTTCAGAGTTAGCGCGCAATCGGTGTTGTTTTGGTAGTTGGAAGCGGGGCTATCTGCCCATGCCGCCGCGCCGGAGTATTTCTTGATGGTGCTGCGCTGCCAGGAACACTCGTTCAGCCAGTTTTGCAGCGTTTGCGCCTCGTTATCCACACTGTCGTAGAAGCCAATGGTATAGAGGCGCGTCGTGTTGTTCTCAACGGCGATGTCATCGATGAACCACCCGTCAGAGACGTTAGCATCAATGCTCTCAACGCGGAAGGCGATCTCGATCTTCTTGCCGCGCCAGTCGCGCCCGTTGAAGTTCATCAGGTCAAAGACGCGGCGCTTCCAGTTCATATTGCTGTTGGCACCACTGTTGACGGCAACCCACACCCATGCTTCGTTGGGTTGCTCATAATCGCGCACGCCGACGTAGGTTGTATCCTGCGTGCCAAGCGCCCAACGCTCCCAGAACACAAGGCGTGGTGTGGCAGCGGCTGGGACCGGGATGTAGCCGCGCAGCCGTAAGTGGCAGTCGGAGTCAACCGAGTAGTTGCCCAAACTATCAACATACTGCGAAGGCGCGCTGTGTGGCGCGGTGTTGAGCAAGCGCCAATCGCACGTGCCGCGATCGGCAAGGCGGTTGAAGATCAGCCCAATGGAAGCCTCGCCGCTGGTATCGCGCATCTCAACGCGCACATCTACCATGCCTGTTGCGCCGGCGTAGTCCACAACGGTTGTGCGCTCAAGGCTGCCGCTGTCGGTCGTGATCTGTGCAACGGTCACACCGTTGATGATCACACGCGCCAACGATTTTGAGGTCAGGCGGATTTGGTAGCGGAAATTTTCGAGTGGGATGGTGGCGACGTAGCGCACGCTCCAGTTATCGGGGTTGATGATCGTGCCGTTTGGCACGCCTACCCACGTCTGTTGAATATCTTGGGGCCAAAACAGGTATTCGGTGCTGGCAGGGACGCCGGGGAACCAGTTGGGATCGGTGGGTCCGTTGAAATATTCAACCGTCCACAGGGCAGTTTCGTTGATCACATTCTTAAAGCCGTGGTGCCAGTTGCTGAGTTGGTCGCCCGCGTCGTAGAACGGGTAGCTGTACTCACGGTCAACGGGTGTGGCAGGCGGCAATTGGGTTGGCGTTGCCGTGGCGGTGGGCGGTGTGCCTGTCACCGTCGGCGCAAGCGTACTTGTCGGCGGCGGCGTAAAAGTCAGCGTTGGCTGGGCGCCCGCCGGTATGGTGTTGGTGGCAGCCACGCGTGTTTGCGGCGTGATGGAGGCGACCTCCGTCACCAACCGCCAAAACTCAGTTTCGCTGAGCGTGCTACGCGGCGTGGTGGTTAGGTTTAGCACGCCCGCAATTGAGTCGTCAAACACATTACTAATCGCGTTCTCCAACGGGACGAGGGTGAGGACAAGCGCAATGGCTGCCACCACCAGCACGATGATCAGGGTGTACTCCACCAACGACTGACCTCGCCTACCGTTCCGTTTCATCTGCTGAAAGGGCTTCATAAACAGCGCTCCTTCAAAGTCTTGATCCTGCGCGTCTTGTGAGATAAACCTCAGGGTTGGCGTAATGGGTTCAAGTACATTGCGCGCCGTGCGCCAAACGCGCAATCCTTGTTCTCTACCTTCATATCTTACATGAGTCCGCGTATTTTGCGGTTCAACTTTGTGCTAAATTTGTCGGAATGTTCTGACAATTTGTGCTAAGATCAGGCTTGGTTTGGCTAAGGTTATCGAGAGGCTTGCCGAAAGGCTGTGGTGGGAGCGCGGTTGCCGAAACCAGAACCTTATGCCAAAATTGCCTGTAGCCACCTAAAAGGGATACCACCTTGACCGAATTTTTGCTGATCCGTCACGCTGTGAACGACTTCGTGAAGACAGGCAGGCTTGCCGGCTGGACGCCCGATGTGCATTTGAATGAGGACGGGCGGGCGCAGGCTGCTGCCCTTGGCGAACGCCTTGCCCACACCCAGATTGACGCCGCCTACAGCAGCCCGCTTGAGCGCTGTGTAGAGACTGCCAACGCCGCCCTTGTCCATCACCCACAGCTCACTCTCCATTTGTTGGAAGGCGTTGGCGAGGTGCGTTACGGCACATGGCAAGGCGCTGAGCTTGGCAAACTGGCTGCCCGCAAACTGTGGCGTGCCGTTCAGATCAACCCGAGCCGTGCGCGCTTCCCCGAAGGCGAGACGATGCGCGCTGCCCAAATGCGCGCCGTAGATGCCATCGAACAGCTTGCCGAGCAGCACCCGCGCCAGCGTGTTGCCGTCTTTTCACACAGCGATGTGATCAAGATGATCCTCGCCCACTATCTTGGAATGCACCTTGATCTCTTTCAGCGTATTGATGTGGCGCCTGCCTCGATCAGCATCCTTCGCTTAGACTTTCTGCGCCCAAGTGTGGTGCAGATGAACGAGACCAGCTACCTGCCCAAGCCAAAGGCACACACCCCTGATCCACGCCAGATTGAGGTGGTTGATCCCACACAGGCGCTCACGCTAGATGCCATCGGCGCAAAAGGCAGCCGCGTTTTCTACCTGCAAGTGCGCGGTGAAGGCGAGGCAGCAGCGCCGATTTCCTTCCTGCTGGAAAAGACGCAAGCCCTGCTGCTTGCCAACCAGATTGATGCCTTTTTTGGGCAGGCTGCGCCACCCAACCCCGCCGCGCTGCCCGCCCTTATCGCGCCTGATAAAATCATGTTTCGGTTAGGGCAAATTGCGTTAGAATATGACTCAGCACAAGCACGCCTCTGCCTGACCCTTGAAGAAATGCTGGGCGAAGGGCAAGGCACGCCGCGCTGTGTGCGTGTCTTTGCCACACCTGAACAGGTGAAAGCGCTCGGCGATCAGGCGCGGCAGGTGGCAACACGCGGGCGCACCACACACAATGAAGGGCAGTAAAAGACGCTATGGGCTTTGAGATCGAGATAGACCCAATAGATTTTGTGACGATTGGCACCGTCGGACCCAAAGGGCGGCGCTTGTTCTACCTGCAAGCCGGCGGGCAAGGGCAGCTTATCTCGCTGATCCTTGAAAAAGAACAGGCACGCGCCATTGGCGAAACGCTGCGCGATATGCTGGATGAACTCAGCCGTAACATGGTTGACCTGAGCAGCGACATGCCCGATATGGCGCGCATGAATATGGAACTGCGCGATCCGATTGAAGGGCGCTTCCGCGTGTCGCGGATCGGGCTAGGCTATAACGACGAACGCGATTTGGTGCTGCTCGTCGCGGAGGAACTGGTCGTTGTGCAGGAAGATCAAGACCCTGATCTGATCTCGCCTTCGGTGGTGCGCCTGTGGGGAACACGCACCCAAATGCGGGCGCTCAGCCTGCATGCGCTGGATGTGGTTAAGCAAGGGCGCGCTAATCCTGCTCACAATGGGCGCGTCCTCAACTATTGGACATAATCATCGGTATTGAGACGTACTACGCCAAAGGGCGCTGGGAGCGTGTGGCACCATGAGCGACTCGGACGCTAACCGAATTTGCCTGCCGCAAGATACACCGCGTGTGCTGCGCTGGCTGGCTGAAAGCAGAATGCGCGAAGCACAGCAAGGCGCGCTGCGCTGGAGTTCCAACAGCACCTTTTTAGTGACGCTGACGCCTGAAGCTGCCGATGCACCGCCGAACCTATTCGCCGTCTACAAGCCGCAGCGTGGCGAGCGCCCACTCTGGGATTTTCCGGATGGCACGCTCTGCCGCCGCGAATACGCCGCCTTCCTCGTCTCACAGGCGCTGGGCTGGCAGATTGTGCCGCCCACCGTGCTGCGCGATGGCTTGCGCGGCTTCGGCTCGGTGCAGCTTTACATCGCGCACAACGCAGAGGTGAACTACTTCGCCTTAGATGAGTCCTTCCAAGCGCCACTGATGAAATTTGCCGCCTTTGACTATGTGATCAACAATGCTGACCGCAAAGGCGGACACTGCATTGTGGGTGAGGATGGGCATTTGTGGGGCATTGATCACGGGATTGGCTTCCACACAGCGCCCAAACTTCGCACCGTGATCTGGGATTTCGCCGGCGAGCCGATCCCGAATGCCCTGCTGGCAGACCTTGAGCAGCTTTACTGTGATGTGGAAGCCGCTAACGCACCGCTGCGCCACGCCCTTAGCACCCTGTTGGCAGAGTCGGAGATCAACGCACTCTTGGCGCGCTTGCGGAAACTGCTCCAGCGCCGCGAATATCCGCGCCCGGGCCCGGGTCCGAACTATCCGTGGCCGCCGGTCTGATCAGCTAGAGGTATTTCTCGACCGCCCAACCGCCCTCGCGCACAATCGGAATCTCGGCGGGCGTCAGGTGCGGCGAAAAGGTCAGCTTGTTAGCGCCTTGCACCGCATCCAGCACGTCGCCCATCCAGTCGGCAAGGGCAACTGGCACGCCCAGCGCACGCGCCACATCCAGCGGCGATTGATCATCGAGCGCCACCCCGTCGGGATGATCAAACATAATGCGCGGCAGCACCACCAAATCGCCTAAGGCAGCCGACTCTTTCAGCGGCAAAAGCTGCCTGATCACGTCCTCAGCGGTGAGCAAGCCTGCCACCGTGATCCCTTCGCCCAGCCGCGTGTTCGTGATCGGCTGCACATGCAGGCTGAGTCCGCTGTGGGCGGCAAGTTCGGCGGCGGCACGGTGCAGGGTCGGCGCGAAAAGGGTAGCTGTAGCAAGCGTGATGTGCTTGGCGCGCAGCAGTGCATTGGTAAGCTGCGGCACTTCTTGGCGGCGCACCTGATCCCATTCATCCAAGAAGCCGCGCACCATGCCCAGACCGTTCTCGTGCAGCGCGAGGTCATCATAGGCGCTCAGCGGCGGCAGCGAACGCTCTGCCACCAGATACCATTCATCGGTTGGGTAGACGAACCCGACGCCGAACTGAGCGCGGAAGTGCTGCTGCCACGCTTCACAGGCATCCAGCACCGCATTGGCGTGATCGCGGGAGTTCGTCGCCAGCCCATAGCGGTGATATTTGGTCAAGCCCACCGGCACAACGCTGATACTTTTCACGTTTGGGTAGAGCGCGGCGAGATCATGTACGCTGCGCGCCATGTGTTCGCCGTCGTTCACGTTTGGCGTGATGACTAACTGCGTATGCACCTCAAAGTTGTGGGCGGCTAATTCGCGCAGTTGCGCCATAATGTCCGGCGCGTTGGGATTGCGTAGGCAGTGGCGGCGCAGTTCAAGGTCGGTGGCGTGAACCGAGACGTACAGCGGGCTAAGGTGCTGCTCAAGGATGCGTTCCCAATCGCGCCCGCGCAGGTTGGTAAGCGTGACAAAATGCCCGAACAGGAATGAGTAGCGGTAGTCGTCATCCTTGATGTAGAGCGTGCGGCGCATTTGCGGCGCCATTTGCAGCACAAAGCAGAACTCGCACAGGTTGTTGCAACGGCGAATATCTATATCAAAGGTTGGGTGTGCAAATTCGATGCCCAGCGGCTGATCATAGCGCCGTTCGCCTTCCAGCGTGATCTCACGCCCATCCCGACGCAAGCGCAGTGCAAGCCATTCTTCGGCGCTGTAGTACTGCACATCAATGACATCTTCACAGGGCTGCCCATTGATCGCCAAAAGTTCATCGTTGGGCTGAACGCCAAGTGCAGCGGCGGCGCTTTCGGGCAGCACCGCCTTCACAATGCCGACGGGCTGCGCGGAACGGTCACGGTTTATCACGGTAGGCTATCTATCCTGTTGGCACGCTCACAGTAGTTAGACTCTAGCGCAAGGGCGGCGGGCTTGGCAACCTTATTCGTTGATCTCATCCTCAACCTTGAGCGCCTTTGCCAACTGCTCAAAAAGGCGGGCGTGCCGTGCGGGTGGCAGCGCCAATTGTCTGTCGCGCTCACGGTAGAGCAGGATAGTCTGCTGCGTGGTATCCAGCACCACACGGCAGTTATGGCAAGTTGCCAAGTGCGCCTGTGCTTCAGCGGCAAGTGCTTCCTCAAGGTTGTGATCGAGATAATCGGAGAGGTAGCGCACAAGATCATCACACTGCATGGCAGTCTCCTTAGGTGTGCCGCCGCTCAAAGTAGCGGCTCAGGCGCTCGCGCAGATGCAGGCGCGCACGGTGTAAATTGGTTTTCACGGCAGCCTCGCTCAGGTTGAGGATGTGTGCTGTCTCGCTCACCGAAAGCTCTTCGATATCGCGCAGCGTGAACACAGCGCGCAGCGTTGGCGTCAGGCTGTTGATAGCGCGCTCCATCTCGGCGTGTGCTTCCTCGTTCAGCAGCACCGCCTCAGGCAAGTTGCGCCAGTCCACAAGGCAGCTTGGCATCAGCTCACCGCTTTCGCCTGCCAAGTCTTCCAGAGAGACAGGCGGCGCGGCGCGCAAACGCATCAGGCATTCGTTGTAGGCGACACGGTACAGCCATGTGCCGATGTTGGCGCGCCCTTCAAAGCGATCCGCGTGATCCAACAGGGCAAGGAAGGCAGTCTGCACCACACCATCGGCTTGTTGTTGATCGCCCAGCAGGCGCACTGCCAAACGGTAGAGCGCATCGGCATAGCGCGTGAACAATGCCGATAGCACGGATGAATCACGTTGTTTTAAGGCATCCAGCAGGGCTGCATCATCCACAGGCTTTCCCTACGGCTAAATAAAAAGGCGCGGTCACACACAGTTTACCGCGCCAGAGGTCATCCTGCGAATGTTATGCCTGTCCGCGCTCTTTGAGGCTGCATGTGTTAATGCCAAAGGGCATGTAGGCAGGGCAGCGTCCTGTCAGTGCCGTGCCGATCAGCACCACACCGACCACACCGCCAACGATCAGCCACGTGCCTTGCGCGGCAGCGCCCAAGACGACTGCCACAGCGCCCAACACCACACGAATGATCCGATCTGTGTTCCCAACATTGCGCTTCATGAGAAACTCTCCTTGTGCTTATCTGCCCTCTAATTCGGCTTACATTCTCTTAGATGCACAGGGCAGCAAAAGGTTACAGGCAATTTTGGGCAGCAAAACACTGTGGGCGAGCGTACGCTCGCCCACAAGCACAAGGGAGTGGTATGCGCTGATCTAGCGCACGCCGAGCAGAATCTCGATGGTGATCTGATCGAGGCGTTCGTAGGGCAGGTTGCGGCTGCCAAGCGCAGCGCGGTTGATCTCGGCAGCGCGCAGCTTAGCGAGCGCTTCACGGCTGTAGCCGCTGCTCAGGTAGCTGAAGGTGCCATCATCGGCGTGAATTTCCGCCAAAAGCTGCTGCACTTCAGGGTCGGCGTTGAACTGCGCCGCCTTATCCTTCAGGATCAGGTAGGTGCGCATACAGCCGCGTGCGAACGCCTTCACATCTTCATAGCCGCTGCTGCGGAAAGCGTGTGCGTCGAAGTGGCGGCTGCCGCTGTAGCCGACATCCTCAAGGAATTTGACCAGATGGAAGGCTTGTTTGGGCATCATGCTGCCAAAGCGGAAGTCCTGATCATAGCGCCCAAAAAGCTGATCGTTGAGGTCAATGTGAAAGAGTTTGCCAGCAGCGTGCGCCATCGCCACGCCGTGCGTAAAGTTCAAGCCTGCCATATGTTCGTGCGCCACTTCCGGATTCACACCGACCATCTGCGGGTGATCTAAAGTGGCGATGAAGGCGAGCGCATCGCCCACCGTTGGCAGGAAGATATGTCCGCGTGGTTCGTTCGGCTTCGGCTCCATGGCAAAGCGCAGGTTGTAACCCTGATCCTTGACATAGGCGCACAGGAAGTTGATCGCCTCGCGGTAGCGCTTGATCGCCTCTAACGGATTCTTGGTGCTGTCGCTTTCGGTGCCTTCGCGCCCGCCCCAGAAAACGTAAGTGGTTGCGCCAAGTTCGACGCCCAGCTCGATGGCGTGGATGGTCTTTTGCAGGGCGTAGGCGCGCACGGCAGGATCGTTCGAGGTAAACGCGCCGTCCTTAAAGGCTGCGTCGGTGAATAGGTTGGTGGTTGCCATTGGCACCACAATGCCCGTCGCACTGAGCGCCGCCTTGAAATCGCGCACGATCTGATCGCGTTCAGCGGCTGTGGCAGTGATCGGCACCAGATCGTTATCGTGCAAGTTGACGCCCCACGCACCTACTTCTGCCAGCAGGTGGACGATCTCAACCGGCGAGAGCGCGCCGCGTGTTGGCTCACCGAACGGATCGCGCCCGATGTTGCCAACCGTCCACAAGCCAAAGCTAAATTTATGTTCCGGTTTCGGTTCATACGTCATTGGAAATCGCCTTTACAAGATGCGTTGAGCAAAACTGTCGTCCCTGCCCATCATTATAGCCCGCCTCTCCCAATCCATACAAACAGGCGGCGCGGCAGCCTAACCTAAGGGAAAAGCGCCGCCGCGCAGTTGTGCGCTCAGCAAGCGCTGAATTCCGCTAAGGATAAGCAGCGCACCGGCTGAGCATCGAAAAAGCGCGCTGTGCCGAACATGTCGCGCATCCGCTCGATATAGGTCGATTCTTTCTCCACCATAAAAAAGTGGCGATCTAGATCACGGGCGGCACTGCCTAGCGTGCCGCTGCCGCCAAACGGATCGAACACCAAATCGCCAACGTATGAATAATAGCGAATAACGCGGTTGCACAGTTCTAGCGGAAACACAGCGCTATGCACGCGATCAAAGGTGGCAGTTGGTTCACAGGCTGAAGTGGCGCGTTACAAACGCCCGCTGCACACTAAGGGATCGCCACACCTTGACAAACCGAACCTATCTGCGTCACAATAAGCGCTATGCAGCTACCGATGAACGCTTCCAAAAAGCAGAAGAAGCCTTTCACTGCCCATACATGGCTGTATGGTGGGTAGCGCACGCGCCTAGCTTAGGAATGCGAACGCCCTTCTGAGACAGTCGGAAGGGCGTTTTTTGTGTGGTGGGCATAACCAAAACACCCGCTTGATCGGCGGATGCTTGTGGATGCCCCATAGGGGACTCGAACCCCTGTTTCAGCCTTGAGAGGGCCGCGTCCTAGACCGCTAGACGAATGGGGCGCTCTGGACTGTGCTCGATTGTAGCAGGCTGTGGCGCGCGCGTCAACAGCAAATCTTTTCAGGGAGTGTGGGGAGGATGAATTGAGGAATGTCTGAAACAATTGTGGTGAAAGTGGGCGGTGGCGCAGGCGTGGCGATTGACGCCGTCTGTGCCGACCTCGCCGACCTTGCCCGAAACGGGCGCCGCTTTGTATTGGTGCATGGCACGTCCGCCGCTGTGGATCGCCTGAGTGAGCGCGTCGGTGTGCCGCGCCGCACCTTGCAATCGCCATCGGGTCACGTCAGCCGCTATACCGACCCTGAGACGCTTGAACTGTATGTGATGGCTGCCAATGGGCAGATGAACACGACCATCACGGCGAAACTGCAAGCGCTCGGTGTGAACGCGCTTGGGCTGAGCGGCGTAGACGGGCGTTTGATGTTCGCGCAGCGCAAGGATGCCGTGCGCGCCATTGATCCGACCAATGGACGCCAGCGCATTGTGCGCGATGACTTCACGGGCAAAATTGAGCAGATCAACGCTGATTTGCTGCGCTTGCTGCTGGCAAACGGCTACCTGCCGATTGTGGCGCCGCTGGCGATTAGCCAAGCCAGCGAGCCGCTCAACGTGGATGGTGACCGCGCCGCTGCCATGATCGCGGCTGCCCTGTGCGCCGAGACGCTGGTCATCCTGACCAATGTGGCGGGCTTGTTGGCGCGCTTTCCCGATGAAAGCAGCCTTGTGCGGCACGTGCCACGCGCTAACCTGCCGCGTGCGCTGGAGATGGCGGGCGGCAGGATGAAGAAGAAAGTCTTGGCGGCGCAAGAAGCAGTTGAGGGCGGCGTTCGGCGGGTGCTGCTTGCCGATTCACGCCGCGCACAGCCCATTCAAGCGGCACTGGCAGGTGAAGGGACGCTGATCACGCATGACTGAAACACTGAACAGCCTAGTAGACTACATGGCGCTTGAAGAAGCACACAGCAGCGGCGTGTATGCCAAGCGCGCGCTAACCATCGTGCGCGGCGAAGGCGCTTATTTGTGGGATTCGGAAGGCAACCGCTATATTGATTGCGTCGGTGGGCAGGGTGCGGCGAACATCGGTCACGCCCATCCGAAGGTGGTAGAGGCGATCCGCGCTCAGGCGGGCGTGCTGCTCAGCTGCCCTGAGTTGTTCTATAACGATCAGCGCGCCTTGCTGCTGCAAAAGCTGACCGCACTTGCCGAGATGCCACGCGCCTATCTGTGCAACAGCGGCGCAGAGGCGGTTGAGGCAGCGCTCAAGTTTGCTCGCTTTGCCACAGGGCGCACGCACATCGTGGCGACCATGCGCGGCTTTCACGGGCGCACGATGGGCGCGCTCTCTGCCACGTGGGAGCCAAAGTACCGTGAGCCGTTCGCGCCGCTAGTGCCGAACTACACGCACATTCCCTACAACGATCTGGCTGCTGCTGAGTCTGCCATCACCGATCAGACTGCCGCCGTGCTTGTGGAAGTGGTGCAGGGTGAAGGTGGTGTGCGCCCTGCCGAGGGCGACTATCTGCGCGGCGTGCAGGCACTCTGCCGAGCGCGCGGCGCGCTGTTCATCACCGATGAGGTGCAGACGGGCTTTGGGCGCACCGGGCGCATGTTTGCCCATCAGCACTACGGACTATCGCCCGACCTGATGCCAGTGGCGAAATCCATCGCCGGCGGGATGCCCTTTGGCGCCTGCCTGATCAGTGAGCGCGTGGGCAAGCTGCAACCTGCCATTCACGGCACAACCTTTGGCGGCAATCCGTTGGGCTGTGCCGCCGCACTTGCCACGTTGGCGGTGCTGGTTGAAGAAGATTTAGCAGGGCGCGCTGCGGCACTGGGCGGCTTTCTGATGGAGCGTTTAGGCGATCTGCCGCAGCGTTTCCGCAATCAGGTGCGGGAGGTGCGCGGGCTTGGCTTGCTGTTCGGCATTGAGCTGCGCGGTAAGGTTGCGCCTGTGCTGAAGGCGCTGCAAAGCAAAGGCGTGCTGGCACTGCCGGCGGGTCTGAATGTGCTGCGCCTGCTGCCGCCGTTGGTCATTGGGCAGGCAGACTTAGAGCGCGTCGCCAGTGCGATAGAGACAGTTTTCACCGAGATGGGCGCGGCACAATAGCCTGTGGGCGGGAGTTATCCCGCCCACACGCATAACGCAATCGCTCTCAAACCTTACAGCACGCGCAGCGAGTCGGGCGAACGCTTGCCCAATTCCTCTAGCAATGCCGCTGCTGTGTGAATACCACGATAGAGGCATTCTAGGTTGAACTTTTCATTCGGTCCGTGGGCGCCATCGTCGGGCAAGCCGTAGCCAACCAACAACACCGGTACGTTGTAGGTCTGCGAGAAAGTCGCCACCACAGGGATCGAGCCGCCTTCGCGCAAGAACAACGGACGCGCACCAAAGCCGCGCTCATAGGCAGCGACGGCACACTCCATCGCCAAGGAGTCAATCGGCACCAGCGCGCAATGCCCGTGATTAAGCGCACGCACTTCCCATGTGATAGTAGGCGGTGCCAATTTCGCCACCTGTGCGCGGACGAGCGCCTCAATCTGGTATGGGTCTTGGTCTGGCACAAGGCGGCAGCTAATCTTAGCAGTTGCCTTGGCAGGCAGCACCGTCTTAGAGCCTTCGCCTGTGAAGCCGCCCCAAATGCCGTTCACCTCTAAGGTTGGGCGTGCGCCAACGCGCTCACGGAGCGTGTAGTGTGCCTCGCCCCACGGCTGCGGCGCGCCGGTCAGGCGTTTCCATTCCTCGTCGCTCACGTCGGTCTTTGCCATCGCTGTGCGCTCTTTTTCATCAATGGGGCGCACCCTGTCATAAAAGCCTTCCACCGCCACGCTGCCATCAGGGTGATGCAGCGCTGCGATGATCTCGCAGAGCGCCTGCGCCGGATTGTGAACGGTGCCGCCAAAGCCGCCGCTGTGCAGGTCTTGCTTTGGTCCGCGCACTTCCAGCTCAAGGTAGACCAAGCCGCGCAAGCCGTAGACGATGCTCGGCTGATCAGGCGATTGAATGGCAGTATCGGAGACGACGACCACATCGGCGCGCAGCAATTCTTTGTTGGCGGCGATGAAGGGATCAAGGTTGGGCGAGCCGATTTCTTCCTCACCTTCGATCAGGAACTTGACGTTAAGCGGCAGCGTGCCGTTCGCCTGCATCAACATCTGAACGGCTTTAATGTTCACATAGACCTGCCCTTTGTCGTCCGAGGCGCCGCGTGCATAAAGGTTGTCCTCGCGCACTTCGGGCTTAAAGGGATCGCTCGTCCAGCCTGCTTCCAATTCGGCGGGCTGCACATCGTAATGCCCATAAATTAGCACGGTGGGCTTGCCCGGCGCGCCAAGCCATTCGGCATAGACAACGGGATGCTTGGGCGTGGGCATGATCTCAACGCGAGTCATGCCGGCGGCGCGCAGTTGAGCAGCCGTCCAAGCGGCAGCGCGCTGCGTATCAGCGTTGTGTTCCGAAAGCGTGCTGATGCTGGGAATGCTCAAATAATCTTTGAGTTCCTCTAAAAATTTTTCGCGGTGGGCATCAATCAGGGCGTGAGCGTCGGTCATGGTTATTTCTCCGTAAAAAGGGCTGCCAAGCCTTTGGCAGCCTACACACATACGATGATTATAACAACAGGCGGAACTGACTCACAAGGCATTGGGCGCATGGCTGCGGCTAAGCAAACTTTGCACATCTGCCAACGTCGGATCAATGGTGCGAAGCTGGTTGGCAAAGCTGCTCTGAATGCCTGCCAAGGCGCCTTGATGGTAGTGCATGATGATCTCAGGGTCTTTCAGCACATGCCCGGTCAGCACGCCAACGACTTCTTGATCCGCGCCGATCACGCCCGCCGCGATCAGCTTGCGAATGCCCGCCACGCTTGCCGCCGAAGCAGGCTCGCAGCCAATGCCCGCCCTATCCACCATCGCCTTAGCGTCCAGAATTTCTTGATCGGTGACGGATTCAACCACGCCGTCGGTCAGGCTGAGTGTGCGGCGCGCCTTGAAATAGCTGGCAGGGTTGCCAATCTTGATGGCAGTTGCCAACGTCTGCGCCTTGCTTTGATGGCGCGTCGCAAAGCCTTCACGGTAGCTCTGATAGAAGGGTGAGGCGCCTTCCGCCTGAATGACGGCGATGCGCGGCAAGCGGTCTATGATGCCGAGCGTGTAGAGTTCGCTCAAGCCCTTGCCGAAGGCAGAGGTGTTGCCCAAGTTGCCACCCGGCAGCACGATCCAATCTGGGGCGCGCCAGCGCCGCTGCTGCAAAATCTCGAAGGCGATAGTCTTTTGCCCTTCCAAGCGGAAGGGATTGACCGAGTTCAGCAGGTAGATGCCAAGCTGTCGGCTGGCTTGGCGCACCAGCTCTAGGCAGGCGTCAAAATCGCCGCGCACCTGCACATTCAGCGCGCCATAGGCAACTGACTGCGCCAATTTGCCGGCGGCGATGTTGCCATACGGAAAAAAGACCAACGCCTGCAAATCTGCTAGCGCGCAGTAGGATGCCATTGAGGCAGAGGTATTGCCGGTCGAGGCGCACAGCGCGCTGGTGGCGCCAACCAACTTAGCGTGCGTCACGCCGCCGGTCATGCCGCGATCCTTGAAGGAGCCCGTCGGATTTTCGCCCTCATGCTTGAGCGCCAGCGCACGGCTGCCCACCCAGTCGGCAAGTTTGGCGGGCGCACGGTAGAGCGTGGTATTGCCCTCACCGCGTGTCACAATCTGATCGTCTGGCACCGATGGAAAGACTAATTCTTTGAAGCGCCACACGCCACTGTTATAGGGCGCTTCCACCTCGCGCAGGCGCCCATCAAACGTCTCGCGGCTGATGCTTGGGCGCAGGCGCTCTAAGTCATGAACAACATCTAGCAAGCCGCTGCAACGGCTGCACACATAGACAGGCTCATCAATCTGATGTTCATGCCCACACTCAATGCACTTAAGCACGCTTAGCGCTGTCATGGTCTTTTGCCTCTCAGTCTTTCGCCTCAGGTTGGCTTGGTTGCTCCGCAGCAGGGTACGAGCCGAGCAGCTTCAAGAGCGCTGCGCGGCGCATCAAATCCATCAGGGCAGCCTCAACGTTCGGCTCTGAGGCGTGACCTTCAAAATCGGTGTAGAAATAATACTGCCAAGGCTTGTTGCGGCGCGGGCGCGATTCGATCTTGGTCAGGTTCACGCCGCGTTCGGCAAAGGCGCCCAAGCACTCATGCAGCGCGCCGGGCTTATCGCGCACGGCGAACACGACGCTGGTCTTGTTGCGCTTGGCAGGCGGCGGATCGCCAATGCCGATCACGAAGAAGCGCGTGAAGTTGAACGGCTCATCTTCAATGCCATACTCAAGCTGCTCCAGCGCGTAAAGCCTGCCTGCTAAAGCGCTGGCGATGCAGGCTGTGTGTGGCTCTGGGCTGGCGGCAAGGTCGCGGGCGCTGCCCGCCGTATCAAAATGGGTGACTGCCTGAAAGCCGCGCCGCTTGAGATAGCGCTCGCACTGTGCCAGCGCCTGCGGATGTGAACGCACGTAGCGCACGTCGCTCAGCGTGGTGCCTTTGGGCGCCAAGAGCGCATGGCGCACCTGCACGATCACTTCTGCCTGCACGCGCAGATCGTACTCCATAAGCAGCTCGTAAGCGGTGGCAACCGTGCCAGCCAGCGAGTTTTCCACAGGTTGCATCCCAAAGGTTGCTTGGCGGCTCTCCACAGCGCGGAACAGTTCATCAAAGGCGTTGCAGGGCAGCGTTTGCACGCCTTCCCCGAAGTGTTGGCGGCAAGCCTCTTCAGAATACGCGCCATGCACACCCTGAAAGGCAACAATGGTTGGTTGGTTTTGTTCAGGCACGCGGAATCCTACTCCCTTCACAAACAAAAAAGGCGCACAGCCACACGGCGCACGCCCTGATTATGCTCGCCCAACGGCAGGCTCAATGCAGAGGTGCGGTGCGCGTTTGCGCCCGACAAGTCGAGTCGGTAAATTGAAAGGGACGAACCACTTTGAGCCACCAGAAAGTATTCATGGCGCTGAGCATAGCACATCAGCGCCTGTTAGGGCAAACTTTGGCAAAGCCTGTGAAGGGCTGCCGTCGCGGAGACGTCAATCACCCGCCTGCCTCCCTCGCTACGCCCGCAGAGAATGGGGCGAGGGGTGTAAACCGTTGGGAGACAGGCGATCCTTGCGCTATACTTCCCGCACACCATCCCGCCTTGCAAGTGAGTTCAGCATGACCGTTCAAGACTTCGTCCAGCGTTGGCAAGACAGCACGCTCCTAGAGCGCCAAGCTGCCCAATCTCACTTTAGCGAATTGTGCCGCCTTGTCGGTCACCCGCCGCCCGCTGAGGCTGACCCACAAGGGCAGTTCTTCACCTTTGAGGAAGGCGTCCTGCGCGCCACCGGCGGACGCGGACGCGCCGATGTCTGGAAGCGCGGACACTTTGCTTGGGAATACAAGAGCAAGGGCGAAAACTTGGAGAAGGCGTACAGCCAACTGCTCAGCTACCGCGGCGGGCTGGGCAACCCGCCCCTCTTGGTCGTCTGTGATTTTGAGCAGTACCGCATCTACCCGCAGTATCCCAACCTGCCCGCCACGCCGATCACCTTCACCAACACCGACCTTGAACGCCCAGACGTGCTGCGCTACCTTGACTGGCTGCTGCACGCGCCCGATAAATTCCGTGAATTCCTCGAAGATCAGCTTAAAGCGCGTGAAGTTGTCACTGAGCGCCGCGCCAACGAATTTGCCGCCATGGCAGACGTGCTGCGCGCCCACTTTGATCCCATGCGCGTTGCCCGCTTCCTTGCCCGCCTTGCCTTTGCGCTCTTTGTGGAAGACATCGGCTTGCTGCCGCGCCTAGCGCCTGATCTCACGCTCTTTCGCTACCTTGCCCAAAATGCCCAACAATTCCCGCACAGCTTTGCCGAATACCTGCAACAGCTTTTTGACGCCATGAACGGGCAGCGCAGCGATTTTCTGCTGCGCCGCATCCCCTATTTCAACGGCAGCATTTTCGCGCCCGACCCCGACGAAGGCGGCAAGCCCGAAGTGCTTGACCTCGCCCAACTCAACTCGACCGACATCTTCCTGACCATTGAGCAGGCAAGCGCTGCCGACTGGCGCTTTGTGAACCCTACCATTTTCGGCACCCTCTTTGAGCGCGCCCTCGATCCGACCAAGCGCGCCCAACTGGGCGCCCACTACACCAGCGAATCCGACATCCGCCTGATCGTTGAACCCGTCCTGATGCAGCCCCTCTACGCCCTTTGGGAAAGCACCCGCGCAGAGGCAGAGCCGCTGCTGCAACGCCTGTCCGCGGCGGACGCCACGCCCGCCGAAGCCAGCCGCGCCCGCGCCCACCTCATCAAGCTGCACGATGCCTTCATGGCACGTCTTGGCAGCACCACCGTCCTAGACCCTGCTTGCGGCTCCGGCAACTTCCTCTATGTGGCGCTGCGTGCCATGAAAGACCTTGAACAGCGCGCCCGTGACCTGTTCGCGCCGCTCAACCTCGACTTCAAGGATATTGTGACGCCCCGCCAATTCTACGGGCTGGAAAAAGACCCCTTTGCCGCCCGCCTTGCCCAAATCGCCATTTGGATCGGCTATTTGCAGTGGCGCTATGACCATGAAGGCACGCTCATCACCGAATACCGCGTGCCGACCCACCCGCGCTGGCTTGGATCGCCCATCCTGCGCGACCGCGATAACCTTGACGATCCCAACGAGCCGCGCCGCATTCAGCAGACCGACTCGATCTTGCGCTACCACACCGACGGCACGCCCTACGCGCCGGACTGGCAGGCGGTGGATGTCATCATCGGCAATCCGCCTTTTTTGGGCGGCAGCAAGCTGCGCGGTGAACTCGGCGGAAAATATCTTGAGGATTTGTGGCGCGTTTATGAAGGGCGCGTGACGGGCGCTGCCGATCTGGTCTGCTATTGGTTTGAGCAGGCGCGCCGCCACTTGGAGGCGGGCAAGGTTCGGCGGGTGGGCTTGCTTGCCACCAACAGCATTCGCGGCGGCGCCAACCGTGCGGTGCTGAACCGCATTAAAGAGACGGGCGATCTGTTCATGGCGTGGAGCGACCGCGAATGGTCGCTGGACGGCGCCGCAGTGCGGATCAGCGTAGTCGGCTTTGATGACGGCAGCCAGACCGAACGGACGCTGGACGGCGCGCCCGTCCCTAACATCAACCCTGACCTGACCGCCAGCGTGGATATTACAAGCGCCAAGCCGCTGCGCGAAAACCGCGGCATTGGATTTAGAGGCAACATGAAAAATGGCGCGTTTGACATCCCTAACGATCTTGCCTCAATCATGATCAACAATGATGGCAAAAATCGGGCTGTTGTACGTAAATACATGAATGGGTTTGATCTAACGCATCGCCCAAGGGACATGTGGATAATTGATTTTGGGCAGATGCCAGAGGATCAGATCAAGCAGTATGATTTACCTTACAAACACGCCCTAAAGCATGTTTATGCCGAGCGACAAAAGAAGGCTACTGCACGTTTGCGGAATTTTTGGTGGCGGCACGAGTCACCACGCCCTGAAATGAGAACGGCATTATCATCACTAAAACGTTACATAGCAACACCACATGTATCAAAGCATCGCATTTTCGTATGGCTAGACGCTGAAATTCTGCCCGATCATCAGTTGATCGCCTTTGCCCGTGAAGATGATTACTTCTTTGGCGTCCTGCACAGCTACCTGCACGAGGTTTGGTCGCTGCGGATGGGGACATCGCTAGAGGATCGTCCGCGCTACACACCCACCACCACCTTTGAGACCTTTCCGCTGCCCTACGTGCCGAACGCTGAGCCAACCGACTCGGCGGACTATAAGGCAATCGCGGCGGCGGCGCAAGCACTGGATGCCATCCGTGCGGCGTGGCTCAATCCGCCTGAGCTGATCGAGTCGCCACAGGCGCTTAAAGATCGGACGCTGACCAACCTCTATAACGCGGTGGAGGCATATCGGACGAACAGCGTGGCAGTGCGGATTCCAAAAGCAGCGCGGGAGATCGCGCCGCAGATCGCCGCCCTGCACGACGCACTGGATCGGGCGGTGCTGGCAGCCTACGGCTGGTCGGATTTGGCGGCTGATCTGCGCAGCGCGGCGGGTCGGGAAGAAGTGCTGCGGCGGCTGCTGGCAGAGAATGCGCGGCGAGCATAGGGAGAAGCCCTAGCCCCTATCCCTTTTCCACGCTCACACAGGAAGAGGAGTCCAAAAGGAGGCGCCGCACCTGCGCCCTTGAGAAACGCCGCTTGCCGTTTGGCGCAAAGTGTGGCATAACTAGGCGTATGCACACACATACCTGCGCCCTACGAATGCGGAAAAGACTCTGGCAGGCTTTCGCCACACGCCACCACGCCCGCTGAGCGTTGGTCGCTGTGTGCGCTTTAACTCCCTGCCTGCCAACCGCTGATCTATTCGGCGGTTTTTCGTTTCTCAGGCGCTTGGCAGTTGCTCGAAGATCGGCTCGAAAGGAAGACTGACCGTGCCAGAACATATTCACGTTTCGGTAGCTTGGCCCTACGCCAATGGCGACCTGCATGTTGGGCATATGGCAGGTGCGTATATCCCTGCCGATATTTTCGCCCGCTACCACCGTTTGAAGGGCAACCACGTGCTGATGGTCAGCGGCTCGGACTCGCATGGCACGCCGATCCTGATCGAGGCGGATAAGCGCGGCATGACGGCGCGGGCGCTCTTTGAGCATTATCACCTGCGCTTTTTGCAGACCTTGAAGGCGTGCGGCATCAGCTACGATCTGTTCACGCACACCGATACCGAGACGCATCACCGTGTGGCGCAGGATATTTTCCGCACGCTGAACGAGCGCGGCTACCTCTACCGCGAGACGCAGCGCCAGCTCTACAGCGAGAGCGAAAAGCGCTTCCTGCCCGACCGCTTCGTGGAAGGCACTTGCCCAAAGTGCGGCTTTCCCAACGCACGCGGCGATCAGTGTGATAACTGCAGCAGCCTGCTGGATGCGCTCGATCTGATCAATCCGCGCAGCAAGACCGACGGCAGCACGCCCGTCGTGCGTGAGACGGAACACTACTTCCTGAACCTTGCTGCCTTCATTCCGCAGTTACAGGCATACTTGGCGTCCGATAAGGATCATTGGCGTCCGAACGTGTTGGCGCTCTCGCGCAATAAGGTAGCCGATTTGGTGGGACGCCCGATCACACGCGATATTGACTGGGGCATCACCGTGCCTGTCGAAGGCTACGAGGCAAAGCGCATGTATGTGTGGTTCGAGGCAGTCATGGGCTATTTCACCGCCAGCATCGAATGGGCGCACAACACGGGTCAGCCTGAGGCATGGCGGCAGTGGTGGTATAACGCCAGCGCCAAGAGTTTCTACTTCATGGGCAAGGATAACATCGAGTTCCACACCATCATTTGGCCCTCAGAATTACTCGGCATCAACGGGCTGTACGCGGCTGAAGGCGATCCAACGCCGATCAACCTGCCCTATGACGTGCCAGCCAACGAATTCATGAACATTGAAGGGCAGAAGTTCAGCAAGAGCCGCAATTGGGCAGTCTGGATGCCTGACATTCTGGCGCGCTACGACGCAGACGCTATCCGCTACGCGATCAGCACGGCGCTGCCTGAAAGCAAAGATGCCGATTGGAGCTGGGCAGACTTTGTGACGCGCAACAACAACGAGTTGGTGGCAGCTTGGGGCAATTTGGTGAATCGGATGCTCGGCTTTGCGCGCAAGCACTTTGAAAATGCCGTGCCGCAGCCGAATGCCTTCACGCCCGAAGATCAGGCAATTTTGGCACTTTCAGAGGCGGCGTTTGAGCGCGTGGGCAGCCTGCTAGAGGCTGTCAAGCTGCGCGCCGCACTCGGCGAGGCGATGGCGCTCGTGCGCGAGACGAACGCCTACCTTGATCGGCGGGCGCCCTGGAAGCGCATCAAAGAAGATAAGAATGACACCGCTACCGCCGTCTATACTGTGCTGCGCGTGATTGACAACCTGAAAATCCTGCTGGCGCCCTTTTTGCCGTTCAGCGCACAGCGCCTGCACGCCTATCTAGGCTATGACGGGCAGCTTTTCGGCGATCTGCTCATCCGTGAGTATGCCGAATCTGAGCGGACGCACGCCGCACTCACCTATGATGGCGCCGCCGCCATTGGGCATTGGCAGCCAAGCCAACTGCCTGTTGGTCAGGCGCTGCGGGAACCAGCGCCGCTGTTCAAGAAGCTCGGTGCAACGCCTGCCGAAGAAGCGGCGCTCATCGAGGCAGAGCGCGCCCGTCTTGGGCAACCCTACGAAGAAACGCCAATAGAGATCAACTGAGGTGCTATGTCGGTATTCAATCAGTTTTCATTCTTGCTGATGGCAGGCGGCTTGCTGTTGCTGGCAGGCTTGCTGCTGTGGCGCGTGCGGAGTCTACCGCTGTTTGCGCGCCTTGGCGGCTGGCTGGTGCTGCTCATCGCTGTGGTCGGCTTCTGGCTGCTGATGCGCCCAACGGCTACGCCTGAGATCAGCGGTTTGGCAGATGTGGAGGCACGGCTTGGCAACGGGACGCCTGTTGTGCTTGAACTTTACTCTGAATACTGCTTGGGCTGCATGGCGCAGGCAGCCGACGTGCTTGCCCTTGAGCAGGCGCTTGGCGCGCAGGCTGCCGTGCTGCGCCTGAGCATTCACACAGAGGCGGGGCAGGCGCTGTGGGAACGCTACAACGGCGAGTCCACGCCGACGTTTATCATTCTGGACGGCGAAGGGCGGGAGGTTAGGCGCACAAACAACGTGCCAACAGCGGCACAGGTGCTAGGGCAAACGCCCTAGCCTGCTACCACGTTTGGCGCCCTTGCAAGGCGCGGGTGATGGTCACGGCGTCGGCATACTCAAGGTCGGCGCCGCTGGGCAAGCCACGCGCAAGGCGCGTCAGACGTGGGCTAAGGTTGGCGGTTGCCAGCTCGCTTTTGATGTACATGGCGGTCGCATCGCCTTCCAAGCCGGGATTGGTGCTGATGATCAACTCGGCAACGACGCCGTCTTTCACGCGCTGGATCAGCTCACGGATTTTTAACTGCTCCGGTCCGATCCCTTCACGCGGCGAAATAACACCATGCAGGACGTGGTAACGCCCATTGAAACTGGCGGTGCGCTCCAGCGCCAGCACGTCCAGCGGCTCCTCGACGACGGCGATCAGGCTGGCATCGCGCTGCGGGTCGGCGCAGATGGCGCACGGCTCATCTTCGGTGATGTTATAGCAGATCGGGCAGAGGCGCGTCTTGGTCTTCAGCTCGGCAATCGCCTGCGCCAAATTCTCCGAAAGCGCAGCAGGCGCACGCAGCAAAAAGTAGGTGAGGCGTGAGGCAGTTTTGTTCCCCACGCCCGGCAACTGTGCCAATGCCTCAATCAGGCGCGTGACAGGCGCGGGAATCGCTTTGCTCATAGGGTCAGCGGTGGCACTCAGCCGCCTAGCAAGCCGCCCAAGCCGCCCGGCAGCATATTGCCCATGCCACCGCTGACCGCTTCCATGCGTTCGGCAGCGCGCTGCTGGCTCTGCTCAATCGCCTGATTCACGGCAACCACCAGCAAATCTTGCAGGTCGGTTGCCCATTCAGGGTCGCTCGTATCCAGCAATTCGGGCTTAATGGTGATCGCCTTCACGCGCTGATGCCCGCTGATCACAACTGTGATGGCACCGCCGCCTGCCTGAACCTCCAGTGTCTCTTCGGCAAGTGCCTCTTGCGCCTTCACCATATCTTCCTGCATCTTCTGAAACTGTTTTAACAGGGCATTCGGATTAGCGCCCATACCAGGTCCGCCGAAGCCACCACTGCCGCGTTTCTTGGACATACCTATTTGTCTCCTTCGGTTTCCTCAACTGCTAAAGCGCCGGTCTTCACATGGTCACCGACGATGGGATCGTCTTCCATTATAGCATGTTCATCGCTGGCTGCGCCGTTCGCCACCGTGATCTTGACATTCACAGGTGTGTTGAGCGCCTCGCCCAAAGCACGCGACAGCACCTTGAGCTTGGAAGGATCATCATCAATGCGCTTTTTTGCCCACGCCTCTTTGACGCTGATGGTAACGTGCTTGCCTTCCACGCGGCGCGGTGAGGCTTCCATTTGCTCCAGCAGTTTGCCAAGCGGGATCAGCTCGCGGTTAATCTGGGCAAGGACGCTCTGCCACACAGCACGGACGCTGGCAAGCGTCAGGGTGATGATAGGCGGCGGCGCGGTTGCCTGCGGCGCGGAGTCATCGCCATTATCGGCGTCTGAATCGGCGGGCGGCGGCGGCGCGGGCTTGGTACGCTTGGGCGTATGGGCGGCGGCGGGCGGCGTGCTTTCGGCGGGCAGCGGGCGCGTACTCTCAATGAGCGCCAATTCAAGGGGCAGTTGCGGCTGCCAACCACTGCGAAGTTCGCCGAGCGCACCGTTGAAGGCACGCACGGCGCGCAGCAGCAGGTCGCGGCTGGCAGTGGCAGCCTGCTTAGTTAGCAGGGCGCGCCGTTCGTCGCTGGTCTCGATCAAGTCTGCGCCGCCGACTTGTGTAAGCAGCAGCTGCCGCAAATACTCCACAATTTGCCGCCCAAACTGAGCAGGATCAGCGCCTTCTGCAATGGCAGCAGCGATCACATCTAAGCCATCGGCAGGGTTGTTATCGAGGATCGCCTGTACCAGCTTGCTCACCAAGCGGCTGCCAGCCGTGCCAAGCATTTGCTCCGCCATCTCCAGCGTGATCCGCTCATTGGGCGCGGCGATCAGTTGGTCAAGCAGGCTGATGCTATCGCGCACGCTGCCAGTGCCTTGCTGCGCCACCAGTTCAAGGGCGGCGCGCTCAATCTGCACGTTTTCAGAGGCAGCAATCTTGGCAAGGCGCTCGACCACATCATTGAGCGAGACGCGCCGAAACTCGAAGGTGAGCGAACGGCTGCGAATGGTGGGCGGCACTTTATCCAGCTCGGTGGTTGCCAGCACAAAAATGACGTGCGGCGGCGGCTCTTCCAGCGTTTTGAGGAGCGCATCGAAGGCAGCGCCGGAGAAGCGATGCACCTCGTCCACAATGTAGACTTTATAGCGCCCTTCGCTGGGCGAAAAGGCGACGCGCTCGCGCAGGTCGCGCACGTCGTCTACGCCGTTGTTGCTGGCGGCGTCAATCTCGATCAGGTCGAGGAAGCGCCCTTCGTTAATGGCGATGCAGTGGCGGCATTCGTTGCAAGGTCGCTCCAGCGGGTCGGCGTGCAGGCAGTTGACCGCCTTCGCCAAAATGCGTGCCATGGTGGTTTTGCCGGTGCCGCGTGGTCCGTTGAACAGGTAGGCGTGCCGCAAGCGGTCTTGGGCAAGCGTGTTCCGCAAGGTGCGCGTGATGTGCGTCTGCCCGATCACCTCGTCAAAGCCACGCGGGCGCCATTTCAGGTAGAGCGCTTGTCCGGACAAAGTTGAGCCTCCCAAGGCGATAAGCTGGTGTGCAGCGGCAAGTCTATAGGCTAGGCAGATTATAGCACAAGCAAGCCCACCCATCACACTGAGATGGGTGGGCAGTTTGGGGTTGCGAACGCGCGTGGTGTGTTTAGTTGCGCGGCACGAAGGTCGGCGCGAGTTCGGGGTGTGTGCTGTCGGCAGGCGTCACCTCAATCTGGGCGGGTGCTTGATCGCCGGCAGGGATCATCCACACACCGGCAACGGGGCGATCCCCTGCAATGCCATAGACCATGCTGATGTCTGCAAAGCCCGTGCTGAGCGCATTCTTGAAGTAGGTAATGCCGTTCGTTGGACGGAACACACCCACGCCATCCGTGCCGTTAGCGTTCCAGCCATCGGCGAATGGCACATCGCCCGGGTTGCCCAACACGAAAATATGGTTTGCCGTTGGAATGCAGTTGTTGCAGGTTTGGTTGGTCAGGTAGAGCGTATCGCCGCGGTAGATGCCGACGGAGTCCTTACCGTCACCGTCCCAGTCGCCCGCGACGGGCAGATCGCTGCCGAGTCCGAGTGCAACCATTATATCATATATCAGCGGGACGTGTGGTCTTCTGGTTGCGGAGGTAGAACATACTATCCGACGGGCGGAAGATGCCGATGGTATGAGGATGTAAGTTAACAGAAAACCATGTCCAGTTGCCATCGCCTAATGTCTGGTGCACATTACCTGCCTTGTCTATGATGCGTGCCATTAAGAAAGCGTAAGTTTTGATATGCGAGATGCCCCACGTGAACTCATAAGGCGCGGTCCAGACGGTGCCAATTTTGATCCATGTTTGGTTCGACCACGGCTCAGGTGACCGCGCAAAATACTCAACACGGTCTACGCCACTGGTAGCATCGGCAGCATTGGCGCGCATGGCAATGCACTTAGCACTAGTCTGAAAACCCGGTGTGGGTGCAACCATGATGCCTATTGGTGGGGTGTAGTCTAGCATAATGGCTACTTGTCAGGTGTTGGGCGTCTAGACTCCTCTTCCACCTTTTCTATCTTTTCCCAATCAATAATAAGGCGTTGACTAGCGTAGCCAATCGTTTCTGCCAGTTCCGCTTGTCTCAGCGGTTTCTTCCCCGTGCGCTGCATATAGAGATCAGTCCGCAACTGGCGGATAAAGTAGCCTAATGTTCCCTCAGGTGGTTGCGTATGCTGGCGTGGCATATTAGGGATGCTACTTCAATCTAAAATCATGTCGCTATCTAACACGGTATTATATTTATAACATAATGCATGATACTTTAGAGTGACTTAGGTAAAAATTTGATAGTTTTTGACAGAAATTGGCATAGTGGTTTGTTTTCAAGGGTATCTCTGCAGCAATGTCTGTAGGGATGCACCAGTTTCCGCGATCATCCCTCAGCACGCAGCTACTTGAACGCCTTTCTAGCATTCTGAACAAATGCCCTTGCACCATTTGAAGGAATGCCCTGTACGGTTTACAATAGTGCGCCAAGCCGAAAGTGCAGCCCGCCAATTTCTTGCGGCTGCCAATAGCTTTTTGTGGAGATACAAAAATATGAAACGCTTTGTAGGGATTACCCTTGTCGTAGTGCTGGCTTTCACCGCCATTCAGTTTGGCGTGGAAGCACGTCCCGGTCGCGCTGCTGGTCCGAAAATCTGCCTTGTGACGGACGTTGGCGAAGTGGACGACCGCAGCTTTAACCAGAGCGCCTATGAAGGTGCCGTTGCCGCCGCGGCGGCACTAGATGGCGAAGATCAGTATATCGAGACGCAGAACGCCACCGACTATGCCAACAACATCCAGGCGTTGGCGGAAGATGGCTGCAACGTGATCGTGACCGTTGGCTTCGCGCTCGGTGAAGCAACCATTAAGGCAGCCGAACTCTATCCCGATGTCTACTTCATCGGCGTTGACCAGTTCCAGCCAACCGAAGTGAAGAACGTTGCCGGCTTGATCTTCCCAGAGGCGAAGGCAGGCTTCTTGGCAGGCGTTTTGGCTGCCCGCATGAGCAAGAGCGGCACGATTGCCGCCGTGCTTGGCACTGATCAAGTGCCGCCCGTCGTCGCTTTCAAGGAAGGCTATGAAGCAGGCGCACGCTATGCCAACCCCGATATCCGCCTGATCTCAACCTACCATCCCGGCGGCTTGGATAAGGCGTTTACCGACCCCGAGTGGGGCGCACAGACTGCTAAGCAAGCCTTTGATCAGGGCGCAGATGTGATCTTTGGCGCCGGCGGCAAGACCGGTAACGGCGCCTTGGAAGAAGTTGCCAAGCTGACCACCGCCGATAAGCCCGTCTACTGCATCGGCGTGGATACCGACCAGTGGGAGACCGTTCCCGCCGCCCATCCCTGCCTGATCAGCAGCGCTATGAAGCTGATCACCAAAGGCGTGATTGACATTACCACAGCTTGGGCAGCCGGCGAGCCACCTTCTGGCAATTTCGTTGGCGATGTTGGCTTGGCACCCTTCCATGACTTTGAGGACATTGTGCCAGACGAAGTGAAGGAAGAACTAGCGCTGATCGCTGAACTGCTGCTGGCAGGCAAACTTGACCCGCTGACGGGCGAGATGATTGAAGAATAAGAACAGCTGATGTCTCGTTCTTGAAAATGAGGCGCGGTTGGTGTTACACTGACCGCGCTTTGTTTCGCCAGAACGAAAGGGCAGGTCTATGCGTGCAGCACAACGTTTGTTTGGTCTACTTTTAGCGGTCAGCCTGATCCTGCTTGGTGCCGCAAACGCAGTCCTTGCCCAAGACTCAGTGAGGGTGACAGCCACCACGCGCCTAAAGCTGCGCGGCGGACCCGGCACCAACTTCCCTGAGTTGGCAGTGCTGGACGCCGGCACAGCGCTGCCCGCCTTTGCCCGCAGCCAAGATTCGGCATGGCTGCGCGTGCGCTACAGCGGCACTGCTGGCTGGCTTTCGGTAAACTTCCTCAGCATTGAGGGCAATTGGCGCGCTTTGCCCGTCCACAGCGCCACCGACCCTATTCCCGGCGGCGGTGAGGGCGCCGCCGACCTGCCACCCGCCACGCCGCAGCCCAAAAACGGCGATATTGTGAGCATGGCGCTCTACGCCCAAACCAACGCCACCAACTACTACCGCATCACCTATTTCAGCGATGGGCTGCGGATCAACGCCTTCATGACCGAACCACGCCGCGAAGGCACGTTCCCGGCGCTCATCTACAATCGTGGTGGCAACCGCAACGTGGGCGCGTTGAAAGGCTTTGAGTTCATCCCCTTTGCGGAGGCGGGCTTTGTGGTGATCGCCTCCCAATATCGCGGCGGCGGCGGCAGCGAAGGCGCTGATCAGCTCGGTGGCGCGGACGTGAACGATATTTTGAACATCATCCCGCTTTTGCAGAGCCGCCCGAATGTGGATATGAACCGTATCGCCATGTTCGGCAGCTCACGCGGCGCACTGATGACCTATATCGCGCTGCGGAAACTCGGCGGCACGATCAAGGTGGCTGCCACCACCAGCGGCTTGGCAGACTTGTTCATGTGGGCGAAAGAGCGCCCGGATTTGGAAGGCGGCGCCTACCTTGAGCTGGTCGGCGCGAACACGCGCAGCAATCCGTCTGCCTTCCGCGAGCGCAGCGCCACCTATTGGGCAGGCGAGATCAGGACGCCGCTGCTGCTCATTCACGGCGATGCCGATGCGGATGTTTCAGTGGAGCAATCCCGTGCGCTCTACAATCGGATGCGTGCCGCTGGGCGCACGGTGCAGCTGATGATCATTGCTGGCGGCACACACGGCTTGTTCAGCTTTGATGAAGGCATTCCAAGCGCGCTCTCGTGGTTTGCGCGCTATTTGCAGCGCAGCGGCGAAAATTTCGACTACAACTTCCTGAAGCCCGCCATTGATGAGGCAAATCCGATTGTGCGCGCCGCGCTCGGCTTTTAGGGCATAAGCAGGGGCTAATCCTCCTGATTAGGCGTTCGTGCTGCCTTGCAACGTAGCGCCGTGGCTACAATGGCGGCTGTGCTAGACACCAATCAGGAGGTAAAGAATGCCCATTTATGAATATGTTTGCCCAACTTGCCACAAGGCGTTCGAGAAGCGCGTGAGCGCTGCACAGGCGGATAAGGTTGCTTGCCCACAGTGCGGCGAACAAAAAACAAAGCGGAAACTTTCAAAGATCACGGTGCGGCACGCCGAAAGCAGCACCGCCGTCAGCGATGCTTTCCCCACATGCAGCACCGGGCTGTGTGGCTTGCCGCGCACCACTTCTTAATGCAGACCTCTAGCTAATCCACTCGCGGTTAGCGGAATCCCAGTTGCGGTGCAGATAGGCGCGCTTGCACTCGATGCAGATGCGCGCACTGTCCACATCGCGGCTGGCGCGCCACCGCCAGCGCACCACACCACTGTGATGCCGACAAAAGGGACGATAACAGATCGGGCAGTAATCGCCTTCAGCGAGTCCACTCTCGCCATAGCGCGCTTTCTCATCGGGATTGTTCTCACAAATGTGGCAGTAAGGGACGGGCATTCGTACTCTCAAGTGCTTTTATGGGCTGCAGCAAAAGTGCTTTGCCCATTATAAATGAGACTACATCCGAATTGTAGTGTGATTCAGGCAGATCGGCACGTCTAAGCTGCTGCGCCTGCCGAGCGTTGGTTAAACGTTGGCTAAAAATGGTTGACTCACGCGCCGCAGGCTGGTATGCTCACGCACGATCAATTGGTTGATGAGGATTGTTTATGAAGCGTCACTTACTCCGAAAATTTGTGGCGGTTGCGCTGCTGGCTGCTCTGCTGCTGCCAAGCCTGCCTGCCGCTGCTGATCCGGGTGGTGCGGTGAACTGCGCCGCTAACCAAAATTTGCCCGAATGCACGCAGCCAACCGTCTACGGTGTGGAAATGCGCGCCATCGCTGCTGAAATGGCGCTGAACCCTGCGCCAAACTTCCCGCAGCTGACTGTCGAAGATAGTGTGATCTACCGCCGCGCTTTCCGCCGCGTGGAGAAACCGACCACCATCCACGACGCGCCCAACGGCAATGTGATCGGCTCCTATCCCGAAGGCTTCATCTTCGTGAACGCCGGGCGCGGCAAGGATGGCTGGGTGCAGGTGGCACAAGGCGCTTGGGTGCAAGAGAGCGCGCTCGGTCCGATCAACAAGGCGGTCTCTAAGTTTTCGGGCATCCAACTGCCAGATGGTTTGCCAACGCGCCCCTTCGCGTGGATGCTGCTGGATACGCGCCCCAGCCGCACGCCCGGCGCGAAGCCTGTGGCAGGCACTGAAGAAGTGAAGCGCTACACGATGGTGAACATCTTTGCGGTGGCAGTCGTAGATACGTGGGAGTGGTACTTGATTGGACCCGATCAGTGGGTGCTGCAAACACGCGTCGCTAAGATCAAGCCGTTGGCACGTCCTGAAGGCATTGAGGCAGGCAAAAAATGGTTCGCTGTAGACCTCTACGAGCAAACTTTAACTGCCTACGACGGCGACAAGGCTGTCTTTGCCACTCTGATCGCCAGCGGCTTGGCAGAGTGGAGTACCGATGAAGGCGTCCACAAGATTTTTGACCGCCACGAGGCAGTCCGTATGTCCGGCGCACGTGGACGACCGGAATACTGGAATTTGCCGCTGGTGCCGTATGTGATGTACTTTAACAACTCGGATCAGGCATTGCACGGCGCGTACTGGCATGATGGCTTTGGCTACCGCCGTTCGCGTGGCTGCATCAACCTGAGCATTACCGACGCCAAGTGGATTTACGAATGGACGGAAGATCAGCCCGATGCTTACGTCTACATCTACCACAGCGGCAAATACCGTCCCGGCGCGCCGCAATAGGCTGAGCATACCACCCGCACAACAGGGCGCTTTTTACGAGCGCCCTTCTTGCTCAAAGACCGTGCCAAGCGCCGAAGGCGGACGCGCCCTCAACACCGTCCGAATGGGTGGGTGCAAGCGCGGCGGCAGCACCTTCAGCAACCGATCCAGATACGGACCGCTGACCAGAAAGAGCGTGAAGAGCATCAGCAGCCACGGCAGCGCGTTGAGCAGCTCTACCACTTGCGGTGGCACTTGCGCCTGTGCGCCTGCCACCACCGCCCGCAGCCCTGCCACCAAATAGACGCCGAAGGCTACCCGCAGCGGATACCAGCCGCCGAAAATCACGATGGCAAGCGCGATCCAGCCGTTGCCCGCAATGCCCGTATCCGACCATGTGGGCAGCACACCCAGCGTATAGGCAGCGCCGCCCAAACCTACCAAACTGCCGCCCACCGCCGTATACAGATAGCGCACCAAATTCACGTTGGTGCCGCGTGCAAAGGCTGTTTGCGGACGTTCGCCAACGGCGCGCAAAGTCAAGCCCGCCTTTGTGCGGAACAGCCACCACCACGCCGCGATGACCGCCACAATGCTCAGGTAGGTGAACAAATCCTGATTGAAGAAGATCGGACCGACAACGGGAATATCTTTCAGCACGGGAATGGGCAAAAACGTGGTTGGGAAGACCTGTGCGTTGCGGTAGGGAATGCCTAAAAAGAGCGCCAGATCGCGGCAGAGCAGCGTCAGCACGAAGCCAACCGCCACTTGGCTCAGCTTGAGTTCGATGCTGCACGCCGCCACAATCAGCGCGATGAGCAAGCCCACACACGCACCGGCTGCCGCGCCCGCGATCACGCTGCCTGTGCTGGTGCCGACTATAAAGGCTGCCAACGCCGAAAGCACCAACGATCCATCCAGCGAGAGGTTGACCACGCCGACGCGCTCGGTGATCGTCTCGCCGATAGCTGCCAGCACAATTGGCGCGCCAACCTTCACAATATCCGCTAAGGTGCGGATGAGCGGTTCATCCATGCGCTGCTTTCTCCCTTCGGCGTGCCGCCATGCGCGCCCGAATGCCGCCGCCAATCAGGACGGCAAGCACCAACGCGCCCTGAAAAACGTTGCCCAACGCCGCATCAATCTGCACTGCGCTATCCAGCGAGGTTGCCAGCTTGAGGCTGCCCACTGGCACCACCGCCACAAAGAGCGCCACTGGCAGCACCCACGCCGCCCGCACACCTACCAACAGCACGATCAGCACGCCCATGAAGCCGATGCCGCCAGAGATGTTCGGCAGCAAGCGCCCGCGTGTGAACAAGACCTGAAAAGCGCCCGCCAAGCCCGCCAACGCGCCACAGGCAAGCATTGCCCACACGATGTTGCGCTGCACGCGCACGCCCAACACACCCGCCGATTTCGCATTCCGCCCAATGGCGCGCAGTTGCAAGCCAAAGCGTGTGCCGCGCAGCGCCATAAAGACTGCCACGAAAACGGCTAGCGCAATCGCAATTGCCAGCGGGCTCAGGCGCAGTTCGGGATGGCGCGGCAGCAGCGCCGCTGGCGCAAACGGCGCCGTCTGTGGGAAGGTGCCAACGCGCCACGCGCCGTTCACCAACGAGAGCAGGATGTTCACGCTGATGAAGTTGAGCGCCACACCGCCGAAAATCTCATTGATGCCGCCCCGAATCTTGAGCAGGGCTGCCAAGCCCGCCCACAGCGCGCCGCCCAGCATGGCAAGCAGCAGTTCCGACGGCAAGATCAGCCCCGCCCAAACGCCCCACGCGCTTACGTCGCGCGGGATGGTGCGTGCAATGATGGTGGCAAAGATGGCGCCCATTGTCACCTGCCCTTCCACACCGATGTTCCACAAGCCGGCGGTGAAGGTGAGCAGCAAGCCCGCCGCGCAGAGCAGCATTGGCAAGGCAGCCATGATCACATCGGCGCGTGCGCTGGGCGTGCCAATGGCGCCCTCCACAAAGCGGACGGCTGCCGCCAAGGGCGCCTTGTCAATGATCAGCATGATGAGGGCGATCAGCCCAAGCGAGACGATCAGCGCGCCGCCAAAGGTGATCAGCGCGCCACGAATGGCTGCCGCTCGGCTCATACTGCCTTCCCTCCGATCAGTTCGCCCAGTCGTTCGGCGGGATTGCGCGTTGTGTCATCCAGATCGGCGACCAACGTCGCCCGCCCTTCACAAAAGACCAGCACACGGTCACTATAGGTCACGATCTCATCTAAATCCGACGAGGTGAACAAAATCGCCGCGCCCTGATCGCGCCGCGCCAAAAGCTGCTGCCACACCCACGCCGCGCTCTCCACATCCAAGCCGCGTGTTGGGTCTTCCAAGAGCAGCAGGCGCAGATTTTGCGGCAAGAGCGCGATCAAAGTGCGCTGTTGGTTGCCGCCAGAGAGCGTTTGAACAAGGCTATTCGGCGTGCCGCGTATGTTGTAGCGGTCAATTTGCTTGGCTGCCTGTGCCGCCGCGTCGCGCCACTTGATCCACGTGCCGCTGTTGGTGGTCAGCGCAAAGTGATCAGTCAGGGTCAGCCCGTCTATCAAGCCTTCTTCCAGCCGTCCTGAGGGCGCGTAGGCGATGCCGCGTTTCAGCAAGGCGGCGTAGGTCTTGCCTGCAATCGGCGCGCCATCCAGCAGGATGCGCCCGCTGTTCAACTGTTGCAAACCAGCACAGGCGCGCAAAAAATCGCTCTGACCGCTGCCATCCAGCCCTGCCAAGCCGATCACCTCACCACCGCGCACGCTCAGCGAGAGATCGCGCACAGTGAGCCGCCGCGCCGTCAGACTGACCGCTTCAGCGCGCAGCACCTCCGCGCCCAGCGTGTGCGCCCCGCGTGTGGGACGCGGCAAACTCTGCCCAAACATGAGCGCCACCAAGTCATCAATCGGCGTGGGCATGTGGCGCTGACCAACCAACTTGCCGCCGCGCAGCACATAGACCTCATCGCATAGCGCGGCGACATCCTCTAGCTTGTGCGAGACGAGGATCACCGTCATGCCTTCCTCAGCCGCCAAGCGCTTCAGCGAGCTGAACAAGGTCTGCTTCTGTTCGGCAGAAATGCCCGTGGTTGGCTCATCAAGGATCAGCAAACGCGCACCCAAACTGAGCAAACGGACGATCTCCAGTTGTTGGCGCTCACCAATGGTCAGGCTGTCCACATAGCGGAACGGATCAAGCGTGAAGCCAAGCCGTGCCGCCTGCGCCGCCAATGCCTCACGGGCTGCCTTGCGTTTGGGCAGCAAGCCCTCCCGCCGCCCTAGCATGAAATTATCGAGGATGGTGAGGTTGGGTACGTCGAGTGGGTCTTGGTGGAGCATCCCAACGCCACGCGCTAGGGCATCCGCCGGCGTTTGGAAGGTGGTGGCTTGCCCATCAATGAGGATTGTGCCAGAGTCGGGCGGTTGGTAGCCGCTGAGGATTTTCATCAAGGTGCTTTTGCCGGCACCATTTTCACCGAGCAGCGCGTAAATACGCCCTTCAGCAAAGTGCAGTGAGATCGAGTCATTGGCGCGTAGCGCCCCGAACGTCTTCGAGATGTTTTGGAGTTCAACGTGCATGTGCTACCCGTGCTAAGTTCGATCTACCCCTATCCCTAACCCTTTCCCCGCAAGCAGGGAAAGGGCATCAGAAGGTCTGTAAAGTCCCGCCCTGCGTGCGGGGCGGGATTTAGGGTGGGGTAAATTTTGGTAAGGTTACCCCGCCCTACCGTTAAGCTATTCCGCCTTGCTGGCGCCTAACATGCCCTCTAGCAGTTGCGGCATGTACCAAATCTGCTTTTCGTTGGCGGCTTCCCCTTCGGCAAGGAACGGCGTGCCATCCTGATAGTTCAGCGGACCGACGAACAGGTTGATCGAGCCATCGCCCAAGCCTTTCTTGAAGGCAGTCAACGTCTCTTTTTCAGCATCGGTCAGGGCATCCCCAAAGATATAGCCAACCGCCGACGTATCCAGATCGTTCACGTCATCCCAGTTCGGACCGTCCCACTCCCAAGCGGATTGCCAAGTGCCATCCTGCACCGATTTGATGATGCGGACGTAGCTTGGACCCCAGTTGAAATATGGCACACCCAAGCAGATTTTCGGGGCAACTTCGCAGGCGCCCACATAGTCGTATGGCACTGCAAAAACTGCTTCGCCGCGCTCGGCGCGTTGGTTGGCAACCACGCTGCCTTCGGTGGTGTCAATGCCGCTGATCAGCACGTCCACGCCGCCGTTGAAGAAGTCGTTAGCGACTGCCGTTGGGTCAGCCGTGACGCCGGGAATGTTGAACCAGAAGCCGATCCACTTCACCTCAAACTTCAGGTCAGCAGGGTCGAGTCCGCGGTAGGTCTCGTAGCAGTAGCGTGCGCCGAGATAGGCAGAGACGGTCAGGCGGCGCGTTTCATCATTGATCAGCGGTCCCAGATAGGCGATGCTGTTGGTCTGCGTCTTGAGCGCAGCCGCACAGCCCGCTACCATCTTCATATATTCCATCTGACCCATCACGTTGCCGACGTTGGCGGGCGCTTCGCCTTCCAAGACGGCGGAGCCTGAGACGTGAATAAAGATCACCTCTGGGAATTTCTCGGCGGCGGCAAGCGTTTCAGTGCCGAAATCATCGGAGGCGGTGAAGATGACCTTGGCGCCCTGCTCGACCATGTTCTCGACGATCTGCTCCAGCGTCACGTTGGGACGGTCTGCCGGATTGACTTTATCCACCACGATGGATTTCACGCCCGGTAGCATCTTCTCCACATACTCGGACGCCTCAAAGTGTGCTTGGCTCCAGCCGCGATCATTTTGCGGACCGACCAGCACATAGCCGACGATAAATTCTTCTTGGGCAGCCGTTGGCTGCGCGGCGGGCAGCGCCACCACGATCAAGGCAGCCACCAGCGCCAGCGCTGCGGCGCGTTTCAGGAACGATTGAAGCATAGGTTATCTCCTTTTCACATCACTATAGGTTCGCTATAGACTGTGCGCTGCCTGTGTTCACAGGTACTCTCAGGTACATTTCACAGGCACGCCCTACACCATACCGCGTTTGGGCGGGCTTGCCAATTGGCAGCGCGTTCAATTGGCGCAACTGACGAATAAGCTACCCTGCTTGGAAGCGCTTACAAAGCCTGTGTGGATGGCACGCTCTGTATCGAGATGCACTGTGTGCGTATGTGTGCTGGCGCTTCCCTTTTTCAAAAACAAGGGCGTTTTGCCCGAAACTGCGCCGTTTGCCCTTTGACAAACACATTTCCAACGGATATACTGAGAAAGATTTAGGCTGAGACGCGCTCACCAAACGACCTGCATCGGTATATTCCGCCGTTTGGCATAACTATCGCGCACAATTGGCGTTATCTCACAAAAGCACTTTACAGCCGTTCCTCATGCGCGGCTGTGGAGTGTACGGGTGTGTGCCTCACCCAAAAATCAAAAAAATACCCTTAGGGGGTCGGAGAAACATGGAATCATCAGCTATTGGATTAGGTCCTGATATGGACTTTCGCGCCTTGCTAGAGGAATCGTTCAACAGCATGGAACAGCCCGAACGCGGCGACCTGCTGATTGGCACGATCCTTGCCATTGATGAGCAGGGCATCATTATTGATGTCAAGATGAAGCGGGATGCTGTCGTGCCGCGCACTGACTTGGAACGCATGGAGGGGATGACGTTCGAGGTAGGTCAGGATGTGCCGATCATCGTCATGAATCCCGAAGATCAGGACGGCAATCTGGTCGTCTCGATCTCGCAAGCGCGCCAAAGCGAAGACTGGATACGCGCTGAAGAGATGATGAACAGCGGCGATGTGGTGGAAGGCATCGTTGCCGATGCCAACCGCGGCGGCATCATCGTACCCTTTGGCAATTTGCGCGGCTTCATCCCTGCCAGCCATGTGGCAGACCTGCCACGCGGCTTGAGCGAAGATGACCGCAAAGACTATATGGCGAATCTGGTCGGCAAAAAGATTTACATCAAGGTCATCGAAGTCAACCGCAAGCGCCGCCGCTTGGTGCTGAGCCAGCGTGACGCACAGCGCGGGCAGCGCGATCAAAACAAAGAATCGCTGCTGGAAAACCTGCAGGAAGGCGAAGTGCGGCGCGGTGTGGTCAGTGGGCTGCGCGATTTTGGCGCTTTTGTGGATTTGGGCGGCGCTGACGGGCTGATCCACATCAGCGAGCTTGCCTGGCACCGCGTCAAGCATCCGCGTGAACTGCTGAGCGTTGGGCAAGCGCTGGATGTCTACATCCTGCGCCTTGATCACGACAGCAAGCGCATTGGGCTTTCGCTGAAGCGCCTGCAACCTAACCCATGGTCGCTCATTGACGAAATGTACCACGTTGGGCAGTTGGTGGAGGGTACCATCAGCCGTGTGGCACAGTTCGGCGCCTTCATCAGCCTAGAGCCGGGCATCGAGGCGCTGCTGCACACCAACCAAATGGGCGATCCGCCACCAGACGATCCAACGGAGGCGCTGCGCGAAGGCGATAAGCTGCTGATGCGGATCATCAGCATCGAGAGCCACCGCCAACGCTTGGGCTTGAGCCTGAAAGATGTGAGCGACGAAGAACGCGCCCGCTGGACGGAAGAATATGGCACTGTCCTCGCCGTCATTCCACCCGGCACTGGTCAAAAGAGCAGTGTTGCGGTAGAATATAGCGGCGAAGGCGAAAACGTCGAGGTGGCAGAGTAGGCTTGGCGGCACATTCTGCATCCTATAACCGCACCGCACAAATGGAATGCACAAGGCAGGGCAGGCAGTGCGCTTGCCCTTGTCGTGTTTACCGCAAAATCTCTAAAAGAGAGGGGGTGAGTTAGCGTGTCATCTGTTGTGTTACGCCCGAACGAGTCGCAGGAGCAGTTGCTGCGGCGCTTCCGTAAGCAAGTGGCAAAAAGCGGCATTCTCAGCACCGTGCGCCGCAAGCGCTGGCATGTTTCTAAGAGTGAGCTGCGCCGCATCGCCAAGAAGAAGGCAATTCGCCGCGCCCGCCGCAAGCAGCAGCGCACTTACGGTTGATTTTGAACGCCGCACCCCTGATTTTCCCTTCGCCTGAGCCGTGCTTAGGTGAAGGGACTTCACCGAACCATGTAGAAAGGACGGCTATGCCGAAAGAGACTGAGTCGAAAATTGAAGTGGAAGGCAGCGTGATCGAGACACTGCCAAACGCCACCTTCCGCGTGGCGCTTGATAATGGACATGAGGTGATGGCGTACCTCTCTGGCAAGATGCGGAAGCACTTTATTCGCATCTTGCTAGGGGATCGCGTGCGCGTGGAACTGAGCGAATACGATTTGAAGCGCGGGCGCATCACCTATCGCTATGTGCGGCGCGGCGGCGATAGCGACGGTTCGTAAGCGCGCCTTGTCCCATTAGCTTGAAAGGTATTCCGCGTGCTTGGACGTTTGCCGCTGGCTTGGGCAGGGCGCTTGGCAGTGCGCCGCCTGAGCGCGCAATGGCGCTCGCTGCTCACCGTGATTGTTGGCACGCTGCTTAGCGCTGCCGTTGGCGCTCTTATTCCCCTTTATCTGACAACTGTTGCTCAGGTGAGCATGGTCGAGCGCTTCAGCCAACTGCCGCTTGAAGATGTTCACGCTGCCGCCAGCCTTGCCCTGATTCCCAATCAACGCCTGCCGCAATCTCTGGCGGATGCCATTAGCGCTTATGACACGCAATTTCGCGCCCTTGCCGCCACCCACTTTGACGATTTTCCCGCATGGCTGAACCGCACTGCCTTTTACGCCGAAACAAGCGCGCTCGCCATTAACCCACCGCCCGAAGCAGGCGAGACGCGCCTTCCCGACCCGACCGTGCGCGCCTTCCTCGCCTACCACGAGGGCTGGACGGACGCCCTCACGCTGATCGAAGGCAGCCTGCCGCGCAGCCTCAGCGCTGATCCCGACGCCGACCTTGAGATCGTCATCCCCTTTGAGGCGCAAAATGCGCTCGGTTTCCGCGTGGGTGAGATTCTGACGCTTGATCAGGGCGGACCGCGTGGCGGCTGGGCAAGCAGCCGCAACATTCGAGCGCGCATTGTCGGCGTGGTGGCGCAGGCAGAGACTCTGCCGACGGCACAGCGCGCCTATTTCATGGCTCCATCGCCGCTGCGTTACGCCGAGACCAGCGGCGAATACCGTGCCGAATTTGTGGCACTCACCACCCGCGATTCGCTGTTGCGCGCCGCTGCCGAATTTATTCCGGATACGCCGACGCGCTTCGGCTGGCGCTTGCTGTTCGACCATGCGCGCCTGCCCTTCTCGCGCAGCCCTGAAGCACGCACCGCTTTACTAGATTATGACAATGCTCTTGTCGAGGCGTTCCGCCAAGCTGAGGACGGCACACCCTTACAATTGGTGCGCTATACACGCCTGATCAACTGGCAGCTTCAGAGCGATCAGAATGTGGATAACGGCGTGCTGCTTGCCTATGAGCGCGCCATTCGCTCGCTGGATGCGCCCTTCACGCTCTTATTGTTGCAAGTGGGCGCATTAGTCATCTTCTTTTTGTTGGTGACGGCTGCCTTGGTACGGCGCGGCGAACGCCGTGAGATCGCCATGCTCCAAAGCCGTGGCGCCGCCGATGGCGCGCTGATCACCGTGCGCGGCGTTGAGGCGTTGGTGCTGTGCCTTATCTCCGCCGCCTTAGCACCTTTCTTGGCGCAGCAGCTGTTGATTGCGATCACGCCCTTCTTTGCCAACTATCCCGATTTGCCGCTGATCCTCACCACCGATGCCTTTCTGTTTGCCGCATTGGCGGCAGGCGTCGCCTTCCTCGCCCTGATTGCTACGCTGCGTCCTGTGCTGCGCCTACCCTTGATTGCTGCGGGCGGTGTGGCACAGCGCGGCGATAAACAGGCGTGGTGGCAGCGCTACTACCTCGACGTGATCCTTGCCATATTGGGCATGGCGGCGCTGCTGCGCTTGGTCAGCCGCGAATCGCCGTTGTTCACCACGACGGCAGGCGGCAGCGCCACCGATCCGTTTTTACTGCTGGCGCCCGCTCTGCTCTTTTTGGGCTTGGGCAGCGTGCTGCTGCGCGTATTCCCATTGTTGGCGGCGGCGGCAGCGCGCTTACTGGCGTTTGGGCGTGGCGCAGTAGGTGTCCTAGGCGCGTGGCAGCTTGCTCGTGAGCCAATTCACTATGGGCGCATCACCTTTTTGTTGGCGTTGGCAATTGGCATTGGTTGGTTTGCCACCAGCTTCCGCGCTACGGTGAACCGCAGCCAAACCGATCAGGCGCAGTACCGCATCGGGGCGGATGTGCGCGCCAACGAGCGCGATCAGCGCCTGAATGCAGGGCGCGCCTTGCCTGCCGAGCGCTACACCGCCGCGCCAGAGGTAGCGGCTGCCTCTGTGGCGTGGCGGCTGCGCGCTCTGAACTTCCAGTCGGATGCTTCACGGGCAGCCCTGAACGGTCAGCTTTTGGCGGTCGACTCGGCAACCTTTGCCGAAAGCGTTCATTGGCGGGCAGATTTGGGCGATCTGCGCTTGCCAAGCACGCCCGATGCCGCGTTAGGCGTGCCACAGGTTGGCGAGGTACTGCCTTTCGTGCCACAGACCTTGCGGCTGTGGGTGCGCTTTGACGTTTGGACGGGCTTTATGCATGTGCCAGACCTTGACCGTCTGCTGCGGCGGACAACGCTCTACGCACGCCTGCAAGATGCCGATGGCGTCTGGCTACAAGTGCCGTTCCGTGCTGTGGAGACGGAGTATACACGCACGGGCAGCGGGCGGGCAGGTCTAGAGGGCGGTGATAGCTTCTACGCGAATGGCTGGGCGCTGCTGGAGGCAGATATAGCCGCGCTGGACTATGTGCCGCAAGCACCCTTACGCCTTGTCTCGCTTTATTGGCAGCACCGCGGCAGATCAAACAACGGCGAGCGTTTTCTGCGCCTGTACCTGACCGAGTTCAGCGGCACGGATGGCAGTGGCACGCGCCACACGCTCAACTTTCTGAATGAGGGCGCATGGCAGTTCGCCTATGATAGCGGCGCACAAACACGCGGCGACGCCACGCCCGATTCGTCCGACGGGCGGCGCGGTTTGGGCATTATGTGGGATCAGGCGGCGGAGTCGGCGCGTATGGGCATTCTGCTGAACTACCCGGAGCCTGCGCCCGTGCCGCTGATCGCCAGCAGCAGCCTTGTTAATCGGCTAGGCTTGCAGGCAGGACAACTGCTGACGGTGCGGAACATCTTGGGCGTGGATGTGCAGTTCCGCCTGAGCGATGCGGCGCAAGCCTACTATCCCACGCTCTACGATTCCTATCAGCGCGATGGTGTCTGGGTGCAGGATCGGCAGTTCATGCCGTTTGCCGTTGCCGAGCGCGATCTGCTGCTCTACGCCCTGAATCGGCGCCCCAGCGCAGCGCTTTACCCTGATGAGGTGTGGCTGAAGGCAGCGGAAGGCGTCACAGATTCGGCGCTGGTGGCAGCCCTGCAGCCGCGCACGGAGCGAGTCTGGCTGCGCCTGCAAACGCTGGAAGGCGAACGCCAAACCTTGCAGACCGATCCGCTCTCACGTGGCTTGCTCGGCTTGATGTTCACACAGTTCATTGTGGCGTTGGCGCTGAGCATCGTCGGCTTGCTAACCTACACGGCGCTCACAGCGGCGGCGCGGCGTGCCGAGTTTTGCGTGCTGCGTGCGCTTGGGTTGCCATCGCAGCGCGTAATTGGGCAGCTTGCCTTTGAGCAGCTTTTCGTGATCGCGTTGGGCGTGTTGCTTGGCGCAGCGCTCGGTGCGGTGCTGAGCAGCCAAGTGGTGCCGCGCTTGGCGCAAGATGCCAGCGGCGCGCAGATCACGCCGCCGTTCATCGTGCAGGTGGAGACGGCGGCACTACTGCAATACGGCGCGATCATCGGTGTGGTGCTGATCGCCGTGCTGGTGGTTAGTGTGCTGTTGGTGCGGCGGCTCTCGCTGGCGCAAACGCTGCGCTTGGGCGAGGATTAGCTTATGACACACACCAAACAAGACTGGATCACACGCGATGTGATCGGCTTAGCGCTCAACCGCTTCCTTTCGGATTTTGGGCATGAGGCAGGCACTGCTGTCCTGCCGCTGTTCTTAACGCTGCTTGGCGCGCCGCCCTTTGCCCTAGGCTTGATCGAAGCGCTCTCGGATGGATTGTCGAGCTTCTTCAAGCTGTTCGGCGGCTGGGTTGGGGATCGGGTGCAGGATCGGCGTGGGTTGGCGGCGTTTGCCTATGCCGTCACAGGTATCACAACGGGCATGTATGCGCTTGCCAGCGGCTGGCTAGGCGTTTTAGCGGCACGCGCTTTGGGGTGGGCGGGGCGTGGTTTCCGTTCACCGCTGCACGATGCGCTCTTGGCAGATGCGGTGCCGCCTGAGGTGCGCGGGCGTGCCTTCGGGCTGGATGAGGCAGCCGATACGGTCGGTGCCATTGGCGGACCGGCAGTGGCATTGATCTTGGTGACGCTTTTCGCCACGGGCGATAACGCGCTGAGTATCTATCAGCTTATTTTCGTGATCGGGATACTGCCGGGCATGCTGGCGGCTGCCAGCATCCTCTTTTTGGTGCGCGAACGGGCAGACCGCACCGTGAGCAAACGGTCATTCAGAGCGGCACTGCGCGCTTTGCCGCCGCGCTTCCGCCGCTACTTGATCGGGATCGCCATCTTTGGCGCGGGCGATTTCTCGCATACGCTGCTGATCCTGTACGCGGTCACCGTCCTTTCACCGAGCATGGGCGTAGAGGCTGCCAACAGCACTGCGATTTTGCTCTACACCATTCACAACGTTTTCTATGCAGTGGGCGCCTATCCTTTTGGCGCGCTGGCAGATCGGATCGGCAAGCGGATAATACTCATCGTTGCCTACAGCCTTGCCGTGCTGATGAATCTGATCTTGGTCGGCATGCCGAATGCGGTCCAGGTGGTGGCGCTCATCTTCATCTTGGGTGGCGTGGTCTATGCGACGCAGCAAGCATTAGAGCGTGCGATTGCCGCTGATCTGGTGGACGAATTGGTGCGCAGCACAGGCTTTGGCGCGCTGGCGACCGTCAATGGCGTGGGCGATTTCATCTCCAGCCTTGTGGTCGGCGCGCTGTGGACGGCATTCTCGCCAGCGGTGGCGTTTGGCTACAGCCTGCTGATGAGCGCCTGCGGCACAGTGGCAATCGGTTACGCGCTAAGTCGTGTGAAAGAGGAATAGGGGTGTGAACCTTTCGCTTGCTTTGCGCCGTGCGCGCCGCACCTGGCGCCAACTCGCCGTCTTGCTGATTGCAGTCTGCCTTGTGACTGCCTTCTTCGCCCTGGCGCCGCTGTACGTGCGCGCTATGGTCCAAGCAGGCATCCGCTTCACGCTGGATGAAGCGCCTGCCGAACGGCTCACGCTCACGCTGACTAACCCTCAGCCGTTTACCGCTGCCGATTGGGACTTCCTGACCGATCAACTTGGCGGCTTGGTGAACAGCCTCACGCGCATCTCACGTTCAGCGGCTGCCTTCGGCGGCTTCAGCTATCAGTATGGCGAACTGACCACCGAACTAACCGCCCGCTCTGAGTTCGCCTATCACGCCTACGCCTTTTCCGACCTTGAGAGGCGCTTCAGGGTGCTGGACGGACGCCTGCCCATCCGCCTTGCGCCGCCCAATTCGCCCGAACGCACCGCCCAAACCGAAGAAGAACGCATTGATAAGGGCATCGGCATGTATTCCACGGGCGATGTGGAAGCCGTCATCGGCGCTGAGGCGGCGCGGCTGAGCGGCTATGCCATCGGCACGCGCTTTGCCATCGGCGAGACGCCTGCCAACCGTGTGGTGGTGCATATTGTTGGCATTGTTGAGGCGGCTGAGCCTGATGACTTGCTCTGGCAGGGCAATCGGCGCGCTTTAGAGGGCGAAGTCATTCAGGTGGGCTTGACTGCCACCGAGTATCAGCTTGCCTTCATCGTGACCGAAGGCGCCTACAGCGATTGGGTCGCCCAGGCGACCCAGCGGCTGCGCGGCGGCGAGAACAACAGCTATTTGTGGCACATCCGCTTAAACGGCAGTGCGGTGACCGCCGACAGCCTAGCCGAGACGCGCGAACGGCTCAAGTTTGTGGTGGATAAGCTGACTGCCGATTATCGCGGCTTGCTGAGCGCTAATCCGCTGCTGCGCGAGCTGGATCGCTATGTTGATCAGGTGGCGCGCACCGAGCCGCCGATCATCCTCTTAGCGGGCGCGGTGCTGCTGCTGATGCTCTACCACTTGGTGACGACGGTCAGCCTTTACCTAGAGACACAGGCGGAAGAATGGGCAGCCCTGAGCAGCCGCGGCGCGGGAACGTGGCAGTTGGTGCGCCTACAAACGTTCACCATGCTGATCCTGTGCCTGATCGGTGCGCTGGTCGGTGCGCCACTGGCAGCCGTGCTGCTAAATATCCTGTGGGTGATTAGCCCACTCGGCGCGGCGCAAAGCGGCAGTGCGCCGTTAGCGGGCATTCCTGCTAACGCGCTGATCCTGAGTGCAGCTGCCGCGGCGGCTGCGCTGATCATGCTCAGCTTGCCCGCCATACCATCGGCACGGCGCAGTTTGGCGCAGTTCAAGCAGCTTGTGGCACGTCCGCCGCGCAAGCCATTTTGGGCGCGTTACGCGCTCGACCTAATCTTGATCGTGATCGGGCTGGGCTTTATGGCGCGCCTGCTCTTTTTCGTGGAGGGCGATCTAGGGCAAACGCTTAGTTTGCTGATCAACAATCCGCCTGCGCTCATTCAGCAAATTGTGGATGGCGCGGCGCGCACCGGCGGCTTGGCTGATCCGCTCAACCTGATCGGACCCGGCTTGCTGCTGAGTGGGATCGCTTTGTTGTGGCTGCGCTTCTTCCCATTCCTGATGCGCTTGATCGGCGTGTTCTCACGGCGCAGCAACAGTCTCACCGCGCCACTGTCGGTCTGGAATGTGGAGCGCGATCCGAACCACTACGCACAGCTCGTCCTCTTATTGATTGCCACGCTTGCGCTTGGCACGGCGGCGCTTGGGCTGGGCAACACACGCGAGATCGGCGCCTGGGCAGCAGCGCGTGCCGTGACGGGCGGCGCCATCCGTGCCGAGCTGGATGGGCAAAACGCGCCCGATATGGCAGCCTGGCGCGCCTTGCCAACCGTGCGCGGCGCCGAACCGCTCTTGCGCGCCGAGTCGGTGCAGCAGGCAGGCACGGTCAGCTATTTCATGCTTGGGCTGCCGCTGGAGACGTTCAGCACGACTTTTCCCGAAACAGCGGCAGTGCTTGCGCCATTGGCAGGGCAAACGGTAGACGTGCGACGCAGCTTCAGCCGCCAGACGGGGCGGGCTACCGAGACGCTGATCGTGCCGGCTGTGATCTCAGAGCGCTTGGCGCGTGAGGTGGGCGCGGCACAACGCACCGACCGCTTGCCGCTGCGCGTGGGCAACGAGGCGGTTGTGGAGCTGTTGCTGCCTAACAACTTGCGTTGGACAGTTCATTTCCGTGTGGTGGGCATCACGCGGAATTTTCCATCTTTCAGCGAGACACAGCAATTCCTGCTGCTGGACATCAGCCATTTGGGCAGGCTGATCTTTGCTAATTCGGTGGTGGCGCTCTCGGTGCGCCCTGTGCCGAATCAGGTCTGGTTGGATGTGCCGCAGGGCGCGCCAAGTGAGGCGTTACAGGCGGCAATCGCCTCACAAGCGGGCTATCAACGCGCTGCCTACGCTTGGGAGCGCTACGCCGACTTGCTGCGTGAGCCGCTGCCGGCAGCCGTCGCCGGGATGCTCTACGCGGGCTTTTGGGTGTCGCTGCTGCTCAGCCTGCTGGATTTCGGCTTCTATCTGGCGGTGACGGCGAAACGGCGTGCGCTGGGCTTTGCGGTGCTGCGTGCGCTGGGCTGGAATGCGGACAAGATTTGGGCGCTGCTGGCAGCCGAACAAGCGACGTTGGTGCTGCCGGCGCTTTTGGTCGGCGTCGGGCTTGGTGCGCTGCTTGCCTATGTGATTTTGCCCTTCCTGACGTTGTTCGGCGGCGTGGCGCTCAGTTTGCCTGTGGCAGGTGTGATCGGGGTAGTGGCGGCGCTGTTGGTGGGCTTCAGTGCCCTGATCGGTGGTGCGGCGTGGTGGCTGCGCCGTTTGGAGATCAACCGCGTGCTGCGCTTGGGCGAGGAGTAGCGCAGCCGTCATGTTTGTGAGCCAGCCAATGCAACTGCCACTCTTTGAGCCGCCCGAACCACGCACCGACGATTGGACGTTCAGCGGTGCGCCCACGCGCAGCCTCACCCACTGCTATCACGATTATCCCGCCCGTATGATCCCACAGATTGCCGCCAAACTGCTAGAGCGTTTTGCAGCACAGCCCGTCCGCCTCTTTGATCCGTACTGCGGCACAGGCACAAGCCTTGTCGAAGGGCTGATTCGTGGGCATGATGTGCATGGCACAGACCTGAATCCGTTGGCACGCCTGATCAGCCGCGCCAAACTCACCCCACTTTCACTGCCTGCCCTTGATGCTGCCCTGAGCGATTGGGAACTGTGGCTGCGCGCACCTATTCACACGCCACAGGCTTTGCCCACAGGCATTGATCTCACCTTTTGGTTTCAGCCGTATGCCATTGAGCAGTTGGCGCATTTGCGAGCGTGGATCGCGGAGCGGGATGATATGCTGCTGCGCGCCTTTTTCGAGGTCGCCTTTAGCGAGACAATCCGTGCCTGCTCCAACACCCGCATTGATGAGTTCAAGCTCTATCGGTTGCCCGTCCACAAACTTGTAGACCATACGCCCAATGTCTTTGCCACTATGCGCGCCCAACTCGCCCGCAACCGTGCAGGGCTGATCAGCTTTTTAGCAGCTCTGGCAAAGGCACCTCGCCAAGGCAGTGCCGCTATTCATGCCTTCAATAGTGTGCAAGGCATTCCGCCAAACCTGATCACACCTGAATCAGTTCAGATCGTGATCACCTCACCGCCCTATGATGATTCGCACACAACCGTTGCCTATGGGCAGTATTCGCGGCTTTCGGCGGAATGGCTTGGTTTGCCGAGTGCTGCACAGGTAGATCGGCATTTGATGGGTGGCACACGGCGCAAACACTTGCCGAACTTTAATCTGCCACCGCTAGACGAAGCACTGCAAACGATCTATGCTCAACAACCGAAGCGCGCCTTAGAGGTGGCTGCCTTCTACGACGATCTGAAGGCATCCATTCAGCAGGTGGCGGATGTTCTGGCAAGACAGGGTGTTGCCTGCTATGTGGTTGGCAATCGCAAGGTGAAAGGTGCGCTGCTGCCTACTGATCAGGCAATCCAATATTTCTTTGAACAATGCGGCTTTACACGCCTTGCCACCTACTATCGAAACATTCCCAACAAGCGGATGCCGCAGCGCAACAGTCCGTCGAATCAGCGTGGCGCAACGGATGCCACCATGACTCGTGAGGTGATTGTGGTGCTGAGAAAGGCTTAATGTGTCCACCCAACCTGTTATTTTGAACATTCCACGCGCAGCACTTGAAGCGCTTTGCACCCGCTACAAAGTGCGGCGGCTTGCATTTTTTGGGTCGGTGCTGCGCCAAGATTTTCATGCCGAAAGTGATGTAGATGTTTTGGTTGAGTTTTTGCCCAATGCCACCATCGGCTGGGAAATCGTCTCGTTAGAAGCGGAGCTAAGCGCGCTCATCGGGCGCACAGTGGACTTACGAACAGCCAAAGAGCTGAGCCGCCACTTCCGCAACGAAGTTTTAGAAAATGCACAGACTTTCTATGAACAGGCTTGATGAAACCCTTTTGCGTGATATGCTGGATGCGGCTTTAGAGTTGCAACAGTTTGTAGCAGACGCAACTCGCCAAGCCTTTGACGAAAATCGCATGATGCAACGTGCTATCGAACGCACCATAGAGATTATCGGTGAGGCAGCCTCCAAAGTAAGCTCAGAAACACGCATAGCTACGCCACATATTGCTTGGCAAAACATTATTGGAATGCGCCACCGCCTGATTCATGGTTATGCAAGTGTGGATGAGGATATTGTTTGGGTTACCGCCACACAGCACATTCCTAATCTGATTATAGATTTGATCAGTTTACTTGGTTCAGAAAATGCATCAACAGACTCGCCACCAGGCTGATCGGAAAGGCTCTCTACTTGTCTACCCAACCCTTCATTATTTGCGAAAATCTCGTCAAAATCTACAAAGTCGCTGATCTGGAAGTGGTTGCCCTGCAAGGCATAGACCTCCTCATCAACAGCGGCGAGATGATGGCGCTCGTCGGACCCAGCGGCTCAGGCAAATCCACCTTGATGAACATCTTTGGCGGCTTGGATACACCAACCGCCGGGCGAGTCAGTGTGGGCGACTATAACCTGCTGGAGATGACGCGCCGTGAGCAGGTCATCTACCGCCGCCGCGAAGTTGGCTTTGTCTGGCAGCAGACGGCGCGTAACCTACTGCCCTACCTGAGCGCCCGCGAAAACGTGGAACTGCCGATGGCGCTGGATGGCGTGCCTGCCCGCCAACGCCGCGAACGCGCCCACATGCTGCTGGAACAGGTTGGGCTAGGCGGACGCCTGAATCATCGCCCTGATCGGCTAAGTGGTGGTGAGCAGCAGCGCGTTGCCATTGCCGTCTCTATGGCGAACAAGCCGCGCCTGCTGCTGGCAGATGAGCCAACCGGCGAAGTGGATAGCGAGGCAGCCGAGCAGATTTTTAGCACGCTGCGCGCCTTCAACCGCGATCAGGGCGTGACGATCATCATCGTGACGCACGATGCCAGCGTCTCGGCGCGTGTGGATCGCGTTGTTGGAATGCGCGATGGGCGCACCAGCACCGAAATTTTGCGCCGCCGCGCTAGCGATGGGCAGCTTGCCAGCGCCGATGAGTATGCCATCGTAGACCGTGTGGGCAGGCTGCAACTGCCACAGGCATACCTTGAGTCACTGGGCATTGCAGAGCGCGCACGCCTGAAGCTGCGCGACGATCACGTTGGCGTTTATCCCGATGAGCAGGACATACAAGCATGATCAGTAACGGCAGCACCGACGCGGCAACCGCCGCCATCCGCACCGAGAACCTCACGCGCATCTATCACCTTGAAGGCGAAGATATCTGCGCTGTGAACGGCGTTTCGCTCGCCATTTATCCCCACCAAATGACCGCCATTGTTGGACGTTCGGGCAGCGGCAAAACAACGCTGCTCAACCTGATCGCCGGCTTGGATGATCCGACTGAGGGCGGTGTGTGGATTATGGGCAAGGCGCTGCGCGAGATGGACGAGAAGGCGCGCCTTGCCTTGCGCCGTGAACAACTCGGCTTCATCTTTCAGAGCTTTGGCTTGCTGCCACTGCTGACCGCTGCCGAAAATGTAGGCGTGCCACTGCGGATGCGCGGTGTGCCAAGCCGTCAGCGCGAGGCGCAAGTGAGCGAGGCATTAGAATGGGTCGGGCTGACGCGCCGTGCGCGCCACCGCCCCTATGAGCTGAGCGGCGGTGAGCAGCAGCGCGTCGCCATTGCCCGTGCGCTTGCCGCGCAGCCGCACATCATCCTTGCCGATGAACCAACCGGGCAGCTTGATAGCCAAACTGGTAGGCGCATCCTCGATCTGCTGCGCCGCCTCGTCAGTGAGCGCGGCATGACGCTTGCCATCGTCAGTCATGATCCGATGGTCATGGCAGAGGCAGACGTTGTGCATGAGCTGCGGGACGGCAAGCTGATCGAAACGCGCCACAAAGCGGCGGTCTAAAGGGCTGCTGCCGTGTGCCATACACCTCAGGGCGATTGTCGGTATAATCTTGAGGAAATTCAGCACACAAGAAGAAATTCGGTCATGAATGCACTTGAACTGCTCCACAACCGCATTGATTTAAGCGCGATTCCCTTCACAGACCGCGGATCGCGCTTGTTGATCTTCCGCGAAGGCAACCGTGTTGCCATCCGCCTTGCCGAACGTTGGGAACGCTGGCAAGGTGAGGTGGGTCACTATCGGCAGCGCCCGCCGATCCTCGATCAGCTCACCTTGCTAGGCGCAGATGGCACACCCCAGCCTTTTGAGGTGGATTCTTACCCACACTGCGTCACGCTTGGCACGCCGTTGGGTAACTTTGCGTGGACGTTTGTGGAGCCAGAAGCGGTGCTGATTCGCCTGCCTGCCGGCAGCTATGGCATCAGCTTTGAGGCACACGCCACACGCGGCGCCACGGATCGGCGCGGCGGCACGCTGCACGGCAAGCGCAACATCGCCTACACCACCAACGCGCAGCTTGACGCCAACGATCTGTTCGCCCTAACCGGTGATCGCTTCCGCATCAATCTGCGGCTCACCGCCCGCGATGGCGACGCGCTGCTGCTGAACATCACACCGCGCTTGGGCTATAACCGCACCTTGCCGCCCACCGATGAGGCGATCAATCGCTCGCGTGCAGCGTGGCAGGCATGGTTTGATTCCGTGCCGCAAGTGTTGCCTGAATATGAGGCGCAGTACGCCCATGCGTGGTGGATCATGCGCGCAGGCTTGCTGAACACACGCTATTACTTCACCCGTGAGGCACTGGTGCCTTCCAAAATTCACTACATCGGCGTGTGGCAGTGGGATCAGTATTTTCACGCGCTTGCCTATCGGCATATTGACCCGCAGCTTGCCGAAGATCAAATCCGCATTGTGCTGGATCACCAGCGTGAGGATGGGATGCTGCCGGACGCTATTCACGATGAAGGCTTAGTAACGCGCCTGACGCGCCCTGTTGAGGCGGATGTGACCAAGCCGCCCTTGGTGGCATGGGCAGCCTTAAAGGTCTTTGAGAAATGCGGGCGCCTTGACTTCCTGAGCGAAATTTATGAGCCGATCACGCGCTGGCATGATTGGTGGCTGCGCGATAACCTGAACGAGAACGGCTTGTGCCATTATCAGCACCCGTTTTCCAGCGGTCTTGATGACAGCCCACTCTGGGATGACGGAATGCCCGTTGTTGCCCCTGACCTGAACACCTATATCGTCATTCAGGCGGAGAGTCTGGCGCGTATGGCGTCTTTGATAGGTCTGGCGCAAGAGGCAGCCCGCTACCGTGAGCAAGCGCAGCAGCACACCGCACGGATGCTCGAAAGGCTCTGGGACGAACGGCGTGGCTATTTCAATGCGCTTTATCAGGGGCAGCCGATTGAGGTCTTCACGCCCTTTCAACTATTGCCCTTGTGGACGGGCAGCCTGCCAGAGCGCATTAACGCACGGCTCATCGCCCACCTGACCAACCCACAGACCTTCTGGGACAAATGGGCGTTGGCAACCGTTGCCCTCAACGATCCAAAGTTTGATGCGGATCAAATGTGGCGCGGTCCTGTGTGGGTGAACATCAACTACCTGTTCATTGAGGCGCTCATCCGCGTCGGACGCCCTGAACTTGCCGATAAGCTGCGCCGCAACACGCTTGATCTGGTCATGCAGCGCTCAGACATCTACGAATACTACAACCCGATCACAGCGGCGCGCCCGCCGAAGGCAGCGCCCATCTTCGGCTGGACATCCGCCGTCTTTATTGATCTTGCCATTCAAGAGACGGCATATGTGGCAAATGCGTGAGGGCGATACGCAGTGTGGGCAGCCTCAGCGCTGCCCACACCGATAGCTTATCCGATAGTTTATTCGTCTGTGGCTACTTGCGTAGGCGCAACGTGATCGGTTCGCTGGCGCCAAGCCGCGGCGCATCGTCATCGCTGCTCACATCGTAGACTGCCACGAAGAACTGAATGCGCGAGTCGTTGACTTGGCGGAAGGCACGGTTCGGAATGAACAAGCCCACGCCATCAAAGCGATTGTTCTTGCCCTTCACATCAATCAGGCGCCCCGTCGCAATCGTGCCGAAGAGCGAATAGTCCTCTAGCTCCACAGGCAAGGCATCGCCGTTCATATCGGTGAAGATCGCCACCACTGCCAAGCGGCTGCCCGTGAAGTTTTCCAGCCTGAACGAGGCGTTGATGCCCATGCCCGTCACGCCTTGCACTTTCACGTTGAACTGCGTCCGCACGTCGGTGATGGTTAGCGCCACCTCATCGTCACCGCCCACCACCGAGCCGTTGTCTTCATCTTCATCGCCGCCAAGGACGTTGCCTTCCTCAGGATCAACACCATTCGGCGACGGCAGCATCAAGCGCCCCGCGCCGTAGACAATATCCTGCCCTTTATCGCCCAAGTCAACCACGCTCTGCATCATAAATGCCTTAAGCTGTGCGTTGCTCAGGCTTGGGTTTGCCTGCAAGATGAGCGCTGCGGCGCCAGCTGCCACAGGTGCCGCGCCAGAGGTACCGCCAAAGCCGCGATTATAGCCCGGCACAACCTCGTTGGTTGGCGCGGAAATATCAGGCTTCAGGCGATCATCTTGGGTCGGTCCTTGCGAGCTGTAGTCCTCGATCTCACTGCCGCGCAGATCGGTTGCGCCAACGGTCAGCACGCCGGGACTATCGGCAGGCGTGGCGATGCTGTATTGCGGCACCTTTGCCCACGGCGCAATCTCGCTGTTGTTGATGATGATGTCAATCAGGTTATCGGTAGTGCCGCGTGTGCGCGCCACCAATAGGTAGTAAATCTCGCCCGGCGTGGTGCGGAAGTTCAGGATTTGGAAAGGAAAATGGTTGCGCTGCCCACGCCGCTGCTCGGTTGCCGCGCCGATCTCTTTACCGTCCTTATCCAGCACCACAAAGATATACTCAGTGTTCTCGCCGCCCTTCCAATTGCCGTTCCAGTTCATGGCGATAGTGGTGACGGGTGCAAATGCCATGAAAGGCAGCAAGTTGCGCTCGGACGAGTAGAAGTGGATGCCCTTCTCGCCGGGATTGAACTCAAAGAGCGTGTGCGACATGGCGTAGTTGCCCGATGAGTTAATCCACAGCGCGCCGGTGCGCCGCATGAACAGCTCGACCAGCTGCGCGCTGTAGGACGAGCCGTCCCGCGGTCCGATCAACTGCGAAACCGAGTAGTTGACGACCTGCACTTTATTATCTTCCAGCCATTGCAGCACATTGGCAAAGCCGCGTGAGCTGTTATCTTCAAAGGCAAGGTAGAGTTCGGCATCCGGCGCCACGCGATGCACCACAGAGGCAACTGCCGTGCCGTGATCCTCGCGCTGGCGATCCAACTGATCAATCGGGAAGTTGGTCTTGACAGTGGCAGGTAAATCCGAGCCGAGCAGTTTTTTCACACCGCCAAAGCCCAAATCCACAATGGCAACGCGCACGCCCTTACCGGTGATGCCAGCGGCGTGCCACGCATCAGCGCCAATGGTCTGGGCGATGGGGCTGCCGCCACGTTGCAAGCCCAAGCTGCCCGTGACGGCAGGGATGGGCAAGCGCCAGCTTTCGATATGCTCTGCGTTGGCAAGCGCCACCAGATAGCCAAGCAGCGAGCCGGGCGTTTGGTACTGCGCCAGCAGTTCCAGCGGAATGCCAACCTCGACTTCCTCGGTGGTTAGGTCATAGCCGTAAACGGTAACGCCGAAGTTTTCTTCAAGGTCTTTGGTCACTGCCTCAAGATTCTTAGCATCATCCAGCAGCAGGTAAGCAACCAGCTCATCGGCATCGTTGATGAGCTGACGGACGCGGGCAAGGTCTTCAACTGCCTCAATGCCGCCTTGATCAAAGGCAACCAAGAGGTCAAGGTAGCTCAACGGGATGTTCAGCTTCTCTAGGATGCCGCTATCCTTCAGGAAGGTGGCAACACCACTAGCACCGCGTGCATCGTAGATTTGGAAGATGCGGCGGTAGAGTTCGGCAAGGTCAAGGTTGCCCAAATCCACATCGCGCACCTGATCAATGTAGGGCTTCAGATCGGGGAACTGTGCGATCAAATCATCAAGAGTTGGCGGCGGCGTAAAGACGGGCGGTGTGCCGCCAAAGCCATCGTCCGGTGGCTGCAACTTCGGCACAACGGGCGTTGCCGTCGGGTTTTCTGGCTCAATTTCGATGCCACCGGGCGTGGGTGTGCCTTGGCGCGGCGGCTCTGCCGAGACGCTGTTTGGCAAGCTAGCAACTACGCCAAAGAGCAGGGCAGCAGCCATCAGCAAGGCGATAAGGGCGTTACGTTTCATCGTGAATGGTTCCTCCAAGTTGAACAACATTTTCCATCATAGCGTATGAAGGCAAGCAGCCTTCACACCTACGCAAGCATACACCACCAAGACGTTTACCAAAGCAGGCGCTTTCCCAACGCCTGCCCAGCGCCGCTTAGAACGGCTCGTTGCGGCGCAGCGCGAAGTGGCTCGCCGTCAGGAACACCACCGAAAAGCCGATCAGCACCAGCCAGCGCAGCACTAACTCGCTGGCGTTGGTGGCGTAGGTCACACTGAGCGCGGGCGGCGCGGGAAAGTATTGGCGGGTGAGCGGTGCATTCGGCAGCGGACGGTTGGTCTTCGGGTTGACTGCCTGCGCCGCCACCACAATACGCCCTTCGGCGTTGCGCTGCACCATATCTACAGTGCCACCGAGTGCCTCCAGCGCCCAGCGCGTCACCGTCAGGCGCGAGAGTGGCTCTAGGGCGCCGTCCATCTTGAACAGCACACCAGGGAACAGGATTTGCATGAACAAAACCGCCAAGACCAAATAGGTGACGGCGTTCACCTGCCGATTGAGCGCTGAGATCAGCAAGCCGATGCTGACGCCTGCCAGCGCCGTGAGCGCCATTGTGATCAGCAATTCCAAGAAGCCATTCATCAGGATGCCTTGCGTCGGCAGCATCACGCCGAGCGAGAACAAAAGCAGCGCCGCCACGCAGCTTAGCACCGCCAGCACACCATACACCGAGAATTTTGAGGCAAGGTAGGCGGTGATGCGTAGGTTCACCATGCGCTCGCGCAGGAATAGGCTTTTCTCTACCACAATGACATAAGCTGAGGCAAACACACCAAAGAGCGCCACTGCCAACGCCAAAATGAACAAGATACGCTCTGCCTCTGAGGCTGGCACAAAGGTGCCAACCGCGCTAACCACTGGCGCGGCACGGCGCGTCGTGCTGGATTCGCCTTCGGGTGGTGGCTCATTAGCGTCGGTAGCCTCCGCCGCCTCGACCGGGGCAACCGATTGCAGCGGCACCTGATCCATCAACAGTGCGTAATCGCGTGGTGTGCCGCGGCTGACCAACATCTGCCCGCGCCCACCCTCCACTGTATCGAAGCTGATCAAGCCCAAAAAGAGCGCCACAAGCGGCAGCACTAACATCAGGGCGATGATCGTCCGCACATCACGGCGGACAAGCGCGATGGTGCGTTCGGTCAGGTAGCGCGTCTGCTGCCAGAGCGAGCCACGCCGCACACGGCGCAGCTTTTGGTTGGTCAGCGCCGAGTTTTTCACGCTGGCGCCATGAACCTGCAAGCGTTCCACCACATACTTTTGGTATTCAGGCGTCTGGCGGTATTTTTCCGCCCATTGGCGCGCTGCATCCTGTGGGCTAATCTTTGCGCCTGCCACAATGCGCGACGAAGACGGCGTGAAGACCATCGTCTCGCTGGTGGAGCGGGCTACCTCTGGTGACAGCGTCACTTTGTTATAAATTTCGGAATAATCGCGGGCATCGAAGAACTGGAGCGCCTGCTTGGGCGGACCGTAGTAGGCGAGATAGCCGCGCGACATCAACGCGACGTGATCACACAGGTCAATATTGAGCGTGGTGTGCGTCACCACAATCACGATATGCCCACGATCTGCCAAGCGGCGCAAGGTCAGCATCATGGATTTATCCAAACCCGGATCAAGCCCGCTGGATGGCTCATCCATAAAGAGCATGATCGGCTCTGCCATCAGCTCTAGGGCGATGCTCACACGCTTGCGCTGACCACCGCTTAAGCGCCCGACCAGCCGATCACGGAAGTCGGTCAGCTCTAGCGCATCCAGCACCTTCTTGATGCGTTCCTCACGCGATTCGGGCGGCTCGTTCGGAAAGCGCAGCTTGGCGCCATAATAGAGCGTTTGATAGACGCTGAGCGCATCCTGCACAATATCCGTCTGCGGCACATAGCCAATGATCGGCTGATAAACCTCATAGTTTTGATAGAGATCGTCGCCGTTGATCAGCACTTTGCCGCTGCTGGCAGGCTGCGCGCCGTTCAGGGTGCGCAGCAGGGTAGATTTGCCCGAACCGCTACCGCCGATGATCGCCACCAGCTCACGCGGTTGGATGGCGATGGATGTTTCGCGCATGGTGTTGAGCGTGACGCGCCCAAACAAGCCGGTGCGGTAGGTTACATCCAGATTGTAGGCGTCAATTTCCAGCTTTTGGGTGGCAGCCATCCGCATCAAGCCCTTGCCGTTATAGACAAAGAGCGCCTGATCAATGCGGATAACATCCTCAGGGCGCAAGCGGTGCGGCGCCGCCAGCTTTTTATCGTTCACAAAGGTGCCGTTCACGCTGCCATCGTCGGTGATGATGTGTGTATTGCCCTGCTGGGTGATGATAGCATGATGCCACGAGACGGCGAGGGAGGTGAGGTGAATCTGTGCTGACGGATCGCGCCCGATGATGCAGGGCAGAATATCCAGCGGATAGGTGCGCCCAACCGACTCGCTGCCCAGTGCGCGTTCAATCGGGTTGGAGAACGTGAGCGTCGCGCCAACGCCACTCCGATCCTGCAAGCGGATCACGTCGCCATCGCGCAGCAGCGTGCTGCCATCAATCAGTTGGTTGTTCACCAACACACCGCCCTCAGTCAGATCGAAAATGCGGTAAGTGGTGCCTTCTTGCAGCAGGCGCGCATGGCGCGTTGCAATGCCTGCCGCCTGAATGGCAATATCTTGGCGCGCCTCGCTGCCAATGTTGACGGTGCGTTGCACAACAAGCGTCGTGAAGCTGTTGCCACCATCAGGTGAAATCCGAAGGGTTGGGTCGCGGCTGTCAATCTCGCTGCGGCTGACCGAAAGCGTGTTTTTATCTGGCATAGCACCATCCTTCTGCGGCGCACGATGTTAGGGCTAATTGCTTGACCAACACCTAAAGCGCTTTTATTGTACGCTGGTTTTTTACAGATGACGATCTGCCAAAAGTGGGAAACACCATTTAATGCAAGATTTTCACGCTTTTTGCAGTTTCTTTACGGGCTTGCCCCGCCCTTACATCGCCTACAGCCTGCCCGCAATTGCTTGAATTGAGCAGCACACTTTGAGGGCAAGGCAAACTGCCGTTCTGCCAAGCGTGTCTTCAGGCGTTCCCGTTCAGGACAAGTTATCCACATATAGTTATCTATATCTAGCAGAGGTAGTAGAGCCTGTGGATATGTGGATAACTCTGGGCAAAAATAGCGCACAGGCGTGCTAAAGCGCTATATATGGCATATGTGATTCGTCATAAAGCCCATATATGGCGTTTCGGAATCGCTTACAAAAGTATACTTATCCACATTGGGCATGTGGATAACTCGCCAAGTTATCCACATGTATCCACAGGTGCCTTGTGACCTTCCCACTTACAGGAAAAGTTATCCACAATTTGAGGCGAGTTATCCACAGGTTATCCACAAGTTATCCACATCCATACGCCTCTAAAGGAAATATTAACCTCATTTTTTCAGGGAAAGCGGTTGCTCGATGCCCTACGCTTGCCATTCGCTTGGCGCGCCTCTAACCGAAATGCGTTGCCGATCTGCCAATGTAGTGGTAGACTGATCTCAACAACGGAGGTAGTGGCACGATGGTGTACGGCAGATTAGATGTCTATTGGCCCAACGGACCTTCAGAGAGTTATCCACTTGACAAACAGACAATCGCCATCGGGCGCTCGACGGGCAACGATATTGCCTTGGATGCTACATCCGTCTCGCGTTATCACATCACCATCTCGTATGAGAATGGGCAGGCAGTCCTGCGCGACAAAGAATCAGTAAACGGCACCTACGTGGATGGTGAACGCATTAAGCCTGAGGATGCTATCATTCTGCGCGGCGGCGAAGAAATCCAGATGGGCGATCTGCGCCTGATCTACCAACCGCTGCAAGATGATGTGCCTACGCAGCCGATCAGCACTGAGGCGGACACCACACAGCGCGTTGAGGTCGTCGGTGTGAACTTCCGCATTGAGATGGAAGCACCCTTCATGCCCGTAACGCCCGGCGCCCACGTGCAGACCACGCTCACCATTCACAACACAGGCACAGAGGCAGAGCGCTACACCGTAGAGGTGGAAGGCGTGCCGCGTGAGTGGGTGCGCGTAGACCGCCCTGAACTGGAAGTGCGCCCTGATGAACCGTCAACTGTTACACTGAATTTTAAGCCGCTGCGCCGCAGTGATAGCAAGCCCGGTGAATATCCCGTCAAGGTGACGGTGCGCGCCAAAAATGCGCCCGATCAGAGCATGACCGCACTGCTCACGCTCACCGTTCGCAGCTACAGCGGCTTTGGTATGGCGCTTGTCCGCAGCGAGGTTGAGCTGCCCACACCCTTTGACCTGTACGTGCAGAATCAGGGCAGCGCGCCGCTGCCAATTGCCCTCTTTGGCAAGACTGCTAACGGCGCCCTCGAATTTGATATTCAGCCCTCCCACCTAACCCTTGCGCCCGGTGAGCGCCAGCGTGTGCGCGGCTTCATGCGCCCCAAAGCGCGCAATTTGCTCGGCGCTGCCCAGCGCGTCCCCTTTGATGTCATTGTGCAAGCGCAAGACCAATCCGCCTTCCTTGCCACGGTGCCGGGCATCGCCATTGTGAAGCCCGTGCTAGGCGGCTTGCTGAGCAGTGTCGTGGTCGGTGCGCTGCTCTTAGGGCTGGTTGGCTTGGTGGTGCTGCTCTCGCTGCCGCGTGCCGCACAGATTGCGGCGTTCACTGCCCAACCAACTGCGCTCATCCGCTATGTGGAGCAGCGCGTCAGCCTTGCGTGGGACATTCAGAATGCCGAGAACGTCACGGTCGAAGTGGTGGATAGCCAGACCAATGACCGCCAGCAGTTTGCTGATCAGCCGCCACGCTCGACCGACTCATCGGTGTTGATTGCCCCTTTTGGTGCGGTAGTCGTGCGCCTGATTGTGCGTGGGCAGGATGCACAGACCGTCACTGAAGAACGCCGCCTTGAAGTCAGCGAGCCGTCCTGCGTGTTGCGCGGCGATCTCACGCCCATCCTCTACGCCGGTCCGGGTGAGGTGTATCCCGAACGCGCCACGCTGGATATTAGTCGGCGCACAATCGCCTATTCGCCTGATCGGCGTGACACAGACGCTGAATGGGTGCGCCTTGCTGCCCCAGAAGAATATCGCGGTGGCTGGCTCCGCACACGCGGCTTGGAATGCGGCGGCTTTACGCCCAACCAGCTGCTGCCCATTGAGCAGGCACAGATTCCCGCCACGCCAACGGCAACCCCAACACCTACCAGCACGCCCACGCCCACCCATACGCCAACGCCGACCGCCACACCAACCTACACACCGACACCGACCAATACACCCACCAGCACGCCCACTGCCACAGCCAGCCTTACGCCAAGCCCAACCAACACCGCCACACCCACAGCGACAGCCACCATCACACCGAGTGCCACCAGCAGCAGCACGCCCACACCAACGGCAAGCCCGACCGCCACCCACACACTCACCCCAACGCAGACATTCACCGTAACGGCAAGCCCAACCACAACGCCCACACTCACGGCAACGGCAAGCGCCACAGCAACCCGCACCCCGACTCGCGTCCGCACCAACACGCCCATCCCAACCGTGCGCCCTGGCAATGTCCAAAGTGAGGAAGCCCTGCCCTTCGAGAGCTTTGTTGCCACCCTGATCAAGAACCTGATCAGCACTGTTCAAGCACCCTAAAAATAAGCTAGTGATAAGTTTTTGAGCATTGCTAACCAAAGGTGTGTAAACTATCGAAAAGTGAGTTTAGCGGAGCAATCATTTGGTGCGTCAACATGCTGTGGCAGGTCTGGTCTGCCTGCTCATTACCCTGCTAACGGTCACCCTTATTGGCACAGCCGTGCCTGCTTCTGCCCAAACACCGAGTGGAGTCTCGCTTAGCATTGAAGTTGGCTACGATGGCTACTTCCGCGATGGTCAGTGGACGCCGCTTCGCATCACTGCCAGCAACAACGGCACGGATATTTTCGGCACGCTGCGCGTTACCGCTGGCGATGCCATCAACCAGCCGACGGATGCCTACGCCGTCACGCTCGATCTGCCCAACCAATCCAGCAAGCAGATATTTGTCTATGTGCCGTTGAGCGCGCAATCGCAGCAAGTGCGCGTAGAGCTGGTGACGGCTGAGCGTATTGTGGCAACACTTACCCGCGATGTGCGCCCTGCCCGTAACACGGATATTTTATTCGCCGTTATCACCGAGTCACCGCGTGGCGGCGTAGATTTGCGGAACTTCCGCAGTGGCGTTGGCGATGCTTATCAGGCAAATTGGCGTATAGAGAACGTGCCGCGCATTGGGGAGGCGTTGCGCGGGCTGGATGCGCTGATCCTGACCGATGCCGACAGCGGCAACCTGACCTTCGAGCAGCGGCAGGCGATTGAAGATTGGGTGCTGGCGGGCGGGCATCTGATTGTGACGGGTGGTCCGAACTGGCAAAAGACACAAGCCGGCGTGACGCGCCTGCTGCCAATGCAGCCCAACGGCACGCTCACCCTCACTTCGCTGCCCAAAATTGCCAGCTTTGCCGGTGTTGCGGCTGACCAACTGACCGCTGCCAACCCAATTATTGTGGCAAGCGGCGTGTTGCTGCCTGATGCAACCTTGCTGGTTGAGGAAAGCGGCACGCCGATCCTTGTGCGGCGCACGCTTGGCGGCGGCATTGTGGACTATCTCGCCATTGATCCGAGCTTAGAGCCATTCCAAACGTGGGTGAACCGTGGTCAGTTCTGGTTTACCCTGCTGACAACTGCTACCATGCGCCCGAGCTGGTCAAACGGCGTCGTCAACACCGAACAGGCAATCGTCGCTGCTGATTTTATCAAGGGCTTGCGCTTGCCGGATGTGCTTCAGCTCGGCGCGTTCTTGCTGGCATATATCATCATTATCGGTCCTGTGAACTACCTGATTTTGCGGCAGCTTAAGCGCCGCGAGTGGGCGTGGTTCAGCATTCCGCTGATTGTGGTGGTGACGAGCGTCCTCTACTACGTGACAGGCTTCAATCTGCGCGGCACACAGGCGATCATCAACCGTATGGCGGTGGTGCAGGTCTGGCAAGGCAGCGAACGCGCTCAGGTGGATGGCGTGTTAGGCGTGCTGGCGCCGCGCCGCAGCGTCTACAGCTTGGGCGTTGGCGAAGGGATGACCCTCCGTACACTGACGACTGATGCCTTTGGCAGCATCGGCATTCCGCGCAACCTGACCATCTATGAGGATAACGGCTACGTTGCCCGCGATTTCCCGATTGATGCCGGGACTACACAGGCGTTTGCCGCCAGCGGCTACACCACCGTGACGCCCATCGAGGGCGAGGCTGTCATTCAACTGGCAGGCGGCAGCGCCGTGCCTACGGCGGACGGGCAAACTGCCAATGCGCGTATTCAGGTCACCTTTAGCAACACCAGCGGCATCACGCTGAACGACGCTATGCTGCTGGCGATGGGCGGTGCCCGTCCGCTTGGCACGGTGCAAGCAGGCGAGGCGCGCAGCGTGCAGCTAGATGTGAATCCGCGCCAATCGCCGCCGATTGGCTTGGGCAGCGGCAACTTGATGAGCCTCTACACCGCACGTGGCACGCGCTTCAGCGGTCCGCGGGCGGGCACTGTTGCCGATATTATGGGGACAAATTATGTTTACGGGCAAGCCTTCTACAGCGGACGCGGCTTCGAGAACACTGAACTGCGTCAAGAGATGTGGCGGCGGCAGTCCTTCCTAGAGTCGATCATCGCGGATTACGATCCAAGCGGTGGGCGCGGCACGGATGTCTTCTTGGTCGGTTGGACGAACACCTCGCCCTTAACCGTTAGTTTGGAAGGCGCCGCCTTTGAGACGGAAGATACCACGCTCTATATCTTCCGCCTGCCCACGCGTGTGCAGCCCATCTCGACCAACGGCGTTGTGGAACTGCCCAGCGCCTACCTGACGTGGACGCCGACGGAAGCCAGTCCACGCCGCGATGCCGCGCCTTATGAACTCTATTTGCAGCCTAGCGAGACGGTCATCTTCCGCTACAGCCCAATGCCGCTCATGCGCCTGAACGACGTGCAGGAAATTCGGCTATTCGTGAAGCCGGGCAACACTTTCAGCACCGGTAAAGGGCGACTCTCGCTGTGGGATTGGCAAGCCGCCGATTGGGTGGTGGTAGATACGACCAATATCACGCTACGCATCACGGATCGTCCTGCGCGCTTCCTCGGACCTGAGAACGCTATTGAGGTGCGCGTGGATACGCCCACCGATTCGGCGACTGTCCACTTCGAGCGCATTGATCTGACCTTATACGGACGCCTGCAAAACGCAGGGCAGTAACTATGCCAAGCAGCATCACAAGAGAGAGTGCCTATGTCCGAGTCTGATTTGACGCCTAATTTGCCCCAATCCACAGCACCTGCCGCACCGCCCGCCGCAGTCATCAACGAGAATGAGCTGATTGTGGAAACACGCGGTTTGGTCAAGCGCTATGGCAAGCTGACCGCCGTCAACGATCTTTCGCTGAGCGTGCCACGCGGTGCCATCTACGGCTTTGTGGGACCGAATGGCGCGGGCAAAACCAGCACTATGCGAATCCTGACCACATTGATGCTGCCCAGCGCTGGGCAGGCTTACGTGGCAGGGCATGAGGTCACCAAGAATCCGCGTGCCGTGCGCCGTTTGATCGGCTACATGCCTGATTATTTCGGCGTCTATGATGATATGAAAGTCTGGGAATACCTCGATTTCTTCGCCGCCTGCTACGAAATTCCTGAGGGCAACCGCCCGCAAATGATCGGCGATCTGCTGGACTTGGTAGACCTGAGCCACCGCCGCGATGATATGGTGGATAAGCTCTCACGCGGCATGAAGCAGCGCTTGTGCCTTGCGCGCACGCTGGTGCATGATCCGCAAGTGCTGATCCTCGATGAGCCTGCCAGCGGGCTGGATCCGCGGGCGCGTGTCGAAATCCGTGAGCTGATGGTCGAGCTTTCGCAGATGGGCAAGACGATCTTCTTCTCATCGCACATTCTTGCGGACGTGGCGGAAATCTGCACGCACATCGGCATTGTGGAAGGCGGCAAGATGGTGATGCAGGGCAGCATGGACGCCGTGCGCCGCCAACTCTCGCCGCACCGTGAGGCAATCGTGACCTTGCTAGAGCGCGCTGATGAGGCAAAGCAGGTGCTGGGTGCTATTCACGGCGTGCTGGAGATTAGCGATCTGCCTGATGAAGGCGGACGCAAGCGGCTGCGCGTTGCCTTTGAGGGCGAAGATACCATCCTTTCAAGCATGGTGCAGGCGTTAGCTGCCAAAGGCATCCCGGTGCTGAACTTTAACGAGCAGGCACAAGACCTTGAATCGGTCTTTATGAAGGTGACGAAAGGGATCGTCACATGACAGAGGCAGAGGCTGCACCACGCTACCGAAGCGGTCTGTTCAAAAATCCGGTGGTGATGAAGGAACTGCGCGGGCGGATGCGCGGCGCACGCGCCTTTGCCGTGCTGTCGGTCTATCTGCTGCTGATGGCGGGCTTTGCGACGCTGCTTTATGTGCTTTCGACTGCCTCGCAAGATGTCTTTGGCTTCACCTCTGGCGGTCAGGTTGGGCGCACGCTGTTCACCGGCATTGTGGGCATAGAGTTGTTCCTCGTCACCTTCATCGCGCCTGCCTTCACCGCTAGCGCCATCAGTGGTGAGCGGGAACGCCAAACCTACGATCTGCTTAAAACAACGCTGTTACCAGCGCGTGCCTTGGTGATCGGCAAGCTCTTTTCGGCGCTCTCTTACGTCTTTCTGCTGCTGATTGCCGCTATTCCGCTGCAAAGCATCGCCTTCTTGTTCGGCGGCGTCTCAGAGATCGAAGTGGTGCTTGCCTTTGTGATCTTGGCAGTGACTGCCATCACGCTTGGCACGACGGGCATCTATTTTTCGGCGGTGCAGCCGCGCACGCTCTCGGCAAATATCACCACCTATGCCGTCACACTCTTTATCACGGTTGGCTTGCCGCTGCTGATCTTCATTGGGGTGGCGCTCATCTCCAGCTTTTTGGGCGGCAGGCTTGCTGATGTGTCGGCTGAGGTGCAGGCACTGCTGCTTTACGGGCTGTTGGCGCTGGCAGCCACCAATCCACTGATGGCAGCCTTCCTAACGCAATTCTGGCTGCTGAACAAGCAGAGCGCCTTCTTTTTCTACGAGACGGTCAGCAGCACGACGGGCATTATCCAAGTGCCGATCATCTCGCCATGGATTCTATTCAGCGCTGTTTACCTGCTTGCCGCGCTGATTTTGGTGATCCGAACGGTGCGGCGCGTGCGGCGCATCGAAACATAACGCGCAGAAATGCGGTAAACTAAGCAAAACAGAGTTGTTGAGGGCATTACCCATGACCGATCAAGCTGAGAGCATGAACTTCGCAAGCGTGCGGCAAACCTTGCTGCGCTATGTGGCGCGCTGGGATAAACGCCTGCGCCTGACGCAAACGACGCTGTGGCTGCCGCGTGGCATCATGCTCGGCATCCTGATCGGGATTGTGGTGGCGGTGGCGGCGCGGGTGCGCCCGTGGCTGCTGCCAACGCAAGTGCTGGCAGTGGCGGGCTTGGCGGTGCTGCTGGGCGCGCTATTCGCAGTGGTGGGCGTCTGGCTTTATCCGCGCACGCCGTTGGCAGCCGCCCGCTTCTTCGACCGCACCTTTGGCTTGCAAGAGCGCACCAGCACCGCCCTTGAATTGGCGGAAAACGCCATCCGTGCGCCGCAGATGTTCAGCGCGCTGCAAACGCAAGATGCACTGGCTCAGGCGGCAACGGTGCAAGCGCGCCAGCATTTAGCTTTCCAGTGGCGGCGGCGGGAGCTGTTTGCTATGCTGGGCTTGGCAGTCCTGCTGGGCGTCCTGCTCCTGTTGGGCAATCCGCAAGCGGAGATCATCGCCCAACAGACCGCGCTGCAAAGCGCCATTGAGCAACAGCTTGAGCGCGTTGAGGCGATCAAGCGTGACGTGCTGGCAAACCCTGAACTTTCGGAGGCGGAGAAAGAGGCACTTGCCCAAATCCTGCAAGATTTACAGGAGAAACTCTCGCAGCCGAACATAACGCAGCCTGAGGCAGTTGCTCAGCTTTCGCAGGCGGCGCAGCAGATGAATCAGGCGCGCCAACAGCTTACGCCGCAAGAGCGCGCCGCGCTGCAAGCAGCCGGGCAAGCGCTCAGCCAGAGCCAGCCAACGCAAGGCGCCGGGCAGGCGATGCAAAACGCAAATCCGGGTGATGCTGCCAACCAACTGCAAAATTTGGCGCAGCGCGTGGAAAACAACCAACTGACCCAAGAGCAGATCGAGGGCATGATTCAGGCGTTGCAACAGGCGGCGCAAGCACTCCAACAGACCAACCCTGCCGCTGCCCAAGCGCTCCAACAGGCGGCACAGGCGCTCCAACAGGGCAATATGCAGCAGGCAGCGCAGGCGCTCCAACAGGCAGCGCAGGCACTCCAAAACCAACAAAATCAGTTGGCGCAGTCGCCCTTGACTCAAGCGGCGCAGCAGGCAGCCCAACAACTCGCGCAAAGTGGTAATCAGGTGGCACAAGCCGGGCAGCAAGGGCAGCAGGGACAACAGGGTAGTCAGGGCGCCCAACAAGGACAGCAAGGCGGACAGCAGGGCGCACAACAGGGTCAGCAGGGTGCGCAAGGTGCGGCGGCTGGCGCACAAGGCGCGCAGCAAGGCGCTCAGGGCGGTGGTCAGGTGCCGGGTCAGCAAGCAGGTGCTGAAGGCGCTGAGGGTGCCGGGCAAGGCAGCGGCGGCGCGGGCAACGATACCGTGGAAGGCACAGCGGGCAGCGGGCAGCCAATCGAGGCGAACAACGGGCGCAGCGATGGCACGCTTGCCGAAAATGACTTCATCTACGCACCAACCTTCATCGGTGGCGAAGGCGGACAAGAGATCAATCCGCGCAGCGGGCAGCCGGGCAGCGATAGCGATCCGATGGAGTTGGGCGAATTTAGCGAAAATCCGACTGGTGAGTCGCGGGTGCCGATTCGGGATGTGGTCGGGCGTGCGGCGGCAGAAGCTGATCAGGCGATGGAGACTGACCGCGTTCCCGGCGCACTGCGCGGCTTCATCCGCCAATATTTCACCGATATTCAGCGGTGATGATGCGCCTTTGGCAGACTATGGCAGCCGCCGCCCTGCTGATCGGTGTGGTTGGCTGCCAGCCCAATGCCGCACCGACTCAGCCTGCCCTGTCAACCCTTGAGGTGCTGCCGACGGCTGCCGCCGAAGAAGGCATTTGGCTGGAACAGCCTTTCGGCGGCGGCAGGCTGGCTGTCTATTTCTACACAGCAGCCGATGGCGCGGACTGTGTGCGCTTCCTCACCGATTTGCCCAACGCGCAGCCGTTCAGTGCCTGCGCCGCGCCGAATGTGATGGCAGCTATCGCGCAGGGCGTCATCCGCACGGCGGAAGGGCAAGCTTACACGATTATCGCAGCGCGAACGCGCCATACAGATATCACAACGCTGGTGGTGGAGCTGCGCGGCGGCGAAAGCTATCCGCTGGCAGTGGATGAGGGCGGCGCGCTGCTGATCCTGACTTCCGTGCAACAGGTGTGGCAGGCAGTGCCGATAGATGCCTTTGGCAATACAGTGGGCGGTCTGATTCGGCTCGGCACACCCTAACCTTTGCTTGAAGGCTGCCAACCCTAACAAGACACCGAGAAACCTGTACGATGTATTGGAGAAGTATCCCACAATGACTGACCAAGCCGTAACTGCCGCGCTGAGCGTGGAAGAATTTCAAGAGACCGTTGCCGCCATCACCCGCGAAGTGGGCAAAGTGATCGTTGGGCAGGATGAGGTGGTGCGCTATGTGCTGATGTGCGTCATCACCGGCAGCCACGCCCTGCTGGAAGGCGTGCCGGGCTTGGGCAAAACGACCCTCGTCCGTGCGCTGGCAACTGCCCTCAATTTGCAGTTCGCCCGCATTCAATTCACGCCCGACCTGATGCCCGCCGACGTGACCGGCACCAACATCATGGAAGAAGAAGAGACGGGCAGGCGCGTTTTTCGTTTCCAACCCGGACCCGTCTTTGCCAACCTTGTGCTTGCCGATGAGATCAACCGTGCCACACCCAAAACCCAATCCGCCTTGCTAGAGGCGATGCAAGAGAAGACGGTGACGGTTGCTAACCGCACTTATAAGCTGGAGCCGCCCTTTTTCGTGCTGGCGACGCAGAATCCGCTGGAGATGGAAGGCACTTATCCGCTGCCTGAAGCACAGCTTGACCGCTTCATGTTCAAGATTGATGTGGGCTTTCCCAGCGCCGAAGAACTGGTCTCGATCTTGAACCGCACCACCGGCGGCGAGAGCGATCAGCCGCAGCCCGTAGCCGATGGCACGCGCATCATCGAGATGGGCAAGGTGGCGCGCAACGTGCCGATTGCGACGCACCTGAGCGAGTATGTGGCGCGCCTGATCGTCAATTCACACCCCGATCAGATCAGCGCGCCGGAGATGGTCAAAAAGTATGTGCGTTATGGCGCCAGTCCGCGTGGCGCGCAGTCGCTCATCTTGGGCGCTAAGCTGCAAGCGCTCTTTAGTGGGCGCTTCAACGTCTCGTTTGAAGACGTGCGAAGTGTGGCACGTGCGGCGCTGCGCCACCGCCTGCTGCTCAACTTTGAAGGGCAGGCAGAAGGCTTCAGCACCGACCGCATCATTGACGACATGCTGCAAAAAGTGCCGGAGCAAGTTCGCTAAGCGCGTGAAGGCAGCAGGGGGCGCGTGGTGTATTCATCACACGCCCTCAGCAGTAGGGAAAGGCACACAATGATCTTACAGCCGAACACGGGCATAGTAGGGTATCTAGCGCAACAAACCTATCACCCACTCTTTATTGTGGGTGATTGTCTAACTGTGCTTCAAGATTTTCCTGATGAGTCGGTTGATTTTTGCATGACCAGCCCACCTTATTGGCGGCAACGTGACTACGACGCAGCAGGTATTGGCACCGAGCTAAGCCATGTGGCATACATTAACAGCCTGTTACAGGTTTTTGCCGAAGTTCGGCGCGTTTTGAAGCCTTCTGGCTCTTTTTGGCTTAACTTGGGAGATTGTTACGTCAATAAGAATTTGCTAGGGCTGCCCTGGCGCATTGCCCTTGCGCTGATGGATGAGCAAAAATGGGTCTTGCGAAATGATATTATTTGGCACAAGCTAAAAGGGCATGATCAAGCCACAGATCGCTTGCGGAATGTGCATGAATATCTTTTTCATTTTGTTAAACAACCACAAGGTTATTATTATGCGTTAGATGCAATCCGTAACAAACCGCGCAGCGCACAGGTCAAAAATGGTGCGGTTGTTTCAGCCACAGGCGTAACAGGTGTTAAATATAAGCGCCAAATAGAGCTTTCAACGGCGTTAACGCCGCAAGAAAAGCAAAATGCTTTGGCTGCCCTTGAAAAGGAACTTCAGAAAGTTGCACAAGGTGAAATTGCGGATTTTAGGATGATTATCCGCAATCAACAGCGCACCACGCACTCAGATTCGATAAAGGTTTCAGGGCGCGCTAGGGAACTGCTCGAACGCGGCTACTATTTCTTGCGCTATCATCCTGAAGGTAGCAAGCCCAGCGATGTTTGGGAAATCCTGCCCGAAGATACTGTGCAGCGTCCCGTTCACTATGCAGTCTACCCTCAAGACCTTTGCAAAATACCCATCCTTGCCACTTGCCCACCCAATGGTATTGTATTAGACCCATTCTGCGGCAGTGGCACAACAAATTTCGTGGCAATGCAGCTTTTCCGCAAATCTATCGGCATTGATATTTCAGCACAATATATCGCCTTCGCAAATGAAAGATGCCAACTGTTGTTATGAGTGAGATTATTCGAGAATTTTTCACCCATAGCACACGCCAACCTGGAATAGACTGGCAACAAGTGGCGCGTGAACAACACTGCCGCTATCTAGAGCGCGCTTGTGTGAAGATCAGGAAAAGCCAGCATTGCTATTGGCACTTGCACTGTAAAGCATAGCAACGCACCTGTTGGAATTGTCATCTGTCCGCATCGTTTTCTGGAGCGCAAGCAAGTTTTCACAGATTGTTTGCATTTGCTCAAATTCCATACGCCCGGCAATGCATTGCATCTCGTTTCTGAAATTACACTCCCCGGCGGCAGTGTAGACTATTTCTTGGCGTCTGTTCAAGATGGCAAGGTGGTTGATTTTGTTGGAATAGAGCTTCAGGCGGTGGACACCACAGGATCATTGTGGTCGTATCGCAATCAGTTTTTAGGGCAATCTGGCAGTGAGGTTGGCAGCTATGGCATGAACTGGAAAATGACGGCAAAAACAACCCTAATGCAGCTTCACCACAAGATAGAGACTTTTGCGCGGTTCGGAAAACATCTGGTGTTGGTGATGCAGGATAGCTTGCTGCACTACATGCAAACTGAGTTTAATTTTGCCCACATCGAGTCGGCTAGTGCCGTAGACGCAATGCATTTCCACAGCTACACCCTGCAAGAGATTGATAGCCAATATCGCATACAACTAACAAAACGGCTAAGCACAGATGTAGCAGGCATTTCCCATGCTTTAGGTTTGCAAGCTGCACCAAACGTCGAACTTGAGGTTATGCTGGCAACCTTACAATCGAAAATCTCGGCGCGGACGCATTTCAGCCCTGTGTAAGGTTGGGAAACCTCACCCGCGAGGTTTCCCAACGTTTCCCAAATGCCCTTTACTGGCGTGGCACGAAGGTCGGTGCTGCCTCAGGCGCGCCTGCCTCAGGTGAAGGCAGCACCCACACACCCGTGATCGGCTTGTCGTTGGCAATGCCGTAGACAATGCCAATATCGGCAAAGCCGCTGCTCAGCGCATTCTTAAAGTAGGTGATGCCGTTGCTCGGACGGAACACACCCACGCTATCGCGCCCATCGCCATCCCAATCCCCTGCAAATGGCACATCGCCCGCGTTCCCCAGCAGCAAGTTGTAATCCGAGACGACAATGCAGTTACAAACACGATCCGTCAGGTAGAACATCTGCTCAGAAGGACGGTAGACGCCCACCGAATCCACACCGTCACCATCCCAGTCCCCGGCGATGCCCACATCGTTCGGAATGCCCAAGATCATCGTCTGGTCGGCAAAGCCTGTCGTCAGGCTATTTTTGAGGTAGATCAAGCCGTTGGTTGGGCGGAAAACGCCGACGCCATCGGTGCCGTCGCCATCCCAATCGCCCGCCAGCGGCGTATCGCCGGGATTGCCCAGCACAAAGCTGTAGAGGACGGGCGCGCTAAAGTCGTTCACATCTTTCAAATAAAAGACGCCCGTGCTTTGGCGGTAAATGCCGATGCTATCCACGCCGTCGCCGTTCCAGTCGCCCACAATGGGCAGATCGCTCGGATCGCCAAAGACCACGTCTATATCGGCGGGACCGGTCGTGTTGGCATTCCGCAGATGGAAGGTTGACGTTGACGGACGGAACACGCCAATCGTATCAATGGGCTTGGGCTGCGGCGTCATGATCATGCGGTTGAGCAGGTTGCGCGTGATCTGCTGCACAATCGGATCGGCGGCAATGTCATCGTCCCAATTGGTATCGAGGAAGCGCGCCCACGCATTGGTAGAGGCATCAAAGACCAGCGCGCCGCTTGGCGCCGTGTAGATCGAGGCGTGCGAAACGCCGCCCGTGATCGGAATGGGCGAATTGGACAGCACAATCAGGTTGGCGGGCGTCAAGCCGTTATCCCAAACGCTGTCGTACTCGTCGTTGATCAGGTTCGGGATGAGGCTGCCGTTGGTTAAGCCCGTCCCTTTATAAAGCCAATGATCGCTGTTTTGCACCACATAATCGAAAAACAGATTCCAGTCGAAATTATCGTGATACATCACGCCCAAAAGCTGGTTTTCAGGGCGGCTGACGGGCGGATCGCGCCACAGGACGGTTGTCCGTTCGGGCGTGCCGCTGGTGGACATGGGATCGAGGGTCGCCTGTTTGTAGCAGACCAATGTGGTGTTGGGCTGCCCGCTGCTGGAAGGCTCGTAGCGCGTCTGCCAATAGATATTGTTTGAGGAGAGGATCGCCGTGTGCTTGCCCTGTGCAATCCACGCCTCAAGGTTGGCGCGCATCTCCCAAGACCAATACTCATCATGGTAGTTGCTCAGGAACATTTTACGGTTGTTCAGCAGGGCAGGGCGTGCGTGAACGTCCTCGCTGGCGGCGTAGGTCACGTCGTAGCCTTCGCGCTCTAGGAACTGGATCAGATCAAAATCGCCGCCGTAGAGGTAGCCATTGCCCAGATCGATGCTATAGGGACGCAGATACGAGACCTTGTGAGCGCGCTGCCCACCTGTGGAGTTGAAATTATAGAGGCTTTTGCCGCCCCAGTTGTTGTAGGCTTGATAAGTGCTGGTGACCACCTGAAAGAGGATATCCGCCGTTTGGCTGTCATCGCGCAGGATGAAGATGGCGTAGGTCACCTGATTATCATTGGTGGTGAACTTTGCCTGATAAATGCCCGAAACCCAGTTGTTCGGCACAGTGAAGGTATACGCGGCTGCCCAATTCAGCTCCAATAAGCCCGTGCTTGGGTTAGGCGCAGGGATCGGGTATTCCGTGCCGATTAGATCGTTCACCGTCCGCATCAGGCGCGCACCGTCGCCGTTATACCAGCCAATGCGGTAAATTTGCAGCTTGAAGGTGGGCGCTTTGCTGCTGACGTGAAAGCTGATCGACTCGCCTTTGTTCACGCTGACATGGCTGGCGTAGGCATAGATCGCCTTGTTATCGCTCCATGTGTTGAGGTCATCCGCAGCGCGGCTGAACGGCACCCCTGCGCCGGAATCGGCTGCCGCTGTTTGCGCCGTCTGCGCGCTGGCATCACGGTTGCGGCGCGCCTGAATGGCTGCCGTCAGTTCGGGTGAGCGCCACTCGGTAGAGCCTACGTGCGCGTTTTCAAGCGTAATCGTGTTGATGGGCTTGGCTGCTTGTGGTGCTGGGCTGCGCTGATTGCTTAACAGCAGCAGGCTGAGTGCCACCACAGCCGCAAAAACGAGGATGATCCCTAAGTGTAATTTCCCACGTAAGCTAAACATCTGCCCTAACCTTTTGCCCAGCCTGAACCGACTCTTCCTTAGTGTAGCCAACTTCTGATAGGCAGTTCTAAGGCATAACGAAAATTTCACAAAAAATTTCGATTTGTTTATTGGGATGGACACCCAAAGATCGATCTTTCGGCGGCTTGTGCGCCTGCTGTATAATCGTAAACAAATGTTTGTTAGGCACGCTCACAAAAAGTTTTATGAAGGAGAACCCACCCTTATGCCGCCCCTGATCACCATTGAGCGCCATATCATTGAGCAGCAGCGCCAGCACCCAGAAGCAACTGGCACCTTTACCCAAATCCTGCAAGATATGGCGCTGGCAGCCAAAATCATTGCCCGTGAAGCACGGCGCGCCGGCTTGATCAACATCCTTGGCACAACCGATTCAGTCAATGCCTCTGGCGAGGTGCAGCAAAAGCTGGATATTTTCGCTGATCAGACCATTTTCAAGATGAACGATCACACCGGTCGGCTGTGCGTGATGGCTTCCGAAGAACACGAGGACATTCTGCCCATTCCGCCGCAGTTTCCGTGCGGACGCTACGCCCTAGTCTTCGATCCGTTGGATGGATCGGGCAATCCGGATGTCAACGCCAGCATTGGCACTATTTTTGCCATGTTCCGCAAGGTGAGCTTTGGCGTGCGTGGCGACCTGAGCGACGTGCTGCAAGCAGGGCGCGAGATCGCCGCCGCCGGCTATATCGTCTACGGACCTAGCACGATGATGGTTTATTCAACCGGACAAGGCGTACATGGCTTCACGCTTGACTCCTCGCTGGGCGAGTTCATCCTGAGCCACCCGAACATGCAGATCGCACCGTCGCCGCGCTACTATGGCACCAATCACGGCAATGAGCGCTACTGGACGCTTGGCGTGCGTAAATATGTGGACTGGCTGCAAGCCAAAGATGAGCCGCAGCGCAAACCGCTTGATGCGCGCTACATGGGCGCCTTAGTCGCAGATTTTCACCGCATTCTGTTGAAGGGCGGCGTCTACCTGTATCCCGGCAATTTGCAAAATCCCGCGCAGCCCAGCGGAAAGCTACGCCTCATTTATGAGTGCGCGCCGCTTGCCTACCTGATTGAGCAAGCCGGCGGCTACGCTTCGGATGGCTTGGGCAATATTCTTGATATTCAGCCGCACACGCTCCATCAGCGCGTGCCGCTGTTCATTGGCGATAAAATGCTGGTGCAGCAGGCAGAACGCTTCATTCAGGCACACGATGCCGAATGGATCGCTAGCTACCGCGCCGTGCGTGAGGCAATGCGCTAAGGGTTGATGACCGTCAGGCGGCGGCGGGTGATTTCAACCGGTTGCTGACCGCTGTAGGTGCGCGTCACCTGCACCGAATAGCGCCCGATCTGCCACGCCGCCGCTGAATCGTCTTCGGCGCGCACGCCATAGCTCAGATCAAGCACTTGGCTGCCGCTGCATCCAAGCGGGTTGGTGCAGGTGATGCTCAGGCTGCGCTCGGCAACGGTTTCGCCGCTTTCGCTCTGCACAACGGCGTGTACGGTAGTGGTTGGGAAGCGCGGTCCGATCTGGTAAGACCACGCCACCGTTACGCTGAGTTTGCCGTCGGGCGTCAGGGTCAGCAGCGGCTCGTCGGTGGTGGTTTCGGCTGCGGCTGGGTCGGTGGTTTCGGGCAGTGCGGCAAGCGCAGCGCTCTCCGCCGAAAAGGTCACGGTGATCTCGCGTTGCCGCAAGATGGTCAACAGCACCTCAATAGACAAAATGGCAACGATAAGCAGGGCAATCGGCAAGCCTAGCCGCTTGATGGTCATGGTCACTTCACCTGTGTGAAAATTTGCACGTGCCGATCAATTGTAGCAAAAAAGCAGCGTGCTTGGCAGGGATCAGCCTTCCACAGGCAACCCGATCCCACTGCGGCTCTCAGTTTCTAGCCCAGCGCAGCCACACATTCTGATCAATTCCCAACACAGGCTTGACTCTCACGTAACGTAATAGTTTAAGATGCAGGGCGTGTGAGGAGGCAACTGCAGATGTACACCGTGAAACAAGTCGCAGCACTGGCTGGCGTCAGCGTGCGGACGCTGCACTACTACGATGAGATCGGCTTGCTTAGCCCATCCCACGTCGCGGCGAATGGCTACCGTCGCTACGATGAGGCGGCACTGCTGCGCTTGCAGCAAATCTTGTTTTACCGCGAGATCGGCTTACCCCTAGCGCAGATCAAGGCAGCCTTAGATAGCCCAACCTTTGAGTTGGCGGCAGCTTTGCAGCAGCACCGCGCCGCGCTTCAGGACAAGATCGCCCATCTGCAAAGCCTGATTCACACAGTGGATAGCACGCTTAGTCACCTTTCAGGAGAGCAGCCCATGCCGCCTAAACGCCTCTTCGAGGCATTCACGCCCGAAAAAGAGCAGGAATACACGCGCCTTGCCCGCTTACAATACGATCCGACCATCGTCGGCGAGTCCGTCAAGCGCTGGAATAGCTACAACGCAGCGCAAAAAGAAGCAGTGCGCGCCGAAGGCAACCAAATCTACGCGGCGCTGACCGAAGCGCTCAGCAGCGGGCAAGACGCACGCAGCGAGACCGTGCAGGCAATTCTCGTGCGTTGGCACAACCACATCCGCTACTTTTACGAGCCAACCCTCGATATTCTGCGCGGCTTGGCAGAGACTTACCGTGATGATCCCGCCTTCCGCACCAACTTTGAGGCGCTGCACCCTGATCTGCCCGCCTTCCTGCATCAGGCGATTGATCAGTATGTGGATGCGCTAGAGACGGCAGAACTGTACCGCCTGCTGGCGGAAGATGACAGCACCGCCGCCCATCAGGATGTCTAGAGGTGCTTCAGGGCGCGTGCGCGCAGCCATTCTGCCCACGCGCCGATGCCCTCCCCGCTGCGGCACGAGATCGGGAACACCTGCACCTCAGGATTCAGCAGCCGCACGCCCTGCAAAAAGTACGCGGTGTTGAAATCAAGGTAGGGCAGCAGGTCAATCTTGTTGAGCAGCAGCACATCCGCACCGCGATACATACTTGGATACTTATAAGGCTTGTCATCACCTTCGGTGACGCTTGCCACCACCACCCGCGCATGAACGCCCAAATCCCAGCCGGCAGGGCACACCAAATTGCCCACATTCTCCACAATGACCAGATCGAGCGCGCTCAGGTTGAGCGCATCCAATGCTTGGCGCACCATATGCGCCTCAAGGTGGCAGTTGCCGCCCGTGTTGATGTGAACAGACGCCGCGCCTGCGTTCGCGCCGCGTTCAGCGTCCATGCTGGCAGCAGTCGTATCGCCGTTAATCATGCCGATCCGCACTTGTGGCGCTAAGGCACGCAGCGTCTGCTCGATTAGCGAGGTCTTGCCGGCGCCCGGTGAGGACATCATATTGAGTGCATAGACGCCTGCTGCCTCAAAGCGCGCACGGTTAGCGGCTGCCACCTGATCATTTGCCTGTAGGACGTTCTCCAAAACTGAGATGATTTTTACGCTCATCCTTCTGCCGCCTGTTCTCGTTCCTCTTCCGATTGTACTTGAATAGCGCGCACATAGAATTCTTCGCCCGCCACCACGCGCACGTTCAGGCTGCCGCACACCAAGCAGCCTTGCGCGCTCTCCGCCAATGTGGAACGCTGCCCGCATTCGGCGCATTCCAGCGCTGCTGGCACGCGCTCAAAGTGCAACTGCGCGCCTTCTGCCAAAGTGCCGCTGCTCAGCGTATCCCAATAAAACTGGATCGACTCGTCAATGAATGAGGAAAGCTGCCCAATGACAAGGTGAATATCCGTGATGCGCGCTGCCTGTGCCTGCTGCGCGTGGCGCACCACGATCTCTAGGATGTGCTGTGTGACTGATAGTTCGTGCATGGCGCGTATTCCGTAAGCCCTGTTCAGCTCTTTATGATACGCGCTGAGGGCGCCCAAAACGAGTGCCACCGCTCATCAAAAGCAGGTGCCGTTTGTCACTTTAGCTTGCCTTGCCGCATATCTGCCAAGAGCAGGCGCGCCGCCACGCCGCCGCTGAGCGTCACCATCGGCACGCCGCCACCTGGATGCGCCGTCCCGCCCGCGAAATACAAGCCGCGAATGCCGCGCCCACGGTTGTGCGGACGCAAAAACGCTGCAAACGGATTGTTGGAGGACATGCCGTACAGCGCGCCGCGCCGTGCGCCCGTCAGCCGTGCAATATCGGCGGGCGTGAGCTGGTGTTCGGCGCGAATGTGCGGCGTCACGCCGAATTTGGCAAGGGTCGCCAACACCTGATCGCGGTAGCGCGGTGCGTTCACCGTCCAGTCGTAGCGGTCGCTTAGAGCAGGCGCGTTGATCAGCACGAACCAGTTTTCCATACCTTCCGGCGCATCCTCAGGATCGCTCTTTGAGGTGATTGCCACATAGACCGTTGGATCATGCGGCGGCACGCCACGCGCAAAGATGTCGGTGAATTCAGCGCGGTAATCTTGCGTGAAGAAGATGTTGTGGTGCGCCAAGCGCTCGTGCTTGCCCTCCACGCCAAGCAGCAGCACATAGCCTGAACAGGACGGCTCGGCATTTAGCAGGCGCCGCACATATGCCGCGCTGACTGTCTCCGCAGGCAAGAGCTTTTCGTAGACGGTTGCCACGTCCACATTGGCGAGGACTGCTTTCGCAGCAATACGCTCACCCTGCACCTGCACGCCACATACACGCTTATGCTCAACCAAAATGCGCTCGACTGCGCAACCCGTCCGAATCTCCACGCCCAGTTCTGCTGCAAGGCGCGCCATGCCACGCGCAATGGCATAGATGCCGCCGCGTGGATAATAGACGCCGCCGTTCAGCTCGACATGCGCGATCACATTCAGCGTGGCAGGCGCACGGTATGGGCTGGCACCAACATAGGTGGCGAATCTGCCCAGCAATTGGCGCAAATGCGGTGAGCGCACAAAACTGCGGATGGCAGCATCCATAGAGCGCATAGCATCTACACGGAGTGCATCGCGCAGCGGCACCTTGAACAAGCTGGCGGGCGTTGGTGGCGTATCGTAGATGAACACCTTGCCCGTAATGCGGTGCAAGCGCGCCGCGTATGCCAAATAGGCAAGGTAGCCTTCGGCATCCCGCGGATCGATCTGCTCAATTTGGGCGATCATACGCGGCAGGTCGCTTGTGGCATCTAATACTGTGCCGTCGCGGTAGAAGTAGCGTGTGAGCGGCTCAGCGGGCGTCAAGGTTAGGTAGTCAGCCGTGCGCTTGCCGGCCGCCGCGAATAGATCATCAAAGACGTGGCGCATGGTGATGACCGACGGACCTGTATCCCAACGGAAGCCTTCGGCACGCAGTTCGCTCATCTTGCCGCCGACTTGCCCGTTCTGCTCAAAAAGCAGCACACGCTCACCCGCCGCCGCCAAACGGATAGCAGCGCTCAAGCCACCAATGCCACCACCGATGATCACAACAGGTTTTTCACGCTCAGCCATGCGCTGTCTCCTGTGAGGGGAAGGTGCGCCCTTTCCACTGCACGCCGCCGTAGCGCAGCCGCCAATAGATCGCGTGCGCTGCGATGCGCGTCATCAGCAGGACTGAGATCGGCATCAGGCAGGCATCCAGCAGGCGTTGGTGCGTTGCTGCTGCCGTCAGCATTCGCAGCGTAATGACGCCCAAACACAGCAAAAGCGGCAGCACGGCGAAATTGCTCAGCACCAACCACACAAACGGCAGCACAAAGGCGAACCAATGCAGCACCGTTGAGATCAGCAGAAAAGGCAGGCGGTTGCCATGCCCAGCAAGGATGTTCTTGGCAAAGCCATCGCGGACGGCTGCCCAACCGTTATACATGCGGCAACTGACCAAACCCGCGCCATCAAACATTCGCAAGCGCAAGCCCGCCGCCTTGACGCGCCGCGCTAACGCCACATCTTCCACCACCTTAGCGCGCACCGCCGCATGTCCGCCGATTGTTTGGTACGCTTCACGGCGGAACAGCATGACCTGCCCATTGGCAGCCGCGAAGATTGCCCAGCGCGAGTAATGCACCATGATCACAGGCAGATAGGCGAGGATAGCAAATGCCATCAGCGGCACAATCAGACGTTCTGCCCAGGTGCGCGTTATTTGCGTTGACCACACCGTGAGCAGATCGGCGCCTGTGCGCGCCATGTAGGCGGCAAGGGCGCCCAGTGCCTCTGGCTGCCAGCGCACGTCTGCATCGGTGAACAGCAGGCACGCGCCGCTGGCTGCCTCAGCCAATTGGTGGCACGCCCAATTTTTGCCGCCCCAGCCTTCAGGCAGCGGCGCGCCGTTTAGGGCGCGGAAGCGCGGATCGCCATTGGCAGCAGCGCGAGCAAGGTCGCCCGTGCCATCGCGGGAGTTGTCGTCCAGCACGATCAGCTCGAAATTTGGGTAGGTCTGCGCCAAAAGCCCGCGCACTGTCTCGCCGATGACGGCTGCTTCATTCCGTGACGGGATCAGGATAGAGATCAGGGGCGACTCGTTCGGCACGGCGCGTTTCAGGCGCGGAAAAAGCAAAACGTTGCTGATGGCTGTTATGCCGAAGATGAACAGCGCGCCGCCACTGATCAGGGTGATGAGTGTCTCAATCATGCTGTGTTGTTGGCACCTTTGGGCAGCCGCAGCCGCAGCGGCTTTGCCAAATCTGCCCGCTGCTTATACAGGCTGAGCAGCAGGCAGCCGATCATGACCGTGATCAGCGCCCGATCGGGCAAGTTGATCAGCAAATAGGCAAGCCCGCTTAGCGCGGTTAGAATCACCGCCCAACCGCTGACTGTCACCGCGTAAAACCAGACCACCAAGAGCGCCATTAGGATGATCGGCATGTGGAAAAGTGTCAAACCGATCCAGATGCCGCCCATTGTGGCAACCGCTTTGCCGCCTTTGAAGCTCAAGAATGGCGAGAAAGCATGACCTAGCACAGGCGCCAGCGCTACAGGCACAATCTCCATGCCGCGAATGCCCATCAGCCAATAGGCTGCGCCAACCGGCGCCGCGCCCTTAGAAGCATCCAGCAGCAGTGCCGCCACAAACCACAGCTTGCTGCCGGCGCGCAGCACGTTCGTCGCGCCCGGATTGCGGTCACCGTAGCTACGAATGTCCTTCCGCAGTGCCAGCTTGCCAATCCACACCGAGAAGGGCAGTGATCCCAGCGCAAAGCCGAGCGCCGTCCACAGCAGCCAGTTCATGCCGCCCGCTCCCGCCCAAACCAGAGCGCCGCCAATAAGAAGCCGCCCATGGCTGCCGAGCCAACCATGCCCGCACCGACCAAGCCCCAGAAAAGGGTTAGACCGCCCGTCATGAAGAACCACGTTGCGCCGTAGAGGAACAGCAGCGGACGGCGCGGCAGATCAGCGCGTGGGACGGTAACCGCCGTCATCAGTGCAGAGGCGAACAGCCAACCGCCATAATTGCTCAGCGGAATGCCGAAATAGGCGCCTACTTCTTGCCAGCGCCAAAAATCCCACGCCACCAACAGCGGATCGAGGAACAAATCCCACGCGGTGAAGGCGAGCGCACTCAGGGCGATGAAGGCAAAGCGGCGCACAAATGGTTGGGCTGCCAAAGGCTGCGTGAGGCTGAAGGCAACTGCCCAAGCGGGCGGCAGCATCATCAGCCACGCCAACGGGATCAGCAGCGGCACGCCGCCCAATTGCGGCTGCAAGCGCTCTGTGTAGCTGTAGAAGCCGAACGGGAAGCCGCTGGTATGTCCAAGCCATTCTACCAACCAGCCGATCAGGGCGACGGTCAGGGCAGTCCGCAGCACGCGCCACACTGACCACCTTTGCAACAAGAATGCCGTGCCAACTGCCACCTGAAACAGGACGCCCACGCTCAGCGCGATGGGCGTTGCCGCATCGCCCATCGTCCAACGGGCAATCGGCAAGCTGATCATCGCCAGCAGCCAGCCGATCAATAGGGCAAACGGCAGCCGATCTGTGCTTTCAAGGCGCAAGTTTCGCAAACGGGCTGCCAGCGCGCTCATCGGAACTGCTCCACAAATTCGCGTAGGGCATTCTCCACCTGAGACCAATACGCCGCACGCGGATCGATCAAGTTGTGTTCGGCTGGCACTTCTAGGTAGCGCACAGCGCCGCCATAGCGCGAGACGACTTGGCGCGTCAGGTGCGGCTTCACCAGCGTATCCTGTGTGCCTTGTAGGACGAAAGCAGGCATTTTGAGCTGCGGCGCAAGGTTGAAGGCGCGCTGCCCAACCTGCCTGATCTGCTCAAAGACGGTGATTGGCAGCCTCAAGTCACGGATTGCCTGCTGCACTTGCGGATCGTCCAGATCGGCATCGGGCATGAAGTTACGAATGCCTTCGCGCACTTCCGGCTTGGAGAAATCCAGCCGAATGAGGCGGAACGGACGCACTTCTGGGAACAAAGTGCGGAAGACGGGCATCATGCCCCATAGGATGCTCTCAATCTTGCTGAACGGCGCGCTCAGGATCAGACCATCGGCAGGCGTCTCCGCCGCCACGCCCATCACCAACGCGCCGCCCATCGAATGCCCAACCAAGAGGACGGGCGCATGATCCTTTTGGAGCGTTTGCAGCGCCTCGCGCACGGCGGCTGACCACTCCTTATGGGTGCGCTTGGGCAGAGTCTCAATTTGCGCGCCAAAGCCGGGCAGTAGAATGCCCTGCACTGTCCAGCCCAACGCGCTGAGGCAATCCGCTAAGGGACGAATATCGGCGGGCGTGCCGGGAAAGCCATGCACCATCAGCGCTGCCGCCCTGCCGCCCTGCATCAGGAATGGCGCGTGTTCAGCACCTTGAAAAGCCGTGATCGGTGGCAGCACAGCCGCTCAACCCTTCTTGCGATAGCGCGGCACGATCAGCGCGTTGATCACATCCCAGATGAACAGCAAGCCGCCCTGCATGATGATGCCCACGCCCATCCCGCGCCGAAATTCGGCATTCTCGCCGCCCTTTTCGGCGGCACGGCGCGCCATGTTCAAGCCGCCAAGCATGTAGAGGATATCTAGCCCAGCGTTGACCCACAGAAAGGCGCGGATGTTGCGCGCTTCCTTTGCCATGCGTGCTGGCTCATGCGCCTCTGGCTGGGTAGCGCGGCGCGTATTGCCCTTCTGCCCAAAGAAGCCAATGGCAAGGTTGATGACGCTCCAGCCGACTGCCTGTGCGCCAACGCCGCGCCAAAACGAGGTGAACGCCTGCAAAACAACGCCCGTCCCGAAATTGACGATGTTCCACACGATCAGCCGCCGCGAGAGTTTCTCGTAAAAGTGCCAAATGTTGGGCGGCGCTGGCACTAGCTCACGGCGCTGCTGTTCGGTCAACTGCACATAGTTATCCAGCATGGCTACTCGCTCCCTATCTCAACGGTCTGCTTGCGGGTGAGTATACCGCGCAAGGCTGCCACATAGCGCGCTGCACGCGCCTTGCTCTCCACTGCCATCACTAAGGTCATGCCGAAGGTGATCAGCACATTCACAATGAAGAAGAATTGCAGTTCTTCCAGCGGCAAGCGCCCTAGGATCAGCACATTGACCGTCTGTTCCGGGTTGATTGTCCAGGTGCCGCTGCTGATCGCCAATTTATCGGCTGCTGCAAGGTAGAGCGTCATCGGCAGGATGGTGAGCCACACCACACGCCGATTGCGCCACAGGATGTCCGCGCCGAAGGCAGTTTGCAGCATGATCGGCGGCAGCGCCCACACGAACAGCAGCCCCATATAAGTGCCCGGACGCCAGCCAAAGACCAAGATCGCCACGAAGACCAGCCACACAGCAAAGATGGCAAGCGTGCTGATCTGGCGCAGGCGCACGCCGTTGTTTGGCGCAGGTGCTTGTTCGGGTCTGTGGCGCATGACCATGAGCAACCAAGAGGCGGTCAGCAGCGTCATCAACACGAAGAAGGTGTATTCTTCAATCGGCACGTACCAGATCAGGAGTCCCGTCACAAGGGTAGGGTCGTACCACCAAACGCGAGTCGCCACCAGATAGTTATCCCAAGGCGTGGTGTAGAGGACGGCGACGATCACATGCGCGAACATGATCCAGTGCGCGCTCCAACTCCGCAAATGCGCGGGAATGCCAATGCCGCGCCGCGTATCCCAGGCGGCAACCGCCCACAGCGCTAAAATCGGCAGCACGACAAAAATTGCGAGGAAACCAAAATAAGTCATCGGGAAAACTCAGCCTCAGGCGGATGATTGCTTATTCGGACGCGCACGGCGCGCTTTGCGCCAGATGATCGGCAGGCGGCGCAGCTTGCCTAGCGTGCTGACCCGCGCACGGCGGCGGAACACATCATAGTCGTTCGCCTCGATATTGTTCAGGATGGCGCGGTAGAATTCGGCGGCGGCAGCAATAGCGAAGCGCCCTTCGCTGTTCAGCAGGGCGATGCCTGCCCACGATTCGGCGTAGAGTTGGCGGTTGCGCGCAATCTGATAGCGCATGAAGGCGCGCCAGTTCTCGGTGCTGCGCCCTGCGGCGATGTCCTGCTCAGTCACGCCAAAGGCGGCTAACTCGTCTTGCGGCAGGTAGAGGCGTCCGTTGCGCCAGTCCTCGCCCACATCGCGCAGCACATTGGTCACTTGCAGCGCCACGCCCAGCTTCACCGCATAAGGGATCGCCTCATCGCTGGTGAAGCCGATGATGTGCATCGCCATCAGCCCGACGGTGGATGCCACACCGTAGGCATACTCGGCAAGGTCGGCAAAGGTTTCGTAGCGGCGCGGATACAGGTCAGCCGCACAGCCGCGGATCAACTGCTGTGCGTAGCCTTTTGGAATGCGGTAGCGCGCTTGAGCGTCTGCCCACGCCACCGCCACAGGCTCGCTGGCGGGCGGGTGCGCCATGCCGACGGTGTATTGCCATGCCTCAAGGTGGGCGGCACGGGCGGCGCTTTGGCTGTCGTCCACGATGTTATCGGTGACGCGGCAAAAGGCGTAGAGCGCACGGACGGCACGCCGCTTTTCATACGGCAGTAGCCCCGATGCCATATAAAAGGTACGGCTGTACAGGCGCGTTAGCGATTCGCAATAGGCATAAGACTCCTCTAGCAAGCCTTCGCTGTGCTGAACTGCCTGTGTGGAAGGGTGGCTGTCCAGCGCTTCAAGGGCGCGTGCCAGCAAGCGATATTCCCAGTTCGTCGTTGGTAGTTCTACCTGCATAGCCTTACCTTTCAAGTGTTGCCTGAAACTAGGCGCCAACAGGCTTGGCAACAGCCTGCACACGCCGTGTACTAATGGGATCGCCGATCAGGTTCTCGACGATGATCGAGGACGATAACACGCCCGGCAGCCCTGCGCCCGGATGTGTTCCCGCGCCTGCGAAGTAGAGGTTGCTGAAGTCCTCTGATCGGTTATGTGGGCGGAACCATGCTGATTGGAGCAAGATCGGCTGGATGGAAAAGGCTGATCCCATATAGCTGCCCAGCGTATTTTGGAAGTGCAGCGGATCAATGTAGTGTTCAGCAACAATGTTCGCGCCCAAGTCAGGCAGGTATTCTGCCTCTAGGAACTGCATGATCGCGTCGCGGTAAGGCTTGGCATAGTGCGTCCAGTCTGTGCCGCTGCCCAGATGCGGCACCGGCGAAAGCACGTAGAAATTCTCGCCGCCTTCGGGTGCAATGCTCGGATCGGTGATGGTTGGCATATGCAAGTAGAGCGAAAAATCATCGGAGACGTGCTTCTTCTTGAAGATGTCTTGCAGCAAGCCCTTGTAGCGCTCGCCCAAGATGATATTGTGATGGCGCAAGCCGCTGTCAAGGTAGCGTTTTTTCGTGCCGAAATAGATCACAAACAGCGACATGCTGTATTTGTAGTTCTCAATACGGCGGTTGCTGTATTTGCGGCGATATTGCTCCGGGATCAGGCTGCGGTAGGTGGTTGCCACATCCGCGTTAGAGACAATCGCTTCCGCCTGAAACAGAGTGCCATCTACCAAGCGCACGCCTGTCACCTTGCGCCCATCCACCAAGATTTCTTGCACTTCAGCGTTCAAGGTGACTGTGCCGCCCAGTTCGCCGAACAGGCGTCCCATCGCCGCCACCAGCGCGCCTGTGCCACCCATCGCATAATGAACGCCCCACTCGCGCTCTAAGTAGTGAATCATAGCGTAGATGGAGGGCGAATCAAACGGATTGCCGCCGATCAGCAAGGGATGGAAAGAGAAGACGCGCCGCAAGAAGTCATCTTGGATGAACTGCTTAACGTAATGATAGACGCTCAGGTAGCTCTGCATCTTGACCAGGTCAGGCGCCACCTTGATCATATCCCACAGGCTCAGGAAGGGCTTATCTGCCAGCTCGACAAAGCCCTTTTGGAAGATGGCTTTCGTCGTCTGCATAAAGCGCTGATAGCCTTCCCGATCAGCAGGATTCCAGCGCGCAATCTGATCGAGGATGAACGCCTCATCGCCGTTATAGTCGAAGTGGCGCTTATTGTGGTCGTAAATACGGTAGAACGGATCGAGCGGCACAAATTGGATGTAATCCTCACGCTTGCGCCCTGCTGCCGCGAAGAGATCGTCGAACATGAACGGCGCCGTGATGACCGTCGGACCGCCATCAAACTTGAAGCCGTTCTGTTCATAAACATAAGCTCTGCCGCCCAGCTTATCGCGCTTTTCGAGGATGTGGACATCATGCCCGCGTGCGGCAAGGCGAATTGCGGCGCCTAGCCCACCAAATCCACTGCCAATGACGATGATACGTGCCATATGCGTTTCTGTAAACCTTGATAATTGATTGTATAACTTCAATTGTGAGCGTTATACAAAGTTTTGGCAAATCGGCAAAAGGCGTTTTGGATGAGGGAAATATGAGATTCTAGGCTGCTTGCCGAAAGCTAACCTAATTTTAGGCAGGCTTAGTGAAAATGCCCAACATGATTTATATGATGGATGCAATATCAGGGATAGCCAGACTATCCCTGTATGGTGCTGTCGCGCTAACTGATAATATCCAGCGGGATAAAATCGCTGCTTTGGAGTTGAATCACGCTGACGCGGGCAGCCACATCGCGGGCAAAGCGGCGGAATGCTTGCGCCGTCGCCGACTCTGGCGCGCTGACCACTACTGGTCGCCCCAGATCGCCGCCTTTGCGAATGTCGGCATCCAGCGGAATGCGCCCTAAGAATGGCACGTCGCGTTCTTGGGCAAGCTGTTCGCCGCCGCCTTCGCCGAACAATTCACCCGCCATATTCTCCACAATGCCAATGATCGGCACATTCAGCTGCTCAAACATGCTGATCGAACGCAGGGCATCCCCAATGGCAACCTGCTGCGGCTGCGAGACGATCACCGCGCCCGTCAGCGGCACCGCTTGGGCAAGGCTGAGCGGCGCATCGCCTGTGCCGGGCGGCAAGTCCACAATCATATAGTCAATGTTGTCGCCCCAGTTCACGTCGTTGAAAAATTGCCGAATGGCGCTGTTCAGCATAGGTCCGCGCCAAACCATCGCCTTATCAGGCTCGATCATAAAGCCCATACTGATCGCCTTCACGCCGAAGACCTCAAACGGCACAATCTTGCCGTCCTGCACAGCGGGACGCCCTGCCGTCAGCCCAAGCATGATCGGCACGTTCGGCGTCAGGATGTCAGCATCCATTAAGCCGACACGTGCGCCTTCCTTCGCCAGCGAGATGGCAAGGTTGACCGACAGGGTGGTTTTGCCAACGCCGCCCTTGCCGCTGCCTACCGCGATCACGTTGCGGATCGGCATCGAGATTCGCCCATGCACACGCCGATCGGTTGGCACTTCGGCATCCCATTTCACCTGAATGCCGCGCATTCCTTCGACTTTCAGCACAGCCACCTCTGCGGCTTTGTACATCACATCTTTCAACGGGCAGGCAGGCGTGGTCAGCATGATGGTGAAATGCGCGATACCCTCCTCAACACGCAGATCGCGCACCATGTTCAGCGTCACAATGTCCTTGTGCAGCTCAGGCTCGATGACAGTACTCAGCGCTTTCAGCACAGCGCTGTGAAGTTGCTCACTCATGTAAAACGCTCCTTTAACACAGGTTCTTGAGCAGATTATAGCGCAAGGGACACAGACGCGGCATACAGGTTGTTTAGAGAAAGGGCTGCCCGTGCCAGCAGGTAGGTTCTAGCCGTACAAATCCATATGCGGCGGACGGTACAGATCGGCGGCACTGCCCTCGCTGGGCGCGCCTTCCGGCAGCCGATAGCCGCGTATCAGCACGACGGGCAAACCTTCAGCCGCCTGCCCACTGATCAACTCAGCCGCCGCAGCCAGCTCGTCCGCCGCACCGATCTCGGTGTGCTGCAAGCGGCGCTCGAACAAATCTGCCCTGCCGCGCAAGTTGAGCAGGGCAGGTATGCCTGCCACACCAACCGCCACGCCAACGTTGCCCAAGCGGTGCGGTCTGCCGTGGGTGTCGCTCAGGATGATGGCAGGCAGCACGCCGCACAACGCGCCGATCTGTTCGCGCAAGCGCCGCGCCGACTCATCAGGATTTTCCGGCAAGAGCAGCGCCCAATTGTCATCACCGCGCACATTGGATTGATCGATGCCGCTGTTGGCGGAAACAAAACCCAGCCGATGGCGCGTGATCAGCACCTTGCCGCCCTGCCGCGAGATACTCTGTGCTTCGCGCAGCACCAGCTCTACCAAGCGCGCATCTTTGCCCGTCTGCGCGGCAACCTGCGCCGCCTGCGCCGATGGCTGCACCGTCCGCAAGTCCACAAGGCGCCCTTCCGCCTTCGAGACGATCTTTGAGGTGATGATCAGCACGTCGCCCGTTTGCAGCCTTAGCCCATTCAGGCGCAACGCCTCGGCAATCAGGGCGGCGAGATCGTCGCCCTGTTGGATGAGTGGCAGCCCACGCAGGGCAAAAAGTTGCAGGTCAGGCTCAGGCATGGTCAGACGGCGCAAAGCCCGTGATGCGAATGCCCGCGCCCTTCACTTTGTAACGTCCGTTGATGTAGAGCAGCACAGGCGTCAGCGCCTCCACAGCGACCGCGTTCATCAGCGCGCCAGCATCAATGCCGCGCATCCCGATTGACTCTACCAGCCCAATCACCTGCTCTTTGGCGGCGCTGTCATCACCACAGACCAGCACATCGCAATCTACGCCGTGATCGAGCTTTTTGAGGTGAACGGCGCTCACATTCTGGAAGGCTGCCACCACCTTCACCGCTTCGCCCAGCGCCGCTTGCGCTTCCACACATGCCGACTTGCCCTCTGGCACGTAGACAGTGCGATAGTCCGCCGCATTGATCGGCACGGTCACATCCACCAAGAGTTTGCCCTGTGCTGCCGCCTTGAGGCTGGCAATCGTATCGGCGTGGGCGCTGTACGGCACACTCAGCACGATGATTTGGGCAGCGGCAGCCGCCTCTGCGTTTGCCATGCCGCGAATGCGCTCGCTGCCAAGCACAGCGTTCAGTTCAGCGGCTTTTTGAGCAGCGCGTTCGGCATCTCGTGAGCCAATGATGACAGGGTAGCCCTTATGCGCCCAACGCAAGGCAAGCCCTGCACCTTCTTTGCCCGTGCCGCCGATCACGGCAAGGGTCGGCAATGTATCGCTCATGATATCTCCATTTGTCCAGGTGTGTTTCACACACCGATGAATTCGGCAAAGCGTGCCCACACGGCAGGCACTTTTGCCCGTGCCTCAGCCGCGATAGCCTCCTCATCTAGGGTGAGCAGTTGACGATCCCACATCAAAAGGCGCCCGCCGACGATGGTCGCTGTAATCATGGAGGACTCAAAGCCGAACAGGGCGTGCCAAGGCAGGTTGCCTTCCGTCAGCGGTGTGAAAGGATAATACGCAACCACGATCATATCGGCAGCGGCGCCAACTGACAATGAGCCAAAGGTTTCCTCCGGGAAGAAAATTTCTGCCAGCGCCGCGTTGTGATCCACGGCAACTTGCACAATGGCATCACCGCTGGCAGCACGCGGATCGCGGTTGGCAACCTTATGCAGCAGGTAGGCAGCCTTCCACTCCTCAAACATGGCGTTGCCCATGCCGTCGTTGCCCAAACAGACCTTCACGCCGCCGCGCAGCATGTCATCAAAGCGCATGGCGCCAACGCCGTTATTCATATTGCTGCGCGGCTGGTGGGTCACCCATGTCTCAGATTGGCGCAGCAATTCCATCTCCCAAGCGTCAATGTGGACGGCGTGCGCGGCGATGGTGCGCTTGCTCAGGATGCCGGCGCGTTTTAGACGGCGCACCACACGCACACCGGAACGCTTTAGGCTGTCTTCCTCATCTACCTCATGCTCTGCCACATGAATGTGAAAGCCCGTCTCAAAGGATTCCATTGCCCGCACGCAGGCTGCCAACGTCTCATCCGAAAGGGTGAGGCTGGCGTGCAAGCCAAAGGCGCCGGCAATGCGCGGATGCTCACCCAACGCCTTCAAAAAGCGCACATTCTCGGCGATGCCTGCCTGCGCCTTTGCCTCACCGTCGCGGTCGGTCACTTCGTAGCACAGCACGCCACGCACGCCTGCTTGCTCCACAGCTTGGGCAATCACGCTGAGGCTACCATCAATGGCGTTGGGGCTGGCGTGGTGATCGATCAACGTAGTTGTGCCGTGCCGAATGGCGTCCACAAGGCTCACCAACGCTGAAAGGCGCACGTCATCAAGGGTGAGCGCCTTATCTAAATTCCACCACAGCTTTTTAAGAATTTCGGGGAAGTTGCGTGGTGGATCGCCGGGAATGGCGAGTCCGCGTGCGAAGGCGCCGTAAAAGTGCGTGTGCGCGCAGATATTGCCGGGCAACAAAAGGTTACCGCGTGCGTCACGGCGTTCAAGGTCAGGGTAGCGTGCCGTCAGTTCGGCTGTGCTGCCGATCTCGGCAATGCGTCCGTCGCGGATTAGCACGGCGTGATCAGGCAAGATTTGGCGCGGCGTCCAATTGACGAGCGTGGCATTCGTGATCAGCATAATAAATTACCTTTGTAGTGAAACCTTCACAGGCTTAAACAACCGCCTACCGCTAATGATACAACTAAATGGTGAGATACAACTAGATTAGAGGTGGTAGGGTGATCCACCCTGCTCAACACAACATGCTATAATCGCGCCACCTAAGGCATTTTCAACAGGGAGCCTGGTGTGAATCGTAAACGACTTATCCGCGCCGTCGGTGTGCTGGTGGCGGCGCTGTTCGCCCTAACTCTCAGCACCATCAACGCGCAAACGGCGGCGCAGGTGGCTGCCATCCTCAATCAGAATGGCACGCTTGCCTTAGTGACCATTGATCAAAACGGCAGCCTGAACACGCTGCGCCAAGTGGAAAGCTATAGCGCCATCCTCTCGCCGCTGGCGAACAGCTACGCGCAGGTGCTGTACAACCAAGCCGATGTGCTGCTGGAATATGGCTACCTCAACGGTGAAACACAGCGCCTGACCATCAGCAGCCCTGAAAACCTGATCACGCAGCCCGTCTTTGATACGCAGGGCAACACGCTGCTGTTCACGACGGCTACCTTTGAAGGCACGTGGAAGCTTTATTTCGTCAGTCTGAACGGTGAGGTGCGCTGGCTAGACGGCAAATTCACCTTTGAGCAGGGCAAAGAAGATGCCAGCACCAGCTATGGTATTCTGCTGCCGCTCTCCGACTGGGATGCCGCCAGCAGCAACCTGCTCACCTTCCGCGTGATGCCCTTCACCGAGAGCTTTTTCTTGGGCTTGTTCAGCATTGATCTGACCGCCGCGGCGCCCAGCACCAACGGCACGCCGCTGAGCATGAGCGCCGTCACGCCGCGTGGCGCACTGGGCGCAAGCCTGTTTGCGCTGCCTTCCGCGGATCAAAACTTTGCAGTGGAAGTGGTGGTAGACCCTGAAAATCCAAGCGAGGGCTACCCAACCGATGTGCCGTATTACTTTCCACTCAGCGGCTTGATCCTGCACGATTTGAACAGCGCCAACAGCCAAAAGCTGACTGTGCCGCAAGGGCAAGGCATTGGCGCCTCGGTCTGGGCGGAAGATAGTCAGGCATTCTACTTCACGGTGGGCTATTACCGCCAGACGACTTCGCCCGTCGCGCCGACGCTCTACGCACACACGCTCGGCGGTGCCACAAATGCGGTAGCAGCACTCAGCACCAGTGATGCTGAGGCGGTGTCCGGCCTGGCAGTCTGCGGTGAGCGCGTCTACTATGTGCTGACGGGCGCTGCCGAATTGCAGCCGCCGGACAAGTTAAAGACCTTCACAGTAGGCAGCGCCAGCATTCAGACTATCCTCGACAGCGAGCATTCCATCGCCCTTTTAGGGTGTGTCCGTTCGCGGTAGCGGTATGGGCGGGAGCAATCCCGCCCAACGCCTAGTCAATCTCTACTGGCGCTGCAACCACGCCTCAAACTCTTGGCTGAGCTGGCGGCGTGTTTTGCCAATCGCGCTCTGCAACGCCTGATCAAAGGGAATGTGCCGCGCTGTGGCGATATGCACGCGCTGAAATGCCGCTATGCCGTAAGTCTCGATAAAGAAGCGCATCACCGAAGCGCCCACGTAGTAGGTCACGCTGATGTTGGTATCCACAAGATGGCGGTTGGTGCGTGTTAGGTCGGGCATTCCACGCCGCCGCACGTAGTTCTTTGCCAAAAGCAGTTGATCCTCATCGTTGCGTTCCTCAAAGTGGCGCGCTGTGCCTTCGATCCACCAGCGCGGCACGTCGTCGTTTCGCATCGATTGATATTGGAACAAGTGGGTTAGCTCATGTTGAATCACAGCATAGACCGTGTAATCGAGCGAGTCGTAGAAGGTGACCACCGCGCCTCCCCACACGCCGCTTGCCAAGCCTATGAAAATATCAGCAAGCGCCGCGGGCGCCCATGCCCGAAAATGGCGCGCCTCATTGTAAAAAACGATGTGTGGCGTGTAGAGCAAGCGGTAGCCAAACATCTTCTCTAGACGCTCAATGGCGTGATCGGTGCCTTTGACGATGAAGTCAATATCTGCCGCGCTGCGCTCATAGGTAAAGACGACCGAGCGCCGCCCTTCGGTGCGCGTCCAGCGGTGAAAGCGTGTATCACTGTATTCATTGAACTGCGGCTGTGTGCGCCACTGCTTGCCGTTTTGGTCGGTCAGCACGAACCACCATTCCAGCTTTTGCCAAGGGATTTGCAGAGCAAGCTGATCGTTGAAAGTGAAGGTGATCTCTACTTCCTCGCCTGCGCGTTTTTGCGGCACGCGCACATTGAACGAGAACAACACCAAACCTGTGTTCTGCGTGTAGTAGACCTTCGCCTGCCGAATGGGCGATTCAGGCGTTAGGCGTACACTAAGCACCGCCTGACGCGGAAAATCGCTCACAAAGGAGGCTTCGGCAGGCATGATCGGCAGATCGTCGCGCCGTTCCTCGGTGATAGCTTCCGTCACCTTAAAGGTTTGCTGTGGGCTGACCAGTTGGCTGCCCTCTTGCCCTTCCAGCACCCACTGATAGAGGACACGATCTTCGTGAAGGGGCATTTGATCAATGCCTATGGTGTGTGAGATCGGATTTTTGAGCGTCTCGCCGAGTTTTTGCGGCGGCAGCGGCACGCGCTTTTCTTCGGTGATGCCTGTTGACGGGTAGGTGTAGCGCAAGGTGGCGCTTTGCACAAGCTGCGTGATGGGCGTTAGCCATAGGCTGAAGTTGATGCGGCGACCGTTCTCCACTTTGGCAATCACTGCGTCAAGGCGCATGGCATCCGCGCTGAGGGCGGCAGCCTGCGCGGTCGAGAGCGCCGCCGCGGCAGCAGTCGGTGCGGCGGTAGCAGCATCACGTCCGCCAAACAGCGGCGTCCATGTGGGCGGCAGCGTGGTGGGTGTAGCTTCTGGTGCGGCAGCGATAGCCTCAACGCCAGGCAGCGTCGGCAGCACTGCCAAAGTTGGAATAGGTGGCAGTGGTTCTGAATGGCAAGCAACCAGTGCGCCCATCAGCAAAAGCCCGAGCAGTAGGTGGAATTGGCGACGCATGGCGAGCCTTTCTCTAAGCGAAAGCCAAACGTTTTAGGATTGTTATGAACAGCCCCTTTAAGCCAACATACAATCGGTATAGAGTGTAACAGTTAACGTGGTCGAAAACGATGATCGCCAACCTTGCACTGCCAAAGAGATAAGCGCAGCGAAAGCCTTGCTGCCCTGAATGGGTTAAAAAAACGCCTATGTCAACCATTCTTATAGTAGATGATGATGTTCACGCACGCCTGATCCTGGGCAAGCATATTGAGCGGCTAGGCTACACTGCCATCGAGACGCCCAACGCCCAAGAGGCGCTCAGTCTGCTCTTTGGTGAACAGGCGGTGCCGATTGATATGATCATCAGCGATGTCTGGATGCCGGGCATGTCGGGCATTGATCTGCTGAAAGCCGTCCGTGACCGCGACCCTGAGCTGCCCATCGCCATGATCAGCGCCCGCGCTACGCTCCACAGCAGCCTAGAGGCGATCAACAGCGGCGCCTTTGCCTACATCACTAAGCCCTTTCGCAGCGAGGAAATCGCCCAAGTGGTGGCACGCGGAATGCAGCGCATTGAGGAAGCACGCGCCCACAAAGCCATTGGGCAATATTTTGCGCGCCTTGCTCAGTTGGAGCGCCAACTGCACAACGCACAGTCCTTACAAGAGCGCGATATGATGGGCAGCCTGATTGTGGGCTTGCGCCACGAATTGGGCAACATCGTATCTGCCATCGTCCTGAACCTTGAAGTGTTGAAGCACAGCCACGACTTGCCGGATACCCTGCGCGAAAATCTGGAAGATTTGCAAGCCAGCGCCAACGATCTGAGCGCACTGATCACGCGCTTTCGGGATTATCCGCAGTCCGAAACGCTGAACAACGATGTTGACCTGCGCGAAGTGGTGGTCTCGGCGGTTGATGTGGCGCGCAGCCGCCAAAATGCCGCGCGCATTGAGATCGTCTTTGAAGGCGGCGACGACCCGATCTTTGTGCGCGGCACCGCGCCAGAGCTAAACCGCGCCGTGCTGAATTTGCTTGATAACGCAGTGGAAGCAGCGCAGCGGCGTGTGCAGGTGACCCTGACGGAAGGCTATGGGCGGGTGCTGCTCAGCATCGCGGATGATGGTCACGGCTTTAGCAGCGAGGTCTTGGAACAGGCATTCCTGCCTACTTTCACCACCAAGCTGCGCGATGGCTTTATGCGTGGGCTAGGCTTAGGGTTGTTCATCACGCGGATGGTGATCTCGCTGCACGGTGGCAGCGTTCACCTTGAAAACCGCCCCGAAGGCGGTGCCTGTGCGCTGTTGGAACTGCCTGCCCTAGCAGAACGCGCTACACAAGGCGCAGCCTAGCCAAAATCTTAAGCAAAACGGCGGGCGCGCTTGCCTTTATTGTTGCACATTTGGTGTAGCGCCTACTCTACACGAAAGACGCTGCGTGCGGCAACCGTGTTACCCTCGCCAATGTAAAGGCGGATTTCATACTCACCAACGGGAAAGCCTTCTGCTTGCCCAAAGAAAAAAGTTGCCCGCCCTTCAGCGCGTAAGCCCCACAAATAGCTTGCCTGCTGCACCACGGCGCCGTTATAGAGCAGTTCACGCCGCCACAACACGCCGCTTTGCAGGCTCACGTAGCTCACTGTGAAATAAAGGCGCGTGAAGGGTGGCGCAAGGCGTTGGGCAGCGTCGGCAATGGCGCTGCCATCAGCCGTTAGGCGCGTGCCAACCGCCGTGATCGCTAAACGTGCCTCAGCAGCAGGCGTCACGCTCGATTCAAGGGTAGGTGCGCTCAGCAGCGCCAACGGCACTAAAGTTGGGCTTGGCGTGGCGGTTGGTGTTGGCGTCTCGGTCTCGGTAGGCGTTGCGGTTGGGCTAAGGGTGAGCGTTGGGCTTGGCGTTGCCGTGAAGCTAGGTGTTAGCGTTGGTGTAAAAGTGCGCGTTAGGGTTGGCGTTGGTGTAAAGGTCGGCGTGCGCGTGGATGTTAGGGATGGGGTAGGCGTTGGCGTGCGGGTTGGCGTCAGGGTTGCCGTCGGTGTGGACGTAGGGCTAGGGATCGGCGTCTCGGTGACGGGAAAGGCGATTTGAGTCCGCGTTAGATCGGGCGTCTCGGTGATGCTGGTAAAGGGCGCAGGCTCTGTCGTCGGGATGGGCAGTGTGGCGATCAGGGTCAGGGTTGGCTGCAACGTTTCGGTGGAGGTCACGCTTGGTTCAAGGGTTGGTGTGGCGCTTGGCAAGTCTAGCACGGCGGTTGGCACACCGGACGGGAAGGCAAGCCATGTGGCAAGCGCGGTCGTGATCCACAGCATGGCGCCGGCAAAGGTCATCACCACTGCCCAAATGAAGAAACGGAAGCCTGCCTGCCCAGCAGCGCGCCGCTGCCGCCAATAGGCGTTGCGACGGCTGCGGCGGAACATCACGACCGAGACAGCCAACATCAGCAGCCCAAGCCCAAGCAGGACTGCTACAAGAATGGGTGCGATGGCTTGTAAGCGTTCGATGGTCGTCACGCCGCGTCCTTTTCTTCGTATGCCGCGCTCAGATTGTACCACAAGGCGCGCTTTGCACAGCCCTGCCTTTCTGAACCTGCCCAAAACGACGCACAAGCCTGCCAGCCCTGTTTCGCCAAGGCTATGCTATAATAAAGCGCTGTTCGGCTTGAAATAATCGGTGTTTGGCGGTTTTGGTTCGATGGGTTGAGAAGGTACCGTGAGCCTCATTGAGTCTATATCACAACTGAATGCTCAATCTATCGAGGCAATTGAAAAACTCACCTTGCGTTGGGTCTTTCAAGCTATCGTGGATTTCGGCTTTGAAGCATACACTGTTTTCCAACAATCGCCTGACGATGTAAAAGACATCGCTGAAGACATTACCCGCGAGGTGCTTGACTGCAAGCACTTTATAATCCCAACCCACAAGATACATTTGGGCTGGCAGGGCGCAACGCACCTTCGTTGGGCGAAGAGTTTCGCGTGCGCGTTAGTTTTGCACGCTTGAAAGAAAAGGCGGCTTGGCGAGTTCAGCCAGTTGGCTATCTGCGCGATCAACAGCAGGTTTATGGCACTTGGAGTGAGTAAGCGATGCATTTACCATTGAGGGAGATAATCGGAGCATCTTGCCGAGCCTGCCTGAAAACGCCATCGCCTGTAGCATTTGGTCACCACCTTATCACGTGGGCAAATCTTACGAGGTGGATATGCGTTATGCGGATTGGCAAGCATTGCTGCGGGCAGTCATTCAAGAACATGGGCGCATCTTGCAGCCGGGCGGCTTTATGATTATCAATATTGCTGATATTCTTGCTTTCAAAGACGCATCTATGCCGCGCATTATGGCAGAGAACAAAAGCAACAAGCGCAGCCCCGTCACCCGTGAGCAAATTCTAGCGGCTATGGCGCAGCACCCGACTTACAGCCGCCAGAAAATTGCCAAGCTGCTTGGTTGCAGCGAACAAACAGTGGATCGGCGGTTGAAAGGCAATAATATTCACGGTGGCAAATACAGCCCTCAAACACGGGTGCATTTAGTAGGCGGTATGCTGGAAGCAATGGCGCTTGAAGCCTCACTCTACCTTTATGATCGGCGCATCTGGGTTAAAGACGCCGCGTGGGAAAATTCGCAGTGGCACGCCAACTCTTACCGCGCCGTAGATGAATTTGAATATCTCTACATCTTCTGGAAGCCCGGCATCACCACTGTGGATAGAACCCGTTTAACCAAAGAAGAATGGGTAGACTGGGGATCGCGTGCGGTTTGGTATATTCCATCGGTTCGCGCCAATGATGATCATGCGGCGAAGTTTCCGCTTGAGTTACCGCGCCGTCTGATGCGCCTCTTTACCAAACCCGCGGATGTTGTGTTGGATTGTTTTATTGGCAGTGGCACAACCGCCGTTGCCGCCATCGAAGAAAATAGACACTACATCGGCATTGAACTTGAGCCGCGTTATGTGCAGCTTGCCAAAGCTGCTTGTAAACAGGCGAAACAAGCCCTCACTCAAAAACAGCTTACCTTTGATCTCGCTGAGGAACACAAGCCGAAACAAAAACGCAACACACCCAAAAACACTACCACACAACGACCTAACAAACTAAGTTAATCAGAAATCCACAAGCATGGGTATATAGGGCAAGATGAGCGAAAAAGAAGCGATTTTGGTGATTGGACATCGCAACCCAGATATGGATGCGATTGCCTCCGCAATGGGCTACGCATGGCTGCTCAACGCGCTGCATAGTGTGCCATATAGCGCAGGGCGCACCGGCGAGGTGAACGCACAAACTGCCTTTGCCCTCGCCCGCTTTGGCGCCGAAGCACCGCCCTTAGTGGCGGATGTTTACGGGCGCGTGGGCGACCTTGCCGAACCATTTGAGGCGCTGCGGCGCGGCGAGACGCTCTTGGCAGCCGTGCAGCGCATCGCCGCCACGCGCCACCCTGTGCCCGTGGTGGATGCCGAGTCTAAGCCGCTCGGCTTGCTCTCCGGCGAGGCGCTTTTTGCCAGCCTTGCTGCTGCGCTCAGCTCAACCTCTGTCCTAGAATTGGCGCGCAGCCTCGATCAGAAGGTGGAGAGCGTGCTTGATAGCACCAGCATCACGCTGCGCGCCAACGAGCGCATCCGCGATGTGTTGGGTCAGGTGCTGCGCGCCACCCAAGATGAATTTTTGGTGGTGGATGAACAGAATACCTACAGCGGCTTAGTGCGCAAATCAGGCTTGTTAGCGCCGCCACGCCGCAAACTGGTGATCGTGGATCACAATGAGCAGCAGCAAGCCGTGCCGGGCTTGGAAGATGCCGATCTGCTAGAAGTGCTGGATCATCACCGCTTGGGCAATATGTCCACCGCCATGCCGATCCGCTTCCGCGTCGAACCCGTGGGCAGTTGTTCGACGTTGGTTGCCGAGACTGCCTTTGAGCATGAGCAGGTTTTCCCGCCTGCCCTTGCCGGCTTGCTGCTGTGTGGCATCCTCTCGGATACGTTGGTGCTGCGCTCACCAACCACCACCAAGCGCGATGAACGTGCTGCCGTGCGCCTTGTGCAAATGGCAGGGCTTGCCGATGAAAACAACGCGCAACAGGCAATTGAGGCGTTAGGGCGTGACTTGCTCTCGGCAGGGGCAGGCTTGGGCGAGCGCAGCGCCGAAGATGTGATCAATGCCGACCTGAAATTTTACGATACCAACGGCTTGGCGGCAGGCATCGCACAGGTGGAAGTGACCTCCTTTGGCGAACTGACGCCGCGCCTGCCCGATCTGGCGCGTGCCTTGGAACACCTTGCCGAGACGAACAAACTCGCGCTCGCTATGCTGCTCGTGACGGATGTGGTGCGTGGCAACAGCCGCCTTGTGGTCGCCGGTCAGGCGCGGCTGGCGGCAGCGCTGCCCTATCCACGCCTTGACGACGGCACGCTTGACGCACGCGGCGTCGTCTCGCGCAAGAAGCAGCTTTTACCGGCTGTTTTGGCAGCGCTTTCACAGGCGATGTGACGACGTTAGCAGGTGCTGTGATGTTAGCAGGTCTGGTGCTGCGCCCTTGCACGCTACAAGATGCCGACGCGCTACAGCGCGCCTGCCATCCACACACCACACCCGAAAGTGTCTATCAGATGCTGGCGCGCACCACTGCTGCCATGCAGCATGGGCGCGGTGTTGGGCTGGTTGCCTGCCTGGATGACCAGATCGTCGGCTTTGGGCAGATCACTTTTTGGGCGCGGGTGGCAGAAATTGCCGATCTGGTCGTGGCAGCGCCACAGCGCGGACGCGGCATCGGCACGGCGCTGATCCAGCACTTGATCGCGCTCGGCAGCGCACGGCGCAGCGTGATTGAGATCGGCGCAGCAGGCAGCAATCCGCGTGCGCTGGCGCTCTATCAGCGGCTTGGCTTTCGCCTTGACCGCACACTTTTGCTAGATGTAGGGCAAGGGCTAGAATCCGTCCATTATCTCAGCCTGCACGTCCTGCAAGACCTTGAGAGTTTGCTATGAAAGTTCACCTGAAAACGTTGGGCTGCCGCCTAAACCAAAGCGAGATGGACAGCCTGGCGCGCCAGTTCGTCCGACGGGGCGACTCACTGACCGAGGCGCCCGCTGACGCCGATCTGATGGTCGTCAATACGTGCGCCGTGACTCAAGAGGCTGTTCGCAGCAGCCGCCAGAGCATTTACCGCCTGCACCGCGCCAACCCAAACGCGCAAATCGCCGTAACGGGCTGCTACGCGCACCTTGCGCCTGAGGCAGTCCGCCAAATGGCGGGCGTGGCGCATGTGGTGGATAACCACGCTAAAGAGTCGCTGGTCTCTATCGTGACGGGTGAACCGCTGGCAGCCGCCGAAACATTTGACGCTGAGCCATTAGCGCGCCAAGCGCTGATCGGTGCGGGTGGCAGAACACGCGCCTTCCTCAAAGTGCAGGATGGCTGTGATCGGCACTGCACCTTCTGCATTACGCGGGTGGCGCGTGGCAGGGGCAGAAGCCGCAGCCTTGCCGAAGTGGTGAGCGAAGCACAAGGTTTGGTGGCAGCAGGTTACCAAGAGCTGGTGCTGACAGGCGTCCATTTGGGCAGCTATGGACACGATCTCGGGCAGCCTGACGGGCTTGTCCATCTGCTGCGCGCCTTGCTCAGCGATACCGACGTGCCGCGCTTGCGCCTCTCCTCATTAGAGCCGTGGGATTTGCCGCCTGATCTATTCCACCTGTGGGAAAATCCGCGTTTGTGCCGCCATTTACACTTGCCGCTGCAAAGCGGCTGCGATGCAACGCTCAAGCGCATGGTGCGCCGTACCTCACAAGCGTCTTTTCGCGCCTTGGTGGCTAAGGTGCGCGCCATCATGCCCGATGCTGCCATCGCCACCGATGTGATTGTCGGCTTTCCCGCTGAAACAGACGCAGAATTTGCCATCAGCCGTGCGTTTATCGAGGAAATGGACTTCGCCGCGCTGCACGTCTTTCGCTACAGCCTGCGCGAAGGGACAGCCGCCGCCCGAATGCCGCATCCCGTTCCCGATGCTGTGAAGCGTGAGCGCGCCGAACGGCTTATCGCGCTGGGTGAACAGGGTGCGCGCCGTTTTGCCGAACGGCACATTGGGCAAACGCGCCCTGTGCTGTGGGAAGCCGTCAGCGCTGCCACGGATGCAGGCTTTGTGAATAATGGCTATACCGATAACTTTTTGCGCGTGCGCTGCACCGTGCCGCAGGTGCTGAGTAATACGCTCAGCAGCGCCCATTTAACGGGCTATGAGTCTGAATCGGGCGCCTTGCTTGCTGTGCTGGCTGCAACGGGCTAAATCACAGCGTTTTTTCGCTGATGATGTAGGTGGCGGTGGCAGCGTTGGTTGCCAGCGGCACATTATGCACATTGCAAATGCGCAGCAGGGATTGAATATCGGGATCGTGCGCTTGGGCTGCCAAAGGGTCTACGAAAAAGAAGACGGCGGCAACTTGCCCTGTGGCGACCATGGCGGCAATTTGGGCATCGCCGCCCAGCGGACCTGATAACATACTCTGGACAGGCACGCCGCACTTTTCATGGATCAGCTTACCGGTGGTGGCAGTCGCAATCAGGTGATAGCGGCTTAGGCGCTCACGGTTTTGCAGGGCAAAAGCGATCATATCGGCTTTTTTGCCGTCATGGGCAATCAGGGCGATGGTCTGTTCGGGCAAGGCGCGCCTCACTATTGGGTAGCTGATGACTATGGCGCACACTGCTAGGTTGCGGTGTGCGCCATGCGCGTTAGAGTTCTTTCAGAGCGTTTAGGTATGTATCAAGGGCAGCTTGCAAATCGCCCAGCCGCATGTGCGTATCGCCAAGCAGGCGGCGCACCTTTGGCTCTTTGGGATGCTGTTCGGCAAGCTGGCGCAGATCGGCGCGCACGTCCTCAAGGTTCTCCATGCTATCCACCAACGCCTGATAGCTCTCTAGAGCGGACAGCACTTGCCCAGCGGCAACCTGCTGGCGCGCCTGACCTAAGCTGGCAGCCACTGCTGCCGAACGCATCGGCGCGGTCGCAGGGGCAGGCGGTGTTGGTGGCGGCGCAGGTGGCACATAAGCAGGCGCGGGCGTCGGTGGCGGCTCAGGGGCGCGGGCTGCCTGCTCTGCCTCAAAACGCTCCACCACGGCTGGATCAAGGCTGCCGGTGGGTGCTAACCATTCAGGGCGTTCGGCAGCGGGCGGCGCTTCTTCTTCGGGCATCCCTTCGGTCAGGGCATCCAGCCAGTCTATGCCTGTGCCAACGGTGGCGGGCAAGGCAGGTTCAGGGGCAACAGGCGTCTCTGGCTCAGGCTGCATCATCTGCAACCAATCGGGCATATCACTTTCGCCAAGCGGCGCAAAGGTGAATTCGGGCTCAGGCTCGGCAGGCGATGGCGTCTGTGCAGTCGGTTCAGGCTGCGGCGCGCTCTCGGCACGTTGAAGTGCCTCTAGATACCACAATGGGATAGTCTCGTCACCAGCGCGGCGGCGGTCGTATTCCTCGTTGAAATATTCCGCCAAATCGTCCACTTCTTCGGGCGAGGTTGGCTTGATCATACGCTCGATCTCTTGCGGGTCCAGCTCGATTGCCATCTCCGGAATAGCTTCCAGCGCGGGTGTTTCCTCTGGCAAGAAATCCTCACCGAGATCGAGATCAAGCGCCTCAGGTTCAGCCGATTCAAGCAGCCAGGTTGGCAGATCAGCGGGTGGCGTTGGCAGTTTGATGTCAGGATCAAGCGCGCCGCGTGCCGCGGGCAAGGTTGGGTCTACAATTGCCTCGCTCAACCAATCGGGCAGTGAGCTGCTCGGCTCAGCCGGCGAGTCGTCAGTGGGCAATGGCAACTCATCTTCTTCGGCGCGCACCTGCATCAGGCTGCCAAGCTGCGAGGTCAGCCATGCCTGCACCTCTTGCGGATCATTGGAGAGTCCGCCTGCCTCAATGGGCGATATGCCTTCTGGTGCGCTTGGCGGCGCGCTGGCAGCCTCCGCTTCAGAGGAGAGCGAATCAAGCCATGAGAGGGCTGCATCGGGCGTCATGCTCTCCAGCGAAAACTGATCGCTAGTAGCGGCGAAATCATCAACGCTGTCGTAGGGCGTTGGATCACCAAAGCTGGCAAGCCACGCCATTGGATCGCTCTCGTCGCTGAGTGGCGCGCTTGGGGCAGCCTCACCACGCATGGTTGGCAGTTCTTCCAACGGCGCACCTTGTTTGGCGGCAAGGCTTTCCAGCCATGCCATCGGATCAGTGCCGCCAAGGGCGTCCTCCAGCGTGCTTTCAGGCTGGGCGGCAGCGGGCGGCGGTTGCTCAAGGGCGCGGGCGCTTGGGCTGAGTGTGCCTGCACTGAACGGGTCAAAATCGGTGTAGCCGGGCGCCGTGCTTTGGGCATCCGACGCGGGCATTGGCACATCCAGATCGGCGGCAGTGGTCAGTTCGTCCACATTGGCGCCCTGCCGACGGGCAAGGCTTTCCAACCACGCCATCGGGTCAGCGCCGCCCAGTGGATCGTCAAAGGCGATCTCTGGCGTAGGCTCAGGGGGTGGTGGCACAGAGGGTGTGGGCTTTGGTTGGGGTGGCGTTGGCGGTGTTGGCGTCGGTTCAGGCGGTTTAATGCCCGTCTCAGTCGGCTGCTGATCGTCTTTCTTCTTCGGCGCGGAGTCGTAGCCGGGCGTGTAACCGGGTTCATCCAAGACGGTATCCGCCGCGGGCATTGGCACATCCAGATCAGCAGCCGTCGTCAGTTCATCTGGGTTAGCACCCTGCCGACGGGCAAGGCTTTCCAGCCACGCCATTGGATCCATGCCACCCAGCGGATCAGAAGGATCAACGGCAGCAGCGGCAGGTGGTGGTGCAGGTTCAGGGGCAGGCGGCGGCTGAGCTGCCGCGGCAGGTTTCGCTGCCGATTCATAGCCCGGCGTGTAACCCGGCGCATCAACTCTGGTATCTGCCGACGGCATCGGCACATCCAGATCGGCAGCCGTCGTCAGTTCATCGGGGTTGGCACCTTGCCGACGGGCGAGGCTTTCTAGCCACGCCATCGGATCCATGCCGCCGAGTGGATCATCTTCAGGCTTATTTGTGCCATCGCCATTGGGTGGAGGTGTCATGCCTTGTGCCTCTCGATTTGCGCGCAGAAAGAGTCACGCTCACAGGTACAGATAATTACAAAATGACTAGTGTCTATTAGCATAGCGCCGATTACTCCACGCCGCTAGAACGTTTGCGTTTCCAAACGGGCGGCTTGCGGAACGTGAACGTCAAGGGTTCATCTTCCGTTTCCGCAGTGCTTGGTGGCGCTTCTGTAGTATCAGCTAAATCTGCTGATGATGCAAGCGGCACAGAATCCCACAGATCAGCAAGCGTGCCCTCGACAGTTTGCTCAGGCGACTCGCTCAACCAGTCAGGCGTGAAAGACTCAGCGGGCGCGTCGGGCAGCAACTCGGGCGGTGAATCGGCTTCAGGCAGCAGATCAGCTTCAGGTGGCGCCAAATCAGCCAACCTCTCAGAGAGCCATTCGGCGGCTTGCGGCGTGGCGGCGCTCTCCTCGATTTCATCAAGGGGTGCATCCGCATCAAAAGCAGACAGCCAGTCGGGTGCATCGCCCGGCGAGAGAATGCCCGTATCGCCAATTTTGCGCGGTGTGTTGGCAGCATTGCGCGCCTGCTCCAAGAGCTGATCAAAGGCGTGATCTGCCTCGGCGGCAAGCAAGCCCGTCTGCCCTGTGGATTGTTCCGCGCCGATCAACCATTCAGGTGAATCGGCAAGAAATTCGTCCGCTTCGGGTTGGGCGTCCAGCCAGTCGGGCGCACTTGACGGCGCGGCAGGCGGCGCGGATAAGGGCGGTGGCTGCATGTCACCACTCTCAAAGGAGGTCAGCCAGTCGTCTTCCAGTTCAATCGAGTCGGGCGCGGGCAGTTCGGCGGCGGCAGGGGTAAGGCTAGGTAAATCGAATATGTCCTCTGCCTCGCTGCTGAGCATCGCCCGCCCTTCCGCCTCGATCTGCTCTGGCGTGGGCGTATTTTCTTGCAGCCATGCCAGCATCGCCTCTGCGGTCATCTCGCCCGCGATTTGCGCCATGCTTTGCGGCGTGCCTTCGGTGGCGCTCTCCGCTTCGGGCAGTCCTTCAAAGGTGGCGGGATCGCCTGTGGAAGCGCGCTGTGCCTCGAATTCCGCCAAATCCGCAGCGTCTAGGTCAGCTTGCGGTGCGGATGGTTCTGGCACTGGGCTAAGCCCAAAGTCTGCCATCCATGCCAGCGGATCCGCCGCTATGGCAGCCAACTCGGAGTCCTCTAGCGCGGGCATTGCATCGGATTGAACGGGTTCGTCAGCCAGCCAGTCGAGGCTATCAGGCGCTTGATCCTCGCCTTCAATGGATGCGGCAAGCCAATCCAAGCCAACGGGAGAGTCGTCCGTTTCTGCACCAAATGCCATACTGAAATCGGGCAGGTCGGCAATGGGCGCACGCTCAGCGCTCTCAGCGCTCTCAGCGCTCAGATCGGGCGCGCCGCTCAACCAGTCAAGCGTGAAGGCGGAGTCTTCGCCTTCGGCAGCGGGCAGGTCGGCAATGGGCGCACTCTCAGCACTCTCAGCGCTCTCAGCGCTCAGATCGGGCGCGC
>DAOUBW010000038.1:0-194912 GCA_034432555.1 Anaerolineae bacterium
GATGGGCGCTATGTGGCATTCACGTCAATTGCCAACAACCTTGTGAGTGGGGATACCAATAGCTTTTTTGATGCGTTTGTGCATGACCGCCAGAACGGACAGACTACCCGAGTCTCGGTTGACAGTAGTGGCGCACAGGGCAACAACAACTCAGTGTTACCCGCCATTTCCGCCGATGGGCGTTTTGTGGGCTTCGAGTCGACTGCCAGCAATTTGGTGAGCGGCGATACAAACAACGTGTCCGATATTTTTGTGGTTGAACTACTTGATGTGTTTCCAGCTATTATTAGTGTAACACCTTCAAACGGCACATCGGATGTCTCGCGCCTCACGCCCATCAAAGTTGTCTTCAGTGAGGCAGTCAATTTCAGCGCGGCATCGTTCACGCTCCTGTGCAATGGCACGCCGCGTGCCTTCAGCCTGAATGCTACGCCCAATCGCGTCGTTATCCTCACACCGACCATCCAACTGCCTGCCAATGCCACCTGCACCGTGACCGTCCTTGCTGACGAAATTACAGCTGTCTCGGACTCGGACAAACCACTGGCGAATGTCTCTTTCAGCTTCACTACCGCAGCGCCGACGGGCAAGCTAAAGACCATCGGCATCTTCCGTCCGAGCGATACGACCTTCTACCTTCGCAACAGCAACACCACCGGTCCCGCTGATTTCAACATCCTGTTCGGCAACTCATCCGATCTGCCGTTGGCGGGCGACTGGAACGGCGATGGTATCTCGACCATCGGTATTTACCGTCCCAGCACCGGCGAGTTCTTCCTGAAAGACGAGAACACTTTCGGCGCGCCTGTGGTCTACAACTTCACGCTCGGCATTCCGGGTGATGTGCCGTTTGCAGGTGATTGGGACGGTGACGGCAAGGACTCCGTCGGCGTCTACCGTCCGACCAACGGCGTGATCTTCATGAAGGATACGCTCAGCACAGGTTTCGCCGATTACGCCATGATCTTCGGCATCGCGGGCGATCAGCCCGTGGCAGGCGACTGGAATGCCGACGGCGCGGACTCGGTCGGCATCTATCGCGGCGATACGTTCTTCCTGACGGATACGACCTGCAACGGCTGCATCCCAACAGCGGATTACATTTTCGTGCTAGGTCTCAGCGGCGATGTGCCGTTTGCCGGTGATTGGAACGCCGACGGCAGCAGCGGTGTTGGCGTGTTCCGTCCGACGGACGGCGTGACCTTCTTCAAGAATGCGCTCAGCACGGGCTTCGCCGATATTGAGATCATCTACGGCATCGCGGGCGATAAGCCGATTGCGGGCGTGTGGGGCGCGCCGCCGCCACCGGAAGCGCCTAGCGCACCTGAACTCGCACCGACCTTCGTGCCGCGGCAGTAATAAAACAGAGCCATGTAGGGACGCGCCACGGCGCGTTCCTATGTATCAGCGTGGCAAAACTTGCACGCTCTTGGCATCTTGACCGCCAGCACGCTACACTTACCTTAACTGACTATGCTCTGCGGTGCATACCCAACCCATGCAGAAAGCCGTTTTACCTATGCCCACTCAGGCTGCCCAACCAACTCCCATTCCCGAATCAGAGGCAAAAACGGTTCAACTTGCCAAGACCAGCACATTTTCGGCATTGCAGCATCCCGCCTTTCGGTGGTTTTTCTTTGGGCAATTGGTGTCGGTTAGTGGCACATGGATGCAAAGTGTGGCACTGCAAATCGTGGTCTACGCGATGACAGGCTCTAAGACGGCGCTTGGCTTAGCAGCGTTGGCGCAAGGCATTCCCGCCCTTATCCTGACACCCTTCGCCGGCGTAATTGTTGAGCAACTGCCGCGCCGCAAGCTGCTCATCCTTACGCAGGGCTTTATGATGCTGCTGGCGTTCATCCTCGCCTTCCTCTACCTGGCAGAGGCGCTTGAGATATGGCATATCTTGGTCATTTCGCTGGGCGTGGGCGTTGCCACTGCCCTTGATGCACCGTCGCGCCTCTCGTTCTTGGTCGAGATGGTGGGCAAAGAGGATTTGCCAAGTGGCATTGTGCTAAACTCGCTGATGTTCAACACGGCGCGCATCATCGGTCCGATGTTGGGTGGGTTGGCGCTGCATAGTCTGGGTGCGGCATGGTGTTTCCTGCTGAACGCGCTCAGCTTTCTCGCGGTGCTGTTCGGCTTAATTGTGATGCGTGTGCCGCCACTGCCACGCCGCACAGTGAAGGCTGCCATTTGGAAGCCGCTTTTTGAAGGGCTGCATTTTGCCCGTCGGCACGTTACAATTGCGCCGCTGCTGCTGCTGAGCGCTTTGAGCAGCAGCTTTGGGCTGACTTTTACAGTGTTGCTACCACCCTTTGCGGATACTGTCTTGGGCAACACCGAACTAGGCACCTCGGCTTTGTTGACGGCGCAGGGCATCGGTGCGCTGCTCGCCTCAATTTTTGTGGCGCGCAGTGCTGCCAAGGGTTACCGCGGCATTACGCTAGTGCGCGGCGCGATCCTTGCGCCAACGGCACTAATCTGCCTCAGCTTTACCAATACGCTGTTTCTCTCAGGTGTGGCGGCTTTGGTGGCAGGCTTTGGCTTTGTCTGCCAATTTGTGCTGACCAACACATTGATTCAGGCAGAGGTGCCCGATGCTTTCCGTGGGCGTGTGCTAAGCCTGTATACACTGACTTTCTTCGGTTTATCGCCCATCGGTAGCCTGCTGATGGGCGCAACCGCCGATCAGGTTGGCACATTGACCGCAATCCTGATTTTTGGCGGCATTTGTTTGGTCGGCGCGCTTCTGATTACACAACGCGCTGTGGAACTTCGCCGCTTGCCCTAAATTGTGCGGGAAGCCGCGCAACCTTCCGCTGTGAAGCGCGTAAAGAGAGAGTAGGATGTGCGCTTGCAAAGCCTTTGAAAATCGTGCAGGCGCCGGGAAAGGAAACCTAAGCCATGACGGAAGAAACCAAACCCAAGAACGACGCGCCTAACACCTTTGCAGAAGAGCTAAATGTTGCCGGCAACCAGCTTGTGGAACGCCTGCAAGAACTGGTGCGGCAGGGCAACATCCGCCGCCTAATCCTGCGTGACCAACACGGACGCACCTTGCTTGAAGTGCCACTGACGCTCGGTGTGGTGGGTGGTGCAGGTGTGGCGCTTTTTGCACCCTTCCTTGCTGCGGTGGGTGCCATTGCCGCTCTTGTCACACGCATCAACATTGTGATCGAGCGCTACGAAAACCCTGAAGATGCCGATCACGAGGCAAGTGGACCAACGGTGGTTGAGATGGACGCCTCTGAGCGGTTGAAGGAATAACAAACCTATCTTTAATAGGCGGCGTGGGTATCAATTTGCTCACGTCGCTTTTTCTGGTTTGCAAAGCGTGCTATGATTAGCGCAGCGTTAGCGAAGTCTAGCTGAACTAATGAGAGGCGTTTGTGAGCCAGTCTGCTGAGGAACCCAAATCACTGCTGCGCCGCCTTATGCGGCGTGGCGAGGATAGCCCATCATCGGACGCCGCGCTATCGCCCACACCTGCCCCTGATTCGGAAAGCAGCCCACCGCCGCCCGGCACGTCCCCGATTCGCCCTAGCCCGCCGGAGAGCGGCACGCCGCCCGAACCGCTCTTGCCCAATGTGCGCGCCACACAATCTGCGCAGCCCATTCAGAATGCCAGCCCGCTTGAGGAACGTCTGCGTGCTGAGCTTGCCCTTGAAAAATTGCGCCAAAAGACGGCGCGTGTGGCTGCCGAATTTGCCAATGGAAAGATCAACCGCGCTCAATTTGTGGCGATGTATGCCCACTATAACGAAAAGCGCATCATCATTGAGCGCCTGCTAGAGCGCAACCCAGATACACAAGCATGGCAAAGTGTGGCAAACGACGGGCAAACATCCTTCTTGCGCGAACACTACGCTGCTCATGTGCTATCCTACGCCATTTACCTCCACGATGTGCTGACGCCGCTGGTTGCACACGGTGCGCCGCCCTTGCCGCAAGATGTCACCTTCAAGATTCTGACGGCAATTCGGTTGGTGCGCCGCAGCCAGCGCGCACTCAGCGCACAGCGTAAGCAGATTGATGAAAATCATTGGGCAGTGTTCGTGCCGGCCGAGTTCACGACCGCGATTGCCATGTTCTCGTTAGAGCCATCCTCGCGGCAGGTGCTGCTGGTGCAGGATTTGCACCGTGACTTTGAGCGCGCCAACCGTACTTTGCTCACACGCGGCGTGCGTGCCGCTGAACATTACGTTTATCCACACCGTGCCTTGTTTGGAGGCGCGTCCTAAACCAGATCGCGGTAGTAGGCGAGTTTGCGCTGCAAACGGTCAATAACAGTTTGCGCCTCTGCAAGGCGTGTCTCTAATGCTTCTTGCTCAGCCTGATGTTGCTTGATGAGCGCTTGCTGCTGTGCGGCAAATGCCTCTTGTTGGGCAGTTAGCTCAGCCATGTGTGCTTGTTGGCGCTGTTCAGCTGCCGCCAGCTTTTCTTGCAGTTGGGCAATTTGGGTCGTCATCTCATGGACGAGTGCCTGCATGGTCTCGGTTGCGGCAAGCCGTTCTTCAAGCGCACGCTCTAGATCATGTGCATAGTTTTGCACTGTTTCAATGACTTTAGCACGTTCAAAAGATTCCTGTTCAATGCGGCGCATGTAGTCTTTTACCTCTGTGATCTCTTGTTCGCGCTGTTCAGCCTCTTGTTCAACTTTTGCGATGTAAAGTTTCGCCTGCTCCAGCAATTGATGGCGCGCCATAGATTCATGCTCAAGCCGCCCGATTTGCTGCACATAGCTTTCCACATAGTGCGACGTGAACCATGTTAGGTAGGCTGAGGTTAGGCGCATTTCCACTAAAGGATCAATCGGTGCCTGGGTCGTCCAATCCTGCGCCACTTGATAGTAGAGGGCGGTAAGGCGATCCATTGCCTGCCTTATATCCGCCTCAGCTCGTAGGCGCTGGCTCACTTCATGTGCTTCAATAGGATCATAGGCATCCAGCGCCGCGCCAACCGACTCGACGGTTAGCGGTTGTGGCGGCACTTCTGCGCCAAAATCGAAGTTTAGCCGCCGTAACGCTTCATAGTTGGTGCGCGTAACTTGTCCAGCGATACCACTCGGACGTGCCACAATGACAGCCGCGCCAAGCGCAAGGCACTCAATGGCAGCCCGCCCAATTGAGAACACAACATCATAGGATGCCAACACCTTTTCAGGGTTGGTCAGCACGTTCCCCGCCTGAATGCCAAAGGCATCAAGGCTGATGCCGCGTTGTTGGCAGGCTTCCTGAACAATGGCGAACGTTTCGGGGCGCCCAAGCGCGCCAGAGAAAATGGCGGCGCGGCGCGGCTGTGCGGGCAATGGCACAATACGCGCCTGAAAGCGATCAAGGTCTACAAAATTGGGCAGAATCGTAATCTGCTCAGGCGAAATGCCGCGCTCAGAGGTCAGCGAGTCGTAGACAGTTTGGCTGACTGCCACATAATGACGCACACGCGGAAGGTGAACAGGTATCTCTTGCCACGGCAGCCAGCCGTGAATCACCGATAGGCACGGCACGTTAGGGAAGTGCAGCAGCGCTGCCATTGTCTCCAAGTGGTGCTGCCCGTGAATCAGATCGGGCGGCTCGCTGATTGTGTTGAGATCATCCGTCACCATAATGGAGTGCCGCCGCAGTTCTTCCGCCAGTTCGCCCAAGCGCGTGCTGAAAATGATGGGCTGGTAGCCGCGTGCTTGCAAGGCAAGCGCTACATCACGCACATAGAGTTCGGAGCCTGATCGGCTTGCCACAAAGGCATTGGTCATCAAGATTCGCAGCGGTTTGCCCACAATAGTTCTCTCTTGGACTAGGCAATCACAACTTTGATCGGATAGCTTGGGAATTCGGCAAATTCGCCTAACCAGTGCACGCCCTCATGCACCAAATCCACCTGAAGACGATACAGCCCATGCTTGTTTGGCGCGATGATCTGAAAGGGCAGTACCACTTGCTCGTCGGGTGCAATCTCACGCGGCAGCGGTGTGCGAAGGCCTTCTTTCAAGAGCATTTTGCCGCGTGAATCCAGCCAATGGTAGCTGATGTTGACGCAGTGCGGCGTCCGCTGTGCAGGATACCACGTGCCAATGCCTGTGTTCCGCACATTCAGCAGCGCATCGTACATTTCGCCCGTCACCATCATCTCAGGTATGGCGCACTCAATGATCTGCGCGGCGTATGGGTTCAGGCGGCGCGGATAGAGGAAACGTGCAGCGCCTTTCTGGTTCAGGCGTAGGGCAACGCCGCTTAAGCCAATGCGGACTTTGTCAACCACGCTACGGTGTAGCGGCGCTTGTTTGCCGTCTAAAGGTGGTAATGTCGGCGGCAGTGGCAGCGGCAACGGTATTTCCACTGATTCGGGCAGCGCTAAGGGCGGCGCTTCGGGAGGCGGATGAGCCAATGCAGCAGGTTGCGCCTCCAAAGCCTGCTGCGCCGCTTGGTGAGAGGCAAGCTGCTCCGTGTGCTGGCTGATAAGCTGCTCATAGTGTGCCAGCCGCACTTCAGATTGCCGCAAACGCATTCGCAGCGCTGTATTATCATCGAGCAGTGCGGCAAAGTTGAAGTTGCCTTCATAGAGTGTCTGTAAGCGCTTCAGGATTTCGGGCAGGTGCAGGTTAATGCACGGGTAGAAGATACCGATCTGGCTGGCGGCAAACATCGCGCTGATCTCGCGCCCAAGCCGAAAGTGGAAAGCAGGGTTTGCCGCGCAGGCTTGCAAGGCAGCCGTCAGATGCTCATCTTCGCCGACTTTGCCAAACGGCAATACAAAAAAGATGGCAAAAGGCTGCGCCGTGAACAACTCACTAAGCTGGGCAATTTGCTCCCTTTGCGAAAAGTCCGCAGAGAGCGCTACGATCACAAACAGCGGTATTAGGATATCTAAGTGCGGCTGCAATGCCTGCCAATCTACCGTGTGCGCGGAAGGCATGATGTGCAAATGCACCTTTTCAGCTTCCGCCGCTAAGCCCTTCAGATAGTGCGCCAGCCAGTCTTGCCATTCTTCAGCACTCGGTGCATAAGGCGTGATCACGCGCATGGTGGCGGCTTCAGGGGTTGCCCATGCCGCGCTTGAAGCGCCAAGTGTTGCCGATGCGGCAAGGTCAAGCACTTGTGGCGGTGTTGGATAGTAGGCGGCGATCTGTTTGATCAGGAAAACGTCTATGCCGCGCAAGGTAACTGATGGTGTGGGCTTGGCGCCAATTGCCAATTCAACAGTTTGCCAATAGCGCGCCACGGGCTGATAGCTGGTGAAAATCGTCTCAGTGTTCATACGTGGATCAATATAGGCGGTCCATTAAATATAGCCAAGATCGGGATGATACCGTAAGTGGCGTGTATTCAACAAATGTCCCCAGCGTAAGCCTAATTGGTTAAAAGCACGCCGCACATAGCCAAGTTGCCGCTGCCACACTTCTGGTGGCATCTTTTCGGTGATGAGCGAATGCGGCATGGCATGGTAGTAGCCCATCACCACTGGCACAAACACCAAGCGGCGCCCGCTGAAAGCAAGGTGCAGGTTCAATTCCCAGTCCTCGCGTCCCGCTATTCGCTCATCCGCGAGGAAGCCGTTTGCCTCCAACAGTTGCATACGGTCTACCAGTGCCATCGTATCGATATAGTTGCCATCTATGATGCGATCCTGAAAACTCTCATCGCTCAGCAAATGCTGCACTTCGCCACTCTCGGTCTTGACGAAGATCAGACTGCCATAGACCAGTGCAGCATTCGTATCACAAATGCTACGGTAGAATAAGGGCAAATTCTCAGGCAGCACCTCATTATCGGCATCTAGGAACAGTATATAGCGATATCGCGCCTCGAAAAGCGCCTGATTACGCACGGCAGCGGGCGCGCCGCTGTTTTCAGCACGCAGCAGCACGCGCAAGCCATCCTCAAAGTAGAGCGCCTCTAGCTGGCGCAGCAGCGTTGCAGAGCCATCCCGCGAGGCATCATCTAACACCAACACTTCAACCGACACATCCATAGCGCGCAATAAAGCAGCAGCACGCAGCGCAGAGCCAACCGACCGCCCAAGCACAAGCTCATGATTCCAGTTCGGAATGGCGATAGTAATGCCCTTCGGCGGATTGCGAAGCGCGGCAGCAGAGGGTGTGTTAGGCATGGTCGGCTGTGGCATAGTTGGGCATTTGTAGAATTGTGCGTGCAACGCCTGCCTCCAGCGATGGCAGGGTTAGATAGTCTCGGATGAAGCGGTCGCGCACATCAGCATACGCAAAAGCGCGCAGCTGCTCGTCAAAATCAGTCTCGTTCAGCATGAGGTAGGTGAAGGGCAGCCGCGCTAATTCATCTGTCGGCTCGTGATCCTGCACTTTGATCGGCACGCTGCCCGCCATCAGGGCGTTCCGAAAGCGCTCGCTCTCCACGTAGAAATAGTCGTGGTGCGAGACCCAAATATAGTAGCGCGTGCGCTCTAGGATTTTTTGCAGTTGTTCGCCGTTAATGTGCGGACCTTCTTCGGTAATGTGCGTGAGGTGCGGCAAATAGAGAATGCCATTTGCGCCGCAGCGTTTGATCAGGCGGTGTGCAAACAGCATACGGCGCTTTTCAAGATGCCCAATAAACGCCCAAGGGATCGGGCGTTCTTGCTGTGAATTTTGCCAACGCAGCACTTTTCGGCGTTCGTTTCGGGTTAAGCCGTTGAAGAAGAAGTGATAGCCTTCGCGCATGGCAGGCTGCATATCAAGGTATTGGCTGTGAAAGCCGAGATCATAGAGCGCCCGAATGCCTGTTTGTTCGCAGAGCCTGTAGGTTTCGGCAAACCAGTTAGTCTGCACGCATTCCAGCAGCACCACACCGATCTGCGTCGTGCGCGCCTTCATCGCCTTAATCAGGCGCACTGCTTCCACCAGATTAGGCTGCCCTTTGCAATAGGCAACCGCTACCTCGTACAGATTGACATAAAGCGTCAAGTCATACTCGGCAGGTTGGTAGGTTTTAAGCGTGCAAACATCCACCACACTGCCAAGGTTATGAAATGCCTCTGCCAAACGGTAGCCAATCGCATCATAATAGTAATTGATGCTGCCTGCCACCACGATTAGGACGCGGCGTGCGGCGTTTGGCGCGGATACATCCTGAAGCATCAGTTGATGACCTCTAAACGCAGCGGATCGAGTGGATCGGGCAAGGTTGCCACGCCCGGCAAACGCCCTTGCATAGACCAAGCGCCTGTCCACGTAATCTCGACTGCTACGGTTTGCCCACGCCGCTCTTGATCATCGGCAAAAAAGACCAGCTTGTTTTGAGGTGTGCGCCCGCGCCATTTATCGCCCTGTTTCCCCTCGACCAGCACTGGCACCACACTGCCCAGCCATTCGGCGTTGCGCTCTGCACTGATGCGGGCGTGCTGCTCATCGAGCAGGGCGCGGCGGCGCTCTTTTTCCGCCTCTGGCACATCATCAGGCATGGTGCGCTCACTGACGGTCTGTGGGCGCGGGCTGTATTTGGCGATATGAATCTTGTCAAGGCGCAGGTCTTCCAGCAGTTGGTAGGTCTGCATGAACTGTGCTTCCGTTTCCGAAGGGAAGCCGACGATAATATCGGTGTTGATCGCCACATTGGGGATGCGCGCTCGAATGCGCTCGATCAAGACGCGATATTCCGCCTGTGTGTAGCCGCGCTTCATGCGCCGCAGCACTTCATCATCGCCGGCTTGCACCGGCACCTCGATGTGCGGCATGACGGAAGGCAGTTCGGCAACCGCATCCAAGAGTTTATCCGTCATCCAATTTGGGTGGCTGGTTAGGAAGCGAATACGCTGCAAGCCTTCTGCTGTGCCGGCTTCATGCACAATCCGCAGCAGGTCGGCAAGGTCGGGTCCGTCGGGAATATCCTTGCCGTAACGATCTACAATCTGCCCAAGCAGGGTGATCTCCTTAACGCCTTGCCGTGCCAAACTGCGAACTTCTGCCACAATCTCACCTACGCTGCGGCTGCGCTCCACACCGCGCCGAAACGGGATGATGCAGAAGGCGCAAGCGTGCGAACAGCCATAAACGACTGGCACATGCGCCGCGATCAAGCTGCCGCGCTCATGGGCGGGCAGGATCAATAGCTCATCCTGGAGGGCATCTTGCAGGGCGCGTGCCTCTGCCTCAACTGCCTGCGAGTCTTCAATGCCGCGCTCGTGTAAAAATTCAACCATCGGCAGCGGATCAGAGGGCGCCATGAACACATCCACAAAAGGGAAACGCTTTCGTAGTGGCAGCGGATCGCGCACGCCAACCATGCAGCCCATTAGCCCAATCACCTTGTTGGGATTCTGCCGCTTGATCTTGTTGAGCGCGTGCAACCGCTGCACGCCTTTTTCTTCTGCGCCCTGCCGCACCACGCACGTATTGACCACCAACACATCGGCGGCTTCAGGAGCATCGGCAGCGCGCAGCCCGAGTTTTTCCAACTCGCTGGCAAGGCGCTGCGAGTCTGCCACATTCATTTGGCAGCCAAGCGTCCAGATATAATACTGTGCATGTTCTTGTTGAGTTGGCACGCTACACACTCTCATTTAACCTATAGCCAACACGGAATGCTGCCATTATAGCCGATGATCGCAAACAGTGGTAGTGTTTTTGGGCAGCCATTCATCATTAGGCTATCTCTAAGCGATTCGCGCCACACGCGATCAGGTGCGCTTTGACAATATTCTCGTGCCGATCTAAGATTTGGCATGGGTGTGCCTGTACAGGCAATTTGCTCTCTAAGCTAGGGGTGGGGAATTGGTCAGAAAAACCGACATCAAACGCACTAAAATCGTTGCCACTATCGGACCGTCATCGTCCGATGAGGCAGTTTTGCGCGCCATGATCCGCGCGGGCATGGATGTGGCACGCATCAACTTCAGCCATGGCGATCACGCCACACATGCACGTAACATTGAGCTTATTCGGCAAGCCGCAGCGGCTGAGAGCGCCGTCGTCGCCATCATGGGTGATTTACAGGGACCCAAAATCCGTTTGGGCAAGGTGGTGGGTGAGCCGATTCTGCTCAAGATTGGCGATACGCTCACGCTCACCACGCGCACGAACGATTCGGATGTCGGCGCTGCTGATAAAATGGTCTTTCCGCTGCCGCACCCGGAATTCGTCCGTGATGTGCGCGCCGGGCATCGCCTGCTGCTGGATGATGGCGCCATCGAATTTAAGGTACTAACTGCCACCAGCACCGACTTGGTCTGTGAGGTTGTGGTGGAAGGCGAACTGCGCTCTCGGAAGGGCGTCAGCGCGCCTGAATCGCGCCTAACCCTCTCGGCGCTGACCGATAAAGACCGCGAAGATGTGAAATTTGCCATTGAACATCGGCTGGACTACATCGCCATGTCCTTTGTCCGTTCCGGCAAGGACATGGATGAACTGCGCTGGCTGTGCCGCTACTTGAACGCTGATGATGTGGCGCTCATCGCCAAGATTGAAAAGCATGAGGCAATCCAGGCATTTGACGACATTCTGCGCGCCTCGGATGGTATTATGGTGGCGCGTGGCGATCTAGGCGTGGAGACGCCTGCCGAAGAAGTGCCGATCCATCAAAAAGAGATCATTCGGCGCTGTAATGAAGTGGGCAAGCCTGTCATCACCGCCACGCAGATGCTGCAATCTATGGTCACTAATCCGCGCCCAACCCGTGCAGAAGCAAGCGACGTTGCCAACGCGATCTTCGATGGCAGCGATGCCGTCATGCTCAGCGGCGAGACTGCCTCTGGCAGATTCCCGATCATCGCGGTGGAAACCATGTCGAACATTGCCGTGATTGCCGAGCGCAACTATGATCGCGGCGCACGTTCTGACCGTGTGGAGCGCGCCTTGTTGGCGCTTGGTGAAGCGCGTCGTCTAGACAGCGTGACGGGTGATAACTTCGCAGTGGCAACCAGCCGCACCGCTAGTGTGCTGGCAGATGTCCTCAGCGCACGTGCTATTGTCACCACCACATGGACAGGCTCAACAGCACGTCAGGTGGCGCGCACACGCCCTAAAACGCCCATTTTCTGCGTCACGCCTAACGAGGTTACCCTCCAGCGCATGGCGTTAGTGTGGGGCGTGCTGCCGATCTACGTACCAGAGTTCAGCACGATTGATGAGATGGTGCAGAGCGTGATGAAAGCCTGTTATGATGAAGAGATTGTTGAATTTGGCGATGTGTTGGTGCTGATCGCCGGGATGCCTTTTGGGGCAGGCAGTCAGGCGAACTTTGTGAAGATTCACCGCGTTGGTGAGCATGGTGAAGTGCCACAAACGCGCATTGCCGCCGCTGCTGCCAACGCCAAAAATAGCTAAATTGAATAGCAACACGGATCGGACATTATCCGATCCGTTCACCTCAGCCTACGCCGCCCAAATAGATAACACCGCTGCCCATGCCTGCCTTTGCCGTGTAGGACGTGCAAGTGCGCCCTGTTTGTGCTGTGTATGCTGTGCGCACTGCTGTGATCACGTCCGCCACTGCTGAATCTGCCACCAAAGCGATCACCGCGCCGCCAAAGCCGCCGCCCATCATACGCGCCCCATACACGCCCTGTTGCTGCTGCGCCAACGCCGCCATGATGTCCAACTCTGGAATGCTCACCTCATAAAGCTGGCTCAGGCTGGTGTGGCTGGCGTTCAAGAGGTCGCCGAGCGATGCAGCATCACCCTGCTGCATCGCCTGCACGGCGGCAAGCGTGCGCGCATTTTCTTCCAAAACGTGCTGAGCGCGGCGCGCCACCACTTCGGGCATTGCGGCGCGCTTGGCGGCAAACATCTCCGGCGTGGCATCACGCAGGCTTGGCACACCCATCAGGCGCGCCGCTTGCTCACACTGTTCACGCCGCACACCGTACTCGCTGCTCACCAATTCGCGCCGCACGCCCGTATCCAGCGTAACGAGCGTTACGCCGCTTGGCAGCGGCACCGGCGTTGCCTCAAGGCTGCGGCAGTCAATCAGCAGGGCGTGGTTTGCCTTGCCAACTGCCGCGATCATCTGATCCATGATGCCGCTCCGAATACCGATGAAGTGATGTTCAACCTGCTGCCCAAGCAGCGCCTTCTGCGGCTGCGTGAGCGACAGCCCAAGCAGCGCGCTGAGCGCCTCGAACATGGCAACTTCAATGGCGGCGGACGAACTGAAGCCTGCGCCAAGCGGCACATCGCCAGCAATGGTCAGGTTCATGCCGCGCAGCCGATTCGGATTCTGCCCATTGAGCAGGGCAAGTGTGCCAGCCAACGCAATCGCGCCGCGTGGGTAGCGCGTCCATGCGGGCAGGGAGTCATCGTGCAGGCGCGCAAAGGGAAAGGTGACCTCATTCTCAAAATCAAGCGAGTGGAGCGAGATCAGATCATCATCGCGCCCGTTTGCCGCGATGTAGATCGCCTTATCAATAGCGGCGGGCAGCACAAAGCCGTCGTTATAGTCTGTGTGTTCACCAATGATGTTTACCCTGCCCGGCGCATAGGCAATGCACAGCGGCGGACTGCCATGCCGCAGCGTGAAGGCTGCTTGCACGGCTAGGCGTGGTTGCTCCACTTGGCGCATCTGAAGCGGCAGCCGCGCTTTGGCAGTGCGGATTGCCCAGTCTTGCAGGTCGTCAAGGTCAGCCGCGACGTAGATCGCCATCTCAGGGAACTGTTCTTTAAGCCGCATGGCATGGTGCGTCACCAATTTGCGGGCGCGCTGGCTGGCGCTCTCTATCGTATCGGTGGTGTGTCTATCACCATGCGCTTCATCAATGCGCCAGCCGCTCGGTGGTGAGGCGCTCTCCACATAGTCGGGATCAATGTAGAGTCCGAGTGCTTGGTGGCGTTTAAGCGCGCTGAGTGCCGCCCAGCCACTCTCCGCCAGCGAGCCAACGCTAGGCGTCTCGTCGGTAATTGCCATCAGGATGACGCGGGCGTGCTGTAGGGCGTCTGCCTCACGGCGGCTGGATTCCTCATTCCACTCCGGCACAACAGGATCAAAGACGCTGATACCTTCCGCCGCGCACGCCGCCTTGATCGGCTCGCGCCACTGCGACTTGCCAACCGTCCCCATCAGGAAAATTTGTGCGTGTGTCTCCGCCATGCTTCAGATTGCCTTTGGTGCGCGTTGCTGTGCTAAATTAACATCAATTTCTGGTTGATCTCGACTGCCATTGCCTCTTGGCGCAGCTCTTGCTTCAAGCCTTCTACATAGTCGAGGATTTTCTGCAAGTGCGCGTCCAGATCGGCTTGTGTGGCATAGCTCCGCACGATGTGAATATCCTCACCGACGAGTCCTGCCTCCGCGCTATTCCAAACGCCGCGTGCTTGCATAGTGGTCGTCGTAGCGCCGCCGAACAGTTGCCCTAGAAAGGCTAAGGTGCGGTTGACATAGAGCGTGGTATCGACGGCTGTATTGACATCAATGGTAGTTGGGATGTAGAGGCTGACCGCATTAGTGCGCCCTAAACGGTCTATCAAGGTAGAGGCAAAGTAGCGGATTGCCTCTGGCAGTGCGTCGGGCGTAGTGGCAGCGTGCAGGGCGGAATCCGCCTGAAAAGGCAGGTTAAAATCAGCACGCAGCGTCTCGCTTTGGGCAGCCTGTTCAGATGTGGTGTGGTTCAGCACGCTGAAGATGCCTACCTTCTCCACGTTCAACTGGCGGCGTACAGCGGTGTTAAGGGCGGCAAGCTGTGCCAGCGACTCATGGTTAGGCGTGCTGACTAAGACCACCTGATCGGCGTAGCCTGCCAGATAACCGATTGTTTCATCAGCGTGACCCGGCACGTTGATAACAAGGTTGGCGTAACGGGCAAAAAGCTGATCGAGCAGCAGCGTAGCACGCACCGGCTGTGGCAGCATGGAGGAGCCAAGCTGCGCGATAACATCATAGCCGCCGCTGTGTGTGTGCGTATCACGTTCAGCGTCCAACTGAAAACGGTCGGCAAGCTGGCGTGCATCAGGCATTTCGGTGTAGGCAACGCTCTGACCAGATTTCGCCGCTAAGGTCAGGGCAACTGCCATGCCAATGCTGCTGGCACCGACGCCCGTCTGCGCGCCAATGACCAGCACTACACGCGCATTTTTTGTGCCAGCACGCACGCCGCTGTTCACCAAGCGAACTGCCAAGATACGCGCTAACTCGATGGCAACGCTGGCGTGCTGGTTGAGCATGGCGAGAAAATCGGCGCGCTTCAGCGTCAGCGCTTGGACGTTGCTCAGGGCAGAGGCAGTGGCGCTGGCAACGCCGGAGGCGCCGCTGATGGCACTGTATTCACCGATAATATCGCCCTGCCGAATGTAGTTAAGGATTTTCTGTTCTTTGGTCTGTGCGGAATAGTGCGTAATGCCAACAATACCATTCTTGATGAAAAAGACGCGGTCGCTGCTTTTGCCTTGCCACAGCAGCACATCACCACGTTGATAGCGCACTTCATCCATTTGGGCAGCAAGGGCAGCCAGTTGATCATCGCTTAAGCCGTTAAAAAGCGCCACGCCGCGCAGGAAACTGAGCCGATCCTGATTAATGCTCTGCCACACCTCATCCGGCAAGCCAATGCCTGTGCGGCGCACACTGCCACGAAAGACGACGCGGTAGCATACCTCACCGTCGAGGAGGGCTTGGTGAATCAGGCCTTTTTCCAGCATGGCATACAGCATGGGCTGCACCTGATCGGCTTGAATGTTGTGCTGTGCCACAAAAGCGCTGATCTCCTCAAAGCGCGCCTGTTTGCGGCGCGAAAGCCAGCCAATCAGCAAGCGCTGTGTGGCAGGAATTTCGTTAGTGAGCAAATCGAGTGGCGTTAGCCCACTTTTTACCTGCGCGGTGCGGCGGGCAGCCTCTGCCTGCCGTGCGGCACGTGCGGCACGCGCACTCGGACTCAGCAGATCGCCGAGCAGCTCTTCGCGTGCAGTTTTCATGCCTTCTGGCAGCGGCGGCAGGCTTTCGGCGCGCTTTTCAGGCTCATCGCTGGCTGGCGGCGGCGTTGGCAGGTCGTCTTTTTCGGTCATGACATCCTCAGGTGCAAGTTTTGCCCGTGCCGCGTATTGTACAACGGTTAGCGCTTGGCGCGCTATGCTTTGCGAATGCAAATCCTCTAACGGTTAGCGTGTATGCGCCCTTGTGTGTGCTTGCCAATGTCGAACTGTTGTATGTTATAGTTTTAAGTGGCTGCATGAGAGGATCACTGTCAGAATGCCGAACACACTTCGACGCGATCTAAGCTATATTCTACTATTGGTATTATTAGCGGTACTGCCGTTGGTTGTGCTGCGCTACGTTGCAGTGCCGCAGGCACTGCATCTATTGGCTTGGGCAACATGGCTAATTGTTTTTGGGTTCTGGGTGCAGCCACTGAGGGGCGTCCGCCAAAGGCAGCCAAAGCCTGCACCACAGTTGCTAGGCAAAAGCTTGTTCGTTAGCGGCTTGCTATTCGGTTGCACGGTTGGGGTGTTTTATGTGCCAATGCTGCGCCAATTTTGGCTAGGTGGCGATGAAATCGTTTCCTTGATAGATAGTACGCGCCTTTGGGAGGCGGTAACGGTTTATGATGCGTTCACAGGGCGTCCCTTAGTTGCCTTAGGCTCCATTTTAGTAGGCAGCCTTGTGCCAACCCATGTTGAGGGCTTCTTATGGTTAGCACTGTGTTCACGGTTCTTAAGCAGTGCCTTGATTTATGCCATTGTGCGCTTGCTGCTGCCCAAAATGGAGTACGTTGCCCTGAGTGCAGGGCTGCTTTTCGCCAGCAGCCCGATTGAACCATCCCGTCTGTTAGCACTCTTTATGCAGGGCTACAATGTGTTGGTGTTCCTGCTGCTGTTGGCGCTCTTTTTATTCATCGCAGGCTTCAAAAAGAAAAATACGCTGCTGCTAGGCATTTCCTGTGTGCTGCTTAGCATGGGCTGCCTGATGTCTGAGGTCAGTTTTCCGTTTGCCCTGCTATTTCCAGCGCTCATTCTGTTGAATAACGACCGCAGACGCTTGAGCAGTTGGCTGCTGGCGTGGGCGGCTGTGATTGGGCTGATGGTGGTGCGCTATGGGCAATTCGTGGCTGTTCGCGGTGCGGTCTATCAGATTCAAGCACTCAACCTCGGCAGCAATAGCTTCTTCGAGACGGCACTCATCGGCTTTCTGCGGCTGCTCGGCGCTGCGGGAAACTATCTAAAGGTGTACCCTGCCTCAAGCGCAGATTGGCTGTATGGCTCGGCAATGGGCGCTTTTGTGGCGGCGGGGTTGCTGGTTTATTAGCGCATTTTTGAGGGTGCAAAAGATGAAAAGCGGGTCTGGCAACGCTATGCCCTTGCCGTGCTGTTTGCCTATGGCGGCTTCGTCCTGAACATTATTCTGTTTGCGTCTTTCGCCAGTGATTTCCGCGCCCACTTTTTATCATCAACCGCGTTGGCGGTGGGATGGGCATTTATGCTGGCGTTGCTCAGTGCAAAGCTATCTCTGCGGCTGCGAAAGCGGTGGTTAGCGCTTGCCACAGGCTTTTTAGTGATGCTCTCGGCTGCCTCTAGCTTCAATATTCAAGAGAACTTTTACCCATTCCCTGAGCTAACCTACGAAAAGGTCAAACAGTTTGTGGGTAATCTGACGCGCATAGCACCCAACATCGCTGATGAGACGTTGTTGCTCTTTATGACGGAAGACATCAACATCGGTGCCGAGTATTACGTTGATAACCTGGCTCAGTATCTCTATGGCAGCCGCGTGCGTGCAGGGCTTCTGCCTGAAGCAGGTGTGGCAGTTCTGCCAGAGGGTATTCAGGTCTACGAGCATGTTATCTTTAATCGGCAGGCGCGGCTCTATGGATTCGATGAAATTCTTGTTTTTCGCGTCGAAAGCCTAACGGATGTCGTGTTGCTGAGCGTTTTCCCAACCGCTTTTGCGCCGCCTGAACCAAATCAAACACAGCGCTATGCGCCACAAGAACGCATTCGCAGCGATCAGCCCCTGCGTCCGAATGTGTTCATTAAGTGAAGCGTGATCCATCGCCCAAGTTTCGCGGCTTGCCAATCCGCGCTACAATCACTATACATTCTTCATGACTCGGTCTTCATGGTGTGGGGCAAATTTAGCTTATGGCAAACGAACAGGCGCAACAACTCCTTCAGCAGGGCATCACCGCTGTGAAGGCAGGGCAGCGAGATGAAGCGCGCCGCCTGCTGCAAGAGGCAATTCGGCGCGAGCCTGAGAACGAATCGGCGTGGTTGTGGCTCTCCGGCGTTGCCAACAACAACGATGAGCGCATCTTTTGCCTGATGAAGATTCTTGAAATTAACCCTTTTAACCAAAACGCGCTTAAAGGTTTGGCAAAATTAGGGGTACAGCCGCCCGGCACAACGGGCATCCGCCGCTTAAAAGAGCAACCGCCGCCGCCCGGTTTGGAGAAAACCGTCCGTCCGCCGACCACCAGCCTGCAACGCCCTGCCACCGGCGGACTCAGCACGCCCACTCAACCACCCAGCAGCGGCAGGCTGGAGCGCCCATCACCCACCGCACCGCAACCACCTGTGCCACGCCTTGATGAGCGCCGCCTGATCAGCCTGAACGAGCAGCTTGATCGCTTCTTGAGCGGCTATCAAGAACTGCCAGAGGCATCCCTGCCCTTCACGTGGACGAAAAAAGGGCGTGGGCGCGTTGGCGAACTGAGCGACCAGGCACTGCGCCTGCGGATTGGCGCGGCAATTGGCGGTGGCGCTGCCGTCCTGATTGGCGTTGTGGCACTGATTTTCGTCTTGTTGGGCGGCGATGGTGGCACAGGGCTTGCCCTGCTGCGCGGCACGAACACGCCAACCGTCACCCAAACGCCTTCGGCAACGCCAACTTTCGGCTTAACCAGCACGCCCAGCAACACACCGCGTGCCGCACGCACCGAGACACCGACGCCAAACATCCCGCCCGGCAGCATTTACAGCCCAACCCTGACGCCCGCCTTCCCTGAGCCGCGCTCTAACCCGATGCGCCAAGCAATTGCGCTGCTTGCCGCCCAAAACTATGACGAGGCGCTCGAAATTTTGGAGAGCGAACGCAAAGCGTTGGAATTAGCGAAGAACGATGCTTACTACGAGATCATCTATTACATGATCTCCGCCTACCTTGCCGAGAACCGTCCCGGTGAGGCAGAGCGCCTGCTGAATGCCAACCGCAACCCAGGCAATGCTGCCTTCCATGCGGCGCGTGCGTTGCTCAGCTTTGTGCGCGGCGATTTTGACACCGCCCTGACCGACGCCGTAACTGCCCAACGTGCCGATGCACGCTGGACGCAGCCCGCTATTGTGGTGGCGCGTGTGCAGGCGGCACGCGGTAACTTTGCCGCCGCACGCGATGCACTGCGAAATGCCATCAACGCCAATCCGCGCAATGTGGAACTGATCTTGGCACGCGCCCAGATCAACCTTGAAGCTGGCACACTTAACGACGCCCTGACCGATGCCGAACTCGCACTCTACATCGATCCACTCAACCGCACTGCCTACCAAACGCGCAACGAAGTGCTGCTGGCGCTTGCCGCTGCCCAAAGTGACCCTGTGACGCGCATTGAAACTTATGGGCGGGCAGTGATCGGCGCGCAGGCGTACCTGATCTACTATCCCGGCGATACGGAAGCGTGGGCGCAGCTTGGGCGCGCACGGCAAGGCGAGGGCAACTTCAGCGAGGCGCTGGATGCCTATACACAAGCTGTCGTTACAGACAAAACTTCTGAGACGGCACGCCAAGTCTTTTTGGCGCAAGGTGAGCTGCTGCTCCGCACACGGCGCTATGCAGAGGCGCGCGATGCCTTCGAGGCAGCACTTGCCATCCGCGAGACGAGCGATACGCGCCGCCGCCGCCTAGAAGCAGCCAGCGCACTAGGCGACTACACGACTGCCCTAGATGACGTAACGCTGCTGCTGCGCGAAAATCCTGAAGATACAACGCTGCTCAGCGCACAGCTTGATCTGCTCATCGCGGCGTGGATGCGGCGCGGCATTGACGAGGCACAGTTCACCGCTGAAGGTAGCCGCCTCACTGACGATCTGTTGGCAGGGCTGACTCCACAGGCGCGCCACAGCGCCGTACTCTATCGCGGCATGGTGCGCTACCTAACGGGCGATTATTCGGGCGCGCTGAATGACCTGAGCCAAGCGTTGGTGGTGCGTTCTACGGCTGCCGGTCACTATTACCGCGCCCTGACCCTGCGTGCGCTTGATCGCTGGGCAGAGGCAGCCCGCGACCTGCAATGGCTGGTCTACTTTGAAGAATTTGCCACACTGCCGCGCCTTTCGGATGTGCAATCCCTCTTGGCGGCGATTGTCACTTCGCTGCCGACTGAGACTGCCACACCCACCCCGACCTCGACCAGTACGCCGACCCTCACGCCGACGCCTTCGGCAACCTTCACCGCAACGCTCACTTTTACGCCGAGCAGCACACCGACCCTCACACCGACCTTGACGCCTTCGCGCACGCTGACGCCCAGCCGCACACCGACCTTCACGCGAACGCCCACTATCACGCGGACACCGACCTTTACACGGACGCCCACGCTGACAATCACGCCAAGCCTGACGCGCACGCCGACTCCAACCCGCACTTTGACGCCGTCGCGCACCTTCACGGCAACGCCGCTTGGCACGCCACAGACGGAATAGTTGGCAACCCAAACACATTAAAAGCCCTGCACAGGCAGGGCTTTTTTGCGGCATTCTGGGGACTAGGTGGCGATCAGCCGCCAATGATCGGGATAACTTCGCCGCTCACGGCGCGCTCTAGCGCAGTGGTCAGCGCATCGCGTGCCAGCAGCGCGATCATCTGGCTGCGGTATTCGGCAGTAGCGCGGTACTTGCTGGTGCGTGCCGTCAAGGTTTGGCGTGCCAGATCAGCCGCCATTTGGAGTGTTTCGGCGTTGGCAGGCTTGCCGATCAGGAATGCCTCCACCTCAGCGGCGCGGATAGGCGTGGGCGCCGTCGGCGCGATGACCAGCCGCACCGCCGTGAAACGTTCGCGTTCTGCATCCAACTGCACCCATGCCGCGCAGCCGAGAATCGGCAGTGCTACGCCTTGCGGACGCATAATGCGCTTGAAGGCGGACGCCTCACCCGCTGCTGCCAGCTTGAAGCGAAAGCGCGTGATCAGCTCTTGGGCGGGATTGACCCGCGACTTGCCCGCACCCAAGAACAGATCGCCAATGGGCAGCCATGTGCGCCCTTCAGCACTGGCAAGCTCTGCCTGTGCATCAAGCGCCACCAATGAGAGCGTGCCATCAGCCGCCGGCAAGGCGTGCGCCACATTGCCGCCAATGGTTGCCACATTCCGCACCTGCGGACCGCCCACCACGCCGCAGCTTTCGGCAAGGCAGGTTGCTTGCGCCCGAATGACCGCGTGCGCCACAATGGCATTGTGCGTAACGCCAGCGCCCAGTGTCAGCATGTCTGCTTCTGCGTGAATGCTGGTTAGCTCTGGCACGCGGGTAATATCCACAAGGGCAGCGGCTTTGGGATGGCTGCCCTGCTGAATCTCCAGTAGCAGATCGGTGCCGCCTGCCACCACTTGTGCCGCGCCGCCATAGTCTGCCAGCCAACCGAGCGCTTGCTCAACGCTCGCCGCCACATGATACTGTTCCCAAAGCTGCATTAGATCACATCCTTTTGCTTGCTAACGCCGCAAGATATTACGACGTATCACATCGAAAATCAGCCACAGCGCTACGATCACAATCCCGATTACGGCAAGCTGCTGAACGGCACCCGCTAACAGCCAAGCCAGCCCCAACACCACGCCCGCCTTGATCAGCGTGGCAGTGGTGCCGCTTGCCTCCCGAATATCGCGCCAAGCCGTCACTGCACGCTGCGAAACAGAGCGCGGCGCAGGCGGCGATTGCTCAGGCAGTGAGTCAGGCTCGGCTTTAGGTTGGCGTTGGCGCGCCGTGCCGTGCATTTCTGGGTCGCTCATGTGTGCCTCTCAATACTTTGTCAACAGCATTGATTCTAACCGCACTGCCAAAAGGCGCTATAGCCAAAAGGGTATTGTGTACACATTCTGACTGCTGCCGAGTAGGTCTATCGCAGCTTGCAAGCTGGCGAATTGCTCACAGCCATCTTTGATTGGAAGCAGGCATGATCGCGCAGCTTTCATCACACACCACATCTTTTGAATTTGCCACCTTTTGCGGGTATCATCAGTGTGCCTAAATAAGTCTTTTTATACAGTCGAGGTGCGCCCTTATGGAACTAAAAGCCAACGCCTTTAACCACTCGGCAACCATTGCCCTACACGATATTCAACTGCAAACAGCGCTCACCCGCGGCACCGGCAACGCCTCTAACGGACGCCTGCGTGCGATGGGCGAAGTGACCGACGCGCACGCCCTGCGCCAACAAGCGCGTGCCGCCAAACTGCGCGCCCTGCGCCACCTGCCCGACCTCTTAGAGCGCTTTGAGGCAAACATCAGCGGACGCGGCGTCACAGTGCTGTGGGCGGAAGATGCGGCTGAATGCAACCGCCTCGTCGTGGAGATTGCCCGTCGGCACGCCGTGCAGACCATCGTCAAAAGCAAGAGCATGGCAACCGAAGAAACTAACCTGAACCACGCCCTTGAGGCTGCCGACTTAACTGTTATCGAGACCGATTTAGGCGAATACATCGTGCAGTTGGATGGCGATACGCCAAGCCACATCGTGATGCCGATCATGCACAAAACACGCGAACAGGTGCGCGATCTGTTGGTGGAACAGCTCAACATGCCGCCCAGCGATGATCCTGAAGTGATGACTGCCTTTGCCCGCCAAAAACTGCGCGAGGCGTTCCTGAGCGCGGACATGGGCATTACCGGCGCCAATTTCCTCATCGCAGAGACGGGGACGGTTGCCATCGTGACCAACGAAGGCAACGGGCGCATGTGCAGCAGCCTGCCACCCGTCCATGTGGTGGTAGCGGGCATCGAAAAGGTGGTGGAAACGGTGGCAGATTTTGCCACCCTTGTGCAGCTTCTGCCGCGTAGCGCCACCGGGCAGCGCATGACCTCTTACGTCCACCTGATGAGCGGTGCGGCGCAGCCCGATGATCCCGACGGCGCAGAGGCGATGTACGTCATCCTGCTGGACAACGGGCGCAGCCGCATTCACCAAACAGATTATGCAGAGGCGTTAGCCTGCATCCGCTGCGGCGCGTGCCTGAATACTTGCCCCGTTTACCAAAATGTGGGCGGGCATAGCTATGGGTGGGTCTATTCAGGTCCGATAGGGGCGGTCATCACGCCGCTGCTGCAAGGGGTGGGCAATGCGGCGCCGCTGCCGCACGCTAGCAGCCTGTGTGGCGCGTGCAAGTCCGCCTGCCCTGTGGATATCAACATCCCTGATATGCTGCTGCGCTTGCGCGCCGACTTGGTGGAAGAAGGGCATTCACCGACGGCTCTTGATGTTGGCATTGCGGCGTGGGCGCGTGGGATGTCCTCACCGCTGCTCTACGAGATCGGCGGCGCAGCCGCACGCCTTGCCACACGGACTCTGGCAGGTGAAAATGGGCAGCTTCAGCACTTGCCCATCCCGCTGCTCGGCAACTGGACGCACACCCGTGATTTTCCGCCCTTTGCGGCGAAATCTTTCCGCCAGCTGTGGCGTGAGCGCCAGCAAGGGAGCTAAGGCGCATGATGCACGACACTCACACTGCCCGCGCTGCCATCCTCGCCCGTCTGCGCGGTGGCAAGCCGCCTTTTGAAGACGTGCCGCCTGCACCAGAGCAGCCGCTACCCGTCACGCAGCTTTCGCCCACCGAGTCGGCTGATCCTGAGGCACTCTTGGCGCGCTTCCGTACTGAGGTGGAGCGTTTGGGCGTACGGTTTCAGCACGCCGCCACTGCCGAAGGCGCGCTTGATTTACTGTTGGCGCGCTTGCGTGCCGAAGACGCCCAAGAGGCGCTGGTGTGGGAAAAACTGCCCATTCAAGGTGTTGCCCAAGCACTGGAGTCTATGCAGGTGCGCCCGATTATGCCGAAGATAAACGGCGCGGATCGTAAGGCTACCTATCAAGCGCTGGACTCGGTGCCCATTGGCATTAGCGGCGTGGATGCTGCCTTTGCCACCACTGGCACGCTGGCATTGGTCACACAGGCAGGGCAGGGCAGGCTGCCCTCACTGCTGCCGCCGCTGCATATTGCCTTGCTGCCGCGCCAAAACCTTTATCCGCGCCCTGAGAATTGGCTGTACGCGCATGGCGCGGAAACGCTCAGGCGCTCGCGCAGCGTCGTCTTTGTGACGGGTCCCAGCCGCACCGGCGATATTGAGATGCAGATTATCATCGGCGTTCATGGACCAAAGTGGCTGCACATCATCGCTTTTGATTAGCAAACAAGCTATACTCTGCCTGTGCAGAACGAACGAAAGAGGCGCGCCTTTTATGTCCTTCCAGCTTGATCATATCGTGATCGCTGTCAGCGACTTGGCAACTGCCATAGAGGACTACCGCACGCTCGGTTTCAAGGTGCTAGAGGGCGGCGTTCATGCCAGCGGCGCAACGCACAATGCCTTGATCATCTTTGCCGATGGCACTTACCTAGAATTGCTGGCAGCCACAGGCGCCACACCTGCCCCTGAGGCGCTCGATTTCAGCCTGATGCTGGCAAGCGGCGAAGGGCTGAGCGGCTTTGCGCTGTGGGTGCCGAACCTAGCTGAGGCAGCAGCCGCACTCCGTGAACGCGGCGTTGTGCTGAGCGATCTGCGCGATGGTGCGCGCCAGATGCCGAATGGCGAAGGGCTTGCTTGGCGGCTGGCACTGGTGAATGACGGCTTTCTGCCCTTCTTCATTGAAGACCTGACGCCGCGTCCGCTGCGCGTGCCAACCGACTCTGCTCTCACAGCGCATCCGAACGGTGTGCGCGGCATTGGCGGCATAGAAGTCGTCACGCCTGATCTGGCAGCCAGCCAAGCGCGCTACAGTGCCTTGCTTGGCGCAGATTCCGAACCTGCCGATATGCCCGATTTCGTCGCTTTTGCCCTACAGAATGCTCAACTTGTCATCAGTGCGCCGCGCAACGAAACAGCCGAGGCGGTCATTCGCTGGTCGGCGGCGCCGCTGGAAGCACTTGAAGATCAGTTGGACGCCATCTTCAGCGCCGATCTGCCGTCCGATGTGGCAGCACTACTGCATCAATCAGGGCAAATGTGGCAGCAATATGAGGCAGAAATTCGGCGGCAAGTGGCAGATCGGGCTGCCTATTTAGCGGCGCGCCACAACGCCGAATCGCTCTATGCGGTGCGCTTATGGCAAGGGGAAACGGCGGACGAGTTTCCGTTGGCAGATCAGCGCTTGACGCATGGGGTGCGCTTCACGGTGCAGGCGCTTTTCGATACTGAGGACGTGGACTGAATGGCGTGTGGTCTCAACTGTACAAGAGACCACAGCGCACCGAGCAACAGTTAGGGCGATCTGAAGGGATGCCGCCACAGAGACAGGCTTACTTATTCAAGGCGCTGTAGCCAGGTCCCTTTTGGAAGTAATCATAGTTGGGCTGAATGTCTTCGGTCAGGTCAATCACCTCGCCGCCTTGCGACTTGTAGCGCTCACCACTAAATGGGACCACTTCCTGATCGGCTGCCAACTCATAAGCCTGCGGCACTTCTTCCTCAGGGAAGATCGCCTCAAACGGGCATTCTGGCACGCACGCGCCGCAGTCAATGCACGTATCGGGATCAATGAAGTACCAGGGCCATTCGTTTTCGGGCAAGCCCGGCACAATGCACTCGACCGGACAAACTTCCACACAGGCGCCATCGCGCAAACACAGGCTGGTGATAATGTGAGTCATGCTTTGTATCTCCTCAAGAGCAGAACACGGCGAAATGCCGCTAAACTTTTTGTTCACTGTGGTGAATTTAGCATAAGGTGCAGCCCACTGCTGTGACTTTAGTCTCACTTTTCGGAAAGGTGTGCTATGCCAAGTGATGTTCAGGTTGGCGATGTGGTGCAGATGCGGAAAAAGCACCCATGCGGCAGTGATCAGTGGCGCGTTTATCGCATCGGCGCCGATATTGGTGTTCAATGCTTAGGCTGCGAACGGCGCGTATTGTTGGCGCGCCGTCAGTTTGAGAAGGCAGTTAAGAAGTGGCTGCACAAGGCACAGCCCGATGATTCCGCACCGCCGCAAAGTTGAGGTAACACACTGTTAATCCTCCGAGCGCGGCAAGGCGCGGCATTCGGCGCACACACCGTACAGTTCCAGCAAATGCCCTTCGATTTTCACACCATGCAGGCGCTCTAAGTTGGTAATCAGCGCGCCCAGCTCGCAGTCTTCAAACTCTATGCGCCGCCGACAGTGCGTGCAGATAATGTGATGATGATGTCCGCCCGGCATTAGCATGTAGTGGACGGTTGAGCCGCCTTGCACCGTCGTCCACAAAATGCCGAGTTTGATCATCAAATCCAGCGTGCGGAAAACGCTGGCGCGCCCAATAGATGGATCACGCGCTTCGACTTCGGTCAGCAGTTCCGCTGCGGTGATGTGTCCGCCGCAATTTTCTAGAATATCAAGGATGGTCAGGCGCGGTGTGGTGATCTTGTAACCTGCTTCACGCAGAATCCGCACACTGGATGATTCAGAGCTGCTCATCGGCGATCCTTTCAAGTTTGGGCAAACGAACTGCTGCGTGTAGAACGTTTGGCAAGCGCGGCATCCTCAGAGGCGTTCGCCTCTGATTTTTCGGCGGGTGGCAAGCGCAGCACGCGCACCCACTCAATGCGGCGCCCATCAATACGCTCCACCGTGAAGCGCAAGCCATCGTGCTCAAAAACCTCGCCCATTTGCGGCACTTTGCCCAGCACACTGAAGATATAGCCGCCGAGTGTATCACTTTCTTCGGTGGAAAGCTCTGTCTCAAGCAGTTCATTCACCTCCACAAGGTGGATGCCGCCATCGAAGCGGTACTCATCAGCGCTGAGCTGCTGATATTCGGCTTCTTCTTCGGGATCGTATTCATCCTGAATCTCACCCACGATTTCTTCAAGCAAATCTTCAATAGTGATCAAGCCAGCAGTGCCGCCGTATTCATCAATCACAACTGCCATATGTACCTTGCGGCGCTGCAATTCTTCCAGCAGTTCGCTGGCACGCTTGGATTCAGGCACAAAGTAGGCGGGGCGCATAATCTCACGCACAGTGCGGTGGCGATTCGCCTCATCATTGCGGATGAGCAGGTCTTTGGCATACAGCACACCGATGATCTGGTCAATCGTGCCTTCGTAAACAGGAATGCGCGAATGCCCTTCGGCAACCACCACTTGCAAGGCATTCTCTAGCGTAGTCTCCGCGCTCAGCCCGATAATATCTATGCGCGGCACCATCAGTTCGCGCACCACTTTATCGTTGAATTGCAGCACCGAGTAGATCATCTCTTTTTCATCATCTTCGATGACGCCTTCTTCAGAGCCAGCATCCACCAGTGTCTTGATCTCTTCTTCAGTGACGTAAGACGTGGCGCGTCCGCCTATTGAGGAGGTAAAGCGGCTGCTCGACCAACGCAGCAAGGCAGATATCGGCGTTAGGAAGCGCATCAGGGCGATAATGAGGGGTGACCAGCGCAGCGCGGCATTTTCTGAATGCTTCGAGGCAAGCGCGCTTGGGATCAGCTCCCCAAAGATGAGCATGATTAGCGCGCCGCCAACCAATAGGATGAACACGATCAGAATATCGAGGGCGTCTGAGATGTGCAGCGCACCTAACACACTTTGCGCGCCAAGCAGAACAATGGTAGCAGCCGCAAAATGCAGCAGCGCAAAGACAACTTGCCGCAGCGCCAATAAACGTGAGGCGTCCTCTCCAAGGGCAAGGGCGCGCGCCGCACGGCGGTCGCCGTTATTTGCCATTTCGCGTAGGTGCTGCTTGCGTGCGTTCACCACAGAGGAGAACGCGGCGGAGAGAATGGCGCTCAGCAGCACCAAGCCTAAGAAAGTGATCAGGGCAGCCGTACTGTGACCTTCGGACATTACTTCCTTATATCCTACTCAGGTTTACACAACGAGGATGCACCCTTAGTTGGATGCATCAGGTTCAGGGGCGCTCAAGGCGCGCATTCGCGCCGGCACACCTACCGCAATATGATTTTCTGGCACGTCCCGCGTCACCACAGAACCAGCCGCAGTACGTGCGTTGGACGCAATCACGACAGGTGCCACCAACATGCTGTCGCTGCCGATGAAAGCATGATCCCCTATGACCGTTTTGTGCTTTCGCACGCCGTCATAATTGACCGTGATTGTGCCGGCGCCGATGTTCACGTCTTCACCAATCTCGGCATCGCCAATATAGCTAAAGTGTCCCATGCGCGTTTTGCGCCCTAGGCGTGCGTTCTTCACCTCGCCAAAGTTGCCCATATGCACGCCTTCACACAGATACGCGCCTGCTCGCAGATGTCCGAAGGGTCCGATCTCCACATGATCCTCAAGCGTTGCGCGCTCAATGACGGACGCCTCAATGTGGCAGTTATTCCCAATGCGCGAGTCGACAATCACCGAACTAGCGCCGATCAGGCAGTTGGCGCCAATGACCGTCTCGCCGCGCAGGTGCGTGTTTGGGTAAATGATCGTATCCGTGCCGATCTGCACGCTTTCCTCAATATAGGTTGCCGCAGGGTCAATCAGGGTGACGCCGTTCAACATGTGTTGCTCGTTCACGCGCCGCCGCAAAATTGCCTCAGCCTCTGCCAAATGCACCCGCGTGTTGACGCCGATCACCTCGTCAGCGTCTTCCGCTTCAATGCCGACCACGCGCTGCCCTTCAGCAACCGCGATCTCGATTAGGTCGGTCAGGTAATATTCGCCCTTCGATTTTGGCTGAATGCGCGTCAGCGCGTCCCACAGCCACGCTGCTTTGAAGGCGTACACGCCGGCGTTCAGCTCTTGGATGGCGCGCTGTTCAGGGGTGCATTCTGCCTCTTCCACAATGGCGGTCACGCTGCCATCGGCGGCGCGCACCACACGCCCAAAGCCACGCGGATTAGGCAAGGTCACCGTGAGCATGGCAAGGCAGCCTGCCGTGTTGTGCTGCTGCGCCTGCACCAGTTGGCGCAAAGTCTCAGGGCGCAGCAAGGGCATATCGGCATAGGTGACCACCACAAGCTCACTTTTGCCGCGCAGCAGATCGGCAGCCTGCATCACGGCATGACCGGTGCCAAGTTGCTGTGCTTGTAAGGCAGTTTCGGCGCGCCCATGTACAGCTTGTGTGACTGCCTCAGCGTGATGTCCGACCACCACGACCAAGCGCGCAGCACCAATCTTCTCTGCCGACTCCACAGCGCGCAGCACCATCGGCTTGCCACCGACCGCGTGTAGCACCTTTGCCAAGCTGGACTTCATGCGCGTTCCCTGACCTGCCGCTAAGATGATTGTTGCAATGCTCACCTGTTCTGCTCCCTTCAACAACGCAAAGTGCCGACGTATCGCTTCAGCGCGTCGGCTGCTTAAGGAGTACCTTGTGTGGGATGTTGTTCACCTAACGATTTCACCAAACCCACGCTTACAGGTTAATCTTACCACTGCTTACTGAACAAAACAACCACCAACAGCCTGTGTTGCACCTGTTGTGTGGATCGGCTTGTGCTATTTACACTGTTTTTTTGAAGGCGAAACGTATTTCGTAACAAAGTTGTGGTATACCCATAGGGTGTGTTCGGCAACAGTCAACCGCCTTTACGCAGAATTGCCAAGTGGAACGAGAGGATAAGACGATTATGTGCGGAATTGTAGGCTACATCGGGGAAAAAGACTCCACGCCGATTGTGCTGAGTGGTTTGAAGCGCCTTGAATATCGCGGCTACGACTCAGCAGGCATTGCTGTGTTGAAAAACGGTGCCATCGAACGCCGCCGTGATGTGGGCAAACTGGAAAACTTAGAGCGCCGCGTTGCCAACGAACCGATCAGCGGCACACTGGGCATTGGACATACGCGCTGGGCAACGCATGGGCAGCCCAGCGAGCGCAACGCTCATCCGCACATCAGCAACGATGGGCAGTTTGTGGTGGTGCATAACGGCATTGTGGAGAACTACCTTGAACTGCGCGAGATGCTCAAGGCAAAGGGCATCCACTTTGATTCCGAGACGGATACCGAAGTGATCGTCCATCTGGTGGAGTTGTTGGCACGCGAAGGGCATGATCTGACCGAAGCAACGCGCCTTGCCTGCCTGCAATTGCGCGGCGCACATGCCATTGTAGTGATGAGTGTGCGCTTTCCAGATCGGCTGATTGCCGTTCGGATTGGCAACGCCGGCGGTGTGGCGCTTGGCATTGGGCAGGGCGAGATGTATATCGCCTCTGACATTCCCGCCATCTTGGAATACACGCGCCGCCTGATCTTCCTTGAGAGCCGCCAAATAGCAACCATTACGGCTGATGGCTACAGCGTGCAGACGCTGGATAAAACGCCCGTGGATGCCGCCATTCACGACATTGCCTGGGATCCGGTCAGCGCGGCACGTGGCGAATACCGCCACTTCATGCAAAAGGAGATTTTCGAGCAAGGGCGCAGCCTGACCGATACCATTCGCGGACGCATTTCGTTTGATGACGGCATGGTAACCCTGAGTCACCTCAGCCTGAGTGCTGAAGAAGCACGCCGCCTAAAACGCATTGTGACGGTTGCCTGTGGCACCAGTGCTTATGCCGGCTTGGTCGGCAAGTTTATGTTGGAGGCGTTGGCACGCATTCCAGTTGAGGTGGACTATGGCAGTGAATATCGCTACCGCGATCCAATCCTTGATGGCGATTGTGTCGTGCTGGCGATCACGCAATCGGGCGAGACGGTGGATACACTCGCCGCGATGGAAGAAGCACGCGAGAAAGGCGCACGCCTGTGGAGCATCGTGAACGCGGTTGGCTCCCAAGCAATGCGCGTCTCGGATGGCTATATCACCATGCAGGCGGGCCCTGAGATTGGTGTTGCCTCGACGAAAGCATTCACTGCCAGCTTGGTTGATCAATACCTGCTGGCGCTCTATCTGGGTCAGTTGCGCGGCACGATCAGCACTGAGCAGGCGCGCCAACACGCGCAGGATATCGCCCGCCTGCCCGATCTGGTTGGGCATGTGCTGGATCGGGCTGCGGAAGTGCAGGCGCTTGCCAAAAAGGTGCGCGACTATGAGAACTTTCTCTACTTAGGGCGCGGCATCAACTATCCGATTGCCCTTGAAGGTGCGCTGAAGCTGAAAGAGATCAGCTACATTCACGCCGAAGGCTATCCAGCAGGCGAGATGAAGCACGGACCTATCGCCCTGATTGACGAGAAAATGCCGGTGCTGGCAATCGCTATTCAGGATAGCGTCTACGATAAGATGATCAGCCAGATTGAACAAGCAAAGGCGCGGCGTGGCATTGTGATCGCCGTTGCTACCGAAGGCGACACCTTCATTCAAACGAAGGCAGACCATGTGCTGTACGTGCCGAAACTACCGCCGCTGCTCTCGCCGGTGGTCACAGTGCTGCCGCTGCAACTCTTGGCGTACTATGTGGCAGTCGAGCGTGGCGCGGATGTCGATCAGCCGCGCAACTTGGCGAAGTCGGTCACGGTCGAGTAGATCACAAGTGCAGCGCACACCTTGCCGCACCCGTGCCGCAAGGTGTGTGGCAGGTTGCCTACAAACCATCACGTTTGGCAGCGTTCCAGAGGGCGTCCATCTCTGAAAGAGATAGGCTCTGGAATGTTTTACCCAAACGCTGTGCTGCCGCTTCCATGTGGCGGAAGCGGCGCTCGAATTTGGCGTTGTTTTCGCGCAGCGCCGTTTCGGGATCAATCGCGTACCAACGGGCAAGGTTGATCAAGCTGGAGAGTAGATCGCCAAATTCTTCTGCCCGCTGATCGCCATCCTCAGCGCTGATCAGTTCTTCAAGTTCTTCGCGCACTTTGGCGATTACGCCTTCAACATGCTCCCACTCAAAACCGATCCGTGCGGCACGGTTGTGTAGTTTGGCAGCCGCCGCCAAAGCTGGCAGTGCCTTCGGCACACCGTCTAGCGCAGAAGGTGGCACTTCAGGTTCGCCTTGTTCGGCGCGCTCTTGGCGCTTGATCTGATCCCAATTGGCGTGAACCTGTTCGGGATCATCCGCCTGCACATCGCCCCACACGTGCGGATGCCGCCGAATCATTTTCTCGCAGACGTAAGCGATCACATCTGCCATGTTGAACTCCGCCGATTCCACCGCAATCTGGCTGTGCAGCACAATTTGCAGCAGCAGATCGCCCAACTCTTTCATCAGCATGTCCGAGTCGCCGCTATCGAGTGCTTCCAACACTTCGTAGGTTTCCTCCAGCAGATATTCGCGCAAGGATTCATGCGTCTGCTTGCGATCCCAAGGGCAACCTTCCGGCGCACGCAAATGCGCCACAATCTCCTGGAAATATTCAAAGCTGCCGCGCCGTTGCATGGGCGGCACATACAGCGATGTCAGGTGATCCACAGGCTGCCGATCCAGCGCATAGAGCGGCACGCGCTCTAGGTGCGCCTCTGGTGTGCCAGCCGCCTGAATCAGCACAACTTCATGATCTTCGGCGTATTGGTTGGCAAGCGTCAGCTTCACATCGCTGGCAACGGCACGGCTGTAGACCTGCGCCAGCAGCGACGGCACATCCGGATTGAGCGGCGGATGGTGCATGTGGGCAATTGTCTCAGCGTCATGGATTTGGAGGCCATCCAGCACGTCAATACCGAGTGCGCTGATCATCGGCTCGATGAAACTCAAACCATCGACAATTGTGACTGGCACGCCGCGCTGCTTTGCCATTTGCAGGATGAGCGTTACAGTATGCTCACCGACGAGCGGATGTCCCGGCACAGCATAAACAACACCTTCGGGGCGTTGCCCAAGCCGCAGCACTTCCTCTGTGATGCGAACGTAGAGCGAGGCGAAATCCTCCGCCTCGTCATACCAAGCATCGAAGCTGTGCAATTGCTTGATTGGCAGTGCCTCTACGCCGAGATGACGGGCTGTGCGAAGGTAGACGGCTTCTGCCTCGCTCAGGATGCGCCAGGCGCGGCGGGTGAGCAGCTCAGGATCGCCGGGTCCTAGTCCGACAATTGTGATGGTCATTGTGTGCAATTCACCTTAGGTGTTCTATAAGCGTAAGGCATGGATAGATTATCCCTGATCGGCATTCGCTCAGAGTTTAGCGGCAAAGGCATGTATCTTGCCAATTTGCTCACCGCGCATGGGTTTGCCATGCCCAAAACAAACAACCTCTAGCGGCATGGCAGCCAATTTCTTGATGCTGCGTTTTGCCGCTCCCATATCAGCGGTGAAGAAGCTGATCGGCAAGCGCAACCCATTAAAGTGTATTAGTGTGTCGCCACAGATCATTAAACGCCGATTTGGCTCGTAAAAACCGATTTGCCCATAGGTGTGACCTGGAAATTCCACCACTTGCCAGCTTTCGATGGGCAGCGCATCGCCTTCACGCAATTCGTGATGCACTACAAACGAGGTAAATTTTGGCGTGGGAATCAGACGCGCCAACAATGCCGCAACGCCATCAAGCGCTTCGGGCTTAGGGCGCGCAATCGGGCTTTCACCGCGAATAATCGGCGCCTCTAGGGCATGTGCGTAGACCTGTGCGCCGCTCGCTTCTGCCAATGCCGCTAATCCGCCGATGTGGTCAGGGTGCGCGTGCGTAATCAGAATGTGGCGCACGTCCTTCAAAGACCAGCCCGCTTCTGCAAAATTTTTAGCAATTGTTTTTTCGGCGCCGCGCAGGCTGGCATCCACGATAGTTAAGCCATCACCGCCCTTGATTACATACACACGCCCTACGCTTAACCCGGTAATTGTAAAGACGCCTTCGGCAATCTGTTCCATAGTTATCTCCTAGTTTTAGGTGCGGCGACATCCACCGTTATTATAACTGAGCGTGTACTATTGTGAGAACATACTTGTCGTTAAGCTACAAACCTTTCTATCCTGATCAGCGCTGATACAACGCTGATCGATCTCCTATATGGATTTTACAGAGTGCTTATCTTTTGTTTATGTGGGCGCTGTATGCTAAGGGCAAGTTGCGGTCATACGCACACTGAGTTCAAAAGGAGTGACGTAAAAATGTCGAGCATTAACCGTTGGAATCCCGTTCGTGAGCTGCTTTCGATGCGCGATGAGATGGATCGGCTGTTCAATGAACGCTTCTTCCGCAGCGAAGGGCGTCCGTACCTGCTACCGATTGATGCCTACATGACCGATGAAGCCTTGATCTTGGTGGCAGACGTGCCAGGGCTTTCGCCGGAAGACATCAACGTGACCTTTGAGGGCGATACACTGACCATTCGCGGCGAATACAAGTCGAACGGCGAGAGCAAGAACTACCTGCTGCGCGAGCGCACTGTGGGCAAGTTCGAGCGCGTGCTGACCATCAATACGCCTGTGGATGGCAGCAAGATCGAAGCGGAGTTCGAGAACGGCACGATCACCCTGACCCTGCCGAAGGCAGAAGCTGCCAAACCGAAGCAGATCACTGTCCGCCCGAAGGCAGCCGTGTTGCAAAGCCAAAACTAGGGCGCGTGCTGCACAAACAACTGATGGGCGAGTGGAATTCCACTCGCCCGTTTTGGTTTAGCTATTTAGGATTAGGCGCTCTCTTGGCTGGCTGTGCTGTTTGGGTGCGGAAAGCCAATTGGGCGGCGCGGCGCGAAGCTCTCGCTGGCGGAAACCTGCCGCGTCAGCGTTTGAATAGACTGCTTCAGCATGTCCAAGCTGACCATCTCCGCTTGGCTGTTGAGCGCCAGCATCCGCGCATAGAGGGCAACTTCGCGCACGAAGGCGCCGGTCTGCCCAACCAAGCTGGAGAGCGTATCGCGGTAGGCATCCTGCCACTGCGCGCCCATGTAGCGGCGTAGCAGTTGCTCTGCCTGCCCGGCATCCTGAATTTCGGGGATGTAAATCACCCGATCAACCCTGCCCGGACGTTTGGCGATGCGCTGATCGATCACCTCAGGATAGTTAGTGGTTGCCAGCAGCAGCGCACCACGCCGATTGTTCGGCGCTTCAAAGCCATCCAGCACGTTCAGGATTTGCGATTTATCCTCCTCGCGCAGGTAGGCATCTAGCTCTTCCAGCACAATCACCACGGGATGTTGTGAATGCGTGGCAGTGTAGAGCGCCCGCTGCACTTTGTCGAAGGTTGCGCCTTCCTGATCGGCGGATGAGATGTAGATGACTAGGCACTTCATATCAAGGGCAATCTTTGCCAGTGCCGCACACAGCATAGATTTGCCCGTGCCGGGCGGTCCGACGAGCAGCAGCTTGCGGAAAGGTGGCAAGTTCAACTGCTTGTAGATGGCTGCGCCACCTTTGAAGAAAGTCTCCACTTCACTACGCAGGCTATCTTTAAGCGATTGTGGCAGGATCACATCATCCCACGCCACTGTTGGTTCAAAGGCTTTTTCCGAACCGCCAATGATGTAAACTTTCTCGCTGCGCTCTAGGCGGTAGGCATAACGATTGCAGAGCGCTTCAAAATCTGCCCAAACTTTTAGGGCGTCGGCTGGCACCAGTGCGATTGCCACCGTGCCATGCATAAAAAGGCTCTCGACGTGGTGGGCAGAAACGAAAATAACCTCAAAACTGCGTGTACCTTGCTCAAAGCGGAAGGCATAGGCGCCAACACTGCCAATCAACTGCGCTGTGCGCGAGGTGTTGTGCAGGTGGCTAATCGAAATGCTGTGCGGGCAACTTAGCGGGCGGTAGCCGCCATAGCGCGTTTTGCTGCCAATTTTGCGCCCAACCTTAATGCGGGAGAGCGCATTGTCGTAGGCGGGGCTTTCACCCGCCCAAACGACGCGATAGGCTGTTTCACCGTAGGTGGCTTGCCACTGTTCAACTGCCCAAGCGACAAGCTGCTCGTATTTAAGCGGTGCGCGATCACCGCTTTTTGGCACAACAACGTGATTTTCTGAGGGTTGCGTGCAGTTTGAGTCAGTCATTCGGTTGTTAAAGAGCATCTTCCCCACATCGGTAAACGTTACCATAATGGATTGTACGCAGCTCTGCCTAAAATGTGAAGGGGCAAAAATGGCTCAGGGTGGCGCTTGGGGCAAACTGACCGTGTGGGTGCTTGCTCAAGCGGTCTCGCTGTATGCTTTCAAAATCACCGTTGACGGCGTGCCTGTGCCGTGCTATAGTTAGCACAAGTTGCCCGGGATAGCCAAGTGGCCTAAGGCAGCTGACTGTAACTCAGCCATTCGGTGGTTCGAATCCATCTCCCGGGACTAGCCCGCTGCACGGCGGGCTTTTTGTTTGCCCACCCACAGCATTTCGACATTCGCACGCCACACACTATAATAGGCGTGTGTGAAACAGCATTCGGAAATAATAAAGCATATGACTGACTCTCTCAGCGTTCGCAAGGTCGAGACGCCGCAAGACTTCAAGGTTTTCCTAGAATTTCCGTGGACGCATTACCGCAACGATCCCAACTGGATTCCGCCGCTCGTCTCCAGCCGCCGCCACCTACTGGATAAAAAGAAAAATCCCTCATGGCAATACATGACAGGTGATTATTACCTTGCATGGCGCGCTCAGCAGCCCGTTGGCACAATTGCCGCCTTCATCAATCACCGCCACAACGAAACGCATAACGAAAAACTCGGTTGGTTTGGCTTTTTTGAATGTGAGGATAACCAAGAAACTGCCACCGCCCTGCTGCGGACGGCTGCCGACTATGCGCGGGAACACGGCTGTGAGGCAATGCGCGGACCCGCCAACTTCACCCTGAACGACGAGTGCGCCTTGCTCATCGAGAATTTTTCGCCACCGATGCTGTTGATGCCCTACAATCCGCCTTACTACCAACGCCTGATTGAAGACAGCGGGCTGGGGCTGGCAAAGGTGATGGACTTGGTAAGCTACATGGCAAAACCAAGTGGCTACCTTGATGAAAATGGGAATATTCCTGAACGGCTGCTGCGCGTGATCCAGAAGGTCAGCCAAAAATATCAGGTGACGGTGCGCCGCGCCGTTGTGAAAGAACTGCACAAGGAAGTGCATCTTCTAGCAGAAATTTACCGCGCTGCCTGGGCAAATAACTGGGGCTTTGTGCCGCCAACGGATGTTGAGATTGACGATCTATTCACCCAACTCCGCCAATTTTTCGATCCACGTCTGGGCGAGTTTGGCATTGTGGAGGGTAAAGTGGTGGGCTTCATGCTGGCGCTGCCAAACATGAATCAGGTCTTGCAGCGCGCCTATCCACATCCACGCGTGCCAGAGTGGTGGACGCTGCTTAAGGCGTTTTGGCATTGGAAAATTCGCCCGAAGATCACCGAACAGCGGATTGTGATGTTCGGCGTGAAGCCGGAGTACCAGCGCATGGGCGTTGCGCCTGCCATTCTGCTCATGCATATGGAATCCACCATGAAAACACCCTATCCCGATGTGGATTTAGGCTGGGTGTTGGAGACGAACGCTGCCATTGATACACTTGCCAAGTCGTTCAACAGCCCGATCTACAAACGCTACCGTTTTTACCAAATGCCGCTGAGTTAACTGCATGGTGGATCACAACGAACCCAGCGAAGGATTACCCCGCAACTCTGATGAACTGATGGCGCACGGTGGCGCGGAGATGAGCGACGTCCTCTCGGTTGCCGCCAGCCTGAACGCCAAAACGCTGAAAGAGCTGCTCCGCAATCGCAATTTTGTGCCGCTTTGGATCGGGCAACTGGTCAGCTATTTGGGCGATCAATTCATGCTGATCGCAGTCTTAGCAGTCATTAATCAACTGACCGGCGGCGGGAATGTCTATATCGTGTTGTTAGCGGTCTCACTGGCTGCGCCGCAAATTCTTTTCGGGCTAATCGGCGGCGTGCTGGTCGATAAACTCGACCGTAAATGGACGATGATCATCACTGACATGGTACGGGCGATTGCCATGTTTAGTATGCTGTTAGTGGCGGGCGATCCAGCGCGGATATGGGTGTTTTATCCCGCCATTTTTGCCATTGGCACCTCACAGATGTTGTTCTACCCAGCGCGTGCCTCTGCCATGCCCGCCTTAGTCAGCAAGCGCAACCTTGGCGCTGCCAACGCTTTGTTAGAGGCGGGCTTCGTGGTGGCGCTCATTTTTGGGTCGGGTGCGGCGGGCTTATTGGTGGAGCGTTTGGGTGAAGATTTCGCCTTCACTTTCAACGGCTTTGCCTTCCTTTTTTCGGCATTGATGATCTTGATCATTCGCGTGCCGCCGCGCCAAGTGCATCAGAGCAAAGGGAAAGGCAGCAGTTACCGCCGAGTGTTGCGCGAACTGCGCGAGGGTTTGGTCTACATCTGGCAGACGCGCTCCATGCGTTACATCATGGGCTTAAGCGTCATTGTGGCGGCGGGCTTGGGCGCGGTGATTGCCCTCGTGCTGGAATACCTGACCAACGAGCTAAAAGTAGGCGCGCAAGGCTTCGGCATTGTCATCGGCATTTTAGGCGTGGGCATTGTCATCGGCGGCATCCTGATCCAGCGCCTCTCCAAATTCTTGCCCACCAATCGGTTAGTAGCGCTGGCGATCTTCTTGCAAGGTGTGGCAGTTGGCGCGTTCGTCTTTCATCCGCCGTTTGGTGCCGTGCTATTCCTCACTGCGCTAATCGGCTTCAGCCTAATTGTGGCGCGTGCCGTGTTGAGTACACTCACCCAAGCAATTCCACCTGAAGAATATCGCGGGCGCGTGCAGAGCGCCTACAACCTGATCTTCTCTGCGCCGCTGACGTTGGCAATTGGCGTGGCAACCTTGTTGGTCAGCATATCCAGCCGCGAACTGGTGATGGGTAGCTTTGGGATTGGGCTGATGTTAACTGCATACCTCTCGGTGCGCTTATTACGCGGTGTGGATGAAGCAATTTATGGCGGCTAGGCGATGACTCAAACGATCCTGACGTGCAGCCCTGACTCGGATGATCTCGCCCTGCGCGAAGTGCGCCGCGCCGTACCTATGGGCAGCCTGAACGCCGAAATTGCCGATGGCTTGCTGCTGCTTGAGGCAGAGTTTGAAGCACTTGCCGGCGTGTGGCGTACCAACCCGCCAATCTTTGTGCGGCACATTTGCCCTGTTCACACAAAACTTGCCTTGCCTGCTACAGAGGATGAAGAGACCTTGCTCATTTTGCTCCGCAGTGCCTGTGAGGATGCCCTCGTGCCGCGCCTGCTGGACGATCAGCCGTTCTCGGTGCAGACGCGCCTCTTTGCCGATGACTTCCCGCTGAAGCCTTTTGACATTAACGGCGAATTGGCGGACATTGTGCCGAACGCGCCGCTGGATGTGCGCCAGCCAACCCAGATTATCTCAGTTGTGGTTGGGCGCGCCCACGGCACACTGACGGCGTGGCTAGGCGTTTCGGCGGCTGCCGATAACCTCTCGGATTGGGCAGGCGGCGCACGGCGCTTTGCGCGTGAACAAGGGCGCATTAGCCGCTCAGAGTTCAAGCTACTGGAGGCGCTCGAAGTCTTTGGCGTGCAGGTGGCTGCGCGTGGCTATGCCCTTGATTTGGGCGCTGCGCCGGGCGGCTGGACTCATGTGCTGCGCGAACACGGCATGTACGTAACGGCGATTGATCCGGCAGCGCTTGACGCACGGGTGCTGAGTGATTCAGGCGTGCGCCACAAGCGGATGACTGCAGAGGCATATTTGCGTGCTGACACGGACACCTTCGATTTGATCGTGAACGATATGCGGATGGATGCACGCGACTCGGCGCGCCTGATGAACGACTATGCGCGGCTGCTCAGGCGCGATGGTGTGGCGATCATGACGCTCAAACTGCCTGAAACAGGGCGGATTGGCGTGCTAGATCACACCCTCGACTTGCTAGAGCATGCCTACCATATTGCAGGCGCACGCCAACTTTTCCACAACCGCAGCGAGATCACGCTCTACCTGAAGCCGCGCTGATCCCCAACCTGTGCATTCTAGCCTAAGGCATTGGGCGCGCCCATTTCCAAATTGACTTTTGGGCTGCCCTTCTGATACAATGCACTCACTTTGCGCCGCGCATTGCTGTTCGGCGTTTTTACCCGACCAATTTTCCCCGCTGCGGCGTCTGTGGGCTGCGGGCAGCGGTGCGAGAAGCGAGAATTGGAGCTAGATTACAAGATGTATGCAGTTGTACGCACGGGCGGGCGGCAATACCGCGCCGAGCCGGGCAAAATCATTGACGTGGAAAAGCTGCCTGTTGAGGAAGGCGCTACCCTTGCCCTGAACGAAGTCTTGTTGGTGGTACCAGAAGGTGGCGCGCCGCTGATTGGGCGTCCGTTGGTGGCAGGCGCTGTGGTGCAGGCAACCGTCGTTGGGCATTACCGCGCTCAAAAGATCATTATCTGGAAATACCGCCCCGGCTTGCGCTATCGCCGCCGCCGTGGGCATCGCCAAACCTATACACGCCTGAAGATCGAAGGCGTGACGGGTATCTAAGAACGTTTTTGGGAGGTTTCTGAGCCATGGCACATAAAAAAGGTGGCGGTTCTAGCCGCAATGGGCGCGAAAGCCACTCCAAGCGGCTAGGCGTGAAACGTTTCGGGAATGAGTTCGTCATTTCCGGCAACATCATCGTGCGGCAGCGTGGTAACCGCTTTTATCCCGGCCCCGGCACGCGGCAGGGCAAAGATTTCACCATCTACGCGGTGGAAGAAGGCTATGTGAGCTTTGAATGGGCGCGTGGCGGCATTCGCATTATCGCCGTCCGCCCTGAACCAAAGGCTGTGCCTGCTACCGAAGCAGCTGCCGACTAACTACCGAGTGTTTCCCTTGATGCGCCGTGACGCCAACGCACCGAACTCGGCGGTGCGTCCGTTACGCACTGACCTAAGGATATACCCATGAAAGACAGCATTCACCCAAAGTGGTTCTCGGATGCCAAGATCACGTGCCTTGCCTGTGGCACGGTCTGGACGACGGGTGCGACACGCCCAACCTTGCAGATTGACGTTTGCTCGAACTGCCACCCCTTCTACACCGGTGAGCAGCGCATTGTGGACACTGAAGGGCGCGTTGACCGTTTCATGAAGCGCCTTGAGACGCGCAGCACCTTTGCCCAGGAGCAGGCTGCCAAGACGGTTGGCTCACCCGAATTTTCGCTGGCAGAGCTGGGGCTGGGTAAGCAGTATACCGAACTGCTGGCAGCCAATGGCTTATCCACCGCCGGTGATTTCATCGCGCGCCTCCAAGAGAGCGGCGACGAAGGCGTGCTTGCCATTCGCGGCGTTGGGCGCAAGCTGCTGACCGATGTCAAGAAGAAGCTGCGCCAAAAGGGCTACGAACTGCCCGCCGTGCAGGATTAGCCCCTTAGCCAAAACGCATGACCGTTGGGCGGGCAAACCACACCCGCCCATTTTTGCGCCTTCTTGCCATGCCTCGAAAGGATTTTAAGAGAGATGATTCACCATCGCGGACGGGTAGAAGTGATTTGCGGCAGCATGTTCAGCGGCAAGACCGAAGAGCTGATCCGCCGCGTGCGCCGCGCTCAAATCGCCCGCCAGCAGGTGCAGGTTTTTAAGCCCATCATAGATACGCGCTATGGCGTCGCACAAGTCACTTCCCACAATGGACAAGGCTTTGAGGCGCTGCCCTGCACTGATAGCAGTGAGCTTGCGGCGCGCCTCGCCCCTGAGACCACAGTTGCCGCTATTGATGAGGCGCAATTCTTTGATCGCGGCATCATCGGGCTGACTGAGCGCCTTGCCGAGCGCGGCTTGCGTGTGATTATCGCGGGGCTTGATCTGGATTTCCGCGCCGAGCCGTTCGGTGCCATGCCCGATCTGATCTGCCTTGCCGAGGAAGTGACCAAACTCCACGCCATTTGTATGGTGTGTGGCGAGGAAGCAACACGCACACAGCGCCTTGTGAACGGCGAACCAGCCCGCTACGACGACCCGATCATCCTGATTGGCGCGCAGGAACGCTATGAGGCACGCTGCCGCCATCATCACAGCGTGCCGCGCTAAGAGTCAACGTGGCAACCTTTAATGAGCGCGTCTTTGCCCTTGTGCGATGTATTCCGCGTGGTAAAGTCCTCACCTATGGGCGTGTGGCAGCCCTTTTGGGCGTGCCGCGTGGCGCACGGGCGGTTGGTTGGGCGCTGCACAGTGCGCCGATGAATAGCGATGTGCCATGGCAGCGCGTCGTGAATGGGCAAGGGCGTATCAGCACGCGCTGCGAAACACACGCCGCAGACCTTCAGCGCGAACTGCTAATTGCAGAAGGGGTGCGCTTCTCGGCAGAGGATGCGCTTGCCCTTGCCGATTTTGCCCATGTGCTGTGGGTGCTGACGCCCGAAGAATTGGCAGCGTTGCCTTAAGGGTGGCTGGTGCCACGCCTTGAAAAGCACGCGCAAATGTGCCACAATCTGCCCTGAACGTTGGCTGTGAGGTGGCACACTTTTGACTTCTCAACCCTATCTGCTTGCGCCGCAGCGCGAAGAAGGGGATCGCTATCTACAACGGCGCGTGTGGCGCACCGCGTGGCTTGAAGCGTCCTTGTTATTGGTCATCACGGCGGCATTGGTCTTTGGAACGCGCCTGTTTGAGTTAACGTTACCCAACCCTGTTGAGCGCGCCCTTAGTTTTGGCTATGCGGCGCTGCCTTTGTGCTTGTGGCTTGGCATTTCCTACACAGCCGAACGGCGTGCCTTGCAGCCACGCCGCAACCTGATCGCGGTGTTGGTGCTGGGCGGCTTGGCAGCCAGCGGTGTTGCCATCCCACTGACGGAACTTTTCAGCCCTGAAGAATGGCTTAGCACCACCACTGGCTTGAACCGCATCATCGGCTACATGCTGACCATTGGTGTGGTGCATGAGTTTTTGAAATATGCCGTGTTGCGCTACAGCGTGTGGCGCACTGAACTGAACACGCGCCTTGATGCCGTCGCCTATGCAATGGCGGCTGCGATTGGCTTTGCAACGGCGCTCAATATTCATTTTGCGCTAAACAACACGCTCAATTTGCCGTCTGCGGCGCTCCGTATGACTGAGATCACCTTAGCCCAGGTTGCCATCAGCCCGATCATGGCTTTCGCGCTCTACGACATGCGTAAGCCGACTGTCTCCATCTTCACGCCGTTGGTCGGCTTGTTGATCGCATCGCTTTTCAACGCCCTCTCCATCGTCATCCGCGCCGGCTTGATCGTCTCCGGCGTCTCGCGCACAGCTACTTCCAACAACGCCATTTACGGTTTGGGCATGGCAGTCTTTTTGGTGGTTGTTTTGTTCACCGCGATGAGTTTCCTCGTCCGCAGTGCTGACGAACGCGAGATGCTGCGCGCCTCTGAGGTGCGCTGATGCGGATCGAAGACTATGCCGCGCCGTTGAGCATTCGGCAGCGCTTAGCAAGCTATTTGGTGATTGTGGCAGCCTTAGCAGCCGTGCTGTATGGCTTCAACTACCGTGAAGGCATCGTCAGCGCGACCTTTCCATTCATCAACCGTGAGGCGGGCATCACAGCGCGCTACCCTGCGCGCTGGCTGCTGGAAGAAGGTGGCAGCCGCTTTGTGTTGCGCGCCCAAGACCCAGCCGCGCTGCCCTTCAAAACGACCATTCGCCTACAGTTGATCCCAATTGGCAGCGGCGCACGCCCTGCCGACATTCTTGACCTGCTGGACGTAGACCGCGCCTCGCGCCTGCCTGCCTACCGTTCGCTCAGCCGCACGCCAACCACCCTGCCCGGCGGACAGCGCGGACAGCAAATGATCTACGCCTATGCCTTCATAGACCCGAATCCGTTCTTGCAGGCGGAACCGATCACCGTGCGCGCTCTTGATCTGGTTGTGCTGCGTGCTGGTCAGGCAGTTGTGATCACCTATGAGGCAAAATCCGATGTGTTCGAGAAGCATCAGCACTATTTTGATTCTTTTTTGCGCTCGCTCACCTTCTGAGCGCACCGCAAACCGTGTGAGGTTGTCATGTTCAGAGGATTTCGCGCCCTGTTAGCGCTTACACTGTTCTGCTTTAGCCTGCCGCAGCCAACGCGCAGTGCCGCGCAAAGCCTGCTCGATCTGGAGCAGCTTCAGCGCGCCACCGTGCAGATCACGCAAGTCTTTACCAATGCCGTTGGGCAGACCGTCATCTCATGTATTGGCTCTGGCACTATCGTCAGCGCCGATGGTTTAATCTTGACTAACGCGCATGTGGCGCTGCCCATTGCCGGCTGCCGTTCGGATCGGATTGTGATCGCGCTCACTGTGCGGATTGGCGAAGCGCCTGTGCCGAAGTATTACGCCGAAGTGCTTTCCGCGAATACGGGCTGGGATTTGGCAGTTTTGCAGGTGGCACGCACATTGGATGACCGTCCAGTAGATCGGAACGCCTTGCTCTTACCGTTTGTGGAGTTAGGCAACTCGGACGACGTAACGCTCGACCAGACGGTCGAGTTCATCGGCTACGCTGTGCCAGAGCGTGATGAGACTGCCAGCAGCACGGCGCGTGTGGTGCGCGGCACGATCAGCGGCTTCACCGCAGAGGCGCGTGTGGGCGACCGCGCCTGGCTGAAAACACGCGCCGCCTTGCCCGGCAGCATGAGCGGTGGCGGTGCCTATAACACGGAGGGACGCTTGATCGGCATTCCGACGGTGGAGCCTGCCAGCAGTGGCTTGTTTGAGAATGTAGATCAAAGCTGCCGCCGCATTCAGGATAGCAACGGCGATGGTCGCGTAGATGAGAATGATGTATGTGTGCCGATCAGCGGCTTTGTGAATGCGCTGCGCCCTTCGCGCTTGGCACGCGGCTTGATCCTTGCCGCGCAGTTGGAGATCACGCCCGTCTCGCAGCAGAGCGCACCTGAACCGCAAGCGCGCAGCCTTGAAGAAATTGCTCAAAATGCACCCGGTGCGCCGCAGTTTCGGCGCTTGTTCTTTGCCTCCGGTGTAGACCTCAGCGGCAACCCAACCAAAGTTATCACGGCGGCGCCCTCAGGCATCAACAGCTTATACCTGTTCTTTGACTATGCCAACATGCGCGATGGAATCATTTATGAGCTGCGCGTGCTGCGCGATAGTGTGCTAGACCCAACCTTCAGCCTTGCGCCTGCCACTTGGAGCGGCGGACGCAGCGGCTTATGGTACATCGGCAGCACAGCGCAGATTTACCCGAACGGCGAATATGAATTCATCCTGTTCATCGAGGGTGTTCGGATCGCCAATGCGCGCATTACGGTTGGTGGCGTGGCAATGCAAACGCCGGAGTTCGCCAATATCCTGTTTGGTGTGCAAGACCTGAACCTACAATTGGTGAACACCGGTAACATTCTGCCCGTCTCCAACGTGATCAATGCAGAATTCGTCTACAACAACATGCAAGATGGCATGGCGTGGCGCCAGTTCTGGTATTACGAGGATTTACGCATCTCGGAAGTGAATGATGTGTGGTCGGGCGGCAGCAACGGCAAACACAGCCTGACCGCCAGCGCGCCGGTCGATAATCCATTGCAGCCGGGACGCTACCGCCTAGAGCTATACATTGAGGATCAGTTGGCGGCAACTTCCGATTTTGTGATGGCAGGCGGTCAGGTTGATCTCAGCACCGAAGTGTTCACTGACCTGACCTTTGCCAGCGAACTGAATAACGGCATCCCAAGCGGCGTGATTGGCGTCACCTTCCCAAACACCATCACGGATTTGTACGCTATCTTCAATTGGCGCGATATTGCGCCCGGCACGCCTTTCACCTGGCGCTGGACGGTAGATAACAATCCCCTGTTTGAAGTGACCCAGCCTTGGACAAATCCTGCCACGGGCAGCGGCGCCTGGCTGCGTTTGCGCCCGAATCGGCTCTTGCCGGAAGGCTCGTATAAAATCGAGCTGCTGATTGCCGGGGTGGTGAAAGGTAGTGCTACAGCGCGGGTGGGCATTGGTCAGCTCCCCATACGCCTTTTTGTCCGCGCTGAGGGCGTTTTAGTGCAAGGGCAAATTGTAGACGCCGAGACGAACGCGGGCATCGCTGGCGTGACGGTTATCTTCCTCAAGCCGCTGTTCGATGTGGCAGATTTCACATGGCAGATGACCGAAGTGCATGATGTTGCTTTCACCGACCTGAACGGACGTTTTGCCCTTTCGCGCTTGCTGACACGCGGCGAAAGTTATAGCGTGATCATCTCAGCGCAGGGCTATTTACCTGTGACAGCTGATGGTTTTCGCATCCTGCGCGATGAGACGGGTCCGATTGAGTTGCGCCTTGAATTGAATCGTGATTAGCCGTAGCCGTGCAGGTCATTCACAATCTAGTCAAAGCTGAAGGAGTGAGCATGTCTGAGGAACAGTGGGCAGCGGTCGATAGCTACCTTGCTAATCTCTATCTATTTCCCGATTCGGTGTTGGAAGCTGCGCTACGCGACTCGGACGCGCACGGCTTGCCAAGCATTAACGTTTCGCCAATGCAGGGTAAATTCCTGATGCTGCTTGCCCAATTGCACGGCGCACGCACCATCCTAGAGATTGGCACGCTGGGTGCCTACAGCACCTTGTGGCTGGCGCAAGCACTGCCAGCCGATGGCAAACTGATCACTTTAGAGGTTTCGCCTAAGCACGCCGAAGTCGCCAAAGCGAATATTGCCCGTGCTGGGCGCAGCCACCAGATTGAGGTGCGGCTGGGCGCAGCGTTGGAGAGTTTGCCGAAATTGGCTGAAGAAGGGCATATTTTCGATATGATCTTCATTGATGCCGATAAGCCAAATAACCCTAACTATTTAGCATGGGCGCTCAAACTGACGCGGCGCGGCAGCCTGATCGTTGTGGATAACGTCATCCGCAAAGGCGGCGTGCTGAACGCCGAGAGCAGCGATCCGAACATTCAAGGCACGCGCCAACTGCACACGCTGCTGGCTGCCGAACCGCGCCTAAAGGCAACCGTGCTTCAGACCGTTGGCAGCAAAGGCTATGACGGCTTGGCAATCGCACAGGTCATCAGCGACTAGATAGGTACACTATGTTTCAGCGGCAAGGCGCAACTTACACGATCTTGGCAATCATCCTTGATGTGCTGTGTACGCTCAGCGCCTTGGCGCTTTCGGGCTATTTGCGCGCAGCCCTGCCTTTCGGCGCGCTAATCGAGAGCGAGGTTGTGCTGCCGCCAACCTTGATCGCCCTCGCCATCCTGATTTGGCTGCTGGTCTTTTTCACCCTCAGCGTCTATGATCCGCGCCGTAACGTGCGCCTGCTGGACGAAGTGCGGCATGTGCTTTCTGCCAGTTTTTTCGCACTGTTGGTGCTGGCGGGCGCGCTCTATTTCACCGACCGCGACGTTTCGCGCCTGTTGGTCATCTACCTTGCTGCGCTGGATACAACCTTGCGCGTGCTGTGGCGCCTGCTGGCACACCTGCTCTTTACGCGAGGGCGTGTGAAGGCACGCCGCGCTTTGATCGTGGGTGGCGGCGAACTAGGGCAGCAGATCGCCGAGACTCTGCGCGGCTATGCATGGGCGGGCGTTGCTTTGGTCGGCTTTTTGGATGATCAAGAGTCAGCCGTGCTCAATCTGCCACATCTGGGCAAACTGGCAGAGGCGTACCACATTGTGAAGGCACACGCCATTGATGAGGTAATCATCACCTTGCCCTACCGCGACTACGAACGCCTGAACGACCTGATCCTCGAATTGCAGCGGCTGCCCGTCCAAGTGCGCATTGCGCCTAACTATCTGAACCTCGTCCTTTACCGTGCTACGGTGGAAGATTTCGGCGGCGTGCCACTCATCAACCTGCGTGACCCCGCCCTGACCATCTATCAGCGCACCGTCAAGCGCGCCTTCGATCTGATCATCGGCACGCTCAGCCTGATCCTCAGCACGCCGCTGTGGGCAGTCATCTGGCTGGCAATTCGGCTGGATTCCAGCGGTGCGGCACTCTTTAAGCAGGTGCGTGTTGGCGAGAACGGCAAGCCGTTCACCATGTATAAGTTTCGCACCATGACGCACGACGCTGAGGCACGGCAAGCCGAAGTGCTGCGCTATGATGAACACGGCAACCTGATCCACAAGGCGGCAGATGATCCGCGTGTGACGCGAGTCGGCAAGTTTTTGCGGCGCACCAGCCTAGACGAGCTGCCGCAGCTTATCAATGTGTTGAAGGGCGAGATGAGCCTCGTCGGACCGCGTCCTGAGGTGCTGTGGATGATGGAAAAATATCAGGCGTGGCAGCTTAAGCGCTTTGCCGTGCCGCAGGGTATGACTGGTTGGTGGCAGATCAATGGGCGCAGCGATAAGCCGATGCATCTGCACACCGAAGACGATCTCTACTACATTCAAAACTACTCCATCCTGCTCGATCTGGTGATCCTGTGGCGCACGCTGTTTGTTGTGGTGCGCCGCAAAGGTGCCTTTTAGTGAAGGCCGCCTTCTTGGGCATTGATCTGGCGTGGTCGGCGCGCAACGCCAGCGGATTAGCTGCCCTGACCCTTGATCGGCAGACAGAGCGTGCGCACCTTGCCGAGATGCCTTCCCATGTGCGGACGGATGCGGAGATTTTGGCGTTCGTGGCGCGCTATGCTGATCACATGCCGCTGATCGTGGCGATTGATGCGCCGCTGTGCGTGCCAAACAGCACAGGCAAGCGGCTTGGCGATGCGCTGATCAGCAAGGCGTTTGGCAAATATGGCGCAGGCGCGCACCCTGCTAACCGAACTCTGCTCGGCAAATATAACGGCGGCGTGCTGCGCGGCGAATGGCTGATAGCAGGGTTAGCCGCCCTTGATATTCAGCACGCGCCGCATATCACAGCTGGCTGTGACGGGCGGTTTGCCTTTGAGGCATATCCGCACGCTGCCATGATCGGTTTGTTCCACCTGCCGCGTGCGCTGCGCTACAAACGCAAGCACGGGCTGAGCAAAACGGCGCAAGAATCGGCGTGGCAAGCCTACGCCGCACAGCTGCGCGCCTTGCGTCAGGCTGTGCCGCCGCTTGACCTGCCCGACGCGCTGCTGGAAGGCACATGGCGCAAAGCTGAAGAAGATAAGCGCGATGCCGTGCTGTGCGCCTATATTGCCCTGCATTACTGGTGGCACGCCGATGCCTTCTGGCAAGTCTATGGGACGTTGGCGGAAGGCTACATCGTCGCGCCGCGCTTGGGCTAACCTTCGGCAATGGCGCGGGCGATGGTGAGCAAGGTTTGCTCCACCATTTCAAGGCGCACCTGCTCTTGATCTTCCCACCACTGATACTCTTGGTAGCGCGCTTGATAGTCTACCAAAAGTGCCGCCACCGAGTCCGCGCTGGCGCCGCCCAATCCGCGCCGCGACTCGACGATGGCAGCCGCATCTTGCGCTTTATGAACGGCATCTTCGGGCAGGTTGAGCGTTCGTCCGATGAGTGCCTGCGCTGCTTGGTCAAGCGCCGCGCTGCTGATCGGTGTGCTGCTGGGTTGCCCTGCTTCTAGTGCAGCGCGCACCGCATAGCCGATCAGGCGGTGTGCTGTGCGTGGGTCAAGGTCGGCTGCCTCGCTCAGATAGTCGCCCAAGTCGGTAGCGCCGCTAAAGCCTTCGGCGGCACGGGCTGCCATGCGTTCAGTTTGCCACTCGGCGCGCTCTAACACACCTGTGAGAAGACGCACGGCGCGGGTGGCATTTTCTAGGGCGCGTGGCAGATCGCCATAGGCAAAAATGCGATTATCTGGCTGACCAGAGGGCGTTTGGTTGGTGGCGATGATGGTATGCAGGGCTGCGCTGCTGGCACGTGCCGCGCCGCGCACATAGGCAAGGCTGTACGGATTCTTCTTCTGCGGCATGATCACGCTGGTGCGCGAGTGCGCGTCGGCAAGGGTCAGGTAGCCAAATTCTTCGGTGGCAAAGATGTACAGGTCTTCGGAGAGCCGATCAAGGGTCGTCATCAGGATGACCACAGCAGCGGCAACTTCAATCGCCACGTCGGGCTGCCACATGGCATCGCGGGTGTGCACAGCGATGCCTTCAAAGCCGAGCAGTTCGGCTGCCCGCGCCCGATCCAATGGCAAACGTGAGCCGTTCACGCTGCCGCCGCCAACAGGCGACTGATTCAAGCGCGCATAGGCGGCGCGCAACCGTTCCGCATCGCGCAGCAGCGGCGCGGCAAAGGTGAGCAGGTAGTGCGCCAGCGTGGTTGGGTGCGCCTTTTGCAGGTAGGTGTAATCGGGCATGAGTGTGGCGCGGTGCTGTGCGGCAAGCCGTAGCAGGGCGGCGATCAGGGCGGCGTGCGCCTCGATCAAGCCCAAGAGACGTCCGCGTGCCGTGATCAGGTAACCCACCGTAGACGATTCGCGGCGGGCGCGCCCCAGCCGCAGCCAGCCATCTACGCCGCTGTGCGGCACGCGCTCACGGAGCGCCTGTTCGCGGTTGGTGTAAACATCGCCGTAGATCGGATCGAAGGGAAATTGGTGAGCAGGCACAGCGTGCAGATCGAGCAAACCGCGCAAGAGTGGCGCACGCGCTGGCAGCGGAATCAGGGCGCACTCGCACAGCATGACGCAGTAGGCGAGATCGGCAAGGCTCATGCCGTGATAGAGCAGGGCGCCGTCGGCAACTTCATGCGCGAAGGCAGACTGCACCAGTTCATCGGCAGGTTGCTCTTTCAAGCGCGATCCATAGCCCATATGCCCTGCTTGGGCAGCCCGTTGTTTGTTTTCGCTCATAGTGACCCCTTTCCGCTATAGGTTGAAGAACGTGATCGCTTCCGCCCAAATGTTATCTACCTGATCGCGCAGTTGGTGATCAGAGTCCACAAGGCGGAGTGCCACATTCGGGCGCGTCTCGGCAAAGCGCACCGACTGCCGATAATCCACCGACTCATCATGCACACCGTGATAGATCAAGATCGGCTGCTTAAGATTAACCTGAAAGGCGTCGTAGGTCAGCATATCTTCCATCAGCCCATAATGCACGCGCTTTTCAGCATTCTCGCCATAGTGGAACAGGCTGAGCCAGCCGCTCTCGCGCCAAGCGCGCACGCCGTCTTCGGTCAGTTGGTTAATCCGATTCGCCTCAAAGTCCAGCGCGGGCGCCAGCAGCAGCAAGCGTGCCACTTGTCCGCCTTCGGCATCTCTCAGCCGATCTGCCAAATGCAGCGCCACCGCGCCGCCCATGCTCGATCCGATCAAGTTGACCGCACCGTAGGGCAAGCGCCGAATTTCTGCCGCCACATGCGCGATCATCGCGCTGAGCGTGAGTGTTTCAAAGCTCGGCACGTTGAGATCGGGAATGTGCAGCGTCAGACCGCGCTGAGCAAAGCGCGCCTTGAAATCTTGCGCCTTGCCTGAAGCAGGTGACGAGGCAAAGCCGTGCAGGTAGAAGAAATGTTCGGTCATGGTTCACGCTCCAACGCTTTGCAGTGCTTTGGGAAAGCTGGTTAGCACCTGTGCGCCCTCATCGGTGATGTGGATATCATCTTCAATGCGAACGCCGCCCACACCCCTGATATAAATACCCGGCTCTACGGTGAAGGTCATGCCATTTTCCAAAAGCTGTGTGTTACCCTCACGCAGGTAGGGCGGCTCGTGAATATCCAGCCCTAAGCCATGCCCGGTGCGGTGGATGAAATGTTCGCCATAGCCCGCTTCCGTGATGACCTGCCGTGCGGCGCGATCTACCGCTTGGCAAGGTGCGCCTGCCTTCGCGGCGGCGATGCCCGCTAGGTTAGCGGCAAGCACCGTCTCGTAGATGCGGCTGATCTCAGGGCTAGGCGCGCCCACCACAAAGGTGCGCGTAATATCCGCTGCGTAGCCGCTGACCTTTGCGCCGAAATCGAACAGTAGCAGGTCGCCTTCGCGCACGGCGCGCTCTGTGATGCTGCCATGTGGTTGGGCGGTGTTCTCGCCGCTTAGCACCAATGGCTCAAAGGCGTGTGACTCGGCGCCGTTCGCGCTGAGTGCTTCGGTCAGCAAGTGCGCAATGTGCCGTTCAGTCATGCCGACGCGCACTTGTGGCAAGGTCTGGGCAAGCGCTGCCTCACTGATAGCGATGGCGCGCTGCATGAGGGCAATCTCATCGGCGCTCTTGTGGACGCGCAGCCATTGCAGGCTATCGTCGGCAGCCTGTACGCGGCTGTTTGGTGCATGGCGAGCCAGGGCTGCACCTTCGGCAAAGCGCATTTTCATGCCTTCCACACCGATTTGCTTGCCCGCAAGGTTCAGCGCCTCACAGGCTGCCGCAAAGGCAGAGTCGTAGCCTTCAGCGTCGGTGTAGCTAAAATAGCGCAATGGGAACGGCTCACGCCCTTCAATGCGCGGCAGCTCAAGGGCAGGGATGATCAAGGCGGGCGTTCCTTCAGGCATCACCAGCAGCAGCAGTGGGCGCGAGGCTGCCTCGAAGGGCGCACCGCTCAGGTAGAACAGGTTGGCACCGGGTATCAGCGCAACGCAATCCAGCTGAGCGCGGCGCACAATGCCACGCAGCTTATCGAGTCGGGCTTGGGTGTGTGGGAAGGTCATACTTTTTAAGCCTCACTTGTCAAAAGGCACAGGAACAGCAGGTATTTTAGGGATATATCGTACCAGAGGCAACCAAAAAAGCGGAGAGCATTTGCGCGCTGCCAAATTTTTCTGCACAATACACGGATCGTTGGCAATGGAAAAGGATACGCGCCCTATGACCGCCCTTTCCCGTAAGCACAACCCTGTGTTCTGGCAGGAAATCACCCATCAGCGCCGCAGCGCGCCACGCAGCACCCGTATTGGCAAAGTGCTGGCACCCCTTATTTTGCTCGTCATCCTGATTGGCGTGCCGCTCAGCCTGAGCGACCCACAAATTGCGTTTCGTCACAGCCGTGAGTTCGCCCTTGTTTCGATCTGGGTCATTCACGCCATTGTCGCCGTGCGGTGCATCATTGCTGGTGCCAATACCGTCAGCCGTGAGCATGTCTCGCAGACGTGGGACTCGCTTGTGCTAACCGGTATGAGTGCGCGCCAAATTCTGTTTGGCAAATGGTTTGCTGCGCTGCGTCGTGCCGCGCCGTGGATTGTGGCACTGGGGACGGTGCGCTTGGCAATGCTCCCTGTGCTGATGATCGCCATGTTGCACCGCTACGCCTATTTCTCCTATCGGCGCTATAACTACAGCTACACTTACGACGAGCCAGTGCTGCCAACGGTCGAGTGGCTGCCATGGGCAACCTTTGCCGCCGTCGGGCTAACCGTCCTGATCACGCTGGTAGAGGCTGCCTGCTGCACATTGCTTGGCATTTTTGCCAGCACCACCTTTCGGCGTGGCGCGCTGGCAGCTGCAACCGCCATTGCGGTGCGCTTTGCGCCTGTGGTGATTTTTGCTGCCTTCACCCGCTACGAGCTGGGCGGCGCTTCTTACCGTTGGTATCGCTATTCGCCCTTTGCCTTTGCCGATGGTGGCACTTCACCGCTTTACCTCTTAGTGCTGCCGCTCACCAACTGGACGCGCGGTAGGCACCTAGATGCGCTTGGCACCTACAGCGGCGTGCTGCTGATGTTAGTAGCTGCCTCTGTGATCGCTTTTTTCATCACGTTGTGGATGATGCGCGCCAGCGGCGCACTTTCAGCCCGTCAGGCGGCGGCGCAAACAAGCAGCACGGGCAGCTCAGGGGCGCTGGAACGTGATCTCGTGCGCCCGAATCCAGCCCGAAAGTGGCGCGCCTACCGCCCGCACAAGGTAGAACTCACCGAGAATGCCTGAGTCGACATATCCTTCTGTCGGTCCGAACAGCACCGCCAACTCAGTGTTTGGCGGTGCAACACCATTCAGCACGCCAAAAATCACATCCGGCTGCGACCAAAAGTAGCCGTTGCGGATCGTCCATGCCTGCAAAGGTACATCCGGCGGTGCATCGGTTGGTGTGGGCGGCGCAAAGAGCGCAGACGGCACAAGATCGCAGGCTGCCAAGAGCAGCAACGCTAAAAGGGAACTTAAAAATCGGCGCATGGCAGACCTTTCTTGCTAAGGCGTGCTAGAATAACCTTAATGGTCTTTCCTTGCGATTAATTAACCTGATGATACAGTTTCGCCGCCTGATTATAGCTTGCTGCCTTTTTTTCGGCGTGCTGGTCAGCCTGCCAGCACATGCCGCGCCGGACTCATCGCGCTACGATGTCTTTTTACGTGGGCAAACAGTTATCTTTGCTGATGCGCGCACCGCGCTTGGCACAACCGTTAACGCGAACGGCGATTGGCATACCCTGATCGGCGGCGGTGTGCTGTTCCGCGCTGCCGATACACAGGCGGCGCTGGTTGCCCTGCCCAGTGGCGATGTTGCCCTGCACCCCTACATTCCACGCCAAATGGAGGCAACAATCACCCATTGGGTCGCTTCTGCCAATGGGCAGTGGCTGGCGTGGGCGTTCACCACACGGAGCGAACGCGGCACGGTCAGTGATTTGTTCGTGGTAGAAGGGCTGATCGGTGAAAACACGATGGTGTTACACACCACCTCCACGCTCGGACTAGGTGTTTTGCCGCTCGCCATTAGCGATGACGGTGCCTATGTGTTCTACACACGCCGCACCGATCTATTTGAGGGATTGCCGCCCGCCCTTGAACTGCCCATTGAAGGCGTTTTTCGCCTGCACACTGCCACGCTGGAGGCAACGGCGCTGCCCGACTCGCCCGATTGCCCATGCGTGACGGCATTCTCGCCCGATGCGCGCCGTGTGCTGCGCCTTGCCACAACAACCGACGGCATGGCGCTCAGCCTGCTTGAGGTGAACAGCGGCGTTCAGCAAGGCATTGCCGTGCTGCGCGGCTATGAGCGCGCCAGCTACCCAATCTTTGCTGCAGACGGCAAGAAGGCGCTCTTTAGCCTGAGCCGCAGCAGCGGACGGACGCGCTTTGCGCTTGCCCTTGCCGATTTCACCACCCGCGAAGCACGCCTGCTCACCGAGAGTCTGCCTGAGGCACTGCGCGCCGTGGCGCTGACTGCGCGTGCGGATACCGCCTTGCTGACCAGCTTAACGGCGGCTGGCACCTTCAAGCTAATTTTGGCAGATGGTACTTTGGCACGCGTCTCTGCCGATGGCTACCTCGGCACGCTGCCATGAGCCAGCCGCCGCGTTGGTCGCGCCGCCGCTTCCTGATGACTGCACTTTTGGCAGCCGCCTGCCGCCCTGAGCGCAGCGCACCGACGCTCTATCAGCGCGGCATGGCGCAGTTGCCGACTGAAACGCCCAATCTGGTAGCCGCGCTTGCCGCCACGCTGCCGCCACTGCCGATCCAAGTGCCGATCACGCCCTTGAACCGCCTCTATGAGAAGTCTTTCCGTGGCACACCTGACCTTAGCAACGCCGCCGAATGGTCGCTGACGTTGGATGGCTTGGTCAACAACCCGTTACAGATCAGCCTTACCGAACTACACGCCATGCCGCAGCAGAGCGCCCTACGAACGCTCCAATGCATCAGTAATCCAGTGGGCGGCGGCTTGATCGGCACTTGGGATTGGCAAGGCGTGCCGTTAGCGCCGCTTTTGGCGCGTGCCGCTGTGCTGCCGAGCGCACGCTACGCGCTCTTTGAGGCAGCCGATGGTTACACAACTTCTGTGGCGCTCGAATGGTTAACTCAGCCTGATGTGCTGCTGATCACAGGCGCGCACGGCGAAGCACTGCCGCCGCGGCATGGTTTTCCGCTGCGAATTTTGATTCCGGGCTTGTATGGACAGAAACAGCCGAAGTGGATCACACGCATTACCTTTGCCGCCGAAGATCGGCTTGGCTATTGGGAAGGTTCGGGCAGGGAATGGTCAAATTTGGCAGCTGTTAAGACCAATAGCGCCTTTCGGCAGCCCGCCGCGAATGTGCTGCCCTTTGCGGCACCAATCTACCTAGAGGGCTATGCTTTTGGTGGTGGGCGTGCCATCAAGCGGGTGGCGATCAGTGCTGTGCGTGCCGAAGGGCAGCCACTGCTTTGGCAGCCCGCCACGCTGATCACGCCGCCCAGTCCGTTGGCGTGGACGTGGTGGTATTTCTTATGGACACCGCCGCAAGTGGGCTTGTATCGGTTGGCGGTGCGTGCGGCGGATGAAAGTGGCTTCACGCAAGCGATCTTTCCCAACAGCCTGATCGGGGCTGCCTTTCCAGATGGCACGGATGCCATTCATGCCCTGAGTGTGCGCCTGCGCGCCTAGCGTCCTACCCGCCGCCGCGCTAGAATCACACACTATAAACCGCCCTTCCACATAGGACACAACAGCATGGCAGCGCGCAATCTGCTTTTCATCACCACCTATACAGGCATTGGCGGCGGCGAGTCGCTGACGCTGAACTTAATGAACGCGCTGGATCGGGCGCGCTTTACGCCGCACTTGCTCACGCCGCAGACGGGTAAATTCCCAGAGGCAGCTGCCAAATTAGGCGTTCAGGTGGCGCATTTGCCCTTCCGCGGCACCAGCACCTTTTTCGTGCCAAGCCTGTGGGCAAGGCTGCCCATCGTGGCGAAACTGCGCGCACACCTTGCCCATAATGCGATCAACGCCGTGATCAGCGATTATCACAGCCTGCCGTTCATTGTGCCAGCCGCACGCCGCTTAAACATTCCCGTGATCTGGAATGCGATGGGCTGGTGGTTTCCCATCCATGCATGGCAGCGGCACTTTTTTCAGGAGCAGGTCAGCCGCATTGTGGCGATTAGCAGCGCTGTGAAGGAAAAGCTGCTTGGCACACCGCCCAAACTGCCACCTGATCGCATCAGCGTGCAAATTCCCGGTGTAGATGTCGCGCAGCACTATCCGAACGCGGTGAGTGGTGCGGCGGTACGCGCTCATATGGCAATCAGCGCTGAAACGCCGCTGGTCGCCCTGATCGCACGCTTTCAGGATGTGAAAGGGCATGATTATTTCCTTGACGCAGCGCACCTTATCCGCCGTGCCGTGCCGAACGTCCGCTTTGCTGTGGCAGGCGAGAACGTCTTTGGTGTCTCGAAAGATGAGGCGTATAAACAGCGCATTTTGGCGCGGGTGAACCAAGATGACGCGCTGCGTGAGGCAGTTACCTTTCTAGGCTTCTGGGGCGACTCGCGGGAGGTGATCGCTGCGGCGGATGTGATGCTGTGCAGTTCGTGGTTCGAGTCGCTGAGCATGGTTGCTCTTGAAAGTATGGCGATGGCGCGCCCGATAGTCAGCACACGAGTTGGTGGACCTGCGGAGACAATCCGCGATGGCGAGACGGGCTATCTGGTGCCGCCACGCGATGCAGCCGCCCTTGCTGAACGCGCTATCGCTCTGCTGAACAACGCTACGCTGCGGCAAGCGATGGGCGAACACGGCGCGGCGCATGTGCGCGAACATTTCAGCGCGGCGCGCTACGCGGCGGCAATCTCTGATCTGGTCGAGGCGATGGGGTGAGGAAAGATTGTTCTCGTATGGGAAAACTGACCACTACCACATTTTCTATGTGATAGTGGTCAGATGGTCTCCTTAAGCGTTGAGGATTGCCTGCACGTCCAGTTCGATGGTCACTTCTTTACCAACCAGCAAGCCGCCCGCTTCCAGCGCCACATTCCACGTCAAGCCCCAATCCTCACGGTTGATCTTGGTGCTGGCAAAGAAACCGGCGCGTGTCGAGCCATCCATGCCCTTGCCCTGACCCAAGAACTCTGCCTTCAGCACAACGCTGCGCGTGGTGCCGCGGATGGTCAGATCGCCTGTGATTTCTGCGGTATTCTCACCCGTCGGCTTGACTGCTGTGCTTTTGAAGGTGATGGTTGGATGGTTGGCAACATCGAAAAAATCGCCGCTGCGCAGGTGATTGTCACGGTCAGCCATGCCCGTGTTCACACTCGCTGCATCTAGGGTAGCTTCCACGGAAGCGGCGGCAGGGTTGGCGGGATCGTAAATAATCGTGCCGCTGGTGATAGCAAAGCTGCCGCGCACGGTGGTGATCATCATGTGGCGCACCGAAAAAGACGCGCCGCTGTGGGCAAGGTCAAGCTGCCAAACTTTAGTTGCAGTTGCAGTAGACATATCGGAATCCTCTTACTCTCATTTGCTCATCATAGAAGCGGACGCAAGTCCGTTTATCACATAAACAAAGATAGCACAACCGACCGCGTTCTTTCCTTAGAGGCTGATGATAAACGGACTATAGTCCGTTTGGAGATAAAAGTGTGCCGCCTTGCAGGATCCTTTGCAAGGCGGCACATAGGGAGTAGAATGCGTTTTGCCTAGCGTGCGCCCAAATCCACAATCCGCACCGAGAGCAGCTTGTCGCCCGCTGTCGTCGCTGTACTCGGATCGCGTGCTGTGATCTGCGTCACAAACTCCATGCCTTCCACCACCTGCCCAAAGATGGTGTAGCCGAGATTTTGCGCGCTGGGATCGAGACCGGGCAGCGGTTCGTAGGTGATGAAGAACTGGCTGCTGGCAGAGTTTGGATCGCTGGCGCGTGCCATGCCCAACACACCGACGCGATCATACTTCACCGACGGATTGACCTCTAGCGGCAAGTTATAGCCTGCGCCACCGCTGCCCGTGCCTGTTGGATCGCCACCCTGTGCCACAAAGCCGGGAATGACGCGGTGAAAGGTGGTGCCATCATAAAAGCCTTGCCGCGCCAAGAACACGAAAGCATTGACGTGCTGTGGTGCAATCTGTGGATAGAGCTGAATGACGATCCGTCCCTTTTCAGTAGTCAGGATGGCGCAGTAAGTGTTCTTGGGATCAATGACCTGCTCAGGCGCGCTGAACTGCTTGCCCATCGCATCGGTTGGTGTGCTATCGCCTTCAGGGTCGGCAACACCAACACAAGCGCCTTGCCCAAGCGCAGAGGGTGAGAACCCTTCAAGCGTTGGCGCGGGCGTTGCAGTGAAGGCAGGTGTTGGCGTAGCGTTGAGGCGCGCCTCTACTGCGCTGACGCTCAGTGCTGCATCCAGCACGAGCGTTTGGGTGAAGCGCTCAAAGATGGTGTCCATCTGCTGCCGCTGATTCGGCATACTGACCGCTTGAATGAGCAGGACATAGCCAGGCGCAACATCCAGCAGCCACACCTTGCGTTCAAGGTCAACATAGCCGCCATTAACGCGATCTGGCACGGATTGATACTGCACAACGCCCGCGCCTTTCAGTGCATTGGCGGCGACCGGCGCAATGGTCACGTTTGGCTCACGACCAAAAACGGCGTTCATAAGGGCGAGCGCGTCGGCGTCCGCACCAACATCTGGCACACCCAGCGAGCCGACCAACCGAACACTCAGGCTGATGTTGTTGTTAGAAGGATCATCAGGTGAGAGCAGGTTATAGGCAACTGCGCTGGCGCTGGCGTTTGGCTCCACGCGCCATGTTTGCGGTGCGTCAAAGCCAATGGTGCCGTCAGGGCTGCGGAACGGCGTGAACTGCAAGGCTGTCGCTGTGGCACGCCCAATCGCATCTGCCGTGGCGTTAAAAGTTGGTGTGAAGGTTGGTGTTGGGTTGAAAACGCGGTCAAGGGCAAGCAGCGTGCCTTCGCGTTCCACCTCTAGCGTCTTAGTTGCCTGCTCAAAGACCTTCTGTGTATTTTCCCAAGCACTGCTTGGGCTAACGCCCTGAATGATGATCAGGGTGACAGGGTTCAGCGCCAAAATCCAAATATCACGCTCGACGCTGATCTGTTGGCCGGTCTGCTGGTTCACATCGCGCTGAGTCTGGCGAATGCCCACCCCGCGGTACTCATTATTGCGCCCGGCGGCAACTTCTCGGATTTGCGCGCCCTCTTGTTGGGCAAAGACCAACTGAGCCAATTCTTCTGGCGTGGTAGCAGGGGCAAGGTCGGGAATGCCTAAATCTTTGGTGGGCGTGATCAGCACACCGACGCCAAGCGATTCGTCGTCAGCAGGTGTGAAGATGTAAGAGATTGGACTGAAGGACTGCTGATTGACCTGTGCCAGCCAGCCGCGCGGATATTCAAGCGCCAACAAGCCATCGTTGCTACGCCACAGCTCAAAGGTCAGGTTGGCGAAGGGATCAACTTTGGTTGGCACGGCTGTTGGCGTAATTTGGGCGAAGGCGGTGCCTGTGGCTTGGAGTGCCGCCGCCAATTCGCCGCTGGTGGCGCGCTCAACCAGCTTATCCACCTCTTCAAACGGCACGCTGCTGGTATAGCGTTCGCCATCTGCCCGTGTGAACCATTCAAGGCTGCGCCCATCATTGGCAGACCACATCAGGGTTGGCGTAAACTGAATCTGCGTTTGGTCGGCAAAGCGCGTCGCGCTGAGGATAATCTCGGTTGTCTCGCCAGACTCCACGCACGCCATCAGCGTGTCTGCATCTAGGGCAAGGCTTTCGGCGGTGGCGCGCAGGGTGGTCGGGCTAAAGCTCTGTGCGCCTTGCGCGGTGTGCTGATCAAAGAGGGCATCGTGCATTTCCCAAAAGGCGTTTTGCTTATTAGCACACAAGGCAGCCTGCGCCGCAAGGTGTGAGGGATCATCGCCCAAGCCAAAGACCATTGGCAAGAACATGAAGCGCGCCTTGCCTGTTCGCACATGCGCCTCGATAATTTGCTTCACAGTAGGATGGTAAAGCGCACAGCCGGGGCACGAAAAGTTAGAAAATTCTGCAATGATCAGCCCTGCATCAGGGTTGCCCAGCACCGGAAAGCCGGCAACAGTGGTCACTTGGGTCAGATCGCTGTAAGGGCGCTGTGCAGAGGGTGTGGGTGTGGGATCGCCTTGCGCGAAGGTGGGTACCGCCAAACCGATTAAGCCAATCACCGCCGCTGCTGCCAGCGCCAGAGCCATAAAACGCCGCATAGAAATGCCTTTCTGAGGTAGAGACAATGGCAGGCTATTGTGGCAAACTCTTAGGCAGTTTGCCACTTTTGTTAGCCATTTCTCAGCTAGCCAGTTATGCAGCTATTCGGTCTTGGTGCGCCTGCCCAAACTGCCCAAAATGCCCATGCGCGGTGTTCGCAGACGCTGACTATCGCTCATCGCCATGCCGTCAGTGCCATCATGGCTTTCGTGTAGCGCATCGGAGAGCAGCGCGGCTGTTTCCTCCGGCAAGCGGAACTGCATGTTATAGAGCCGTGCATACAGTCCATCCAGCGCCATAAGCTGATCATGCGTCCCCATCTCGGCGATCTTGCCGCTTTCCAGCACCACAATCCGATCTGCCACTTTAATTGTGCTGAGCCGATGTGCCACAATCAGCGTGGTGCGCCCTTGCATCAACCGATCCAGCGCCTCTTGCACCAAGCGCTCGGACTCGTTATCTAGGGCGCTGGTCGCTTCGTCCAGCAATAAGATGCGCGGGTCTTTCAGGATGGCACGCGCAATCGCCACGCGCTGCCGCTGACCGCCGCTTAGTTTCACGCCGCGCTCACCGACTTCGGTATCATAGCCCTTGTGCAGCGCCATGATGAAATCGTGCGCGTTGGCAGCCTTTGCCGCCGCGATGATCGCCGCTTCATCAGCGTCCAAGCGCCCATAGATGATGTTCTCGCGGATAGTGCCGCTAAAGAGCGTTGTCTCTTGCGGCACAATGCCGATCTGAGCGCGCAAGCTGGCTTGGCTGATCGTCCGAATGTCGCGCCCATCAAGGCGGATGCTGCCCGCCGTCGGATCGTAGAAGCGCGGAATCAGGTTGACGATGGTCGTTTTGCCGCTGCCGCTGGGTCCGACTAAAGCAACCACCTCACCGGCTGCCACCTCTAGCGAGACATCGTGCAGCACTGGCACGCCGTCCTCATAGGCAAACGAGACGTTCTCAAAGGCGATTTGTCCTGCTGCTGCACCAATGTTCACTGCATCAGGGGCATCTTTGACTGAGGACTGTGTATCAAGCGCCTCAAAGACGCGCCGCACGCCGCCAAGCGTGCTGCGTAGCTCCGCATAGAAGCCTGCCAAGCCGCCCAACGTTGCCGCAATCGAGACGCCGTAGATCAAAAAGCTGCTGATGACAGGCAGCGTTAAACGCCCTTCGATCACTTCGCGTCCGCCGAACCACAAGATCGCCGCTAGCGAGCCAAAGCCTAAGAATGCCATCAGCGCGCCAAAGGCGGAGCGGTAGAGCGTCAGGCTGAGCGCCGTTTTGAAGGTCTTTTCCGTGCCGCGATAGTAGCGCTCAGTTTCGTAATCCTCACGCACAAAGCTCTTGACGATCCGCACACCTTGGATCGCCTCTTGCGCGTCAGCGCTGGCGGCTGCCAATTCGTCCTGATAGCGCGTGGAGAGCCTTTGCAGCGGTCTGCCAAAGACGATGGCAATCACAAACAGCGCAGGGATTAGCACCAAGATAAAGAGCGTGAGGGAAGGATTCAGCACAAAGACGATCACTACTGAGCCGATCAAGGTTAGCACGTTGCTGAGCAGTGAGGTGACGTTCGTCGTCAGCAGCGTGCGGACAAGGTTCACATCGCTGCTGAGGCGCGAGAGAATCTCGCCCACGCGCCGCAATACGAAAAATTCGAGCGAAAGGCGCTGAATGTGCGCGTAAAGCTGATTTCGCAGCCGAAAGACGATGCGCTCACCAATGAAGGCAAGGTTATAGCTCTGCACAAAGGTGAAGAATGCCTGCGCTAAAAACAAGCCGATCAGTGTTAAGGTCAGCGCATTAAGCGCTTCATAGCCCTGCTCTGCCAGCACTGCACCAAGCAGATTGGCAATCACCAACGGGAAAATCAAGCCTAGCCCAGTGCTGAACAGCAAGCCGAAAATGGCAATCCCCAAGCGGACGCGGTGTGGCGCAAGGTAGCCAAACAAACGCCGCCAGTTGATCGGCGTTTTAGGCATGTCTTTCACCTCAGGTTTTGGGAGTGGTGCCTCGTTGTCGTCCCAGTCATCAAACATAAAGTTATGTCACTCTCTCGTTGAAGGTGGTAAGGTACTTAGGCGCGCCAAAGCTGCCTTAAGCGCTTCACGCTGCGCTTGATAGGCATCTTCAGCCAGTTGCCCGCGCTCAAACTGCTCATCCAACGCGGCAATCTGCGCGATGAGCGCCGCGCTTTTATCAGGGACTGCCGCTTGCGCCCGATCACGCCGACTCAGCCACAGGATCGCGCCAAGTGTGCCGATCAGGATCAACAGCGCGCTAAAAATCACGATCACGATGGCTGGCTCAACCGCTGCGCCGCTTGCTGCTCCTAGCGCCACACTGATCGTGATATTGGCGTTGGCGGGCAGTGGTTCGCGCAGCGTGTAGGTTGCATAGCTGCCTGTCTGCAAAACGACAGGCGACTCATCAAGGGCAAAGCGTGGATCGTTAATCTGCGCGCCGCTTGCTTGTGGCACATTTACGATCAACAGGTTGATTGGGTAGCGGTTGGGCTGATTAATCAAGATATTGGTGGCGGGAAAGGGCAGTTCGTAGCTAAATTGAAGCAGCACAACTTCACTTGGCAGCAGTGGCGCAATGCTCACAAGGCGCGGCTGCGGCGAGTCGGCATCCACCACGCGGAAGCGCGCTGCCGATTCAGCCGCTAGGCGAATACCCGCTGCGCCAACGGGCAGCTCAAAGGTCAGCGAAATGCGCTGATCATCGGCGGTGCGCTGATCAGTCAGGTAGATGCTTTCACCCACATTCCGAACGCGCAGCGCACCTTGCAGCAGGGCGCGGTTTGGCGCGATCACATCTACGAAAACGCGCTGTAACTCCACCACCACAGCCGATGGATCAGGGCTGACGCGGAACAGCGGCAAGGCAATCTCAAGCGTTTGGTCGGCTGTTTCGCCCAGCAGCAGCGGCTCGCTAAATTGCGTCACGTCGTCATATTCGGTGCTGGCAACATACACCGCGCCGCTTTGTTTCAGAACGCCCTCAAAAGTAAAGGTTTGGTCGGCGCTTAAGGCGGTGCGGTAGCTGGCAAGCTCACGTGGGCTGTGAACACCTAACGCAATCACACGCAAGGTGATCAGCTGCCCTTCCGCAAGGGGTTCCGCAGCGCGCAGTGCGCCGCGCACGGTGAACGCCTCAGCCGCAGCAATTGCTGTTGGGCTAGGCGCGGCGCTTGTCGGTTCGGCAGCTTCTTCGGTAGCGGCGGGCGGTGCGTTCAGCGCGGCAGCATAGGCAGCCCGTTCCTCAGGTGGACGCAGCAACAGCTCAGCGGAATCCCACGAAAGGGCGCGCAAAAAGGCAAGTGCCGCATAGCGATCTGCCTCGCTCAAATCGGTGAAAACATGGTTAGGCAGGTTGGGAATGCCCTGCGTCAGGCTTTGGAAAAGCGCCACGTCACTCTTGGCGATCAGGTAGGCAGGCTCTGTCAGATCGGGTATGTTGGCATTGCCCTTGCCAACCGCGCCATGGCAGGCGGCACAGGTCGTCTCCCAAATTTGCCCACCACGCCTGATCTGTTCGGGCGTATAGTGCAGGCTGTAAGCATAGCTCACCACATCCCAGCGCGCTTGTTCGTCAAGGCGCGTCCGCCAAGGCGGCATCAGGCAGCTTACCGCACCGTTGTTGCCGTTGGTGGTTAGCCCGAACCATGCCAAGACAGTCTTGCCGCGGTTGTTCGGATCGGCAAGGCGGGGCTGGCAAGTAAAGGATGCCGCAACAGGACCATCCCATTGACCGGCGATGCCGTGGCACTGCGCGCAGCCTTGCCCGCCGCTGAAAAGTTCCGCGCCACGCGCCAAATCTACGCGGGCAGGCGGTCTGCCAAGGTCAGGCGGCGGTGTAGGTGTGATGGTTGGCAGCGGCACGGTGCGAATGATGGGTGGCTCGCCTGCCAAGCCGCTGCACGCAGTCAGGACTAGCAAGGTACATAAGCAGAAAGCTGTTTTTAGGCGCATAGATTCAGGACTCGTTTTTGGGTCGGCGTGCAGCGTGGATGGCAGCTTCAAGGGTCGCCTCATGTTCTGCTTCAAGGCGCTGTGAAAGCACCGCGCCGCGCTGGATCAATGCCTCACGCTGCGGCAGATAGTCTTGATGGGTGATTTTGCCCGTCTGATAGTCAAACTCGAGATCGCGTAGCGCTTGTAGCACTGCCTCACGCGCTTGGGCAAGCTGCTGAACAAGCGGCATTTTGCCAAATTCGACCGTGAATTCGCTCTCTGGTCTGGTGCTACGGTTCAGCAGTGGAAGTAGGATGATCAGCAAGGCAAAAGCGCTGAAGAAGATCAGCAGCAGGTAGCCACCTAGGCTCATGGCTGCGCGCCCTCTGCCAAAAGCGCCTCGATGAGTGGTCGCAAGGCACTGGCGCTGGTTGGCGCGATGATGACATGCGCGATCTTGCCCTCTCGATCAAGGATGTAGGTCTCTGGCACGCCGCGTGTGCGGAAGGCGCGTGCGATCAGGCTGCCGTTATCATGCCCGGTTGGATACTCCACGCCAAATTCGGCGATGAAGCCGAGCGCATCGCGTTCGTTATCCAGATAGCCAACGCCGATCATGGCAAACTCGCGGCTGCGAAATTCATCCCACACAGCGTTTAGCTCCGCCGCTTCAGAACGGCACGGACCGCACCAGCTTGCCCAAAAGTTGATCAGCACGACTTTGCCACGCTGTTCGCTCAGGTCAAAGCGGGCGCCATCATAGGTCTGTAAGGTGAAAGCGGGCGCGAAGCCGCTGCTAAGCTGCCCTTGATTGCTCTGAAGCAGCACAAAGCCAAGCCCGATTACAATCAGCAGCGGCACAATCAGGCTGATGGGCATCAGCCATCGCCTGCGGCGTGTGTGCGGTAAGAGAGTAGTCATGGCTCAAAACAGTTCCTCTAGTTCACGTTCTATGGCAGCCTGATAGGGATCATTGGATGGCGGCACATCAGGCGGTTGTTGGGCGGGCTGCGCCTGATTTTGGGCGCGCCAACGCCACAGCGTGAAGCCTGCCAGCACGCCAATCACGCCGATCAGGATGAGGGGTAGCGTCGTGGTTAGAAACTGCAAGGTCGGATCGGTGGGCGTGCCGACGGCAACTTGCCCAAAGCGCGCCACAAAGTAATCGCGCACTTCCTGCTGAGACATGCCGCACGCCAACAGATCGCGCACTTGTTCACGCCAACGCTCACAGGCATCCGTCGGGCAGACTTCAAGCGGCACATTCTCACAGACAGGGCAATACAGGCCTTTCGAGACGCGGTTCACGTCATCATCGGTGACGAGCCGTGTGCAATCAGGATTGCCCTGCGCGCTGATCGGCACGCCGAACGCCAACAAGCAGAGCAAGACGATCAAGCCAGCAGCACGACTCATGTTGTGGTCGTCTCTGGTGCAGCGTTTAGCACCGCTCGCATCAGGTCTAGCACAAATTCACGTGCATTTAGCACTTCTAGCAGCAGTGGTTCATCCTCAGCACTTAGATGTAAGATGCTGTTACCAACCTGTTCCGCATGGTCAATAGGTTTGCCTTCTGCCAACCAGATCATCAAAATATCCTCTTGGCTATCGTAACGCATCTTATGGCTCATAACGTTTCCTCCGTGCAGGATAAAAGGTGATTACACGCATTTCATCAGGTTCTTCCACAAAAACCACTCGCAGCAAGTGGCGCTCAGTGATTGCTCTTTGAGCAATAGGCGGCGAGACATCAGTATCAATGTGATCAGGCTGTGTCAGTGCCTCGATAACCTGTTCGGGAGTTACTGTAAAGCCCATCTGCTGTAAGTCCACGAACTTTTTCATCGCATGTTCAGTGAACCGAATTGGTTTAGTCATCTAGAGTCAATTCCCGGCGATTTGCAGGCTGCCCGGCACACGCGCCTCTGCCACTTTCTCCGCCAGTTCGCGGCGCGGATCAGGGTAGGCTGCCAAGAACGTGCCGATCATCAGCAGCACGCCACCCCACCAGATCAGGTTGACCAACGGATTCAGATAGACCTTAAAGGTGATCCGATCCCCTTGATGATTGGTCAGCAGCACGTAAAAATCACTCTCCAACGTCGTGTGTTGCCCTGCGATGCTCATCGGCGTGCCGCGCTCGCCGAAAAAGTCCTTGCGCGGGCGTATCTCGCCCACGTACTGCCCATCGCGGAACACGCTCACATTGGCAATGACCATTGTGCGCCCGTCGTCAGCCGTCGCTTCAAACGCTTCATTATAGCGCATTATCATGTTGCCAAGCGTGATCGTCTGCCCAACGCTGAGCGTTTGCTGTGTCTCCTGCTGGTAGACGGTGCTTGCCACCACACCGATCCCAATCACCACAACGGCAAGGTGGATGAAATAGCCACCATAGCGGCTGCGGTTGCGTGCAAAAAGCCGATTGAGTGCCGTAACGAGATTTTCGCCACGCGCCATGCGCGCCCGCACACCGCGATAGTATTCCCACAGGGCAGTATAGCCCGCCAAGAAGATCATGCCATAGCTTAGGAAGGCGCCCGGCTCGCGCGTGCCAAACAGGATCAGAATTAGCACAGTGCTAAGGGTCAGCATCAGCGGCACGCGCAGCGACATCCCAAGCGCACGCCATGAAGCGCGCTTCCACGCAACGAGTGGCGCCACGCCCATCAGGACATAGATCGCGCCAAAGAGCGGCACCACCACCGCAGTGTAATATTCCGCGCCAAGCGTGATCGCCTGCCCTGTCAGCAGTTCGGTAAAGACCGGCGCATAGGTTCCCCACAGCACCATGATCACCACACCGATGAACAGCCAGTTGTTCAGGATGAACATGCTCTCGCGGCTGAGCAAGCCCTCTAGCCGATGATCAGACGCCAATTCGCCACGGCTCCAGCGCCATGCCCACAGCCCTAAGCAGCCAATAGTCGCCGCGCCGAAAAAGAGCAGCAGTGGCATTCCGATGTTGCTCTGCGCGAAGCTATGGACGCTTGCCACAATGCCGCTGCGCGTGCTGAAGGTGCCAAGAATGACCAGCAAAAAGGTGAAGATGATCAAGAACATGTTCCACGTCTTGAGCATTCCGCGCCGCTCCTGAATCATGATGCTGTGCAGAAATGCTGTACCCGTCAGCCACGGCAGCAGCGCCACATTCTCGACCGGATCCCAGCCCCAGTAGCCACCCCAGCCCAGCACGTCATACGCCCAACGCCCGCCCAAGATCAAGCCCGCGCTCAGGAACAGCCATGCAATCAGCGTCCAGCGGCGTGTGGCGCGTATCCAGTTCGTGTTAAGCTGACCACTGGCAAGGGCTGCCATTGCAAAGGCGAATGGAATGGTCATGCCCACATAGCCACCATAGAGCATGGGCGGATGGATGACCATGCCCAAATGTCGCAGCAGCGGATTCAAGCCCTGTCCATCACGCGGAAAGAACAACACTGCCTCTGGTGCAGGTTGAAAGACGCTTGCTACAGGCTGCGCCGCGTTGGGCAGCACCCAAAAGCGCGCAAACGGATTCTCATACAGCACGACCAGAATCATGAAGAATGCCAGCACGATGGCTGAAAAAGTGACCATCCACGGCATAAGGCGGCGTTCGCTGCGCCAGTTGATCAAGATGGCAACGGCGACGAATGCGCTCAGCATCCACGCCCAAAACATGAGCGATCCCGGCTGCCCGCCCCACAACGCCGTGATCTTGAAAAAAGTCGGCTCGTTGATCTGCGTGACCGACCAGACGTATTGAATTTCAAAATGTCCCGTCAGTTGGGCAACCACCATCGCAAGACAGGCGATGCTCAGCAGCGGCAGGGTGAACAATAAACTGTTGCGCGCACTCAGAATCCAGCGGTCAGCGTGATTGAGCGCACCATACATACCGATCAAGGCGGCAAAGGCGGCGCAAATGAGCGCTAAGCCTGTTGTGACAATTCCTAATTCAGCCAGCATGATTATTTCCTACTTGCGCCGCAGCGCGCCCAACCCACTGAACATCATAATTGCTGGCAGCGCGAAAAGCCAGCCCAAGCAACCTAGCCGCTGCTGATAGGAACTGGTCTCGCGCACGCCTTGTGCCCGTTCGCTTGGCAGCGGCGGCACTGCTGACGGACTCAGCTCACCGGTCAGGGTGCGGCGTGCATCCCGCACCACGCCTTTGGCAACTGTCAAAAGGATAGTGCGTGTGGTCATCAAGGTGTCGGCACTGCCCATGCGTGCAGGCACACGCGCCAACACTTCCGAAACCTCAGGGCTTTCCATCAGATAGCGTCCGAGCAAGCGCTGAAAGCCATTCGACGGTGCGAGGTTAGCGCGTGCCGCCAGCGTGTTGAAATAGATGGGCAGGGTCTCTGCCTCCAGCGCCTCTTTGTAGCGCGACATGGCAGTGATATAGCCAAACGCGCCGCGCTTGTAGGCTAGGTATTGCTCAGCGAATGCCTTCGCGCTGAAAATGGCATCGTAAATACCCTGCCCACCGAGTGGGTCTTTGTGATGGACAGCATCACCGACCAACGCCCAGCCGCCACCAAATGGCTGCCGATAGTAGTTTGGCGTGTGCTTCAAGCCGCGCACTGTCGTTAGGCGCTCTGCGCCTTGCAAACGCGCCCAAATGCGCGGTGCGTTCTGCAAAAGCGCCGTGTAGAGCGCCTCTGGCTCACCCGCACCTTGCGAAAAGCGCGCAATGGTCTCAGTGTGCGCCTCGCAGACCACCGCCGTTGTGCCGTCAGCGCTATCCATCGTCAGGTAGCCCAAGCCGTCCAGCGTACCATGCGCGATCATCAGTGGCTCATCCATGTCATAGGGCTGAACGTTCCGCCAATAGGCGTAGTAGAGCGATGTAGTCGGCGCATCATCCACATTGTAAAACGGTGCGTTCACCTTGCGCGCCACCAATGACCACCGTCCATCGGCGCCGACCACCGTCTCGGCGTAGAAGTTTTCCAGATCGCGGCTGCCGTGCCGTCTGCCTGTGACGCCGATCACGCGCTCAGCGTCCCACAACAGGTCACTAACGCCAAAGCCTTGTAAGGCTGTGACGCCTGCTGTGTTGGCAGCCTGTTCCCACAGCGCGTTATCAAAGCGCGCCCGATCAATGGCGTAGGCATAGTCACGCCCACGATCTTCAGGGATTACGGCGACAGCGCGGTAGTAATCCCGCGTCTCGCTGATCAATTTGCGGATTTTGGGCGTGTTATGCGCATAGGCAGCCTCATCAGCGCCAATCTCATCCAGCAGCACCATCGTGCAGGCATAGATGATTGGGCTGGAAACAGCGGGCAGGCTTGGAAAAGTTGCCCGATCCAAGAGCAAGACGCGCAAACCACCTTGCGCAAGGCGCGTCGCTAAGGTTGCGCCAGCAGGTCTGCCGCCAACGATGATCACATCAAAGCGTGCTTCTGATAAAGGCATCGTCAAACATCTCAAGATAACTTGTGGGCGTGATACCAGGATTGTACCAAAATTCACGTTCAATTGCCGAATGTGGCATGTGGCAAGCCTGCCGACGCGCTAGGCGATCCCCTTACCAACTCCAACCTTGACGGATGCCCGCCCGCCCGCTATGATTAGCCATGTTCGCACCGCAGACCGCAGGTGCTGCCCAGTTGCAGCTTAATTGGTTAGCCTGCCGAGGTGAAGCACAGCAACCTTATCTTGCTGCTTCCAGCCGACTCTGAACGGCGGTCTTTTGCGCGTGTGCCAAAAGACCGCTTTTTTGGTGCTTGAACACCCTACCCTCTTGGAAAGGAGGAATGCAGCTTTGGCAATTAGTAAAGCGAAAAAAGACCAACTCTACAGCACTTACCTAGAAGTCTTACGGCGTTCACAAGGCATGGTCATCACCGAGTATCGCGGCATGTCCATGAAAAACCTCAGCGCGGTGCGTAAGGTGCTGCGCGATGTGGACGCCTCATATGCAGTTGTGAAGAACACCATCTTCAAAATTGCCCTGCGCGAGACCGGCTTCGCTGCCCCTGACGACCTGTTCGAGGGACCCGTTGCCGTTGCGCTTGCCTACAGCGATGTAACGAAAGTGACCAAGACCTTGCTCGGCGTTAAAGATCAGCCGCAGCTGGTGCTGAAAGGCGCCGTGCTAGGCGATTTGATCTTCAGGGCAGAGCAGCTAGAGGCACTTTCGACCATGCCAACCCTAGATGAAGCGCGGGCAACGCTCATTGGCACGCTCCAAAGCCCTGCCACAGGCTTCTTAGCGCTCATTGGTACGCCAGCGCAGAACTTGGCGCAAGTCTTGAAGGCATATACCGATAAACTGGAAGGCGGCGGCACAGACGCTGCTTAAGCAAAGCGCCTATATGCGCTACATCTTTTTGACTATCTGAAAACCTAAACCCTACAAAGGATTGATCCGACTATGGCAGACGTACAAGCATTGGTTGCCGAACTGGGCAAGCTAACCGTTTTGGAGATCGTCGAACTGACGAAGGCACTTGAGGAAACTTGGGGCGTGAAGGCTGCCGCTGCTATGCCCATGATGGCGATGCCGGTGGGCGGTGCAGCACCTGCCGCAGAGGCTGAGCCTGTTGAGGAGCAGACCGAGTTCACCGTGATCCTGAAAGACGTTGGTCCAAAGAAGATTGACGTGATTAAGGTCGTCCGTGCGCTGACCAACCTCGGCTTGAAAGAGGCAAAGGACTTGGTGGAAGCTGCACCCAAGCCAGTCTTGGAAGCCGTCTCGAAAGATGCCTCTGCTGATGCCAAGAAGAAGCTCGAAGAAGTCGGTGCGGCGGTCGAAATTAAGTAAGCACCACTGCTCATTAAAGCGGGATGCCCTAAGGCATCCCGTTTTGTTTTGCCTAAAGGGGCTGGTTTGCCATCAGCAAGCCGCGCAAGATGAGCGCCGCACCGACGGCGATAAACACTAATCCGATCAGCGTAGTGCCAACCGCCGCAACGCTTTGTGCTGCCAATAGCAAGCTAAGCGCTGCGCCAAGCCATGCCGCACTAAAGACGATGCCACGTGGGTTGCGCCGCACTAGCGCCGTCAAAAACCACAGCGCACCGAAAGCTGCCCCTGCAATGGGAATTGCCACCACAAACATGGTCGGCAGCATGTCGAAACTTGCCAGCAGCCACACCACACCAAGCCCGATCACTGCCAAAATGCCAAGCAGCACCGAGCCTTGCAAGGTGAACGGCAAGCGCGGGCGTGGCGGCGTCAGGCGGCGCGGCGGCGCGCCTTCAATGGGCGTTTCAGCAGCCTCTGGAACGGTTGGGACAGAACGGCGACGGCGGCGCATAGCCTTAGTTCGCCAGTGGTGTTTTTTCGCCTTCAACGCAGCGTGCGCCGCGTTCGCCGACGATGATGGCATGGCGCACATTACGTGGCAGTTCCAGACGGTCGCCTGGGCGCAGCACCACGCGCTGATTGAGGTCAGGCAGCACCACTTCCAGCGAGCCTTCAACACAATATAGCACCTTGTCATAGTATTGGCTGCGGAGTGGGTAGCGGAAATTGGCGTTTTGCGCCCAAGTGTAAGCGCGCATTCCCTCCCGCGCCATTTGGAGTGTGATTGCTTGGTAGGTTGGGTGGCTGCCACCGCGCCAGCGCAGCACTTTGACAGCTTCTAAACGGGGGGTCAGTGTACCAGTTGCCTTTGTCATATCACCTCAATCGTTATACAGTGAGTTACCCAGTGCATTAGCGCAAAAATTTCTCAAGAATCCAACACGGTTCGTTAACGTAGTGCGTCAGCCCTTTGTGATCAACGTAGCTCCACCGTCCGGCATCTTCGGCAACCACGCGGAAAGCGTGCCGTTCATAGAGCCGCCGCGCACCCGGATTATCCTTTGCCGCGGCAATGCTCACTGAATCGTAGCGTTGAGCGCGCAGCAGTGTCTCTGCCTCGCGCAGCAGTGCCGAACCTAGCCCCTGCCGCTGAAAGGCATCCATCACGCGCAGCGAATACAAGTAGGCTCGCTTGCGCATATCCAGCCACAAATCCTCGTAGTTCTCTAGCTGGATGAAGATTTGCCCAACTGGAAAGCCATTCACATCAGCCAGCAGCATCAGGCGCTGCCCACGCAGTTGTTCTTCATAGGTGCGCTGAAACACTCGCCGAAAATGCGTATATTTGCCATACCATTCCAGTTTGGGCAGATCGTCGCGTTCAGCAGGGCGGAAAACCACTTGCATTTGCAACGAGAGTGTGTGGCGTTCGATAGCGGTCATGTGGTGTGTTCGTGTGGCTTGCTGCCGTCTTCTGCTTCGCTTGCCCATTCTTTAAGCAGTGCGCGCTGCGCTTCAGGTGAGCTTACTTCACCATCCAAAAGTGCATCACGCAAGCGGGAGAGGAGTCTACCGAAAAGCGGGCTAGGTTTCAACCCCAGACCACGCAAAAAGTTGCCATCGGCAGCAGGTTGGGCATTTCGCCAAAGGCTCAAATACTGCCATGCTCGATCCCAATCTGCGGGCGCGCCAATAAGGGCAGCAGCCACCACCGCTTCTGTGCAAAACGGCACAAGCGCACGGGTAATTTGGCTGGGTGGTGCAGCAGAGTCAAGGCGGGCAAGGGCAAGCCGTGCGCGCCGCACCTCTGCGGTTGCTCTATGCGCTGCTTTGGGCAGGGCAAAGCGCTCCAAAAGCGCCGCATCATCAGGGAATGTGCTGCCAAAGAGCGCCCAACTTGCCGCAAGGCGATCCAGATCGGGAAGCGGCTCACGCAACGCACGCAAAGCAGGATAGGCAGCCTGCAAACGCTCATCAAAGGTTAATCTGGGATCAATGGCAGCCAGCACGCCATGGTCTGCCAACCAGCGCAGAGCAACTTCGGGCAGTTCTTCCGCAAAGATCAGGTCGAATTCGTGGCGCAGGCGCTCACCGCTCAGCGTGGCAACGTGCGGCAGTCCTCGTGGCAGCTCGGCTGCGCTCTCCGCCGCCAGCCTAAAGCCAAGCCGCGCCACAAAACGGGCGGCGCGCAGCAGACGTGTTGGATCATCGCTAAAGCTGTGTGGATGCAAAGTACGCAGCACGCCCTGATGCAGATCAGGGATCGCACCAAGCGGATCGATTAAGACGCCGAATGGTTCAGGGGCAAGCTGCATAGCAAGTGTGTTCACTGAAAAGTCGCGGCGGTGAGCATCGCGCTGCAAGGCGTCCGCGCCGCTGATGAGCGTCACCGTTGGCAAAGCAGCGGCAGCGGCATAGGTTTCGGTGCGCGTGGTGGCAAAATCAATCGCACGCATGGGCATTCCTGAGGGCAGATGCCAGGTTGCCGTGCCAAAAGGCGGATGTGCCGTAAAGCTACCACCATGTTGGGCTACCAATTCTTTGACAAGGGCAGGCGCATTCCCAACCGCCACAAGGTCAAGATCAGGCTCATAGGTTGGCAGTTTCAGCAGATTATCACGCACAAAACCACCGACTACATATAAAGGCGTGGCATGGCGTGTTGCTGTTTCAGCCAGCGCTTTCAGGAGCGGCACAAGCCGTTCGGGAATGTCTAGAAAATCAGGCATGAGGAGATTATAGCGCAGTCTGTTGGCGATATGTTTAATCATCCAACAGCACGGGGCGAAAACCGATGGAGTCTAGCTCGACAGAGGGGATATTCTGATAGCGATAGAAACAGTTCACCATAGCACCTACCGATGACCATGCACCACCGCGCAAAGCACGTGCATTGCCACCTTCCACATGAGCAGCGTCGGTCTGCCACTCGGTCAGGCACCATTCCCACACATTACCTTGCATGTCCAGCACGCCATAGGGACTCACGCCATTGGGATAGGCATCTACAGATGTGGGTGCGCCATGCCCTGATTCGCGCACATTGCAGCAGGTTTCATCAAAAGTGTTGCCATAGGGATAGCGCCGTCCATCATCGCCTTGTGCGGCGCGCTGCCACTGCACCTCAGTGGGCAGGGTGATATGTTGCCCGCTACGATGGCTCAGCCACAAGCAAAAGGCAACGGCGTCAAACCAACTAATGCGCGTGCGCGGCAGACGGTCTCCCAACACAGCGGTCAGCTTTGCCTGTGGGCGTTTGCGCCGCCATGCCGAAGCGTGCAGCGAATAAGACCACCACCGCATATCACGGTAGCCATCCGGCGCATCCAAAAAGCATTGATATTGCAGGTTGGTGATGGGTGTCTTGGCGATTTTGAAGCCAGGCACATCATACCAGCCGCCGCGTGAGCCTTGCGGGTTATATTTACGGATATTTGTTGCATCTTCAAGCAACGCCACGCCTTGCGGAATGCTGCGCCATTCAAAATCGGGCAGCAAATCAGCCGCATTGTGGCGAATAGGAGTTTGTCCATTGCGGCGGGTTAGGCGTGCGGCAAGGTTCAGCGGATCATCGGTGAATTCAGGATAATCGCGGCGGAACTGCGCCCATGCCTCACGGGCGAGATCGCGGCTCAGCCCTTCAAGCGCGGCGATTTCTTCATAGGCATCTTCTGCCTCTGCACGGCGCTTTGCCTCCATCATGCGCTGGCGTGCATGGTTCAAAACACGCTCTAAGGGCATCATGGTAGGGCGGTAGCCTTGTGCGGCAAGTTCTTCAAGGCTGGCGATTGCCTGTTCATAAGCACCTGCCTGCACAAGGGCAATCGCTTCCGTGTAGCGTAATTTTTGCGCTCTTTGTGAGGTGAATAAGCCCGTCCCCAGTTTATTGGCGGCTTCTGTTTTGCTGGATGCAACAGCGTGCAGCACATTGCTTAGCATTGCTTCAAAGGGTTTATGCACAAAGTCGTGAATGTGCAGCCGCCCTGCTGAAATGGTGATCGGGAGCGCCTCTAGCGGCGTTTTGCGCACCAGCAGCGGGACGATGATCGGGCGCTTTTCAGAAGGCAGACCAGCGGCATGATCTAGCTCAATGCGTGAACCACTCTCCGACTCGATGGATTGCGGCGAAATGGCAAACACAAAATGCGTGCATTGTTCAATGCCCGCTTTAATCTCTTCCCAATAGGGCACCCGTCCACTGATGCGCCATACATCAAGCCATACATCATGCTCAGCAGCTTGTAACTGCGCCGCTATTTTGAGTATGAACGGGCGATCTTGAGAATTGTAACTGATAAAGACGCGTGCCATGCCCTCACGCTTTCGCCCAAACGATTTTTATATAATTTTATTATGTGGCAAAAACTATTTATCGCCTATAGCAAACTTTTCACAGCGTTGCCTTTGTTAGCGCACTGAATCTTGCCATAGACGCTATTTTTGGCAGTTTAGACCAGTTAAAATTTCATAAATTGCTCAAAACATTTCTCAGTGCAGGGTAAGGATTGCGTAGGGTAAGCGTCGTTTAGGCGAACGGCACACACCGCGCACCCTTACCGCGCCAGTCGCGGTAATATATGCATGGGAAAAGGCTGCGAGTTTCACAAGGGGAAGAAACACTATGAAAAAACTTAGTTTGATATTGATCTGCTTCGCGCTGATCATCGCCTTGCTGCCGTTATCGGCAGCCACAGCGCAGGGACAACCTGTTATCTTCGGCGTGATTGGCGCAACCAACAGCAGCACCTTTCGCGGTGTGCGCCTTGCTCTAGAGCAGGTGAACCAACGCGGCGGCGTGCAACTGCCCGATGGTCAGCGGGTGGGTGTTAGCCCGGCAGTGGCAGAAGCACGCACACAAGAAGAAGTGATCGCCGCCATCAGCCGCCTAGAGCAAATTGGCGTGGCTGCTATCTTCGGACCAGATAGCCCTGCCTTTGCACAGGCGATTGCCAATCGCTCTCCTAATGGTGCGCCGCTGTTCACTGCTGCCGTCAACAGCGAGGTGCGCGTTGGCGCCAGCACCAACAGCTTCCGTTCGCGTGCCGCCGACTCAGCGCGCATGACCGCCCTTGCCGATATGCTGATCGGCAATTTCGGCGCACGGCGCATCACGCTTTACCAAGGCACCAGCAGCGGCGCAGCCTCAGCCGCCACCGCGTTGGTTGTGGCGTTAGCACAGCGCCAGACCGCCTCCACGCCTGTGCTGCAAGACCCGAACGCACCGGTTGCCTCTGCGGCACAGGTGGTGCTGCAAACACAGCCCGATACAGTAGTTGCCTTTGGCGAGACAGCGCAACTGGTTGAACTCTATCAGGCACTGCGTGAGGCAAATTTCACAGGGCGCTTTGTGACCGATCAGGCGGATAACCGCGCGTTCATCAATGCGCTAGGCGCAGCGCCACTCAACGGCATGGTCGGCGTTACCAACTGGCTACTCTCGGATCCTTCGCCCGCCAGTACTGCCTTTGTGTCTGCTTACCTAGAGGCGTTCGGTGAAGCGCCCGATGGCATCGCCGCGGCAGCCTACGATGCGGCTAACGCTGTCCTCTCTGCCATCCCAATCGCTGGCACACAGGCGGCAGCGCTCTATGCAGCGTTGCAGGCACTGCCGCCACAGAATGCCGTGCAAGGCACTTTCGAGCCTTCTATTGGCGCAGGCGAGACCACCCAAAACAGCATCATCTTTGAGACGAATGCCACAGGCGGTGGACGCCTTCTGGCACGCTATAAGGCAGGGCAACGCTTGCCCGATCAGCCTAATGTGGTTATTCAGCCAACCTTGATTGCACCACCACCGCCCGTTGTGCAACCAACCCTTCCACCCGTTGTGCAACCAACCATACCGCCGTTGGTGGTGACTGCCACACCTGCTTTTGTGGAACTGACGGTGCTGAACGACTTTGTAAATGTGCGCTACGGACCCGGCTTAGTCTATGAGCCACCTATTGGGCGCCTGCCGCGTGGTTCAAAGGTGCAATTGCTTGGCGCGAATAACAACTACACATGGTTCACTTTCAACTTTCAAGGGCAATTGGCATGGATCACCGGCGATGCTAGCATTGTGAGCATCTTCGGCAACGTGCGGACACTGCCGATTGTGCCAACGCCGCCCACACCGACACCGCGTGCCACAGCAACTGCCACACCGCCGCCGCTGCCCGTTGAGCCTGATATTGTGGTGGTGAGCGCCTTCCTGAGCCAGAACCCGCTGAAGCAAAACACGCCCTTCAGCCTGACGATCACCATTCGCAATCAGGGTGGCGCAAATGCGGGTCAGTTTGCGATGGCGGCCTCCTTCCAAGGTGTGTTCGGTGCGGTGATTGTGCCGAGTTTAGCAAGCCAGCAGCAAACCACCGTTGTGATCAATTATCCCGGCGTGCCAAACGTCGGTAGCTTCAGGGATGCCGTTGTGGTTGACTTGAACAACGAGGTGAATGAAGGTCCTGCGGGTGAGGCAAACAACCTCTTTGAGATTATCTATTCAGTGGTGCCGTAAGCACCTGCTGATACAGCGCTAAGACTTGCCGCGCAGCCGCTTCCCAAGTGTGCTGCGCGGCAAAGGCTTTGCCCGCCACACCAAACTGCGCCCGCAGATCGGAATCACTCAGTAAGCGCACAAGCGCTGCTGCCAACCCTGCAATATCGCCCTGCTCCACTAAAAAGCCCGTCTCGCCCTGCCGAATGGCGTCTTCTGCGCCGCAGTCCGTTGTGCCAATGACGGGTAAACCTGCCGCGCTTGCCTCAAGGTAGACCAAGCCGAAGCCCTCGAATTTATCACCCTGATTGCGCGAATGGAGCGCGAACACATCGGCTGCCGCATACCATGCCAGCAGTTCAGCCTCAGGCAAGCGTCCGAGTAAGCGCACAGCATCGCCTAGACCAAGCGCCGCGATCCGTTCACGCAGGCTTGCCACATAGCGCGGATCACTGCTGGTGCTGCCGATGAAAACAGCCTCGGCATTCGGGATGATCTGCCGCACTTGTGCCATTGCCTCCGCAATTTCAAGAAAGCCTTTGCGCGGCTTCACCTGACCGACCGCTAACACAGTTGGCGCACGCTTTGCCACCCTCACCGTGATTGGTTGAGCAAAGCGCATTATCTCCACACCGTTAGGGATGACTTGCGTGTGCGCCTGTGGCAAGGCAGCCCGAACGCGGCGTTCGGTATAGTGGCTGACGCAGATAATTTGGGCGCGACGATACGCCCGCCGATAAAGCGCGCCAAAACGCGGCTGCTGTGCTGTTTGTGGAAGGTAGGTGCCGTGTGCCGTTACAAGCAGCGGACGGCGGACGGCAAGCGCGGCAAGCGTGTAAGGCTCCGCCAACACATGCACCAGATCAGCGCTGCGTGCGGCATGGCGCACGGCAAGGTTGGCTGCCAGCAGGCGCAGGCTGAGCGCACGCGGTGGCGCAGTCAGGCTTGGCAGGCTGCGCCGCACCGTTGTGTTGGGCAAGTCGAGATCAGGGACGGCATTCTGCGCGGTGATGAGGGTGATCTGTGTGCCGTGGGCGGCAAGGGCGCTGATCAGATCGCGGGTGTGGTTGCTCCAACCATGCGGTTCGCTAGGATCAGTGGCGAGTAGGGCAATATGCACTGAATGAGTCCTTTTACCACGTCTGCACGCTCAGGTTTTGCACGTGCTGAAAGTGTGCATCGCGGGTGACAACCGTCAAATTGTGTTGCACGGCTTGGGCAGCAATCCAAATATCGTTATCAGGGATTGGGCGACCGCTAAGGCGCAGCACACTGTTAATACGTCCGTAGTGTGCTGCTGTGCTTTCGTCACAATGCAGCACAGGGTATGCCAATTGTTGAATGGATGCGATATTTGCTGCGGTGCGGTTTGAATGGTGCGCGCCAAAATACAGTTCACCCAGCACAACTGCGCTGAGCAGAATAGTAACACCTGCTAAGCGTTCTATCAGGGCTACCTCTTGGCACTGAATCGCTACAACGATATTGGTATCAATCAGGAAAGCTGGTGATGCCCCACTGATCATAATCAATAACTTCGCAGCCTTCCTCAATGACACGCTCCATACCCGCCAAATCGTCCACGTCAATTGGGTTTTGGCGCGCCCATGCGATCAGCACTTCACCACGTATGCCCTGTGGATGGGCTTTTGTACGTAGCAGTTCTAAAGCTGTGGTTTGCTCACGTTCGGACATGCCTTCAAGCAGTTCAAGCAGTTCGGGCAAAATGGGCATGGTGCAGCACTCCTTTCCCCTCAATTGTAACACACAGCGCGGCGTGAAGATTCACCCTCACGCCGCGCTGAAAAGTGCTGTTAGTGGCGCGTTTTAGCGTACGAGCGCCAACGTCACGGCGTCCGCAAAGCCAGCGACCAGTGTTGGCAGCACACCGATCACCAACGTAGCAACCGCGCAGAAGGCAATGGCACTCGCCAAGCGCGGCGGCGCGCTTGCTTCGCCCTCACCAACTTCCAGCCACATCTTGACGATGACGCGCAGATAGTAGTAGGCACTTACCACACTGGTCAGCACGCCGATCAGCGCCAGTAAGCCCAAGCCCGCGTTCATGGTGCTGAAAAAGACGAACCACTTGCCCACAAAGCCGCCCGTCAGCGGAATGCCCGTCAGGCTGAGCATGAAGATCGTCATCGCGCCGGCGAGGAACGGTCGGGCGCGCCCTAGCCCGGCGAAGTCATCCAGCAGCGTGCCGGTAGCGTCGTTACGCTCCACTGCCATGCCGACCGCAAAGGCGCCGATGTTGGTGAAGGTGTACGCCGCTAGGTAGATCAATGCACCGCGCAGTGCTTCTTCGGCAATCACAAGCGATGTGATCGGCGCCCCAAACTCGTCACCCGTCACTTGGAAGCTGCCCGCTGCTGCCACTGCCATCATGATGTAGCCGGCGTGTGCGATGCTGGAGTATGCCAACAGGCGCTTAATGTCGCGCTGCGCCACTGCTACAAAGTTACCGAGTATCATGGTCAGCGCGGCAAGGACGGCTACTGTGTCTTGCCATGCGGCATGAATCATGATCGTCTGATTAGGCTCTAGCTCAGGCAGCGTACCCAGCGCAAAAGTCGGTAGGGCAAGCGTCATGACGCGCAGCAGTGCCGCAAAGCCGCCCACTTTTGCCGCAACGCTCATATAGGCAGTTACAGGCGTTGGCGCGCCCTGATAAACGTCCGGCGTCCACAAGTGGAACGGCACGACCGCCACTTTGAAGCCCAAGCCAACCAGCAAAAGCGCAGTACCCATCAGCAGCAGGAACGGCGAGGCATACTGTTCTGCCTGCACACGGGCAAAAATCTCGGCGAGGTTGGTCGTACCCATCGCGCCGTAGGTCAGCGCGATGCCGTAGACCAAGAAGCCGCTTGAAAAGGCGCCAAGCAAGAAGTACTTCATAGCACTTTCTTCAGAGCGGATGTCCGGACGCCGAAAGCCCGACAGGATGTACAGCGGAATGGAGAGCAGCTCCAGCGCCACCAGCAGCACGACCAGATCACCCGCCGATCCCATGAACATCGCGCCAGAGGCAGTCATCAGCAGCAGCGGATAGTATTCGCCCCGATTCATGCCCGTGCGCTTCAAGTAGTCATGGGCAACCAACAAGCCGATGAAGACGGCTGCTAACACAATCAGGTTGACCATGCCGGTAAAGTTATCCGCGATGTACATGCCCATGAAGGCGCTGCCGTTCTCGCCCAGCGAGAGCAGCGTAATCACGAACGAGACGCCCACGCCAATCAGCGAGAGCGTCAAGGTGATCTCTTTGCGATCTTTCGGCACCGAGAGATCAACAATCAACAGGATGCACGCGCCCAATGCCAGCGAAAGCGCCGGCAGAGTCGCGCCGATATTCATTGTGCTTAGATCGAGCATGGTTATTCCGCCTGGATGTTCTCGGACGCCGCCTGATTCGGGATGTAGCGCGAGAGTTCAGCCGCCGCCGCATTGGTCGAGGCATCCATGTAGCCGAAGAACGGGCGCGGATACAAGCCGATCACAAAGGCAGCAATCACCACCACTACAAGCGCGGTTACTTCATTCCAAGTTAAAGGCGGATACGGATTCTCGCCGTCATGCCCGTGTGCGTCATGCCCATGTTCGGTGTGAACATCTTCGCCATCGCCTTCATGCCCGCCACCTGCCGCTGGTGCAAGGGCAAAGTCACCGTGAGCGGTTGCCGCAGGTGCCTTGTACTCGCCCATGAAGACCTTATTCCACATATAGAGCAGGTAGACGGCTGCCAAAATCACGCCGATGGTGCCGAAGAAGGCGAAGCCCAAGCCCAGCACAGACGAACCCGCCGTGCCAAGCAGGATCGTGAACTCGCCCACGAAGCCATTCAAGCCCGGCAAGCCCATGCTAGACAGCGTGATGACAAGCGCCAAGCCGCTAAAGACAGGCAGCGCTTTCCACACGCCGCCAAAGGCATCAATTGCTTTTGTGTGCCGTCGTTCGTAGAGCATACCGACCACAAGAAACAAGCCGCCCGTGCTGATGCCGTGATTGATCATCTGCAAGGTTGCGCCGCTGATGCCAGCTGCATTCAGGGCGAAAATGCCCAACACCACAAAGCCCAAGTGGCTGATGGATGAGTAAGCAACCAGTTTTTTGACGTCGGTTTGTGCATAGCTGACCCACGCACCATAAATGATGCCGATGATCGCCAAAATGCCGATGATCGGCGCTAAAGTCACCGACATCTGCGGAAACAAGCCAAGGTTGAAGCGCACCAAGCCATACGTACCCAACTTCAGCAGCACACCCGCCAGAATGACCGAGCCAGCCGTCGGCGCTTGCACGTGCGCGTCCGGCAGCCACGAGTGCAGCGGCCAAATCGGCACCTTGATGGCAAAGGCGATGAAGAAGCCCAAGAACAGCAGCAGCTCCGTCACAGCGCTTGGAAAAGCGCTCTCAGGCGTGCCAGAGGCGGCTTCAATCGCCGCCTTGATCTGCATCACGTTGAAGGTGCCAAAGTGGTTGCCCATCCACAAAATGGCGAGCAGCATCAGGATTGAGCCTGCCATTGTATAGAGGAAGAACTTGACCGCTGCGTAGATACGCTGTTCCGATCCCCAAATGCCGACCAAGAAATACATCGGCACCAGCGAGACTTCCCAGAACACATAGAACATGAACAAATCCTGCGCCACGAAGACGCCGATCATGGCGAATTCGAGCAGCAGCAGGAACGAATAGTACAGCCGCACTCGATCCTTGACGTGGTAGAGCGAGAACAGGATCGCCAACGGCATAATGAACGCCGTTAGCACCACAAGCAGCACACTCAGACCGTCCACACCCACATAGTAGCTGACGGTGTAGTTGCCCAAACGGAACCACTCGCCCAAGTTCTCAAGCTGCATCCCTGCCTTGCTTTGGTCAAAAGCGCCAAGCAGGATGATTGAGAAGGCAAGCGTGACCAGTGATGAGACCAACGCGACCCACTTAATGCGCTCTTCCCGCGCCCGCCCAAAGATCAGGAGCAGGGCGATCCCGACCAGCGGCGAGAACAGCACAATGTTGATTAGCATGTCGTTCTTTTCCATGATTTTCCCTCAATTGCCTTTGCGCTCTCGCCGCCCTACTGCCTTAGCAGCGGCAGCAGCAGGATAAGCATCACCAACACCACGCCAAAGAGCATGGTAAATACATACGTCCGCACATAGCCCGTCTGCACGCCGCGCAGCCGTGCCGCGATCTGTGCCACACCACGCGCAATCCGCAGGAAGCCTTGATCAATCGCACCACGATCCACCGGCGTAGCGATGAAATCTGCCGCCCGCTTATAGAAATCGCGGAAGACGGTATGATGGAAGCGATCATGCCAGAATTCCCAGTCCAGCTTGTTCGCTAGCCATGCAGCGGCACGGTTATAGGGCTGCTCAATGAGGCGCTCATAAGTCTCATCCCAGTACAGCTTGGCATTGGAGAGTTGGAAGGCGGCGCGTGTGCTGGGCTGTACTTCGAGGATGTCTTGATTGCCCTCTGCCAGTGCAGATGGGCTGTAGACGCGCTGTGCCAGCAGAATGCCCGCAATACCCACGCTGAGCGCCACAATCGCCAAAATCGGGTTGAGCGTCAAGCCTTTGGTGTATGGCACGCTGTGTTCCAACCACAGCACCAACACTTCCAGCTCATAGCTAGCGCCTAGCGACTGCACGAACATAATTGCCGCACCGCTCAGGATGAACGCTGCCGAAGAGGCAAGCACGATCAGGCGGAATATCGGGTTCACGGTCGGCGGGCTAGTGATTGGCTCAGCGCGCCCAATGAAGAACAGGCGCACGCCGGGCAATGCCCACAGCAGCCAGCAGCCCGCCGTGATGAACAGCACGCCCAACACCAGCACGCCGCTGACGCCTAGCGGCACGTTCAGCGCGCCGCCGAAGATGGTGAGCGCTGCCAGCACCAAAAGCGGAATGGTCATCGCCGGGCTGGATTCAGGCGCAGCGGCGGCTGCCTCTGTGCGCGGCACGCCCAAAAAGACCAGTTTGATCTGCCGCCACATATAGAAAGCGGTGAAGCCTGCCGCCAACATCAGCACACCTAGCGCCAAAAAGCCCTCGATCTTACCATCGTTGAAGCCTGCATTGAACGCCTTGCCCAAAATCTCATCTTTCGACCAGAAGCCCGCCAACGGGAAGATTCCAGCAAGGGCAAGCGTGCCGATCAGATAGGTGACAAAGGTGATCGGCATACGGCGTGCCAAGCCGCCCATGTTCCGCATGTCTTGCGGATCGAACGCCTCATTATGCCCGTGATCATCATGCCCGCCGTGATCGTCGTGTCCGTGTGAGTTGCCTTCCGCGCTGCCGTGTGCGTGCGCGTGATGATGCCCATGCTCCATCGCATGGATGACCGACCCACTGCCCAAGAACAGAAGCGCTTTGAAGAAGGCGTGTGTGATCAGGTGGAACATGCCAGCTGCATAGCCACCCAAGCCAACAGCCGCCACCATGAAACCTAGCTGGCTAACGGTTGAATATGCCAGCACCTTTTTAATATCCCACTGCCCAAGCGCGACGAAGCCTGCCATCAGCGCCGTAGCAATACCGATGATCGTCACAATCGCTGAAGACAGTGGCGCCGCATGATACAGCACACTGGTGCGCGTGATCAAATAGACGCCCGCGGTAACCATCGTGGCGGCATGGATCAGCGCGCTGACTGGCGTTGGACCTGCCATCGCGTCCGGTAGCCACACAAAGAGCGGAATTTGCGCGCTCTTGCCCGTCACACCGATCAGCATAAAGAGCGTGATGAGCGTGATGACCGCCTCAAAAGGCAGTTCAAAAACACCGAACGAGACAATATGACCGCCTTCGGCAAGCCATGCTTCCGTTTGAGCAAAAACGCCCTTCTGCCCCGACTCGCCGTGACCGCCTTCACCTGCACCGATCAAGCTATCCACGGCGGCACTGCGCAGCTCACCTTCAAGGTGCAGCACCTCGTTTGGCTTGTAATAGTCCAGTGTGCCAAACGTCCAGAAGATCAGGAAGATCGCCATGAGCAAGCCGAAATCGCCCACACGGTTCACAATGAAGGCTTTGCGTGCGGCGTTGCTGTTCTTCCAGCCCTCGCCGTGCTTCTTGTCGAACCAGAAGCCGATCAGCAGGAAGGAACACAAGCCCACGCCTTCCCAGCCGACGAACATCATCAGGAAGTTGTTGCCCGTCACCAAGATCAGCATGAAGGCGAGGAACAAGTTCAGGTAGACGAAAAAGCGCGCAAAGCGTGAATCGCCGTGCATGTAGCCAATGGCGTACAGGTGAATGAGCGTGCCAACGCCAGTGACCACCAGCATCATCGTCAAGCTGAGCGTATCCACGCGCATCTGCCACGGGATGTCAATGGCGGCGGATGGAATGTACAGCCAGCTATCTAACAGCGGCGGATTGACAACCGTTGCCTCGTAGCCGTGCGCCGTGATACCAACGGTCATCACAGCGGCAATGGCAAACGCCAAGCCCGCAGCTGTAGTTGCCACAGCGCCGATGAGCTTCTCGCTCATGTAGCGCCCTAAAAAGAGGTTGATCAGTGCGCCAACGAAGGGCAAGATCACCACTAACGGAACAAAGGATGCGATTACTTCCATGCCACTCTATCCTTGCATCGCGTTGAGTTCGTCAATATCAATGGATTTCTTCGTGCGGAAGATCGCCACAATCAGCGCCAAGCCGACTGCCACTTCCGCCGCGGCGATGGTGATCACGAAGAAGACGGTGAGTTGCCCGCCCGCGTTGCCCCACTGCCGCGCAAAAGCCACAAGGGCAAGGTTGGCAGCGTTCAGCATTAGCTCGACGGACATAAAGATCATGATGGCGTTGCGCCGCACCAGAACGCCTAACACGCCCATGATGAACAGCACCGCACTTAACACAACAAAGTATTCAGTGGCGACCGTAGGTGGTTGCACGCTTCTTTTCCCCCTTGTCTTAGGCGCGCATTAGTCGGCGCTTGGTTCGGCTTCGCCGCTTGGCAGCACTTTTTCAGCACTGCTGGCGGTTACGTTGATTGGAATGGCACGGTTGATGCGTTTGATCGCCGGGCTGACCACCAGACGCTGGCGTTCCCGTCGGATGACTTCCTCACGGGTGAGCATGATCGCGCCGACCATGGTTGCCAGCAGTAGCAGCGCCACCAGTTGGAACGGCAGCAGGTAGGTCGTCAGCATTTCGATGCCGATCTGCTGTGGGCTGCCATACTCATGCACAGCACTTGGCGCGTTGGGACGGATATAATCGATCCGCACGCTTGGCGCGCCTTCTACCACAGGCACAGGTGCTGCACTCAGGATGAGCAGCTCGTGTGTGCGCGCCCGTGCGCTGTAGTCACGTAGCGCCACAAGGCGGTTGCCCAAATTCTCAAACAGGAAGTCGTAGGTGTCACGGCGGAGCGTCAGCGGCGCGGATGCCTCGCCGAAGGCAAGGTTGGCAGCCAAAACAGTGCTGCGCGCTGCATCCGCCAAGTCCTGCTGGATGAAGTTCACTTCGCCATAAGCAGGCAGCGCATGGACGACCGTCAGGCGGAAGGTGTTTTCATCCGCGGGCGGCGTCAGGTCAAGCGGCACATTCAGCAAACGTAAGTCGTTCGGCGTGCCTGCCACAAGGTACGTGGCAGCGCTATCAGGCGCAAGGCTGAAAGGCAGCGCCACAAGCGGCGCGGCGCCGATCTCCAGAGGATTCGGACACAAGCCGCGTTCTTCCAGCGTACACGCCTCAAAGATCAGCAGGTTGTAATCACCAGCCAGCAATCTTTGCAGATCGGTAGACTGTCCGTAGCCTAGATCAGCCGCTACGCGCTGATTGTTCAGGTAAATATCCACCGCAGGCGCATTTGCCACGGCATGGACAAAGCGCGCTTGTGGTGGCTGCGGCTGTGGCTCCAGCGTGCCGATTTGCCCTTGCACAACTGCCACAAACACAACGACCAAGAAAATGGTGGTGAGTGCGATAGCGCCACCCGCCAGCCAGCCGTATTTGGCTGTGCCGCCGCCCAAGCGCTCGGAGCCAAGCAGCATGATCACGAACATGAACAAGACCATGATCGCGCCAGCGTAAACGGTGATCTGCACCATTGCCAAGAAAGGTGCGCTGAGCATCAGGTAGAAGAATGCCACGCACAGCAAGTTCACCACAAGAAATAGCGCACTGTGAACGGCATTTCGGCTGACGAGCATGAATGCTGCCGAGAAAATTGCCACAGCCGCCACGACGATGAATAACAACAGTTCAAACGTCATGAGTTTTTAGCCCTGAAGCTGCACAGAATGGTTAGCTTGTTCATTTTAGCGCAAACAGGCTTTCGCGCCAATGTCACCCATAAAGATTACAGCAGGGATCAGCCGAAACTGATCCCTGCGCTTGCTAGAACACAAACTTGCCATCACGGTAGAGCGTTTCGCCATCTACGACGATCTCGCCACCTTGCCGCATGTCGCAAATCATATCCCAGTGAATGGCGGACTCGTTCTGGCTACCCGTCTCAGGATAGCCGCGTCCGAGCGCCATATGCACCGTGCCACCGATCTTTTCATCAAACAAGATGTTGCCCGTAAAGCGCTGAATGCCGAAATTGGTGCCAATGGCGAATTCGCCCAGATAGCGCGCACCGGGATCCGTTTCAAGCTGCGCCAGTAGGTATTCTTCATTTTTAGCGGCTTTGGCGCTCACCACGCGCCCATTTTCAAAGCGCAGCTCAACGCCATCCACCACGCGCCCTTCCCGAATGGCAGGAAAGGTGAAGCGTACCCAACCGTTCGCCGAGTTTTCAACCGGTCCTGTGAAAATCTCACCGCTGGGCATGTTGTGCGTGGCAGTTGAGTTCACAAAAGTGCGCCCTTCAATGCTCAAGGTCAGATCGGCGTTGGCGCTGCATAGGCGCACCTGCTTTTTGCCCTTCAGCCAGTCCACATATTTTTGCTGGTCTTCGCCCAGCTTGCGCCACAGCGCTATCGGATCAGGTTGATCGACAAAGCAGGCTTTATAAACAAAATCCTCAAATTCTTCAAGGCTCATGTCTGCTTCTTGGGCGTATGCCTCTGTTGGAAATTGGGTGAGCGTCCAGCGCTGATCGCCACTGGCAGAGCGCATAAACCGAATCTTGTTCAGCTCGTTGCGGCTGCGTGCACGGCGTGCCGCACGGCTTGGATCAATGCTGGTGGCGGCGCGTGTATTGTGGGTACTGCGAATGGCGATCAGCACCTTGGCATCTTTCGCCATCCATTCTTCAAGCGGTGAAATCCAATCAAGCTGCTCATCGCTGGCATGGCGTAAAAAGGTATTGCCCATCGTCTCGTCACTCAGCATGGGAATGCAGTGACCACCGGCGCGCACCACTTCCTTATACACTTCGCGGATGAGCGGCAGCCCACTGAGTTCACCTGTCAAGATGACAGTTTCACCCTTCTGGACTGCCACTGAATACTCTACCAAAGTGCGCGCCAAACGCGCCAAACGCGGGTCTGTCATTAGAAAATCCTTTCAAAGCGGTCTCAATGCCATTAACTATGCCGCGTTTTGACGAAAAATGCTATGTGGCTTACTGCAAACGCTTGCATAGCTAACAACGGTGATTCTAATTGACAATCCCGCTGACTCTCGCCATAATCGCCACCATGCGCGATTTATCACCCGCCCGTTTGTGGCTTGTCTCATTTGCCTGCCTGCTGCCTGCCCTTTTGGGCTGTTCGCTGGCACAAGAAAGCGTCGCTCTGGTCGTTACGGCAACGCCAAGCCTTGCCGCACCCGCTGAAACACCGACTGCACCCCCCGAACCAACCGCCACACCAACCCTTCAGCCCACGCCAACATCGGTGCCGTTCGTGGCGATTGCTGAGGCGAACATCGCTTTGCAGAACGGCAATTTTAATGCGGCTGTGGAGGTTTATCGCTCGATCCTTGAACAGCCGATCACGGCTGTTGACCCGCGCCTGCGCGCTGATGCAGCCTTTGGCTATGGGCAAGCTGCCTTGCGTGAAGGGCAGTTCAGCCTTGCGGTGGACGCACTCAGCCAATTTATCAGTACTTATCCCGATGACATGCGCCGCGCACAAGCGCATTTCTTGCGCGGCGATGCCTATCTCGGCGCTTCGGCATGGCAGGCTGCCATCACCGAGTTTAGCGCCTACCTTGCCTTGCGCCCAAACCTAATTGATAGCTATGCCTACGAACGCATTGGCGATGCCTACCTTGCGCTAGGTGATCCTGCCCAAGCGCTCGCTAACTACGCAGTGGCGGTCGAGCGTTCGCGCAGCCTTGTGCCGATGCTTGTGTTACGGGAAAAATTGGCAGCCGGCTACCTGAATGCGGGCAATATTGCGGCTGCCATTGAGCAGTACGACGCCATTCTGAGTGTGGCGCGTAACGCAGGCTACCGTGCAGCCATCACCTTCGCAGCAGCCAACGCTTTGCAGCGCGCCAACAACAGCGCGGCGGCACTGCCACGCTTCCAAGAGATCGTGCGTGATTATCCCGAAACGCCTGAAGGCTACCGCGCCATGCAAGTGCTGCTGGCGAATGGCTTGCGTGTGGAGACCCTAACACGCGGACGGATTAGCTACGCCGCCAAAGATTATGCAGATGCCATTGAGTCATTTCACAACTATACCAGCAGCACGCCGCTTGGCGAAATTGACCCGAATGTTTATTTGCTGCTCGGGCGCGCCTACCGCGAAGTGGGCAATGTGGCAGCCGCCAACACTGCCTTCCAAACGATCCTGACCAATTATCCAACCAGTGCGCGCTTCGGTGAAGCGTGGCTGGAGCAGGGGCGCACACTGTTCCTCAGTGGTGATATCGCGGGCGCCATAGCGCGCTACCTTGCCCTTGCTGAAACGTATCCAAACCTGCCCGAAGCGTCAGAAGCGCTCTGGCGGGTGGGCTATTTGCATTCCACACAGGGCGATGCTGAACAAAGCCTTGCCACCTTCGAGATACTCGGCAGCAAACATCCCGGCACCCAGCAAGCGATGGATGGACTTTTTCGCGGCGGCATGGCAGCCTATAATCAGGGCGCCTTGGCGCGTGCCGAACGCCTTTTTTCCCTATTGGCAACCGGCGGCACAGGTGAACTGCAAGCGGCGGGCTATTTGTGGCTCGGCAGGCTTTACCAGATCAACAATCAAGAGGCGTTGGCACGCAGCGCCTATCAGCAGGCATCCCTGATTGATCCGCTAGGGTATTACAGCCTGCGCGCCGCAGACTTGCTGGCAGGACGTGGCGGATTCGTTCCGCCAGAGCGCCTTGACTGGTCGTTTAACCAGCCTGCCAACATAGATGAGGCAGAGGCTTGGATGCGTCAAACCTTCAAGATCGAGGGTGGTGGCGCGCTGTGGATGCTCTCACCTGCCTTAGAGGCAGATGAACGCATGGTGCGTGGCGCGGAACTTTGGGCAGTGGCTGCCTATGACGATGCACGGGCAGAATTTAGCGCCCTGACCGACGCCTACGGGCAGAATCCATTGGCGCTTTACCAATTAGCGTCTTATTATTACCGTATCGGGCTGTACCGAGAGGCAATCAATGCAGCCGCCAAGCTGATTGATGGCTCTGGGCAGCGCACCGTAGAAGTTCCCAAATACATCGCGGCGCTGCGTTTTCCAATCGCCTACGCCGATTTAGTCTTACCCGCCGCGCAGCAGTATGGCGTTGATCCACTGCTGATCTTCAGCCTGATCCGCCAAGAGAGTTTATTTCAAGGCGCGGCAACCTCCAGCGCGCAAGCCCAAGGCTTGATGCAGATCATCCCAACCACTGGCACCTATATCGCCAGCAAGCTGGGCAAGCGTGACTACCAAAATAGCGACCTGTACCGACCTTACATCAACGTGCCGTTTGGCGTGTACTACTTATATGAACAGTTGCAGACCTTCAACGGCAATCCCTATGCGGCATTGGCTGCCTACAACGGCGGACCCGGTAACAGCGCCACATGGCTGCGGATTAGCGGCGGTGATCCTGACCTTTTCGTGCAGGCGATCACGTTCAGCGAAACGCGCACCTACGTCCGCCGCATCTATGAGCAGTATGCGATTTACGCTGCCATTTACGCTGCACGCTAAAGTTGAGGGCTGCCACATCAGAGAGGAATGAGAACGCATGAAACGAGTTGCGATTCTGCACTATGCCAGCCCACCGACCGTTGGCGGCGTTGAATCAACTATTGCTTACCACGCCCGCGGACTTGCCGACCTTGGCTATGCGGTGCGTGTGATCAGCGGCAGCGGCGGCGAGTTCGATCCGCATGTCGAGTCGGTTATCAATCCCTTATTCGGCTCATCAGCTCCTGAGGTGCTGAGCGTGAAACGTGAGCTGGATCAAGGGCATGTAACTGAGGCATTCTGGCAGTTGGTGGATAAAATCCGCAGCAGCCTGCACGATGCCTTAAAAGAGTGCGAGGTCTGTATTGCCCACAATGTAACATCGCTGCACAAAAACTTGGCGCTGACCCAAGCGCTGGTTTCGACGGGCAACGGCAGCCGACGGACACGCATCATCGCTTGGGCGCACGATCTAGCGTGGACAAACGCACAGTATCTGCCCGAACTGCACAGTGGCGCGCCGTGGGACTTGCTGCGCCAGCCGTGGCCGAATGTGCGCTATGTCACCGTCTCTGAGGCGCGCCGCACCGAATTGGCGGAACTGCTTGGCGTGCCACATGAACATATCGCCGTCGTGGTGCCGGGCGTCGATCCCGCCCGCTTTCTGCACTGGACGCCAACCACAACTATGCTTGCCGAGCGTCTTAATCTGCTGGATGCCGACGGCTTGCTGCTGCTGCCAGCGCGCATTACGCGGCGCAAGAACATCGAGTTGGGCGTGAAAATTTTGCACGCCATGCGCGATTTGTCAGGGCGTGACTACCGCCTGATCGTGACAGGTCCGCCCGGTCCGCATAATCCTGCCAATCCCGGCTATCTGGGAGAGCTGCTCAGACTGCGCCAAGAACTCGGCGTTGAGGAATCAGCGCACTTCTTGTACGCCTACGGCGAAGGTGATCAGCCGCTTATCCCTGATGATGATACAATGGCGAATCTGTTCACACTTTCCGATGCCTTGCTGTTCCCCAGCACGCAAGAAGGCTTTGGCATTCCGATTATCGAAGCGGGCTTAGCAGGTATTCCCGCCTTTTGTGCGGATATTCCGCCGCTGCGCCGCACCGGTCAGGGCGATGCCTTCTACTTCGATCCCGTCAAGGGCGCGCCGCGTGATATTGCCGCCAGCATCATTTCGACCTTAGAGGTGAACGCGCCGCACCGTCTGCGCGTGCGCGTGCGGAAGCAATACCGTTGGGATGTGCTTATCCGCAATCACCTTGTGCCACTTGTGGAAGGAAAATAAATAGCTAATGACGACTCCTTCACCCTATCGGATTGTGTTGGCGCTTAGCGAAATCAACGCCCTTGAGTCATGGGTTGCCTTTGCCCAGAAAATGGCGGCGGCGCCTTCTATCCCATTGGAAATTCACCTGCGCGCCATGCTGACCATGCCCGAAGGCGTTTCGCTGAGCGAAGGCACGCTGCAAGCGCGCCACATGCGCGATGCGTTGGATACGCTTGCCAAAGAACGTGACAACATCCACGATGAAACGCGAGTCTACGTGGATTACAAGCCGATTCTGAGCGTGATTGAGGAAATTGAACGTGAGGCTGCCGATCTGCTGATTGTGGAATGGGCAGGCGCCTTAGCGCCGACCGGCGGCATCAGCACGGATATCATCCTGCGCGAGACGCCTTGCGACGTGGTGCTGATCAGCCGCCACCAGTGGCAGGCAAAAGGCGGTGTGCTGCTCTCGCTGCGCGGCGGACCGAACCTCTCGCTTGGTACCCGCGTTGCCAACGCCCTTGCCGAAAGCACGCCGATCACGCTGCTGCATGTTGCCAGCAGCCCTTACGAATCGCAGCCCTACAGCGTCATGATGGGGACGGATTCGCGCATCGGACGCACCGTCACCGTCAGTGGCGATATTACGCGGGCGATCATTGAAGAAGCCAGCGCGCATAAAGCGGTGGTGATGGGCGCTTCTTTCCAACAGCCAGATCGGCGTGGCAGCGGCACCAGCAGCGTTGTTCGCAGCGTCTTTGAGCAAACACCCACGCCGCTAATCCTTGTGCGCGCTCACTCGCCCGAAGAATTTGCCTTCCATGCGCCGCGCCCCTTCGTGCGGATCGCTGAGCCACTCTCAACCCGTGTTGACCGCTGGTTCGCCGAAAACACTTTCCACAGCAACGAATTCGCCGATCTGGAAGCACTTCTGGCGCTTAAAGAGAAGCAGGGTGTCACCATTGGCTTAGCGCTGCCCGCCCTCAACGAAGAAGCAACGGTTGGTAATGTGATCCGTACCATCAAAGGCGCATTGATGGATGCTGTGCCGCTGTTGGATCAAATTGTGCTGATTGATAGCAACTCTACCGATAACACGGTGGCAATTGCTGAATCGCTTGGCGTGCCAACCTACAAACATCCTGAGATTTTGCCCGAAGTAGGCAGCTGTCGCGGCAAAGGTGAGGCGCTTTGGAAGAGCCTCTACGTGCTGAACACAGATATCATCGCGTGGATTGATACCGACATCACCAATATTCATCCGCGCTTTGTGTATGGCTTGCTCGGTCCGCTGCTTAAGCGTGCCAATGTGCAGTACGTCAAAGGCTTTTACCAGCGCCCGATCAAAGTCGGTGAGCAGCTTCAAGCCTTTGGTGGTGGGCGCGTTACAGAATTAGTGGCACGTCCGCTGCTGAACCTGTTCTATCCCGAACTGTCCGGCATTGTGCAGCCGCTCTCAGGGGAATATGCCGGCAGACGCAGCGCCTTAGAGCGTGTGCCGTTTTTCAGCGGCTACGGCGTGGAGACAGGCTTGCTCATTGATCTACATGAGCAGCATGGCTTGGAAGGCATCGCTCAGGTTGACCTTGAGCAGCGCGTACATCACAACCAACCGTTGGTTGGCTTAAGCAAGATGTCGTTCGCCATTCATCAGGTGTTCATCTCGCGCTTAGAGCGCCGCTACAGCCTTGAACTGCTGGACAAGGCGAACCGCAGCATGAAGCTGATTGTGCATGAACCTGAACGCTTCAGCCTTGATATTGCCGAGATCAGCGATGTGGAACGTCCGCCTATGCTGGAAGTGCCAGCCTATCGCAGCCGTTTTGACGGCAAGTAAGAACCATTTGGGCGGAAAGCACTTCCGCCCAAACACTTCACGCACTCAGCCGAGTTCTGGCACAACCACCGTCACAAAGCCAAAGATGCCGATAGCGATCAGCAGGGCGCCGGATAGCCGTGCGATCAGGGTGTGGTGTTTTGCCAGCCACTTGGTGAAGCGCCGCTGAATCGGCACTGCCAGCAGCGGCAGCAACACAAGAGGCCACCCAAAGCCCAAACCAAAGAAAATCACATTCAGCAGTTCAGTGAATAGATCGCCCACACTGCCCGCGCCCAACACAAAGGCGCTGACGATGATCGGTCCTGTGCAGGGCAGCGTCATAGGCGCCAGCAGGATGCCATAAAAGTAGGCGGCAAGGTACGGATTGCGAAGGGTGGGTGACTGAGCGCGTGCCAAACGTGCAAACGGATTGAAGCCGAAAAACATTGCCACGCCTAGCAGCACCACAATCAGGTAGATGGCGGGCAGCAAAGCAGGCAGCACCGCGCTGAACTCGCTTTTCAGCACGTAGAGCAGCACGCCCAAGCCGATCATCAGCGTGAGGATGCCCATCAAGACCAGCACGCCGAGCCACGCCGTTGCCCGTTTAGGCTCAGCCTCGCCTGTGTTGCCAGCCAGAAAGGCGATCAAGCCAGGATAAAGTGGCAGCATACAGACGTTGGTCAGGATCGCGGCGTTCCCTAACAAAAACTGCTGAACTAGACCGTCCATTGATGCTTAGGCTCGCTTTCTTATTTCTTGGGCGTGGCAGCAGCCGTTGGCTCAGCCGTTGCCGCGGCTTCAACTTCCACGTACTCAGCCTCCAGCTTGGCGAGGATATCCTCAGCAGGCTCAATGCCAAACGTCAGCTCAGTGAAAGTGCCATCCGCACGGATGATGAAAGACGGCGACGACGGCGGATTTGCCACACCGCGCCCAAACTCTGCCACCAAGGCGCGCAGCATCCCCTCGCTCATCACGGCGAAGGTCAGCGCGAAATTGTTGCGCTCAGCATATGTTTTCAGATCAGACGGCTTCAAGTTCGTCTCGATGCTCAAACCGATAAAAACTAAGTCTTCCAGGCGCTCGTCCTCATCCTCGGTCAGTTGCTTAATGAGTTTGGTCGTCTCGGTGATTTGGCGGCGGCAGTTGCTGCACCAGGTTGCCATTGGCTCTACAAGGATCGTCTTGCCTGCGAAATCAGCAAGGGTGAACGTCTCACCCGTCTCGGCGTCTACCAATTCAATGGTCATCCACGCGGGCAGGTCTTCCTGAGCATTCGCCAAGCTGGCTAATCCACCAACTGCCAAGACTATTGCCAGCAGCACTGCCCAAAAGCGCATTGTTTTTTGCATTATCTTCTCTCCCCATCAAATTTGCCCAAAACTACCTCTGGGCATTAACCGTTCGGTGAGATAGAGCAGGTGTTGCGCGCTTTCATTACTCATCGCTCATCAGGTGCTAATCGAAGATGAGTAGCGGCGCCCACTGAGCAAGCCGCGCAGGTCCCACGCCCGGTACGTTATCAAGGTCGCTTAGTGTGCGAAAGCGCCCATACTGCTCGCGGTAGGCAACGATTGCCTTGGCGATAGCAGGTCCGACGCCCGGCAGTTGTTGCAGTTCTTGCTCAGAAGCGCTGTTGATACGGATTTGACGCACGGCAGTGCCGCTGGCAGGGCGCGTTGCCAGCACGCCAACTTCACCTTGCCGCCACACATAGACCTGATCACCATCTTGCAGCAGCCAAGCAAGGTTCAGGGTTTCGGCGGCGGCATCAGGCAGCAAGCCGCCCGCCGCCTGAATAGCATCTTCAGTGCGGCTGCCATGTGGCAGTGCGTAAACAGCAGGTATTTTCACCGCACCACCAACATGCACACGAATGGGTAGCGGTGTGGCGCTTGGCTGGGGTGGCAGCAGGGTAAAGGTGACGGGTGGCGGCTGGTAGCTAAGCAAGACGATCACACCAACCACAATGCAGGCAATCAGGGCAACAGAGAGCGCATCGCGGTAGCGTTCAAACATTAGGGCGTCCCTCAGATGGATCGCATTGCGCCGCCATCTACGCGCAAGGTAGCGCCTGTGATGTAGGCTGCCGCCGGCGAGAGCAAGAAGGCTGCTGCCGCGCCAAACTCATCTATGCTGCCGAGCCGCCGCAGTGGAATTTTGCCGATTGCCTCTGCGCGTGCTTGCTCAAAGCTGATGCCGCGTGCAGCGGCGCTGCCTTGATCAAGCTGTGCAACGCGATCCGTGTCAATTCTGCCTGGGATCAGGTTGTTTACGCGAATGCCGTCGCTTGCCAACTCATCAGCCAGCGTTTTCACCAACCCGGCGACACCAGCGCGCATGACGGTTGAAAGCCCTAAGCGCTCAATCGGCTCTTTGATAGAAGATGAGGTGATGGTGAGGATTGCCGCGCCGTGAGGCATATGTGGCAACGCAGCACGGATCATCCGCACAGCGCTGAGCAGGGTTAGCTCAAAGGCAGCTTGCCACTGCGCGTCGGTGATCTCTTTGAAGGTTGCGGCGGGCGGTCCGCCCGCGTTGACTAGCAGAGCATCAATGTTGCCCCAGCGCGCCGCCGTTTGCGCCACCCACGCCTCGATAGCGTCAGCTTCGCGCACATCGCACGGCACCGCCAACACTTGCGCGCCCGTCTCCGCGCTCAGTTTTTCGCCCGCCAAGCGCACCTGCTCAGCCTCACGGCTGCAAATCGAGAGGTGCGCGCCTTCCTTTGCCAAAGCGCGTGCCACGCCATAGCCCAGCCCTTTACTTGCCGCCGCGACCAGCGCGACCTTATTTTTTAAGCCTAAATCCATTATCGCCAACTTTAGTTGCTGTAAAGGTATGAAGAATGCCTGAGGACTTATTCCGCTTGCGCCAGCACATCCGCTTGCGCGTGCAGAAACGCCATTATTTTACCCGTCAGCAAGCCGACGCTATCGGCAGCCAACGCTACATCCAATATAGCAATTGCAATGGCGTGATCTTCGTCCGTGCCAATGCACATGCCATAGCCATCCGCGCCGTTGGTGGCATGAACGCACACTTCAGTGATTAACGCTTCATAAGTATCGGGGCTGCCATCCTGATCCACAATGGGTAAGCGTGCGAGGGCAGTCCGTTTGCTGACAACCTCAACTGTACCGAGCGAATCAACAATTTCAGCGGCAAAGGCTTTCACTTCCGCGGGATCGGCGTAACTGAGCAGACTCAGTAACTCACCTTGATCCACTCTATCCATCGGTAAATCGAATGACTGGAACACTGCTCACTTCTCCTTGCGTAAGTCAGCTTCAGGCTGTGCTGATCTTATCTAGAAACTAGGCGTTTGTGCAACACCAAATCGTCCGAAGTTGCTTAGAGAAAGATGATAGCGCCATCTTGCACAAACGTGCGTTTATGGGCAAAATGTGCGGCATGAGCGAAGCACGTTACAGCGATAAGTGGCACATCATCGGTCATGAATGGGCGATTCAGCACATCACGCGCAGCCTAAACGCCGATCGGTTGCGCCATGCCTATCTGATTAGCGGTGTGGCGCGCATCGGCAAAACGACTTTTGCGCGTGCCTTCGCGCAGGCGGTCAACTGTCAGAGCGATACAGTGCGCCCGTGCGGTGTGTGCCGTGCCTGCCAACTAACTGCACAAGGCAATTATGCCGATTTCACGCTGATCGAGGCGCAAGGCAGCTCCCTGAAGATCGAGCAAATCCGCGAGATGACCCGTGTGCTGTCGCTGCGCCCGGTGGAAGGGCGTTATCGCGTGCTGATCCTGCGCCGTTTTCAAGAGGCAAGCACCCAAGCCATGGACGCGCTCCTCAAGACGTTGGAAGAACCACCGCCTTATGTGCTGCTTTTGCTGACGGCGGATACGACCGAATCTCTGTTGGCAACCATTAAATCGCGCTGCCAACCGCTGAATTTGCGCCCGCTGCCAACACAGGCTATCCGCGAGGCACTTGTCAATCGGCACAATATCGAACCTGATCGTGCCGCCTTGCTTGCACAGCTTAGTGGTGGACGTATGGGTTGGGCGTTAGACGTGCTGCGGGATGACTCGGTGCTGGAACAGCGCACCGAATGGCTTGACCTGCTGGAACGGGCACTTGGCGAAAGCCGCGCCGTCCGCTTTGATCAAGCACGGGCGCTCAGTGAAGATCGGGCAAATTTGCCAACACTCTTGGCGCTTTGGCAAAGCTATTGGCGCGATGCGCTGCTGCTGGCACACCATACGGCAGCGGCTGCCATCACCAACCGTGATCGCCGCCATGCCCTCGAACAAATTGCCCGTTCGGTCAAAACAGAGGAAACCTACCAAGCACTGCTGGCAGTGCGCCGCACCCTGCGCTATTTACAGGCAAACGTCAATGCGCGCCTTGCCCTAGACGCGCTCATGCTGGATTTGCCACACCTGCGCCTGATCGCTGCGCCCTAATGGGCTACCACAGTTTGCCCCAATTCACTGCCCGAATAGCAGCTTGGGCGGCTTGGGCGCGTGCGGCGTTGCTGCCAACGCTAAAGGTGGTGGTTAGCTGAAAGCCGTTGCCATTTTGCGTGCCTTCGCCATTGGCAGCCGCGTCCGCACGGCGGAAGGCATCGGCAGCTTCTTCAAGCTGCGTGGCGAACTTGCCGAGCATGGTGGCATACTGTGTTAGGCGTTGGCGGGCAGCCTGAAAACGCACCCGCAGTGCCTCCGCACGCTGACCGGTAAACTGATCAGCACTGAGGCGCTGCATTTCCGCCTCAATGGCTTCCACCGAGCCCTGAATACGGCTGCTGTGCGCTCGCAAGGCTGCCGCGATGTTTCTTATGTTTTCTGGGTTGACGGCAATATGCGCCATAGCCGATTCATCCTCACATAGGTTGGTTCAACGTTTGATGTAATGTTACGAAATATGCGCTCAATCGTCAAGAAAATTAACGGCTTTTTTCTACTCTCGGTATAGCGTTGTGATGTTTTGCACGACGCTTACCCTACGCTTGCCCTACGCTCTCTATACGTTTTAGCACCTTGCAGCGTTTAGTAATCCTTGTGCCAAATTTCAGCGCCGCATATAATCTACTATACTGGTATGTACCAGTTTTACCAAATCGCATGAGGCAAGCCACACATGACCTATTCGCTTGATTATATCGCACAGCAGTTGGCAGCCATGCAGCAGAACCGCGTGCTAGAGCGCCATTTGCTGCCCGCGCCACACTACTGCGCGCTGCCCGATGCGCGCCCGCTTGCCAACGTTGACTTGGAGCGCCTGAATTGGCAACCCCTTACCTATCATACCTATTGGGGAACGTGGCAGACCACTTTTGTGATGCGTTTGCGACTCAGCCTACCCACAGCATGGCGCGCTACTGACTCAATTGCTCTGCATTTGCCGCTAAGTGATACCGCCGATGAATTTGAGGTGCATCCCGAAGTGCTGCTCTATGCCGATGGTGTGCCATTTGCAGCGGCTGACTTGCGGCATAACCTGATCCCGCTGCCGCCGCACCTGCTGGACGGGCGTGAACATGATCTGCTGCTGCACGGCTGGACGGGACTGGGCGGCTCGCTGCATGGTGACTACCGTCCGCGTTACTATCTTCAGCCGTGCGCCCTGCTGCGCCTTGATGATCACCTGCACCGCTTCACAGCCTTGGCGCGCAATGTGCTGGAAATTGTGCAGCGCACACCATCCGACTTTGCACCGCGTGGCGCACTGATCACCACCCTCGAACAGGCTTTCCATACCTTAGCAGCAGACGGCGCAGATGCCGCTGCCACTGCTCTTGAAGATGTGCTGCATACTTTGCCTAATGCGCACCCAATGCACCTCTACGCGGTTGGACATGCCCACATTGACACGGCGTGGCTGTGGACTATAGAGCAAACACGCGGCAAAGCCGCCCGCACCTTTCAGACTGCCCTAAGCCTAATGGCGCGTTTTCCAAAGTATCATTTCGTGCAAAGCCAACCGCAGTTGTATGCCTTCGTTCAGCAGGATTATCCCGAACTCTTTGCGCGTATTCGTCAACAGGTGGCAGATGGGCGCTGGGAAGCGCTGGGCGGCATGTGGGTAGAGGCAGATTGCAACATCAGCGGCGCAGAAAGTCTTGCGCGGCAATTTCTGCTTGGCAAGCGCTGGTTCAGCCAGCAGTTCGGCGCAAGCGCTGATGCACCGATTCTTTGGCTGCCAGATACCTTTGGCTTCCCTGCCAGTTTGCCGCAATTGGCGCGTTTGGCAGGCATTCCCTATTTCTTCACGACCAAGCTACGCTGGAATGAACGCAACCAAATTCCGCATGATAGTTTCTGGTGGGAAGGCATAGATGGCTCACGCTTGTTGGCGCACTTCACGCCAACACCCATACAGGTGTGGCTGCGCATAGCAACCTACAATGCCAATGCCAACGCACAGGCTGTCCTTGAATCTTGGGAGCGCCTGCGCGATAAGGAACACCTGCCGTTGGCACTGATGGCATATGGCTACGGCGATGGCGGTGGCGGTGCAACACCCGAAATGCTGGAGAACCTTGCCGCCTTGCAACACATTCCGAACATTCCGCAAGTGCATATGACCCATGCATTGGCGTTCTTCAGAGCGCTGGAAACCTATGCCGAAAAGCTGGCGGTGTGGCGCGGTGAACTCTACTTGGAAACGCATCAAGGCACACTGACCAGCCAAGCGTGGATCAAGCGCGCTAATCGTAAGGCTGAGATCGCCCTGCACGACGCCGAATTTTTGGCAGCCTTTGCCCATGCCCATACAGCTTACGCCTACCCAACCGAACGCTTCACCGCCCTTTGGCAGACCGTTTGTCTGCACCAATTTCACGATATTTTGCCCGGCAGTAGCATTGGTGAGGTCTATGATCAGGCACGCCCTGAATATGCGCGTGTGCAGGCAGCCCTCAGCCAGATCAGCCAGAGCGCTTTGTCTGTGCTAACCGAGAAAATCGGCGGAGACTATCTCGCGCTGAATACGCTTGATCAGAGCGCGCCAACGCTCGCCTTGTTGCCAAGTGAGCTACCACCTGATAAGCACCTGCGCTGTGGTGAGACGCCGCTGCCCGCCCAATCTACTGAGGAGGGTACGCTCATTGCGCTGCCTGCCCTGCCGCCCTACAGTCTAACGCCTCTCAGCTTGGCAGAAGGCGCACCGCCACGCCTTCCCGCGCTGATCGCTACGCCTGAGCGCCTTGAGAATGCTCATTTGGCGCTCACTTTTAACACAGCGGGCGATTTGATCAGCCTCTACGATAAGGATCAGGATCGCCAAGTCTTGGCAGAAGGCGGCATCGGCAATCAGTTTCAGGCGTTTCACGACCAACCGCGCATGTTTGAGGCGTGGAACATTGATCCGTTGGATAATCTGCCCTTCGTGCGCGCTGCGCCCGCTCAATCGATCCGCGTAGTAGAGGCGGGCAGTTTGCGCGCCACGCTGGAGATCGTGCGGCGCATCAAAGGCAGCCTAATCACGCAGCGCATCAGCCTTTCCGCCGCCAGCCGCCGTATAGACTTCGCCACACAAGTGGATTGGCGCGAACGGCAAACGCTGCTCAAGGTGGCGTTTCCTTTGGCAGTGTGCGCTGATGAGGCAACCTATCACATTCAATGGGGAATAGTTAAACGTCCAACGCACCGCAACACCAGTTGGGATCAGGCGCGCTATGAAGTTGCCGCGCACTACTTCGCCGATCTGAGCGAGTATGGCTATGGTGTTAGCCTGCTCAACGACTGCAAGTATGGCTATGATGTGCGAGAGCATGTGCTGCGCCTAACGCTGATCAAAAGTCCGATCTTTCCCGATCCAAACGCAGATTATGGTCAACACACTTTCACCTACAGCCTGCTGCCGCACACCGATCCGAGCTTGCAAATGACCTTTGCCGAATCCTATCGCCTGAATGCGCCTGTTCAAATCGTGCCGAGCAGCGGCACGACCGCAAATATGCTTCCGTCGCTTGTCAGCACAGATTCACAGACCGTGATTGTCGAGACGATCAAGCGCGCTGAGGATAGCGATGATCTGATTATTCGCCTGTATCGGCGCACCAACGGGCGCGGCAAGGTCACAGTGCGCTTCGGCGTGCCGATCCGCGCTGTGTGGCGCGCCAATCTGCTTGAAGAAATGCTAGAAAACCTACCTGTAACTGAGAACAGCACGGCTTTCAACCTGAATCCGTTCGAAATATGCACGCTGCGTGCTGCTCTTGCGAGATAAACATACATGACACGCCTTGCTCTTATTCCGCTTGATGAGCGTCCCGTCAACACGCGCTATCCGCGCATGATCGCGGACATTACCGGTGCAGAACTGTGTGTGCCGCCTTCTGAACTGCTCAGCACGAAACGAAAGCCTGCCGATCGCACTGCCCTTGCCGAGTGGCTTGCCAACACTGCATCAAGCTGCGATACATTGATTGTTTCGTTGGACATGCTTGCTTACGGTGGCTTGATCGCCTCACGCACCACCGATGACTCGGCGCTGAGTTGTCTCTCGGTGCTGGATTGCTTACGGGCTTTGCCGCTTCGCCTCACAACATATGCTTTCAATGTGATCACACGCATTCCCGATGCGAACGATAGCATTGAGGAACCTGACTATTGGGCAACCTACGGTAAGCGGCTGCATCGCTACTCGCAGTTGCTACACCGTTTTGCTGAAGGCGAGGCTGTGGAAGAAGCGCTCAGCGCACTGCATCATGAAATTCCCGAAGCGCACCGCACCGACTTTTTGCAGCGCCGCCTACGCAATCATCAGGTGAACTTGGCAGCACTCGATCTGGCAGCACAAGGCGTATTCGATCTGTTGGTCATCAGTTCGGACGATACCAGCCCTTACGGACTCGGCTCGCAGGAAAAAGCCTGGCTTCGCCAATGGCGCGAACGGCTGGCGTTAGGTGATAGTGTGCTGATGTATCCGGGCGCCGATGAGATCGGCTGCGTGCTGACGGTGCGCGCCTTGCTGCGCGATTCTGCGCCGCCGCGTTTCCATGTGCAGTATGCCATTGAGGCAGATAAGCAGCGCGTGGCGCCTTATGAAGATGGCGCCGTCAGCCTGACGGTTGACCGCCACATTCGTGCGCTGGGCGGTCTGATCGCCGAATCTGAGTTAGAGGCAGACTTCATCGTGGCAGTTAATCCACCTTCACGCATTGGCACAGAACTGGATTTTTCGCCCGATGCATACGCTGCAGAGCAAGCCTACCGCGCTGCGCCAATGGCTGCCTTTGCAGCGCAAGTTGCGGCGTGGCTGCGCGACGGTCGGCGTGTGATCCTGTGCGACGTTGCCTATCCGAATGGCAGCGATCCATTTTTGATGGCACAGCTTTTTGAAGCAACGGATGTAACACAGCTTGCCGCCTATGGCGCATGGAACACTGCTGGCAACACAATCGGCACAGCGTTGGCGCAGGGCGCCGCCAGCGCCATGATCCGCACGCCACAGCAGACGCAAGCACACCAACGCTTTCTTGCACATCGCTTTGTGGAAGATTACCTTTATCAGCAGGGCGTGCGTGCTGAAGTGCGTGCTTGGTTGGCACAGCGCACAGGCATTCCCGACTCAGCGCCGCCCATTGAGGCAGAGACGTGCGCTTATATCGAGCGTGCGCTGCGTGAGCGGCTGGCAGGGTTGCCTAAACTTGGTGACCAGTGGCGTATTGCGCCGAACAGTGTGCGCCTACCTTGGCAGCGCACCTTTGAGATTGACTTCGATTTGGAGGCACTATGAGCGCGCCGCTTTACGACGTGGCAATTATTGGTGGCAGCACGGGCGGCACGGCTGCCTATTTAGCAGCCTGTGCGCTGGGGCTTAACGCAATCTTAGTCAGCGAGACAACACGCTTAGGTGGTCAGTTCACGGTACAGGGCGTTTCCGCGTTGGACGAACACGCCTACATCGAGACGTTCGGCGGCACGGCAAGCTATATGCGCTTGCGCCAAACCATCCGTGCCATTTATCAGCGCGAATATGGCGCGCCTGCGCGAATGCCGCACAGCTTGCTTGGTGATGACAAGCCACTGAATCCGGGCAACGGCTGGGTAAGCCGCCTGTGCTTTTTGCCATCAGTGGGTGTGGCGGCACTAGATGCAATGCTCACCAGTGCGCCTTATACACTGCCCATGTTATGTGGTTGGCGTCCTGTAGCTGTCCAGCGGACAGGTGACCACATTCAAACCGTAGTGGTGCAGGGGGCTGGCGGTGAACAGCAACATATTATGGCGCGCTACTACCTTGATGCAACCGACGCAGGCGATCTGATCGCGTTGGCGGGCGTGCCGCATGTAACTGGTGCGGAATCACGCGCTGAGACAGGCGAAAGTGCCGCTGCCGAAACAGCCAAGCCAAGCGAGGTGCAAGGCTTCACCTATTCATTCGCTGTTGAGTTCTGTGTGGGCGAAGATCACACTATCCCGAAGCCCGAAGGCTATGAGGCATTCCGCGATGGGCAGCCCTACACACTGTCGCCGTTTGGGCGGGACGGCAAGCCTGTTCGCTTCCGCATGTTTGCCCAACACGGCGAAAACCTGCCCTTCTGGACGTATCGCCGCATCCATGATGGCGCGCTGCTAGGCGGCAACGATATCGCACTTATCAATTGGGTCAGTAACGACTATCACAGTGGCGATATCCTAAACGCTGATGAGGCGACACGCCAACGCTATCTGGCTGAGGCAAAACGACTCTCGCTCGGCTTTCTCTATTGGCTGCAAACCGAGTGTCCGCGTGATACGGGTGGCAAGGGCTACCCTGAGTTGAAGCTGCGCACAGACATCATGGGGACGACGGACGGCTTGAGCGAGCTGCCCTACCTGCGCGAGTCGCGCCGCATTCTGCCGCTGACGCGCATTACAGCGCAGGATATTGCCGCCGAGACAAACGACGGCGCACGGGCGCGTCACTTTGCCGATAGTGTTGGCATCGGCTGGTATGCGATGGATTTGCATCCGTGCGTTGGCAATCCGCAGGCGTCGCTCTACGCACCAACGCGCCCGTTTCAACTGCCGCTGGGCGCGCTCATTCCGCAGCAGCTCATCAACTTGATCGCTGCCTGCAAAAACATTGGCACAACGCACCTCACTAACGGCGCCTACCGCCTGCATCCCACAGAATGGGCAATTGGTGAGGCAGCGCTGCACGTTGCCGCCTTCTGCGTGCAAAATAACCTAGCCCCACATGCCCTTCACGCTGATGCATGGCAAGTGCTGCGCTTGCAGCAGCGCTTGGTGCAGCATGGCATACCGATTGCGTGGGCGATAGATGTACTGCCCACACATCCACACTTCCACAGCACGCAAATGCTCTTAGCCAATGGCGTTTTGTCGCCTGAGGGCGGACGCTGGCACTCGCTCATCATTGAGCCAGCACAGCCGCTTGGCGAGAGTGTATGTCTGGAGCAGGTGCGGCAGTTGGCAGCCCGCCTGTCTGCTGGCGGCACTTACATTGCACCAGTTAGCCTTCATGCCGATCTAACATGGGCAGAGCTATGCAGCATCTTTAATCAGGCATGGCACGTTTTAGCCTAGACCAACAGGACACTTTATGATCCAGTTCCCAGACGTGATCAGTAAAGAGGCATTTATCGCACAAGTGCGCGGACAGTTGATTGTCTCGTGCCAAGCACTGCCCAATGAGCCGCTGCACGGCGCGCCGATCATGGCACGGATGGCGGTTGCCGCACAGATGGGCGGTGCAAAGGGCATTCGTGCCAACGGCGTTGAGGATATTCGCGCCATTCGGCAGGCAGTTGATCTACCCTTGATCGGGCTGTATAAAGATGGCGCGGATGGCGTCTATATCACGCCGAGCAGTTGGCACGCACAGGCAGTCATCGCAGCAGGCGCGCAAGTGGTTGCTTTTGACGCCACACGCCGTCCGCGCCCAAATGGTGAGCGCGTCTCGGACATACTACATGCCATTCATGCCCAACATCGGCTTGCCCTTGCCGACGTTGCCACTTTGGAAGAGGCGCGTGCGGCGCAGGCAGATGGTGCTGACTTCATCGCGCCAACGCTGAACGGCTACACGGATCAGACTGCCGCCAACGCCACACCTGATTTTGAGTTGATCCGTGCGATGGTGGCAGCGCTGACCGTGCCAGTCATTGCGGAAGGTCACATCAACACACCACAGCAAGCGCGCCAAGCGCTGGCGTGCGGCGTGTTGGCTGTGGTAGTCGGTTCAGCCATCACGCGCCCGCAGATCATCACGGCAAACTTTGTACGCCAAATGAGCGCGCCGCTGCGCTAGGGAACGTATTGGGCGGTTGTGCGCCGCCCGATGGTCTGGAGCAATTTACAGGCGTCTCACGCCAAGTGTGATTGTCTCGTCGTCAAACGCAAAGGGTTCCACCTTATCGCCTTCAGGTTGGTTAACTGCCTCAAGCCTTTCGGCAAGCGTCTCACTCAGCACATACTCGCGGTGCGTGGCAAGTGCTTCGGCAAGGCGCGGCGTGGCGCTGTAGGTGATGGAGATCGTATCGCTGAGCGCGTAGTCAGCATCGCGGCGCATAATATTGACGCGGCGCACCACTTCACGCGCCAAACCTTCCTTGATCAGCGCCTCAGTCAGCGTGGTTTGCAAGGCAGCCACATAGCCGTTTTCCTCAGCCACTGTGAAGCCTTCGGCGGCTGTGCGGCGCACCTCAACCTCTTCGGCGCTCAGTTCAACGTTGCTGCCGTTCAGGGCAAGGGCAAGCGGCTGCCCTGCCAAAAGCTGCTTTGCCCATGCTGTCACCTGTCCCTGATCGCTTTCGCGGAGCATTTTCTGCACAGCGGGGAACTGTGCGCCAAGCCGCTTACCGAGTTTCTGTGGCAGCGGATTCAGGCTGTAGCGGATCATGCCGACGGCGCTGTTCTCATCCAGCAGGCGGATTGCTTTCACGTTCAGTTCTTCGGCAACCGTTGCCTCCAGCTTACGGAGCGCGGCTGCCTCATCGGCGCTGCGGACGGCAAAGGCTGCCTCTGCTAACGGCTGCCGCACGCGCAAATCGGCGCTGTTGCGGGCGGCGTGTCCAAGGCTGACCAAGCGCTTGACAAGGCGCATCTCGGACATCAGTTTTTCGTCAATCAGCGACTCATCGGCGTTGATCCAGCGCGTCAGATGCACACTATCCGCGGCGTTCGGATCAAATGGCACGACCAAATTGCGGTAGAGCGCCTCGCTGAGGAAAGGCATGGCAGGTGCCAACAGTTTAGCAACATTCACAAGGCATTCGTAGAGCGTCTCGTAGGCGGCACGCTTGCTTTGATCCCAGTCGCTCTGCCAGAAACGGCGGCGCGAACGGCGCAGATACCAGTTGCTCAGATCGTCCACGAACTCGGCAATTGGGCGTGTGCAGCCAATGACATCATAGCTCTCGTAGGCGTGCGTCACGCGCTTGATGAGTGCGTTCAGCTCCGAGAGGATCCAGCGATCCATCTCCTCGCGCTTGGCAACGGGCAAGCGCGCCGCCGTCGGATCAAAGCCATCAATATTGGCGTAGGTGACAAAGAAGCTGTAGGTATTCCAGAGCGTTAGGTAGAAGCCACTGATCGCCTCTTGCACCAGCTTGGCGGAAAAGCGGCGGCTATCGCCGGGCGGTGCTGAGGTATACATATACCAACGGGCAGCGTCCGCGCCTTCTTTGTTCAAGACTGCCCACGGATCAACCACGTTCCCACGGCTCTTGGACATCTTCTTGCCTTCGCCATCAAGGATATGACCCAGACAGATCACATTCTTATAGCTGACGCTGCCCATCAGCAGCGTGGAGATCGCGTGCAACGAGTAGAACCAACCGCGTGTTTGGTCAATCGCCTCACAGATATAGTCCGCCGGGAACTGTTCCTCGAAAAGCTCCTGATTGCGGTGCGGATAGCCCCACTGGGCAAAGGGCATTGCGCCGCTATCAAACCAAACGTCAATTAGCTCTGGCACGCGGCGCATGGTGCCAAGCCCATCTTGCGATTGCCACGTGATCTCATCCACGTAGGGACGGTGCAGATCGAGTTCGGTCAGGTCGCGCCCGGCGTAGCGGCTCAGTTCTTCCACACTGCCAATGCAGACTGCCTCAGTGCTATCCGGATGATCACACTTCCAGACGGGCAGCGGCGTTCCCCAGTAACGGTTACGCCCTAGCGCCCAGTCACGGTTGTTGGCAAGCCACATGCCAAAGCGCCCATCCTTGATGTGTTCTGGCACCCAGTTAATGGTCTGATTCAGTCCAACCAAGCTGTCGCGGTGTTCGGTGGTGCGGATGTACCACGTTTCGCGGGCGTAGTAGAGCAGCGGCGTTTTGCAGCGCCAGCAGAACGGATAAGGATGATGGTAGCGCTCGCTGCGGAACAGGATTCCGCGCTCTTTCAGTTGGCGCGTGATGAGGGGATCGGCATCTTTCACCCAAGTGCCTGCCCACTCCGTTACCGCCTCAATGAACTTGCCCTCGGCGTTGACGGTCATCAATGTGGGCAGGTGATACGTCCGCGCCACTTCCATATCGTCCGCGCCGAAAGCAGGCGCAAGGTGAACAATGCCCGTGCCATCTTCCGTGCTGACGAAGTGCGAGCCATCCACCACATAAGCATACTCTTGCGTCACGGGCAGATAGGTGAAGAGCGGCACATAGCGCTTGCCAAGCAGTTCGGCGCCCTTCATCTCACGGATCACTGTGTATTCCTGCTTCCGCAGCACGGACTCAAGCAGCGCTTTTGCCAAGATCAAGCGTTCGGTCTGCCCTTCGGCATACTGCGCCGCTGTCTCGATCAGCACGTAATCTACATCACGCCCAACGGCAAGCGCTACATTGCCCGGCAGCGTCCAGGGCGTGGTCGTCCACACCAAAAAGGCGGTGTTTGGCTCATCACGCAGGGCAAAGCGCACGTAGATGCTCGGATCGTCCACATCCTCATAGGCGTCCGAGATTTCATGGCTGCTGAGCGGCGTGCCGCAACGCGCACAATACGGCACAATCTTGTAGTCCTGAAAGAGTAAGCCCTTTTCCCAGAACTGCTTGAGAATCCACCACACTGACTCGATGTATTCGTTCTTGAAAGTGATGTAAGCATCCTCAAGGCTGACCCAAAAGCCCATCCGTTCGGTGAGCGCTTCCCAGTCCTCAAGGTAGCGCAGCACGGACTCGCGGCACTTCTTGTTGAATTCCGCGATGCCATATGCTTCGATCTCGTGCTTGTGTTCAATGCCGAGTTCTTTTTCCACCTCAATTTCGACGGGCAGTCCGTGCGTATCCCAGCCGCCCTTACGCAGCACATATTTGCCCTGCATAACATGGTAGCGCGGGAAAATATCCTTGAAGGAACGTGCCATCACATGATGAATGCCCGGACGCCCATTGGCAGTTGGCGGACCTTCATAAAAGACATAGCGTGGCGCATTTTCGCGCCCTTCTAGCGTGCGCTTAAAGACCTGTGCGCTCCGCCAGAATTCCAACTGTTCGCGCTCTAGCGCTTGGATATCCACACGCGGTGAAACCGACTTGAACTTCATGGTGAATCCTCTTGAGAAAAATACGCCGCTAGTTGCTCACTTCCCGTGTGATGCGGAAGTGCGTCTGACCATCTACAACGTAATTGGTGGCGACCTGCACCGACCAGGTGACGCTGTAGGCACCAATGGTCTGTTTGCCTGAACACAAGCCGACTGGAATAGGCACGCCGACCGAAACATCCATGCCCATCCCCACCCCGATATTGCAATCTACCGATGGATCGTAAAGGCAGCCGCCGATCCGATCTGCATAGTAACGCATCACCTCACACGCGTTGAGGTCTGTGCCGTACAGCCATTCATCTTTGCCTAAGCCTTTCGGTTCGGTCAGCAGCAGGCGTACTTCGCCCGCTGTTGGCAGCGGCGGTTCGGGCGGAAAGAGCAGCGCACCAAGCGTTGGGAAGACACGCGCACCAACCACCACGGCAAAGCAGAGAGCGATCAACAATCCCAATAGCGGCATCCACAGCGGCACGCCGCGTGTGCGTGGCTCTGGTAGTGGTGGTGTAGTAGAAGTCTCGCTCATCGGTACTAATTTCCCCACTCACGGCGCACTTCAAGGTGAGTCTTGCGCCCTTCCAGATCGTAGGTAACAGTCATCAACAGGCGCTGTGTCACGTCGCTCTGTGAATTATCCACAAAGCAGCGCACAAAATAGCGCCCTAGCTCATCACGGGGCGGCTCATCCTGATAAATTTTGCGGCAGCCGCGCGTGACATCCTCGCCCAGCTCGCCGCCAGAACGGAACGCCAATGCGCCCAGCCGTGCTGCATAGAAGTTAAAGACTTCATCAATGCCCGACTCTGAGGTGAAGTAGCGCACGTCGGTGTTCTCCGCTTTCGACTCGCTGACGAGGGCAAGGTTCGGGAACATCTCAATCTCGATGGGCGTGTTGCGTGCGGCGCGCTGCGAATTGAAGGCGATCAGGGCAATCACGATAACTGCCACGACCGCGCCAAAGGCGATGAACAGCACCTTCAAGGGCAGCAGCGAGCGCTTTGGCAGCGCGGCGGGTGCAGTGGGTGCAGGTTGATCAGTCATTTTAAGCACTCCTGAAAAGACTTAGGCTGACCTTGATCATAACGCCATTTGGCGGGTGGCATTTGTCAGAAAAGTTGAGACAAACCTTGACGTTTGTAGGTGTGCTTCATTGTAGCGGCTTGGGCGCGCCTAGACAACGGTTACTTTGGGTGTGAGATAGCACTGGATTATGCAGAGCGCACCGCCACCACTGCCCGAAAGCGCCCACTGAGCCACCACAAAACGCCCATGCAAATGCCGCCCATCAAAAAAGGCAGCGTGCCGCCCCCAGCCTGAAAGAGCGCGCCAAAGATCAACGGTGCGATCGCGTCCGCCGCGCTGACCATTGCCGCGCTGGCACCCAACACGCCACCATAGGCAGACCCTTCGGCGCGCCGTGTGAGCAGGCTGTTGATGGCGGGACGAATCAGGGCGGCACCCACCGAAAGCGGCAGCAGTGCCGCCATCAACCACAGCAAGCCGCCCACGCCGCGCCCATCGTTGGATGGTAGCGTAATGCCCAAAGCACCGATCACTGCCTCTGTGCCGCTGGGGCGCTGTGAGAGCAAATATAGGCGCGCCTCACGCTCGTTATAGAGTGGATGCGGCTGCGTAGGCGTGAGCGCAGTCAGGATCAACCCAGCGGCAAGCAAGCCAAGCGCCAAGCGCACAAGGCGTGCCTCGCCATATTTGTGCGTCCACTTGCCAATGAAGCGCACCTGCACCCAGACCAAAATCACGCCAACCCATACAAAAATAAAAGCGTTGCCCTGCGCCAGCAGCCCAAGCCGCGTTAGTGTGAAGACGCCGAGCAAACTCTCAAAGCCGTAAAAGACCAACTGCTGCGCGAACATCAGCACTAAGAGCGCCCGCGTCTGGATGTTCTGTAAGTAGGGTAGGACGCCTAGCAGGCTGGGACGCCGCACAGCGCCGCCGCGCCGCCGCTGATCGGGTGGCAGCGTCTCGCGGAAGGCGAATAACGTGAGCAAGATGGAGAGGAACGAATAGGCAGCCGCCGTGATGGCAGGCATGGCAAGCTGCTGCGTTAGCTCAAACATGATCAGCGCAATGGCAGGTCCGATCAGAAAGCCGATGCCAAACGCCGCGCCGATCAAGCCGAGTCCGCGTGCGCGGTCTTGCTCTGCGGTAAGGTCGCTGATGGCAGCCTGCGCCGTCGCCAAATTCGCGCCGAACACGCCATCCAGCAAGCGCGAGGCAAGGATCATCCACAGCGAATTGGCAAAGGCAAGCATCAGAAAGCTAATGCACGTCGTAATCTGGCTGATGAGCAGCAACGGCTTGCGCCCATAGCGATCCGAGAGCGCGCCCATAAACGGCACACCGATGACCTGCGCGGCGGGAAAGGCAGCTGCCACCAGACCAATCTCTAAGGGCGTTGCGCCGAAGGCAGCCGCATACAGGTGCAGCAGCGGCAACAACAGGGTTAAGCCTAGAATATCCACGCTGACAATGGCGAAAACGGGCAGGATGCGCGAAAAGTCAAAGCTGCTTTCAGGGCGTGCAGGCATCGTGGTTAACCATTAGCAGTGGGCAAGCAGCAAGCCTGCCCATCGAATCCATCAGAATAAGCGAGTCAGGTCGGTATAGGTGAACACACCGATGAAGATCAGCGCAAACAGGGCGATGATCAGGTATTGCCACTTGCCCTTATAGTTGGTTTGCCAGAAACGGCGCAGGCTGAAAAAGATAGCAGCAACCGCGATGAGGTTGATGACAAGGCTGATCGGGACTGCCCACTCCACCGCCACACCAACCAACGGCAGCACGAAGGGTAGAATCATGTATTGAATGACGCAGCGCACGCCTGAAATTGCCAGCGAGAGGTTGAAGCTGCGCTCAGCGGCAGGCGGTGGCTCATCAGTTTGGGCAGTGGTAGCGGCAGGTGTATGCGTTGGCGGCGCAACAAACAACAAGCGCGCCATGAACGAGTCGAGTGTTTTGAGCATGGTTCTCTTTATCACACAAACTACTGCGTAGACTTGCCTAAATCATAGCACCATTTCTAAGGTTGGCACACATTTAGCGTGAAAGGCAGGCAGTCGGAATTTTGCGGTAATCGTCTGGGGCGTCGCCACCTCAGCGGGGGGTCAAAATGCATTGGGGCGGGATACAACTCCCGCCCACGAGGTTAGCAGTGCTGTTTAGTTGCCGCGTGCAGCCAGTTGTGCAGCTTGGTCAATGCGGCGCGATTCCCAGTGCGGACCGCCAAACAGCCCGTCCGTCTCAAAAAAGGCGGTATACCACGGCTTGACGGCGAAGATGTCGATATCGAGGAACAGCGGCATGATCGGGAACTCACCCTCATAGCCAAAGAGCAGTTCTTCCACCTCACGGTAGAGCTGGCGGCGCACTTCCGGATCGCTTTCACGGGCAGCCCTGTCGATCCTTCCGTCAATTTCCTCACTGCACGGGCGCGAGTCGATCTCGCAGCTTAGGACGTCGTGCAGCCAGTTGTGCGAATCAGGATAATCGGGCAGCCAGTTGATCAGGTAGAGGTGCGGGCGCTCGTTGGCGGGCGTGTTCAGGCTGATCGTCTTAAGCAGCACGGTAAATTCAGCCTGTTCCAGCACCAGTGTTTCGCGTGGGCAGCCCAGCACGGTATTCACCACGTTTTGCATATATTCGCCCCACTGCGTGCGGCGCGGTGTGCTGAGCAGCGTGATGGTTGGGAAGCCCTCACAGTTGGGATAGCCTGCTTTTGCCAACTCTGAGCGCGCAAAGTCGGGATCGAAGCCGGGCGAATCGGGCTGCCCAACACCGACTTCATTGATCGGAACTGCGCCGAAGATGCCCGGCGGCACAAAGTGCGCCATTGGCACGCCGCTGCCGTTCAACATCTCGGTGACGAAAGTCTGGCGGTCGAGCATGGCGCTAAAAGCGCGGCGCACATGCACGTTATCAAAGGGCGGTTTATCATAATAGAAGCCGAAATAGAAGACTGCCAGATCGCTGATTTGGCGCAGCTCAGTGCGGCGTGCCTCGTCTTGGCGAATGGCAGCCAATTCAGCCTCTGGCACATCGGAAATATCAATCTGATTGGATTGATAGAGCGACCAGATCGTGCCGCCATCGTTGACGACCAACGTGCTGATGCGCTCAAGGTTACCACCGTAGGTATCGTGGACTTCCACATACAGCGGGTTCTTGACGAACACACGGCTGACGGGCTTATCCCACTCTTGCAGCAGGAAGGCGCCATTGGTGACGATGTTGCCCGGTTCCGTCCACTGCTCGCCGAATTCTTCAATGGTTTCGCGTGGCGTAGCACGGAAAATCCACATGCTGCTGGCAGGCAGGAAGAAGCCCAGCGGCGCTTGCAAAGTGACCTCAAGCTGTGTGTCGCTCAGGGCGCGCACGCCGATCTGCTCGAAATCTTCGGTGTCGATCTGGTCAGCCTCTTTGTTAAAAACCTCGGCGCAGCCTTTGATGATGGAGGCAGCGATATTGCTGTAGTAGCTGCCCAAGCGCGGATCGCAGCCGCGCCGAATGCCGTACACAAAGTCTTGGGCGGTCACTTTCCGCACTTCAACGGTCTCGCCAGTGGCAGGGTTATAGCGCACCCATGGCACATCAGCGCGTAGGGTGAACGTCCATACATCGCCCGCCTCATTGGATTCCCAACTCGTGGCGAGTTCAGGGCGAATGGTGTTCGTCTGCGGGTCAAAATCGGTCAGCCCTAAAAAGAGGTTTTCAATAATTTGAATCGAGGCAGTATCTTGGGCAACTTGTGGGTCAAGGGTGGCAATTAAGCCAGTGGAGGCGGTGTAGAGGGTGATGGGTTCGGGGCTTTGCAGCAATGGGCTGGTCAAGATGAGGCGGCTCTCGCCCTGCTGTGCTGCACTGACCGCGCTGAGCGGTGCAAGGGCAAGCATCACCAACACAGCCAATAAGCACAAACGTGCAATAAGCATCCTTAAGCGCATAACATCATCCTTTTCTGGAAAACGAGGTGCTGATCAGAAGCACTTTACTATATAGTCAATAGAACATACAACGGATGTGATTCGTCAAGCTGACCAAGTGGTATCCTTTTGGGCGTGTTGGGTATATCAGTGCAGGAATCAACACGGGCGGAAGTGCTTCCGCCCGTACCTTGCGCTAACTGCCGATGAACGGCTCGGTATGCACCATCCCTTCGATTTCGCGTAAAAAACGTGAGGGGCTTTGTTGCGAAGTGACCAGAAAAAGCCCTTCTGAGGCGCGTGTCATAGCGACGTAGAGCAGTGTGCGTTCACGTTCAAAGTGCAGCGCGTGTTCTTCGGCGGGAATGTTATAAGGTTGGCGCGGCAGCGTGCTTTCGTGCAAACCGACCACGAACACAACAGGAAATTCCAAGCCTTTGGCAGAGTGAATGGTTAGAATCTTAACCTGTTCTTCAAGGATATTGAAGTTGCTATCGCTGTGAATGGCGCAGGGCAAGCTTACTCGGTCAAGCGCGGTTTTGTATGCCTTAGATAGGTCATTCGTTGGGGCAAGAATGGCAAAATCGGAGAGGCGGAAGTGCTGCCCTTCGATGAGTTCGAGGATTTTTTCGCGCACAGCACGCTGTTCTCGGTCGGTCGTATCGCATTCGATCAGGATTGGGCGCGGACCGTGGCGATCAATCGGCTCAGGATCAACAAAATGCTCAGAGGCTTTGAGGGTCAGGTTCTGTTCGTTGAGTCTAGCGGCTGCCTGAGCAATTTCGCGTGTATTGCGGAAGTTGCGGCGTAAGCTATAACTGCTGCCGCGCATCTCCAAGCCGAGGTCTTTCCAAGCAAAGCCGCGGGAGTAGATCGTCTGGGCAACATCGCCGACGAAGAAGAGGCTGTGTTGACTTGTGTTACTTTCGATGAGTTTCAAGATCACACGCAATTTAATGGGCGATAAATCTTGCACCTCATCAACAATCACATGGGTATAGTGGCTATATGGGTGGCGCTGCAACTCGTCGTAGGCATCGATTGCCAGATCATCCCAGTCAACATATGGCGCGCTATGCTTTCGGTAAGCCTGATAGACCTGCCATACGACGCGACGCTCCGCCTCACGCAGTGCTTTGCCGCGCCCTACGCGTGAGGCTTTCAAATACGCGGCTTCATGGGTAATGCCTTGTGCTTTGATGACTGTCAGAATCTCATCTCGAAAGAATGGCTCGCGCTCACGTTCAGGGATGGTAGCCAGCAGCTTAGCTGCTGCGGGCAATTGCTGGACTTCTGCAAGCGCGGCGCGCAAAGCTGCCCTGCGCGAATCATTGTTGGAGAAGGTGAGGCGTTTGCCGCGCCGCGCCAAAAAGTTTGAAAGCCAAGCATCAATATGTGTCACTTCAAGGTTTTCAGGCAGCGGACCGATCAGTTCCTCGATCAAAGTGCGTGCAGCATTGGCAAGCGTTTTCGTATAGGTGAGGAATAAGACGGGCTTACCCGTCTCAGCCTGTTGAATAGCGCGATAGATAGCGATGGTCGTTTTGCCTGAGCCAGCACAGCCGCGCAGCAAAATCGGGCGGTTGGCTTTCAGATTCGCGTAGCGCTCCTGTTCGGGGGTCAAATTCAGCATGAGACGCTTGATGCTGCCTTCAATGTAGCCATGTAATTTATCGAGTGTCGTGCGGTACAGCAAACGCCCTTGCTCAAAAACGAGGTCGGCTAACTCAGCGTTGGTTGCTAGTTCAAGTAAGCGATCTTGCACATAATATGGTAAAGGCAATTCTTCTAAGTCCTCAATATGCTCGGCTTTCTGCACGGCTGAAACAAGCGCGGCAGGCACACCTAAAATTCGCAAGTGTGTTGGCGGTAAATGGCGGAAGGGATTTTCGCTTCTAGGCTGTGAAGGCTGCACACTGTGCCAAACCGTCGGGGCAGGTTGTGCCAACTGGGGTGGTTGAGAAGCTTGGCTGTGTGCAGGCTTATAAAGCTGCATCGGCTCGTTTTGTGCAGGCGCATAAAAGCTATCAATGATCGCGTGTTTGCCTACGGCATGAAGTTCCAAAGCACCCTGTGCCTGCCTATAGATCAGCCGATCTCCATCATTGATATAGCATTCCCAGAAGCCCTGTTCTTTCCATGCAGTTAGACGGTGCGCTTTGAGCGATGGATGACGGGGATTCTCGGCGAGCAGGGCGATCTTCTGTTCCGCTTGTTTCTGCTGTTGGGTGGTGAGTTTATCAAGCATTTTCAGAAACTTATCACTTACAAGGATGTTTGATGGCATGAGCGTTGCCCCTTTCTCCAAAGAACCTATTAGTAGCTTTGCGTTTAAACTTATTGACTTATTGAACACTGAAAATGGTAAGAATTGAGATGGGCTGTATAACAATTGGGTATTGATGCGTAGATATTTGGGGAAAGGATAGGAATCAACACGGGCGGACTTGCGCCCGCCCGTGCCTTTAGCAGTTGTGCTGCTTAGTTGCCGCGTGCAGCAAGCTGAGCGGCTTGATCAATGCGGCGCGATTCCCAGTGTGGACCGCCGAACAGACCGTCGGTGTCGAAGAAGCCACTGTACCATGGCTTGACCATGAAGATGTTAATGCGGAGGAACAGCGGTGCAATCGGGAAGTTGCCTTCGTAGCCGAAGAACAGTTCTTCCAGTTCGCGGTAGAGCGCTTCACGGGTTGCCGGATCTGTCTCGCGGGCAGCCTGATCGATCTTGGCATCAATCACGTCATCGCAGGGGCGCATGAAGCTGTTCTCAGCCTTGCAGCTCAGCACGTCGTGCATCCAGTTGTGACCATCGGGATAGTCGGGGCCCCAGCCGAGCGTGAACATATTCGGGCGCTGTGCGGTTGGCACATCCGAACGGATGGAGCGCAGCAGCACGGTGAATTCGTTCTCTTCGATGATGATCTTCTCACGCGGGCAGCCAAGGTGCGTGTTGGCGGCGTTCTGCAAATACTCGCCCCAGTCGCTGGCGCCTTGATAGGCGAGCAGCGTCACTTCGGGGAAGCCTTCACAGTTCGGGAAGCCGGCACGCTCCATCTCTTGGCGGGCAAATTCAGGGTCAAAGCCGGGTGTATCGGGCTGACCAATGCCCACTTCGTTGATCGGCACCGCGCCGCGGATGCCGGGCGGCATGAAGTGCGCCATTGGCACACCGCGCCCTTGCTGAATTTCAGTCACGAAGGTCTGGCGGTCGAGTATAGCGCTGAATGCGCGGCGCACATGCACGTTATCGAACGGCGGCTTGTCGTACATGAAGCCGAAGTAGAACACGGCGAGATCGCTGTTCTGGCGGAGTTCTTTGCTCAGCTCAGGGTCTTGGCGAACGCGCTGCAACTCGGCAGTTGGCACACCAGCCGTATCAATCTGGTTGGACTGGTAAAGCGACCAGATCGTGCCGCCGTCGTTCACCACCAAGGTGCTGACGCGCTCAACGTTGCCACCGTAGTTGTCGTTCACATCGGTGGGGTAGAGCGGGTTCTTAACGAAGACACGGCTCACGTTGCGATCCCATTCCTGAAGCACGAATGGACCGTTGGTGATGATGTTGCCGGGTTCGATCCACTGCTGACCGAATTCCTCGATTGCCTCACGCGGGGCAGCGCGGAACACCCACATGCCGCTGGCGGGCAGGAAGAAGCCGAGCGCGCCTTGCGTGGTCACTTGCAACTGTGAATCGCTGAGCGCCACCACACCGAGTTCTTCAAAATCGGCATCGGTGATGTCGGCAGCATCTTTGTTGAAGGTCACGTCGCAGCCCTTGATCATGGCAGCCGCCACTGAGCTGTAATAGCCGCCGGTGCGTGGGTCGCAAGCGCGGCGAATGCCATACACAAAGTCCTGCGCCACCACTTTACGGATTTCGGTGGTCTCGCCGGTGGCAGGGTTGTAGCGCACCCACGGGATGTCCGTGCGGAGCGTGAACGTCCACACATCGCCGGCGTCGTTCACTTCCCAGCTCGTGGCAACTTCAGCGCGCACAGCGGTGGTCTGTGGGTCAAGGTCAGTCAGACCGAGAAACAGGTTTTCAATGGGCGGGATGGAAACGGAGTCTTCAGCAATTTGTGGGTCTAGGGTTGAAATTAAACCAGTGGTTGCGCCATAAATGGTAACAGGCTCAGTTGCCTGTGCCAATGGGCTAACCAACACCATTGTGCTTTCGCCCGCCATGTTTGCAGCACTCACGGCGCTCATGGGCGCAAGGGCGAGTGCAGCCAACATCAGGATGGGCAGCACCTGCATAAACTTTTTTGCCATACGGCAAATCCTCCACTTAAAAACTTTGGACAAGCAGACCTGCGCCGTGAAGCGCAAGAACTCACTTGACTATAGCGAAAGAGGGCTTGATCGTGCAAGTGGCAGTTGGCACAGGCAGTGAGAAACTGATTAAAAAGTAAGCCGTTCTTAAAAGCCGCACTTTGTGAAATCTGTGACAAACTTCTTATGAAAATATGACGCTCAGCGGGTAAACGAGCGCTGGCTCGTATCGTATAATAGGTACATAGAAAACAAGACGGCACCTTGGTGCTGAAGGAAATGACCATGACCAAGCTAACCCCTGAAAGCGCAACCATCACCCTTGACCCCGAAGCCTTTGCACCCAACAGCGAGTTTGTGCTGATCAAGAACTCTGCCTATCGTCTGCCGCAAGGTGTCCGTCAGGTGCAGGTGGTGACAGGCTGCGCGTGGATTTCGATCAGTAGTCAAGATATCTTCGTCTACGAAGGTGAGAAAGCCGAACTGCCCACGGATGCACAGGATAGCGCCGTTATCTCCGCCATAGACCGCAAGCCGCTGCTGATTGCGTTCACTTTGTAACACACTTCCCTGAACGGCTGTGCTAGAATTAAAGGGGCGTGCCATCTGCGGTGCGCCTCTTTTCGTTGGCATTAACCTGAGATAAATCCATCGTGGAAAAGCCAAGTCATCGCCTGTTGTTATATCTGTTGGCAAGTGTTGTCATTGTTTTGGTCGGCATTCTCAGCTTCACCGTTCCCGGCGCCTTGCGCGGCATGGAACAGGCTGCCCAAGTCCGCCAAACTGCCCTTGTGGAGCGCGATTTGAACGCAACGCTTGAGAGTCGCCTCGCCGTCATGGTCGGTCAGGTAGAGCGAGATCGGACTGCACAGGCAGTCATTGGGCAGATTACTGCCGTCTGGCAAGTCCAAACTGCCACCTACGCCGCCCTGAGCGCTACGGCTGACCAATTGGCGCGCGACGCCACCGCCGCTGCCGAGTCACTCTACAGCACCGCCACCGCTGCACCCCAGCGCACCGCAACTGCCTATGCGCTTGCCACTGGCACGCCGCAAGCACAAACTGCTACGGCAGCCGCGCTCCAAACTGCCACCGCCGAGACGCTTGGCAGTGCTGCCCTTGCCACCCGCGCCGCGCAGGTTGCCACACTCAGCGCCGCGGAGACCGCCCTTGCCGATGTTCAGACGCAGCGTACCGCCACAGCCGTTGCCCTTGCCACGCTTAGCGCAGCGCGTGAGGCGGCACTCCGCAACGCGGCAGCCCTTGACGCTGAAAATGCCGCCGATCTCAAAGAAATCCTGACCCTCAAGCACAGCCTGCCTATCAGCGATATTGAGGTGAGCGCCGACAGCCTGCTGGCAGCGGGCATCGCCCGTGACCAAATTTTGGTGTGGACGCTGCGCAATGGCGATCTGCTCCAGACCTTGGCGCATGGCGGTGTCACGGTCAATCACTTTGCTTTCTCGCCAAACAGCCGCCAGATTGCCGCCGCGTTGGAAGATGGCACGCTTTGGCTGTGGCAGATTGGCAGCCCGACGCCGCGCCTGCTCAAGCGCCACGCCGAACCGATCTTCCGTGTGGCGTTTAGCCCTGATGGGCGTTTGCTGGCAACAGCGGGCGGCGATAAAACCGTGATCTGGGCGGCGGGCGAACTGGCAGTCTTGGCGGAGCTAAATGGTTGGGCATGGGATGTGGTCTTTTCCAGCGGCGGGCGCTATGTGATCACGACGGGCGATGATGGCAGCCTGCGCGTGTGGGGCGTGCCTGTGGTCAGGTAAGGGCAGCAGCTGATGCTTGCCTGTTGAGCGCCTTCTCGTGTATAATCCGAACTATCTGTCTAGAACAGTTGAGCGTTTATATGCCCAAAGCCTTTCCGATTGACTCCGATAACCTTGATGAGTGGTTCCCGCGTGAATCGGCTGCCGAGCCGCTGCCGCTGCTGGAAAGCCTGCCCACCAACAAGCGCTTAGGCGTTATTGTCGGCGGGTCGCTTAGCAAAGGACTGGATGTGAAGCTAGACCGCCAAACTGAGATCGAGTCGCTGGCAGTTGGGCGCTATGTGGTGGTGCGCGGCAGATACAAGCGCTTCTTCTGCATGATCACGGACGTGATCCTTGACAGCACCAATCCATCCCTTCGCAGCGACCCGCCCGACCTGAGCGATCCGTTCCTGCGCGATGTCTATGTTGGCACGGCTGCCTATGGCACACTGCACGTCGCCCCAATGCTCTCCATTGAAGGTGCAGAGGGCGAACCAAAGCCCGTCAAAACCATCCCCGGACATTTTATGCCCGTCGAGATTGCCGACGCGCAAGACGTGAATGATGTGTTCGGCATGGAAGACGCCACGCACTTTAATGTTGGCACACCGCTCGAACTGGAAGAGACGCAGGTGAACCTTGACCTGAAGCGCTTGGTCGAGCGTTCCAGCGGCGTATTCGGCAAAAGCGGCACCGGCAAGAGCTTTCTGACGCGCATCATCCTTTCAGGCGTCATTCAGCGCAATATGGCGGTCAACCTGATCTTTGACATGCATAACGACTACGGCTGGGAAGTGACCGATGAGCGCGGACCCAAGGCGAAAGGCTTACGTCAACTGTTCCCCGCCAAGGTCAGCATCTTCACTCTTGATGAGGATTCGTCACGCCGCCGCAACGCCAAGTATGATTATGTGGTGACGCTTGGCTACGACGATATTGAGCCAGAAGACCTCGCCATGCTCAAGCTGACGATGGGACTCTCGGACTCTATGCTGGATGCTGCCTACACGCTCCGCAAAAAGTGGGGTAAACCTTGGATTGCGCGCCTGCTGGATGCCAGTGGCGATGAACTTGATCAGGTGGTGCAGAACACGAATGCCAGCAGTGCCTCACTGACTGCCTTAGCGCGCCGCCTAGAGCGTTTTGAGCGCTTTGAGTTTTTGCGGAAAGAAGGCGCCGTAGGCGACAGTGTGCAAACCATCCTCAGCTACGTCACAGAGCAGCGCAAAAGCGTGGTGCTGGAATTTGGGCGTTACGGCTCGGCGCTGGAGGCGTACATCCTCGTGGCAAACTACCTGACGCGGCGCATTCATGAGGAATATGTGAAGCGCGTGGAACAATCGCTTGGCGATAAAAGCCTGGAGCCGCCGCAACTGCTGATCACCATTGAAGAGGCGCACAAATTCCTCGATCCACTTATCGCCCGTCAAACGATCTTCGGCACGATTGCGCGTGAAATGCGCAAGTACAACGTCACACTGTTGATCGTAGATCAGCGTCCAAGCGGCATTGATGAAGAAGTGATGAGCCAGATCGGCACGCGCATCACGGCGCTGTTGGATAACGAGCGCGATATTTCCGCTGTGCTGACGGGCATCAGCGGCGCGGGTGGCTTGCGCGAGGTGTTGGCGCGCCTTGATACCAAGCAGCAGGCGTTGATCATGGGTCATGCTGTGCCAATGCCGGTCGTGGTCAAGACACGCGCCTACGACATGGCGTTTTATCAGGAAGTGGCGGGCTTTAGCGAGACGCCCAGCCCACCTGAGAATGGCGCCGCACGGCGTTTAGCAGGTTCGGGCAAGCGCCGCATTGAATAAACTGTGGGCGGGAGTTATCCTGCCCCTACTTTTCACCTTGACAGCGCACCCACCTTCGGGCGTATCATAGAGCTATCCCTTAGCGCACAACCGAAAGCCTGCACTATCTACTATGTGGCAAGATCAACCGCGATCCCCTGATTCTTTTGCGCGTGAAACACCCGATTACCGCCAAGAAAGGCGCACTGACGACCAAGAGCGCAACGCTATGCGCGCCTTTTTGCAGCGCACCGAAGTGCGTCTTTCAACCATGCACCGTGTAGCAGTAGGCTTCATCAGTGGCGCGGGCTTACTGTTACTGTTTCCCGTCTTTTTCAAAGATGCTATTCTCGCCATTGTGAAGGAATTTCTGACGCATACGCCGAGCCTGCCGCCTAACAGCAACCTGCCAAGTGCAGCCGTGATCGTCCTGACCTACCTATTGATCGGCTATCCGTTTCTGCTCTCGCTCGGCATTCCGATTATAGCGCTTGGTTTACTGCTGCGCGATATTGTGCATTTCTATTTTGTGGGACATCCGCCGGGCTTTGCAGAGGAACTCTTTAACCCGCGCTTTGGCTTGAGCGCGATTGCTTTCTCGCCCGATGAGTCTGAATCAACCAAGACCAAGATACTGATTCACCAATACGGCACTGATCTGATCAATTTCGTGCTGCCTTTTGATGAACGCGGCTCACGTTACTATGGCGCGGTGATTGACAAGCCAAAGCGCATGATCGTGCCGACCACACGCCGCATTCCACGTTTGATCGGGCGCGGCATTTTGGATAATCCGAACGGCAAGACGCTTGACCAAATGGCAGACTCGGACGTGCTGCGTGTGCGCGGCGCCTTCAACAGCGGCGGCGAGGTGATCAGTGTGCTGGCAGAACCCTACAAAGTGCGCACGCTGGCAGAACTGGATCGCTTTAACGCGGCGCTTGGTCTGGCAGGCTTCATTGACCGTCCGCTTTATCAAGAAGTGGCAAAGCAAGAGGTCTCACTAGTGCGGCACTCGCTCAAGCTGCGCCAAATGGTGCTGCGCTATTTTCAAGCGCTTTTGGTGCTGCTCTGGACAGCGCTCATCTCGTTTGGGCTGCTGCCCTTTCTGCAAGATGAGCAAAAGCGCTTTGCGCCGCTGCTCGTCTTTGCCTTTGGCTATCTGATTTGGGCAATCCTGACGCCGATTGTGGTGCAACTGCCGATCCGCTGGCTGCTCAGCCACACCAAGCCCGAAACACGCCGCGAAAATCTGCGCCGCCTAGAGCAAACCGACGCCCTCAAGCAGTTCGAGAACTGGACACGATGGCTGTGCTATGTGGCAATCGCCGCCTCACTGCTCGCCATTTTCCTAGAGGTTGTGCTGCGCGTGCGCTGAGCTTATTTGGCGGCAAACGCAAAGCGCGGATCACGCTCCACAGTGCGCGCCAAGCCTTCAGCCAGCCCGATCTTTGGCGTGAAGCCGAGCCGATCAGCCGCACGCCGCAGATCGGCGCACATGCGCGAAACACCACCGTCTTGGTTGCGGATGTAAAGCGGGGAAAGCGGCTTACCCAGGGCGCTGCCAATGGCAGTGATCAGGTCGTTGACGCTGGTCTCCACGCCGCTGCCAACGTTGATCACCGTCCGATCTATGCCGACAGCCGTCGCCGCCGCGATCATGGCGGTAACGACATCATCAATATAGACATAATCGCGTGTTTGCGCGCCCTCACCATTGACGACAATCGAGCCGCCGCGCAGGGCGTGCCGCAAAAAAGACGGGATGACAGGCGGATGAGCAGCCGGCAACTGCTGACCAGGTCCGTAGGCGTTGAAGATACGCAGGCTGACGGTCTCCATGCCCCAGCGAATGCCCATCACGCGCAGGTAGCCTTCCGCCGCAAGTTTGCTGACAGCGTAAGGTGAGCGTGGATCAGGCAGCATGTCCTCATGGAGTGGTTGTGCCGCCTGTTCACCATAAACCGCGCCCGACGAACTAAAGACAACGCGCCGCACGCCAGCATCGCGCATTGCTTCTAGGACTGCCACCGTGCCGCCAACGTTAACCGCGTTATAGTCGCGTGGGTAGAGCATACTCTCGGAGACTGAAACGCGCGCCGCCAGATGATAAACACATTCAACGCCTTGCAGCAGCGTCCACAGCTTGGGAATATCGTTTACATCACCGCGTGTAAAGGAAATATCGGCGTGTAAACGCGACGGATCGCCCGCGCTCAGATCATCGAGCGCACGCACTTCATGCCCTTCCGCTGCCAGGCGATTTGCCAGCGCCGCGCCGATAAAGCCTGCACCACCTGTCACTAGAAATCGCATTGGAAACGCCTTATCACTAAGTGCTGTGGCAAACGGGATTACGCCGCCTGCACGGACTTGCCATTATAGCGCGCTTGCCAAAAATTTAGCCACTCCTTGGCACATCGCATAAAAGTGCTTGGCAACCCTAGACTGTCTATCTACAATGGAAGGCATTCAACGTTGCATAAGCTCCATAGCATTTGTCATCCGCCTAAGGTATGATAAAAGGTATGTTAATAAAGCGTGGGTTGAAAGGAATCCCCTTAAAAGGCAATGGCAAAGTATATTGCGCGCCGTTTGGTTCAGGCAATCCCGACCCTACTCGGCATCACCATTTTAACGTTTATCATTATGACGGCAGCGCCGGGCGGTCCGACGGCTGCCCTGCTGCTCGACCAAAACCTAACGCCACAAGACCGTGAACGCATCGCGGATCAGCTTGGTGTGAATGATCCGATGCCTGTTCAGTACCTACGCTGGCTGATCGGTGACGACTGGGAACTGCGCGTCCGCGATAACAGTGGCGAGCCGAAATATGGCAATCGGTTAGGCATTTTGCGTCTCGATTTCGGCTATTCTTTCGTAGCAAACCGCCGCGTGCTTGATCTCTTTCTAGAGCGGTTAGGCGCCACGCTGGAATTAGGCATTGCTGCTTTGCTTTTTGGGCTTTTGCTGGGTGTGCCGATTGGCATTCTTTCGGCAGTGGTGCGCGGCAGTCTGTTCGATAACAGTATGCGTGTGCTGGCGGTCATCATCAATGCCATCCCGAATTTCTGGCTAGGCTTGATGTTGATCCTGCTGTTTGGCGTCATCATCAAAGGCCCTGATAATAGAGGGGTGCTGCCAATGGGCAGCCGCTGCCCAACCACGCTTGAATCCTGCCCTCCCTTAACGGAGCGTCTAAACCATTTGTTGCTGCCAATGATTGTGTTAGGTGGTGGCGGCTTGGCGGGCTATTCGCGCTATTTGCGGGCATCTATGCTCGATGTGATCGGGCAAGATTACATCCGCACGGCACGCGCGAAGGGTTTAAAGGGACGCAGCGTCTGGTTTGCACACGGCGCACGCAACGCGCTCATTCCTCTAGCAACCTTTTTAGGGCCTGCCATTGCAGGCGTGTGGGGCGGTGCGTTTATTACGGAGCAAATCTTCTCTTGGCCCGGCATAGGCAGGCTTACCTTACAATCAATCAACGCCCTTGATTATCCAATGGTCATGGCAGTCACCGTCTTTTCGGCAGTAGCAACCATCCTTGGGTTTATCCTCTCTGATATTTTGTACGCGCTCATTGACCCGCGTATTCGCTTTAACTGAGGAATTTGTCATGGCAGTTCGCACAGATGTTGTGAAATTAAAAGAGCAAGAGGAAGAGAAGTATTACGCGGGCGAATCACTGCTGCAATTGGCACTGCGCCGCTTGCGGCGTGATAAGCTAACCCTGCTTGCGATGGGCGTCGTGCTGGTGCTTATCACGCTCTCTGTCTTCGCGCCAATCATTGAACAGAACATTTTGCAGGTGAGCTTTGCACGCACCGACCCCAACAACGCCTTCATCCCGCCCGGCGGCACGGCGCGCATCATTTACTTGCCAGATAACCGCTATCGCACACAAGGCTTGAATGTCGTGGTGATGTTTGATCGCGGCGCGGGCGGGCGCGAAGTAGGTGAGGTGCATCTTGACATTCAGGTGCGCCAACTGACCACTAAGCCCGGCATGGCTGATCTGCTTGTGGCACACGCCAGCTTCGATACACCTAGCTTTTCCGTCTTTTTGAATGATGAGCCGCGTGCCATTGTGTCGCGGGTTGGCGTGAACAGCGCCAGCAGCCTTACCGAAATTCCCGTAGGCACGCACACCCTGACCTTTCGGCGCGGCACGGCAGCCGATGGCGAAGTTCTCTACACCTTGCGCGACGTTGAGATTAAACCGCAAACGCTGACCACTGCTGTGTTGTTTGGGCGCTCAGCCGGTGACGGTGAGGCAGCCCTGCAAGCAAAGGCATTTAGCGTCAACAGCCGTGATCTGGTCGAAGACACAGCGCGCCTGCATGTTATCCATACCTCGCTCAGCGCTCCGCGCTTGGTAGATGTCCGCATCCTTGATGAAGTCCGCATCTCCGATATTCCTTATGGCGAGTCTGCCTCTACCATTGTGCAGCGCGGCTTGTTCACCACAGGCATTTCAGATGCCAATGGGCGCACCTATGTGCTTGGAACGGACGATCTAGGACGCGATCATCTGGCACGTTTGCTGTATGCCGGTCAGATTTCGCTGAGCATTGCCTTTGCGGCTGCCATCATCTCAGTGACTATCGGCGTGACGATGGGCATTATCGCAGGCTTCTACAGCGGCTTGATTGATGATGCGATCAACTGGGTGATCACGACGATTAGCTCGCTGCCTACGCTGCTGCTATTGCTGATCATCGTGGCGCTGCTCAATCCCGGGCCCGGCGCGCTGATTTTGGTCTTAGGCTTTTTAGGCTGGTTTGGTGTATGCCGCCTTGTGCGCGGCGAAACGTACTCGATCCGCGCCCGCGAGTACGTGGTGAGTGCGCGTGCGATTGGCGCGCCGGTCAGTCGCATCATGCTGGTGCATGTGATGCCGAACTTGCTCTCGGTGGTCATTGTCTCAATGGCGCTCGATATTGGCAACCTGATCTTGGTCGAATCGGCGCTTAGCTTCTTGGGTTTTGGCATCAAGCCGCCAGCGGCAAGCTGGGGCAACATGCTCTCCAACGCGCAGACCTTTTTCACCAAAGGCGCGCACTTGGTGATCTTCCCGGGCTTGATGATCACGATTACGGTGCTGTGCTTGTACATCATTGGTGATGGCTTGCGCGACGCCTTCGACCCAACCCTGAAAAACTAACACCTGAACACGCTAAAACACTGCCCGCCTTCAAATGAAGCGGGCAGTGTTTATTGTGCCTATTGGCTCAGCAGCGGCACTTTAGCACTCGCTATAGCCGCAGTTGTAGCACTTGCGGCAGCCTTCCTCATTCACCATGCTTGCCTCACCACATTCAGGGCAGAGATCGCCAATCAGGGTGAGCTGTGCCTGCGGCGGTATGGTGGCGTTGCCTGCACTTTTTAGCAGTGGGCGTGGCTCTGCGCTGCGTACTTCGGGCAGCGGCGCGTAGTCTTCCTCAACGTCGCTTGTCTCGTCTAGGTATTCACGCAGCACCTGTGCGATGCCATCCGGCAGGCTGCGAACGCGCTGCGGTCCAAAGCCAATGGCGCGGTCACCGCCGATGCCTTCTAACTGGCGGATGATCTCTTTGACGCGATCACGCGGCAGGATAGGCGATGCCATCCGCATGATGAGCGAGCTGAGCCGCCCTATCGCCTCTGAGATAGCGGCAGTCTCCGAGCCTGCTTTGCTGGTGTGGATGAACAACTCAAACGGATGTCCACGCCCTTGCCCATTCTCATTGATGGTGATGTAGGTGCCGCCCAACGGCGTGCCAATGCGGTAGGTTCGTCCTTCCAAGCGGCGCGGGCGCGGCTTCTTCGCCTCTGGGAACAACATCTGCGGCTGTGGATCGTGATCATGATCGCCATTCAGGGCGGCAAGCTGGCTGTCGCCACCCATAGCAAGCGCGCTGGTAGTGGCAGCTTCAGGCTGCGCTTCGCCATCTTTGGTCTTAGCGGTGGCGTGTGTTTCCAGCACCACCTTATCACGGCTGCCCGTCACATAGACGGTTAAGCCCTTGCAGCCCAACTTCCAGCCAAGCTGGTAGGCTGTAGCAACATCATTAGGTGTCGCATCGCTAAAAAAGTTGCATGTTTTGGAAATGGCATTATCCACAAAGCGCTGCATAGCTGCCTGCATACGGATGTGTTCTTCGGCGGTGATGTCGCCGCTGACCACGAAGGTATGCCGAATGTGATCGGGCAGGTCAGGCGCGCCTTGGCAAGAGCCGTGCGCGTTGACGTACTCCACAATGCGCTGGATTTGCTCTGGGGCGAGTTTTGCCTGCTGCAACGCCTGCTCAAAGAGTGGGCTGGTATATTGCAGTTGCAGATCGCGTCCTTTGTCGTTCACATGACGGATGTAGGCAAGCGCAAAGACGGGTTCGCAGCCGTAGCCTTCACAGCCGGAAACGGTGGCGATAGTATTATGGCTGATTAAACCGTTCGCAACGTAGGCGTGTGTTCCCGGTACGGAAATGTCATAGGTATCTTGCCAACCGCCATCTTCAACTGCCACCACCTCGTCGTAGTAGATTTCGTCATCAATGGTGGCGACGAGGCTTTCTAGACCGTTGGTCAACATCGCTTCACGGTGACCTTCGACAAACTGTGATAAGCTGCCCCGCGAGACATTATACTGGCGCTGCCGCCAAGACTGGACACGCGCATGTTCCGCACCACGATCAGCCAGACGCAAGGCAAGATGATGTTCTTGTCGCGTGATCGGAATACCATCTCTTAAAGTTTGTCGGCGCGCCGTTCCAGTTGGTATGATGCGGCATAAATAGGGTAGTTTTTCCACCAACTTCTGTGTTGCCTGCACATGCGCTGTTCGCAAGCGGTAAGCAGTGGATTGACCTAGTCCTGTTGTTTGCAGGTCGGTTGTGGTAAAGATGCCCATTGCCAAGAGCAGCGCCTTGACCTGATCGTGGAATTGGCGATCCGTTGTGAGCCAAGAAACTAAGCGTTTTAGATGAATGGTCGCATCTGCATCAAATAAACCGGCGAGGAAAGCCGCATAGATTGCCTCATCATTAGTCCGCAAAACGGCGCGTGGGATATGTGGTTGATAACCCTTGCCGCAATGCTCAGCATGTGGTGCGATCTTGGCAAAACCATTCTGCTGCCAGAAAGCAACCAAGTTCACTGAATGTACTTCAAGGCTCTTGAGTTTAGGGCTGCGCTCATCAAGGGCAACAGTTGGTGTGACGCCAAAAGTCTTCTGAAGCAATTCTGTAAGCCACTTTTCGCTGGCTTCATCAGAAATAGCAAACCGTAGGGAACGCGTCTTTAGGCTGCCATCACCCATAAAAAAGCCTAGCAGGTAAGCCAAATCCGCTGTCATATGGGAGGGTAGAGTAAGCGGCGTTGTGTGGAAATTGCTTGCTATGCCCGTTTCTAATGGGACGAGTTTAGGCGCGCCGATTAACCCTGTGGCTTTTAGAGGCACTTGCATACCTGCCTGCACTTCATCCATACGCCGCCATTCCCAAGCGCCATCCTGCCAGACACGAATACGATGCCCAACCGTGCCTTGCAAGGTATAACCACGTTTGGTGGTAACCTTTAGTGTTTGAGCGCGTCCGTTAAGGTAGAACTGAGTTGCGGGCAACACACCACCTTCAGAGGCAACATTGAAAGAAACATCTTGCCACTGCGCGCCACGCAAATCACCAAGCTGCTCTATCGGCAAAATACCCTGATCAGTGACTACCATGCTGCCAGCCACAAGGCATCCCGTTGGCGCCACTGTCATTTGTGCGCCATTGCGAATGCCATTTTTTTTAATGCCTTTGGTGATCTTGTCCCAATCCAGTGAAGGGCGTCCCCAATCGCGGCTGTAGGGGAACAGCGGTGTAGGTGGCTGCCACTTCAGGTCATCAGGATCGTAGATGCTGCCCTTGATGGCGGGGAAGGCGCCACGCTCTTTGGCGAGTGCAATGCTGGTCTTCATGGTGTGGTAGCGCACAAATTCCGTGATCTGCCCGGCGAATTCTTGTCCTTCCGCGCTGCCATAGCGCACGTTCAGCTTGTACATCAGGTCTGCCAAGCCCATCACGCCTAGCCCAATGCGGCGGACGCGGTGGGCGGCTTCTGCCAACTGCGGCACGGATGGCACGTAGCTGTTGGCGCTGACCACATCATCAAGGAAGCGTGTAGAGAGTTCCGTCCAGGCTTGGAGCGTCTTCCAGTCAGGGCTACCATTTTTCACAGGCAGTTGGGCAAGATTGATGCTGCCTAAGCAGCAGTTTTCAAATGGACCTAAGAATTGTTCGCCGCACGGGTTAGTACTTTCCAGCACATATAAATTAGGCACTGGATTACTACGATTGGCAGCATCGAGGAACAGGACACCCGGCTCACCGTTGTGATGTGCCTGCTTCACGATCAGGTCGAATAGATCGCGGGCGCGCACCGTCTCCCACACTTCGCCATTTTGCGGGTTGATCAGATCAAAGTCAGTGTCATTTTCAACAGCGCTCATGAAGGCATCGGTAATGCCCACGCTGATGTTGAAATTGGTGATAGCGCTCTCATCAGTTTTGGCGGTGATGAACTCGCGGATGTCTGGATGATCCACGCGCAGTACAGCCATATTAGCGCCACGCCGTGAATTATGCGTCACAATGCCGTTAGCAAGGTAGGTGTGATTTCCCTCGACTTCTAGATCAAGGGTCAGCGATTCGCCGTCAGGGTCTACTGAGGTAACTTTTACAAACCCAAGATCGGTTTGTAGTGAATCACCTACCATTGAATGTACTGTGCAGGGCATTCGGTATGAGTAACCTACACCTAAGGCAAGCACAGCTACTTCATGCTGAAGTTGTGGTGTGAGTTGTGCATCAGATAGACCTTCGAGAAAAGCACAAACTTCAAGGCTTGCACTACGGCGAATTTGACGCGGTAGCGCGTTGCGTGTGATGCCATTGGCTGCAAAAAGCGCGGCACTTTTCACATCAACAGTCTTGCCGCCCATAAACAAGCCAAGCGCATGAGCCAAATCTGAATCCAGCATAACACTGCCGCCATCAGGCGTCCGCAGCGCTTGCAATACACCGCGATGCTGACCAAGTTTCACAACCAGAGCATCCCCTGTCTGCAACGCATCAAGACGCCGCCAAACCATACCTTGCGCGGTCAGAACTTTCACCTTGTGATTAGGTGTGCCGCGCAAAATCAGCCCTTCAGCGGTGCTAACGCGCAACACTGCCTCAACACCATTGTTGTAAACACTTGGTGAATGCCGTTCGCCTTCGTCGGTGGCAACTGCTAGGGAATGATCACGCCAACCAACCGACTCGTGCGTCACAAGCTCATCAAGGCGCAGCAAGCCCTTCTCGGTAAAAACGAGTGTGTCAGGCGTGAGGCAACCGCCCTGGGCTATCTCACCGAATGCCTGATCATAGACGCGCAAAAAGCCGACGGGACCGGTTGCCTCGCCGCGGCTGCTGTTGACTAAAGCACCCTTCGGACGCAGCCGCGAGAAGGCAAAGCCATTCCCACCGCCGGTCTGCTGGATCAGCGCAGCATCGCGCAAGGTCTGGAAGATGCCGCTTTCGGTGCGTCCCATGTCGTCATCTATGGCAAGGACGAAGCAGTTATGGACAACAACGCCTTCGGTCACATAGGTATTGTCCTCTTCTACCTCGCAATTGTAGACTGTGCCTGAAAACGAATTAGCCTGAACACTCTTGATTTGATAGTAGGCACGATTATCAATGCGGCGTGCGCGAATACGCACATAGTGTTCCTTTACATCTTGTTGATAGTCAGTTTCCTCACGGGAAAAGGTGAAGCGAACGTACTCGTCATCGCTGCCGAGTGTACCTTCTGAAACATAATATCCACACAGCCGCGCTAGGTCTGTTGATAACGGGATAAAGCGATTCATCCAGCGCGCTGAGAGTCCCGAATTCTGATAGGTGCTTGGACGGCGGACGCGCACAGCACTTTCGCTGGTTTGCATCTCAAGATCAGCAGTACATTCAATCGTGGCGAGATCAAAAGCGACGAAGGACTCGGCGCCCTCCAATGCACCAATGGCAACCCAATCTCCCACTTTCAGATCGCCCGCATTTACCCACCCATTCATTGTGAGGATCGGGTGTTCTGGTGTGACTTCAAGAGGTGTGCCAATGTTATGGATTTTGATCGTAAGCAATTCTCCTGCATACTCGCGCTTGTAGGCGTGGCGCACTGGACGATAACGTCCGCGATGGGTCAATACCAAATCCCCATCTCGCAAATCGGCGATTCGCTTTAAGCCATTCACCGTTGTTACGCGCATATTTTCTGTGAAACAGGCAGCCAATTGACCAAGCGGTGTTCCTGCTCCTGTAAATGTTGGACTATTAGGAAAAAAGCGCAAATTCGTCAACAAATCAAAGTAGGCACGCGCCTGTGCCATTATTGTTTCGTCATCGGCAAATTCTGCCTCTGCCAGCGCCACATGGTAGGCAACGCGCCAGAACATCTCATGTTCAGTTTCGGCAGGTTTGCCATCCGCACCACGCCGCACGTAGCGCTTTTGCAGCACCGTGCGCGCATTATCGGTCAGGTGAATGGGCGCAGCTTTCAAGTCTTCTGGAATGGGTGCTGTGGGCAGCATATTGGTACCACGCAGCGACGTATTAACCTTGGCGATACGCATGAGTACGTTTCTCCCGGTGGGCTAGAATATTAATAAAAATGTAAACATGCTCTAGGTTACCCTAGCGATGGCTAGAGTACCTACCGTTTTCAGACGAACTGTGGACGGTGGTTGATGCCCGTATGTAATTGTTGTTAGAGACTCGGTGTTGGCACCGTGTGCGCCACGCCTGAAGTGCTTTCAGGCGCAGCCATGCTCAGTGGCGTTTCTTCGGTGTGGGTTTCAACCATGCTTGCAGCGGGCGTGTGCTGCTCAGCAAGCAATTTGTCTATTTCAGCGCGGACGCTGAACAGACTATCCAGCTTAAGATAGACGATGGCATACCGTACATAGGCGATGGGATCAAGGTCTTTCAGCTCGCTGACGACCTTATCACCAACCACACGGCTAGAGACTTCTGCCTGACCAAGTGCCTGCAAGTAGCGCTCCACACGAGTGGTCAGTTGGTCAACCGCCATTGCCGAGATCGGGCGTTTGGCGCAGGCATTCCAGATGCCGCGCTTCAGCTTCTCACGGTCAAATGCTTCGCGGGTGCCATCTGCCTTCACCAGCACGGGCGTCACTGCGACGGCACGTTCATAGGTGGTAAAGCGTGCGCCGCAGGTCAGGCATTCGCGCCGCCGACGGATCGCTTCACGCGCATCCGCCGTATCCAACACTTTCAGCCGTTCGCTGCCACAGTATGGACACTGCATGGCACCACTACCTATCCTCTAAATGGAAGTCATCAAAAGCCTAGCTGTTGCACCTTTGCTCAAAGTGCCATATATGGGTACTGCCTGATTGAGATAGTCCTATATATGGGACTATTATACTTCTAGCGTAACACAGCCACCTGCTTAATTCAAGTGGCGCAATCGTTTATGTTCCGTTGTCTTTTAGTATAAGAAATTGAGGGCGAAGGTCACTTGGCATCTTTAACAAGATGTGATCAGGTTAAAAGGTTGATAGCAATCCTTAAGGTCAGTTTACCGCATAAATACGTGGAAAAAGGCGATTTTCCGCATGTTAAGGCGATTTAGGTTCGCCTTAATCCGTTTGCCTTCTCAAACCTTCATAGAACAAGTGTTGTTCAAACGATTCATGCGGGAAAAACATACTTTGCCGCCCCGCTTTTTGCCCCAAACACGACAAGCACTTCTAACAAGATACAAACGCAAGCATAGGGCAGCCAACTCTTGCCAAGCCTGCCGATGCGCGCCAGTGCCAAAAGCATGGTATAGTTACCCTATACCGCTGTGTGTAGAGAGATCAGGTGTGCTATGTGTGTGCGCGCAACCACTGAAGGGCATGTTGATATTCTGCTGGCGAATCCGCTGTTTGTCTGGCATGATCCTGTTGAAAAAGCGCTGATGACGCCCTATTTCCCGCTAGGTTTGCTCTATTTAGCAGCAGTGTTGCGCCAAAATGATTATAGTGTGGCGGTCTACGACGGCGCTTTTGAGCAGGACTACAGCGGTTTTGAGCAAGCGCTGATCCGCTACCAGCCAAAGGTGGTTGGCATTACAGCGCTGATCACAGTGCGGCGCAGCGCGCTTGCCCTTGCCGAGATCGCCAAGCGGCACGGCGCAACGGTCATCTTTGGCGGACCTGATCCGACCGGCAAGCCAGAGGCGTACTTACAGCACATCGGTGCAGATGGCAAGCGCGCCGTAGATTTGGTGGTCTGGGATGAAGGTGAAGTGACCATCATCGAGCTGATGAATCACCTGACAGGGCGTAACGGCGCTGATCTGCTCAGCTTGCACGGCATTCGCGGCTTGCGCTTCCTGGACGAGCAGGGCGAGATCGTCTCGACGCCGCCGCGCCCTGCCATCACCGACATGGACTCTATCCCATTCCCTGCCCGCGATCTGGTTGATTTCAGCACCTATCAGAAGCACTGGACAGCGCGGCACGGCTACTGGAGCCTGAGCATGATCAACACACGCGGCTGCCCCTACGCCTGCACATGGTGTCAGAAAGGCATTTTTGGGCGCTCTTACCGTTCGCGCTCTGCCGCCAATGCTGCCGAAGAAATGCGCCTAATCAAGGAGCAGTATAACCCTGATCAAATCCGTGTGGTGGATGACATCACCGGTGTAGACCGCAAGTGGGTGTTCGCGTGGCGCGCCGAAGTGCTGAAGCGGAATGCGTCCATCCCCTTTGAGTGCCTTAGCCGCGTAAATTTGGTGGATGTGCCGCTGCTCAAGGCGCTCCAAGAGATCGGCTGCCAGAAAATCTACTTTGGCGCAGAAAGCGGATCGCAAAAGGTGCTGAATGCTATGAAGAAAGGCACGAAGGTTGAGCAAATCTACCGTGCAGCGGAGGCTTGCCGCGAGGTTGGCATTCACGTCTACTTCTTCATGATGGTGGGCTATCCCGGCGAGGAATTGGAAGACTTGCACGCATCGGTCAAGATGTTGGTAGAGGCACTGCCGGATAGCTTCAGCACCACGATTGCCTATCCGCTGCCCGGCACGGAATTTTACCAGCAAGTGCGCGGTCGCATTTTACACGATGGCGACGATTGGGCATTCACCGCCGAGAACAAGCTGCTCTTTGAGCGCGGCAAGCACAACACGCATTTTTATCGCTGGGTGCAGCGCTGGTTCAACAAAGAGTGGGAGGCAGCGCGCCTTAAGGCGGGCAAGCTGCATGTTTCACCCTTGAAGCGCGCACGGATCGCGGCGGGCTTGCAGGTTTCGCGGCGTGTGGTAAAGGTTTTGGCAAAACTGCCCGGCGGCGGCACGGTCGAATTTCACCCTGCACCGGGACGCTAAGGGCTGCCCATCCGTACCGAAACATTGCGAGATAGTTATGCTGTTGGAATAGGCAAAAGTCTTGAGAGCCACTAAACTTATTCTTAGTTGGCGTTCATGTGCTATTTGGTAAATGGGTGCAGACGCAGGTAGTGAGGAGTAGCGATTGTGCTAAAAGTTTTAATTGTAGATGATGATCCTGCTATTCGCTTGGTAACGAAGCGCCTGCTTCGCCTGCTGAAATGTGATGTTTACGAGGCGAAGGATGGCGTTGAAGGTGAGGCAATCGCCCTTGAACTCCAGCCCGATTTGGTGCTGATGGATATTATGATGCCTAACCAAGATGGGTACGAGACGTGCATTCGGTTGCGCGCCGCAGGCTATGATCGCCCTGTGCTGATGTTTAGCGCACTGCTGCGCGAAAATGAGCGTGCCTACGCCATGCAGATCGGCGCCAATGAATACGTGCAAAAGCCGATCACACGCGAACTGCTCAGCCGCTACTTAGATATTGATCAATACAGCAGCGCACCAACCGCCTAAGGGCATCCGAACACGCCAACCGCCAAAAACGCCGCACAGCAGCCGCTGTGCGGTTTCTTGTTGTTGTGTTGTTCTCGCGCTAGACTCTAGGTGACTGCTTCTTTTGGAGATAGCTGAAAGGTCGCTTAACCTATGCAACGTATACTGCGTGTTGCCATATTGATCGCACTTGTCCCAGCTGCTTTTGCCATGCGGCACCCAACGCAAGCCCAAGCGCCACTGCGCGTTACGCATGTTGTGAATGGCACACTTGGAGATCGCTCATTTTTCGATTCCGCGCAAGAAGGCTTAGAGCGCGCTGCCAAAGAACTCGGCATTGTGCTGAAAGTCATTGAACTTGGTGAAGATCAGGCACGTTGGGAGCCGGGCATTGACGATGCCATGTCCGATACGGACGCCTACGATATTTTGGTGTTGGGCGGTTCACTGGTCGCGGACTATCTGGTTGCACGTGCGGACTTGTACCCTGATAAAAAGTTCATCTTCCACGATGAGCCAGTTGATTTCAGCCAATGCACTTGCGCCAACGTCTACAATGTGATCTATGCGCAAAATGAAGGCTCGTACCTTGCCGGCGTCTACGCCGCCGCGATGATGCAGGCAAACGCACTGCCTAACTTGAGTGGCAAGAACTTGATTGGCGCCGTGGGCGGTTTGGATATTCCCGTCATCAACGATTTCATCGTCGGCTACGCACAAGGCGCGAAGTCCGTCATTCCAGAGCTGGAAGTCCTGACGCAATACATCGGTGGCGATAAGCCATTCTTTGATACGGCAAAAGGGCTGGAAATCGCACTTGCCATGTACGATCAGGGTGCGGATTTTACCTTCAGCGTGGCAGGCGGCTCAGGTTTGGGTATGATCCAAGCCGCACAGCAGCGTGGCAAATACTTCATCGGCGTGGACTCTGACCAATGGCTGCTGCTCAAAGAGAGCGATCCTGCCGCTGCCGAGACGATCCTCACCTCGATGATCAAGAACGTCGGCGATACGCTCTACCGCGCCATTGCCCTTACACTGGCGGATGAGCTGCCCTTTGGTGAGACGGAAGTCGTCGGCATTGCCGAAGGCGCTATCGGCTTGGCGAAGAACGAATACTACGATCGCATCACGCCCGATTCGGTCAAGGCGATCATCGCACAGGCAGAGGCTGATATCATGGCGTGCCGCATCGTGGTCGAGACGACCCTTGCGCCGCGCCCTTGTGAGCCTGCCCAGTAGCCCTACCGCTAAAGAGGCGTTTCTTTTTGGCAAACCTTGCGGTAAAACCTTGTAATAAGCATACTGACATGGTAGAAAAACAACATGCCGCAACGGCTGACCAATCCGCATGAAATTTTTGAGGAATGCCTGCGCGCAGTGCAAGAAGGCAGCGCCTCAGTTGAAGAATGTGCCGAGCGCTATCCGCAGTTTGCCGCGCTCGGCGCGTTACTGCATCAGGCGCTTGCCTTGCGGTCGCTCAGCGCCGAAAAGCTGCCTGCTGCACAGCGCAGCGCCCTAGAGTCGCGGCTGCGCGCCGCCTATGCTCTGCACAACCGCCGTCCTGTCCGTTGGGCAGGGCGCTTGTTGGCTGCCGCCGCCCTGATCGGCATCCTATTTGGCATCAGCGTGCTTCTGGCAGCCTTTGCTGCGCCAAGCGTGCCGGGCGATCTGTTGTATGGCTACAAGCGCGGCATAGAAAGCCTGACCGAGACTTTAAGCGGCACATCCGCCGCGCTGCTTGATGAGCGCGCCCGCGAACGCCTGCGCGAGATTGAGATCGTCGCCGTGCGCGATGCCGCCGTCACGCCCGCCCTGCTTGAAGAAACCGCCCAGAGCGTTCAGCGCGCCCTAAGCGCCTTGCCCGAAGGCGAAGGGCGTGCTAGTTTGCGTGCGCGCAGCCTGAGGACATTCCAATTTGTGGCACAAGTTAGCCCTAGCAGCGCCGCCGCCGCCCTACAGATCGCTCAGGCACTGCTGCCAACGCCTGCCCCAACCCAAGGTGCAGTTGCCGTTCTGCCCAGCGCGACGCCTAGCCCGCTGCCGCCAACCTTCACACCTGTGCCGCCCAGCCTAACGCCTTCACCAACCGCAGTCCCGCCCAGTCCACTGCCGCCCACAGCGACCTTTACACCGTCCGCCACGCTGACGCCTTCGCCAACGGCTGTGCCGCCCAGCAACACGCCCACTGCCTTCACGATCATCATCACCTTGCCCACGCAGCCGCCGACTAAGACTCCATTGCCGACGGAAACACCTAGCCCAACGCCTATCCCGCCGACGCGCACGCCCGTTCCTACGCTGCCTACTGCCGCGCCGCCGTTTGTCGCGCCCGTGCCAACTGTGCCAAGCCTGACGCCAACGGCAACGCCGTTCGTGCCATCGCCGCCTGTTGTGCCAACGCTGCCGCCTGCCTTGCCAAGCGATACGCCTGATGCACCGCCGCTACCTGCCTCGGATGTTGCAACGGACGAGCCAACGCCTACCCGCACGCACACCTTGCCGCCGTGCGATCCCAACGCGCCACCGCCACCGCTGCGCTTTAACGCCGAAGGCACACCGCTGCCTACCTTCACCCCGACGCCGTGCGCCACCTACACGCCGACGCCGCGCTTTGAGTTTTCACCCACACCTTCGGGCAACCAAGAAAAGCCCGTTGAAACGCCGAGAGATTCATGATCCTTGCCATCCTTTTACGCCGCTGCCTTGCGCCTTGCCTGTTGGCAAGCACCCTGTTGCTGGGCGCTTGCGGACCTGCTGTCACACCGGAGGTCATCCGTGACACACGCAGCGAATTTACCCAAACTGCCCTTGCGCGCCCTTCCGCCACGCCGACGGGACCGACGCGCACGCCCACACCAACCAGCACGCCCTACACGCGCCCAACTGATGCCGCCACGCTCGATCTGGATCAGCCGTTGGCGCGCATTGGCGATCAAACGCTCACGCTTGGGCAGTTCCGCGCCCGTGTGCGCTACGAACGGTTCGCCGCGCTGGACGAGGCGCGCCGCATTGTGGAGATCGTCGGGCTGCAAGCCGTGAACCTGAGCGCTGTCGGCGAGAACCTTGCCGCCGACCGCATCGCCGCGATCTTTAATTCGCTCGCCAATTCCACCAATTTCGGCTACCAGATTTATGATGTGCTGCTGCGTGAGGCAGTCATCCGTGCCGAGTTTGCGGCGCGCAGCCTGACCGTGCCGCAAAGCGACCTAGACGGCTACTGGATTCGGCGCTTTAACCTGCAAACTGCGGCTGATCCGCGTGCGGCGCTGGCAGAAGAACTGCCGCGCTATCTGGAGCAGGCGGCACGCTATTCAGGCATGGCTGAGGCAGCCATTTTAGAGACAGCAGAGTCCTTCGTCATGGCAACGCTGCTTCAGCCGATCATCGGGCGGGAAAGCGCTGCACAGCCTGCCGTACTGAGCCTGAGGGTGAAACGCCTGATCGCCGCCAGCTTTGCCGATGCCGAAGCAGCCAAAGCAGCCATTGAAGGCGGCGAGCCGTTCCGCAGCGTGGCGTGCCGCCTCTCGATTGATCCTGCGGTGCGCGGGCAAAGTGGCGCGCTTGGCTTTCTCTCACGCTCAGGGCTGCCGCGTGGCTTGCCCAATCCATCTGCCATCCTCAACGCTGAGCAGGGCAGCATCACTGAGCCTCAGCAGAGTCCGCTGGGCTGGCATGTCTTTCAGGTCGGTGAAAAGCGGCGCGATGCGGACGGCGAACAGCTTGCCAACCTTGCTATGATTGTGGTGGCGAGCCAACCGTTGGCGCAAGAGATCGCAGCGCGGGCGCGTGGTGGCGAAGATTTTGGCGCGCTTGCCTGCCAATTCTCGCTGGATGCTGCCAGCAGCGGCAATGGCGGCGATTATGGCTTTGTGGATGCCGCGGCGCTGCCTCTGGAATGGGCGCGGGCATTGGCGGGCAACCCTGAGAACGGCTTGTATGGCGTGCTGCAAACTGCGGCGGGCTACGAACTGCTCTTGGTGGAAGATCGGCGCGTGAACATCCCAAATCCGCAAGAGGTGGAGCGCGCTGTCGAGTCTGCTTTCCGTGATTGGCAGGCGCGCCGCCTTGCCGTTGATCTCATAACTGTCAGTGAGGTGTGGCGGCAGGCAATCCCTACCGATCCGCTGCCGCGTCAGGTAGCGCCCTTCCTCACCGAAGAAACGTTTGGTTTACCAACGCCGGCGCCCACTGCGGCACCAACGCCCTGAGATATAGCTTGTTGAGGGTTAGCTTATGATCACGACCCGACCGACCCGCGCCCAAATCTTGCAGGTTGCCGCCGATCTCGCCCAGAAATTCGCGGCACGCGCCGCCCGACACGATGCTGAGGGCAGTTTTCCGCACGAAAACTATGCCGATCTGCGTGCCAGCGGCTACCCACTGCTGACCGTGCCGGCTGCGCTTGGCGGCTGGGGCGCAACGCTCTATGAGGCTGTCTTGGCGCAAGAGCAACTGGCGATGGGCGATGGCAGCACCGCCCTTGCCATCGGAATGCATGTACAAACCATTGGCGCGGCTGCCGAGAGCCGTCCTTGGGCAAACGGGATGTTCCCGCACCTGTGCGCGGAGATTGCGGCGCGTGGCGCCTTGGTCAACTCGTGCGCCACTGAGCCAGAGCTAGGCAGCCCCAGCCATGGCGGCGCGCCGAAAACCACTGCACAGCGCGACGGTGACGAGTGGGTCATCCACGGGCATAAGACCTTTGCCAGCCTTTCGCCCGAGCTGGATTATTTCATCATCACGGCAGCCTTCACGGCGGAAGACGGCACGCCGCAAGTCGGACGCTTTCTGGTAGCGCGCCAGCCCGCCATTCGCATTGAGCCGACTTGGGACTCGCTCGGGATGCGCGCCACCGGCAGCCACGATCTGTATTTGGAAGGCGCACGCGCACCATTGGCAGCCTTACTGAACGCCGCGCCGATCAGCCTTGCCGATCCCAATAAGCCGAGCGTGAATGCGTGGTTCGTCCTAATTGTGTGCGCGGTGTATCTGGGTGTGGCGGCGGCGGCGCAGCAAACGGCACTGCGCTATGCCCAGTCGCGTGTGCCAACCGCACTTGGCAAACCGATTGCCACTTTAGAGAGCATTCAACGGCGCTTGGGTGAGGGTGAACTTGCCTTGCAAACAGGGCGCGCCATGCTCTACCACACGGCGGCACATTGGGATGCCGACCCTGAAGGGCGCGCCGCGCTCACCGATGCGCTGATAGCCTGCAAGCTGAGCGTGACCAACGCGGCAATTCAGGTGGTTGGTCATGCCATGCGTGCGGTGGGCGGCGCCAGCATGACGCATCGGCTGCCGCTAGAGCGCTACTACCGTGATGTGCAGGCGGGCTTGTTTCACCCGCCTAGCGATGATAATGGGTTAACTGCGCTTGGGCGCCTGGCATTGGCGCGGCACGCCACAGACTCTGACTCGCAAAGCGGTTAGTGCTGCGCGTAGCGCGAATCGTTAAAGCCGCTATGTTTGTGGCTGTTGTGACCGCCGTGGCTATGCGTGCGCCGCGAGTGCCGCACGAAGGTATCGAACAGGTTTCGCATGGCGCTGTCAAAGGCGATCAAGCCTTCAGGGTGCCACTGCACGCCGATGACAAATTCGCGGTCGGTATGCTCAATCGCCTCGATCACACCATCCGGCGCGTGCGCCACAACGCGGAAATTCGGCGCAACCTGCTGAATCGCCTGATGATGAAAGCTGTTCACACGGGCAGTTTGCCCAAGGATGCGTGCCAGGTGCGAGCGCGACTCCACCGCAATATCATGCGCCACATAGTCGCGCTGCTTTTCAGGGAAATACTGGTGGCGGATGGCTTGCGGCAGTTCGTCAGCAATATCTTGCAGCAGCGTGCCGCCGCCTGCCACATTCAGCGCTTGCACACCACGGCAGACGCCCAAGATTGGTAAATGATCATCCAATGCCCAGTGCAGCAGACGCAGTTCCGCCTCGTCACGCAGCGGATCAATGCCGCTGGTCTTTGGGTGTGGCTCACAAGCGTAGGTCTCCGGGTTCAGGTCGCCACCACCCGCCATAAACAAGCCATCCAAGCGCTCGTAAAGGCTGCGAAGGGTCGTTTCGCTAAGCGCCAGCGGGATGATGACAGGGATTGCGCCAGCGGCTTCTAGGGCGGTGATGTAGGGGCGGCTCATCGCAAAGCGTGGCGGCATAGATTCCGGCGAGGATGTGTCGAAGAAGCTAGGGATGCCGATCAACGGACTGCTCATGCACAAAGCACCTTTCCGTGCCGCGTTCAAACGCGGTAACGATAACAAATTGCCTGAGTGCTTCTCAGGCTATTTTAATCTTATCATCTCCGTCTGAACTATACAACAGGTTGCCTCTGATTTGTGAAGACCTTGTGATCTTTACCGAGAGGGCTAGGCAGGCGTTGGGCAGCCCGCCGTCAGCAGGTTAGACTAAACACTATCACGCAAAACATCTGCAACCCTCGAAATAGGTGCTTATGCTCAAAGACAGACGCTTGTTTGCCTTCATGACCAATCAGCGGCGCTTGCTGGCGCTGCATTTGGGCGCTGCCGTGCTGAACGCTGCCCTGTTGGTGCTGTGGGCAATCGCGCTCGCCGACTCGATCAACCGCCTGTTCTTGCTAGGGCAATCATTGGCAGAGGTAGGCGATCTGCTGTTGATCCTGCTAATCCTCACCCTGCTGCGCGCCGCGCTGACCTATTTTGTGGAGCGCACTGCCAGCCAGATCGCCGAACGCATCAAGCGTGATGTGCGGACGCGCCTCACGCAGCATCTGCTCGCCCTCGGACCGACCTTCACACATGGTGAACGCAGCGGCGAACTTGCCAACACCATCAGCCAAGCGCCCGAAGATATTGCCATCATCTTCAGCCAGTATCTGCCGGCGCTGTTTCTCGCTGTCATTGCGCCATTGATCATTCTCGTGTTCGTCTTTCCGATTGATCTGCTCAGTGGCGTTGTGATGTTGGTCACCGCACCGCTGATCCCCTTCTTCATGATCTTGATCGGCAGCATCGCTGGCAGGCTGGCACGCCAACAATACGCCGCGCTCAGCCTGATGAGCGCACACTTCCTCGACGTGCTGCAAGGCTTGGCTACGCTCAAGCTCTTTAACCGTGAGGCAGCCCAAACCGAGATGATCCACACCATCACAGACCGCTTTCGGCGGACGACGCTCAGCGTGGTGCGGATTGCGTTCCTGTCCTCACTCACCTTAGAGTTGCTGGCAACGCTCAGCATCGCCGTGATCGCCGTTGAGATCGGCATCCGCTTGCTGTACGGCTTCATTGACTTTGATCGGGCGCTGTTCATCCTGATCATCGCCCCAGAGTTCTATATGCCGCTGCGGACGCTTGGTGCGCGCTTCCATGCTGGCACTAACGGTGCCGCGGCTGCCAAGCGTGTGTTTGCCATCCTTGAAGCGCCATTGCCTGAGCGCGGTCAACAGGCGGCAGCGCCTGCCTTGCCGCACTTCGAGATTGCCTTTGAGTCGGTCTCCTATACCTACGGCGCACAAGGTGAAGGTGAGCGCGCCGCCTTAAAGTCGGTCAGTTTTCGGCTGCCTGTTGGCAAGCAAACTGCCCTGATTGGGCATAGCGGCGCCGGCAAAAGCACGGTCGCTGCGCTGCTGCTCGGTTTTCTGACGCCAAGCGCGGGCAGGATCACCGTAGGCGGCGTGCCGCTGAACGATCTGCCGCTGGCGTGGTGGCGCGATCAGGTGGCGTGGCTGCCGCAAAAGCCCTACTTGTTCAATGGCACAATTCTAGAGAATATTCAGCACGCTAAGCCGAGTGCTTCAGAGGCAGAGATCAAGGCGGCGGCGCAAGCTGCCTTAGCACATGAGTTCATCCTGAGTTTGCCCGAAGGCTACCAGACGCGCATCGGTGAGCGCGGCGCACGGCTGAGCGGCGGTCAGGCACAGCGGATAGCCCTTGCGCGTGCCTTCCTGAAAAACGCGCCGCTGATCATCCTTGACGAGGCGACCGCCAACCTCGATCCGCAGACGGAGGCGCACATCAACGCGGCGCTCAAACGGCTGTGTGAAGGGCGTACCGCCCTGATCATCGCGCATCGGCTTGGCACGGTCTATCAAGCTGATCAAATCGTGGTACTGAGCGGCGGTCAGGTGGCAGAGATCGGCACGCACCACACGCTTTTGCAGCGCGAAGGCGCCTACCGCGCCCTTGTGCTTGCCGCCGGCGTATAGTAGCACCGTCCCACGCTGGGCAAATAGCTGCACATTTCAGGGAATGCGCTAGAATAGGCGCTTATCAGTTTTTACATCTTATGTGAGGAGTCGTTACCGCATGGCGACGTGGAAAACACCAGCCGACTGCCGCTACACCAAATCGGATGAGTGGGTGCGTGTGGAAGGTGCTGAGGCTGTGATCGGCATTACTGATTATGCCCAAGACCAACTTTCAGATATTGTTTTTATCGAGTTTCCCAGTGTTGGCGCCACCCTTGCCGCAGGCGCAACCTTTGGCACGGTCGAGAGCGTCAAAGCTGCCTCCGATTTGGCGATGCCCATCAGTGGTGAGGTGATCGCCGTCAACAGCCCGCTTAGCGATTCGCCTGAAAAGATCAACGAGGATGCCTTTGGCGCAGCATGGCTGATCCGCATTCGGCACACCAACCTTGCCGAGCTAGACGCCCTGATGGACGCTGAGGCATACCAGAAATATTGCGAGGAGCGCGCTTAGTGATGCAGCACTGTGTTCGGCTGGCGCTCTACGCCACGCTATTAGGCGTTTTGGCTGCCTGTGGTGCGCCACAAGCACATGCCAGCAGCCAAGTGCCGAACATAGTGCCGCGGTTAGGTGCTGACCAACAACAGCCGACGCCGAGCAGCACGCCAAGCCCAACTGCCACACCGCCGCCGCCGCCTACGATCAGCTTATGGTTTCCCGCGCTGCTCAGCTATGAGGCAGAGCTGCACACTGCCACCTTGTTTAGCGAACTGCTGAACGACTACAGCCACCACAGCGGACACACCGTTAATCTGCGTCTGCGCCGCACCGATGGACTGGGCGGCATTTTTGAAACGCTCAGCAGCGCCGCCCGCGTTGCACCGAGCGCCTTGCCTGATATGGTGCTGCTGCGCGCCCGTGATCTGCCACGTGCTGCGGCGGCGCGTCTTATTTTCCCGTTAGAGGCTGCCGTGCTGCGCGAGGAGGCGTACTTCACCACAGGCTTGGTGCTAGGGCAATTTGAAGGCACACAATACGGCATTCCCTATCTGCTGGAGATGCAGCACACCGTCTATCGCGGCGAAGGTGCGCCGCCCATCAGCCTAAGCGCGCTCATCAGCCGCCAACTGCCCTACCTATTCACCGCAAAGGTGAGCAAAGGCGCCAATAGCACCCTGCTTAGCCATTACGTCACATTGGGCGGCAGGCTTAACGACCAGAACGGCGATCCACTGCTCGATTATGAGCCGCTACTGGCGGTGATGACCCTCTATGCTGAGGCACACGCAGCAGGCAGCCTGCTTGATGATGTGCTGGACTACGCCGAATCTGCCCAATATTGGTCGTCCTTTGTGGCGGGCAAAAATGCCCTTGTGCAGGTAGACTCCACCTTCTTCTTGCGGCAGCGTGCGCTTGCCAACAGCAGTACTGCTGAGACATGGCAAGTCGCTGCGCTACCACGCATCTCCAGCGAGACGCCGCCGCTGAGCATTGTGGATGGCTGGTTATGGGTCTTTACAACGGAAGATGCCGAACGGCAGAACCGCGCCCTCGCCTTGCTGCGTTGGCTGAAAGATGCGACGCGCTTTGCCGAATTCAGCCAGCAGATAGGCATGTTGCCCTCACAGCGTGCGGCGCTTGCCGCGTGGGAAGATAGCGCCTACGCCGCTTTTGCCGCCGCCCTGCTAGACCGCGCCCTTGTGCCGCTGGCAGACACCGTCAACCTGACTGCCGCTGAGGCACTGCAAGAGAACTTTGCGCGCATTCTGAAGGGCGAGGCAGATGGCGAAAATGCTGCCAACACCGCCCTAGAGAAAGTCCGCGGCGCACACGAACGCTAGACGGCATACTGCGCGCTGCGCGAAATGGCTCGGTTTGCCAACAGGATCAGCACCAACGCTGCCACCTGAAAGATCAGCACAGTGCCGTAGGCGCTCCGAATGCCGATGTTATCTGCCAGCCCGCCTAACAATTGCGGCGCCAACAGCACGGCAAGGCTGACGCACAGCCCAAGCCGTGCATTGGCTGCATCCACACGCACCGAGGCAATACCCAGCGCCAGCGAGACACCCTGCGGGAACAGATTGGCGGAACCTAGCCCAGCGATAAACAAGCCGACCACGTTTAGCGCGGGCGATGGTGCTAACCACAGTAGCAAAAAGCCGCCAATGGCAAGGCAGATCGCCACCATTAACAAGCTGGTATTCCGATAGTGCCGTGTGAGGCGACTGCCGACGATGCGCCCGATCAGCATGGCGATGAAGAAGAAGGTCATCAGGCTGGCAGCATCTACCCGCGCAAAACCAACGGCACGCTCTAGGAAATCTGCGCCCCAAAAGATGATGCTCCACTCCATAGCACCCACCAACAGCAGCACCAGCGCATACGCCCAAAACAGGTGCGGCAAGCTCTGCTTCGCCTTCGTCTGATCAGGCTGTGCTGTGGCTTTGGTAGGCATTGGCACAGACTCACGGCGAAAGGTCAGCCAGAGGATGACCAAATACACACCGCCGATATAAATCGTAGTTCGCCAGCCGATTCCGAAACGCTCTAAGTTGCCGATCAGCAGCGGCGCCAGCACAGCGGCAACGCTGGCGCTCACGTTGAGTTCCGTCAGGGCGTAGGCGCGCCATTTGCCATGCCGATCCGAAAGGGCGGATTGCAAGCCGTTTTGCAGCAAGGTACCAGCAAAGCCCGCCAAAATCATACCGCCCAAGCTCAGCGGCAACACGCCGCCATGAATCAAGAACAGGTTGCCAAGAATGCCGCCCAACGCGCCCAACCAGATCGCGGCTTTGCGCCCAAAGCGCAGCACCAAGCGCGCCCCGATGATGCCCGTCAGGATTCCGCCAATCGCCGGCGCACTAAAGTGCCAACTTGCCTCCGCATAGCCGTAATTATTCTCGGCGCGGAAGAAAGGCATCAGCGGACCCATTGCCGACTGTAGATAGGCAAGGTAGGCAATTAACAAGTAACTTTGCCACGTTAAGCGATCACGCTGAAAGGAATCAGCGGCAGAGGTGTGCATTGTGTAGCTATCCTTAAAGAAATGCGCCACGGCGCTGTGCGTCTGAAGCTGAGGCAAGGCAGATAACGTATAGTATGCCACATTAAGGCGCAACCGCGCTATAAAGTGCCACAGTTGGGCTGCCAGTGGGCTGAGGGATCCCTCACTTGACCCACTGCCCAAAGTATGTCAGAGTAGAGGCGTTCATCTTTAAAATATATGTCCAAGACAAGACCTATCATGCGATACTTAACTGTTGTCGGTCTGATTTCCGGTACCTCTGCCGATGGCATTGACGTGGCGCTCACGCGCATCAGCGGCGCGCCGCCTGCCCTAAACCTCGAACTGGTAAAGCACCTGACCGTCCCCTACGACCCTGCCCTGCGCGCCGAGATTTTCGCCTGCTTCCGCCCAGAGTCCAGCAGTGTAGATCGCCTCTGCCGCCTCAACGTTGATCTGGGTGAGGCGTATGCCGCTGCCATTTTGCAGGTGATCAGCGTGGCAGGCTACACACCCGATCAAGTAGACTTGATCGGCTCTCACGGGCAGACGCTCTGGTATGATCCGCCCCAAGCAGGCAAGCGCGGCGCGTATCTTGCCTTTGGCGACCCATCTACCATTGCGGAGCGGACAGGCATTACAACGGTTGGCAATTTGCGTGCGCGTGACCTTGCCGCCGGTGGGCGCGGCGCACCGTTGGTCAGCTATATGGATTGGCTGCTCTTTCGGCATCCGACGCAGTGGCGCGCCATTCAAAACATCGGCGGCATTGGCAACGTCACTGCCCTGCCACCGCTGAGCGACGCTGAATGCCCACCCCTCACCTTTGATACCGGACCCGGCAATATGATTATGGACTACTGCGCTGAGCGTGCCACCAATGGCGCACAGGCATATGATACGGATGGACGCATTGCGGCGCGCGGCAAGGTGCATAGCGAGCTGCTCTTTGGGCTGCTGGCACACCCTTACCTGCACCAAGTGCCGCCCAAAGCAACCGGACGCGAGTTGTTCGGCGTGCAGTTTGGCGCAGAACTGTGGGCGCGTGGCGAGGCACTCGGCTTGGCACCCGAAGACATCCTAGCAACGGCAACCGCCTTCACCGCGCAATCCATCGTGCAGGCATACCGCGATTGGCTGCCACAAGCACCCGCCGAAATTTATGTGGCAGGCGGCGGCGCCAAAAACCCGACTCTGCTCGCCATGCTGCAAGCCGGCGTCGGCAGTGCGCGTGTGCAGGCACATGAGGCGCTTGGCGTGCCAAGCCTTGCCAAAGAGTCTATGCTCTTTGCCCTGCTTGCCTACGAAACATGGCACGGACGCAGCGGCGTTTTGCCCGCCCTCACTGGTGCTAGCCGCCCGGTGCCGCTCGGCGAGATTGTGCCGGGTCGCTTCTGGCACACCTGATTGAGAGGAATTTTCAAGCATGAGTCATTCACAACCCATTCGCTGGGGAATCCTCAGCACTGGCAGAATTGCCCGCGCCTTTGCCGCTGCGCTTAAACTGCTGCCTGACGCTAAGTTGGTGGCGGTTGGCTCGCGCAGCCGCACCAGCGCCGATGAGTTCGCCATCACCTACGATGTGCCACGCGCCTACGATAGCTACGAGGCATTCGCCGCCGACCCTGAGGTAGACATCGTCTACATTGGCACACCGCACCCGATGCACGCCGAAAATACGCGGCTGTGCCTAGAGGCGGGTAAGCATGTCATCTGCGAGAAGCCCTTTGCCATGAATGCTGCCCAAGCAGAGGCGATGATCAGCTTGGCGCGTGCCAAAGGGCTGTTCCTGATGGAGGCGATGTGGACGCGCTTCATCCCGGCGGTTGCACGTGCCAAACAACTGCTCGATCAGGGCACCTTGGGCAAAGTCTGGATGATGTCTGGCACGTTTTGCTTTCGGGCGCCCTTCAACCCGAAAAGCCGCCTGTACGCACCTGAACTGGGCGGCGGCTCACTGCTGGATGTTGGCGTCTATGTGTTGTCGTTCGCCTCATGGCTGTTTGGGCAGCCCAAGAGCATTCAGAGTTCTGCCTACATCGGCAGCAGCGGCGTAGATGAGCGCGCTGTGATGCAGCTTGTTTATGAAGGCGGCGAATTGGCAGCGCTCATGTCTGCGGTTAGCCTGAAAGCGCCGATTGAGGTGCTTTTAGCAGGCACAGAGGGCTACCTGACCATTCACGAGCCGTTTTACAAAGCGCAGCAGTTCACCATCACGCCCGTAGAAGGCGAAGCACAAACCTATACGCTGCCCTATGAAGGCAACGGCTATCAGTTTGAGGCAATCGAGGCGATGCGCTGCTTGCGGGCGGGCTTGTTGGAGAGTCCGACCATGCCGCTTGAGGAGACGCTCAGCATCATGCGGACGATGGATACCATTCGTGGGCAGTGGGGCTTGAAATATCCGAATGAGTGAGTATGAGGCGCTGCTGCGTCCGCATTTGGGCGCGGCACTGCACCTAAACGCACCCATGGCGCGCTATACAGTGGCACGCTTGGGCGGTGCTGCCGATGCACTGGTTATCGCTGATTCGGCGGCACTGCTGGAACAGGCGGCGCGCCTAGCATGGGCGCAGGGCTGGCAGGTGCGGATCATTGGCGGCGGCGCAAACGTGCTGGTGGCAGATGGCGGCGTGCGCGGTGTGGTCATCCTCAACCGTGCCGATGCGGTTAGCTACGGCACTGAGGGCGCGCTGATCGCGGAAAGCGGCGCATCGCTGATCGGCTTGGCGCGGGCTGCCATCGAGCGCGGTTGGGCAGGCTTGACGTGGGCAATCGGCATTCCGGGGACGCTGGGCGGCGCGGTAGTGAACAATGCCGGCGCCTACGGCGGCGAAATTGGGCAATTTTTGCTGTGGGCAGAGATTGCCGAACCAGACCAGCCAACGCGCCGCTGGGAACGTGCTGAACTCGCCTACACCTACCGCGAATCGGCATTGAAGCGGCGCAGCACGCCTTACGCTGTGCTTTCGGCGGCGCTGCAACTGGCGCCCAACAGCGATCCTGCTGCGCTGCGCGCCGAAGCAGAGGCACACAGTGGACATCGGCGGCGCACGCAGCCCAACGGCGCAAGTTTGGGCAGCATGTTCAAAAATCCGCCGAACGACTATGCTGGTCGGCTGATTGAAGCAGCGGGCTTGAAAGGCACACAAATTGGCGGCGTGCAGATTTCGCCGCAACACGCCAACTGGTTCATCAACACAGGCAGCGGCACTGCCGCCGACTATCTGGCGCTGATCCGTTTGGCGCAGCAGCGTGTTGCTGAACAGTTCGGCATCCATCTTGAACTAGAGATTGAGCTAATCGGTGATTTCTAGGCGCAGCGCGTAGAGGTGCGTATAATCTGCCCTTAAATGATGTGCCTCTAGAAATGAGGATTTTGGGCAGATGTGGAAGCACTACTACACGGTAACTAGCGTCGGCGAGGTGCTGCACCTGCTGGCAGAGCAGGGCGCAAAAGCCCGTCTTGTAGCAGGCGGCACCGATATTTTGATCGAACTTGAACGGAAATTGCGTCCCGAAGTGGAGACGCTCATTGATATTTCGCGCCTGCCGAACCTTGATACCATTCAGCGGCACGGCGATGACATTCGGCTAGGCGCTTTGGTCACGCATAATCAGGTGGTCGCCAGCGATCTGATCGTGGAGTCAGCGCTGCCGCTGGCGCAGGCGGCGTGGGAAGTCGGCGCGCCGCAGATTCGCAACCGCGCTACGATTGCCGGTAATTTGATCACCGCCAGCCCTGCCAACGATACAATCACGCCGCTGTGGGCGCTTGGCGCATCGGTCACGCTTGCCTCTGTGCAAGGTGAGCGCACAGTGCCGCTGCCGCAGTTTTATACAGGCGTGCGGCGCACCGTCATGCGCCCTGACGAAATGCTGACCGCTATTCACTTGCCCGCCCTGAGCACCGATGAGCGCGGCATGTTTATCAAGCTAGGGCTGCGCCACACACAGGCGATCTCGGTTGTGAATATCGCCGCTGTGCTGCGCTTTGAAGGTGAGACAGTCCGCGCTGCACGGATCACCTTTGGCTGCGTCGCGCCGACCATCATCAATGCGCCACAGGCAGAAGCATACCTTGTTGGCAAAACGCTCAGCGAGTCGGTCATCGCAGAGGCGGCGCGCTTGGCAGCCCTTGCCACCACACCGATCAGCGATGTGCGAAGCAGCGCTGAATATCGCCTTGCGATGGCAGCCACATTGGTAAAGCGTGCTTTGCGCGCCTTGCGAAGTGGCGAAGAACGCGGCACATATCCGAGCGCGCCTGCCATGCTGTGGGGCGACCTGAGCGGGCGCGCTGCACCGCCACTGCTGTGCTTAACGCAGCACGACGATCAGCCGATTGAGACGATCATCAACGGTAAGGCGTATGCGCTCAGCGGCGGCAACCACAAGACGCTGCTGCGCTTGCTGCGCGAAGATGCAGGCTTGATCGGCACGAAAGAAGGCTGTGCCGAAGGCGAGTGTGGCGCGTGTACCGTCTTTTTGGACGGTGCGGCAGTCATGGCGTGTATGGTGCCAGCACCACGCGCTCACGGCGCGGAAATTGTGACGGTGGAAGGCTTGGCGGCAAGCGCTGATCACCTGCACCCAATCCAGCAGGCGTTTGTGGAAGCAGGCGCGGTGCAGTGCGGCTACTGCACGCCCGGCTTCTTGATGAGCGGTGCTAAGCTGCTTGAGGAACATCCCATGCCAACTGACGAGCAGATCGCAGGCAGCATCGCCGGCAATTTGTGCCGCTGCACGGGCTACTATAACATTCTAGAGGCGTTCAAGCGCGCCGCACAGCTTCAGGCGGCGCGCCAGCAGGCATCGGCAGATTAGCTAAGCGCGGACTGCCAAGCCAGCGGCAAGCAGATCAAGCGCCAGCACATCGGCAATTCTGCCCGTCTTGATGCTGTAGTCTACGTCGAGCAGGTGGCGGTAAATGCGTTCCAGCTCTGCCAGCGGAAAGCGCCGCGCTTGCTCACGCAGCTTTTTCAGCACAAAGTCAGGCGTGCTTTTGAAGTCCTCCAGACCGCGAAGGGAAGCCTCAAGGCGTGGATCGTCTACCGCCTCGCGCACCTGAATCAGCAGGCGGAATTGGCGGTTGATCATGGCGAGGATGCCCAGTGGCGACTCACCAAAACGCTCAATGCTGCGGTGCATCAGGGTAAGGGCAGTTTTGGCATCGCCCTTGCCCAAGGCGTCGGTGATGTCAAAAATGCTCGCCTCTGGCAGGTATTGCGTCAGCGCGGCGATGTCCCGCTCAGTGATCGGGCGCGATGTGCCGACATAAGCGGCAAGTTTGGCACACTCGTTATCCAGCGCATATAAATCTTGCCCAACCTGCTGAGCAAGGATCGCTAAGGCGCGGCGTTCAATGGTGCTGCCGTAATGCTCTACGCGCTTGGTGATCCAATCTGCCAGCCATGCGCTGTCCCATTTTGGGCGGTCAGGGCGCGAGTATTTATCGTGCTTCACCGTGAAAGCTTTGACCAGCCCACGTGAGTCGGCTTTTTCGGCAAACTTCAGGATCGGGTGCGTAGCGCGCAAGGTGCTCGGCTCGGCAAAGACCAAGCGTGCCGACTCTGGCAAGCTGGGCAGTGCTTCTTGCAGCACCTTCAGCGCACCGCCCGTCGGTTTATCATCGCTTTCGTCGTCAGGTTCAGCGGCAGCCTTGCCCTTGCCACGCTTTGCCTTCGGCGCAAGGTGCGTCAACATGCCTTCCACAATCACAAGGCGGCGGTCGGCAAGGAAGGGTATCATCTGCGCGGTGCTGATCACCTCTGCCACGCTTGCCGTTGTGCCATCAAAGGTGCTGATGTTCAGATCGCCCATGCCGTCTGCTTCTGCCATGCGCGCACGCATAGTACGCAGTTCGGCGCGCAGCTCGAACTGATTTTCGCCGTGAAAAATGTAGAAAACAGGCGTCTTCTTGCTCATAAGCTGCTTAAGATGAGCGCGTCTGGACGCGATGCAGCGTGATTGTGCCGCCTTGCAGTCCGCGCCGTTCGCTGCGCGTAATGCTCAGGATTTGCAGATCGCCAACATCGCCAAGCGTGGTGAAATGCTCTTGCAATTGCAAGCCTAGTGGGCGCGAGAAGATGATCGCCGCGATGGAGAGCATGATCACGCTAGGCAGCCTGCCAATGTATTGCAGTGCGCCGCGCCGCACACCAACGCTACCAGCCAGCGCTGCCAAGCCAACCAATGTGCCGGTCGTCAGCAAGGAAGTGCCGCAGTTCGGGTGAATGGCAAGTTTGTGGTCACCACTGCGCATACGGCGCAGTGCCTCTTCGGCGGCAGCTTCCACTTGGGCGGTGGGCAGATCGCCCATCAGCCAAAAGCCTTCGCCATCCGAGCGCCCTGCCACTGAAAGGTTTGGCACACGCTCGGCAAGCATGTGAACGGTGGCATGTTCCAAGCCGTGATTGCGCCGCACGCGCCGTATGTAGGGTGCATCCAGCAGCGGCTGCGCCGCTTTTGCCAGTTCTTTGATCATAAGGGTATCTCATTCTTGCTCAAAAGCAGGTTATGTTCACTTCCATTTTAGCAGATAGCACAAAGGCTTGACAGGCGGCATACTGCGTTCTAAACTATGTGGTGCAAAATTATATATAATTTTCGCCCGTTGCCATAAGGAGATTGCTCCATGAACCGTTTACTCCAGCGCACTCTGCGCGCCGTGCTGCTGCTGACCGTGATCAGCGCGATTGCCCTGAGTGCCTTTACCGCACCTGCTCAGGCACAGCGCCCAAACGTGATCAGCATCGCCTTCACCCAAGAGCCAGATAGCCTGAACCCGATGTATACCACCCAATATTTTGCAGGCTTGGCACGCTCGCTCTATTTGAAAGGCGCTTGGGACTTTGACGATAACCTCAACCCTGTGCCTGTGCTGGCAACCGAGATTCCTTCCGCCGAGAATGGCGGCATCAGCGCCGATGGCAAGGTGATCACTATCCGCCTGCGGAATGACGCCAAATGGTCGGATGGAACGCCCGTGACCAGCGACGACTTTGTGTTCACCGCCGAAATGTATGCCTCTGAAAAGAACAGCCCACTCGGACGTGGTGTGTTCAGCAGCAGCGTAGGTGCGGTTGTCACCGCGCCGGATGCCCAGACGGTGGTGGTCACCTTCCCAGAGCCTTACGCGCCTTGGGCAGCTAATCTGTTTGGCGCGGTGTTGCCCGCCCATGTGCTGCGCCCTGTCTTTGAGTCAGCAGGTACGCTGGACGGCGCCGATTGGAACACCAACCCAACCGTCGTGAACGGTCCCTTCCTGCTCAAGGAATATGCACGCGGTCAGTTCTTGCTCTTTGAGCGCAACCCTGACTATGTGGGCGGCGTTGCCAAGCTGGAGCAGATTTTGATCACGATTGTGCCGGATGAGGCAGCCCAGGTTGCCGCCATCAAGGCAGGTGCTTCTGATCTGGGCGTGTTCCTTGCTCCTGCTGATGCGCTTGACCTGCAAGCCAGCGCACCGGTCGACATTGTGACCGTTACCTCTGGCTACAATGAAGGCTGGTTCTTCAACCTGCGCCAAGACGAGGCAGCCGGGCATCCTGCCCTGCAAGATGTCAACGTGCGCCGCGCTATCAGCCTTGCCATTGACCGCCAAGAGCTGATTGAAGGTTTGTTGAACAACTTGCAAGGTGCAGCGGTCAGCTTTTGGGATGGTACACCCTACCAAGACCCAACACTCAGCGCGCCTGAGTACAATCCTGATCAGGCTGCCGCACTCTTGGATGCTGCCGGCTGGACGGTTGGCGCGGACGGCATTCGTGCCAAAGACGGCGTGCCGCTCAAGTTGCGCTATGCCACCAACATGCGCGGTCTGCGCCGCGATGCACAGCAGGTCATTGAGCAGCAGTTGCTCAAGGTCGGTATTGCGGTGGAGCTGATCAACTACGATAATCGCCAATTCCTCGCCAGCTACGAGAGCGAAGGTCCGATTGCACGCGGTCAGTTTGATGTGGCACAGTGGGCAATTAGCCCGCAGTTCCCCGATCCAAACACCAGCCGCTTCCTGATCAGCGAGATCGGCACCGCCGAAAATAACTACGTCGGCGCGAATTGGTCGCACGTGCGCGATGCTGAACTCGATGCGCTGTTCATCCAGCAGCGCACCACCGTAGATTACGATGCGCGTGTAGCGATCTTCCACCAGATCAGCCGCATCGTGGCAGAGAATGTGTATTGGATGCCCTTGTGGCAAGACAAAGACATCTGGTCAATCAACACGCGCCTTAGCGGCGTGAAGATCAGCGGCGGCACCGCCTTCTGGAACGTGCTGGAGTGGGAAGCCAAATAACACACCCACAGCGAGAGGCAGGCGCAAGTCTGCCTCTTTTTTCACACCATTTTCAAAGTTTCCAAACCGCCAAAGCTAAGGCTACAATTAAGTTGTTGTGAGATTTTTGAGAGAACTTCTCGCCGCTGCCCTAAACGCAGTGTAATAGCTATCGTAACCGCCACCACGTCACACACATCGCGTGTTGGTCTAAGGGTGGCGTGTATAGTATAATGCTGCGTTATGAACGGAATGCAAACGCAATTCACACTGATCAGCGGCAGCGTGGCACAGACCGAGCAGATCGGCACACGGCTGGGCAGCCTCTTGCAGGCGAGCGATGTGCTGTGCCTGAGTGGCGAGCTGGGTGCGGGCAAAACTGCCCTTGCACGCGGCGTTGTGGCAGGGTGGGGCGCGTTAGAGCCTGCCACCAGCCCAACCTTCGTGCTGATTCACGAACATCAGCGCGCCCGTGATGCCATGCGCCTCCAGCACATTGATGCCTACCGTTTAGAGCGCCTTGAAGATGCCGCCCTGCTTGGCTTGGAAGATATTTTCGCCAACGGCAGCGCTGTGATTATTGAGTGGGCAGAGCGCGTCCAACAACTGTTGCCCGCTGATCATATGTGGATTGACTTGGACTTTGTGGCAGACGACGAACAAGCGCGCCAACTCACGTTTGCCGCACACGGTGCGCGTAGTGTTGATCTCTTAGCGGCATTCCGCGCTCAGGAAGGCTGATCATACCCAATGCTGCTCGCCATAGATACCGCCACACGCGCTTTGAGCCTTGCTCTGCATGATGGCAGCCAGGTGTATGCTGAATACACTTGGCAGACTGAAAGCCGCCACACCGTTGAGCTGGTGCCAGCCATTCATAATGTGCTGCGCCAAGTGCGCCTGACTCCGCAAGACCTAACGCACCTTGCCGTCGCCCAAGGTCCCGGCTCGTTCAATGGCTTACGGGTCGGCTTCAGTGTGGCGCAGAGTTTCGCCTTTTCGCTGAATGTGCCGCTCATTGCCGTGCCAACGCTCGATATTACGGCGGCAGCCCAGCCACCCCTAACTGAAGACCTGATCGCCTTTGCCCAAGCAGGGCGCGGACGCCTGTGCGCGGCTGCCTACCGCTGGCAGGCAGATCAGGGCTGGCAAGTGCAGGGCGAAACACGCATTGGCTCGCCCGCTGCGCTCTTCGCCGCCTTTAGCGCGCCGCACACACCAACGCGCCTTGCCGGTGAGGTAGATAACACCGTGCGCGAGGCAGTCCATCAGCTTAACACGCGGGCAGACTGCCAACTGCACTTAACCGCGCCTGCCCTTGCCTTGCGGCGGGCAACTTTCCTTGCCGAGCTGGCGTGGGCGCGCTTCCGCAGCGGCGAACACGGCGATCCGCTGCACGCCGTGCCATTCTACTTGCATCAGCCGGGTGTGCCGCACCCATAGCCGCACGGCAAGGGCATTTTGAGCATGTATACGCTGCGTTATATGACCCTACGGGATATTCCGCCAGTGCAGGAAATTGATCAGATTGCCTTTCAAACGCCGTGGTCTATCAATTCTTACATTTTTGAGATTAACGACAACCAGAGCGCACATATGGTTGTCTTGGAGACCAAGGGCGAGACACCAACCATTGTCGGCTACGGCGGCATGTGGCTAATCGAGGGTGAGGCGCACATCAGCACCATTGCCACCCATCCCGATTGGCGTGGGCGCGGGCTGGGCGAGGCGCTGTTAGCAGGCATGGTGCTGCGCGGAATCAGCCTGAGCGCCACCTACAGCGTCCTAGAGGTGCGCGTGAGCAACGTTGCGGCTATCAACCTCTATCGCAAATATGAATACCAGATCGTCAGCCTGCGAAAAGGCTATTACCGCGACAACAATGAAGATGCCTATCTGATGCACCTTGCGCCGCTGGATGATGCCTATAATGCACGCTTTGAGGCGCGCTGGCAAACCCTCCAAACACGGGTTGCCTTTGCCAACCTGCTGATGCAAGGGCGACCGGGCAGCCGTGAGCCGATTGTCTAGAAAAGGAGTCCTATCTGATGACCGAATCGTTGAGCCTTGAGCAGCGACAGGCTGCGCTGGAGGCAATTGCTGCACAGGTACGTGCTTGTGATAAATGCGCACTGCACGCCGCCGGGCGCACCAACGCCGTGCCGGGCGCGGGCGATTATGCCGCCGAGATTATGTTCATTGGCGAAGGACCCGGCTTCAACGAAGATCGGCAAGGCTTGCCTTTCGTTGGGCAATCGGGCAAGTTGCTGGAAGAAATGCTGACCCTGATCGGTCTGACTCGCACTCAGGTGTTCATTACCAACGTGGTGAAGTGCCGTCCGCCTGAAAACCGCGATCCGCAGCCGGATGAAGTCTCCACCTGCACACAGGCGTATCTCTACCGCCAAATTGAGCTGATCGCACCGAAAGTCATCGTGACCCTAGGGCGCTTCAGCATGGGCTTGTTTTTCCCAAACGCCAAAATTACGCAGATTCATGGGCAGGCAAAGTGGCAGGATGGGCGCGCTTACTTGCCGCTTTACCATCCGGCGGCAGTGCTGCGGAACATGGCAACGCTCAAGCCGCAGATGGAGGCAGATTTCAGGAAGATTCCGCAGTTGGTGGCGGCGTGGGATGCTCAGCAGTCAGCCCCGACGACGCGTCCGCCTGCTCAATCTGAACCACCTGAACAACTGACCCTTTTTTAGGTATAGGCAGCCTGTGGGCGGAAGGTTTTCCGCCCACAGACACAGCCCTATTCCTCCGCATCCATATCACCAAGCAGGTCTTCTAGTTCCTCAGGGTCAGGATCGCTTGCTAAGCGATCCGGCGGTGCTTGGACGTGCTGCTGCCACAACTGTTCAGTGATGGCTTTGGGTGAAGCGCGCACGCCATACTCAGCAAAGTAACTGCACACGCGTTCCACATCACGCGCCAACAGGCGATAGGCAGCGCGGTTGGTGCGGCAGTCCGTCACCTGTGGGAAGTCAATCAAGGTGATCTCACCTTCCCAATACAGGATGTTGTAGGCAGACAGATCGCCGTGTACCATGCCACGTTGCAGCATGAGCGCGATGTTACGCAGCACTTCCTCAAAAAGCGGTTGTGCTTCGTCCGCTGCCAGCCCAACTTCATGCAAGGTTGGCGCGGGAATGCGCTCGTCACCGATGTAGGTCATCAAAATGCCGTTTTCAGCAGCGGCATATGGGCGCGGCACAGCAGCACCTGCCTGCCAAAGCACATCTAGCATTTTGAACTCGTGCATTAACCAAGAAGTATGCGCCACCTGTGCGCCGAACTTGGTCTTTTTGTTCAGGGCGCGGATGCTGCGATCATCGCGCACTTCTTTACCATCTAGGCTCAGCACGGTGCGCCCTTCGCGGTAGAGCCTATCATTGCGCAGGTTGCGAAACATGCGCGGACGGTAAATTTTCGCCGCCAGCAGGTTTGTGCCAAGCGTTGGGTGCGCCGTGCAGCAGTAGACGCTTGCCTCCTTGCCGCCTTTGACCTGCGCCAGCACATCGGTGATGAGCGATTGGTCAAAGAACGGGCGCAATGAATCGGTTAGCCAAAGTTCTTCCTGACTGTCTGTACGTGGTTTATAGGTCGTCTGCAAACCATTTTCCAGACCGATGCGGCTGTCCACGATCTCACTGATGATCTGCTGCTCAGTCTTTTTCGGCTTGTGATGCGGCTTTGGTGTACGGCGGCGTTGGCTGGCACCTTCCAACTTGAACTTACGGGCATAAAACGCGGTGTCGTCCGCGTCGTCGTCGAACGAATCGTAATCAAAACGGCTCAAGGTCGTGTCCCCTTGTTGCACAGCATGTTATTCGGTTGATAGTGTGAGTTCAGGTGCTACGCACGCAAGCAGGCATCAGCCGCCGCAGTGCACCGATAGAATATGCAGGTCTTTAGGGGGTATGCCTAGGTGGACAGGATTCGCGGTGAGCGCGTGGTGCGGTCAGCTGTTGGGCGTGTGACGGACAGGCATACCCAATCCCGCAAGGGCTTGCAGGGTTTTCACATTTGCCATAACGGATATGCCTCACTTTCGCGCAAAATTACGATACGAAACCTAGTATAGCAGCACTTTTTAAGTTTGTCTAGAGGTCAGGACGGATCGAGAAGGTGGAGTTTGTGATGATAGCCTAGTAGCCAACCCCTATCCCTATCCCCGCCAGCAAGGAAAGGGAATCGGAGGATGTGGAAAGTCCCGCCTTGCGTGCAGGGTGGGACTTAGGGTGAGGCTTATGAAGGCGATTTACACAACTTTCGTAGTACATCCTTGATCTTCATCACTCACAGACGGATCAAGAAGGTGAGGGGTGGTGATAGGCTATCCAACGAGAACCGATATGAGAACGCACCAAGGCACGTCCTGCGGGCATAGGCTAATAGCCGCTGCTCAGATCAACGCGGTTGAGCAAGTCTTTCTTCTCCAGATAGCGCTCTAGGTTCTCGGTGAACAGGTCGGCGGCGCGCTCATGGTAGCGTGAGGTGTTGCCGGCAAGGTGTGGGCTGATGATCACATTCTCCATGCTCCACAGCGGGCTGGATTGCGGCAGTGGCTCACGGGCAAACACATCCAGTGCCGCGCCGCCCAGCTTGCCCGCCTTCAGTGCTGCAATCAGGGCGTCCTCATCCACCACGCCGCCGCGCCCAACGTTGATAAAGATAGCGTGTGGCTGCATGGCGGCAAACACGCTGGCATCAATGTAGCCGCGTGTTTGCGAAGTCAGCGGCAAGGTGACCAATACAAAATCGCAGGCGCCCACCATAGAGCGGATCGCCTCTGGCGGATAGAGGCGATCCACAAATTCGCCCTGCGGATCGCCAACACCTTCTTCCTCGTATTCATTGCGGCTGGCGGGCTGCATTACGTTGCGCTTGGTGGCGAGCACCGTCATGCCGAATGCTTTGGCAAGGCGCGCTGTGGCGCGTCCGATGCTGCCATAGCCAACAATGCCAAGCGTAGAGTCGCGCAGTTCACGCGGCAGGAACAACTCAAAGCGCTTCTCAGACCATTCCGCACGTGCCTGATGACGTAGCATCAACGGAATCTTGCGGGCATGTGCCAGCATCATGGTGAAGGTGTATTCGGCGATGGTGGAAGCATGAATGCCGCTGGCAGTCGTCAAGATCACATTCTGGTTCTGAATAACAGGCGATTCGATGACCGAGTCAATGCCGGCGAAGTGCAGTTGAATCCAACGCAAACGCAATGCTTGATCAGGTTCGGGCAGCAGCCGTGCTGTGTAGAGAATATCCGTGTTTGCCCACACCTCACGCGGAATCTCATTGGCGTTGCGCGCAAGGCTGCGCGTGAACTTCAGGCGCGGCGAGAGGCTTTTCAAGCGATTCATGATCGTATCGTTGAAATCGACCAGAACAAGCACATTCAGCGTTTCATCCATGTGATTTCTTTTCCCTAAAAACACAAACGGCGTGGCAGTTGCTGTAGTGCATCGCTGCCACGCCGTCAAGTCTACCGAGATTTTCAGTTCGCGCTATGGTGCAGCGAGGTTGCCTCTAGCGGACGCGCATACGCCATCGTGTACAGATCGCGGTAGGCGCCGCCCTGCGCCAAGAGCGCCTGATGTGAGCCTTGCTCTACGATCATGCCGTGATCCATCACCACAATCAGATCGGCGCTGGTGATGGTGCTGAGCCGATGGGCGATCACAAAGCTGGTGCGCCCTTTTAGCAGCCGCTTCAAAGCATCTTGGATGACCTTCTCGGTCTGTGTATCAATGCTGCTGGTTGCCTCATCAAGGATCAGGATACGCGGATCGGCAAGCAAGGCACGCGCAAACGAGATTAACTGCTTCTGCCCTGCCGAAAGGATCGCGCCACCTTCGCGCACTTCGGTATAGTAACCATTCTCCAGCTTGCTGATGAAGCTATCCGCACCGACTGCCTTTGCCGCCTCGATCACTTCCTCGTCAGACGCATCCAAGCGCCCATAGCGGATGTTATCCATGACTGTGCCGCTGAACAGGTGCGTTTCTTGGACGACGACGCCCATCTGCCGCCGCAGGCTCTCTTGTGTCACCTTACGGATGTCGTACCCATCAATGGTAATGCGCCCTTCAGTTACTTCATAGAAGCGCGAGAGCAGTTTCACAATGCTGGTTTTGCCCGCGCCGGTATGCCCAACCAGCGCCACCGTATAGCCTGCTGGCACATCCAGCGTAACGTGCTTCAGGACGGCAGGCGGCGTATGGTTATCGCTCAGGCTGCCCGAATGATCTTGCGCCTGCCCGTTGCCGCCATTCGACGCGCCCTTGCCATTCTTGCTGTGTTTGCCGTTCTGCCCATAGCGCTCCGAGACTTTCATCGGGGGATAGGCAAACGAGACATCCTCGAAGCGCACATGCCCTTGAATAGTTGGCAGTTCCACCGCATCAGGCGCATCTTGAATATCAAGCGGCGTATCCATCAGAGTGAAGATTTTGCCGCCGGCTGCCATCACCGCTTGGAAGATGTTATAGCGCTGTGCCAACATGCGGATTGGGAAGAAAAGCTGTTCGATGTACAGCACGAATGTGAGCAGTGTTGCCACACTGATCGTCTGATCCAGCACCAGTGAGCCGCCGACATACACCAACGTACCAAGCGCCACACCGCCTACCAATTCGATGCCGGGAAAGAACAAGCTGGCAACCCACGCCGCCCGCAAGCTGGATTTGAGGTGCGCGTGATTGATCTGTTCAGCAAAACGGCGGTAGTTCTGCCCCTGCCGTGCATATGCCTGTGTGACGCGGATAGCGTTGAATGCTTCTGAGAGTTCGGCGTTGTTGGCGGAATTCGTCTCGCGCTGCACGTTGTATGCCTTGCGTGCGTAAATACGCCAGTAGTTCGCCATAATGGTGACAACCGCCACCACCACCAACGCGATCAGCGTCAGTGGCAGGCTGATGAAAAGCATGGCGATCACAATGCCGAATAGGATCAAAATATCGCGCACGGCACCTACCACTGCGAAGGTGATTGCCTCGCGTAGCACGTTCACATCGCCGATCACGCGGGCGATCAGCTTACCCGTCTCGTAGCTGCTGAAGAATGAGAGCGAAAGGCGCTGAATGTGCGAAAACAACTCGTCGCGCAGCTTTTGGATGATGCGCTGCCCTGCAAAGGACATATTCATCACCTGAATGCGGAAGCCGATCTGCGCCGCGCCATCCAGCAGCAGGTAGGTGATGACACCCAGCAGCACGTATTGCAAATTGCCCTTCAAAATGCCTTCATCTACGGCAAAGCCGATCAACGGCGGACCTGCAATGTAGCCCAGCACCGTCAGCAGTGCGCCGCCTAAAGCGATCCGCACGTTGCGCCCATAGGGCGAAAGATACCCTAGCAGTCGCTTAGTCACTGCCCAATCGAAAACCTTATCCGCCTCCGCCAGCGCGGCACCCATCATACCCATAGCTCTTAGTGTCCTTTCTGTTCCACCAAGCCGCCGGTCGCCAGCATTTCGCGTCTCATACGCTCTTGATCTTGCAACTGTAAGCGGTAAATTTCGGCATAGCGCCCGCCCTTTGCCAGCAGCTCGGTGTGTGTGCCGCGCTCTACGATCTCGCCTTTGTCAATCACCAGAATCTGATCGGCTTTCTGCACTGTTGTCAGGCGCTGTGCGATGATGAACGTCGTGCGCCCTGCCATCAAGCGCTCTAGCGCCTCTTGGATCAAGTATTCGGTGCGCGTATCCACGCTGCTGGTCGAATCGTCTAGGATGAGGATGCGCGGATCGATCAGCAAGGCGCGAGCGATCGCAATCCGCTGCCGCTGACCACCGCTGACCGTCACGCCACGCTCACCGACGCGAGTCGCGTAGCCATCCGGAAATTCGGTGATGAAGTCGTGCGCGTTGGCAGCCTTCGCCGCCGCGATTACTTCCTCAAGCGTTGCCTCAGGACGCCCATAGGCGATATTCTCCTGAATGCTGGCAGAAAACAAGAGCGATTCTTGCAGCACAATGCCGATCTGACGGCGCAGGCTATCCAACTGCACAGCGCGCACATCTATGCCGTCAATGGTAACGCGCCCTTCGCTCACCTCGTAGAAGCGCGGAATCAGGCTGACCAGCGTGCTTTTGCCAGAGCCTGTCAGACCGAGCAGCGCGACCACTTCACCACTTTTCGCCTCCAAATTGATGTTTTTGAGCGTCAGCGGCAGCTCTGGCTCATAGCGAAAGCTCACGTTTTCAAAGCGCACGTCACCCTTGATGGGCGGCATCGGCGGTGCATTCGGCGCATCACTGATGGTGATCGGCGCGTCCATAATCTCAAAAATACGGCGGCTGCTGGTGATCGCCTGTGTGGTTAGGATAATCACAAAGCCGATGAAACGGATCGGCTGACCCAGCAGCAGCACATAAGCGTTGAACGACACGATCAAGCCCACGCTAACACCTGCCATGCCGGCATCCGCCAGCAAACCGCCCACCAACAGCACCGCACCAAGCGAGAGCGTTACGAAATAAGCGCTTAGTGGCAGAAAAAGCGCCCAACGCCGCACAAGGCTGATTTGTTCTTCGTAGAGCATATCGTTTTGGGCGCCGAATTTCTCCACTTCGTGGCGTTCACGGGCAAAAGCGCGCACCACTTGCGCGCCGATGACGTTCTCTTGGAGTTGGTTGCCCAGTTTTTGCAGGCGCTCCATGATGGCGCGCCAACGCGGATCCACCTCATTCACAAACTTGAACGAAAGGAATGCCAACGGAATAAGCGGCACAAAGGCAACAATGGTCAGCGGCACGTTTGCCGTCAACATCAAAGCAGCCGCACCGATGATCAGAAGCAGCGTGTTCAAGCCGTCAATCAGTCCGTAGGCAAAATAACGCTGCACTTCGTCTACATCGCTGATTGCCACTGTGATCAAGGTGCCAGTCTGCGCCTTATCGTGGTAGCTGAACGGCAGATTCTGCACTTTATCGTAAAGCTGATTCCGCATGTCGTAGGTGATGTAGTGCGAAAGGCGCTCACCAAAATAGCGAAAGACGAAGCCCGCTGCACCGCGCAGCACACCAAGCCCAACAATCAATAAGCCAGCCGCTAAGAGGAAGCTGTTATCACCGGCTTTGATGCCGCTATCAATCACTTCGCGCAGCACACGCGGAATAAGGACGGCTAAGGCGCTGCTGAGGATTAGCCCGATAAAGGCAAAAGCTGCCAAATTGCGGTAGGGGCGCAAATAGCCCATGATGCGCCGCCAAAGGGCAAAATTGCTGGCTTTGCCAGCGGCGGAGCGCGACTCGCTGCTCAGTTGCATTCGGAGACTCCTATCATGGCATTGGTTGGAATGCGGAAGGTGCGGACGCACAACGGCGACTCGCTAAGCATAGCGAACTTTTGTGCGTATAGCAACGGTTCACTACGGCTCAAGATTGATGCTACTGCAACGCACCTCTAAAGTTTAGCAGCCAGTGGGTAGGCGTGGCATGGGACTAAAGGCGGATTTTGACGGTTTAGAAGGCGGCGCAGGCGAACGCAATCACCTGCGCCATAGCTGATTCTAGAGCGGGATGCCTAAAATCTCTTGGATGCGTGCGACGAAAGTCTGTGGATTGATGGGCTTGGGGAAGTAGCCATCAAAGCCCGCCTTAATCGCATCTTCTGCCACATCTACCGAGTGATAGGCAGTAATAGCGATCACCGGGATATGTGCCGTGGCAGGGTTGGAACGCACACCAACTAACGTCTGCCAGCCATCTTTGCCGGGCATGGCAAGGTCAGTTACGATGACCGTTGGTTCAATTTCGGTGAGCAGTTGCAGGCATTCGTCACCGTTTTTGGCAAGGTATACCTGAATGCCATAATGTTCCAGCACACGCGAGACAAGCTGCTGGTCATCGAATGTATCTTCAACGACGATCACCTTCCAATTGGTAGCAGGCATACGGAAACGCTCCTTTGTGGTTTTCAAAGACTCATACATTGTAGGGCGATCCGTTCAACTTCTGCTACAAAGGTGAACAAATCAAAAGGTTTGCTGATGTACCCGTTGAAGCCTGCCTCCATCACCTCTTGGCGATCCGTGTCCATCGCATAGGCAGTGATGGCAATCACAAGTGTGGACGCCAGTTCAGGATCGCTGCGGATGACTTTCAGTACGTCCCAACCTGTCATCTTCGGCATTTTGATATCTAGCAAGATAACTGTCGGCTTGATCTGGCGTGCCAGCGCCAAGCCTTCCTCACCATTGTACGCAGTCTGGACTTGGACGCCAAAATGCGTCAGTGCTGCACGCGCCACCATCAGGTTATCGGGTGTGTCGTCTATAATCAGGATTGTCCAGCCGCGAATTTCGCCGCGAATCGGTTCTGGTGTGCGGAACATAGTGCGTCGTTATCCTTCTATGCCCAGTGAAAGTGCTTCAGCTTTGTTAGCTTCAGTAACCAACGGTAATGTAACGGTGAAAGTGCTGCCACGCCCAACTTCACTGCTCAAACGGATGTTGCCGCGCATCATCAGCACTAACTTACGCACAATCGCCAAGCCTAAGCCCGTGCCACCGCGATCCAAGCCGTTTTCAGCCTGATGGAATTCGTCAAAGATCACCTCTTGCAGGTGCGACGGAATGCCAGAGCCGCTATCCGTCACGCTGATGCGCCACATCGCCTCGTCTTGCAGCGTAGCAGCAACAGTCACGCTGCCCTCATCAGTGAACTTGATGGCGTTCGAGACAAGGTTGATGATGATTTGCTTGATGCGCCCATAGTCACCAACCAGTGTTTCCGGCAAGCGATCATCCACTTCCAGCGTGAAGGCAAGCCCTTTATTATCTGCCAACACCTTATTCTGCGTCATCACTTCGCCCAGACAGGCGCGCACACTGAACGGTCTTTCGGAAAGTTCCAAGCGCCCTGCCTCAATCTTCGAGAGATCTAGCACCTCGTTAATCAGATGCAGCAGATGTTGAGCATTGACAAGGATGCGCTCTTGGTAGGCAAACTGGTCGGGCGTCAGCTCGCCAACCATGCCTGCCAGTTGCAGTTGCGCGTAGCCAATCACGGCGTTCAGCGGTGTGCGTAACTCGTGCGACATAGTGGCGAGGAATTGACTTTTCAGCTTGCTGGCAACTTCTGCTTGGCGGCGCGCCACAGCCAGTTGGCGGTTAGCCTTCACCAACGCCTCGTTCTGAGTCTGTACTTGTTCTTGGGCTTGCCGCCGTTCAGTCACATCCAAGAAGATACCTTCGAACACCACGCGCCCATCGTCTGTGAAGGTTGGCACTGATTCACCACGCCACCAACGCAGTTCACCTGTTTCTCTGTGATATAAGCGCCCTTCAAACTGCCAATTACTGCGATCCAGCAGCACAGCGTTGACCGAGTCCACAAAAGGCTGAACATCCTGTGGATGGAAATGCCGAACAAGCGCGCCGAGATCAGCCATCACCTCTTCCGCCGTCACGCCGGAGACAGCGTAAATACCTTGACTGATGTAACCAATCCGCCATTGGTCACCTTCCACAAAAAATTCGTAGATGGCGCCCTTCAAGCCGTTGGCAATTTGCAGCAGGCGCTCGCGGCTTTCGCGCAGGATGACCTCTTGGTTTTGGCGGGCGATTGCCGCGCCCAGGTTAGCTGCCATCGTCCCCAGCAGTTCAAGTTCGAGTTCATCCCACACACGCTCACCAAGGCACTCATCAAAGCCAAGCAACCCCCACCACTGTCCCTCTACAAAAATTGGGATGACTGCCAGCGAGACAATCCCTTGTGAGTCCAGTACTTCACGGGCAGTCCCCTCCACGTCTTTTGCCGCTTGGCTGACAACGCGCCCGGCTTGGAAGTCTGCCAACCAGGCAGGGAAAATATCCGAGATAGGCAGTTCGTGCATATTCGGCGCATCAATGAAGGCATCAATCCCGTCTGCCACCCATTCATAGCGCATATCTACCAGTGTTTTACCCTCTGGTGAATCAGGTAATTTTTGGAAGATATAGGCACGGCTGGCGCTTAGCGCACCACCCAGCCGCATCAAGATTTGCGGTAGCACACTTTCCCAGCGTGCATTGGTGAGCAACTGCTGCTGCGAAAGCGAAACGGATGCCAACAATGCATCGCGCCGCAGCAGCGCCAATTCACTTTGCTGGCGGGCAATGGCGGCACCCAGATCGCTTGCCACAGCGCGCAGCAAGTCTATTTCAAGGGCATCCCATAGCCGCTCACCAAGGCACTCATCAAAGCCGATGAAGCCCCACCACCGCCCATCAACCATGATCGGTAGCACAATAAGAGAGACAATCGCCTGCGGCTCTAAAATCTCGCGCTCACTTGCCTCAAAATCACGGACAAGTCCGCTGATCAGTCGCCCTTCCGATAGTTCAGCCACCCAACGCGGAAAAGCAGCAGACATATTCAAGTTTTGCAGCTCAGGGTTATCAATTTCTGGTTGGATGCCTTCTGCCACCCATTCATAGCGCTGGCGAGAAAACCACTGCCCATCACGCAGAGTCGGTTGATTTTGGAAGATATACACGCGGCTGGCTGCAGCAGATTCGCCTAACCTCGCCAAAATCTCTTCAACGCTGTTCTCCCACTCCACGCTGGAGAGCAATTTCTGCTCCGCGAACGAGACTGCCGAGAGGATAGCGTCCCGACGCAAAAGCGCTAACTCGCTCTGCCGACGTTCCAACAAGCTGCCCACCCACTGCCCCATCAGCAGGAAGAAGTCTTTGTCGAAGGCAGCAAACTGCTCAGTACGTGGTTTGCCACTGGAGAAGTTGAGCGTCCCAAAGCGTTTGCCACCTACCGTCAGCGGCACGCCGATGTACGACTCCAAGCCGAAAGTAGTGTAGCAGGGATGCCCCTTATAGTCGGAACTCCCCATGTTTTCAATACTCACCAAGCCGTTTGCCTGATAGGTGAGATCACAATAAGTTTGGCTGAAGGCGAACTTCTGCCCGCGCTTCAGTGAGCCATCCGGTGTATGTGCGTACAGCACCGTGTAGGTGTCGCCTTCAATGCGGCTGATGATGCCGACCTCCAAGCCGAGTAGTTCTGTGCCAATGCGAAGTGCCTCGCTGAGCTGCACATCCACATCGGCGCTGCTTGCCACCACTTCATAGAGCGCACGCAGCCGAATATCTTGGCGCGCCCTCTGCACGGTGCGTTCGCGTAGTTGGCGCGTCATGGCGTTGAAGGACTCAGTCACTTCGCCAATCTCATCGCGGTAGCTAATCGGCACCTGGTACATCAAATTGCCTGCGGCAACTTCGCGTGCGCCTTGCACCAGTTTGGCAAGCGGGCGAGAGACGCCGCGCCGCACTGCCTGACCCACGAGGATGACCGTCCCAATAATCACAATGATGGTCGCAGCGATAATTTGTCCTAATCGGCTACGCGAGAGATTGTTTATCTCAGCCATGGACACCTCGCTGAACAAGACCAGATCAGTGCCGTCAATCACTTTGGTTGTGCCTAGCACATCCACACCCTGAAGGTTTATATAATTGCTGGCAACAAAGCCTTCTTTTTCGCTTGTCCCCAGAAGTTCTCCGATGAATTCTATATCCTCAGTAACGGGAAATTCATTTCGCCCTAACAACGACGTGCGCGCTAACACAAGGCTTGGATCAGTGTGTGCGATTAGCTCACCTTCACCTTCAGCAAGGTAGGCAACGCCCGTCTCGCCCAACCGATTACTCGCCAACAAGTCGTTCACAAACGCCATGCTGAGATTGGTAGCGATTACGCCGCCGTTAGGCATGGTTGTGGCAAGGATCAGGTAGGGTGATCCTTCCGCCGTGAACGATAGTTCACCCAGATAGAACAGCCCTTCAGGTGCTTCAAGTGCCTCCTCAAACCATTCTGATTGTGCAATTACATTCGGATCACCAAAGGCGGTGGTTTCTCGCACGGAATCTGCAATGACCTGACCGTTGGTATCAAACAAAGCAATTTCGAGCAAGCTCGGGCTAGTTTGCAGCGTGCCGTTCAGAATATCATCAAAGTGTTCATCATCGCGGATATTTTTCAGGAAGGTGAGCGTCCGCTGTCCTTGATTGATGACCTCACGAATTTGGTTACCTATGTTGCTGAGGGCATCTATTTGGCGATTTTGCCACAACTGCCACTGTGTCTCCCACCCGCTGAGGATTCCCAACGTGCCGACGATGAACAGTGCTATTGAGATGAGTGAGATGAAGATGATGTTGAGCTGTGTTCGCACAGAAAGGCGAGCTTGGGATAGTTTTCTAAGACGCATAGGGTGTTTCTGCGAAACCTTCTGCAACGCCTATCAGAGACGATGCCTACATTAAATGCTCTATAGCAGAGCATACGCCATAAAAAGGCGAAAAAACATTGTGCGCTTGTCTAATCTTTCGCTGCCACTTAGCCTAGCCAAGTGGCTAGGCTGAGGCTATGCCCCAAAACTAGGCAAAGAACGGATCGCCATCTTGGGCAAACCACGCTTACAATTGAACACAATATGGCAGGTGCCTTCAAGGTCAATCGGTGTGAGCCAACCAACCATTGTGCTGCTGTTTGTAGAAGATGATCCCGATGATCAGCGTGTGTTCACCCATTATGTGGATGCAGCACAACTGCCCTATCTGTGCGTTTTAGAAGGAAGCCTTGCTGCCGCGCTGGATCGCCTGCAAAAATATTCCTTTGATGTTATCCTCGCCGATTACACGCTACCTGATGGCACAGTGCTTGATCTGCTGAGCAAAGAGCCGACCATCCCTATCATCGTTATTACGCGCAACCGCGACATTGAAACGGCGATTGCGGTGATGAAAGCAGGCGCAGCCGATTATTTGTTGCAAGATGAGGAAAACAGTCACCTCGAACGCCTGCCTGATTCAATTGCGAACGCAGTGCGCCAAAGCGTTAACCAGCGCGTGGCTGCTGATCAGCGCGCTCTGATCGAAATGCTGCGCGATACCGCCGCCGCGCTAAACAGCACGTTGGAACTTGATGAAATCCTCAAGCGCCTGCTGGAGAACGTCAAGCGCATCATTCCACACGATGCAGCCAGCATTATGCTTCTGGAAGGCACACAAGCGCGCATTGTGCAAGCCGTTGGCTGGCAGCCTGAAGAAGCCGCCATCCTATCTACTGTCGTCCTGAACATCGCTGAGATTGACCACCTCAATCTGATGTATCACACACGCAAATTTTGCATCATACCCAATGTTTCTGCCCTCGGTAGTTGGGTGGATATTCCGCATGTGCGCGCACCGCGCTCTTACCTTGCTGCGCCTATTTGCGTTGGCGAACAAGTGATTGGCTTTTTGCACCTAGAGAGCCTCGCGCCTCACCACTTCACAGTTACCCATGCTGAGCGCCTCAGCGCTTTCGTCAATCAGGCGGCAACGGCGATTGAAAACGCGCATCTTTACCAAAAAGCGCAGGCATTGGCAGCCCTTGAAGAACGCCAGCGCCTTGCCCGCGACTTGCATGACTCCGTAACACAAACACTCTTTGCCGCCTCTGTTGTCTCCACTGCCATTATCAGGCGTTGGAAAGATGATCCTGCCAGCATTGGCGCGGAACTACGCGAATTACGCGATCTAACACAGGGCGCGCTTGCCGAAATGCGTACCCTGCTCTTGGAACTGCGTCCGAATGCACTCTTAGAAACTGACCTTAACGATTTGCTGCACCAGCTTGCCGAGACTGTGAAAGGACGCTCTAAGCTGCGTATTGTCTACCAATCAGAGGGCAGCTTGCGCCTGCCACCAACAGTGCATGTGGCGTTTTTCCGCCTTGCACAAGAGGCGCTAAACAACGTTTTGAAGCACGCACGGGCGCAGCATGTGAAACTGCACCTTGTTCGCACGCCAAGCTATGTGGCACTTACCGTGCAGGATGACGGGCGCGGCTTTGAGCCAACGGCAGTGGCGGGTGACCGTATGGGCATCCGCATTATGCACGAGCGAGCGCGTGAGGCGGGCATTCAGCTCACGCTGACAAGCAAACCGAATGAAGGAACACGCCTAAGCGCTGTTTGGCAAGTGAAGGAGTCACAATGAGCGAGAAAAAACCTATTCGCGTAGTGATTGTAGATGATCATGAAATGGTGCGGCGCGGGCTAAGCCTGTTTTTGCGCGGCTTCAGTGATCTGGAAGTGGTGGGCGAGGCAACCAACGGCGCCGAAGCGCTCCAAGTGTGCGAAGCACAACAGCCGGATGTCGTGCTGATGGATATCGTGATGCCGGAAGTGAACGGCATTGAGGCAACGCGTAGCCTGCGCGAACGCTTTCCAAACATGGCAATTATAGCGCTCTCTAGTTCGGGCGATACACACAGCGTGACGGCAACCATGCAGGCGGGCGCAACCAGCTACCTTCTGAAAAACGTCTCCGATGATCAATTGGCGAACGCCATCCGTGCGGCACAACGCGGACAGCGCACCCTTTCGTCGGAAGCCACACAAGCGCTCATCAACGCCGCCACACGCCCGCCCGAACCCGAATTCCGCCTGACTGAGCGCGAACAAGAAGTGTTGGTGTTGCTGGCAGAAGGCTTGAACAATCCTGAGATCGCCGAACGGCTTGTGATCAGCCGTTCTACCGTCAAATATCACATCAGCAGCATCTTGGCAAAGCTAGGAGTCAGCAATCGCTCAGAGGCGGTGGCACTTGCCTTGAAGCACGATTTGGTCTGATTATGCTTCCCTGTGCGTGATCAGGCGTGCAAAGATACCCTCAACATCACTGAGCAGGGTTTGCGCAAGTGTGTTGAGATCAAGCGTTCTGCCATAGGCAATACTTTCCTCTGTGGCAGCTTCGCCAAGTGCGGCAGTGCACAATGCACGCAAGCGCGCTAACTCGTTCGGATCGAGGTGATCAGGCATCGCCTTCGCCTCGATCACACCGATCCACTCTGCGGCTTGCGCTGCGTTATTCTCGTGCAGGGCGAGGTCACACAGCCCGTAGAAGCCGTGCAGCAAGCCACGCACATTATCAATGGCGAATGCGATTTGCAGCCATTCATAAAGGCTGCGGCGTACAGCTTCCCAATCGCCCAGATGCACATCTACCTGAGCAAGAGCGGCAAGGCGGTTGGCAAGTGAGTTCAAGTTGTTCATTTCTTGGGCAAGGGCAATGCTGCGCTCAAAATATGGGCGACACTCGGCGTAGCGCCCTTGTTGTGCCAGCACGTAGCCTGTATTGCCAATGGTTGTCAGCATATTTTGAGCATCACCTAGCCTTTGGCTGATGGCGATGCTCTGTTCAGCCATGACTAATGCTTCCTCGTAGTATTCCTTTTCCAGCAAAATAAGGCTGAGACGGCTGAGGCAATAGCTTAGTAAACGTTCGTTGGTGGTGCTAAGATGTTCTAGCGCAAGCCGTGTGTGATGCTCGGCAGCGGGAATGTCTTTGCGATAGTATGCCACATAGCCTAAGCCAAGCTGTGCGTCGGCAAATGCTGTTAAATCTTGGCTGTGCTGGGCAATTTGCAAGGCAGCCTGATAGTGCTGTTCGGCAAGGTCTAGCGCCGCCTGCAACTGATACATATAGCCAAGTGTGTTCAAGGTTTTGGCAGTTCCCGATGCATCACCAAGCTGCTGATAAAGCTGCAAGGCATTCTGCAATGTTTCTTGGGCAGCGCGGAAATTGCTTTGAATGCGCTTTACCCTACCAATATGATACAACGCCTCAGCCTGTGCCGCGATATTTTCAAGCGTCAGGGCGAGGCTGTATGCTTCTAGGAAGTGCTGTTCCGCTTGCACAGACGCCGCACTTTGCTCATGGCACTGCCCAAGCAGCATATGCAAGCAGATAAGACGCGCATCAAGGAATGCTGCTTGGCTGGCGCGCTGCAAGGTAATTTCTAGATGTTCGCGCACAGCCGCAGCACTGCCGCTTTCGATGGCACGTGGCACGTAAGTGAATAAGTACTGCATTTCACGGGAGAGATCATCTGCCGCTCGCCAGTGCAGCGCAAGCACGAAGTCGTAATCGGGCTGGTTAGGATAGAGCGCCTCTATGCTTTCGGCAACGGCACGGTGCCAGTGCTGGCGCTCTGCCGCGCTCAGCGATTGCAGCACGCCTTCACGAATTTTATCGTGCGTAAAGTACCACTTGCCGTCCTTAATATGAACAAGTGCCACATCCACACACTTAATCAGCCAGTCGTCATAATCTGCTTTACCGCCAACATGTTCCAACAAGTTGAAATCTATTTCACGTCCGATGACAGCCGCAATCTGAACAAGGGTTTGGTATTTCCCTTTTAGGCGTGCTAAACGGCGTCTAGCCACCAACAGCATTCCTTCGGAAAAGAGCTGCGCGGGCAATGCCGCTTGGCGAATATGCTCTAGGCTGCCGGCGGTTTGGGCAAGCGTTCGCAACGCCTCGATCACATAAAAGGCGTTGCCTTCAGTGTGTTCAACCAGAAAATCGTTAATCTCTGCGAAGCGCTCATCACTGCCGATCACAGAAGCCGTCAGCGCACGCACCTCGTCCGCCGAGAAGCGCGCTAACTTGATGAGCTGCATCTCAGGGAGTTTGCCATAAAAATATTGGTCATCATCGGTGCGGTAGGCGGCAATTACGATCAGTGACAAGCGCGCTACGGCTTTGGTCAGTTGGCGCAGCGGCAGCAAACTATCCGATGACCAGTGGACATCATCAATAATCAGCACAATGGGCTGCTTAACGCGCTCAACCAGCGTGATTAATAAAGTAGAGAGTTGAATTTCATCAGTTAGGCTATTGCTCTCAGCCACAGTACGCCCAATCAGGCGCTCTAGGTCTGGCACAAACGCTTTTAACAGGCGTGCTTCATTATCTTGAATGGGAATGAACAGCACAAGGCGGCGCAACATCTCGCGCCATAGGTTGTAGATGTCGCCAACGCCTTCGGAGCACTGCCAACGCACCACCAACGCACCTTTCACCAAAGCACGGATGCGAATCTCATCCAGCAGGCGTGTTTTGCCAACACCACTTTCGCCACTGATCAGCCAAGCCGAGCCTTTGCCGTTTAGCGCATTGGCAAGAGCTTCCTCAAATAGTGTTAGCTCTTGGGTGCGCCCAACAAACTTGGGTGATTGCAATACACTCTCTCGCAAGATAGGCGTTTCGCTAGGCGCAGCATTAATGGCAGCATAGAAGGCTAACATGGCATCATAAGCGGTTGGGTAGCGTGCTTCGGGCGTTTTTTCCAGCAAGCGCAGCACAATCTCGCAGATCGCACGTGGCGCGTTCAGGGCGTTGCGGTCAGGTGTTTCGTGCAGCACCTTGTGAATCAACCGCGAAATGCCCTCGCTTTGGAAAGGATGCCTGCCCGCGAACATTTGATAGGCAATTACGCCGAGCGCATAAAGATCGCTGTGCAGGCGGGCAGGCGCACCACTTAACACTTCGGGCGCCATATACTCCAATGTGCCGCTTGTGTTGGTAATATGTTCCAATTCAGCCGCAATGCCAAAATCTAGCACACGCAGGCGTCCGTTTGGCTCTACTAAAATATTGTTGGGCTTCAAGTCACGGTGCAGAATGCCGTGCCGATGCAGGTAAACGAGTGCCTGCAGCGTCTCGGTGAGCAAGCACATTTTCTGCGGCATTTCGTGTGCCGCCGCTGCCTCAAGGATGGTTTGCGGCGCTTCCAACAGCGGCATGGTGAAATAAGGGCGCTGATCGGTATCGTAACCAAAATCCAGCACGCTGATGATATGTGGATGGCGCAAGGCAGCAAGAATTTGGAACTCGCGGGCAAAGGTCTCACGCTGATCGGTATCGTTGGCTGTCGCCGCGCTTCGCACCTTCAGGCGTTTCAAGGCAATGATCTGCCCAGTAAGCCGATCTTCAGCCTGAAAGACTGATCCCATGCCGCCCTCGCCAATTTTTTTGAGCAGTCTGTAGCGGTTGCCAACCAAGTAGTCCGTTGTGGTGCGCTGAGTCATGCCCAATCCTTTCGGCACACCTGAAACTGGGAAGGTTCGCTCATTCGGCGGCAGGGCTATGCAGGTAATCTTTGTATACGCGCCGCTAACCATCTATACAATCATAACGTGTAACATACGCTTTCGGCAAAGCAACCAGGCTTTCTTTTGCCACTTGTGGTTGGCTGCGGCACAATTGATATGTTTGTGAAACCTCACATGCGATTTTCTTTGGAGGAACAAAGATTCCCTATGGACTTAATGGAGTATCAGGGCAAACAGTATTTTGCCCGCTTTGGCATTCCCGTCTCAGCAGGCGGCGTTGCTGATAGTGTTGATGAAGCTGTCGCACATGCGGAGCGCATCGGTTACCCTGTGGTCGTCAAAGCACAGGTCATGATCGGTGGGCGCGGCAAGGCAGGCGGCATCAAGCTCGCCAATACTGCCGACGAAGTGCGCTTCCACGCTGGCAACATTCTTGGCTTGGATATTCGTGGGCATATTGTGCGCCGCTTATGGATCGAACGCGCCTCTGAAATTGCCCAAAGCCCTGACCGTCTGAACGAAAAAGGTGAGCCAAAAGCCGAAGAATATTACGCTTCCTTTGCGCTGGATCGCAGCGCCAAAAAATATCTGGGGATGCTCTCTGCCGAAGGCGGCGTGGAGATCGAGAGCGTGGCGGATGAACTCATCGCCAAGATTCACGTTGATCCAATGCTTGGGCTGAGCGAGGAGGCTTGCCGCGCATGGATTGCAGCCGCAAATTTGCCCGCACCTGCCCGTGAAGGCGCCGTTGGTGTGCTGATGGCGCTCTACCGCTGTTACACCGAAGGCGATTGCGAGTTGGCAGAGATCAACCCATTGATCCTGACCACCGACGGGCGCGTTCATGCCCTAGATGCTAAAGTAACGCTCGATGACGCTGCCCATGATCGCCATCCTGAATGGGCAGACTTTGAGGCGGCAACCGTTGCCGCAGGCGACAGCCGTGAAGCGCTCGCTAAAGAGAAAGGCTTGCAATACGTCGGTTTGGAGGGCAGCGTCGGCATTATTGCCAACGGCGCAGGTTTGGCAATGTCTACCGTGGATATTGTGAAGCAGGTTGGCGGCGCACCCGCGAACTTCCTTGATATTGGCGGTGGCGCCAATGCGGAAGTCATGGTCAATGCACTGACCGTCATCAGCACCGATCCGAACGTGCGCGCCATCTTCATCAACATTTTCGGCGGCATCACGCGCTGCGACGAAGTGGCACGTGGCATTGTCGAAGCGCTGAGCCGTATCACGCTTAGCGCGCCGATTGTTGCCCGCATTGATGGCACCAATGCGGCTGAAGGGCGCGCCATCCTGAAGGCGAACGAATCCGAGAAACTCATCATGCTGCCCGATATGCTCAGTGCCGCCCAAAAAGCGGTTGAGATTGCAGGAAAGTAGGCTGGAATCATGGCTGTTTTCGTAAACGAACATACCAAAGTCGTTGTGCAAGGGCTGACGGGCAAACAAGGGCAGTTCTACGGATTGCGTAACCGTGCCTATGGCACACAAGTGGTAGCAGGCACCAACCCTAAGAAGGCAGGCACTGAGGTTGAAGGCATTCCGATCTTCGCCACGGTTGCTGATGCCGTCCGCGAGACGGGCGCCAACGCCGCCTTCATCATTGTGCCGGCTATGGCAGCCGCTGCCTCCATCCTAGAAGCGGCTGAGGGCGGCATTCCGTTCATTGTGTGCGTCACCGAACACATTCCGACGCACGATCAAGCGCGTATCTACAACCGCCTCAAGCACGACTTCCCGCATACGCGGTTGCTCGGTCCGAACTGCGCGGGCATCCTTTCGCCGGGCAAGTGCAACATCGGTTTTACACCCACTGAAGTTGCCATGCCGGGACCGGTAGGCATTGTCAGCCGTTCTGGCACGCTTGCCTATCAGGCGCTCTATGAGCTGACCGAAAGCGGCATCGGGCAGACGACATGCGTCGGCATCGGCGGCGATCCCGTCCCCGGCACTAGCTTCATTGATGCGCTGGAGGCATTCCAAGCTGACCCTGAAACTGAGGCAATCGTCATGATTGGCGAGATTGGCGGCTCGGCAGAAGAAGAGGCAGCCGAGTACATCAAGGCGCACGTCACCAAGCCTGTGGTTGCCTACATCGCGGGCATGGAAGCACCTCCCGGCAAACGTATGGGACATGCCGGCGCGATCATCTCACGCGGGAAGGGTACGGCAAAGGGCAAGACCGAAGCACTCACCGCAGCCGGTGCACGGGTTGCCATGAACCCAACCGAGATCGGCGGGCTTGTGAAACAAGCACTAGGGCGCTAGAGGGTAGCAGCGCGACTGGGCAGCCTTTGAAGACTGCCCAGTGCTGCGCCTACCAACCTGCCTCTTGAGATCAGCGCTAAATGGTGTATACTTGTCTACGCTACCAAGCACCTGCGGCTGTAGTTCAGCTGGTAGAACGGCAGCCTTCCAAGCTGCATGTCACGGGTTCGAATCCCGTCAGCCGCTCTGCGGGTCCATAGCTCAACGGTCAGAGCATCCGGCTCATAACCGGCTGGTTGCAGGTTCGAATCCTGCTGGACCCATACCTCCGCAGCACACCTACCTAACGCACAGCCGCCTCTTGAACATTTAGGAAAGACATAATTGTAGGTGATTAGAATCTTATCTCGCCATTAAATCTTTACAATCTTTATAAGCCACAAAACGTCTATTTACATATTCTTAATGGTTCAGATTCCTCACTAAAATGTCATGCCAATCATGTAAAAACTCTCAAAATCCTAGTTGCCTTCTTGTTAAATTCGCCTAGAACTGCTTGTGGAATCGACAAGGCTCACTTATAGTATGTGTGGACGTCATGTTGATCACAAGGAGCGTGTCTATGAGTCAGAGAAACCGTCAATTGTTTCTCATCATTGGCGTGGTTGTCTTCATTGTGGCAGCGCTTGTCGTTATTCTGTCAGGAACATTTCAACAGGGCACTGTGGACGTAACGCCCACACCTGAAGAAGTGGTTGCCCGACCAACGGACGAGCCGCCCACCGAAGCGCCACCACCACCGACTGAGGTGCCGCCGACTGAGGTGCCACCGACTGAGGTGCCGCCGACTGAGGTGCCGCCGACTGAGGTGCCGCCGACTGAAGAAGCACCCACGGCAGAACCACAGGCAACCGTCGAGTTGCCCGTTGTGCCAACGGCTACCGATGAGCCATCTGCCACTGAAGTACCCACCGAAGAACCGACGGAAACACCGCCCGGTCTGGAAGTGGAAGGAACGCCCGACGGCGGTGAGGTAGCCGCGGTTGCAACCAATACGCCCGGACCTTCACCCACCCCATTAGCATCCCCTACACCTATCTCAACGGTTGACCCGAACGACCCACAGTTGCAGTTGTTCATCACCTGCAACGCCGATCTAACGGCAACCTTTAGCGTGTTCAACATCGGCGGCGGTCCAGCCGATGCCACCTACAGCGTCTTTGAGCCAGACAGTGGCACAACCTCAACGGGTGGGTTGAATGTGCCAGCCGGACAGGGCACTGTTATTGGCACTTTTGCGGGCAACGCAAGCATTACCGTCCTTTATAGCACCTCACAATTGGCGTCCGTAACATTAGGTGCAACCGGTACATGCGTTCCCCAACCTACGGCGACAGAAACTCTGACGCCAAGTGCAACGTTGACAGCAACGTTGACGTTCACGCCCTCGGAAACACCCACAGCAACCCTGACGCGCACGCCAACCCTGACGCGCACGCCAACCTTCACAATCACGCCCGGTCCTTCGCCGACGCGCACGCCAACGCGCACGCCGCGTCCGACGAATACACCGCGTCCGACGAATACACCGACCTTCACGCGCACGCCAACCGCAACCGCGACGGATGGTCCTTCACCGACGCCTACGGCAACGCGCACGCCGCGCCCAACCAACACACCTAGCAACACACCACCACCTACGGCAACGCGCACACCCAGCAACACACCGCTGCCCAGCAACACACCCACGGCAACCAACACCCAAAGTGCGGATGCCATTCTGAACTTGGGCGTGCAGTGCAATGCTGACCTCACCGCCACTTTTGTGATCGGCTACTTCAGCGGCACAACCGCTGTCAGCGGCACATGGGTTGTCAATGAGCCAAGCGGTGCCGGCGGTAGTGGCAGCTTCTCGATCAACGCCGGTCAGTTCCTGTACTACGGTCCGTATGCAGGCAACTCCAGCATGACCATCAACTACGTTTCGGCAACTTTCGTCTCGGCAAGCCTGAGCGTGAACGCAACCTGCATCGCTGCACCAACAGCGACGCCGACCTTCACGCCGACCAATACGCCACCGCCGACCGCGACACCCACCGAAACACCACCACCAACAGCGACGCCCACCCATACGGCAACGGCAACCAACACTGCCACGCCCACCGAGGTGCCATCGCTCAACATCAGCAGTGTTTGCTCGGCAACGCTTGAAGCAACCTTCACCCTGAATAACCCAACCAGCACAGCGCTAACCAACGCGCCGTACACTATCGTGGATAGCAGCGGCGCAACTGTCCAAAGCGGCACAGTCTCTGTGCCAGCCGGCGGCAGCAACACGCTGACGGTCAGTGGTGTGGTTGGCACGCTCACCCTGCGTGTGGAGATCATCGGTGGCGCAACGGCAACCAGCACGGTTGAATGTGTGGCGCCAACGGCAACGCCAACCAATACACCGACCAACACTGCTACGGCAACGCCAACCAATACACCGACCCATACTGCCACCTTCACGCCCACGCAGCCACCTGTGCTGAATATCAGCGCGGTCTGCTCGGCGGCGGTTGTGGCAACCTTCACGCTTAGTAACCCAGGTCCCACGCCGATTGACAACGCTGCCTACACCGTGCGTTTGGGCGCGACAGTTGTCCAAAGCGGTACAGTCTCTGTGCCTGTTGGCGGCAGCGAGATCATCAGCGTGAGCGGTGTTGTGGGCGTGCTAACCTTGAATGTGGCAGGCGTTGTCTCTGGCACAAGCACTGTTGAGTGCGTTGAGCCAACGGCAACACCTACCGCGACGCCCACCAACACTGCCACACCCACCGATGTACCATCCCTGACCATCAGCAGTGTTTGCTCGGCAACGCTTGAAGCAACCTTCACCCTGAACAACCCAAGCGGCACCGGCATTGTGGATGCACCGTACACCATCGTAGATGGCAGCGGCGCCACTGTCGAAAGCGGCACGGTCTCTGTGCCAGCCGGCGGCAGCAACACGCTGACCGTTAGCGGTGTTTCGGGCACCCTCACGCTCACCGTCACAGGTGCCGTGACTGCTACCAGCACCGTGACCTGCATTCCGCCATCGGCAACGCCAACACCCACGCAGCCACCGTCACCCACACCACCACCACCGACGGAGGTTGCTGCTCAAATCACGGGTACAGGCATCTGCACCTCGACAGGTAGCGTCACCTTTACCCTGAATAATCCAGGTGGCACGGTGGTTGAGCAGGCGTACATCATCACCAATGCGGCTGGCACGGTCATCGCCACTGGCACAGTCACCATCCCGGCTGGCGGCAGCACAACGATCAGCGCGACTTCCACGCCCGGCACGGTCACCCTGACCATCCCCGGCTTGGCGGTCAGCATCAATACCAACTGCTCCGAGCCGCCGGAAGAACTGCCTTGCGGTTATTGGGAAGTGGACGATCAGGGCTTCCCGGTCTTCTACTACAACACTGAGGCTTGCGAGCCTGAGTCGCTAGAGCGCGTGTGGGAACCCATCACGATTGGTGGCGCAAGCTGCCCGCCGTGGTCGATCTACCACACCTACCGCACCGGCGATTGGGAACTCTTCCGCCTTGGCGAACTGCCCGATAATCCCGATGCACCCGAAAACCTGTCGCAGGCAATCGGCGAGAACATCCACGATATCAACCCATCTCGCTCGCCCGATAACGCTTGGATCGCTTACGCCAGCAACCGCAGCGGCACCTGGAATATCTGGGTGGCACGCACGGATGGTAGTGAGCAGCGTCAGGCAACCTTCAACCAACGCAGCATCTCGGTAGACCCTGTCTGGTCGCCTGATGGGCGTTACATCGCCTATGAGTCTGACAAGCTGGGCAACTGGGAAATCTTCCTGTTCGACGTGACCGCGGCGAATAGCCCAGAGGTGCGCCTGACCGAAAACCGCGCCCTCGACGTGAACCCCTACTGGTCACCCGATAGCAAGAAGCTGCTCTTCGAGAGCCTGCGCGATGGAATCCGCAACATCTACGAACTGGATGTCGAGACGCTGGATGTAACGCGCATCAGTGATGGGCAGGGCGTGGATCGCTTCCCGCAGTACAACAACAAGGGTGATAGGATCGCCTTTGTGACGGAACGCGAGGGACGCAGCAATACGCAGATCGCCATCATGAACGCCGACGGCACGGCAGTCGAACTGATCTCCGATCCGAACGGTGAGGCAAGTGCCATTTCGTGGTCACCCAACGATGAGCTGATCGCTTACCAAATGCGGCTTGGCTCAGACTTCGGCATCTACGTCTACGAGTTGGCAACCAAGACAACGCGGCGTGTGACCGACGCACAGAGCCTAAACACAGCGCCAACGTGGATTTGCGAATCCACAACGCTGCTGTTCACCTCGAACGCGCCCGGCAATCCGGATATCTACAGCACGAACGCCCTGCCCATCACGGCACCGCCAATTGATGTGAAGCAGGAAGGCTCGCAGCTCACCGATCATCCAGAGAACGACCGCGATCCGCAGAACTCGCCCTCCGAAGAAGACGCCAGCACGCGCAAAGCACGCGATCCGAAGCGTCAGTAAGCGGTAAGGCACAACGGCACGGGAAGGCAACTTCCCGTGCCACTCAAAAGAATTAGGGATAGATTTAGACGGCGGCGGGAAGCTAACTTCTCGCCGCTGCGTATTTGCAACGCTAACGCACCTGCCGTCATTTGAAGGGCTGCACTCCCCATGTTGGGAGTGGTAAGCTAAGCGTTCCCGCAGGCATGGCAAGTTTTGCGGTAGACATGGTGCGCCTTACCGAGCCTGAGGTGTAGGCGGCTTGCCGCTCCCGCGATTTTTTAAAGTGTCCGCCGCTGCCCATTTCCGCTATAATTAAAGATTAGTCTGTTTGTAGCGTATCAATGGGGATGAAAAAGTATGAGTGCAACAGTACGCAGTCCAGCGGTGCGCGCCGTCCTGCTCTATGAAGGCAAATTCCTGCTAGTGCAGCACCACAACAGATTACCCGGCACCATTGGCAAATGGGGCTTGCCCGGCGGTCGTGTGGAGGCGAGCGATCCAAACCTGATGGCTGCGCTACACCGTGAATTGCACGAAGAATTCGCCATGACCGCCGATGTGGTCGGCTTTGTGGCAATGTATACCTACCGTGAGCGCGCTCATCATATCTATTTTGCACGCCCGCGCAACATTAACTTCATCATTGATAGCAATGAAATTCTAAATATCACCTGGTGGACACTTGCCGAAGTGATGCAGTGCCATGCCAACGGCAACCTGCACACAGGCTTTGAGCTGGCAGCCATCCGCGCCAGCCTCTCGCGCTATGGCGATCAGATTCGCAGCGGCACTGCCTAGCAGAGTTGCCACAGCGCTGCCTAACCAATTTTGCCTAACTGCACTTGTGGAGAGACCATGACCCTAAACGACTTTCTATTTCGCGGCGATCTTGCCGACCTTGACCCCGACCTCGCTGATCTGATCAACCTTGAGGCAGACCGTCAGCGCCGCCGCCTGATCATGATCGCATCCGAGTCCACCGTGCCGTATGCGGTGCGGCAAGCGCTTACCTCACACTATCACAACCTGTACACGGAAGGCTATCCGCCGGACGAAATGCGGACAATGCAAGAAGCGGAGCTGCTGGACTTTGATCGCCACCTTGCCGATTTCCGCCGCTACAGCGATCCGCGCTATTACAAAGGCACTGAGTTCGCCAACTTGGTTGAGTCTTTGGCGCGGCGGCGTGCCGCAGAACTCTTTGCCACCGAGCGCCTCAGCGCCGATAAACTCTTTGTGAATGTGCAGCCCTTAAGCGGCGCGCCTGCCAACAGCGCCGTCTATACCGCCTTGATCGCACCCGGCGATACGATCATGGGCATGGACTTGCTGCATGGCGGTCACCTGACGCACGGCAGCCCGGCAGCGCGCAGCGGTAAGCAGTATAACGCTGTGTTCTACGGCGTTCACCCAGAGACGGAATTGATTGACTACGAAGGCGCTTACCAGACTGCCATGCAGCACCGCCCGAAGATCATCATCGGCGGCTATTCGTCGTATCCGTTGGCGCCCGATTGGCAGAAACTGCGCGAGATTGCCGATGCCTGCGGCGCGCTGCTGATGGCAGACGTGGCGCATGTGGCGGGCTTGATCGCCGCTGGCGTCTATCCTTCACCCATCGGCATTGCGGATATAGTCACCTTCACCACACACAAAACGCTCGGCGGACCGCGCGGCGCAGTCATCATTACCCACCGCGCCGACCTCGCCAAAAAGCTAGATCGCGGCGTCTTTCCCGGTGAGCAGGGCGGACCGCACATGAACAGCATTGCAGCGCTTGCCGTTGCCTTGAAACTGGCAAAGACCGATCAGTTTAAGGCGCTGCAAGCCCAGACCGTAAAGAATGCGGCGCGCCTTGCCGAAAAGCTGACCGAACACGGCTTGCGGCTGGTCTATGGTGGCACCAATACGCATTTGCTGGTGGTCAATGTTCGCACCGTGCGCGGCGCGGATGGTACACCACTCAGCGGCGATATGGCGGCGCGCATCCTCGATTTGGTCGGCATCACCTGCAACCGCAATACTATTCCGGGCGATACCACCGCGGCGCGTCCGAGTGGCATTCGGCTTGGCACGCCGTGGATTACCCAGCGCGGCTTCCGCGAGCCTGAAATTGATCGCCTCGCCTCGATCATCGCACATACCTTGCAGGCAGCGCAGCCATTCAGCTATGCGGGCAAGGGTGGTAAAGAGGAGCCACGCGCTAAGCTGCCCTTCAATGCGCTCAGTGAGGCACGGCACGCCGTGGCACAGCTGTGCCTAGAGGCGGGCATTGATTATGAAACGCCTGTTGTTGGTGCGCGCCTGACTGAGAAAGGCAAGCAGCACCTGACGCTGTGGGTAGATGAGATGGCAGAGCGTGGCGCACGCTCCCTCGCGGTGCGCGGTGCCGCCGCCGCCGACTTTTTGCGCGTGGCGCTCACCAGCCGCGTTTATGGTTTGGCGGTCGGTGGCTCGGAGCCAACCAGTGTGCTGGATAGTGACGGATCGCTAATTGCCAGTGGTGATCTGGAGCGCGTCGCTGAGGATGTCTATCACCTGCACTTGAATGCCGAAGGCGGACGGGCAGCGGCGTGGCTGCAAGCGCTCTCGGATGGCTTCACCATTTACGATCCGCTGGATGTCTACGGCAAATTGGCGGGTGCAGTGGTGATCAACGATCTTGGCACGCCGACACGGGCAGTCAGCGTGCCGATGGGCAGCTTGGCGGGCTTTTCCGCGCACAAAGATTACTTTGTGGGTGCGCGTGGTGCGTGCTTGCAGGCGGAAGGTGGCGCGCCGTTGCCCGTTTTCACCTGGCAAGAGCCAACCGATCAACCGATCAAGCGCACCCCACTTTACGAGGCGCACAAGCAGCTTGGTGCAAAGATGGCGCCGTTTGCCGGCTATGAGATGCCGCTGTGGTATAAGAGCGTCAGCGTTGAACATGCCGCCGTCCGCACGGCAGTAGGCATTTTCGATGTGACGCACATGGGCGTTTGGGATGTGCGCGGGCGTGCTGCGGAACACTTCCTTGATCGGCTGACGACCAACGATGTGCGCGCTCTGAAAGTGGGCGATGCACACTATACCTACCTGCTGGCTATTGACGGCGTGCCGCTGGATGACATTTACCTCTATCGCCTTGCCGAAGATCACTTTATGATAGTGGTGAATGCCAGCAATAACGATAAAAACTGGGCGTGGGTGAACGCTGTGCTGCGCGGCGAAGTCCAGATCGATCCGTCGCGTCCGTCGGCGCGCCTGCTGGACGATCCATCGGATGTGATCCTGCGTGATTTGCGCGATCCGCAGCACGGCGCAGATTGCCGCGTAGACATCGCCTTGCAAGGGCAGGGCAGCCTTACCCTTTTGCAGAATATGGCAAACAACGATGCCGACAAGAAGCGCTTGGCAGGCATGGCATGGTCAACCGTCGGGCGCTTTACCTTAGGCGCGTTCGACCTCATCATCTCACGGACGGGCTATACCGGTGAGCGCGTTGCCTTTGAGCTATTTGTGCAGCCAACACAGGCAGCCGCGCTCTTTATGGCGTTGGTGGAGGCAGGCGCGCAGCCTTGCGGGCTTGCCAGCCGTGATAGCACACGCATTGAGGCGGGCTTGCCGCTCTATGGGCATGAACTAGGCGGCGATCACGCCTTCACGCCAGGCGATGCAGGCTTTGGTAGCTATGTGAAGCTCTGGAAGCCGTTCTTCGTGGGCAAACTGGCATACCTTGCCCGCGAGCAGAAGCGCGAAGCTGTCATTGTGCGCTTCCGCATGGCGAACAAGGGTGTGCGTCCGCCGCAGCCGGGCGCCGCTGTGCTGGATCGGCGCGGTGGCGTGATCGGTGTGGTGACCTCGTGCAGCATTGACTCAGAGGGCTATCAGTGCGGGCAGGCATACCTGAAAGAGGAATTCGCCGTGCCTGAAACACCGCTGATGATTCTGAATGTGGGTAAGGAAACGCGCCTACCGTCTGCCGTGGCGCTTGGCGACCGTCTGCCCATCCCCGATGCGGCGGCAGTACTGCCACGCTTCCCCGTTAAGAAGAAGTAGCACACGCTTCCGCTGATTGCGTGTATCGGGCTAAAGAACCCAACGCTCAGTCTCCCTCGCCAAACTTTTTGGAGAGGGAGACGCTTTCGCGCCAGCGGCAAGCGTGGGCGAGGAACCCGCAGCACACCCCTAAGCACAGCACACTTTGATAGCTTTCTCCAAAGTGGGTAAAATTGAATGGAGGTTGAATTAAATTTCCTACGGAGAAATTTTAGATGAGCTATACCATTCGTAAAGTTGGCGTGATCGGCTCTGGGACAATGGGCGGCGGCATTGCCACCTTGTTAGCAGGCGTTGGCATCCCAGTCGTGCTGCTGGATATTGCTGCAAAGGATACCCAAGCGGGCGATCCACCTGCCAAGCGCAGCGCCATCGCCCTAGAGAACATCGAAAAACTGAAAAAAAGCCGTATTCCCGCCATTTTTAACGCTGCCGATCTCGATCTGATCAGCATCGGCAACCTTGATGACGATCTGCAACGCCTTGCCGAGTGTGACTGGATAATTGAGGTGATCGTTGAAAAGCTGCCCATCAAGCAAGCGTTGATGGAAAAACTAGAGGCAATTCGCAAACCAAGCGCGATCATCTCCAGCAACACATCAGGGCTTTCCATCAATGCCATTGCTGAAGGGCGCAGCGATGCCTTCAAACGCCACTTCCTCGGCACGCATTTCTTCAATCCGCCACGCCATCTGAAGCTGCTGGAGATCATTCCCGGCGCACACACCGATCCCGCACTTGTCCAGTTTATGGCGCACTTTGCCACCGAAATTTTGGGCAAAGGCGTTGTGCTGTGCAAGGACACGCCGAACTTCATCGCCAACCGCTTCATCAGCATTGCAGGCGGCTTTGGCATGAACTATGCCTATGATCACGGCTATACCATTGAAGAAATTGACATGCTGACGGGTCCGCTGATCGGGCGTCCGAAATCCGGCACTTTCCGCCTTGCCGACGTGGTCGGTGTGGATGTGTTGGCTTATGTAGCGCAAAACTTGTACCCTGCCATTCCCAACGATCCACAGCGCGAGGTGCTGCGGCACGTCGGCACTACGCGCGTCACCGAGTTCCTGATGCAAAACAACTTCTTGGGCGATAAGACCGGGCAGGGATTCTTCAAGAAGGTTGAGCGCGACGGACAACGCGAATTCTGGGCGCTGAACCTGAGGACGTTGGAATATGAAGCGCCGCAAAAGGTGCGCTTTGAAAGCGTGGATAAGCACCGCAAAAATCCGAACACGGGCGCGCGCATCAAGGCATTGATCGCCGAGACGGATCGGGCGGGCATCTACCTGTGGCATTTGCACGCCTTCTACCTGAGCTATGCGGCAACCATGCTGGGCGAAATCGCCGACGACATCGCCAGCATTGATAACGCCAACAAGTGGGGCTTTAACCATGAGTTGGGCGCTTTCGAGATTTGGGACGCTATCGGCGTGCGCGAGAGCGTGGCGCGCATGAAGGCAGATGGCTACAGCCTGCCTGCATGGGTAGACGAAATGCTCGTCAATGGCTTCGAGACGTTCTATCAGCGCGACTCAAGCGGCACCGTGACGGGTATCTACAATCCACAGCGCAAAGCGTATGACGCTGTGCTGCCTGATAAAAACATTGTGATGTTGCACCAACTACGCGCTGCCGGCAAGGTGGTGGAAGAAAACAGCGGCGCCACACTCTACGATATGGGCGATGGCATCTGCCTTGTGGAGTTCCACACCAAGGCGAATGCGCTTGATAACGACATCTTCGACTTGATTCAGCGCAGCCTTGAGCGCATGGATCGCGGCGAGTTTGACGGCATGGTCGTTGGTAATCAGGGCGAGTATTTCTCGGCTGGTGCTAATCTGTTCATCATGGCGATGGCAGCCCAGAGCGGGCAGTTCAGCGAGATTGAGAAGATGATCACGGGCGGTCAGCAGTTGATGCAGACCATGCGCTACTTCCCGAAGCCGATTGTGACCGCGCCCTTTGGCGTGACTGTGGGCGGCGGCGCCGAGATGACTATGACCGGCGCCCGTGTGGTGGCGCACGCCGAACTCTACATCGGCTTGGTGGAGGTTGGCGTTGGCTTGATCCCAGCCTGGTGCGGCACCAAAGAGATGGTCAAGCGGATCATCACGCCCGCTATGCAGCTCCCCAATGCCGATCCGCTGCCGCCGCTGCAAAAGGCATTTGAGCAGCTTGCGCTTGCCAAGACCAGCACCAGCGCGATGGAAGCACGCGAGATGGGCTTCTTGCGCGCCGTTGATCGGATCGTGATGGATAAAGCACGCCAGTTGGCAGAGGCAAAACGGACTGTGCTAGAACTGCTGGCGGAAGGCTACACACCCACGCCGCCACAAAAGCTCTATGCGGCAGGGCGCGATGCCAAAGCTGCCTTACACATGGCAGTTTACCAACTGCACCAGGGCAGGTTCGCCAGCGATCACGACGCGAAGTTAGCGCGCCACTTGGCACATATCCTCTGCGGCGGCGATGTGACGGCACCCTCTTGGCTGGATGAACAGTATTTCCTTGACCTAGAGCGCGAGGCAATTCTAAGCCTGCTTGGCGAACAAAAAACGCTAGAACGCATTCAGCATATGCTCACCACCGGCAAGCCGCTGCGGAACTAGCCGCCCTTACCACTCTGAACGCCACAACGCCGAACTTGCGTTCGGCGCTGTGGTTGCGTTTGGTCAGTTTAGCCCCCTCAAGCTGCCCTGCCCGCACGCTGCCAACAAGAGTATAGGACGGGCACCTGCCGCCCATGCCTTAAATGGCATTTCCGTGTGTCCTGCCTCGTGTTGAGCAGGTGTCAGTTTCGAGTGAATTTCCGTGCAAAAGCGATTGTGGTGAGGCGTTTGTGTGCCTCAAGTTGTTTAACAGTATAGAAGTAGGTGAACTGGCAATGCCTCTGATAGATTGTTAGAAAAAGTTCGCAAATTTTTTAGGCAAAATGCCGAAGGTGTGTGAGGCATTTTTTGCGGTTGATCAGTGCTGCGAAGGCAGCTTACAAAGGAACTTTAACGGCGATCAGGTGCCTTACACAGCGTATTCGGCTGCGTTTTGCCCGATCCACGCCTCAGCGATCCGTCAGCAGGCGGCGGATCTTTAGGGCAAGATGCACAGCAAGGCGCGTCTCAGGATTTTCTAGATCAAAGCCGCCAATTTGTGCGATGCGCTCCATGCGGTAGAGCAGCGTGTTGCGATGGACATGCAGTTGATTCGCCGTTTGGCTGAGGTTGCCGTGTTCTTCAAAGAACGTCTCAAGGGTCAGGATGAAATCTTCATTGGCGTGCGCTTCATCGGCAAGGTCGCCCAGCGTCTCACGGTAGAAGCTGTGCAGCTCCGTCGTCTCCAACAGCAGCGAGAGCAGCCGATAGACACCTAGATCGGCAAAATAAAGCGGCTGGTTCACGCGCCATTGAAGGGCAATCCGCTGCGCGGCAACCGCTTCCTGATAGCTGGTGCGCCATGCCGTTAACGTCTCAACGGGTCTGCCAACGCCAATAGCAAGCCCCGCCTCTGGAAACTGCGCCCGCGCACGGCTCAGGACTGCCTCTGCCAGCTGGCGCACCGCACGCGGGACAGCACGCCGTGCGGCGGCATTCTGCGGCACAGCTTCCACATGGCAAAAGACCACCACACCACCATCAAGAAGCTGCACCAAGGCATCGCTGCCAAGCATTGCCACCTGTTCATTAAAGGTTGTTTCAAGGCGGCGGTCGCTGGGCGCATCTTCGCTCGTCCAGCAGGCGGCAAGCGCCGCATACTGCTTAGTGTTTGGGCTATGCCCAAGCCGCACCAATTGGCGCAACGCCTGATCAACGGGGATGGTGCCGATCAGCAAGCGCTCTAGCACGCTGCCCTGCACACGCTTCTGCGCCTCGCGGACTGCCTTCTCTTTCGCCATCTCTAGGGCGCAAATGGCTGCGCCGTGCCGTGCAAACTGCTGATCAATTGCCTCGAACACCTGCTGATCGGTTGCCAGCAGCGAGAAAAAGCCGCGCCCTAAGCGGTTCGCCACAATTGGCACAGTCAGGCGCTGCATTCCCTGTGCAGCCATATGGATCAAGACAGGCTCAGCCGCGTGCTGCGCCGCCTCAGAACGGTTCAAGAAATGGGCGGGCAAGGTGCTTTCCTGGTGCAGCGCTGCCTCAATTTCGGCAAAGTTGGGCAAATCGCTGAAGGTGCCTGAAACCGCCATGATATCAAGGCGTTTATCCTGCACAATGACCGTCCAACCGCTGAGATCGGCAAGGGCAGCAATGGTGGCGCGCAGTCCACGGTTTTCCGTGCTGAGCTGCAAAAGCTGCTCACGGATTGCCTGTCCGCGCTCGTCGGCATTGGGCGGCGTGCCAGATAAAACGCGCACGACATCGCGCTCCACTTGGCGCAGCGGATAGTCGTTCGGCAAGTTCAACAGCGGGATGCCGTAATCTTCGGCAGCCTTACGGGCAGCCGCATCAATGCTGCCAACCACACCGACGGCAGAGACTTCCATCTGCGCCAGATCGTGGATGATGGCGGCAAGGGTCAGCTTATCGCTGAGCAGGTGCAAGGCATCTATCGAGAGCAAGGCAAGTTCGCGCCCTTCAAGGGAAGGAAAGGCGGGCGGGCGTGTGTGCAGCGTTGAGACCCACTTCACCGGGCGTACCAGCCCTTCGCGCCCTGCCACTAGGCGCGTGCCAATTGGCAAGGCATAGCGCAGCAAATCCAAGACGGTGATGATCGGGCGCGAGTCGGTCATAGCGTGTGCGCCTAATAATTCAGCAGATAGCGGTCAAGTTCCCAAGGCGAGACGCTCAGCACATAGTCGTTCCACTCCAAGCGTTTTGCCTCTAAAAAGCGCTCGAAAACGGTTAGCCCAAGCGCTGTGCTTGCCAGTTCAGAGTGCTCCAACGCCTCAAGTGCTTCATGCAGCGAGGTTGGCAAGGTTGCCATGTGCCGCCGCCGTGCATTGAAGGCGTAGAGTTCTTCTTCCGCCGGCGGCGGCAGCACCGTCTCTTGCTGAATGCCATCCAAGCCGCTGTGCAGCATCACGGCGAAGGCAAGGTAGGGATTGCAGCTTGGATCAACACAGCGCAGTTCGACCCGCGCCCGTTGGCGCCCGCTCGGCTGATTGCGCGGCACACGCAGCAGTGCGGCACGGTTAAGCTGCGCCCAGGTCAGGTAGACGGGCGCCTCTAAGCCTGCCACGAGGCGCTTATAGCTATTGACCAACGGCGCCAGCACGGCGCACATGCCGCGTGCGTGCGCCAACTGTCCCGCCATGAAGGTGCGCCCTAGCGCGGAAAGCCCGTAGGCGTCATTTGAATCGGCAAAGAGGTTTGTGCCGTTAAAATCGGTCAGCATTTGGTGGGTGTGCATCCCACTGCCGGCGATGCCCGCTAAGGGCTTGGGCATAAAGGTTGCCAGCAAGCCGTGATCGCGTGCCACAGAACGCACCACAAGGCGCGCCGTCATGATGGCATCTGCCATCGGCAGTGCTTCAAGCGGCGCAAAGTCAATCTCATGCTGCCCGTCGCCCACTTCGGAATGCGCCGAGTCGATCTGAATGCCCATCGCCTCAAGCGCATCGGTAATGGCGCGGCGCACGCGCTGCGTTTGGCTGTCGCTCACGTCGAAATAGCCGGCGTGATCGCCTGCTTGGGGCGGCGACGCCGTGCCGCTCGGTGGACGGAATAGGTAGAACTCCAACTCTGGCGAGACGAGGTAGCGGTAGCGCTGGGCAGCGGCAATCTCTGTAGCACGGCGCAGCACACCACGCGGATCGCCGGCGTAAGGTTCGCCCGTCGGTGTGTAGACATCACAGATGAGGCGCGCCACGCGCTCCGTGCTGCTTGCCCAAGCCTGTACCGCATAGGTGGCAGGGTCAGGGCGCAAGAACATATCTGACTCTGCTACACGCGCAAAGCCTTCTAGGGCTGATCCATCAAACCAGATGCCGTGTTCAAAGGCTGTTTCTAGCTGACGGGCGGGAATTTGCACCATCTTGACCATGCCGGTGATGTCTGTAAATTGTAGGTCAAGATAGGCGATCTGATCGCGTTCGGCATGTGCGATTACCGTTTGGGCTGCCTCTGAGCGCGTCACAGTTTAGCCTTTCCACTCTGCCAAGCGCTGCCAACCACTGCCTTGATGCCCGAAGCTGAAGCGTTCGGGATGCAAAATCTCAGCAAGGATTTCCAACGACTCTGCCAAGCGCGGACCAGGGCGGTTGAAATACTGATTACCATCAGTCAGATAAATATGCCCGTCCTGAACAGCGCGCAATGCCGACCAGCCCTCCAGTTCTTGCAAAATCGGCACGTCCTGCGCGGTGCGCGCCATATCAAAGCCGCACGGCATGAGGATAATGCGATCAGGATCAGCGGCGCGCAGCGCATCCCACGCCAGCCATGGCGAGTGCTGCCCTGCCTCGCCAAACAAGTTGGTGCCGCCCGCCATCTCGACCAACTGCGGCAGCCAATTGCCCGCTGCCATCAGCGGATCAGCCCATTCAATACAAGCGACACGCGGTCTTTCGGGCAGGGCTTGTGTTTGCGCTGCAATAGATGCCATGCGCGCCTGCAATGCAGCGACCACAGTTTCGCCGCGCTCAGGGACGCCCAGCGCTTCTGCCACGCGCCTTATATCTGCCCAAATATCAGCGAGGTGATTTGGCTCCAGCGAGACGATCTGCGCCTCTGATGACCATGTGCAGACCGCTTGCTGCACGTCGGCAAGGCTGACGGCGCACACCTCACACAGCGATTGCGTCACGATGACATCCGGTCGCAAGGTTTGCAGCAGCGCCTCATCCACACGATAAACCGAGATCGCCTCGCTAAGTACAGCGCGCACACGCTCATTGATCTGCGCGCTGCTGCCCTGCGGATCGAACTTCGGCGCCGTGCAAACGGGCAATGTTTTGACCGCTTCGGGATAATCGCACTCGTGTGAGCGTCCAACCAGTTGATCAGCCATGCCCAGCGCGCACACAATTTCAGTGCTGCTGGGCAAAAGTGAGACGATACGCATTTCAATACTCCAAAGCACTATACCAACATCGCCACGGCTGCGTTGATGGCAGCTTGCACTTTCGCCAAATCCGCAGGCACACCGCCGCCTTGCGCCATGTTCGGTCTGCCGCCGCCACGCGCACCGATCACCTCTAGCGCCTGCTTGAGTAGCGGCACAACATCCAGCGCTAGATCTTCGCTGCGGGCAAAGATCAGTTGTGCTTTTTCGCCTGCCGCGCCAAGCAGTGCAATCACGCCCGCTTCGGCAGCCAGTTTTTGGGCAAGCAGGCGCACCTCATCGGCACTACGGGAAAAAGCGCGCGCTACAAGGCGGTAGTTGCCGTATGCGGCGGCACTGCTTAACAAGCCTGCTGCCTCGTAGGCTGCTAGTTGGTCACGGGCTGCCTTTAACTCACTGTGCAGCGTGCGGTTCTGATCCTGCAAGCGCGCCACAGAGTCAGGCAGTTCCCAATAGCCAACGGTCAACGCGGCGGTCAGGCGGTTGATCACATCATTTTTCATACGGTAGTCGTGCAGGGCGCGTTCGCCACACTTGAACTCTAGGCGTGTTGTCTCGCCGCGTCGTTCTGCCTTCACCACCTTGATCACACCGACCTCGCCTGTGCGCCGCACATGGGTGCCGCCGCAAGCGGTAACGTCAAAGCCACCGGTGTCCACAATCCGCACCTTACCGTTCACCTCAGGCAGTTTGCGGATGTTGAGTGCCGCCAGTTCCTCTGGCGTGGGAAACCAAGCGCGGACAGGGCGATCTTCCAGCACAATGCGGTTGGCAAGCCTTTCGACGGCTTCCCAATCTTCGGGCGAAAGATTGGTGCGATCGATGTCAATGGTCATGCTCTCGGCGCTCATGTGGACGCTGACAGTACGTGCCTGTGCAGCCTGTTCCAGCGCCTGCGAGAGGATGTGTTGCCCGCTGTGGTGTTGCATATAGTCACGGCGGCGGGCGGCATCCACCCTGCCTTCAACGCGATCCGCGTGTAAGGGCGCTTCAAGGATGTGCAGCACAGCGCGATCTGAAGGGCGTGTTTGCACGTCCAGCACGCGCACGCCGTTCAGCGTGCCGTGATCAGGTGGTTGCCCGCCGCCTTCGGGATAAAAATAGGTGCGATCCAGCACGAGGGCAGGGCGTTCGGCATGAGTCGTCACTTCGAGGACGGCTGCCTCAAAGTGCAGGGTATACGAATCGTTGTAGTATAAGCGTTCGGTGGTCATGCCGAAAAGTGTAGCGCGGCGGCGGTCTTTTGTCCAAAAGGGTGGATGGCGCAAGGCTTTGCGTGGACACCGTCCCTCTCAGAGCTGTTCCGCCTGATGGAAGAATTTATTGACGCCCTCTGTGAGGCGTCCTACACTCCAAGAAAATAGGGTGAAAGTTTTTAGCCATGAGCGATGAAGTCAGAGTTGTTGAACGTGCCTTTGCCTTACTAGAACTTTTGGCACAATCGGACGATGCGGCTGGGGTCGGGTCCGTAGCGGACAGGGAAGCGATAGGGTATCCCAATATGGTTGATTTGCAGGGCGATGGCGGTATCTTGCAGCTCGCAGTGACCATTGGAGACGCACACCGAGCAAATATGATTGCCTTCGCTAAAGAGCATCTCCACAATCATGTGGCGGTAGCGTAGCAGCCGCTCCGATTCGGTATTGACTTCCATCCCTTCCGTGACGGGCGTCACACAGGCGGGCAGCAACCGCGCAACGCCGACAATCTCCACAAGGCACAGGCGGCACGCACCGACATTGGAAAGCCCATCCAGCTG
>DAOUBW010000039.1:0-14117 GCA_034432555.1 Anaerolineae bacterium
CTGTTGCACGCAGTGCTGCACCGCCCGCAGAAGCTGCTGCGCCCCTTCACTGTGCCGCGTGAATTGCTGTGCGGCATTGTTCAGATCGGCAGACTGACACTGAATTTTGCTGGCACTCATCTTGCCTCAATGGATACACAGAAAACTGCCTGCATCGTGTAACACTATTGAAGCAAAGATCAGGCGATGTAGTGATTTATGGTGCAGGCACGCAGATTATAGCGCGTCTCCATAAGCCCAATTGTACGTTATGAAATTGTGATTAGTCCCTAAGCCGATGCTATAGGCTTGAGGACTTGTAAAGGCTCTTGAAAGCCTTTTTTGAAAGCCTTTTTTGAAAGCCACTTATTGTTATTGTATAGTATGCAAAAAGTTTCCATTGAGGGCAGCGCCCTTAGCAGAATTGCCTAGAGGGAAACCGCTTTGCCTGTGGAGCGCCCTGCGCGCTCCACAGGCAGTTGTGACAGTGTCTAGGGCTGTGCTGCACTGAGGCGCAATTCATAGTCGCCCACCGCGCCGCGGGCTGTTTCGCGCCCAAAGCGTGTGACGCGAATAGTGTAGACACCGTTGCGCGGCAGGCTGAACGCCGTGATTTGCGCGTCAGTTGCTGCCAGATCGGCAGCGTTGGCGCCGATGTCATCGTTGAAGGCAATCACCTTGCCATCCGGCTGAAGCAAATCCAGGTAGGCGTCAAAGCCTTCGGCGCGCAGTGTGATGGTGACCACATCGCCCGCGCTGCCCGCAAAAGTGTAGGTGTACAGGAAGGTTTGATCAGTGAGTGTGCCGCGCCGCGTCTCGCCATAGGCAATCTCGCCTGCTGCGGCGCTGGCAGCCGCCAAATTCTCTGAAATGTTGCCATCCAGCGCAAAGGCAACCACTTGCGGATATTTGCCCACATCCGCCACATAGAGCAAGTTCGCAGAAGGCGCAAGGGCAAGCGCCACCGGGCGCGCCAATTGCCCTGCTTTCGGCGGCGCGGACTCATCATACGGCTCGCCAATCACACCAACCAACTCACCGCTTGGCGAGAATTGCAAAACGCCCGAATCGGCAGTTGCCACAAAGAAATTATCAAAGCGATCTACGGCAAGCGCCAACGGTTGGCTATCCGCCAGCCACGCCGCGCCAATGCCACGTGCCAGCACACGCCCGGAAGCATCCAGCTTGAGCAAGCCGTTGGAGCCTTCTGCCAAAAGGTACAGGTTGCCGCCGCTATCGGCGCCGAGCAGCACATTCTGTGCCTCAGGCAGTTCCCGCGCCATATCCCAAAAGGTCATCGCTGCGCCGCCCGCCGCAAAAACCTGCACACGCACGCCGTTGGTGTTCTCATCCACCGCATAGACGTTGCGCCCGCTGAAAAGGAATTGGCGCGGCATCCCTTCGCCAAAGGCGCCGCGCCCTGTGCCAAGCGTGCCACCGAAAAAGCGCGCTATGGTGTCCGCGTTTGGTGCGCGCCGCCACACCATATGATTGGACGCGTCGGCAAGGTACTGCGAATTATCAGGGCGCGTGATCAATCTGCCATAGCTGCCAACCTGTGGAAAGGTCAAAATGGCAGCCTGTGCCGTGCCGTTGGCGTTGATCTGCCAAATGCCGCGCTGTGCATCTACGGCGTAGATCAGCGCGCCATCGTTGCTGACCGAGAGTCCGTTCAAATCGGGCATAGCATCGGCTGCCAACTGCCACAGCGGAATACCGATTGTGTCTACATCCATCCCTTCAGGCGGTGGGAAGAAGCTGAGGCTCTCCAAAAGACGCCCTAACTGTGCCTCACCACTAGCACGCCAGACGGCTAAGGTACTCACGGCGCGCAGAATGGCAACACGGCGCTTGCCCACAGAAAGGATTGCCGTCTGGGTCGCTAAATCTTGCGCTTCGTCCAGTTGGATGAGCTGAATGCCCGTCGCGCCGCCAATGCGTGTTGGCTGCGGCGTGCCTTCGGTGTTCAGCGTGTATTTGAGCAGCAGGGCGGGAAAATCGTCCGTGTTGCGCGCACCCATTTGGCGCAGTGTGCTAAGGGTCAGGCTAAACAGCACGCCGCTGGGCGCTTTACCTTCAGCTAATCCTTCCAGATCACCTTCGGGCGCGGCAAGCACCGTTTGCGCGGCAAGCTGCTCACGCAGCACCCAACCTTTGGGATATTGGAAGGCGACGCCCAGCACGTCGCTGCGGTAGCTCTGTGTATCGGTTTGGGCGTGCAATGGAAAGGGCAGCAGCAGGGCAGCAAGGCACAAGCTCAGCAGCAAACAGGTTAAAAAGCGTGGCATGGCGGCAAATATCCTCTGGGTGTGGAACGATATGCCGCCATTGTAACGCATGGTGGGCGCCTGTGCCGTGTGCTAACGCACCGCTTCGCCTACGCTCAGGTGCTGCTATCCGAAAAGAGCGAAACGCGCAGCGGCGAAAAGGCTGTGTCAAAATCGCCGAGTTTCGCCTCAACCATATACAAGCCTGCACTAGTCAGTGTGAGCGCCACCCGCGCCATGAAGTCTACATTTTTGCCTGCCTCAGGCTTTAGGCGCGTTGGTGCGCTGAGCGGCACGCCGTTGGGCTGGTCGGCGTGGAAGATGCGGAAGCTGATCTCATAGTCATCCGGCGGCGCCATGATGTTGGCACACAGCACCATGTTGAGCGGCACGGGCAGCGAACGCACGGCAAGATGGCTGATCGGCGCAAGCTGCCAGCCACCGGTTGCCTCATCCACATCTATATGCGAACACAGCAGCAGTGAGAAAATTTTCGGGCGCAGCGTAAAATCGCTCATGCAGGCTCTCCTAACATAGCAAGCCATTCAGCCAGAGGTTGTGCGTAGGTGTGGCACTCGAAATGCGCGGCAAAAATAGGTGTGATCTGCTGCGCGGCGCTGATCAGATCAGGTGGCTGAGCGATCAGGTCGGCAAGGCGCGTCACGCCTTTATCGCGGATGCCGCACGGAATGATGCCCTCAAAATAGCTTAGATCGGTGCTAAGGTTCAGGGCAAAGCCGTGCTGCGTGATGCGCTTGGTCGTTACGCGGACACCGAGCGCCGCGATCTTGTGCGGTACGCCGCCCTGAGTCACCCATACGCCGCTCAGCCCGTGAAGGCGCTGACCCTGAACGCCGTAGCGCGCCAAAAAGTCTATGATGATCTGTTCTAATGTCCGCACGTAGGCGATGACATCCGCGTGCAGGCGATCTACACCAAGCGGCAGCCGCAAGATCGGATAACCGACCAGTTGCCCATCGCCGTGATAGGTAATATCGCCACCACGATCCACCTGATGCACAGCGATGCCGCGCCGCGCCAATTCGTCAGGCGTCAGCAGCAGGTGTTCACGTTTGGCAGCCGAGCCAAGCGTGTAGGTGTGCGGATGCTCTACCCACAGCAGAACGTCGGGAATGGCATCCGTTGCACGCGCTGCGGCAAGGCGCTTTTGGAGCGTCCAAGCCTTTGCGTAGGGCAGCTTGCCTGCGTAGATCACAGCACACGGCGTGGCGCTCATAGCTTGGTGCTGACCTTTGGGCTGACCGTTGGCGCAGGCGGTTCGAGCAGTTCATGCAGAAATTCCACACAACGATTCCATGCATCGGCGGCGTAGTGCGGGTGATAGCGCGGTGAGGTCTCGTCCTTGAAATCGTTCGCCACATCGGGATAGACGATCATCTGCCAGCGCGCATCACACTGCGAGAGTGCTTCCCACATGCGGTTGAGCGTGGCAGGCAGCACTTCAGGATCATCATCGCCGTAGAAGGCGAGCATTGCCGTCTGCTCGTTGTGCAGGCGGTCAATGTAGTCATCGGGCTTCCCACCAAAAACAACCACTGCCCGCAAATCGGATTGTTGCAGCGCCATGCGGAGGGCGAGTTCACCACCCGTCAGCCAGCCAACCACGCCCAACTTCCCGCTGGAGCGATTGTGATTCCGCAGCACGTGCAGGGCAGCCACCACCCGCGACTCGCCACGTTCGCGCAGGGCGGTGCGGCAGGTTGGCACGTCTTGCGCGTTAAATTCTGCGCCCAGAATTTCCGGGGCAATCACATAATAGCCCAGTTCGGCAAAGCGGCGCACACGCATTCGCATTTGGTTGTTCAAGCCGCGCTCGCCGTGAATCAGCACCAAGCCCGGAAAGACGCCGCCGATTTGCGGGTGCGCCCAAAAGGCGGGCAAACTGGTAGCGCCATCCATAATTTGAATATAGCCGCTGGTGATGCGGTGCTGCACGAAATGCGTCCTGTAGAGACCCTCACGTATTGATTGCTCATCCATGTTCACCGCGCTCCCCTGATAAAGCAGTGCGTGCCAAACGCCGCATTACCACCGATTGTCGGTAGTGATCCAGCTCATGCGCCATCAGCAGAAAAATCCACGTCGCATAGGTCACTTCACCAAAGACGACGTGACGCTTCACGACTTCGCTGTCAAAGCGAGGCAGCGTTTCAACGATGGCAGTTTCGATCTGCTGGGTGGCATCCTTAAGCATAGCGCGCAACTGCTCGGCGGGCAGGTTTTGTTGTGCGCCTTCACCAAAGCCGCGTGCTGCCTCGCTCAGATGTGGCAGTTGAGAGGTGGTGATCTCTAAAAGCTGGTTGTAATAAAAGTTCTGCGAATAAATGAGGTGCGTAACCGTCTCGCTGAGCGACCACATCGGATTATTCGGATCGGCATAGGCAACCTGAGCATCGCTCAAGCCTTCTAACAGGCGCGAAAAGCCTGCCCGCAAGTTGCGAAACGCCTCGATATATTCCGTGACGGGATAGCGCGCTGATGCCTCGCGCCATGTGATTTTCTGGGTGAATGCATCAAAAACAAGCTGAGCAAGGGTCTGTGTATCTAACATGAAGTTTACTCCAGCGAACGCTTGGTCAGCCATTTCAGCAGGTTGATGATCTCTTGGTTGATGCCTTCACGCCGAGCGCGTGTGGCGCCCATCAGCACCAAAGTTTGGAACTGCCCTTGCGCGCCGTAGTAGGTCAGTTTCAGGTGCGGATCAAGCGCGCGCTGTGCCTTCACGGTGATCAGGTTGGTAAGCGGAATGCTGATGACCGGCTCGGCACGCGGCACCAGCAGCATTTCACGCGGGTTAATCAGCACGTCGCCCAGTTCACCACCGCGCATTCCGTTCCACCAGTGGTAGCGCGTGTGCCACACAATGGGCAGGCTGCGGACGTTTACGTCAAAGGTGGGCGGGCGGCTGCTGAAGGCTGCCCGTTCGCGGCGGGCTGCCTGCGGTGCGCTCTCGGTGCGCTCCGGACGCGGTGGCGGCTTGGGGATGGCGATCCGTTCGGTGCTGTCCGGATCAAGGCGGAGGGGTGAACCAATAGCGCGCAGCAGTTCGCGCAAGCCTGTTTCATAATCGGCGGTGAAATCTATGCGCTGGCGGCGCGAAAGGCGGAACGGCACTTCAGCAGCGGCAATCAAGAGCGGCACAACCGGCTTGTTCTTGTCAATAAAATAGCTCCACTCGTCCGCCACATTCTGCGAATTGACGGAGTCGGGCGAGAGCAGCACCAGCATAATATCGCTGGCGTCTAGCCCTTTCTGCACTTCATTATCCCAGTTGGCACCCTTCGGGATGTTCCGCACATCCATCCACAACGCAAGATCATACTCGGAGAGGTCTTCGACCAACTGCCAAGCAAATGCACTATCTGCGCGGGCATAACTGATAAATACTTGCATAGGCTTGCCGTCTACCTTGCGCGAATCGTTTGCAAGGGATTGTACTCGCAAATTGCTGTTAGGTCACCCTTGCACTGATTTTTTGCCCTTGCAGCAGTTCAGACGCAATTTCCAAGGTCAACACGCGGTAAGCAGGCTTGTGAGTCTGATCATAGGGTGGCGAGTGCTGCGTTGCCGACCACAGCTCGGCGGCGCGTGTGCGCCCAATCAGCGAGACAGTGCGCTCGGAGAAGCGGTTTGCCAGCAAGCTGCCTTGTGCCGTCATGCCCTGAAAGGTTGCCCACCACTCCGCCATCGTCTCGGCATCGCCGCGCACCTGTGCTGATGAACGGATGAAGGCATCCAACAGCTTTTTGAGGTTGCCCTGCGCGGCAAGGTATGGGCGCAGATTCAGGCGCACCACTTCATCGTGTGGATGCACGCTTTCCAGCAGCAGTTCAGCAGCGTTCGGCATGAGTTTCGCACACTCTTTATCCAGCCATTCACGCGCTGAACGCTGATTGCTGACCGCGTGACCAGCACCAAACACGCCCTGATGCAGCAGTTTGTATACGTCCAGAATATCGAGGGCGACATAACGTTGAACGTGCTTCATGATCAGCGCTGCGACGGCTTCATCTGCCATGCAAACAGACTCCTAACACGAAAAAATAATGCGAGATTGTAACGTGCCTAAGTGAAGGAATCTTTAAGAGAATGTAAAGTGAATAGCGCGATTTTGACAAAGGCGGAAAAGGCTGACCAATTCAGGCTATTCGATCTCAACCGCGATCAAGATACTATGCTGCCCTGCGCCATCGCGCAGCGGCAGCGCGCTGCCATCCCGCCAGTCGGTGATCAGCAACCACACCTGATAGCGCCCGCTTGGCAAGTTGGCAGGCAAGTACAGCGCGTGATGATCGCGGTACAGTGCGCCTGCTTCCCACACGGTGAAGCCGCCAAAGGTTGCACGCGGCTGCGCCACGCGCTGCGCGGCGGCTGCGCCGTCCGCGTTAATCAGCGAAAGGTTTATGCTGTAGTCTAACGGCTCAAGGTCAGGCGGGAAGCCTTCGGCGCGCCACACCAGTGAGATCGGCAAAAAATCGCCCGCACGGTAGCGCGTGCCATGCGGCAGATCAAAACCAATCAGGGTTGCCACACCAAAATGGGCATCCGCCGCATAGCGTGGGAAAGGCGGCAGGCGCATTGGCGGCGCGCTGATCGGCGCATAGCTGAGCAGGCGAACGCTTGGCGTGTTGAGCAATTCTTCGGCGGGGAAATAGTGCCGCGCCAAAAATGCTTCTGTCACGCGGTAACGGTTGGGCGTGTAGGGATTATATTCGGTCAGGAACAGCCAACGGCTGCTGCGCTGTGCAATACGCGCAAACATCTGCTGAAAGTAAGGGTTGGCGCGTTCTTCAGGGTTGGTGCTGAGAACATAGGGCGGATTAACAGGATCAACGCTCTCGCCTTCCGGCGTTGGGATGACGTAGGCGGGCTGAGTGCCTTTATAGTAGTTTGTGATGAATGGGCGGTAGGCGTCCGAGTTTACCAACAGCACATCGCCTTCGCGCAGTGTGCCTTCAAGCACGCGCAAGGCTGCCCACAGATCGGGATTATCCCCGCCATAGCGCGGATCAGCGTACACAGCGCGCAAACCGACGTAAAACGTGATTAGCAACAGCAGCACGCCCAGCCATGCCGCACGCCGCCGCATACCGATCAGGGCAACAGCGGCGCTCAGGGCGCATAACGGCAGCACCACGCCGCCCACATGCACTACATCCCACGCCACAGCCGATGGGACGCTGCCGATCTGGCGCAGTATCACCCAAATCGGCTGATAGCGCACGTCCCAGACGCCTTCGCGCCACGCCACGATTTGCCGCCCTTCACGCTGGCTTGCCTCTGTCAGCGCCACGCCGTAGCGCGTGGCGGGCAAGCTGATCGCCACCACCTGAACGCCGATGCTCAACAACAGCAGGCTGCCCAGCGCCAATTTGGCAAGGCGCGGCAGCCCACCTTGCTTAAAGAAGGCATCGGCAACAGGCAGCAGCCACAGGCACAGCAGCGGCGTGACTGGCACTAAAAAGCGCGTTCCCCACGCCAAGCCGCCATACCAATAATCGCTGTGCAGCAGCGGATGCCCTACCGCAAAGCCGATCAGGATCAGGGCGGGCAGCGCCGCCGAATGCCACTGCCGCCTACGCAGCAAGTGCAGCGCACCAAACAGGCTCACCACTAGAATTGGCGAAAAGACCCATAGGCTAAAGCCAGGGCTGATCAAATAGGCGGGCAGTGCTTCGGGCAGGCTTTCGGCGGCACGCGCCAAGCGCTCAGGGCTGAGCAAGCGCCCAACGGTAGACTCCCAACGCAGCAGGGCAATCCCAATGAGCAGTGCGCCACTGATCAAGAGTGGCAGCCACAGCCGCCGCTGATGCCGCGAGACGCCCACAATAGCCAGCAACGGCGCAAGGACGAACAGAATGCCCGCCTGCTTGGTGAAGACAGCCGCTAACACCGCACCAAAAGCCGCGCTGAGCCACCCAACGCGGCGCGGATTTGCCCGCCAACGCTCGGTGAGGTAGGCAGCCGCCAAGCCGCACAAGCCAAGCAGCGGCTCGCGGAAATACATTTGGGCGTAGGGAAAGGCAACCGTGCCAACACCAAAAGTCAGCGCCACAGCCGCCGCTGAACGCACACCATACCCCAGTTGCCTGCCATAAGCATACAGCAGCGCACCGCTGAGCGCCGTCACTAGGACGTTGAACAACCACACCGTATGTGCCATCCCGATGTTGGGCAATAGGCGCGCTGCGATGACTAACGGTGCGCTCAAAAGCGCTTGAAGCGGCTCAACATCGGCATTCGGCATGATCTGATCAGCTGCCATGCCAAAGAAAGGGCGCTGATCAGCGCTGTAGACCAACGCAAAGCTGCCATCCGTGGCAAAACTGCGCGCCGCATCAAAGAGCAAACGCTCATCACCGCTGATCGGATGCCCTGTAAACACAGCGAAATACAGGGCTGCTAACAGTGTGAAAATGCTCAGCGCGCCGCTTGTGTGCTTGTTCATGCCCTTAAAAACTCAGCATAGAAGGCGATCAGGCGCTCGGCACTGGGTGTAATGTGGTAGAGATCAAAGGCTGCTTTCCGCAGCGACTGGGCATGGCTGCGCGCCGCAAGCAGATCGCGCAAGGTGTGCAGGGCAGCCGCAGCCAGCGCCTCAGCATCGTTCGGCGGCACCAATGCGCCACGCCCATCCGCCAGCATATCTGGCACACCGCCGACCGCCGTCGCCACTACAGGGACGCCCGTCACCAACGCCTCGATCACGGCGCTAGGCAGCCCTTCGTTCTTGGAACACAGCACAAGGCAATCCAGCGCCCCATAAATGGCGGGCAGATCGCTTTGCCAGCCCGTAAAGATGACCGCCTGCCCGATGCCGAGCGCTTCCGCCTGTGCTTCCAAGCTGGCGCGCAGCTCACCATCGCCAATGATCGCAAAGCGCGCTGCTGGCATGGCGTGCGCCACCTGCGCCATGCTCTCTAGAAAAAGCGCGTGATGTTTGATCGGCACAAGGCGCCCAACAATGCCGATCAGCGGCGCACTTTCGGGAATGCCGAACCGTGCGCGAAAATCGCCCGATGGGCGCACCAAATCGCGCAAGCCTGACAGGTCATAGCCCGGCACGACCATCGCCACTTTGCGCGGCGGCGCAACGCGGTAGACCGTCCCGATCTCGCGCTGCAAATTCGGGCTGACTGTGATAAGGCGTGTGGAGAGCGCGCCGCAGAACTGCTCTAGGGCAAGGTAGAAGCGCGTTTTTGCCGCGCCAAAATAGCTATGAAAGACATGCCCATGATAGGTGTGGAAGATGAGCGGCACACCTGCCAACTTTGCCGCCAGCCTGCCAGCAAAGCCTGCCTTCGCAGTGTGCGTATGCACAATGTGCGGCTTTTCGCGCCGCAGCAAGCGGTATAGATCGCGCACGGTGGCAAGATCGCGCAGCGGCGAGATTTCGCGCCCTAAGCTCGGCACGTGCAACGGCTGCACACCAGCTTGCTCGGCAAGGTAGCCCATATCGCCTTCGCGCTTGCCAACGCTGCCGGCAACTAAGGCGCTTTGGTAGCCTGCCTGCCGCAGCAGCGCCGTGATCGGGATCACATACGGCGAAATGCCGCCGATATTCAGGCGCGAGATGATGTGCATTACTTTGAAGGGCGGTTGTAGGTTGTGCGGCATGGTGAACGCCTTATAAAAAGCGCAAAGGCGGAAGTCGAGCGCTTTCCGCCTCTCAGGCGTGGGACGTGAAGTGGATCACGTCGGGCTTACTTGGTCTTGCAGAGTGCCTTGATCTGGCGAGCAGTCAGGCGGACGCGCACCGGCTTGCCGTCAATCTCAATGGTTGCCCACTGCAAATTGGTGCGGAACAGCCGCTTGGTCTTGATCTGCGAGAAGCTGACGTTGTTGCCAACTTGGGTGCGCTTGGCAAACTTGCGGCGCGTCTCGTGGTTAATTTTACGCTTTGGCATGATCGGTTAAGCTCCCTCGTGCGAATGTGCTGCTATTGTAGTGAGAGATCGGGCGAAGGGCAAGGGTAAATGGCAGCCTGATACGGAAGCGGCGCTCTCAGCGATCTCTCATCCAGATTGGCAGGGCATTTAATCTTTTCGCTTTTAGAATAGAGCATGTCTCGACTTGCAAATCTAACCTATAGAGGAAAATGCGATGAAACGCTCTAGAGCGCTCATGCTTGGCACGGCAGCCTTGATCGGTATTCCGGTGCTAATTATCGGCATCTACGTTGCCGTAAATTTCATCTTACCTGCACTGTTTACCACGCCTTCCACAACCGGCGTGCCAACAGCGCGCAGCAATAACATTGATGCACTCCGCACCCAGCAGGCGGAACGCGCCCTGACCACCACCCCACCCACCGCCACCAACAGCGCCTTTTACCAAAACGGCGTGCGTGCGGCTGCCTACAGTGAAGCTGCCCTGCGCGGTCGCTTGGCGCAAGAACTATACGTTTCTTGCACGGTGGCACGCGGTGTGACTGCCACACCGCAGAACGCGCCGTCTGCCACACCCATGCCAACCGCCACGCCAGAGCCAACACCGACCGTAGGTGAGTCGAACTTCGTTTTTTTGAGCATCGTCGGTGCGGAATCGGAAGCCTGTTACCAAGTAGGCGAGATTTTGAACGGCAGCTTTGTGCTGGCAGTCGGCGTGACGAAAGAGATCGCGGGTGAGGTGGCTGTTGACCTTGGCAACCTTGCTAACAGCCAACTTGGCGAGGAAATTAACGTGAACTTGGCGCAGATTCGCTCGGATCAGCGCAACCGCGATAACTGGATGATCAGCAATCGGGGCTTCAACTTCAACCAGTTCCCAATCGCCAAGCTGACCGATGCGGAGCTGATCGGCTTGCCCGCACGCGCCTACCGCGAAGGTGAGATGCTCACCTTCCAAATCAAGGGCAACCTGCAAGTGCGCACGACCGTGCGTGAGACGACTTTTACGGCGATGGGCATGTACAGGGATGGTGTGTTGGTGGTGACTGCCTACACCGACCTGAAGCTGACTGATCTTGACCTCAATCCACCGGATTTGGGCTTTGTGCGCGTCAACGATGATGTGCGGATTGTGCTGAACTTGGTGGCACGCGCTCAATAACGCGCTGTTGGATAAACTGGGGGCGGGTAAAGCTGCCCGTCCCCTGTGGTTTTAGTTGCCTAGTCCGAATCGTCGGGCTTAGCAGAGAGTTCTTCAAAGAGTTTGCCGACGACCTTTGGGCGCGCTGGGCGCGTTTGTTCGGCAGGTGCTTCTGCGCCGGCGGAGAGTTCTTCCGCCAAGCCAGTGCGGATGTTCACCTTAGGACGGCTGGGTTGTTCGGCGGCAACTTCATCCACCACATCCCAAAAGTTGCTCAGGCGTTCGCGTCCGCCGTCATGCCGCACGGATGGCTTGCCAATCGGTTGTGCTGAGTCACCCTCCTCTGTGGGCAGGTCAGGCGGTTTGGGTGTAGCAGCACTAGTGATCTGCCCGACCCGAAACGATACGCGCTCAGGCGACTCTTCGCGCAGCAGCCAGCCGAGCGCGACCAGTTCGCGCAGGTTTACATCGATCTCAAGGCGGCTTAGGCGTTCAGCGGCTGGCAATCGCTCTAACTCCGAGACCAAATCTGTGTAGACCATCTCGCGTTGGCGCAGCATTAAGCGCATAATCTTAAGCTGGGCGGGCGGCAAGTCAAGCATATCTGTTGGGGTTGGCTCCGCCATCCGACGCACTCCAAATAGTTTCCCGATCACTGACCGCAACCAATTTGACGTATTACGCATAAAAGTTCCCTCGAAAGTTACGCTTTACGCAGGCGCAAAGCGCGCTCACGATCTGCTACTGAGCAGCACCACAACCACAATAAGGCTGAGTGCGAGCGCTACCGCCAGACCAATCAAAAGCCAGCGTGTTGCCACCGCAAATGCAGCCGACTGTGGCAATGTCTCGTTTTGAGCTGCCGTTGGTTTATCGTGTAGATCAGGAGCGGGTGAGGCAGTCCCTTGAACAGGTGCAGCCTGCAAAGCTGCGTCGAAGGCTTCCGCAAAGGCTACCGCGCTTGGGTAGCGATCTTTGGGTTCTTTTGCCAGAACGCGCTGTAGCACAGGCTCTAGGCTGGCAGGCAGTGCGGCGTCGTATTTTTGCAAGGCGGGCGGTGGGTCAAAGAGGTGCATGTGCATGACGCGGAAAGGTGTGCCAGCCACAAAGGGCAGTTTGCCGGTCAGCATCTCAAAAACCATGATGCCCAGCGCGTAAATATCCGTCCAACTACCGATATTCTCGCCCTGCCACAATTCGGGTGACATATAAGACGGCGTGCCGAGTGTTGTGCCTTCTTGTGTCAGCGCGTTTTGATCGGAGTCTTCTTCCACCAATTTCGCAATGCCGAAATCGGTGAGGAAGGCATTGTGATGATCATCAAACAGCACATTGGCGGGCTTCAAATCACGGTGAATGATGCCTTGCGCGTGGGCATAGTCAAGAGCGGGTGCGATCTGGCGCAACACATGGCTGGTCTCTTGCGGCGTGAGGCGCGCTTTATACAAGCGGCTGGCAAGGCTGCCGCCCAGCATGAGTTCCATCACAAAGTAAAAAATATCCGTTTTGGGATCAAAGGATGGGTCAATCAGGCGCATGTGAAAGCCGCGCAGGGTGCCATAGTCAAACAGCTTGACGATGTGCGGGTGGCTAAGCTGCGCGATCAATTTCGCCTCACGCTCAAAGCGCTGAGCAAAGACTTCTCGTCGCGCTAGGGCAGGCGCCATTACCTTGATGGCAACCTCACGCCCAACTTTATCTTGTTTTGCCCGAAAGACGGTTGCCATGCCGCCTTCGCCAAAACGGGCGAGAACCTCATACTGCCCTAAGCGCTGCCCGATCAGGTTCATGTGTTTTTCCCTGCTTCACAGACCCCAAGCCTTGACCAACCCGATTATAACCTCAGGGATGCAGAATGCGGCATCTTTGTTGGCAAAGGCTGCCGCAAGCGCATTTATTCAGCGATCAGCGAGAGCGCGACACGGCGTAACTGTGTGGCAATGGCGTGATCGGGATATTTCGTCACAAAAACGCCTTCGCTGGCAAGCGCCATCATCTCATCGCTATGGGGCAGCACGGCGCCAACCTCTGCCGAATAAATCTGCTCAACCTTGCGCTTGACGCTCTCCATGTTAAAGCTGGTAGGCGTCTTGTTGACGACCAGCATCATATGCGGCACGTCCAGCTTGCGCGCCACTTCAACCGTCACGCTGGTGCCTTGAAAATCCTGCTGGTCAGGGCGCATGATGATCACCAATGCGTCGGAGATCGCAATAGACATCAGCGTTTCTTCGTTCAAGCCGGGATGCGTATCCACCATCAGCACATCCAGCTGAAGGTCTTCCGCAAAGCGTTGGAAGCCATCGTTGAGCAAGCCAACATCATAATGTTCGCGCAGAATGCGGGCAATATCGCTCACTTTGATGCTGGAAGGCACCAAGTACAGCTTGCCAGTGGTCGACACACCCAGATTAGCGGTCACATCATAAGCGGCGTCCTTGATCTCGCAGCGTCCCCACAAATAATCGTTCAGGGTCATCTGCATCTGATCTTCTTCCAAGCCAAGCAGCACATGGATGCCCGGCGACTGAATATCGGTATCAATGACGCCGACGCGCTTGCCTTCTGCTGCAATTAGTGCGGCAAGGTTGGCTGTTGTGTTCGATTTGCCCGTGCCACCGCGAAACGAGTGAATCGAGATGATTTTAGACATGCCATGCTCCTCATGATTTGCCGTTAAGTCAAGCGCGAATGGCGCGTGCCGATCTTCTGCGCTGTTCATGCCTAGCTAGTATAACATAACCTGTCAGTTTGGATGGTCTCTTTTAATGAAGCTATTTTAGAGGATTTAGCGCCGATATGAAAGTGCAAAGCGCGGGT
>DAOUBW010000040.1:0-127833 GCA_034432555.1 Anaerolineae bacterium
GAGCCTGATCTACAAGCTGAAGGCGATCCAAGTGCCGCTTTTTCCTACAGTGCCAACCGTTTTTACCCACAGATGATCGAGGCAGTTGCCGATCAGATTGCCGCTCTAGTTGCGGCAGGCGTTCAGCCGCGCCAGATCGCTGTGTTATCGCCCTTCTTGAACGACTCACTGCGCTTTTCGCTCACCTATGCGCTGCGCCAACGCGAAGAACTGCACGGTATTCGGATTCCCGTGCTAACGCACCGCCCGTCCCGCGCTCTGACCGACGATGCTATCACACGCGCCTTGCTGACCTTCACCCTGATCGCCCATCCACACTGGCTGGATGGCACAACGTTGATCGCGCCGCCCGCGAAAGACGTGGCGGATGCCTTAGGTCTCTGCATCAGCGATCTTGATCCGCTGCGCGCACGGCTGCTGGCAGAGATTATCTACCGTGCCAAGCGTGATGATCAAAACGTCTTGCGCCCTAGCCTGAGCGCCTTCGCCAAGCTGGAAGCAGATAAGCAAGCGCGCATTGGCTATCGCGTTGGGCAGCGCTACGATGCGCTGCGCGAATGGCTGGACAGCTACCGCGCACGCCTTGAGCATGGCGAGAACATCCCACTTGATCACTTTTTGCGGCGCCTGTTTGGCGAAAAACTCTCGCAGAAGGGCTATGCGCTGCACAACAACCTTGAGGCAGGGCGCGTTGCGGCGCAGTTGATCGCCTCTGTGCAGCACTTTCGCCAAACGCTCTATGATCGCTATGAAGGCGATTGGTCAGAGGCGGGACGCGAGTATTTGAGCCTTGTCTCACAGCGGTTGCTGCCCTCGCTCTACGCGCAGAGCTGGCAAGATGAAAATGCCAATGCCGTGCTGATGATGCCTGCCAATACCTTCTTGTTACGCAACCGCTATGTGGACTATCAGTTTTGGTTGGATGTTGGCAGCAGTGGCTGGTTCGAGCGCTTAGAGCAGCCCCTGACGCACCCCTATGTGCTGCGCCGTGAATATTTGCCCAATCAGGTCTGGACGGATGACGACGAGGCAGCCGCCGAAGAAGCAGCGCTCTATCGCACCGTGATCGGTTTAGTGCGCCGCTGCCGTCAGCATATCTACATTGCGCTCGCCGATCTGGGCGAAAGCGGCTTTGAGCAAAGCGGTAAGCTGCTGCGCGCCTTGCAGCGCTTGGTCAGCGCCAATGCAGAGGGCGTGGAAGGTGCGGCGAGCGAATGAGCGACAGCATCCCTAGCCGATTCCGCCCTGAGCAAGCTGAGATTTTGCGTTACAGCGGCGGTAAAATGGGCATTGCCGCAGTGCCGGGCAGCGGCAAAACCTTCACGCTCTCGCACCTTGCAGCGCGCCTTGTGGCACACCTGATCAGGCAGCAGCGCGCTACGGCTGATCAAGAAGTGCTGGTCGTCACCTTTGCCAACGCCGCCGTGAACGCCATCCGCGCCAAAATTGCCAAACTCTTGCAGGATTCCGGTGTGGTCATCACCAACATGGGCTACCGCGTGCGGACTCTGCACGGCTTGGCGCATGATCTGGTGCGCGAACGCCCAACCTTGGCAGGCTTGGCAGAAGACTTCAAGATTGTGGATGAGCGCACCGCGCAGAGCATCCGTGAGGATGTGGTTGCCACCTGGCTGCGCGGCAACGGTATCAGTTTGTTCACGGGCTATCTTGAGGATGAATGGCGCGATGAGCCAAAAAAACTTGCCTACCTTGCCCGTGAAGATTTGCCCAAGCTGGCACAGGGCATCGCCGAGAGTTTCATCCGTCAGGCGAAAGATCGCCGCCTGACGCCTGAAGCACTGCGTGCGCGCCTAGATATTTTGCTTGAATCTGATCTGCCGTTGGCGCGTTTTGGCTGCGCCGTCTATGAGAACTATCAGCGTGCGCTCAGCTATCGCGGTGCCGTGGATTTCGACGATCTGGTGATGTTGGCGCTCAGCACCCTAGAGCGCGATTCGGCTTTCCTGGCGCGCCAGCAAGCGCGCTACCCTTACATTTTGGAAGACGAGGCGCAAGATAGCAGCCAACTGCAAGAGCGCCTGCTGCGGATGCTCTCCAACGATCAGAATTGGGTGCGCGTTGGCGATCCAAATCAGGCGATCAACACGACCTTCACCACTGCCGATCCGAAGTATCTGCGCGCCTTCCTTGAAGAACGCGACGTGCAATCGCAAACCTTGAGCGTTGCCGGACGCTCTGCCGCGCCGATCATTGATCTGGCGAATTATTTGGTCATGTGGACGCGCAACGAACATCCAAACGAAGACTTGCGCGATACCTTTCTGCCGCAGCGCATTCAGCTTACGCCGCCTGATGATGCACAAGGCAATCCGCCTGCTGAGGAAGCGCGCTTACAGATCGTCTACAGCACCGGCAGAGTGTACACGCCTGATCAAGAGATTGATATGGTGGCACAATCGCTTGCCCAATGGCTACCCGAAAACAAAGATCGCACCGCCGCCGCCCTTGTGCCAGAAAATCAGCACGGCTTTAAGCTGGCAGAACGCTTGAAGGCGCTCGGCGTGCCGTATGAGGAACTGCTCCGCAGCACATCCTCCACCCGTGAGACGACCAAACGCCTAGAGCAGGTCATCAAATACCTTGCCAAGCCGATCAGCCCGCAGAGCGCCGCCCAACTCGCTGATCTCTACCGCGATCAGTGGTGGCGGCTGCATTTGGGCAGCTACACTGCTGAGGATTCGGTAGAAAGCAATCAGTGGTTGGCAACTGCCCACAGCGCCCTTGCAGGGCTAAAGCACGTTGAGCGCTTCTTATTCCCCGAAGAAGGCGTGCTGCTGACTGAAGCGCTTGACCTGCCCGACTCAGATGCCCTCACGCCGCTTTACGAAGACTTAGAGGCATTCCGCCAAATGGTGCATCGCTGGCTGCACGCCTCATACCTACCGATTGACCAACTGGTGCTGACCGTTGGGCAAGATATTTTCAGCACGCCGCCCGAGATCGCGCTTGGCTATAAACTGGCGCAACTTTTGCGCGGCTATGCCCTTGAAATGCCTAACGCACGGCTGTCCGAGTTCGCCGCTGAGCTACAGCGCATTAGCAGCAACGAACGGCGCTTCTTAGGCTTTGAAGACGCCGAAGTTGGCTACACGCCGAAGGAAGGGATGGTCACCATTGCCACCATGCACGCCGCCAAAGGCTTGGAGTGGGATCGTGTCTATCTGCTCTCGGTGAATGATTACAGTTTTCCCTCAGCTCAGGCAACCGACCGCTACCTTGACGAGAAATACTACCTGCGCGGCGCGCTGAATCTGGGTGCAGAGGCACGCGCTCAATTGGAATGCCTGATTGCCGACCGAGAATACATCGAAAGTGAGGCATCCGTTCAGGCGCGCCTAGACTACGCCGCCGAGCGTCTGCGCCTGCTCTATGTTGGCATCACACGCGCCAAGCGTGAGCTGGGCATCTATTGGAACAGCGGACGCTTTCACTATAAGGGTAAAGAGCAGGAACAGCAGCCATCCCTGCCCTTGCTGGCGCTGTGGGCATACCTCAACGGCAGCCCTGCACGCTAGGCTCAGCCTTTGAAGGCGGCTGTGATCGCCTTTGCCGCGCCGCCCAGCAAGTTGGTATCGTTGCCGACTGTGGCAAAGCGAAAGCCTTTCGCCAACATCCGCTTGGTATAATCGGGTGTGCGCGCATGGATGCAGGCGATCTTGTTGTTGGCTGCGGCAGCCGCCAAAATGTGATCTACTGCTTCAAAGAATTTGGGATCGGTTGGTTCGGTGTGGGGCGGTAAGCCAAGGGCAACGCTCAGATCAGCGGGTCCGATGTAGAGTCCGTCTAGGTGGGGCGTAGCGGCAATTTCCGCTAGGTTTTCTAATCCTTGCGCGGTCTCAATCATGGCAAAAGTCACAATTTCGCTGTTGGCGTAGGTAAAATAGTCCTCACCGTAACACATCGCGGCGCGGGTAGGTCCGTAGCTGCGGAAGCCTTGCGGCGGGTAGCGGCAGGCACTCACGAATGCCTCTGCCTCAGCCCGATTGTTGATGAGTGGGCAAATCACGCCTAACGCGCCGCTATCCAGCATCTTCATGATCAGCGCTGGGTCATTCCACCAAACGCGCACCAGCGGCACAGCGCCTGTGTTTCCAACCGCTTGCAACATGGCGAGCGCCGTTTCATAGCTCATGTAGCCATGCTGTAGGTCAATAGTGACCGCATCGTAGCCGCTGCTTGCCACAATCTCGGCTGTCCATGCGTTCGGGATGCTTAGCCAACCATTGACTGGCACCTCGCCACGCGCCCAAATGGATCGAAGTGGATTTGTAAACATCATTGCCTCTTTCTAAGGAAAAGTACCAATGTTGATGATTGTATACGCAATCCGAAAGACGGGTATGTTTTAGGGAGTGCTGAGATAGGTACACAGCGCTAGAGACCGCGAGAATCAGGCTGCCTCACCGCTCAAGTGCTGTATTGAAAGCAATGTTGGGTATGACAAATAAAAACTGCCTTCCACGGTTGGGCAGAAGGCAGTTCAGGGTAGACGTTAAAAGTGCGCTTTAGAAGCGGCTGCGGCGCATCCCGCCGCCGTTGCCACCGTTGCGATCACGGTCACCACTGCGACCGCCACCGCTGCGACCACCGCCGAAGTCATCGCGGCGCTCTGTGCGCGGGCGTGCCTCGTTAACGGTCAGCTTGCGGTTATCGAGCATGTAGCCGTCAAAACGCTTGATTGCTTCCTTGCCACCTTCATCGGTTGCCATTTCCACGAAGCCGAAACCACGCGAACGCCCAGTCTCACGATCCATGATAATAGCGACTTCCACCACTTCGCCCGCCTCCGCGAAAAGCGTGCGAATATTTTCCTGTGTGGAATTGTAGGACAAATTGCCCACGTACAACTTCTTAGCCATCTGGCTGCTTCTCCTGACATACTGAAACATGAACTGATGATAGAGTCAAAACGGACGGGCATCTAAACAACGCAGCGCAGCAGACTTCTAGCGTGAACGGTTTTTGCAGGGTTGCCTTGCAAAAACTGTCGGACTCACAGGAAAACGCGGATGCTCTGATTGTGGCGTGCAACCTTCACTGGTCAAACTCTATCTCGGCTCATTGTGACACACTTTGTTGTGCTTGTAAACAGGCAAAATTACAGGGAATGGGAAATTTGTGGAGATCGCCTAGTGCGCGGGTGGGTTGTAAACCTATCTCCCATCACAGCCATCCTCTTCCCCACACCCCAAAATATCCCTCTAGCACTAAGCCGCCACTTTGATTTACAATCAAATCATCCGCTTAACCGAGTTTGATTGGACTCCCGTGCCTGAGAAGACGATTGCTGCCTTGCCTGTGACAGAGGGCAAGCCCCTAGCGCGTTTCTGGCTGCCGCTTTCACCGATGGATGCGCTCTTGGTGCTGTGCATGATTTTGTGGGGAACCCACTATAGCATTGCCAAAGCCGCGCTGGACGTGCTGCCGCCTTTCCTTTTTAACGCCTTTCGGTTCAGCGTTGGTGCTGCGGCGCTTTTTGTGCTACTCAAGGCGAGCGGCGAGTCGTTTGCCTTCAGGCGCAGCGCCATTCCGCGCCTCATTTTCACTTCATTTCTGCTGCATGGCGTGTATCAGGCATTTTTCGTGAACGGCTTGCGGCATACCAGCGTGGCAAACAGTGTCTTGATCAACACGGCAGCGCCCATCGGCGTGGTGCTGATCAACATTTTGCTGCGGCGCGAGCGCGGCAGTCGGCGGATGTTCAGCGGGATGGCGCTGGCAGTCGGCGGCGTGCTGGTTGTCATCTTCTCCCGCTATGCCGGACAGATCGGTATTGGCGGCAGCACAACTTTGCTGGGCGACGCACTGACCATGACGGGCATCATCGCCTGGATTGCGATGACTTTTTCGCTGCGCGAGCTGATGGCGGATAATCCGGTGATGGCAACCTCTTTTTGGCTGTTGGTGTGCGGCGCTGTGTTGGATTCGATCATCGCCATCCCGGATGCACTCAGTTTCGATTGGTCGCTGCTGACGTGGGAAGTGTGGTTAGCTGTCATTTATTCAGGTGCAGTGGCAATTGCCATCGGCGGCACCATCTGGAATTTAGCGCTCAAGCGGATTGGTGCCTCGCGCACGGCAGCCTTCATCAACCTACAGCCGATTGTCGCCGCGTTCGTGGCAGTGGTCTTTCTCGGTGAAGCGTTCACGCTGTGGCTGGTGCTGGGCATTGGGTTGGTCATCATCGGCATGACGCGCCTTCGCATGGGATAGCGCACTATGGCAACGCGCAGTGAGGAATTGGGCATTCGGCTGGCAGCGCGCCACGCGCAAACAGGCGCGTTGCTGATTATCGGCGATGTGCCACTGGAGGTGCTGCGCGCCTATTCAGAGCGCGGCGATCTACGCTGCCCTGAATGCGGCGCGGCGTTACGCCTGAAGGCGGGCGATGTCCGCCAACATCATTTCGCCCATGTCAGCCTTGCCAAATGCGCCGCACGCGATGCCGAGCCAGAATCCGAGAGCCACCGCAGCGGCAAACTACTGCTCTTTCGCCATTTTCGGCAAGCGGCGGAATCAGCCGCCCTAGAGCAGCGCATCACCGCCACAGGTCAGCGTGCCGATGTGTTCATCGCACCGCACTTTGCCCTAGAGTTCCAACAGGCAAACAACAGCGCAGCGCAGTGGCACGAGCGCCATCGCTTGTATCAAGCAGCGGGTGTGCGCGATGTGTGGTTTCTTGGGCAAGTGCGCTATGCAGAGGCGCTCAGTGAGCCGCTACGCCCGATCTCGCCCTACGATCCGCGCCCCGTGCCGCGTGATGCCTTTGAGGCTGCCGCCGGTGCCTTCCGCGTGCGCGAGATGGAACGCGCCATGCTAGAGGTTTTCCCGCTGCTCTACTACCTTGATCCATTGGATGGAATGCTCACTATCCTTGTGCCGCGCAGTTTGCACGCCACCACCTTACGTGCCTACCGCTATCGGCTGCCCTTGTCGGATTGCCAACTGCGCGCTGAGGGCTTGTGGACGCCGCTGCATCCGCTCTTGGCAAAGCCAACCTAGCCGCTGATCAAGCCGAACAGCCACGCAAAAGTACCACACAGACCGATCACCAGCATCAAGCCGAAGCAGCCATAACCGATCATGATCCAGCGCAAGCCCGGCGCCAGACCACTGCCCAAAAGCCCGCTTAACAAGCCCGGCTCACGCTCGTTGGCGGCGGAACGTTGCACATCGCGGCTGGCACCGCGCCCCCGACCTAGCTCGCTCTGATAGCGGTTTTGGAAGCCAGCGCGCATATTACGGGCATTCCGTCGGCTGGGTGTTGGCTGGGTGCGTTGCGCGATACTGGATGGCAAGCGCGATAACGGATCGTCCCAAGCGGCGGTTGGATCATGTTCCTCAGGCTCGGCATCGGGCTGTGGTGCAATGTTGCCCGCTGCCCGCGCCCGCGCTTCACGCACATAGCGCGAGGCGTCAAAGGCGGCAAAATCGTCGCTCAGGTTGCGCCGATTCTGTTCGCGTTCCTCATCCAGTTCATCTTGAAAGCGTTCTTCGTCCTCGTCGCGCCAATCTGCCATGGCTGCACCTCCTGCTATTTTGGGCAAAGTATAGCACAGGTGCGCTGCACTTTCCTATTCAGGGCGCTTGTTTGTAGTGGACGGGCGATAGGCTTCGCAGCCGTTCGGCAGCCTGTTCGGCGGTAATATCGCGCTGTGGCGTGCCGAGCATCTCATAGCCCACCAAGAATTTCCGCACGGTGGCAGAGCGCAACAGCGGCGGATAAAAATGGGCGTGAAAATGCCAATGCGCCCAGTCACCGTCGCATGTGGGGCGCACATGGAAGCCTGCCGAATAGGGAAACGAGACGTGGAACAGGTTGTCGTAGCGGACGGTGAGTGCGTGCAACGCATCGGCAAGCGCATCGCGCTCATCAGCGGTTAGGTCGGTCATCGCGCCAACGTGCCGCCGACTGATGATCATCGTCTCAAAGGGCCACACCGCCCAAAACGGCACCAGCACGGCAAAATGCGCGTTCAGGTGGATAAGACGTTCGCCGCTTGCCAACTCTGCCTCAAGGTAGTCTGCCAGCAGGGAGCGCCCGTGCCGCTGCCAATAGGCGCGCTGTGTGGCATCTTCTAAGCTGATCTGCTGCGGCAGATGTTCGGTTGCCCAAATTTGCCCGTGCGGATGCGGGTTAGAGGCGCCCATCATCGCGCCGCGGTTCTCAAAGACCAGCACATAGCTGATGTTGGGCAAGGCAGCCAGTTCGGCGTACTGCCTGCACCATTCGTCTACCACTAGGCGAATGGCGGGCGTTTCCATCTCGGCAAGGGTGAGATCGTGACGCGGTGAGAAGCACACCACACGCGCCGTCCCGCGCTCAGATTCGGCGCGCAGCAATGGGTGCGGCGCATATGTGCCGTCGGGCGTTTCAGGCAGCAGGGCGGGAAAATCGTTGGTAAAGACGTAAGTGCTGGTATAGGCAGGATTTTGCTCGCCATTGGCGCGCATATTGCTAGGGCAAAGGTAGCACTGTGGATCATATTCAGGGCGCACTTCGGCGGGCGGTGTCTCGATCTGCCCTTGCCAAGGGCGCTTGGTGCGGTGCGGCGAAACAAGTATCCACTCGCCGGTGAGTGGGTTAAAACGGCGGTGTGGGTGATCACTGAGCGAGAAAGCCATAATAAGTACCGTTCCTTTGCTTATTCGCTGTCGTCGAGTGGTGTGCTAAAGCCTGCCTTAAACAGGGCGCGGAAAGGGTCATCTTCCTCAGGCGTGCTGCTTGCAGCAGGGCGGCTGGCGCGAAAGAGTGCGCCGAAATCGCCATAGTCTTCTTCGGTTGGCGGCGCGGCGGGCGTTTCGGGCGGCGCACCAACATAGGGACTGAAAAGCTGCGCGAAAGGTATCTTGTTCAGGGCGGTCGGGCGCGGATTCCTCTGTTGATTTAGGTGCGGCAAGCTCTGGAAAATCTTGCATAAGCTGAGCATAGACGCTCTGTGCTTCTGCGTGGCTAGGCTGCAAATGCAGCACGCGCCGCAATGCTTCCGCCATCTGTGCGGGTGTATCCACCACATGCGCCAAAAGAAACCATGCCTCAGCCTTATCGGGATGTTCCGCCACAAAGGGTTGTAACAGGGCGAATGCCTCAGCATATTGGGCTTGCTGAATCAAGTGGTGAGCATGTTCAAGAATATTGGAGTGGGCAGCACGCGGCGCACTGGCAGCACTTAAGGGCGGCGGTGGCGCAAGCTCGGCAGACGGCTTGAAACGGCGCTTAAGGGCAGTTAGCTGGCGCGCGATGCCGCGCGGATCGCCGTGCTGTGGATAATCGCGCTTGAATTGGCGGAAGGCTGTTTGTGCCTCACTTAGGCTCTCAGAGGTAGTGATCAGTGGGATAAGCTGCTCCAGCTTGTGGTAGGCGCGCTCTGCGCTGGTTTGTTGGTGTGTGGCGGCTGCTTCTGCGGCGCGGATGTCTGCCAATTTTTTCTCCACAGCGCGCTGGGCAATCCGCACCACTGTGGATGGCAAAAGGCTTGCTAGAAGTGTTTCAGCGCGTTCTAGATCGGCTTTTTGGTCGGAATGGCTAAGGGATAGTGCTTCTTCTTCCGAAGCGTCGGCATCAGCAGGCGGCGCAGCAGCAGGCGCGGATGTTGGTAGGGGTGCATCTTTGGCGTGTTGGATAGCTTTGGGAATCAGCTCGCTCAGGCGCTTCAGCGCAGAGTCCCAGTGTTCAGGGTAGAAGGTGACAGCCTGCTTGCCACCAATCGAACGAATATCGGCAGGCAAGTTGGCGGGCGGCAGTTGCCCTTCCCGCGACACAAGCAAGATTGGCTTGCCAAGCCGCAGCGCCTCCGAAATTTCGCGGCGCACCCAGTCATCAGGCTGGTGAATGCGTTCTGAGAAGGTGTGTTCGGTCACAATGACCAGCACACAATCCCTTTCGGCAAGGTGACGCAAAATCGAACGATCAAAGTCTGCTTCATCAATGCCGCTGAAATCAACAAAAACATCGGCGTTCATATGCTGACGCAGATCAGCCGCAAGGTGTTTGGTCAGTTCCCAGCTTTTGCGCCGATAGCTGATAAACAATTTGTAGGTAGGTTGTTCAGTGGCTAATGGCGCAGGTGCTGTATAGGCTTGAGCAACCGATTGTGCCAGCTTATCCACAAAGGGTTGCAGCGCACGGGCGAGATCACCACCTTGTTCTTCTTGAACAACGTGCAGTACGGTAATCAGATCACTGGGTGCGCGCCGATAGTAGTAATCTACCATGTCAAAGGTAAATTGACGCGGCGGGCTATCCAACGCAATGGCTGAACGGCGGTTCAAATCTGAAGGGAATGCCATGCCGATCAAGTAGCGGCGTGTGCCGCTATCCTGAAACACGGGAATCAACAAGCGGATGAGTTGTTGTAGTTCGGCATCGCTCAGCAGCATATCAATGCTCCAGCATATAGGCTGTATACCCACATTATACTACCGATTGGCGCGAAGAGCAGTCTGTCAAGGCTGAATCATACGGCTTTGTGCTTCTCATCACAAACTTATTTGACGCCACGCCCAAACACTCTTACTATCTTATACAATGCACAGAGTTTGTTCACAACGCTACCCTGCCGTCCAGAAAGGCTGATTTATGGCGCTCACTTTGACCACCGCGCACCGAAGCAGCACACTAGCGCGCTCCAGCACGCCGATTGTGCGCCTGCGTAACCTGAGCAAGGCATATGAAGAAGCAGGCGTGCAGCGCACCATATTGCACGCGCTGGATGCCGACTTCAACACGGGTGATTTTGTGGTGCTGCTTGGCAAAAGCGGCAGCGGCAAAAGCACACTGCTCAACCTGATCGGCGGCATAGACGTGCCAAGCAGCGGCGAGATTTGGATTAACGAGACGAACCTCACGGCGCTGAACGAGCGTGCGCTAACACTTTTCAGGCGCGATCATATTGGCTTTGTCTTCCAGTTCTTCAACCTGATCCCAACTCTGACCGCTCTTGAGAACGTCAGCCTGCCCTTTGAACTACAAGGTAAGCCGCGCCGCCACAGCGAAGGGCGCGCCCGCACCTTGCTGGAGCGCGTTGGGCTGGCACACCGTGCCGACGCCTACCCAGATCGGCTGAGCGGCGGCGAACAGCAGCGGGTTGCCATTGCCCGCGCCCTGATCCACGAGCCGTTCCTCATCCTTGCCGATGAGCCAACCGGCAACCTTGATGAAGAAACAGGCGGCAAAGTGCTGAGCCTGCTCTTGGAGTTGACCCGTAATGAGGGCAAAACGCTCATCATGGCAACCCATAATCCTGAGGTGGTGCCGTTTGCCGACGTGGTCTACCACATTCACGAAGGCAAGCTGATCGCCGAGCCAAAAGCGTAGGGCATGATGCGCTTGCCGTTTGTGATCATTGCCGTCTCTGCCTGCCTTGCCCTGCTGTTTGGGGCGGCGCGGTCAGTTGGCGCGGCATGGCAAAACGGCACAGGCTGCCTTGTCTATTTTCAGCGCTTTTCGGTCAGTCGGCACGGTGTGTACTACTGGGTGACTCATCACGATTTGAGCAATGGTGGGCGCCTTGAGAGCAAGCCTGTGCCTGCCATTGAGCGCCGCTACCAAACGCTTGCACCTAACCTGCGCTACATCACGGCGGCGCGTATAGAAAGTGTGGCTGCCTACTACGGCGATAATACATTCCGCTTGGTGCTGCGCGCTTACAGTGGCAAGCCTGAGATCGTCTTAGCGGAAAACATCCGCGTCCACAACCCGCTGCACATGACGCCTGCTATCTGGACGGCGTGGACAGCCGACAGTCACACCTTGCACTACGCTTGGCAAACACCGACGGGCGAGAGTTTTGTGGCTGCCTATGCTGTGCTGCGCGGTACACAGTTATGGCGTATCCGCACCGATGGGCGTGCCATCTACCGTCTGCTGACGCTGCGCGACGACGTGACTAACGCAGATCGCTTGGTGCGGGCGATGAGTCGGGCGAATTTCTATCGGCAGCCTTGCGCACCTGTCATCTTGCACCCCAACGAGGCATACTAATCAAGGGATTGTTTGAATGCTTACGCTACCGAATTCACTGCGGCGCGTGATGGTGCGCGCTGTGTTACGCCGCCCGTTTCAGGCGGCAATGTTCATCTTGGGCGTGGCGCTTGGTGTGGCGATGATCGTTGCCATTGATATTGCCAACGCCAGCGCGACACGCGCCTTTGGCATCTTTACCGAGAGCCTGACCGGACGCACAACACACCAAATTGTAGGCGGACCGAGTGGCGTGCCATATGAACTCTACCGCCAATTGCGCCTTGAACTAGGCGTCCGTGAGGCAGCGCCGGTGGTGACTGCCTACGCGCAGGCACTGGAGCTAGATGGTCAGCCGCTGCGGATATTCGGTATTGATCCGTTTGCCGAAGCGCCGTTTCGCGGCTATCTGAACTTAGGGGCGGCGAACGCTAACGCCGATATCGCAGGTGTGACGATTTTCCTCACACAGCCGAACATGGTGCTGATGGCAGAGCGCCTTGCCGAGCAGTACGGCTTGAAAGAAGGTGATACGCTCACCCTGCGCTACGGTCCGACGCGCCACACCCTGACTATCGCTGGCTTGCTACGCCCAACTGATGAGGTGACCGCCCAAGGGCTGCAAGACCTGCTCATTGCCGATGTCAGCACGGCGCAAGAGGTGCTGAACATGCTAGGACGCCTGACCAACATTGACCTGATCATCCCGCAGACGGCAGCAGGTGAGGCGCTCTTGGCGCGCATTCAGGCGATCTTACCGCCAGGCGTCACTGTGCAAGCCGCCGGCGCACGCGCCAGCGCCGTTGGGCAGATCACGGCTGCCTTCAACCTGAGTCTGACGGCGCTCTCGCTTTTGGCGTTGGTAGTGGGCATGTTCCTGATCTACAACACGGTCACGTTTTCGGTGGTGCAGCGCCGCCCGATCATCGGTACACTGCGCGCCTTAGGCGTCACCCGCGATCAGATTTTCGGCATGGTAATCTGGGAAGCGGCGCTTTTGGCGGTGATCGGCGTGCTAATTGGGCTAATTGTCGGCGTGATTATGGGCAGAGTAGCAGTCATCATCGTTACACAGACGGTCAGCAGCCTGTATTTCACAGTCACCGTCCGCAACGTGGATATTCCGACGCTCTCGCTTGCCAAAGGGGTGCTGATCGGCGTGGGCGCGGCGATTTTTGCCGCGCTGCTACCTGCCTATGAGGCAACCAATACGCCGCCCAGCGGCACGCTCAAGCGCAGCGATATTGAGCGTAAGGTGCGGCGTGCTGTGCCACTGGCAACGCTTGGCGGCGCGCTGACGGTAGCGCTCTCGCTGATTGCGCTCAGCTTGCCAAGCCTAGAGGTGAACTTTGTGGCGCTGTTCGGCATTGTGGTTGGTTTTTCGCTGTTCACACCGCTTGTCACACTGCTCATGATGAACACAATCCGTCCGCTGAGCGGCGCATTGGCAGGTGTGCTAGGACTGATGGCGCCGCGCAGCATCATCCGCAGCCTGAGCCGCACCAGCGTTGCCATTGCCGCGCTGATGGTCTCCGTCTCGGTCATTGTCGGCATCAGTGCGATGGTCGGCAGCTTCCGCAACGATGTGCAAGGCTGGCTTGCCGATACGATCCGCGCTGATGTGCTGATTAGCCCGCCTTCCATTTCGGCGGTGCGCCAAGATGTACCGGTTGAGCCAAGCGCGGCGGATGTGGTGCGCGGCATTGAAGGCGTGGCAGTGGTCGGTGTTTCGCGCAGCGTAGACGTAATCCGTCCGAACGATCCGCAGCCGGTGCTGCTTACTTCGATTGACCGCGATACTTCGATGGGAACACGCCGTTTCGTCTGGCAGATCGGCGATTATGACGCGGTTTGGGCAGCATTGGGCGAAGGTGCGGTGATGGTCAGCGAAACCTTTGCACGGCAGCGCGGCATTCCGATTAGGGATGGGCAGACGATAACACTTCTGACGGATCGCGGTGAACAGACTTTCCCGATTGCCGCCTTCATGGTTGATTACAGCGGCGATCAGGGGACGGTCATGCTGCGGCGGCATATCTACTTGCAGTTCTACGATGATCCGTATATCTCGACCATTGCCGCATGGGTCGCGCCTGAGTACGCCGTCTCGGACGTGGTGAACGCCATTCGCGCCGCCTTTGATGGTCAGCAAGAACTCTTGGTGCAGTCCAACCGCGATCTGCGCGAGAGTGTGCTGGTCGTCTTTGATCAGACCTTCGCCATCACCACAGCGCTGAACCTGCTGGCAACAGTGGTCGCCTTCATCGGCATCCTTTCGGCATTGGCAAGTTTGCAATTAGAGCGCACCCGCGAATTTGGCACTATGCGCGCCAATGGCATGACGCGCCGCCAGCTTTTCCGCCTGACGCTGACTGAAACAAGCCTGATGGGCGCTATTGCGGCGGTGATGGCGGTACCAGTTGGCACAGTGTTAGCTTGGGTACTGGTTTATATCATCAACCTACGCAGCTTCGGCTGGACGCTGACGCTTGGCTTGCGCCCAGAGTTTTACGCACAGGCGGCAGTGGTCGCATTGGTCGCTTCGCTGTTGGCGGGCATTTATCCGGCGCTGCGGATCGGGCGCATTCAGCCTGCCCGTGCCTTGCGCTTAGAGTAAGAGGACGAAGGAATATGACTCGTAGAGGCATCTTCATACTGTTGATTGTGGTCGGCGTGATCGGCACTGCCCTAATCGGCGTGAACGGCTTGCGTGGGCAAACACAGGCGGAATTCAGCGCGGATGTGGTGGCGGCGCTCAGCGGCGACGTGGAAGGCTTTGCACGGGTGACCGAAGTGAAGGACTTTAATTTCCCACGCGATCACGGCGCACACCCTGAATATCAAACTGAGTGGTGGTACAACACTGCTAACGTCCAGACGGCGGATGGGCGACGCTTTGGCTTGAAATTCACTATCTTTCGGCGTGCGCTGACGCCAACCATGCCCGAACGCCAATCCGAATGGGCGACCAACCAAATCTACTTCGCGGACTTTGCCATCGCTGATATTGCCGCCGATCAGTTCTACTTCAAAGAGCGCTTTGCACGCGGCGCAGCAGGCTTGGCAGGCGCACAGGGCGAGCCTTACGCCAAAATCTGGATTGAGGATTGGGCAATTACCTTTGATGCCGATGGGCAAGGCTACCATTTGCGGACTGCTGAAGGCGATCTGGGCATGGATGTGCGGCTACGGATGAGCAAACCTATCGTCTTTCAGGGTGATCGCGGCTTCAGCACCAAAAACAAGGGCGAGGGCAACGCCAGCTACTACTACAGCTTCACGCGCTCACTTTTGGAAGGCACAATCACGGTGCGCGGCGAGCAGTTCACAGTCAGCGGCACGGCGTGGTTTGATCATGAGTATAGCACCAGCGTGCTAGGTGACGACGCACTCGGCTGGGACTGGTTCTCAATCCAACTCGATGATGAGCGTGAGATCATGCTCTATCAAATTCGGCTGCGCGATGGCGGCATCGAGCCAACCTCCAACGGCACGTTCGTGAACGCTGACGGCAGCACGCGTTACCTCTCGATGGCAGCGGGCGATTACAGCATCACACCGCTTGGCACATGGACGAGTCCGCGCACGGGTGCAGTTTATCCGCATGGCTGGCGGCTGACAATCAACGCGCCTGAGGGCGTATTAGATTTAGAAGTGCAACCATTCATGCGCGATCAGGAGCTGAACACGACCACTGCCTACTACGAGGGCGCGGCGCGTGTGACAGGGACACAAAATGGACAGCCGATCAGCGGTGTGGCATACGTCGAATTGACGGGCTACAACGTGCAAACACGGGAAGGCTATTCGCGCTAAGGGCAAGCTGAAAGGCGACACTAAATTTTACCCCACCCTAAATCCCGCCCCGCACGCAGGGCGGGACTTTGAACACCGCTTCTGATTTTTTACTCACCACTTGCACCTCACACCGTAGGGACGCGCCAAGGCGCGTCCGCAGCGCATCATAAGAGCGGGAAACTTCCCGCCCCACAGGGTATTATTCAGCAGTTGGGTCATCGGATGGTGGCGGCGTTTTGCGCGCATCACGCACCATAATTTTGATGGTGCCGCGTGCCGGCGTGCCGCTAGGTGGTGGCGGCGCTTTGAGTATCTCTGAAGCGGTGTTGAAATCAATCTGGCTGATCAGGATTTCTTGCGTGGCATCGCGCAGCGACTCAACCGGGATTGACTCGCCTTCCGCTGGTGTGAGATCGCTCTCTATATGACTTTGATCGTCGCCTGGCTCAAGGATGCTGATCGGCGTTGGTGTTGGCGCTTGGCTTGGCTCAGGTTCGGGCGCTGGTGGCTCAACGACAGGCTCAGGCGTGTCATCCTCGATCAACTGCCATGCCGAGTCCACCTCCACCACTTTGCCGGATGGAAACTGCACGGTTGTGCCGTCGCTGCGCCGTATCACTTGCAGGCTGCCGCGTCGCACCGTGACGGGCTGCTCAAAGGCGAAGGTGCCGCCTGCCCACACGCGCCGTGCGTTCACAATTCGTAAGCCGATCAGGCGCAGGTAGGCGCTGATCGGCACAATGCCTGATAATTCATCTACATCACCCAAGCCTTCGCCCGTCTCGCTGTTATAACCTTCGCGGAAGCCGTGATCGCGGCGCAGCACCTTCAGTTGGGCTGCCAAAAGCCGCTTAAAGAGTTCGGTCGCCTCCGCCTGATAGCCATAGCGCAGCAAGCCTTCCAACGCCATCACATTCCACAGCAGCCAGACGCCGCCGCTGCCGCCATCGTTATTGGCGACAAAGGCAGGATCATTGATTGGACAGATGGGCAAGCCGTATGGGCGCCAATAGCGCTCAGGATCGGTGAGGGTTGCCACAATTTCGGCAGCGCGTTCAGCGTTTGGCACACCTGCCCACAGTGCGGCGAGTTGGGTCAGGTTTTGGCGGAATAAGTCCACTGTATCCACCTCAAGGTTAAAGAGGCGAATCAGCCCTTCAAACTTGATGTAGTTCACTTGTGCATAAACTTTTTCTGTCACAGCGGCACCCAAGCCATAGTACCATGTGAAGGCACTGCTCGGCAGCGTTTCGGCAACGTGCTGCCCGTTGGCGTCCACGCCTTCGATCACGGCGGAGAAGCGCGGCGCAACGTCGCGCCCGCCAACCACGCGCAAGATCAGGCGGTTGGGCGTTTCGAGCGTTGTCTTGGCGGCGAATGCCTCATCGCCCTTGCCGCGAAACAGGTTCACGCCACGTAAAGTCTTGTCGGTGTCACGGTCACGGTAGAGGTAGCTACCTAAGTCGGCGTGCCATAGCGACTCAAGGTGTGCTTCCAGCTTGTGCAGGCGCGCCGTGATCGCCTCCGCATCAGTGCTATCGCCGAGCAGTTCGCCCATCCGCAGCAAGGCGCGCCCTTCGGCGATCAGGTAGGCAGCCAGATCAGGCGATTCTGCCTTACTAATGTCGGCATTCTCTGCCCAACGGCGGAACCGCGCAAACAGCGGATTCTCTGTGTAGGCGCTGTGTGTAGTGTTCACCCACTCCGGGAAGCCGTCACGGTCGCGGTCGGCATCAGGCGTGAACCACCGCGCAAAGAAGGCGCGTAAAATCGGCAGCGCCTCTGCCAAGAAGGCGGCGTCCTCTGTCTGTTCGTAGAGCGCCAGTGCCGTAGCTGCCAACAGCGGCATACTCAGCAGTTTAGCGCGCTGACCGCCCAAACCCGGCTTGAGGTCAATAAACCCATCTGCCTGACGCACGGCAAGGAAGTTTCGCAGCGCGCCCAACGCCAAATCAGGCGCAAGCGCCGCCACAGAAGGCAGCGCCAAGGCGGCAAGCGCCGCACTCTGCCCGCTCCACTGCCAGCCGTGATCGCTGCCATCGCCACGCGGACTCCAGCCGCGAGACGGAATGCGCGCCGAAACAAACGAGGCATTCGGCAAACTGCCAGTCGCATTCACAAAGCTGCGGAGGGCAACAGCACTGCTGAAGGCAAGCGCGGCATCTAGATCGGCATCGCCCGTCTGGAAACTGAGTGTTTCGGCGCTAAGCTGCTCCACCTTACGGAGTTCAGCACTCCAATCGGCGCGGCGCAGCCAGAAAAAGGCGGTTTGCAGGCTATCTTTCATGGAGATTTGCCCACCATGCACCCAGCGCAGCGCGAGGCTGCCGTTGGCTGGCACGCTGAACAAACTGACCAATTTCGGCGCGATAGGTGTGCCGGGGAAGCGCGCTACAGGTGGCGCTTTAGCGTTTTCCAGCAGCAGGACGGGATTTAAGTTGCTCACGCGCCCTAAGTGCAGTGCGTCTGTGCCGTCCTCAAGGCTGAGGATGTTCATATCAAGCTGTTTGTCATCGCGCATCACCTGCGCTACCATCTCAAGGCGCACCTCGATTGCGTCAGCACTGCTGTTGTGCAGGGTGAAGCGCCCGCCGACTGCCCGCGACTCAAATACAAAGAGTTCGCTGGTCAGTAGCAGCGCATTGGTGAGTTTTGCCGTCACTTTGGCATAGCTTGGCGTGAAGGCGCGCAGCACAGGGCGTTCGGCAAGCGCCATGCTGGCATAGACGGTGCGCCCATCCAGCACCCACATTGGCACAAGGCGCGCAATATTAACACGCCCACCATAGCGCGTTTGAAAGGTCAGGGACGGCTCTTCGGTGCCGCCGAAGGTAATCTCCCACGACTGATCGTCAGTGTAATCCGTGCGTTTTAGGCGCGCATCAGCAGCGAACCGCATGGAGAGCGGACTTTCAGCGTTTAAGTGCCACTCTTGCATGAAAAATCCTTTGGTAAAGTGAATTCAGTTGGCATCAGCATCTATAGCTTTCATAAGCAGGTCAATTCTAGCGCCAACCTCAGCGCGAGACAACTTAGCCTTTTGTGTAATATGCCTACACCACCACAGAAGGTGTGAGCAAGGCGCGCACACGCGCAAGGTCTGTTTGTGCGCCCACTTGCCCGAAAATATCGCGTACTTCGCGCAAATGCTGCTTGCGCCGCTTCCTAAAAACGCTGTGCAACGACTGTCATTTGATGGCATAATTGAAGTATGTTCGCACAACACACAAGATCGGAACGCATCTTTTCAGAAACGGTGCGTAAATGCTGGTTCAACACGCCTTTTACCCGCCTCTGAGGTGATACGCCGTACATCTGGTGCAACGATACAAAAATTAAAGGTATCCACACATGGCATATATTCCACACACCGATGCTGATCGCGCTGCGATGCTCGCCGCCATCGGCATTACCAAACTAGAGGAACTCTTTGAAGCAGTTCCCGCCGAACATCGTTTCCCATCCCTTGATATTCCTGAGGCGCTCAGCGAGATGGAAGCGCTGTGGGAATTGCAGGCACTTGCCAGCGCCAACGCCGCCGGACCTGAATACGCCATCTTTTTAGGCGCTGGTGCTTACAACCACTATTCGCCAAGCGCCATTAACCACATCCTGCTACGCGGCGAGTTCTACACCGCCTACACACCTTACCAGCCGGAGATGAGCCAAGGCACACTGCAAGCCACTTATGAATGGCAGAGCATGATCGCGCACCTGACCGCCATGGACGCCGCCAACGCCAGCCACTACGACGGTGCCACCAGCTTTGCTGAGGCAGTGACTGTTGCCCTGACGCACCATAAGGGCAAGCGCAACAAGATCATCCTCAGCCCGAATATTCACCCGCAATACCGCGCTGTGGCACGCACCTACCATCAAGGCAACGGCACGCGCTTCGTCGGCGATAAAAGCGGACGCGCCACACTTGATGATTTGCTCGACCTACTCGACGACAATACGGCGCTCTTTGCCGTGCAGTATCCAAACTTCTTTGGGCAGATAGAGGATTTTCGCGGCTTGGCGGAGAAGGTTCACGCCGTCGGCGCGTTGTTATGCATCATCACCACGCCGATAGCGCTTGGTTTGCTCAAGCCGCCCGGCGCGCTTGGCGCCGATATTGTGGTTGGTGAAGGGCAGTCGCTGGGTGTGCCGCTCAGCTATGGCGGACCGTATCTCGGCTTTTTTGCCGTGAAGAATGATTATGTGCGGAAGATCGCCGGGCGCATCGTGGGCGAGACGGTTGATGGTGACGGACGCCGTGCCTATGTGATGACTCTGCGCCCGCGTGAGCAGGACATCCGCCGCGAAAAAGCGACCAGCAACATCTGCACCAATCAGGGTTTGATGGCGCTGGCGGGCTGCATCTACCTTGCGCTGATGGGCAAGCAAGGCTTGCGTCGTGTGGCAGAGGTCTGCTATCACAAGGCGCACTATGCCGCCGAAAACATTACTGATCTGCCCGGCTACCAAGTGGCGAACCGCCTGCCCTTCTTCAACGAATTTGTGGTGACTTGCCCACGTCCCGTCGCAGAGATTAACCGCTTCCTCTATGAGGAATACAACATCATCGGCGGCTACGACCTGACGCAGGATTATCCTGATCGTGAGCATCAGATGTTGGTCGCCGTCACCGAGATGAACACCCGTGCCGAGATTGATGCGCTAGTCGAAGCGCTGGACGCCGCAAACGGCGCGTAGCCCAAGAAAGAGATGTGCTGATGACAACCCAGACTGTTCAAGCAAAAGCGCTGGAGCCGCTCATCTATGAGCTTAGCTCCAGCGGACGCAAAGCCGATACACTCTTGCCCAAGCTGGATGTGCCACAGGCAGAGCCACTGCCTGATCATCTGCTGCGCGATTCGCTCGATCTGCCCGAAGTTTCCGAGCTGGATGTGGTGCGCCATTTTGTGCGCCTCAGCCAACTGAACTATGCCATAGATAAGGGCTTTTACCCGCTTGGCTCTTGCACCATGAAGTACAACCCAAAGATTGACGAAGATACGGCGCGGCTGGCAGGCTTTGCCCAACTGCATCCACTGCAAGCGCCAGAGACTGCACAAGGTGCGTTGGCGCTCATGTACACGCTGCAAAAGTGGTTGAGCGAGATCAGCGGCTTGGCAGGGTGCAGCCTTCAGCCAGCGGCAGGCGCACAGGGCGAGTATGCCGGCATCCTGATGATTCGCGCCTATCACCTTGAGCGCGGCGATACCAAGCGCACCAAAATCCTTGTGCCAGACAGCGCCCACGGCACCAATCCTGCCACTTCCGCGATGGCAGGCTACACCGTCGTGAATCTGCCCTCTGATGAGCGCGGCGATGTTGATCTGGCTGCCTTGCGCGCTGCTGCCGACGAAACCGTTGCCGGCATGATGATCACTGTGCCAAGTACGCTCGGTGTCTTTGATGAGAACATCAAAGAGATCATCAAGATTATCCATGACTGCGGCGGTTTAATGTACATGGATGGCGCCAACATGAACGCCATGCTTGGTGTTGTGAAGCCGGGCGAACTCGGCTTCGACGTGATGCACTATAACCTGCACAAGACCTTCAGCACGCCGCACGGTGGCGGCGGTCCCGGCTCAGGTCCAGTGGCAGTGAACGAGAAGCTGCTGCCCTTCTTGCCCGGTCCGATTGTGGCTATTGTTGAGGAGTCATCCTTTGAGGATGGCGCGCCGCTTTACGGCTTTGTGATGCCTGAAAAGAGCATCGGACGCCTGAAGGCGTTTCACGGCAACTTTGGGATGCACGTGCGCGCCTACACCTACATCGCACTGCACGGCGCAGAAGGCTTGAAGGCGATCAGCCGCCACGCCGTGCTGAACGCCAACTATGTGCGCGTGCGCCTTGCCGATACCTATACAGTGCCGTACAATCGTATGTGTGGGCATGAATTTGTGCTGGAAGGGCGCTTTGAAGGCGTGCCAGACATCCATGCGCTGGATATTTCCAAGCGCCTGATGGACTATGGCATTCATCCGCCGACGAACTACTTCCCGCTGATTGTGCCAGAGGCGCTGCTGATTGAACCAACCGAAAGCGAGAGCAAAGAGACGCTGGATCGCTTCATCGCCGCCATGCACGCTATCGCACAAGAGGCGCGTGAGACGCCCGACCTGCTGCACAGCGCGCCGCATGTGACGCCGGTCAGCCGTGTGGATGAGGTCTACGCCGCCAAAAACCTGATGTTGTGCTGCCAAGTGCCAAGCGCGGAATAAACGCAGAAGCACAGCACGGAGTTGAACGACTCCGTGCTGTGCGTTTACTGTTCGCGTGCTTTCTTGTCTGCCTCGGCTGCCATCTGGTTTTGGCGCACGTAATAGCCGCCAACGATCAGAATCGCTGTGATGCCCAACATCAGGATCAGCAAGCCGATGCCTGCTGGCGCGCTGGCTTTGGCGTCCTCAGCGGCAAAGACGGCGCTGGGTGCTGCCAGCAGCAGTGCAATCATCCCGAATAAGCTCAACCAATGCTTCATCGTGCTTCACTCCTGTGAATTTCTGTCTGTGGTGTATGTGTCTTGCTTAATTGTGGCGCGTGCGGTGCAGCACGGCAAGTTTTTGCCAAGCGCCACCCAGTTGACTCACACGGGTAATCGGTTTACACTGGAACGCTGGTGTGGGAGCGCTCTTATATCGCCTAGAGTTACTTATCCGTAGGAAAATTTTGCCATGTCTACCTTACACTTACTGCCACACCCGCAAAAACTGACGCCTGCTGAAGGCAGTTATCCCTTGCAGAGCGGCAAACTTATCAGCATCCCCAGCCCAAGCCTGCTTTTGACTGCTCAACGCCTGCAAGCGACCCTTGCCGCATGCGGCATTCACTGGAAAATTGTAATCGGCAGCAGCGACTCGGATCAAGTGGCGGTGCGGATGCTGCGCCAGAGCGCACCCGCCGAGTTGGAAAGCGCCTATCAAGTCCGTATCACACCCGAAGGCATCAGCCTCATTGGTAGCCAAAACACCGCCACACTTTGGAATGCCACCCTCACGCTTATCCAAATTATCGAACAGAGCAGTGCCAACCTGCCCTGCCTGAGCATTGACGATCAGCCCGATTTCGCCCGACGCGGCGTAATGCTGGACATCAGCCGCGACCGCGTGCCGACTCTGGAGACGCTCTACGCGTTGATTGACCTGCTGGCAAGCTGGAAGATCAACGAAGTGCAGCTTTATACCGAACACACCTTTGCCTATCAAAAGCATCCTGTGGTTTGGCAACACGCCTCGCCCATGACGGGTGAAGAAATCCTCGCGCTGGATCGCTTCTGCCGTGATCGCTTCATAGACCTTGTGCCAAACCAGAACAGCTTTGGGCATATGCACCGCTGGCTGATGCATCCGCAATATCAGCACCTTGCCGAAGTGCCTGAGGGATTCTCGTTCAGCTTGGCGCTGACGCCGCGCCCGTTCGGAATCTCGCCCGCCGTCAAAGAGTCGCTGCCCTTTTTGGCAGGGCTGTACGATGAACTGCTGCCGCACTTTAGCAGTCAATATTTTAACGTCGGTTGTGATGAGACCTTTGATCTGGGTAAAGGGCGCAGCAAGGCATTGGTGGAGGAGCAAGGCGTTGGGCGCGTCTACCTCAACTTTTTGAAGCAGGTGGTTGACCTTGTGCGCGAACGCGGGCGTACCCCGATGTTCTGGGGTGATATTATCATCTCACACCCTGAGTTGGTGCCAGAGCTGCCCAAAGATGCCGTGGCATTGGAATGGGGCTATGAGGCAGCTCATCCTTTTGAGCGTAACGGCGCGCTCTTTGCCAAATCTGGGGTGCCGTTTTACGTCTGTCCCGGCACGTCTTCCTGGCAGAGCCTTGTTGGGCGCACCGAGAACATGCTGGGCAACCTGCGGAATGCCGCCGAAAACGGCAAAAAGCACGGCGCACGCGGCTACTTGAACACTGACTGGGGCGATTTTGGGCATTGGCAGCAGCCGATGGTCAGTTATGCAGGCTTTGCCTATGGTGCTGCCGTTTCGTGGGCATATGCGGCGAACAAAGATTGTGATCTGGGCGCGCTGCTCAGCCGTTATGCCTTCCGCGACCCGACCAACACGCTTGGGCAGCTTGCCCTTGATCTCGGCAATGTCTACCGCATCTTAAAAGCGCCCCATAACAACAGCGCCTTGATGGTGCGCGCTTTGTTCTCGCCCATGCACCAAATCCGTGAGGGCTATTTCATCTATCGCGGCAGTGAACCGATTCAGATCGAAGTTGCCCAAGTGCGCGAGGCGATGGCACACATGCAGACTCTGGCGGCGCGCCTTGAGAGCGTCCAGCCTGCCGATCCATACATTGTGCGTGAATACCTCACCGCCATTGCCTTGTGGCTGCACGGCTGCAAGCGCCTGCTCAAAGCCGCCGACGACTCTGCTTACAGCAATGCTGAAATGGCTGCCGATCTGCGCCCATTGATGGGTGCCTTTGCCGCCGATTGGCTGCATCGCAGCCGTCCAGGTGGCTTGGGTGATAGCTTAACACGCATGGCGCGCTTATTAGCGGAATATGAATCTTAGGCACTGCACAAGCAGGCAGTGCTATACTGTTCATTGGACAACTTCCACATCAGGATGGAGAAAAAGTATGGATATCAATTGGAAGTTCATGTTCTTCTAGCTTGTCAACCTGATTCTGCTGGGAGTTTGGTTGGCGTTACAGCTAAGCGTGCGTCGCTGAAGGTGCATTACGAAAGGGATTTGCTTTGGAAGCCGACCCTTTCAGCTTGTTCGCAGTGTTTTTCCCGTTGATATTGCTGCTGTCGTTGCTGTTTCCGCCACTACGTCCACTGGCAGTCATCCTTGCCATGTGGCTCTCGCTATAGGGTTGCTGATAGCGTGAGCTACAAGTCAGTGTGCCTCTTATTTCACCATACGAGGCACACTGTTTTACAATGCCTTTAGCTGCTCAGCGCTTCGCGCAAGCCCGGCACGCCCTCTGCGCCAGTGATGACCTGCACACTTGAATTTGCTAGATCATCGCCGAACGGCTCATACTCACCTTCAAGGTGCGCGGCAAGGAACGCCTCACTGAGCGCCATGAACGACAGCCAATTGACCTCACGGGCGAAGCCATGCCCTTCATCAGGATAGAGCGTGTAGGTGACAGGAATGCCCTTCGCCTGCATCGCGCCGACGATCTGATCGGACTCTGCCTGCTTCACACGCGGATCGTTGGCGCCTTGCGCGATCAGCAGCGGGCGCCGAATCTGATCGGTGCGCGTTAGTGGTGAGCGTGACTCAAGGAAGGCGCGCCCTTCCGGTGTGCTTTCATCGCCAATGCGCTTCCGCATCAGGTTAAGCATCGGTCGCCAATAAGGCGGCACGCTCTCTAAGAGCGTTACAAGGCTGGAAGGACCGACAATATCCACACCACAGGCGAATACCTCAGGTGTAAAGGTCAAGCCGACCAATGTTGCATAGCCACCGTAGCTGCCGCCCATAATCGCCACCTGTGAGCGCGTCGTAATGCCCTGCCCGATTGCCCATTCCACAGCGTCAATCAGGTCGTCATGCATTTTGCCCGCCCACTCGCCATCGGCAGCGTTGATGAACGCCTTACCAAAGCCCGTCGAGCCCCGATAGTTCACACTCAGCACAGCATAGCCACGATCTGCCATCAGTTGGTGGAATGGGTTATAGCCCCACACATCCCGCGCCCAAGGACCACCATGCACAAACAACACCATCGGCAGCGGCGAGTCAGGTCTGCCGCTTTGTTTGCTATCACTGCCGTTGGGCAAGGTCAGGTAGCTGACCAATGATAAGTCATCCCTACTCGTGATGACCACAGGATGCATCTTGCTCAGCGGCAAGCCTTCGATCTCAGGGCGGTTGGTGAACAGGAAATGCGCTTGCTTTGCCGCCCGATCATAGCGGTAGTAGCGGACAGGTGCATCATCTAGCAAGTAGGCAACCAACCACTGTGAGTCGTCTTGGGTGCGGCTGAGGATGTCCAGCTCACCCGGCGAGACTGTCTCAAGGTAGGCGAAATCTTCGGCAAGGGCAGGATCAAGCACCTGCCAGCGAAGCATGTCATAGTAGAAGCCTGCCGCTTGCGGACGGTTCTCGGTTGGGTGCATCAAGCTCTTGTTCAGGTCGGCGCGGGCATCTTCGGCAAGCAGCGTTTGCGCGCCGCTTTGCATATCAATCGCAAATAGAGCGCTGGTATTCCGCCCGCGTGAATCAGCGATGTAGAGCGTGTTGCCATCCGTGCTGAATGCATACGGTTCGGTGGTCTGTGAGTCCTCGTGCGGAATGGTTGTCCATTCGCGCCATCCGCCGCTGCCATCGGGCTGCTGCACGCTGATCGAGCCATCCATGTTTGGCACAAAGGCAAGGCGCACTGTGTAGGATTCATCGGCAAGCATTGCCACAAAGCCCGTATTTTCCTGCACAAGTGTCCGTTCGCCCGTCAGGATGTTCACACGGTGCAGATCGTGAAGTTGTTCGTTGCGGTCGTTCAAGCCGATCAGAATCTCCTCAGGCGAGAGGTGGCTAACGTTGCCGAGCTGTGCGTTCACGCCTGCAATGGGCGTCAGATCGCGTGTTTCGCCACTTTCCACATCGGCGCACAACACATGCCAGTTCTCATCGCCGTTGGCATCTTGCAGGTAGAGAATGTGGCGGCTGGTGTATGCCCACTGATAAAAGCGCACATTCCGCAGGCGCTCTTGGGTGATCGGCTTGGCAGCGCTCAGATCGTCGATCGGCGTCACCCAGATGTTCATCACGCCGTCCACGGGCGCGGTGTAGCTCAGGTAGCGCCCATCCGGGCTGAGCTTTGCCATTGCACGGGTTGGGTTGCCAAATAGAACCTTGCGCGGAATAAGGGTACGGGCAGTCATAGAAACTCCTCAAAACTTTTGTTCCCAAACATTGCTATTTACGCGAGGGATGCCGCTAGGGTTGCTTAACACGCCTTAATGACAACCGCATCATTGGGATATAATGCGAATTGTTGCCGAGTGATCGTAGCCTTCGCGTATGCCAGAGAAGATGATGCCTCCTTCAGTTGATTCGCATATGTTGGGTGAGACTCTGCACTCCCTTTAGGTATCTAATCTTGAGCGATAGGCAATCAACAGCTTGTTAGATCAACCTTACGCGACTGGGGTATACGTTAGCTAAGCTCGCCTAATTCAAATGGCGCGGGATTCGGCTGAGGGGGACGAAACACATCAAGTTTAATGGGCACTTAACATAAGCATAATCTTCTTGGCGCATCATCTTACGGTGATTAACTGCCTATTTTTAGGAGATTCACCTGTGATTCGTACCCGACTCCTCGCGTTAGCGTTGGCGGCTGTGCTTGCCCTTACCGCACTAGGCGCACCCAGCCAAGCCCAAGAAAAAATTGAGATCAAATTTGTGCATATCTTCGGCGGTCAGCAGGATTCACGCTCGCAAGTGGTGCAGGGCATTGCCGATGCCTTCATGGCGCAGAACCCAAACATCACTGTGACCGTGACCAGCACCAGCACCGATTACATTGAACTCTTTAATGCTGCCCTGCTCGCCGCAGAGCAAGGGCAAGCACCGCACATTGTGCAGGTGGAAGACTCACTTTCACAGCTTGCCGCCGACTCAGGCTATTTCACGCCAATCAGCGCGCTTGCCACGCCTGAGCAACTTGCCACGTTGGATGACCTTGTGCCAACCGTGCGTGCTTACTACACTATCGGCGGCGAACTGCTCAGTATGCCGTGGAACGCCTCTAACCCGATCCTCTACTACAACCGCACCATGTTCGCCGCTGCCGGGCTTGATCCCGATGCGCCGCCACAGACCTTTGAAGAAGTGCTTGCTGCCTGCGAGACGATCATGGCGCAGAAGGAGGCGCTCAACATCACTGCCTGCATCAACTTCCCGATGTCGGCATGGTTTGCCGAACAGTGGCTCGCCATGCAGAACGCTCTGCTGACCGATAACGATAACGGGCGCACTGGGCGCGCCACTGAGGTGCTTTACACCCGCCCTGAAATGCTGCGTGTGGCAGAATTCTACAAGGCGCTGGCAGAGAAGGGCTACTACACCTACACAGGGCGCGCCAATGACTATAACGGCGAGGGCATCACTTTCTTGAGCAAGCGGACTGCCATGAGCATCAGCAGCACTGCCGGCTTGACGTTGTTCATGAATTTTAGCAAGGCACAGGGCTTTGAACTTGGCACCGCGCCTTTGATCACGCCCGGCGCTGATGCTGACAACGGCGGCACCGTTGGCGGTGCCAGCGTGTGGGTGACGGCTGATCACCCTGAGGCGGAGCTGAAGGCAGCCGTAGACTTCATCTTCTTCCTGACCAGCACCGAGAACGACATCACATGGCACAAAGGTACCGGCTACTTCCCGATCCGCCAAAGTTCAGTTGAACGCCTGACTGCCGAAGGCTGGTTTGAGCAGAATCCGCCCTTTGCAATTGCCGTGAACCAACTGGCAAAATCACGCGGGAACGTTGCCAACGCCGGCTTTGTGGTTGGACCTTCCACCGAAGTGCGCGAGGCGCTTATCAAGGCATTCCAATCCATTGTGGATAGCGGCGAGACGCCTGAGGCAGCCCTTGCCGCCGCTAAGCAAGCAGCCGATAAGGCGCTGGCTGAATACAATGCCGTTGTGGGCAACTAAGGCGTAGCCCTATGCGTGATGAGCGCCTGCAAACGCTATCAGTACGCGCTATAGCCGCCTTTGTGCTTGTCTTTTCAGCGTGGTTTGTGATCGCCGAACGCGATGGCTTGCTGCGCCTGCTCATGTGGCTGTTGAATGGCATTGCTGCTGCACCTAGCTCGCTAGAGACGCTCATCACCTACTACCTCACACTGCCTGCCGAACCGCTACTGCTCTCGTTAGGCGTCGGTGGCTTGGCGGGCGGGCTTGCCAGCTATCTCATCTGGCGCGCAGCAGAAAAGGCAGGGCGGCGCGTGCCGAATCGCCTGGCGAGCGCCGTGCTTGGCGTTGGCGTGGGCATGTTCGGCGCACAGATTGCGGCAGCGGCGACACAGCACTGCACCTACCTGCCAGAAGCAGCCTTTGCCGAGACGGTGATCGGGGTTCTGCTGAGCGCATTTATAGCGGTGGCGGTGCTGCTGCCACTCTGGACTTTGATTTTAGGGCGGCGACGCATGGATGGTGCGGAATCGGGCTATTTCCGCAGCCGCTGGCTTGGCTATATCCTCATCGCGCCGACGTTGCTTAGCCTGCTGATCTTCCTCTACTATCCAAGCGTGCAGATGCTCAATCTCTCGTTGGTGGCGCGGCGCTTTCCAATTCGCACCGAGCGCTTTGTGTGCTTGAACAACTACATTAGCCTTGCCAGCGATGCAATCTACCAGAATAGCCTGCTCACTACGCTGTTCATCACGGTGGTGATCGTGTTGCTGAGCATGACGGCGGCGCTTGGCATCGCGGTGCTTGCCTCACAAAAGGTGCGCGGCGCGGCGTTCTACCGCACACTGCTGATCTTCCCGTTTGCGCTTTCACCTGTCGTTTCTGCCGCTGTTTTTCAGGCGATGTTCCGTGAGGGCGGCAGCGGCTTGATCAACTTCTTTCTGGATAGCACGGTGGGCATTCAACCAAGCTGGCTGCGCGATGCTGCCCTAGCGCGCTGGGTGGTGGTTTTTGCGGGCGTCTGGAATATTCTCGGCTTCAACATCATTTTTTACATCGCGGGCTTGCAAAACGTGCCGCGAGATTTGCAAGAGGCAGCCGCCATTGATGGCGCCAACCGTGTTCAGCGCTTTTTCCGCATTATCTTTCCAATGCTGGCGCCCTATACCTTCTTTTTGTTGGTAACGAACGTCACTTATTCGTTCTATGGCATATATGGCGCGATTGACACGCTCACACAGGGCGGACCGCCACTCGGCGCGGCAGGCTCGCTGGGCGGCGCAACCAACGTCCTGATCTATAAACTCTATCAGGATGCTTTTAGTCCGGGCGCGCCAATTGGTGCAGCAGCCGCGCAGGCAGTGCTGCTATTCCTGATTGTGGCAGTGCTAACCGTGCTGCAATTCCGAACGCTAGAGCGCAACATCACCTACGGAGCTTGAGTATGAATGCCCTGACTCACCGTCCGCGCCTTGGTGTGCATCTCGCCCTGATCGTGATCTGCTTCCTGATGTGCCTGCCGGCGCTCTATGCGCTGCAAGTTGCCACGCTGGATATTGTGGCAGCCTTTCAAGCGCCGCCGCAATTGTTCCCGCCCGGCGAGGCATTCGCTGCCAATATCACCACACTCTTTGAGCGGCTGCGCTTTGATCGGCTGATCCTGAACACAACCGTTGTCTCGTTGGTGATTGTGATCGGCAAGACAGTGCTGGCGCTGTTGGCAGGCTTGGCATTCGTCTATTTTCGCTTTACGGGCAAGCTGTTTCTGTTCTTCTTTGTGCTGCTTACGCTGCTGATGCCAACCGAGATCATCATGCTGCCGCTCTTTCGCCTTGTGGCAGAGCTGGAATGGGCGCAGACCAGCCCAAACCTCGCCCTCACCATTCCCTTTTTGGCAACGGCGACCGGTGCATTCCTCTTTCGGCAGCACTTTTCCAATATCCCGCGTGAACTGGCAGACGCCGCCCAAATAGACGGCGCTTCGCCGCTGCGCTTTCTGTTTGCCGTGCTGATCCCGATGAGTTGGAATGTGATCGCGGCACATGCGCTAATTCAGTTCATTGCCAGTTGGAATCAGTACCTTTGGGCGCGCCTGATTCTGCCACCAGATCGCCTTGATGTGCAGTTGATCCAGATCGGTGTGCGGAATGCGGGCAGCGGTCCGCAGACGGATTTTGGCTTGCTGATGGCAGCCGGCATTGTGGCGTCGCTGCCGCCGCTGATCCTCTTTCTGCTGCTGCAAAAGCAGTTTATGAGCGGCTTTGCCATCACCCGCGATAAGTAGCCACAAATGCGCTATACTTCGGCGCACGGTAACACAGACCACAGGAAATAAGCATTGTGCAGCGTGCATGGCTGATTATGTCTCTCACTGCGGCGGCGGCGCTTGGTATGGCGCTGCTGCTGAGCGTTCACGTCTTGGCGCGTGGCATCACAGGTGCGGAGTCGTTCGGGCAGGCAGTCGAGTCGCCTTCCTTCGGCGTCGTCTGGGCGATCAACACATTGGTGATGCTCTCTTTCGCGCTGTTCATTGGGCAAACAGGGCGCGAATCGCTGCGCGTGCTGCTGACTGTGGCGGCGGCACTCTTGATTGGGCTGCTAATTTTGCTCTTGATCAATCCGCAGAGCGCGGGCGATGCCTACACCGCCTTGCTGACAGGTCCGCTCAGCCGCCTAAATCGGTGGGCAACCTGGATTGATGACGCCATCAGCTTAACGTTGGTTGCCTTGGCAATCACACTCGTCTTTAAGGCAAAGCTGTTCAGCTTGGGCGCGGAAGGGCAGATTTTTCTGGGCGCGCTTGCCAGCGGCTTGGTGGCGCTTTTTGTGGAAGGGCTGCCACCTGCGCTGCACCTAAGCCTAGCGGTTGGGGCGGGCGCGTTGGTTGGCGCGCTGTGGGGGCTCATCCCCGGTCTGCTGCGCGCACATCTCGGCGCAAATGAGCTGGTCTCTACCTTGATGCTCAATCCGATTGCAGCGCTTTTCTACGGACTGATCCTCGAACAAATCCGCCTGCCACAAAGTGGCGCGATGGCATCGGCGCTTTTTCCCACCACGGCGCTGCTGCCGCGCCTGATCCCTGCCACACGGGTGACATCGGCTGTGCTATGGGTGCTGATCGCGGTGTTGGCTGTCTGGTGGCTAATGCGGCGCACACCCTTTGGCTACACGCTGCGGACGGTGGGTGCTAACGCGGATTTTGCCCGTTACGGCGGCATCAATCTGCGGCGCGTGATTGTGCGGGCGATGGGCTTGAGTGGCTTGCTTGGCGGCTTAGCGGGCGCCTATCTGGCGTTGGGCATTTACCAACGGCTGCCGCTGTCCGTCTCCAGCGGGCTGACCTTTGAGGGAATCGTGGCGGCGCTGCTGGCGCGGGAAAATCCGTTGGCAATCCCAGCGATGGCGCTGCTGTATTCCTATTTGCGCGTTGGCGCGCCGATCATGCAGAATGATGCCGCCGTCAGTTTGGAGATTGTGCGCGTGATCCAAGCGATCATCATTCTGTTATTCACCGCTGAAGGGCTGATCGGCTTTTGGCGGCGTCGAAAGGCGGTGTGAGCGTGGAAAACATCCTGAGCAGCATTTTTAGCGCAACCTACCTTGCCGCTGTGCTGCGGATCAGCACGCCGTTGCTGCTGCCATCGCTGGGTGCGCTGATCAGCGTGAAAGCAGGTGTGATTAACATCGGCTTGGAAGGCATCATGCTGACGGCTGCCTTCACAGGCGCCACGGTTGGCGGTCTGCTGCAAAATGCCCTGCTCGGCGCGTTGGCAGGGCTAATCGCTGCGGTGCTGATGGCGCTCTTGTTGGCAGTTTTTCACTTGGGCTTCAAGGGCGATCTGATCTTGGGCGGCGTGGCGATCAACATTCTCGGTTCAGCGGCAACTGTGGCAATTGGCTACCAACTGAGCGGTGCGCGTGCCGGCGGCTTAAACCTGCCGCCGACGGGCATCCCTGACCTGAATCTGCCCTTTCTGCGTGATGTGCCGCTGTTTGGCGAGATGCTGCATACCGCGCTCGGACGCCAAAACCTGCTGACGTGGCTCGCTTTTTTGAGTGCAGGTGGTGTGGCGTTCATGCTCTATCGGCTGCCCTTCGGCGCGCACCTACGCGCTGTGGGCGAAAATGAGCAGGCTGCCGCATCGGTTGGGATCGATGTGCGGCGCGTGCGCTATGCAGCCTTGGCAATCAGCGGTATTCTAGCAGGACTAGGTGGTATTCACCTGAGCATGGGCTACCTAAACGGCTTCAGCCGCGATATGACCGCCGGGCGCGGCTATATTGCGTTGGTCATCCCGGCGTTAGGTGGCTATACGCCGCTTGGCACGCTGGCAGCAGCCTTGCTCTTTGGTGCGTTCGCCGCGCTGGAAACACGCTTGGGCAGCTTTAATGTGCCTTCCCAACTGCCGCAGATGATTCCCTACCTTGCCACGCTTGCCGCCTTAATCATTTATGCCCTGCGGCAGCGGGCTAGAGCAGCACAAGGATAAGATCACTTATGAGCATTCGCCTATGCGCGGAAGTCACCGTTCGCGCCACCCGTGAAGCAGTTTGGCAGCGTATGCTGCGTGAACAGATGCCCCAAGCACCTCAAACAGCAGAAGCAGGCGCTCTAAAACCTGAAGTCGTCACGCTTGAAGAAGAGCGCCACGTACATTTTCGCTATGGCAAAATGCTGCCGCTCTTGAAGCAGATGGATGTGATCTTCAGCCTAGGCGACCATCAAAACGGCACGCGCCTAACGATGCACTCTCACTTCCAAATGGGGCTGGGTTGGTTGGTGCGTTTGGTGTATCCATTTTTTCGCAGCCGCATTGAGCAGTATTCTGTGCGCGGCTTGAACGACATAAAAGCGGATTTAGAAGGGCTGTCAGACGCCGCACTTATCCCAACCGATGAGCGTGCGCGCCTAACGCGCTGCCCATGAGGAACGTATGACCACACCCTTAGAGTTTGATACCGCCCGCAAAAACACCGCCTCGTACAAGACGGCGCGCCCTGATCTGATTGACCTTGTGCCGCGCAGCACCCAAACCTTTTTGGATGTTGGCTGTAATCAGGGCGCAGTGGCTGCCTACTTGCGAAGCACACTGCCCAATCTGCGGCGCGTCGTCGGCATGGAGATCAACGCGGCTGCCCTTGAGGTAGCGCGTCCACACCTGGACGCCGCCCACTGCCTAAACCTTGAAGATCAGGCCGCACTGCGTGCCGCTTTGCAGGGCGAGACCTTCGACACGATCCTTGCGGCGGATGTGCTGGAACATTTGGCGAATCCGTGGGCAGTGAGCGCCGTTTTGGGTGAACATCTAGCAACTGGCGGACACCTGATCATCAGTGTGCCAAACATTGCCCATTGGGAGATTTTCTTGCACCTGTTGCGGCAATCTTTCCCACTGCGCGAACGCGGCATTTTTGATAACACACACTTGCGCTTCTTCATGCGCCGTGATGTAACGCGCCTTGCGCCGCCGAACACGCACGCCGTCATTGCGCGTCGGTTGTTCCGCCTGTTTGAACGGCGCGGCAGGCGTTGGGATACACTGCTGAAATGGACGCTTGGGCGTGTACCATGGTTACGCGAATATTTCGTCTTTCAGTATGTGGTGGTGGCAAAGCGCGAGTAAGGTACGCTATTCAATCACCACACGACCGATGGGCAGCGCATCGCCGCCATTGACGGGCAAACGGACGCCATCCTCCAGCCCGTACAGCACCACCACAATCTGATAATCGCCACGCGGCACGTTCGGTGCGATGATCACGCCGTGCGTATCGCGCACGGGCAGGTTTGGCAGCCATAAGGTGGTCAGCGATAGGTTGTTGTTCGGCTCGGCATCACGCTGCGCCACCAAACGCCCAAAGACGTCCAAAAGTTGCACCGAGACGCGATAGCGCACGCTGAGCGGCTGGTCGGTCTGCCAAGTGAGCGCCACGCCAAGCACATCACCCGCCGTGATGCGCTCCGCGCTGAAGGCTGCGCTGAGCAATGTGATCGACTCGCCAAAGCGCGCATTGATCGGTTGCGGCTCTCCAAGTGCGCCCAGCACCGCGTAGCGCACAAGGCGCACATCGCCAAACCACGCCGTATCAATCTCATAGGTGCGTTCGGTCAGCATTTGCGTCACCACACCGCGTGGATCGCGTTCACGCTCACCCCAAAAGACGGCAAAAATGCGCCGATGGGCGGCGATGACCGCTTCTGTTTGGCAGCGCGTTGCCCTATCATCGCCGCCCAAGCCTTCGGGAATGCCATAGATCGGAGTATCGCCCGTGTAGTAATAGGTGAACACTTCTGCCTGATTTGGTGCGCTGAGGATGATTGCATCATTCGGCTGCGCCTGACGCGCAATGTACGCCGCCAAACCGCGATAATCGCTGCGCGCATAGGTCGAGTCGTGGTATAGGTTGTGAATGCCCTGACTTGCTGTGCTGATCAGCCCATAGCCGATTAGCAGCGCGATCAGGCGCGGCAACGCCTCTTGCCATGCGATGATGTTTGCCGAGCCAACTTCCCAGAGCAGCCAGATGCCACGCGCAATCAGCAGCGCCGCCGCGATCTGCATAGGTAGCAAGAATTTCAGGTTTTCCAAGCGATATAGATCGAGCGCAAGAAAGCCGCCCACGCCGATCAGCAGCCAGAGTGTTGGCACAGCCCGCCGCCACCACAGCGGTGCTGCACGCTGCGGACGCCGCACCCAGTCCCAGACGGCAGCGCCGATCAGCATACTCATCAGCGTCAGGACGATTAACCCTTCGTTGAAACGCGGAAAGGTGCTGCCATAGAGCAGCCAGCCGCCGATCAAGCCGATTTGATCCACCAACTGTAACGCATCACGGCTTGCCTGCTGCCAGCCGCTAAGCTGGTTGAGCGCCGTTTGGAGCTGTGGCAAAAAGAGCGCAATGGTCAGCAGATTGGCGGCAACATACGCGCCAAACGGGCGCCATTCGCGGCGTGCTGCAAACCACAGCACGAAAAGCACGCCTTGCGCCAACATCACCAATGGATAGGCGTAGTGTGTGTAGAGTCCCGCCGCATTGAGCAGCGCCAGCCCGATCAGCGGCGGCGGGCGGCGTGTATCTATCCAGCGGACAAAACACAGCATGGCAGCAACGGCAAAGAGCGCCAAAAGCGCGTACATGCGCGCCTCTTGGCTGTAGTAGAGGCTGAAGGTGTTGGCAGCGGTCAGGAAGGCAGCAAGCATCCCGACACCACGCGCAAAGAGCGCTGCGCCGAGCGCATAGGCACAGGCGACGCTCAGCACGCCGATCAGGGCAGAGAAGGCGCGCAGGGCAAACTCAGTCTCGCCCGTGAAGGCTGCCCACACCTTGAGCAGCACATAATAGAGTGGCGGATGAATATCGCGGTTAGCAGCGCTCAGCAGATTCGGCAAATCGCGCTGGATCAAGCGCAGCGTGTTGCCTTCATCATTCCAGAGCGATTGTGCGTCCAGTGCGTGCAGACGCAAGAGTGCCGCCAACAGGATCGCGGCAAGCGGCAGCAGGCGGTAGGCGCGTGAGTCGATCCATGTGCGCCACACCGCGCCGATCAAGGGTTGAGTCACAACGCCTATTCCTGAAGACCTTCCGCCAGCAAGAGCGCCGCCGCGCTGCTCGGATCGATCTCACGAGCAACGGCACGCTCGATCAGCGCTTGCAGGCGCGCCACACCCACACGCTCGATCAGGCGCGCCAACAGCAGATCGCGCAGCCGTTCGCTGATCTCAGCGTTCAAGCTGGCGCGCTCGCGCAAGGTCTGCACGCCGCTTTCACGCAGATAGGCGCGGTGTTCAGCGATCTTCGTCAGCAGGTCGCTGATACCTGTGCCGTTGGTTGCCACCGTCTGCACGATGGGCGTCTGCCACGCCTCATCCTCACCGACGACGGCGGCGGCTGGCACACTCAGCAACTGACCGTGGTGCATAATGCGCTCGGCGCGGTGACCGAGATCAAGCATGGCTCGTAGAGCGCGCAGCGTGCTTTCCACACCGGGATTATCCGCCTTGTTCACCACCAAAATATCGGCGATTTCAAGGATGCCCGCCTTGATTGCCTGCACGTCATCGCCCAAGCCCGGCGCTTCCACTACTAAGGTTGTGTGCGCGGCAGAGGCAATCTCGACCTCGCTTTGTCCCGCGCCGACGGTCTCAATCAGGATCACATCAAAAGCGGCGGCATCCAGCGCACGGATCATATCGGCGGTGGTGCGCGCAATGCCGCCCAAGTTGCCGCGTGTTGCCATGCTGCGAATAAATACGCCTGCATCGCCGTGTAGGTCGCGCATACGGATACGGTCGCCCAGCACGGCGCCGCCGCTGAATGGGCTGGTCGGGTCAACGGCGAGGATGCTGACCGTCTTGCCTTCGGCGCGGTATGCTTTCGCCATGCTGTTGACGAGGCTGCTTTTGCCCGTGCCGGGCGCGCCGGTCACGCCGATTAGGTGTGCCTTACCGCCATATGGATACAGCGCGGCGAGATCAGCGGCAGCTGCGTTGTTCTCAATCCGCGTGAGCAGGCGTGCCAACGCTCGCCGACTCTCGCGGATAGCCGCCACAATCGGCGGTAACGTGGCTGTCTCACTCAAGCGGCACGACCTTACGAATATGCGCGACGATCTCTTGCGTATCGCTGCCGGGACCGAAAATGCCGCTGACGCCCATCTGTTGCAAGGCGGTGATGTCATCATCTGGCACGATGCCACCCAGAATCAGCTTTACATCAGCCAGATCGTGCGCCTGCATCAGCTCCAGAATGCGCGGCACAAGCGCCATGTGCGCGCCGCTGAGGATGCTCAAGCCGATCACGTCCACGTCCTCTTGCAGTGCCGCCTCCACGATCATCTCTGGCGTTTGGCGCAAGCCCGTATAGATCACTTCCATGCCGGCATCGCGCAAGGCACGCGCCACCACTTTCGCGCCGCGATCATGCCCATCCAAGCCCGGCTTGGCAACCAACACCCGTATTTTTCGCTCAGACATAAAAAACCATCCTAAGTTTGCTTGTTTTCTGCGCGGCTATTGTACCACACAGGCTGCCCGCAGGCTTGCCGCCAAATCGCAGACGGCGGCTATGCCTTCCTGCTCCATCAGGCGGATGAGCGCGCTCGCCACGATCACGCCGTCGGCGTGTGCTGCCACTTGCCGCGCTTGGCTTGGCTTGCTGATGCCGAAGCCAACCGCTAAGGGCAAGTCGGTGGCTGCCCGAACGCGCTCAATGTATTCGGTCAGGTCAGGCGGTAGCGAGTCGCGTGCGCCGGTGACGCCCGTCACCGAAACAAGATAGACAAAGCCACGCGCCGCCTTCACCACTTCGGCAATGCGCGCAGGTGTGCTGTTGGGCGCCAGCAGCGGCGTGAAGCCGAGCCCGTGCGCGGCACACAGCGCGTTAAAGTCGTCCGCCTCTTCGGTGGGCAAATCCGGCACGATGAAGCCGCTGGCGCCCGACTCAGCGGCATCTGCCACAAAACGCTCTAGACCATAGGCAAGCAGCGGATTTAGGTAGCCCATCATGACCAACGGCACGCTTACGCCGCGCTCACGCAGCGTCCGCACGGCTGCCACACAATCGCTGATGCGCGTGCCGTTCTCCAGCGCCACCTGTGAGGCGTGTTGAATGGTCGGTCCGTCGGCAAGGGGATCGCTGAAGGGCATCCCGATCTCAAGGGCGTCGGCGCCGGCTTCCGCCAATGCCTGCATCACATTGATCGAGGTTGGCAAGTCAGGGTAGCCAACCGTGAAAAAGGGCATAAAGGTAGCGCGCCCTTCGGCTTTAGCGCGTCTGAAGGTCTCGGTGATGGCAGCCAAGCCGCCGTATGTCTCTGGCATGGTGTGTTTCGCCTCTTTGCTTTGGTTGTCTATCAGGTTAGGGTACGCGCTAGGATGGGCAATCGCCACTTGCCACAAAGCGGTAGATTGTTGTGCCGCCCATCAAGCCCTCGGTATTATAAACAGGGCAGAAATAACGCCCAAAGGTTTCCGCCTGCCCTTGCCACAGCCACGCCCACTGATCAGGCAGCACCATCAGCCAGCGCACGTCGCGCTCGCGCATCAAGGCAAATAACGCCTCAGGGCGATAGAATAGCGGCACCACCTCAGGGCTGACCAAGCCGGCAACATCGAGGATGGGACGGTTGGCAAAGAAGCCGACCGCGCCAATATCATGCACAGCGAGCAGTTCATCAGGCGGCACATTATCACGCAGCCATACTGCTGCCGCCACCATCTCAGAGTTGATCATCTGCACATCCTGAGCAAAGACTGACGCGCCGATCAACCAGAAAGTGGCAAATAGCGACAGGACCAAAAGTGGCAGGCTACGCCCTAACAAACGAGCGAGCATTCCACGCCGCCGCGCCGTGAGTGCCTGCCTCAGCATCAGGGTGCCGCCCACACCGATCACGATGAAGGTTGGCAATGCAGGAATCACATAGCGCCCATGCTGATAGCTGGCAGGCAGGCGCAGCGCGTAGAGCGCGATCAGAGTCAGCGACCACGCTAACGGCACAAGCAAAACTGCCCATCCGCCGCGTTGGTGCTGCCGCAGCAGCCCGCGCATCCCAAAGAATGCGCCAAAAATCAGCGCGAACTGCCCGCCCGCCGCTAAGGGCATCAGCATCTCGCCAAAGTTGGTAGGGAAGCCACGCGCCAGCAAGGGCGCATATTGCGCTTGCTTGGCATTGAAGGTGTTGGGAAGCAGCGTGCCGTTCAAGCTGAGGTTGAGCAGCAGATATGGCGCGATGCACACGCTGCCCACCGCCACAACACCGATCAGCCACGCCAGCACCGCACGCCGATCCGCTGCCAACCTGATTAAGAGCGCGGCGCCAAGCATGGCTGCCAACAAGGCGCCTTCCGGGCGCGCTGCGATGAGCGCCGCACCCACTGCGCCAAGTGCTGCGCCGCCTGCCATGCGTTCCCGCGCACGGAGTCCCTCATTCAATTGGCGTGCGGCGATCTCACTGGCGATCAGGATCAAGGCGCTAAAAATGGCAGTCTCCATGCCAGCAACCGCACCCCAGATCAAGTGCCATGTCAGGCAGAGCGCCGCGCCCGTCCACCAACCGACGCCGCGCACACCCACAAAGAGGCGTTCTGCCAAGCGCGCCCCAAACATGCCCATCAGCGCCAATGCCGCTGTGCCAAGCAGGGCTGCCCACAGTAAATACGGCACATTCAGCAAGTAGCCCAGTGCCAAGAGCAGCGTATAGAGCGGCGCCGTCGAGCCACCACTTGGCACACCCGCCACAAATGACCAGGTGCCGCTTTGCGCCAAATTCCGCCCGTAGGTTTGATGAATCCAAGCATCATCCAGCGGAAAACCGCTGCTGCCCGCGCTATGCGCCGCCAACAGATAGGCAAGCGTGCTGACGAGCGCCAAAACGCCAAAGAGTGCATCGCGGCGGCGCGCCTCAGTTAACTTCACGGCTTTCCCCTTGCGTGCGGACGCGGTAAATACGCACCCTGCCGTTGTAGTAGCGATGTTCTAGGAAGAATGGCACATCCTGCCGCCGCCAGAGTGACTCCATGAGCGGCGGGTAGTTGCGATCCAGCACGACGTGCGTCACGCCGTAGCGCGCTGCCAAATCGCTGATGCTGCTCGGCGGCGCATTTGGCACCACCACGCCCATATTGCCTGTGAAATAGTACAGGGCGGACGGATCGTTGATCATCACAATTGCCTCTTGCGGCAGCCCAAGTGCTTCGTAAAACGCACCACTGTTGTTCCACTCCAGCCGCTTGTTCCAGAGCATAACCACACTCAGTAAAACTGCCCACGCAATCAGCGCGCTGCCAAAGACGACCTTCGCCTGATTCGAATGCCATCTGCGCCGCCGCACTGCAACCGCCATAATTAGATCATGCAAGCCGACGGCGCCAAGTGCCGCCCAAAAGGGCATGAGCGCCGCGCCGCTGTGGAACAAGCCGCCGCGTGCGCCGGGAAAGGTAAAGACAAAGGTCATCAGGATGAACAAAAGCGGCGCGTAGAGCAAAAAGCCGCTCAGGATCGGATCGCGCCGTTTGCGCCATGCGCCGAACAACATCAGCGGTGTGAGCGCTATCAAGCCCTGCTCACCGATAAAGCGCATCAAGTTTATACCCAATGCCCACAGCCGTGACCCGATGATGTTCTCTACGCCCCACGTTAGAAAGTGCGCCAGGCTGACGCCGGGCGGATAATTAACGATCTCATCGTAGCTACGCATGAAGGCAGTCTCAAGCCCGCCAGCGGGCAGTGGTGCGCCCGTCACTTCCAGCATTCGCAGCCACCAAGGCAGCATCACCAGACCGTAAGCAAGTACACCTGCCAGCACAGCGCGTAACCCAACGCCGCGTGGCGCACGCCACACTGCCACCACAGGCAGGATGAGCAATAGCAACAAGCCATCGGCACGGGTGAGGTGTGCTAACGCCGCACACGCACCACTCAGCGCAAACCACAGCCAGGCTTCCGTTTTGCGCCCAATACCCATGCTCAACAAGCACAGCCCGCCAAACAAGCCGAACGGCGCAATAGTGGATGTGGTGAACCAATAGGGAAAGTAATAGCCGCTAAAGATGACCAGCAGTGCTGCCAGCCATGCCACCCGCCGCGATTTGCCCAAGAGCGCGCCAAGCGTGTAGCCAATCATGGCAAGGCAGGCATACAGCGGCAAAAAGGCAAGCTGCGCCGCACCGAAATGCACCTTGAAGAGCGTCATGCCACCAAAGGCGATCAGGGATGGCATGGGCTGCCAATAGAGGTGGCTTGGGATTGGCAAGCCCGATGGCGCGCCAATGTATACCCACACGGCAGCGTCCGTCATGCCCAGCCCGTTCGCCATGCGCTGTGCAGCGTTATAGTAATAGAAGGCATCGGTATAGCCGGGATGGTCGATCAGGATCGCGCTCAGGATGCCCACCAAGAGGGCAAGCGCCGCCACCCACGGCACGTCACGGCGGTAAACAGGCGCAACACGGCGGAAAGACATATGCAAAATCCCGTTGGCAAGCGTCACACGCCTAATTATACGTCATTCACAGGCGTGCCATAGGGTAGACAATGTGCTGCCCACACATGGCTTGACAAATCATCTGCGTTGCTATATCATCATATATGATAACGTTATCGAGAATAACTATGACGATCAAGCGCTTAAATCTGATCAACCATCCTATCCGTATGCGAATCTGTCAGATGCTGCACCGCGCCAAACTCTCGACGGCACAGTTGCATGCTGTGCTGAAAGATGTGCCGAAACCATCGCTCTACCGTCATCTGCGGCTTTTGTTGGAAGCTAACGTGATCATGGTTGCAGAAACGCGCACTGTGAATGGTATTGAGGAGAAAATCTACACCACCAACGATAAGGCGATGCAGATCACCGAAACTGATGTGAACACTGCTAGCATACCACAATTGGCTGAGTTTGTGTGCATCTACGCCAACGCGGCTGCTAACGACCTTGCTGATTACATCACGACCAACACACCACCGGATTTCCCGAACGTCATCTTTCACGATCACGCTTTTTTCGCTACGGATGAAGAATTTGCCGAACTGAAGCGCACCTTGCGCCGAATGCTGGACGCCCTAGAGGCGCGTCCGCAGCAGGAAGAGCGCAAACACCGCCGCTTGATGGTGCTTTCGCATCCAAGCCAAACACCCGACCCTGAAACATCCGACTTTGAACAGGAGTCTTTCGAATGAGAACGTTTAAGCCGAGACGGCTTGCCATCCTTCTGTTGTTAGCACTGTGCTGCGTGCCGCTGGCACACTTGCCAATGCCCATCCACGCCCAGCCGAGCATCACCATTGAGCCAGTCGATTGTTTCGCGCCACTGTCGCAGTATTTCCCTGACGCCGAATGTAGCTTTGTGAGCGTGCCGAAATTCCACGCCCAGCCTGATGGCGAACGCATCAAGCTGGCTGTCGCAAAAATCCCCTCTACCAGCGCAACACCTGCCGCCGATCCACTGGTGATGCTGCAAGGCGGCCCTGGTGGCTCAGGCATTGCGCTGTTTGGCACACTGCTGGCAGTGACGCCGCTTGGTGAACTGCGCCAAGACCGTGAAATCATCCTGCTGGAGCAGCGCGGCACGCTAAACACACAGCCAAGCCTTGCTTGTGAGGCGTTTAACACGCTTGTGCTGGCAACTCTTAACACTAATTTGGATGAAGCGACAACCCTTCAGCAAACGGAAGCTGCCTTCACCGCCTGCAAAGCAGACTACGAAGCAAACAGCATCAACCTTGCTGCCTTCAACAGCTATGAAAATGCTGCTGATATTCCCTATGTGCTGCTGGACGCGCTCGGCTATGAAAGTTATAACTTCTATGGTGTCTCGTATGGCACCCTGCTAGGGCAGCACCTGATAATGACCGCGCCACGCGGCTTACGCAGCCTAATCCTCGATGCAAATGTGCCGCGCCAAACGAACTTTCTGCCCGAAATTCCTGTGAATGGCTGGCGCGCCATGCAGCGCCTGTTTGCGGCGTGCGCCGCAGATGCAACCTGCAAGGCTGCCAACCCTGACCTTGAAGCGACCTTCCTTAAGACCGTAGATAACCTCAACAATGCGCCTGCCACCATCACGCTGACCAACAGCGCCGACGGCAAGCAATATCCCACACTGTTGACAGGCAGTTTGTTCGTGCGCCTGCTGCATGGAATGCTCTACCAAACGGGGTTGCTGCCGAGCATTCCAAGCTACCTCACGGCAAGTGCCAATGGTGATCACACATGGGCGGAGCGCATCGGTTCCCTGCTTTTCCTCGATTTCTCAATCAGCCGTGGCATGTATTTCTCGGTGCTATGCGCTGAGGACAGTGACTACACAAAGGACGACATCCAGCGTGAAGGCGTGCCGCAGAGTGTTGCCACATCCTTAGCGCGCTCTCCCGCCAGTGTGCTTGCCGTGTGTGCGCTGTGGGATGTGCCGCAGCTGCCTGCTGAAGTAGATGATCCTGTCGTGAGCGCTATTCCCGCGTTCGTCATCAATGGCGATTTTGACCCGATCACGCCGCCCGCCTTTGCTAAGACAGTTGCACAGTCGCTCAGCAATGCCTTTTATATGGAGTATCCCGGCGTTGGGCATGGCGCGCTGCTTGGTGGCGTTTGCCCTGTCCAGATGGCGCGGGCATTCCTTAATGATCCAACACAAGCACCTGATGCCGCCTGTGTAGCGACGATGGGCTTGCGTTTCCCGCAGTCAACTGCCGCAATTGAGCTTGAGCCGATCACGATTCGGAACTTCAGCGCCCTTGCGCCAAAAGGCTGGCAGAATCCGCAGCTGGGCACCTATGTGGATGGCACCTCAGCCGTGCTGATTCAATCGGCACCGGGCGATGATGCCGATGCACTCTTGCGCGCCACGTTGGGTGCGCTGCTACCACCTGAGCCAAGCACCACCATCAAGACGGAAAGGCTTGAATGGCTGCTTTATGAGGCAGAGGCGGATGGGCTGCGCGCTTATATCGCTGCCACTGCTCAGAATGGCACTGTTTATCTTGTGATTGTGCAAGGCACGCCCGCCGACGCTGAGGCGCTTTTTGAAAATGTGCTGATGCCTATCTTGTCCGCCTTCACCATCAATTAGGGTGACGTGGTCTGCCTCACACGCGCTACTGTTTCGGCGCGTGTGAGGCAATCATATAGGCGCCATGATCTTCATTGTATGGCAGCACGAATAGAAGTCGGCTGCCGTCAGGCGACCACTCCAAAGAAGATACGTAATAGTAAGGCTGACCAACCGCTGTCAGCACAGGCAGTTCTGTTGAGAGGTCAGCGATCAGGATTTGGTAGTTACCAGTGCCAATGAAGCGAATGATGGCGAGTTTCGTGCCATCAGGTGACCATTTGGGTAGTCTATGCCAAGCATTATCGCTGCTAGGGAAGGTAATCTGCCTCTCCGCGCCGCTATCCAGACTGTTGATGAAGATTTGCCCGTTGCGGACAAACGCCACTTTGCCCTCAGCCACACCCTCGATGGGGACGACCTCTGGTGGCGGCGCGCTGCTGCTGGCAGGCACGACCGTCACGGTGGCGGGCGGTGACACGGGCGCCGCCGCCGCACAGCCCGCCTCTAGCGTGTAGTCCACCGACGAGACGCTGTAGGTCACCCGCCCGCTGAGGGTGTCCGTCCCGAAGTAGAGGTCGTCAATGGCAGGCAGCCCGCCGCCGAAATAGCCCTCCACAATGACCGCGCCGCTTGTGTCCGCGTTGTAGAGCGCGCCGCCGCCATTCGCCTGATTGCCGCTGAAACGGCTGTGGCTGACGTGCAGCGTCCCACCGACCGCGTTCCACAGCGCGCCACCTTGCGCGGCACGGTTGTCCTCGAAAATGGCGCAGGTCGCTTCCAGCGTCCCGTAGTTCACCAGCGCGCCACCGGGTGTCGTCTCGGTCAGCAGGCGGTTGCGTGCCAGGCGGCTGCGGGTTAGGGTCAGCGTCCCGCGGTTCTCAATACCGCCGCCATCAGGCAAGTAGTAGTCAGGTGCGCCGAGTTCGTTGGCAAGGCTGCTGTCGGTCAGGTGCAGCGCCCCGTGATTTAGGATGGCGCGTCCGCGTCCCGCCTTCAGGTGCAGGTGGTGCAGGTGCAGGCTGCCCGTCTGCCCAATCACCAGACGGTCGGCGGGACTCTCGGTGGTACTGCCGTGCAGGTGCAGGGCTGCGCCGTTGCCGTGAATGACGACGCTGCCCAAGATAGGCGGCAGGCGCGGGTGCGCCGCATCACCGGGATAGGTGAAGTGATAGTCGCCGCCGCCTAAATAGAGCGTGATGGGCAGGTCAGGTGCGCTAAAACTGGCGTGTGTCAAGAGGTTTGCCAACGCCCAACTGTCACCCACAGGGACGAGGAAGCTGTCAGGCAGCGTTGTAACGGGGAGGGGTAAGAGTCGGTGCGCCTTGCGAAGCGACGGGCAGGCTGCCCATGGCAAGGCACAGCAGGGCAACCAGCAAGCTGGCAGCCACGGCGAGGCGTAGGACAGACGGACGCTGCATGTTTGTTCACTCCCTGTGCAGCGCGGCACTCACACTAAGCATAGCGCGTTCGCGGCGCTTTTCAAGTTAAGGGTGTGTCAAGGGATTCATAAATGCAGTGTGACTCGGCGAGTGTCAGAGCGCGGGCAGCCATACGGCACAGCACACTCTCATTAGCGCTACGCTACACTGTGCCAAAAACACGCACATTCGATGCACAGCGTGCGCGCAGGTCTATTGGGTCGAGATGAACCAGAGCAGAGCATTTGCCAAACTTGACCGCCACCTGACCATCGCCCGTGAGTCATGCGTTCGTTAGATGGTTGAAAACAGCGCCATCCAAATCTTTGTACCTTCGCTGCTTGGCGCTGTTTTCATACCCATTCAGTAATTTTGAGCAAGTCCATAGCCACAATCTTCACCGCTCCCATTCTTGTAACACACTTGTGAGAGATGCTATAAAGCATCTTGTAGGGTGAGCGTGTTATGCTTATAGGGAACGCATATCCAACCCGTTATAAGTGAAAGGAAAGCAGCGCTTTGACGACACTCTTTGTGGCAGGTGGCAGTGGCTTCATTGGTACGGCATTCGTTCGGCACGCCCTTTCAGCAGGGCATCAGGTGTGGGCATTATGCCGTTCAGAGCGCAGTGCGGCGGCGCTGCAAGCGCTTGGCGCCCAGCCCGTTATGGGTGATTTGTTAACGCAAGGCGCGTGGGCAGAACAGGCTGCTAACGCCGAGATCGTGCTGCATTTTGCTCAGCCGCAGACCTTTGGCGGGCGTGTGGGTAAAGATCGTGCCTTGCGCTATGAGGCTGACCGCGTAAAGATGGATCAGCACTTGTTTGGTGCGCTGCGCGGCAGCCCTGTAAAGCAATTGATCTACGTCAGCGGCACCAGCTACTATGGGCAGCAAGATTTGCCACTCAAAGATGAGACCGCCACACCTAATCCACGTGGTTGGGGACCTTACATTCAGAAAGCGATGGCGGCTGTCGAGCAGTTCCGCACAGCGGGCATTCCCATTCAAATTGTTTTTCCATCGTCTGTGTATGGTGCTGGCTCATGGTATGCCGAGATTTTAGCATCCCTTCAGGCGGGCAAAACGCAATTGATGTTGGCGCACCGCGACCCAACCATGTCTACCGTGCATGTGGAAGATTGTGCGCGTGCCGTCCTGCACCTGATGGAGCATGGCGAACCAGAAGGGCGCTACATTATTTGTGATGACCGTCCACCCAAATATTCCGAGATTATTCAAAAGAGTGCCGAGGCGCTCGGCGTACCGTTGAAAACGCGCCCTGTGCCACTGTGGTTGGCGCGTATCTTGGCAGGTCCCGTTGTGACGGATGCCTATGACGCACATCTTTCTAATGCACGGCTACGCAGCACAGGCTTTCGGCTTCACTTCCCGACGATTGAGCAAGGTATTCCCGATGTGGTGAATACATGGCTTGCCCAAAACAGCACGCAAGGAACAGAAACTCATGCTGCCGATTAAATACTCCCTCGATCTTCAGGATCGCGTCTCGTTTGATCTTCAAGCTGCGCCGATGGAAATCCTCGTGCCAGATGAACTCTCTTTTCGTTGGATGCTGAATGGGAAGGCAATAGCCTTCGTCGCCTCCAATGCCACGCGCCGTGTGGTGGATGCATGGATTAGTAAACAGATGGAGCTGATGAAAACGTGGGATGCAAACCGCATTTCGTTTATGCTCAACGATTTTTCTGCGCCAAGCTGCGTAGTAACGCCCTACGCACGTGAACGCATTAACGACTTGGTGAAAGCCTCGCCGCACATCACTGCTTATACGACAACTGTCCTAGCACGCAGCGCGCTGAGTATGCCCGTTGTGCTGCTCAGCAACGCTCTAAATAGTGCATCGCGCCGCCGCAGCAAAAGCCAGAATATGATCTTCTATAAGCATGATGATGCGGTTCAGTGGCTGCAACGCCGCCTTGCCGAAGGTGAATTTGTTAATCAAACAACAACGAAAACGTCTTAGCCGACTGCGCCATGATGCGGTAAAATGCGTGGCAGGTTTGGGCTTCACAAGATTCCGATACAGACAGTGTGCGCTCGCCTCACACATGCCAACAAACCGTTAATATGGCGAGGAAAGGTTTTGGGAATGACCAAGCGCGTCCTATACATTGAAGATCGCCCTGATAACCGTGGGTTGGTGCGCCGCGTGCTGATGGCAGAGGGTATTGAAGTGATCGAGGCTGCCACCGCCGATGATGGCATCGCGCTTGCTGCACAACATCTGCCCGATTTGATTCTAATGGATGTTAATATGCCCGGCAAAGATGGGCTAACCGCCACCCAAGAACTGCGGGAAAACCCAGTGCTTGAACATATTCCGATCATTGCGCTGACTGCTAACGTGATGAAGGGCGACCGCGAACGCACCCTTGAGGCGGGCTGTGACGGTTACATTCCTAAACCGATAGATGTGGATAAGTTTCCAAACGAAATAATGCACTATATTACGAAGGGACGGGTTTCACATGAATCCAAGCAAAGCAGTTCTGGATGACCTGCTCGCGCTCTCCATGCAGCTTAATCGGCAGGCGTTTGCCCAACCGCCTGTGGAAGGCTGGCTGAACTCGTTCCTTGCCGTCGTTTGCGAACGTTTTGCAGGGCGTGGTGTGTTGGGTGTGCAAATCTCGCAGGTGATCGGCAATGTTGCCGTGCGCGTCGCAGGGGCGGGCAAAATTCCGACGGATAACACCACGCAGCACGTTGATGAATCCTCTCCCTTATTAGCTGCCATTCGCCGCCGCCAAATTGCCACCACGCCCAACGCACGCATTTACCCAATTGCCGTCGGCAGTGATGCCATTGGCGCCATTGTGGTCTATCACAACATCGCGCAGACCGACACTGCCAACATTGAAACGCTGGATGTGCTGCTGACCACGCTTGCCAACCAACTCGGACCGGCGCTCCTGCAACATCTGAAGGTGCCAGGTCCGCAAACAGGCAGGCTGATGCGCCAGATTGACGTGATGCGTTCGCTCTATGAGGTGACACGCGACTTCACCAGCGCCACCGAGAGCCACGAAGTGCTAGACCGCGCTGCACGTAGCCTTGTCGAGACGCTGCGGATTGATCACATTGGCATTGCTGTGTTTGATCAAGAGGATAACATTGGCACGGTCATCGCAGAATTTCCCGATAACGGCATGATTGGCTTACGTATTCCACTGAACACGCCGCTTGAGGAACGCCTGCTGCAAAGCAAGGCGCCCGTTGTGGTCAACAATGTGGATGAGGATGAACTGCTCGGCACGACCGAACGCACACAGTTGCAGCAGCTTGGCATTAAATCTATCGCGCTGCTACCGATGGTCGTCAAAGGGCGGCTCATTGGCAGTCTTGGGCTGGATAGCTTCTACGAATACCACACCTTCACGCCTGATGAGATTGAGGCTGCCTCTGTCGTCACTTCACAGTTGGCAATCACTGCCCATAACGCACAGCTCTACGAGGAAATTAAGCGGCGCGCCGGGCAGTTAGAGCATATTACGGCGCTCAGCCAGCGCGTCACCAGCACGTTTGATCGCACACATATTTTCCAGATCATCCGTGAGGAGACGCTCAAGCTGATCGACGCTGATCTGATCAGCATTGCGCTGACCAACCCAAACGGCGAATCGATTGACGTTTACCTTCTAGTGGATGGCGGTCCAATCCTTGCCAGCTTCCCGCTGGAACGCGCCGCCTTGCGTTTTGTCTTCAACACGGGCGAACCATTGGTGCTGGATGACATCAGCGGCTCAGATGATCCCGATTACCGACTTTTTGCGGGGTCGCGCTTGCGGGCGATTGCCAGTGTGCCGTTGGTAGCGGGCGGCAAGGCGGTTGGCGTTTTTTCAGTGCTGCACCGCGAGCCGGGGCGCTACGTTTCGATTGACATTGCTGTCCTAGAGCAGATCGGCTATCAGCTTGCCATCGCCTTAGAAAATGCGCGGCTCTATATGCAGACTGCCCAACGCGCCGAGACGGAACGCCTGATGAATCGGTTGAGTGGCGCGCTACAAGGACAGAGCGACTTGCAAAGTATGCTTCTGAATACATTACAAGAGATGGCAGAAGCGCTTTCAGCACGCCGCGCACGCATTCGCCTTGAGTCTGCCAAGCGCAGCAGCCATACGGCATAACCTAAGAGAGAACACACCATGCGCGAACAACTGCTGAAGTTATTCCCACTGAACCGTTACACCGAACCGTTGGATCGGCGGCGTGCGGCTGGCACCTATATTATCAGCGCTGTGATGCTGCTGGTTGTGCTGCTTGGCGCGCTCAACCTTGTCTTGCAAATTGCCAGCGGCGGCAGTTCGCCCGATCTGCTGGTTATGTTGCGCGGTGGGTTGTTGGCGGGCGTGGCAATCGCTGCCTATATGCTGACGCGGCGCGCCCAACAAACACTTGCCGCGCTGTTAGTCATGGTGGCGTGGGTAGCGCTGCTCTTTCTGTTGGCGCTCTCCAACGATATTGGCGTGGAGATCGGTTTTGGCGGTATGCTGGTGGGCATTTCGCTTGGTGCGCTGCTCATCGGCGAACAAACCGTGCTGTATACACTTATCGCGTCGGCGCTCTACCTCTTTTTGGGGCTTAGATTGCCCACCGAAAACGGCGTAGCGCTTTCCAGCACACTCCTGATTTTCGATCTGCCCTTGCTAGTAATCCATGCCAGCATCAACTACACCTTAGCGCGCAACCTGCGCTTGGTGGCACGCCAGATCACGGCAAATGTGGAGGAGCGCAGTGTGCGGCTTGCCAAAGCCAGCGCGGAATTGGTGCAGCGCGTTTTGGGGGTGCGCCTTGCCCTTGAGGTTGTGCTGCAAGAGACGGTACGCCTTGTGCAAGAAAACTTTGCCGACTGTCACGAGGTGCAGTTGTTCTTGGTGGATAAAGAGCGCCGCAATGTGACCCTAGTCGCCACCACCAACCAAGCCAACCGCGCCAATGTGGGCAGCCAGCAGATTGGCATTGGCAGCCTGAGCGTGATTGGGCGTGTGACGATCAGTGGGCAGAGCATTCTTGCCCGTGAAGAAGGCGAAGCACAGCCTTACCGCCGTTCGGCATTTCTGAGTGGCACGCGGGCGCAGTTGGTGATTCCGCTGCGCGTTGGCGGTGAAACTATCGGCGCGATTGACCTGCAAAGCCGCGATCTGAATGCTTTTCCCGCCGAAGAAGTCGAGGCGCTGGAGACATTGGCGAACCAGATCGCAGTGGCGGTGGATAATGCGCGCCTGTTTGCCGAAATGCAGGATAAGCTGACTGAAAACCGCCGCCTTTACGAACAGACCAGCGCCCAACTGCGCGAAATTGAGCGCCTGAACCGCCAACTAACTGGCGGCGCGTGGGCAGACTATCTAAGCGGCATGGGCTTGATGCCTGCCTACACGATAGACCTTGTGAATGGGCGTGTGGAAGATGCCGCCGAACAAACCGCCACCTTATCAGAGGCGGTGCGCCGCAACCAAGTAGTAATGCGCGGTATGCAGAACTTCAAAGTGTTGGCGCTGCCAATCACCGTGCGTGGGCAAGTCATTGGGGCGATGGAATTTGAATTAGCGCCCGATCAGCATGTCAGCAATGAACAGCTTGTGGTGCTGCAACAGGTGATCGAACGGCTTGGCTTGGCGGTGGAAAACCTGCGCTTGCTCGAAGAAGCGCAGCGCATGGCACAGCGCGAAGGCATGGTCAACGAGATCACGGCGCGTATGCAGGCAGCCACTAGCGTAGAGGCAGTGGTGGCGGCTGCCACACAAAGCCTTGCCGATGCCTTCCAAGCGCCGCGTGTTGCTGTGCGGCTTGGCTCGCCAAGCGAGGCATCAAACGGCACTTTGCCTTCCGAACTTGGAGATGGGCGTTGACATACGCGAGGCGCATCTTATGCAAACTTTCTTAACTGATTTATTTAACGCATTGCTGCTGCCACGCTTTCGCTACAGCAATAATTTTGATCAATTGCGGGCGCGGGTCACCTTACTGCTGAGCGTGCTGCTATCTGGTTTAGCACTGCTGGCATTTGTGGGCATCGCCTCGATTGGCGAGCGCACAACAATTATCAATAATATGCTGACGGTGCTGCTGGCACTGCTGTTGATTCAGCTCACAGTGGTTGGCTTGGTTCACGCCGGGCAGTTGCGCGCTGCTATGATCACACTGTTCACCTTTTTAGGCATGGCAACTTTCACGGCGGTGCTGCTGAACGGCGTTGGGTCTAGCAGCCTGTTATTGATCATCGCGCCACTGCTGTATGGCAGCCTCGTGTGGACGTGGGGCGGTGTCTTGCTGCTGACGGCGTTGGAGGTCATCCTGATCGCCTTCGTATCTAACCTGCAAAGTGGGCAGGGCGAACTTGCCTCCAGCATGGTAAGCATTGCGCCTGAAAATTTAGCGCCACAGACGCTCATTGTGGTGACCATTGTAATCGGTGTGGGCGCCTTGTGCGCTGTTTATGCCTACGAAATTCGGCGCGGCTTGCAATGGGCAAACCGTCTGCTGGCACAGTTGCGGGCAAGTGCGGAAGTCTCGCAGATTTCGGTGGTGGCAGGCTCATCCGCCGAACTGATGCCGCGTATTGCCAACTACATTCGAGATCGGTTTGGTTTCTACCATGTGCAAATCTTCCTTGCTGATCCTGATCGGCGCTATGCGAACTTGGTTGCCAGCACAGGCGAAGCCGGCGAGATGATGCTGCGGCGCGGCTACCGCATGGCGTTTACCTCACAAGGTGCGGTAGGGCGTGCGCTGCAAAGCGGTGAGCCGGTGGTTGTGGATAACCGTGAGGAAAGCGGCGAACGGCGGGGCAACGAATTTCTGCCCGATGCGCGCTCCGAGATTGCGCTGCCACTGATTGTAGATGATCAGGTGCTAGGCGCGTTAGATATTCAAAGTGTGCGCTTGAACGCCTTCCCAACTGAATTGGTAGAGAGTTTAAGCATCCTCGCCGCGCAAGTTGGCGCTGCCGCATTTAATGCACAACAGATCGAAGGCTACCGCACTGCGCTAAGCGATACGCGCCGTATGCTGCTAGAGACTGAAGTCAACCTGACAGAGGCACGCCGCCTGAACCAACGCCTGACAGGGCAAGCCTGGGAAGACTACTTGAAATCGCGCAGTATGCAGACGGTTGGCTACACGCTGAACGAAAGCCGTATGCAGCGTGATACGCGCTGGACACCCGCCCTAGAGCAGGCTGCCCAACATCGCCGTCCCGTCCTGATGGTGACGCCTGCCAACCGTCAGTTGGTGGCAGTGCCGATTGAACTACGTGGGCGCGGCATCGGCGCCATCGAGATTGAGCTAGGCAGCACCATGCGCCAGACCGAGACGCTTGAAGTGCTTCAGGCACTCGCACAGCGCCTTGCCCTGAGCATTGATAACGCACGGCTTTTTGAGCAGGCACAAGAACTGGCACAACGCGAATTGGAAGTGAATGCTATCAGCACCAACCTTCAGGCGATTAACGATATTGACGGCTTGGCACGCGCTACCTTGCAAGAACTTAGCCGTGCCTTAGGTGCAGTGCAAGCCTCCATCCGCATTGGCAGCGCAGAGATGGCGGCTGAGGCTGAGGCGCGGCGCGCGAATGGCACTTCAGGAAGGGAGGGCTAAGCTATGAGCATAGCAACACTTTTTCGGCTGCGGCGGCAATATAACAATCAGTTTGATGAGCAGCAAGCGCAGAGTCTCTACGCCATTTCGCTGAGTGTGGCAGCTTTTGCTATTTTTGCCATTGGGCTAGCGCTGATAGTTGCGCGCACCCAGTTCGAGGCGTTTCAGGTCGTCCTCTTGGGCAGCCCGCTCAACGTTAACCCTATCATCTTCCTGCCGTTGGTGTTGCTTACCAATGTGTTGGTGCTGCTGCTGCTGCAACGCGGCAATCTCAGCGCGGCGCGCACCACCTTCGTAGTGGGCTTGTATATCTCAGCAGTGGTGCTGAACCTGACTTCGGGCGAAAATGACATGCAGAGCATGTCTGTTTTGGGCTATGGGCTGCCGTTGGTTGCCTCGGGCGTGCTGCTGCGGCGGCGCGGCACATTCACCATCACGATGCTGGTGTTAGCGGCAATCTTGATTCAAGTGTTCGCCATCAACATTGGCTTCTTGGATTATCCGCCCACCGCGCCAACGCCGGCATATATTCCGTTTGTGTTGAGCATCTTCGTCGTGATGGGCATTATGCTTTATGTGTTTGCTGGTGGTCAGCGCGTGTTATTGCAGACCAACCTCAACCTTGCCAGCGAACTCTCAGGGGTTACAGCACTCAGCCGTATGGTAGGCGAGGGTGCAACGGTAGATGACCTGCTCAGTGAGGCGATCAGGCTCATGCATGAAAAGTTAGGTTACTACCATGTGCAAATCTTCCTGACCGAAGAAAAGACCGGTGTGCTGAGCCTTGTAGCAAGCACGGGTAGCTTGCAGGGCGATAAGGACAGCGCGCTGCGCCGCTTGCCGCCAAACAGTCCCAGCGTGATTGCTGAGACGGCGCGTCTGGGCAGAACACAGCGCATCAGCAGCGATGCGCCGGCGGCACGCCGCAGCGAGTTTGCCGCCGCTGTGCGCTCTGAGTTGGTTATTCCGTTGCGTGTGGGCAAAGAATCTGTTGGCGTGCTGGACTTGCAAAGTGTCAGCAGCGATGCTTTTACGCCGCAAGAGGTGGATGGCTTGGAAGCACTCGGCATTCAACTGGCGCTCTCCATTCGCAATGTGCGCCTTCAAACAGCGCTGCAACTCGCAAACCGCGATCAGCAGGAATTGATCGAACAGGTGCGGACTGCCAGCCGTGATATTGAGCGCCTGAATCAGGAGATGAGCGGGCGCGCCTGGCAGCTTTACCTGCAAAGCCGTTCAGAAAAGGCGGTCAGCTTTGATTGGAACGGCGATATGATCACGACCAGCAACAAACCAATCACACTGCCGGAACGCGGCGCTTACGGCTACACGCCGCATATTGAGGCACGCGAGGGCGCGCAATATTTGGTCGTGCCGATTGTCTCACGCGGGCAGGCGCTTGGTGTGATGGAATTCCGCGCACCGAATGGGCAGTTTTGGGATGATCGCAGCGTAGAGTTGGCACGTGCTATCGCGCAGCGTCTCGCGCTCTCACTGGATAACTTACGCCTCTATGATCAGGCGCAGATGGCAGTCACTCGTGAGCAAATTGCCAACCGTGTGGCGACGCTCTTGCAGGCAAAAAGTGATGTGGACACACTGGTTTCCGTGGCAGTGGATGCCTTCCAACAAGCGCTTGGCGCTGTGCAGACCAGCGTGCGGCTTGGCTTGCCAACCAGCGCAATGCAATCACTGTCCATAAGCAATGGGCGTAACGAAGAAGGAGCAACCGCCGAATGAATCTTTTAACACGCTTCCTTTCTGTACCGCTGCGCTGGAAATTGCTGGGTAGCCTGACCATCGTCGGCGTCTTAATCGTCATGATGACACTTTTTGCAGGCGCGCAATATGCGCGGGATGTGCAGCCTATCGGCAACATCTTGGTGGAATCACTGGCGCGTGAGCGCAGCACCACTTTGCAGGCAATCGTGAACAGCATCACGTCCAATCTGCGTAATCTTGTGGATAATCCGCCACTTCAAGATGCTTATGCGGTGCTGGCAGCAGGTGGTGGTGCAACTTCAACACAGGCAGCGCAAGCGCTTGTGCAAGGTGTTTTCCAAAACTTGTTGGATAGCAACCCGACCTATTGGCAGGTGCGCTTTGTGTCAATTGGTGGGCGCGCCCTGCTGGCTGTGCCAAGTGCGCCACAAGTCAATGAAACAGAGCAAGACTACTTCCGCACCTTTCAGCGTGACCTTACTCTTGGTGGCATTTTTATCAGCCAAATTACGCGCCGCGCACCCGATTTTGAAATTGACTTTGCAGCCATTGTGCGCCGCAGCGGGCGCCCCATTGGCTACTTGGTGGTTAGTGTTGATCCAACCGGCAGAAATACGCCCACCCAGCCGAGCATTCTGACTGCCTTGCGCCCACTGAATGTGCCAGCCGGCGTGCTTGGCTTCTACCTGATCGCACCCGACGGACGCATTGATACGATCAGCGAGACCACCCTTGAGCAGACACCTGAACAGCGGGCAAGGGCGGCACAGCTTGCCGCACAGACCTTCAACACGCCGATCAACTACCTTAGCCCAGTCACAAACCGCGCTGTGCGTGGCTTTGCCGTACCAGTGCGCGGCATGGATCGTGTTCTGGTGGCAGAGGCGCAAGTGCTGCTGACAGCGCGTACCGATGAAACCGGGCGCTTTTTGGCAGAGTTCGGCGTGGTGAGCCTTGTTATGCTAGGTATTTTGGCGCTCTTGGCATTCTTCTTGGACTGGACAGTGGCGCGCCCAATGCGCCTTCTGGCGGAGGCTGCTCAACGTGCCGCACAAGGGCGCGGTCTGCCAGAGCTAAACATCCATCAAAATGATGAAATCGGTAGCCTTGCCGCTGCTCTGCCCGCGCTCGGTAATATCTCGCGGCAAGATGTGCGCGCCCTTGAGGCGCGCCTTTCGCAGCGCACCCGTGAAGTGGAGGCGACACGCGCCATCGGGCAGACGCTCTTTACCTTGCGCGATACAGAGAGCTTGATGCGGCGCGTTGTCGAACTGCTCTGTAATACCTTTGAGGAAATTACCCACGCACATATTTTCGCGCTGGACGCCGGCTCGCAAATGTTGGTGATGCGTGTGGCACACGCGCAGGGTGGCGAATCGCCCTTGCGCTTTGGCTACCACCTGAATATTTCGCCGCGCAGCGTAGCTGGACGCGCCATCCAGAATGGGCAGTTTGCTGTGCAGCTTTTTGATGAGAACACACCCAACGAGATGATCTCAACCACACGCGCCGAACTTGCCCTGCTGCTGCGGATGCGTGACGGTTATTTCGGCGTGCTGGACTTGCATAGCAACCGCGCCGAGGCATTTGGCGATGCTGAGATCAGCCTCTTTCAGGCGCTTGCCGATCAAATTGCAGTCGCTATTACCAACGCCCAGCTTTTCGAGGAATCGCAGACGCGCCTTGCCGAAATTGAGGATTTGAATCGGCGCATGTTGGGTGAGGCATGGCGTGGCTATGAGGTGGCACGCCGCCGTGCGATGCCGCGCCGCGGCTTCACCGCACCTGAACACGACTCTGAGTGGAGCCAACTGCAACTACGCGCCTATCAAACAGGCGAACTGCAAGAGCGCCTAGACGAAGAAACGGTAACCTTTGCCGTACCTGTCGCACTGCGCGAACAGCGCTTTGGCGCGGTGGAGTGGACGGTGCCGCGGGCAACTTATAATGAAAACATGCGTTTGTTGGCGCGTGAGTTAGCCTCGCGGCTTGCTGTGAATGCCGACAATGCGCGCCTGCTGGAACAGTCTCAGCGCCTTGCGGAGCGTGAGCGCTTGGTGAATACTATCTCTGACCGCCTGAGCCGCCAAACTAACGTCGAACAAGTGCTTCAGGTGGCAGTTAAAGAGTTAGGGCAAGCCCTGCGCTTGCCACAAGCATCTATTCGGCTGGCGGCTGATAAACTGCTTGAGCCTGCCCAAGAGTCGGGAGAGAGCTACGCGAGGAACGAAGGATGAACGCGACGCCGACATTTACCTTTAATCCACTGAGGGCTTGGCAGCGCCTTTCAGTGGGCGCCAAGTTGCTGCTGCCGTTGGTGGGCGCCTTTGTGGTAGTGCTGCTGGTCTTTGCTTTTATCACTGCGCCTGCCCTGAATAACTTTGTGCGCGATAATGTGCGGCTTGGCTTTGATACAGAGCGTGAGCGCCTGAGCGCAAGACTTGGTCAGTTTTTCAGCACCGCCAAAAGCGCGCTCACCGAACTTGCCAACAGCCCTGAGCTAACTGAATATATGCGAGCGTTGGCGCTGAACGACACGGCACGCATTACCTCGCAGCGCATTATCGTATCGTCGCGTATTGCAAACACATTGGTTAGCACCAACGCGCCCTACGCCAACATCCGCTTTGTGACTTTGGAAGGCAACCAAACGGTTAATGTGCGGCTCACCCGTTCGGGTGGCGGCGTCACGCCCTTTTTCTTCCTGACCGACCCACCACCCAGCGAACGCGGACAGCCTTATCTCAACGAGATTTTGGCGCTGCCTGAAGGTCAGTTCTACATCTCGGATTATACACTGCGCGATGCGGCAGTCTCTCGGGATGGCAGCACGCGTCTTTCGTTTCAGGTTGGCACGCCGATCTATGCTGGCAGCACTTTGGTGGGCGCCCTGATCGGCGATCTGCGCCCAGAGAGCAGCCTGACGGAACTCTTGCAGCCCAACCGCAGCACCATTTTCGAGTTTGCCACAGTGGTCTTAGATCAGCGCGGCAATCTGTTGGCGGTTGCTAGCCGTGCCTCTGAGACGCCCGTTGCGCTGGTTGGTGGCACGGGCTTTCAAGCACCTGATCTGCCACCGCAAGTCTTTGGCATTGCCACACAGGACTTAGTGGACGTGGGCGGGCGCACTTACCGCAGCTTCAACCTCACCACAGCTGCCAACGCCAACATCGCCAACAGCCAGTGGTTTATCATCATTGGCAAAGAATCCGAAGAAGCAGAGCTGACCAACCTGCTGAGCCTAGCGCGCGATCTAGTTGTGCGGACGGCAGCCTTCTTTACCGTGTTGTTGTTGGTGCTTGGCGTCATTGTGCAGTCTGTGATGCAGCCGCTCCGCCGCCTTAGCCTGTCGGCGCAGCGCATGGCAGAAGGTGATTTTACGGTGCGTGTGAAGGTGCCAAACGAGGATGAGATCGGGCAGTTGGCAGGCTCGCTCAACACCCTCTCAGATCGCTTGAAAGACACCCTCAGCACACTCGAAACCCGTGTGGCTCAGCGTACGCGCAACCTTGAAATTGCCGCTGAGATCGGGCGTGGCGCCACGCAATTGCGCGACGTTGACCGCCTATTGCAATACACGGTGGACGCCATTCGTGATCGTTTCAACTTCTATCACGCCCAAATTTTCTTGGTGGACGATGCCAATGAATACGCCGTGTTGGTGATCAGCACGGGCGAGGCAGGGCGCGAACTCTTAGCGCGCAAACACAAGCTCGCCGTTGGCTCAAACTCAATCGTCGGTCAGGTCACGCTCAAGCGCCGCACGTTCATCACGCTGGATACACGGCAGTCCGAAGTGCCGCATCGTTTTAACCCGCTGCTGCCGTTAACACGCTCTGAAATGGCGCTGCCGCTGCAAGTTGGCGATAAGCTAATCGGCTGCCTTGATGTGCAGAGCATTGAACCAAACGCTTTCAATCAGGAAGACGTTCAGATCTTCCAACTGCTGTGCGACCAACTCGCTATCGCTATTGACAATGCGCGCTTGCTCGACGAGCAGGCAAAGCGTGTTGCACAGATTGCCGACCTCAACCGTCAGTTAACGCGCACCACGTGGCAAGACTATCTGACCGAAAGCGGTGATGCCTCGCTTGCCTATACCTATAACATGCTGCACGTTGCGCCTGCGAATGGCAGCGACTCGATGCCTTCGGTGAGCGATCCACAAGTCATCGAAGCGCCCATTCAGGTGCGTGGTGAGACAATTGGCAGTCTGCGCGTGCAAGAAAACCCTGAGCTGCCGCTCTCGATGGAAGAACGCGCCATTGTGCAAGCCGTAGCAGACCGCGTGGCGCTGGTGCTTGAAAACACGCGCCTTGTCGAACAAACGCAAGGTGCGCTCAGCCGCGTGGAACAACTTTACTTGGCAAGCCGCGCCCTGAGCAGCACAAGCGAACTTGAGCGGCTTTACCAAACAGCGGCTGAACGCTTTGCCACTTTTGAACAGGTAGATCGTGTTTTGTTCATCTTGGCATATCCAACGCCAAGCTATGAAGCGCCTATCCTAGAATACGCCTATATCTGGGAGCGCACCTCTGGCACCTTCCGCCCGTCGGCGCAGCGCGTGCCACGTGAAACACTGCCCGCACTGTGGCTGCCGTCTGAACGCACGCCCTACATCGCCAACCTCACCGCTGATCTACACAACCATGACACCCTGCGTGAGGCATACCGCGCCATGCAAGTGCATAGCGTCCTCGTCACACCGTTGGTGACTGCCACACGCTGGTTTGGCGTGCTGCTGTTCCACAGCCGCCGCAACAATGCCTTCCCGGCTAACTTTGTACAGTATGCCGACGCACTCTCTGACCAGATCGCCATCAGCTTGGAAAACCAATACCTTTATAATGAGGCGCAAATCGAAGCGCGGAGTAACCGTGTGCTGGCAGAGGCAGCGCAGGTTGCCAGCCAGATCGGTACGGAGTTCGAGATCGGTATCAGCGATCTGATTGAGCGGGTGGCAACGGCTGCCAACTTTGATCGGTGGTGGTTTGGCAGTGTGCGCCTAACGCTGACGGGCGTGATGGCGAACCGCATCGCGGCGCATTTCCCGAAGGGATCGCCGCTGGAAGATATGGTTGAAATCACGCTGGAGAATAGCCACAACGCTATCACCGAAGTGCTGCGTGGTGGTCAGGTGATTGTGGTCAATGAACCGCATGAACACAGCGCCCTAAAGCGCCTTGATATGGCACGTGCAGAGGCATTCGGCAAGCACATTGTTGTGCCGATCAAAGCCGGCAACCGAACCGACGCTGTGCTGATGCTTGGGCGTTCGGTGACACAGCTCGATATTGACGACCGTGACCGCCAACTCAGCCTAACGCTTGCCAGCCAGATCGCGGTTGCCCTTGAAAACCGCCGCCTGTTCGATGCTGTGCAGGATGAGCGCGAGAGCTTGCAGCAGATTCTCAACTCGCTGCCAACGGGTGTTATCGTGGTGGACGCGGCAACACGCCAACCCATTCTGACCAATCAGCGTGCGCGTGAACTGCTCGGCTTGGATAGCTTGCAGCCTTATGAAGTGCTGCACACCAACACCGGGCTGTCCTTCACCGGTGAGGAACAGCCTGTCTACCGTGCCCTTGAAGAACAGACTTCCGTGCGCGCTGAGGACATGACCCTTCTGGATGGCGACGGCAACCGTACCGACTTGCTGGTTGACGCCGTGCCGCTGCTGCGCGATGGCGAGATTGTCGGCGCGGTGGCAGTCTATCAGGATGTGACCGAACTACGCGAACTGGAAAATGTGCTGCAAGAAAGCCTGCGCGAAACGACCAGCCTCTACGAAGTGAGCCGCGATATTTCGGCGGAAAACGAAATTTACGGCATTCTAAATGTGGTCGGACGCCACATCATCGGTCAGTTTGCGCCCGATCACTTCTTTGTGATCTTCAATCAGGATGGGCAGCTTGCGCCGATCTATTCGGCGTGGCGCTCGCCAGATGGCGTGACTGTAGATGTGATTGATACAGCCAGCCCACTGCCGCGCACCATGCTGCTTGCTGAGGATAGCTTTATAGACACAGATATCCGCGAAAACCCTGAGTTTGGCAATGATCCACAGCTTGCCGCGCTGGGTGTCGTCTCGGTTAGTGTATTCCCAATGAAAGCACGCAACCGCACCGTTGGCTGGCTGTTCATCGGTTTCAATGAATACCGTTCGTTTAGCCCAGAGGAACGCCGCACATTGGGTAACCTGACCGATCAGGCGGCGGTAGCCTGTGAAAGTGCGCGCCTTGCTGAGGAAACCGCTCTTGCGCTCCAGACGACGACCATGCTCTTTGAGTCGAGCTTGAACATCCGCCTTGCCGACTCGATTGACTCGACCATCGCTGTGCTGCGTGATGAGTTGGTCAAACTCTCACCTAGCCGTATTGACGTGCTGCTGCTGCGAATGCGCGAGACCGAACAACGCATTGACTGGGTGCTGGCATGGCGCGCCAATGATCCCGAAACGCATGAGCCGCAAGTTACCAAGCCGCTGATGCAGGGCGATTGGGAACTACTCGATCTGCCAACCTACTTCATTCAAGACGTGCAAGATGCTGATCCAAACCTGCTCGATCGCATTCAGCCCTTGCTGTATCTGGGCGCTTTCCGCGCACAAGCCTCTGTGCCAATGACGGTCAAAGGGCAGGTGACAGGGCGCGTTATCCTAACCTATGAGGAGCCGCACACCTTCACCCAAACCGAACAGCAATTGCTAACCACTATTGCCGACCAAGCCGCTATCTCAATAGATAACTTCATCTTGGTGCAGCAAACGCAAGAGTCGCTTGAAGAGACGGCAGTCCTTTACCAAACCAGCCGTGCCATCGCCAATTCCGTCGCGCCCGCCGATGAATTGAAAGCTATCACCGACTATGCCGCGCCGACGTTCGTCACCAGCGTCATGACCTTGCGGTTGGTTGGTGGCGGCTGGGAGGATCGGAATGCAGCGGTGGAAGTTGCCGCCTTTTGGCAGCGCGATGATGAAACTTACGACATCACAGGCGCACGCTTCACTTCCGAACAGTTCCCAATCTGGGATATCATCAAACGTTCCACGCAAACGTGGATTGAGGACATTCACGCACTGCACGCTTATGCTGATGAGTTCAGTATTGACCCGGAATCAATTGAGTTGATGTTCGGCGCACGGGCATTGGTCACCTTCCCATTGGTCGGCTCTAATCAAGCGCCGCTTGGCGCGTTGGTGCTGTGCGCTGACTCAGCGTGGCGCCACACTGAGCGCGATGTGCGTATCCTCACCGCGCTCTCTGACTTGATCGGAATCGGTATTGAGCGCCGCAATCTGCTGGAAAAGACCACACGCCGCGCCCGCCAACTCGCCCTGAGTGCGGAAATCGCGCAGGCGGCTGCCAGCACGCTGCGCCTTGACGAACTTTTTGATTTGATCGTGAATCAGATTAAGGACAGTTTTGCCTTCGACCATGTGCAAATCTTCCGTATTGACAGCGACGGCAAGTTTGCCCGTGTGGTTTCCTCGACTGGTGAAGCAGGGCAGCGCCTGTTGGCAAGAGGGCATGGCTTGCCTGTTGGGTCGCGCTCGGTTATCGGGCAGGTGACGGCAACCGGTACGCCGCAGATCGTGAGTGATACGACTGATCCGCGCGCCGTCCACAAGCCTAACCCTGACCTGCCCGATACCCGTGCAGAAATGGCGTTGCCGCTGATCGCCCGCGATATTATCTTGGGCGCGCTGGACGTGCAGAGCAACGAGGCAGGCGCCTTCACTCAGGAGGACGTGGTCATCCTCTCCACGTTGGCGGGTCAGATCGCCATCGCCATTGATAATGCGGAACTATTCGCATCATCTGTGCGCCGTGCTGAGGAAATGCGCTTCCTGTTCGATGCCTCGCGTGCGGCAACCAGTGCCTTCACCGAAGAAACCGTGCAGCAAGATCGGATGCGCGAAATCGCTGAGCTGATGCGCGATAAGCTGAGTGCGGCAGCGGCTGCCGTGTTGGTCTTTGATGACAGCGGCACACGCCTTGTGCCATACAGTGCAATGGCGCAAGGCGTCGAGCTGGTTATTCCGCCTTACTATGAGGTTAACCAGCCCTTCTTCCGAGAGTTTATGCAGCGCCACGAACCGCTACAAGTGGATGATTTGGCGGCTGTGCAGGGTGGGCGCTCCGGCGCGACAGGCTCACTAAGTGGTTACACGCGCCTTGCTCAGGCACTGCGCGGCTTCTTACCTGAAAAAGGTTCGCTGATCTTGGTGCCGCTCTATGCGGGCGATAACTTTGTGGGCGCTTTGGGTGCCGTGAAAGAAGTGCTGAACGGCTTCGATGATGAAGCACTGCGCCTGACTCAAACGCTTGGGTCGTCGCTAAGCGCTACTATCCAAAGTGCGCGCCTGCTGCGTGAAGTGCGCGCCGCTAACTTGCGCCTTATGGAACTTGACCGCGTTAAGAGCCAGTTCCTTGCCAATATGTCGCACGAGTTGCGGACGCCGCTGAACTCGATCATCGGCTTCTCGCGGGTGATCTTGAAAGGCATTGACGGACCGCTCACCGAGATGCAAGAGCAAGACCTGAACACGATTTATGAGAGTGGTAAACATCTGCTTGGCTTGGTAAACGACATCCTTGATCAGGCGAAGATCGAGGCTGACCGCATGGAATTTGCTATCGCACCCTTTGCCCTGCATGAGGTGGTGAAAGGTGTTTCCTCTACGGCGATTGGCTTGTTGAAGGATAAGCCGGTGCGCTTATACCAAGAGATTGAGCCGGATTTGCCCAATGTGGCGGGCGATGAATTCCGCACGCGGCAGGCACTGCTCAACCTCGTTTCCAACGCGGCAAAGTTCACGCCGCAAGGCACGATCACTATTGCCTGCTTCCGCACTGAAGTGGAGGGTGTGCCAATGGTGCAGGTCTCCGTTACGGATACTGGTATCGGCATCCCACGCGATAAGCTCGACCTCATCTTCGAGCCATTCCAGCAAGCCGATAACAACGCTGCGCGCCAATATGAAGGCACAGGCTTGGGCTTGCCGATCTCGCGTAAGCTGATCGAGAAGCAGGGCGGACGTATGTGGGTGGATAGCGAGATCGGCGTTGGGTCAACCTTCAGCTTTGCGCTGCCCATTGCCGGTCTGGAAACGGGTGAGCAAGCCAGCAGTGAAGCAAGCGCCGAAATGGGCGATTGAACGGCACTGTTTCTAACCTACCCAATAGCTGTGAGGGCGGGATTTTCCCCGCCCTTTTGCTTGGGGATACGTGCTAATCTTTAAGCAAAGGCGTATGTTGCAGCGCGGGAATATCGCAAGCACCTGCCACAAACATCGCTATGCGGAGTTGGGCAGTCAGTTCGCGCACGAGATCGTGCGTTGCCTCTGCCGAATGCGCCGCCGCCTTCAGGAAAGGTCCCGCCAAGCCGCCAAGCTGTGCGCCCAGCGCAATGCACTTCGCCACATCAATGCCATCCCGCAAGCCGCCGCTGGCAATGATCGGCATGGTTGGCGCAGCTGTCCGCACCTGTGCAATGCTCTCCGCCGTTGAAATGCCCCAGTCGGCAAAGGCACGTGCCACCCGTGCGTGGAACGCCGTTGGCGCACGGTGATATTCCACCTCGCTCCACGATGTGCCGCCAGCACCTGCCACATCAATAGCGGCGATGCCTGCCTCTGCCAAGCGGCGTGCATCCTCCGCGGAAAAGCCCCAACCCACTTCTTTAGCGATGACTGGCACACCAATCACGCGGCACAAGTGCGCCACTTTAGGCAGCAAATCTCTAAAATTGCCATCACCTTCCGGCTGAACTGCCTCTTGCAGCGCGTTAAAGTGCAGGATCAGCGCGTCCGCCTCTGCCATATCCACTGCACGGCGGTAATGCTCCACACCAAAGCCATAATTCAATTGCACCGCGCCGACATTCGCAAAGAGCAGAATATCAGGCGCCACATGGCGCACCTTGAACGATCCGGCAAGGTCATCATGTACGATTGCCGCCCGCTGAGAGCCAAGCCCCATAGCGATGCTGTTTGCCTGTGCCACCTCTGCCAGCACAAGGTTAAGCGGATTCGCCATGCTGGTGCCGCCCGTCATTGAGCTAATCAGCAGCGGCGCACTGAGCCGCTTGCCCATGAACAACAGCGAGGTATCCACTTCGGCAAGGTCAAGTTCGGGCAGAGCGCGGTGCATGAAGCGGTAGCGCTCTAAGCCTGTGGTCAGGCGCGGAAACTGCACGTTTTCCTCAAGGTTGATGCGGATGTGATCAGCTTTGCGGCGTTCGATCAACTGTGGATCATCAGGTGTATGTGCCATGTGTTTAGGCGCCATTGTGTGGCGCGTCCCTCCAATGTTTTGTGTATGAGAGGGATTTTAACATAAAAGGCGCGCCGTAGACCGTGGCACGCCGTATTAACCCATTGAATAGAAAGAGGCAAGGGTTGCTGGTGTCCTTTCGGGGTACTTTTCCACTGCCTGCCCTACGCTCGCTTGACAGGTTTTGCCAACCTATGTAGACCCGAATTGCTCAATTTTATAAAATCTGCCACGCCAAGCCTGTGGATTGCCCAAAGGCATACCTCCGCGCATAATTAAGGGCGAGAAGGAGACCTTTCCCACATGAGCAATTCGCAGTCCGTGGCGCCCGCGCCAACTTTACGCGGCGCATTGTGGCTTTACCTTGCCGCCTTTATCGGCACCGCCCTCATTGTGATCGGCTTACAAGGCGCTATTCGCAGCCTGTCGCTGCTGCGCCTGATTGCAGCGTTTTTGGCGGTTGGTCTGCCGCTGTTCATCGCTGCCTTTGCGCTGCGCCTGCCCATCGCTGCCAGCTTTGGGCGCTCGCCGCATCTGCTGCACCTTGCCGCCGCCATCCTGATCGGCGTATTGGCGTGGCTGCCTGCCAGTTGGCTCGCCTTTTCCGCCAACTACGCCTTAGATGCTGCCGTTGGTTTTTTGCCGCCGCCACCTGCTGTCACAGAGGGCGTGCTGCCTTTCGCGGCAGTCATTCAGCTGGGCATTGTGGTGCCAGCACTGCATGGTGCGCTCTTTTGGGCATACCTTCAGCGCAGCGCAAACGGGCTGGGCGCCAATGGCGCGGCACTGCTGGCAGCCGTGCTTTACGGATTGTTTGCGCTGGTCAGCACCGAGTTTGGCTATGCGGGCATTGTCGGTGCGCTGCTGATAGGGCTGCTGGCAGCCTTCACAACACGCTACACGGGGTCGGCATGGGGCGGCATTGCCGTCGGTTGGGGCTACAGCCTTATGCGCCCGCTGCTGGAAAATACGCCGCTAGAAGCAGCCTTGTTCACAGCGCTTGGCACAGATTTATTGGGTGGTGGGTGGCTGTTGGCGTTTGGGGGTGGTGCCTTTGCGGCACTGTTCATCTTGCAGATGCTGCGTGCCTTCTCCAGTGCGCCGCCACAAGCAGGCTCGGTGAGCGTGCCGACACTGGGACGTACATGGCAGGTGCCGTTGGTGATCATCTTGCTGATCTGCCTGTTGATTGGCTACAGCGAATTTGCCTTGCGCGCACAAAATGTTGTGCCAGTGGCGCCAGCAGATGAAGGCTCAACGGTTGTGCCAATCCGCCCGACTGCGGCACCCTAGCCTGTGAGGCGGGTTGAAAAACGGGGCGATGGGCTGCCAAAACCGTGCGAATCGCTTATAGTAAACCGTGTCTCTACACAGGGTCTGATCAAGACGGACTGTCCTACAAACACCGCTGCCCACGGGCATCGCCTTGCTTTAGGCGTCCCTTTGCGCCATAATCGCCCCATTCCGAACTTACCAGAAAGTGAATTTTTACAAATGACCGATCACGCCGCGAACCTGAAGGCGCTGCGCGCTCAGCTTGCCGAAGTCAGCCTCATCAATGGCATCAACGCCGTGCTATATTGGGATCAATCGACCTATATGCCAACTGGTGGCGCAGCCGCACGCGGACAGCAACTTAGCTACATCGCACAGCTTGCCCACCAACGCTTTACCGATCCCGCGTTGGGCAAACTGCTAGAGGCACTGCTGCCCTACGCCGAGAGCCTGCCCGCCGACTCGGATGATGCCGCACTAATCCGCGTGACGCACCGCGACTATACCCGCGCCACCAAAGTGCCGTTGGATTTAGTGGCAGAGCTTTCGCAGCACACCGCCGAAACTTACCATGTGTGGGTAGGCGCACGCCCTGAAAACGCTTTTGACCGTGTGAAGCCCTACTTAGAGAAGACGCTTGACCTGAGCCGCCGTTATGCAGAGTGCTTCGCGCCCTTTGATCACCTTGCCGATCCGCTGATCGATTCGTCGGACTATGGCATGAAGGCTGCCGATATTCGGACGCTCTTTGCCGAATTGCGCGCCGAACTCGTGCCGATTGCACGCGCCATCACCGAACAAGCGCCCGCCGATGATTCCTTCCTGCACCAGCACTACGAGCCGCAAGATATTGAGAAATTCAGCCTTGAGGTCATCAAGCGCTATGGCTATGACTTTGAGCGCGGACGCCTCGACCGCACGGCACATCCGTTTGCCATTCGCCTGAATCATGGCGATGTGCGGATCACGACGCGCTATCCGAAGAACAAGCTGGGCGATCCACTGTTCAGCACGCTGCACGAGTCCGGACACGCCATGTATGAGCAGGGCATCAGCGAAGCATACGAAGGCACACCGCTGGCAGGCGGTGCCTCGTCCGGCGTGCATGAGAGTCAATCGCGCCTCTGGGAGAATGTAGTCGGGCGCAGCCTAGGCTTTTGGCAGCACTTCTACCCAAGCCTGCAAAGCATCTTCCCGCAACAGTTGGGCAATGTCTCGCTCGATCAGTTCTACCGTGCTGTGAACAAGGTAGAGCGCTCGCTCATCCGCACCGATGCCGACGAAGTGACCTACAACCTGCATGTGATGATCCGCTTTGACCTTGAGCTGCAACTCTTGGAAGGCACGCTCAGCATCGCCGATTTGCCTGAGGCATGGCACGCACGCTATCAGGCTGATTTGGGCGTGCGCGCTCCTGATAACCGCGATGGCGTGTTGCAAGATGTGCATTGGTACGGCGGCTTGATCGGCGGCGCCTTTCAGGGCTACACGCTTGGCAACATTTTAGGCGCACAGTTCTATGCGAAGGCGCTTGAGGCACACCCTGAAATCACAGAGCAGATCGGGCGCGGCGAATTCAGCACACTGCACGGCTGGATGCGCGAGAACATCTATCAGCATGGCAGTAAATACAGCGCACCAGAGCTGATTGCGCGCACCGTCGGCAAGATTGACATTGCACCTTACATCGCCTACCTACGCAGTAAGTATGGCGCGCTCTATCGCCTCTAGGCATAAGAGAGCCTAGCCCATTTGCCGCTTTACGGGTAAGATCAGGGCATGAAACGACCCACGCGCCTGATCTTGCCCGTTCTCTTATTGGCACTCTTGCTAAGCGCTGCGAACCTGACCGCAGCGCAGCCAGACGCCACGCCTACGCCTTCTACCACGCCCAACCGCACCTTATTGCCGATCCTGACCCGTGCCGAGACCGAAATGCTGTTCCCTGTGGCGATCCGTTTCAGTGTGACGCTGAACGTGCCGCTTGAGGACGTTATCTCGCTCTACCTCCGCATTTATCAGGCAGATGGCAGCCTGAACGTCACGCCACTGCTAGATACACGGCGCGATGGCATCGCCCTAGACCCACGCACCGCCCTAATCACCTACCTGTGGGAATTCACGCCTGAAGAAGCGCCCGCGCCCTTCACGCCCCTGCGCTATGAGTGGCAAATACAGACCGCCTTTGAAGGCATCAGCGCCGCGTCGGGCGAATTTCTCTTTCAGGATACGCTTCGCAGCGCAGCGCAGCCCACCTTGCGCTGGCAGATTAGCGAGACGCCGCTCCAGCTCTACAGCCACAATGCCGATCTCGCGCTCAACCTGCTCCACCAAAATGCCTTGCGCGTCTATGCTTTGGTCAGCCAGCAAACCAACATCTCGCCTAGCCAAAAGATCGTGATCTACGATCCTGAGGCAACTTTTTGCCAGCGCGACCTGACCGACACCGAAGGCGAACCGTTCATCGAATCGCGCACTATTGGCGGAACGCGCCGCCCTTGCGATCCGAACGCGGCACTTGCCATTTACGAGCGCTACGGCTTCAGCCTGATCCGCCGCCAAACGCTTGCCTTCAACGAACTGCAAGACCGCCTCACCGAGCAGATCGTTAGCCGTGCCTATGCCGTGCTGTGGGAAAATGCGCCGCCCGTTCCTGCGTGGTTCAGCGAAGGCTTAACGCGCCTTTATAAGATCACGCCGAACAGTGCTGCCCTGAGCATTCTGTTAGAGCGCTTGCGCGGTAATCGCCCGCTCTTCACCTTGCGCGAACTGATAGCACCGCCTGAGGCGCTCAGCGGCGCTGATTTGCGCGTGTGGCAAGCACAGAGCTATCTCTTAACGCTCTATTTGGCGGATCGGGCAGGCGCGGAAGCGCCCTTCGCCCTTGCCCGTGACCTAGCCGCTGCAAACGATTTTGAGCAGGCGCTCCGTGCGCGCTTTGGCATCGGCAGTGTGGCGCTCTATAACGCGTGGCAAGCCTGGCTGCGCTCAGAGCGTGCGGCGCGTGCCGTCCGCTGGACGCCTTACCTTGAAACGACGCCGACTCCAACTGCCACACTCACCGCCACACCAACGCGCACTGCCGCGCCGCCGCGCAGCTCACCAACGCCCATCCCAACCATCACAGCGGCGTTCTTCCCAAGCATCACGCCCATCGTGACTGCCACCTTCACCGCACTGCCGCCGGGCAGCATTCAGCGTCCCACGCCTGTGCCGCCGCCTGCCAGCGGCAATCCGTGCGGTGGTGCGCCACTCATCACCTTGATTCCCGTTGGGATGGCGCTTGCCCTGCGCCTTAGCCGCCGAATGCGAGAGATGCCATGATGAACCTCTACGACCTGAGCGATGATGCTCTTAAAGCGCTCTTTGCTCGTTGGGAAATGCCTGCCTTCCGCGCCAAACAGGTCAGCGAGTGGCTCTACAAGCACAAAGTGACCACCTTTGAGGCGATGACCAACCTGCCCAAAGCGCTGCGTGAACGGCTTGCCGCCGAGACGCGCATCGGCGTGCTGGAACAGACCGCCGAACAGCATAGCGCTGAAAGCGCCACCACCAAGCGACTCTACCGTTTGCCCGATAACCAGCTTATTGAAAGCGTGCTGATGGAGTATGAGGACGGTCGGCGCACCGCCTGCATCTCGACTCAGGCGGGCTGTGCGATGGGCTGTGTGTTCTGCGCCACTGGGCAGATGGGCTTTGCGCGCCACCTGACCGATGGCGAAATCGTGGAGCAGGCACTGCACTTTGCGCGCTTGCTAGAAAGCGAGGGCGATCGGCTCTCGAACATTGTGCTGATGGGCATGGGCGAGCCGCTGCACAACTACGAGAACACGCTGCGCGCCATCCGCCGCCTGAACGATCCGAACGGCTTGAATATTGGTCAGCGACACATCACGCTTAGCACGGTTGGCTTGGTGCCAGAGATTCGGCGCTTTGCGGAGGAAGATTTGCAGGTTGGCTTGGCGATCAGTCTACACGCCGCCACCGATTCCGAGCGCAGCGCGCTATTGCCCATCAACCGCCGCTACCCGATCCGTGAAGTGATCGAGGCAGCCGCTTATTACGTGCAGCGCACAGGACGGCGCGTCACCTTTGAGTGGGCGCTGATTCGCGGCGAAAACGATACGGTGGAGCAGGCGAAAAAACTCGGTGCGCTGCTGCGCGGCTTGCTGTGCCATGTTAACCTGATTCCCTTGAATCCAACCAACGGCTATAATGGCGCGCCGTCCGATCCGCTGCGTGTGGATGCCTTCCAAGTCATCCTATCGCTCTATGGCGTCAGCAGCACTGTGCGCGTGCGGCGCGGCATTGATATTCAAGCCGGCTGTGGGCAGCTTAAAACGGAAGTCCTGCGCCGTGAACGGCGTCGGCTGAGCATTAATTAACCTCATCTAAAGGATATCTACCGATTATGTCTGTACTTGATGTGAACGGACAAGTTATCTACTACGATCTGATCGGCAGCGGCGTGCCTGCCCTAATCCTGCACGGCTGGCTGGAGATCGGGCAAGATCATCTGCCGCTTGCCGAACAGCTTGTGGCTAACGGTTACAGCGTCATCTTGCCCGATCTGCCCGGCTATGGCAAAAGCGTACCGCCCAAGCGTACCTATCCCACCGATTTCTACAAGCGTGATGCAGCAATCATGGGCGAATTTTTGGCGGCGCTTTTGGCAATTTTCGGCGCACGCAACGCGCACATCTTCGGTTTTAGCGACGGCGGCGAGGTGGCGCTGCTGTTGGGCGTGGAATACGCGCATTTGTGCCGTTCGGTCACGGCGTGGGGGGCCTTGGGCGCCTTTGATCAGTCCGCCTGCGAACATGCTCAGCGCGCCAGCTTTCCAACTACATGGGTGACTGACGAGATGATCGCCAAGCATCCCGATCAAGATGTGGTGGGATGGGTGCAGCAGTGGGTGGATGCCTTCTGCACCATGATCGCGGAAGGTGGCGATCTGACGCTCAGCCGTGCCGACCAGATTAGCGCGCCGCTGCTCTTGATGCTTGGTGAGGAAGATCGCCTCAATCCACCTGCGCTTGGGCGCCGCTTTGTGGAGAAAGCGGCTGAACGGCGCGGTGTGCTGCGCCAATTCCGCACCTTTCCCAATGTTGGGCATGTGATTCATGAGCAAGCGCCCAACGCCTTCTACAGCGCCGTGCTGGAATTTTTGGCAAAGGTAGATAGCACACAGCCATGAGCAGCACCTTATCATACCAGGATGGCAAACTGCATTGGCAAACGCATGATCTGGCTGCGCTTGCCGCACAAGTTGGCACACCCTGTTATGTGTATGACTTTGAGGGCATTCGTGCCAACTTTCGGCGCTTGCAGGCTGCCTTTCCAAATGCCGAGATTCACTACAGCCTGAAGGCGAACGCTAACCTTGCTCTGATCCGCGCCTTGCACGCCATCGGCGCGCACTTTGATGCCGTCAGCGGCGGCGAGATTTTCCGCGCTGTGCAAGCGGGGGTGCCGCCCAGTCAGATCGTCTTTGCCGGCGTTGGCAAGACGCGCCACGAACTCGACTACGCGCTGCGGCTTGGCGTCGGCTGGATCAATGCCGAGAGCAGCGGCGAACTGGCGCGCATTAATCAGCTTACCCGCGCCTTAAAAGTGACGCCACGCCTTGCGCTGCGCCTGAATCCTGATGTGCGCGCCGATACCCATCCGCACATTGCGACTGGTCATGCCGCCGCCAAATTTGGCATTCCCTTAGCAGAAGCAGCCGATCTGCTTAGCGCGCACAACCCAAAGCGCGACGCCTACCGAATCGAAGGTTTGCATGTTCACATTGGCAGCCAGCTTGGCAGCGTGGATCATACGCTTGCGGCGCTTAACGCGGCACTGGCGCTCATGGATCGCTTTCCGTTCCTCACAACGCTTGATCTGGGCGGCGGCTTTCCCGTCAGCTACACGGGCGAGCCTGTGCCAAGCCTTGAAGCGTTTGCTGAGCCGATCCTAGCGGCATTGGAAGGACGCCCTGTGCGCTTGATCCTAGAGCCGGGACGTTACATCGTGGCGGAAAACGGCATTTTGCTGGTTGAGGTGCAGTATGTGAAGCCGACTAGCGATGGTGTAATTTATGTGACCGATGGCGGCATGACCGAATTGATCCGCCCGGCGCTGTATGCGGCGACGCATGGTGTGCTGCCGCTGCGCCACATGCCAGAAGCGGCAGTTATTTCTCATGTGGTCGGACCTGTTTGCGAAAGTGCCGATGTACTGCGCGCTGAAGTAGCACTGCCGCCTCTGTATGAAGGCGATCTGCTGGCGGTGCTGCACGCTGGCGCCTACGGGGCGGTGATGGCATCTAACTACAATGCGCGCCCGTTTGCGCCCGAAGTTGCCCTAGAGCCTGACGGTTGGCGCGTGGTGCGCCGCCGCCAGACGTGGGAAGAGTTGATTGCGGAGGAAAGTTAGGCTGTGCAGGTTGTGCCGCTCACCTTAGAAGGCGACCATGTTCGCCTTGTGCCGATGGCGCCCGAACATGCTGATGGGCTGTGGAATGCCGCCCAAGATGAGTCGATCTGGCGCTGGATGCTAACGCGCATCACCAGCCGCACAGAGGCAGATCGCTATGTGGCACAGGCGCTTGAACGCCAGACGAAAGGCGATCAACTGCCGTTTGTGACCATTGCCAAAACGACGGGCGAGATCGTCGGCAGCACGCGCTTTGACGAGATCACGCCTGAACATCGGCGCGTCGAGATCGGCTGGACGTGGATCAATCCACGTTGGCAGCGCACTGCCATCAACACAGAGGCGAAATACCTGATGCTGCGGCACGCCTTTGAGGTGTGGCAGTGCTTGCGTGTGCAGCTCAAAACCGACCTGCTCAACGAGAAATCACAGCGGGCAATTGCACGCTTGGGCGCCCAGCGTGAGGGCGTCTTACGCAGCCATTACATAATGCCCGATGGCAGGCGGCGCGACAGCGTCTATTTCAGCTTGCTCGACTCTGAGTGGGCAAGCGTCAAGGCGCGCTTGGAGACTCTGCTGCACGCTGCACTCTAATCAACATCTGCGGGCGGCATTTCAAGCACAAGGCTTAGTTCAGCAGTGCGCTGAATGCCAACATGCAGCAAGACGGCGAAAATCACCAGACCAATGATCAGAATCAGGCGCGCTACCAACAGCCAACGACGGCGTGGGATGTATTCTTGAGGGTGCAGTGGGCGCATTCCCATCGCACGGCGCAGCCAACTGTTCGAGCGCACAACGAAATGATAAAGCGCCGTTGTCAGCACAAAACTGCTGATCAGCAGCAGCAGGAATTGCACGCCTGATGAATTGCGAACCTGCAAGATATGGAAAGCAAGGGCTACCACAATCGGATGGTGCAAGATGTAAAAAGGGCGTGAGGCATCACTGAGATATCGCCAGTGCTTACCGCCATGATTGAGCCAGCGCTTGCCGCTGTAAAGGCAGCATCACATGCCCAATAAAAGCAGCGAAAATCACCAGCGCACGCAGCCAATCTAGGTAGTAGAGACGGTCCTGTATCGGTTGGATGAGCCACATATAATCCTCAAAGGGTTGCCATGCTGGTGCGACATGGCAACCGCATATCCTACATTACCAGGATGGGCTTCAGCACCTCGCCTGATTCGGAAGCATGGATCGCTTCGTTGATCTGCTCAAAGGGAAATTGGCGGATTAGCTTGTCAAACGGGAAGCGCCCTTGCTTGTATAGCTCGACTAGGGCAGGAATGAAGATATCCGGCACGCTTTCGCCTTCGATGATGCCGCGCACAGTGCGCCCAAACAACATCAGATTCGCATCCAGCGCCAGTTCAGCTTGTGGCTGAGGCAGACCGACTACGCCGCACACGCCGCGCGGCAGCAGCACATCCACCGCTTGGCGCATGACCTTTGTGATGCCCGTCGCTTCCAAGCTGTAGCGCACACCGCCGCCTGTTAGCTCGCGGATCGCCTCGACAGGATCACCGTCCGCCGCGTTGATCACGTGCGTCGCGCCTAGCTCACGCGCTAGCGCCAAGCGGTTGGGCTTGACATCCACGCCAATGATCATGCCACAGCCAACCGCACGCGCCGCCATAATGGCTGCCATACCGACCGCACCCGTGCCAAACACCACTAACGTACTGCCTACCTCTGGACGCAACGCATTCATAATGCTGCCGGCGCCCGTCTGAATACCGCAGCCAAGCGGACCAAGCAGTTCAATCGGCACATCTTTTGGCACTTTGACGACGTTCCGCTCATTGGCGATGGCATGTGTGCCAAACGAGGATTGCCCGAAGAAGCCGCCATGAATGGGCGTGCCGTTCTGCTGCATGGTGGTGGAGCCATCAGCGCGCACACCTGCCATGTTCAGCGCGGGAAAGTTCTGGCAGTAGGCAGGCGCGCCGTCCTCACAATTCAAACAGCGTCCACACGAGTTAAAGGTCAGCACCACGTGATCGCCCACCCCTACTTTAGTGACGCCGGCGCCAACTTTCGCCACCACACCTGCGCCCTCATGCCCAAGCACAATTGGTGCTGGAAACCCTAGCCCTGCCAAGCTCTGCGCATACATATCTGTGTGGCAAATGCCCACCGCACTGACCTTGACCAGCACCTCACCGGCTTGTGGATCATCCATTTGCACAGACTCGATCTGGAAGGGTGCGCCTGCTCCGTGAACAACGGCAACCTTGACATCTAGCATTTGAAGTTCCTCTTATAAAGAATCTTTAGTTGCGAACGTCTTTAGTATAGATGTTCATCCCGTTGTTTGCCAAACAACGGGATGCTGCCTCGCTGTGAAAGAGGCGACTTACTCGGCGCGCAGGCGGATGTAATTCAACTGCGAGAGCGTCCGCACCTGCTGTTCAGCGCGGTAGGAACTCCGCACCAACGGACCACTCTCTACCCATTTGAAGCCAAGTTCCAAGCCAATGTGCTTCAGCGCCTCAAATTCGGCTGGCTCGTAGTAGCGTTCGATGGGCAGGTGTTTCTTGCTTGGCTGCAAATACTGCCCTAGCGTCAGGATGTCTACCTTGAGGGCAGCCAGATCGCGCATGACGGCAACCACCTCATCAAAGGTTTCGCCCAAACCGAGCATGATGCCGCTTTTGGTCAGCACCAACGGATCAAGTACTTTGGCGTTGCCAAGCGTTGCCATCGCCCACTCATATTTATCCTGCGGCTGCACGCGCTTGAACAGGCGCGGCACCGTCTCCACATTGTGGTTGAGGATTTCCGGCTGCGCTTCCATCACGATCCTGAGCGCGTCAAGCTTGCCTTTGAAATCCGGGATCAGCACTTCAATCGAGCAGCCCGGCTGCACTTGGCGAATGCGCTTGATGACCATCGCAAAAATTGGTGCACCGCCATCGGGGCGTTCGTCGCGGTTCACGCTGGTGATGACCACGTGGCGTAGATTCATGGCGCGCACTGCCTCCGCCACACGGATTGGCTCTGTCCAGTCCAGCGGCGAAGGGCGCCCGGTCTTAATATCGCAAAAGCCGCATGAGCGCGTGCAAGTATCGCCCATCATCAGGAAGGTGGCAGTGCCGTTGCCCCAGCATTCACCGATGTTTGGGCAATGCGCCTCCTCACAGACGGTGTTCAGCGCCTTGCCGCGCATCAGGGTGCGAACTGCCTCATAGGTTTCGCCGCTAGGCGCACGCACTTTGATCCAAGGTGGGCGGCGCTGTGGGCGGTCGGGCTGCGGTGCATCCTCTAGGCGGGCGCGGGTGGGCGTTTCGCCGCCGGGGATGTGATCGAGGGGGATAATCGTGTCGGTCACAAGGGACTCCTTACCAATACGCACTTGGGGAAGATTATAGCATAAGGCTACGCTCTAAAACGGTTGCTAAGTTCGGGCAATTTGGGTAAACTCTCTCATGTCGGCGTGCAGCAATGGTTTTCTGTGCGCCCAAGCCGCGTAACAACCATGAGGAGTTACTAGATGCCTAAAATGCTTAAGTTTCTTACCGTTCTGCTGATTGCAGCCTTTGTGTTCAGCGGCGTTTTCAACAGCGCCGTATCGGCACAAGAAAAACCAACTCTGCGTGTTTTCTACGGCAGTGTGGGTGATATTGCTCAAGACGAAGCAATTCTGAAGCGCTGGGCAGATGAGAACAACGTGAATGTTGAGATCGTCTATGCCTCGCAGAGCGCGACCGAGTACCTCGCACAGTTGCAGCAGCTTCTGGCTGCCCGTTCCACTGACATTGACCTGATTCAGTTTGACGTGATTTGGCCCGGCATCCTAGCGCCCAACATGCTCGATCTGGGACCTGCCCTTGAAGCAAGCGGCATGAAGGATATGTTCTACCCGCGCATCCTCGCCAACAACACCGTTGATGGCAAAGTTGTCGGTCTGCCGTGGTTCACGGATGCTGGTCTGCTCTACTACCGCACCGACCTGCTGGAGAAGTACGGCTTTAGCGCACCGCCCGCCACATGGGCAGAGCTAGAGAGCATGGCAAAGACCATTCAGGATGGCGAGCGCGCCGCTGGCAACGCCGAGTTCTGGGGCTTTGTGTGGCAGGGCAACGCCTACGAAGGCTTGACCTGTGATGCGCTGGAGTGGGTCTTCAGCAATGGTGGCGGCTCGATTGTCGAGGTAGATAAGACCATCAGCATCAATAACGAGGCTGCCATCAAGGCGATTGAGCGCGCTGCCGCTTGGGTTGGCACCATCTCGCCCGAAGGCGTGACGACCTACCAAGAAGAAGATGCACGCCGCGTCTTCCAAGCGGGCAATGCTGCCTTCATGCGTAACTGGCCCTATGCCTATGTGCTGGGGCAGGGTGGCGCGGATGGTACCCAAGAGACTGCTATCAAGGGCTTGTTCGCTGTGACGAACCTGCCCGCGGGCGACTCTGGTAAGGCAGCCGCCGCGTTGGGTGGCTGGCAGCTCGGCGTGAGCGCCTACAGCGCCAATCCTGATCTCGCAACGCAGCTTGCCCTGTGGCTGACCGCCCCAGAGCAGCAGAAAGAGCGCTGGCTCAAGCTGAACAACCTGCCCACCATGCCCGCCATCTACACCGATCCTGATGTGTTGGCAGCCACGCCTTGGGTGGCAGACCTGGTGCCAGTCTTCGAGAACGCCTCGCCGCGTCCCTCGACGGTGACCGCCGCGCAGTACAACGATGTGTCGGTAGCCTTCTTCACAGCAGTGCATGATGTGCTGACCAAGAAGAAGGATGCAGCCACCGCCTTTGAAGACCTCGAACTCGAGCTGGAAAACCTGCTCGGTAGCGAGTTCAGCGTTGGCGCACCGCCACCTATCGAGTAAGGCATAACACTGTAATCCACACGAGGGCAGGTCAATTGCAGACCTGCCCTTTTGCTTTGCCGAATCCCTTCATGCGCGGTATAGTTTCAGGCTTAATACGGTTTGCCGCGAAAGTTTTTTGAGAGGCTTTTTTATATGGCAGTCGCAACCACTCCATCGAACGCCGCTGTGCGCGGCGGCAGCACGCTCACCAAACGGCAAGCGCGCCTCGCTATGATTATGCTGGCACCCACCTTTTTTGTGCTGATCCTCGTCGCCTTCTACCCATTGGTGCGTACTTTTTTGTCCAGTTTCACCAATGAGCCATTTGCCGATCCAACTGCTGAGGTTGCCAACGTCGGCTTGGAGAACTATCAGAAGCTGCTCGGCATCCAGATCGCGCCCTTTCCAGAAGGCGCTTCACTGCGCGAGACAATGATCACGGGCTACCGCCGTGTGAACACCTTTGATCTGTTTGGTGAACGCTACCTATTCGCCGCTGGCGACCCAATGTGGATTCAGGCAGTTATCAACACCGTCTTGTTCACCATCATTTCGGTGGCGCTTGAATTTAGCATCGGTTTGTTGGTGGCGCTGGTTGTGAACACACGCTTCCGCGGGCGCGGCATTATGCGCGCTGTGATGCTCATCCCATGGGCAATTCCAACCGCTATCTCAACCGTGTTGTGGCGCTATATGCTGAACGATAACACCACTGGCGCACTGAATGCACTCTTTAACGCCTTCGGGCTGATCGAGCCAAGCGCCAGTATTGCGTGGCGTTCGCAATACCCGCTGCTCTCGGTGATTTTGGTGGATGTGTGGAAGACGGTGCCCTTTGTGGCGCTGCTGCTCTTAGCAGGCTTGCAGACTATCCCAACTGATTTGTATGAGGCAGGCGCTGTGGATGGCGCAACGGTGCCGCAGCGCTTTTTCCGTATTACACTGCCGCTGCTATTCCCAACCGTGCTGATTGCGTTGGTCTTCCGCACGCTGGACGCTCTGCGCGTCTTTGATGTGTTCGCCATTTTACTGCCGAACACCACGCGCTCTATGGCAACCCACAACTACGAAATGATGGTGACCAGTTATCAATATGGCTATGCCTCTGCCACAGGTGTGTTGATCTTCATCATCATCTTTGCCTTCACTATCCTTTACATGAGCCTATTCCGCGTGGAGGTGGACTAATGGCAGGCAACCGTAACTTTAGCTATTGGGCAGGGCGCGTTGGCTTTAGCGCGCTGATCATACTGATCTTCCTCTATACGGCGTTTCCCTTCTATTGGGCGCTCATTTCGGCGCTGAAACCTGAGAGCGAGCTGATCCAGACGCCGGCAACGTTCTTCCCACAGACGATCACATTTCAGAACTTTGAGGCAGTTTTCCGCAACGATGCTTTCTTGCGCGGCTTGCTGAACAGCACTGTCGTTTCGATTGTGGTAGTCACTGCGGCATTGTTCATTGGCTCGTTTGCTGCCTATGCACTCGGACGCTTGAAGTTCGGCGGCAAGCGCTGGATTCTGTATGTGATCCTCTCTATGACGCTCTTTCCGCAAATTTCGATCTTGCCCGGTTTGTTCACGCTTGTGGATCAGCTTGGTATGTATGGCAGCATCACATCATTGATGACGACCTACCTGATCTTCACACTGCCCTTCACGGTGTGGGTGCTAACCTCGTTTTTCCGTGCGCTGCCTGCCGAATTGGAGCAGGCAGCCTTGGTGGATGGCTGCACACCTTTCCAAACATTCTATAAGATTCTGCTGCCGCTAACGGCGCCTGCCCTGGTCACGACGGGCTTACTCGCCTTCATTGCGGCGTGGAACGAATACCTCTTCTCGCTGACCTTCACACTGACCCAGCCTGCCGCGCAGACGGTGACGGTAGCGATCACCAAATTCACCGGCGTGATCGCCCGTAACGAGCCGTTCGGCGAGATTATGGCGGCGTCCGTTGTGGTGACTGTACCGCTGATCGTGTTGGTGTTGATCTTTCAGCGGCGCATCGTGCAGGGCTTGACAGCGGGCGCCGTCAAAGGCTAATGGTGCGCCTGTGGCAGGTGCTGCGGCTTGCCTTTTTCACAATATTGGGCGGCGGCTTGGCACTCAGCGCCGCCCTTGCGCTTGGCTTGGCTGATCCGCCACGCTATGGCAGTCTCTACGCCGAAACGCGGGACGCCGCGGCTGCCGTGCCGCTGCCACAGGGCGCTTTCACGCTGATTGTGCTGGGTAAGTGGTCGGAAGATGCCTCGCCGCTAGATTCGTGGCGTGTGGTCTTTGAAGCAGCCGACGGCACAGTTCTGTTTATGCTGAGCGTGCATGGCGATGCCTCGTTCTCATTGGCGCCGCTTCAGCCCGATGCGGTTGGCTTCATTCATTTGCGGCGCCCGCCTGAGGCGAATGAGGTCTATCTGCACCTGACCGCCGACGGCGCGGAAGTGCGCCTGAACCGCGAGATCGCGTGGCGCGGTGCGCTGCCAGCAGCAGAGCGGGTGCGGATCAGCGGCGGCGAGGCGTTACGCGTCGCTGATCTGCGCCTGTTTGTGCCGTAGGCTAGGTGTTCAGCTCTGGACCTGCCACTGCCAGTGCATAAACGTTTGGCGAAAGGTATTTCTGCGCCGCGCTTAGCACATCTTCCCGCGTGATGGCGTTGATCATCTCGGTGTAGTTCCGCAGATAGTCCAAGCCCAGCCCGTAAGTCTCCATGTTCAGGATGGCGGCGGCAACACCTTCGTTCGTCTCCAGCGTTAGCGGCAGGCGTCCGGTGAAGTTCGCCTTGTTATCCTCAAGATCATCCTCACTGACTAACTCTGTGGTCAAGCGCTTCACCTCGTTCAGCATACTCTCGATGGCGCGCTGCACGTTTTTCGGGTTCACGCCGGCGGCTGCCGTCCACGGCGCGGGACCTTGCCCACCGCGCACTGAACTGTAGGCGTAGTATGCCAAGCCCTGATCTTCGCGGACCGTCTTGCCAAGTCTGCCCATCATGCCGAAGACGCCCAAGATGTTGTTGGCAAGGTTTGCCGCCTGAAAATCGGGCGCGTAGCGTGAAGGTCCCGCCCAACCCAACACAATATCTGACTGCGTTTTGCCGGGGATGACTTTGAAGGCTTGGCGCGCTTCGGGCAGCGGCGGCACGCTTGCCACGCTGGGCAGGGTGGGCTGATCAGCGTTCTGCCAATCACCTAGATGCTCTGCCACCAGCTTGACGGCATCTTCTGCCTTCACGGCGCCAACGATGGTGATGATCATGCCTTGTGCGCCGTAATTTTGGGCGTGGAAGGCGTGCAGATCATCAAGGGTGAGGCGCGGTAGGCTCTCGCCAGCGGCGAACATGCTGCGGCTGTAGGGATGCTCGGCAGGGTATGCCAAGCTGCGAAAACTCTCAAAGGCAACACTGCGCGTGTCTTGAGCGCGGATCTTAAGCGCGGTCAGGATTTCGCCACGCAGCCGCTCGGTTTGGTCAGCGGGAAAGGCAGGCTTCCGCAGCACATCAGAGAGGATGCCCAGCAAAACCGATAAATCCTCAGCGAGTGCCTTGCCGCCAAAAGATGTGCTGTGTGTGCCGCCGCTAACGTTCAGGGATGCGCCCATGCCCTCCAACGCCTCATGCAAGGCGTCAAAGTCGCGGGTGCGCGTGCCGCGCATCAGGGCAGAAGCGGCAAAATCGGCGAGTCCTTGTTTGTCGTCAGACTCTAGCAGGCTACCAACTGCCAGCGTGCCGCCAATCACGACCGATTTGTTCGAGAAGTTCTCCCGCGCCAGCACAATGATGCCGTTGGGCAGCACAGCGCGCAGGATGTCATCGCTGCCGGGCAGCGCACGGTTACTATTCGTCATCGTCGGCTTCTTCCTGTATATCGCCCAGCAGTTCGTTGGTCAATGCGTCTTCCATCTCGCCGCCGCCGCTGATTTCGGTCGGCACGAACCAGCCAACCGTGCGCGCCTGTGGACGGAAATATTTGCGCGCCACCGCATGAATATCCTCAAGGGTCACGGCTTGCAGGCGTTCTTCAAAGGTCAGAAAGAACGCATAGCTGCCTGCCACATGCTCAAAGTATGCCAGCCAAAACGCCTGATTGGTGACGGTCTCGGTGCTGTAGGCAAAGAGCGCACGCGCCTGCTTGCGCGCCTTATCCAGCTCTGCCTGCGTGATCTCGCCGTTCACCGCCTTCTCGATCTCGGCGTTCAGGGCAGCTTCGACTTCTTCAAGCGTGCGCCCATCGCGCAGCGTCAGATCGAAGGAGTAAAGGAAAGGATCGAAGGACGGGTAGACACCTGAACTTAGACCGGCAACCAACTCTTTTTTGACCAACGCCTGATACAAGCGGGAGGTTTTGTTGCCCACGCCGCCGCCGCCAAAGCCGCTGGCGCCGCCCAAGATGCTATCCAGCACAAAGAGCTTGATCCAGTCAGGATCGGTGACGCCCGGCACCTTATAGACCATGGACAGGATTGGCGTTGGACCTGGACGCTCCACGCGCACGCGGCGTTCGCCTTGTTGGGGCGGCTCAGGGCGCACGAATGGTTTAGGCAGATCGGCGGGTGGAATGCTGCCGTAGAGTTCTTCAATGCGGCGCAGCATGGCGGCACTCTCGAAATCACCCACCACCGAGATGATCGCGTTGTTCGGCGCGTAGTAGGTGCGGTAGTGGTTGTACAGATCGTCGCGTGTCATCGTCTCAAGGTCGGTCATATCGCCGATGATCTCGTGATGATAGCCATGCACGCGGAAAGCGGCTGCCTGCACTTCCTCGCCCAACCAAAAGGACGGGCTGTTTTCCGAGCCTTGCCGTTCGCTGATGATCACGGTGCGTTCGCTCTCCACTTCTTCGGGATCGAACTGCGCATTGATCATGCGGTCTGCCTCTGCGCGCAATGCCAGATCGATCCGATCCGAGGGCATCGTCTCGTAGTAGGCGGTGTAATCGAGCGATGTTTGGGCGTTCCAAGCGCCGCCTTCGCGGTCAATCGCCTTATCCAGCACGCCGGCGGGAAAGTTGGGCGTGCCTTTGAACATCATGTGTTCCACCCAATGCGAGATGCCGGTTTTGCCGCTCGGTTCGTTGCGGCTGCCAACGCGGTATAGCACCCAAAAGCTGATGACGGGCGCCTTGTGCGACTCTTTGAGCAGCACCACTAAGCCATTGGGCAGCACGTGGCGCGAAACGCTGTTTGTCTCACTGTTTGTCATGTGGGTTACTCATCATGCTAAGCTGAAAGGGATGGGCGAGGGGAACCTCGCCCATAGACATAGTATAAACGGAATGTAGTCGGCTGCGTAATCTTACAGGCGTAGCTTAGGCGTCTCTGGTATCTCTCTCCAGGGCGCCGTTATAGCCGCGCCCAACGCCGCGATAGGTGAAGCCGAGCGCCTTCATGCGGTCGCTGTCGTAGAGGTTGCGCCCATCCACCATGACCTTTTGGCGCATTGCCGCACCCACCCGCGCCATATCCAGCCCTTTGAACTCGTTCCAAGGCGTGGCAACCACAATCGCATCGCAGCCACTCGCCAAGTCGTAAGGGTCTTCGGCAAGCTGAACGAAAGGATAGGCACGCGCCACATGCTCCATCGCCGCCGGGTCGTAGCCGCGCACAGCCGCACCTAGATCGTGAAGCATCTCGGCAATTTCAAGGGCGGGCGAAACGCGGATGTCGTCGGTGTTTTCTTTGAACGCCAAACCAAGCAGGGCAACCGTCTTGCCATTCAGATCGCCAAGCAAGTCTTGCAGTTTGATGATGATCTGCTTGCGCTGAATTTGGTTGATGCCCATCACCGCGTGGAGCAATTCAGGATTGGTGCCATGCACTTGTGCCATGTAGGCAAGCGCCTTCACATCTTTCGGAAAGCAATTGTGCGTCACGATATTATCAGAGACGATAACTGTATGTGTGGATGTCTCTAAGCTGTAGACATGCGTAGAGACTGCGCGCTGATCAATATGCCCTACAGTCAATGTTCGGTAGATTTGTACACTGCTGTGCGCTTGTGCTGGCGCAGGCATACCACCAATAGCCATTTCAGTGTATAGCTCCATTTGTGGTATGTTTTCCAACGCAATCAGGACATCACCAAGCCCGATCTCGCCCATAGGGGCTACTTCCAGACCTTGTGGTGTTTGTCGCAGCATTGGATGATCAGCAGTTGCAGTGATCTGCTGCCCTGTTTGCATAGTCAAAGTTATCAACTGACCATTAAAGGTGCGCCGTGTGTAGGCGTAAACCTCTGCTAAAGCAGGCGTATTTGTTACGAGGTCAAAAGCGAGGATAATCTCGCTTTTTGGTACAACCATCTCAACAACATCGCCGATAAAAGTATCGCCTGCTGCTGTGAATAACGCTTCGAGAGGCTGTGGCACAAGGCGGTTGTCACGCAACACATAGATAGTTTCACTGCCTAAGAAGCAGCTTCCGCCATAGCCGACGCCCGGCTCTAAGAAGTGATGCCCGATGCGCTTATCATAGCCCATGCCCTGCGCCACTTCTTTCACGTCCGCGCCAAGTGCCTCACAGATATTGGCAATCTCGTTGATGAAGCTGATGCGCGTGGCAAGGAAGGCGTTGGAGGCGTATTTGATCATCTCCGCCGTACGTAAGTCGGTGATGACGATTGGCGCACGCAGCGGCAAGTGCAGTTGCGCAACTCTGCTGGCTGCCTCTTTGTCCGTCGAGCCGAGTACGGTGCGATCAGGGCTGAAAAAGTCGCGCACGGCAGAGCCTTCACGCAAAAATTCTGGGCAACTCACTACCGCAAAGGGAATCGAGCGCGGCTGATGTTCCCGAATGATGTTTGCTACCCAATCGCCCGTGCCAACCGGCACCGTGGACTTGTTAATCACGATCAGCTCGTGATCCATCGTCTTAGCGATAGACTCGGCTGCCATCCGCACGTATTGCAGGTCTGCCTCGCCATCCACGCCTTCGGGCGTGCCGACGCAGATGAAGACAAATTCTGCCTCGCGCAGTGCCTCGGCATAGTCTGTCGTGAAGCGCAGACGATCTGCCTTCACGTTACGATCTACCACTTCTTTCAAGCCCGGCTCATAGATAGGCAGGATGCCTTGCTTCAGGTTTTCAATACGCTTTTCGCTGATATCCAGCGCGATGACGCGATTGCCGAGATCGGCAAAGCAGGTGCCGGTAACCAAACCGACATAGCCGACGCCGATCACTGTGATGTTTTTCATGAGGTGAACTGACTCCTGAACGGTGTTATAGATAACACTGAAAACTTGACCGATTGTAGCCGATTTGTGCTACGGACAAGCGATCTTTATAGAAAATTCATGCGCCGAGTGCCGCTTGCACTTGTGCTGCTACGTCGCGTCCTAGCATCACAGCGTAATTCGTGCCGCGATCCCACGGGTAAACCTGACTCATGTTCGCCATAAAGACGCCCTTCAGCGGCGTTTGCAGCGCTGGGATGTTTTGCGAGTGGTTGACCAACGGAATCGGCTGCGCATAAGGCGAACGGAACACCCAGCGTTTCCGCACCCAGTTCGGCGAGAAGCGCGGATTAAAGGTCTTGAGCGTCCCCATGAACAGATCAGCCAGATCGTCCTCAGCCATGCTCAGGTAGGCGTGATCAGGCTGCACATACTCGCCGCAGTAGACAAGATGATCACCGTTGTAGTGTTCGCTGCTCACAAAGTTGGTATGCTCGCAAAGCGCCACAAACGGAAACTCGCTCTGCGCTTTATCAGGACTGCTGGCGGGCAGATTCAGCCAGTAAGTGCCATCCATCAGCAGTTGTTCTTTCAGGGCAAAGATCACGACGGCGGCGCCCATATGCCGCAGGGCGCGCATTTTTTGCGCGTAGGCAGGATCGGCTGCCTCAATTTGTGGGATGATTTTCAGGGTGAGCGACGGCGATGCCGTGCTGATCAGCGCGTCGTAGCGCGTGACCGCGCCGTTCGCCGTGAGGTGAACGCCATCCGCCCGATGTTCAACTGCCTGAATTGGCGTGCTGAGCGCGATCTGTACGCCGCGTTCGCGCAGTTTTTCGGCAAAGGCATCCAAGAACGCCTGAAAGCCGCCGATGTACGTGCCAAGCCGCACGCTGCGCGTGTGAATGCGCGCCCAAAACCACGCCATCGTCACCTCGCTATAGAGCGTGCCGAACTTGCCGATCAGCATCGGACGCCACAGATCATTGTAGGCGTGCTTGCCCATCCTCCGAATCAGCCATTCTTCGGCGGTATAGCGCTCCATTGCCTGCCAATTCTTACTCAGGCGTAGGTACAAGCCGACCAAGCCAAAGCGCAGCTTCGGGATGAGTGGCAGGTGCGGAAAGGTGAGCATGGAGACGGGATTATCAAAGAGGTGCGGCTTCCCGTGCGACCACATTGAGGTTTTCGGGCGCGGAAAGATGACCTGATCGCGCAAGCCGAGTTCTTCCATCAACCCTAAGATCGCCGTGTCCGACTCGAACCAGTGGTGGTAGAACTTCTCAAGCTGCCACGCCCAGCCTTCATCGCGGAAGCCGCCTGCCAAGCCACCAACGCGATCCGCCGCCTCATAGACTGTGACGGCGTAGCCCGCCTTTGCCAAATCCCAAGCGGCTGCCAGCCCTGCCGCGCCTGCGCCTAAAATTGCGATCTGCTTCATGCCCGCACCTCACCAGCATCCAGCGCCTCGGCTGACTCAGGGCTGCCCTTAGCGGCTTGCACCGCTTTGGTCGCCTCATCAAACGAACGCCACGATAAGCCCTCACGGACGAGATAGACGAAGCCAAGCAGTGTGATCGGCAGCCAGAGTGCCGCGTGCAACACGATGGTGTAGCTGGCGGCAACTTCACTGTTCACGCGGAAGGTCTCCAGCACCAGAATACCCGGCGTGTGGAAGGTGCCAATATAGCCCGGCGCAGCGGGCAAAGTCGTTGCCAAATTCACCACAGCGGTCATGATCATCAGCACAAAGAAGCTAACCTCAAAGTTGAAGGCGTGCATCACAAACCAATATTTGGTCGTCTCGGTCAGCCAAATAAAGACCGAAGTAACCAACGTCATCAGCAGATCACGCGGACTGCGAAGGCTTTTCAAGCCATCAAGGAAGTGATCGATCAGGCTGAGCAGCGGGGCGTGCGCCTTGGCGGGCAGCAAGCGCGTGATGACCTTGCGGGCTAGGCGCTGTGTGAACTCAGGGCGTGCTGCCAACGCCAAAAAGACTGCCAGCGCGCCGAAGAAAAAGAGTGTGCCGAGGATGACCACCGTTCGCAGCCAGTCTTGCTCAATGGGCGCGAAGGGCAGCGCCGCAAAGACGAAGATGAGCATTACCAAGCCGTCGAAAATGCGCTCTACGACAATTGTCGCAAGGCTGCCCGTGATGCTGACCTGCTCGTTGCGCTTCAGGACATAGGCACGAATGACCTCACCCGCCCGAAAGGGATAAACGTTGTTGCCCATGTAGCCAATCACCACGACTGGAAACAGGGCGCGCAGCGAAACGCGCTTCATAGGGCGCAGCAGGTAGTGCCAGCGCCACGTTCTGCCCCACACTGCTAAAAAGTAGACCGCCACACCGGGCAGCAGCCAAATGAGGTTTGCGCCGGCGATGCGCTCAGCAACTTCGCCAAGCTGCACGCCCTGCAAGCCGAAATACAAAAAGACTGCGCTCACCAAAATTCCGAGCGCAAGCATAATCCAACGCCGCATGAAAGCTCCGCATCTTGATTGTTGGCAACCTGACCAGTATACCCGCGAGTCGCCTCTCAGTTCAAGATACACCTTCTGCCGCAAAAAGGCTTAGCATTTGCTGTAGAGGCTTTTATGATGCCCGAACGGGCGCTTTCTCGCCAGTGCCTCAGTGGATAGGGGCGTGAAGCCCTAACCCTTTGGTAGTGCCGCCGTAAACGCCCGCGTGATGGCGGTTGGATTGGTGATGGCAGTGCCAACCACAACGGCATACGCGCCAGCCGCAAAGGCAGCCCGCACATCGTTTGGTGTGGCAAGCCGCCCTTCACAAATAACTGGCACCTGCAAGCGCGCTGCCAGTTCGCGCACCAATGCCAAATCCGCGCCTGTGGTGCGCGGGCGATCCTCGGTGTAGCCCGCTAAGGTGGTGGCGATCAGCTCCGCGCCGGCTGCCTCAGCAGCAAGGGCGGTCTCCACTGTGTCAATATCTGCCATGACCAGTACGCCCAATTCTTCACGAATGCGCTTGATCAATACCTCTGGCGTGAGTCCGCCTTGTCGCGGACGATGTGTCGCATCTAGCGCCACAATCTCCGCGCCCGCCCGCACGACTTGCCGTGCTGAGGCAAGCGTTGGCGTGATGTAGACGGGATAGCGTGTGCCGCGCCGTTTGTTAATGCCGATGATTGGGAGGCTGACGGCGCCTCGCACAGCACGCACATCTCGCGCACCATTGGCACGGATTGCCACAGCGCCACCGAGTTCAGCGCAGCGCGCAAAGGCTGCCATGAACTTGCCGCCGTACACGGGGCTGTGTGGCTGCGCTTGGCACGAGACGATCAGCCCGCCGCGCAGCTTTTCAAGGGTTGGGTGCATACACGGTTCCTCAAAAGAATGCTTCAGACTCGATAGGGTTGGCATTTGCTTGTGCGGGAAAGAGATCACCGTCAAGCAGTGGCATAGTCCAGCAGGGCAGCAGCGCGTGCCAAGCTGTCGGATATGTCTACGATAAAGGCGATCAGAAGCCTCGTCGTCTAGCATATCATAATGCAATTCTTGCAAAGTTGCCTTGTGTTACGGGCGCGCTCAACGGCATGGAATGGGTACGGCTATGTGCCATTCCATGCAGACTAGGCGAGGCTCGTCAAGTTAATACCAGCGGTGCAGCCACGCGCCACCCACACTACCTGCATCTAGACAGGCGCACCCACAACCGCTACACTAGCCGTGTTGTTCAAATACTACACACTTAGAGGTTTGCGATGTCTGTTCTGCTAAACACCACTGTATCTACCGCCCTGCCGCGCACCGATGCGCTCGTCACCTTTCCTGATGGCAGAACGTTCAGCGCACCACTTGGCACGCCTCTGCTAGCATACATGAACGCCGCCTACCCTGCTGATCACCCTGATCAGCCCATTTTAGCGGGCTTGATCGGCAACCGCTTGGTGGAGCTAACGCACCCAATCCGCACTGATATGCAGGTGCAGCCGATCACGCTGCGCCACAGCGATGGCGGCAGAATCTACCGCCGCACACTGGTCTTGGTGCTGACGACCGCAGCCGCCGAACTGTTTGGCGGCTGCCAAATCGCGGTAAAACACTCGCTGCCCTCTGGCGGCTTCTATTGTGAGGTAGTTGGGCGCGAAAACTTCAGCGCGACGGAGCTTGTCCAACTCAGCGCGCATATGGCAGACATCATCGCCGCCGATGAGCCGATCACGCGCCGCGAACTGCCGCTGCACGAGGCAGCCGCCTGGTTTGAACAGCACGGCGATCAGCACATGCTGCGCCTGCTCAAAAATCGGCAGAAAACCTACCTCACCGTTTACAGTTTGCGCGGCATGTTGGATTATTTCTTCGGCTATATGGCGCCGTCCACCGGCTGCCTGAAACACTTTGAGCTGATCGCGGCGGAAGAAGGCTTTGTGTTGCGCTATCCGCGCCCTGAAACGCCTAATCGCCTGCTGCCGTATCAGCCTTCCCACAAGCTGGAAGCCATCTTCCATCAGCACAAAACGTGGCAAGCGCTCATCGGCTTAGAAGATATTGGTGAACTGAACTACGCCGTGAACAACGGGCGCTTTCGTGAGGAAGTGCTGATCGCAGAGGCGCTCCACACGCGCTATCTGGACGAGATCGCACGCCAGATCGCGCTGGCGCACAAACGCGGCACACGCCTGATCCTGATTGCGGGACCCTCTAGCTCAGGTAAAACGACCACCTCTAAGCGGCTTGCCGTGCAGTTGATGGCGTATGGCATTCAGCCCTTCACGCTGGAGATGGATCATTTTTTCGTAGACCGTGAGCGCACGCCACGCGATGAAAACGGCGACTTCGACTTTGAGGCGCTCGGTGCGATGGATTTGGTGCGCCTCAACCACGATGTCAAGGCGCTTATTCAAGGCGCTGAGGTGCGCTTGCCACACTTTGACTTTAAGCAGGGCAAGCAGTCCGAAGGGGAGGTGGTGCGCCTGAGCGACGATCAGATCATCATCGCGGAAGGCATTCACGGCTTGAACCCAGATTTGCTGCCCGAAATTGAAGCAGATCGTATCTTCCGCGTCTACGTCTCGCTGCTGACTGCCCTCAACCTCGATCTGCACAACCGCGTCGCCACCACCGATGTGCGCCTATTGCGCCGCATCATCCGCGATGCAGCAAAGCGCGGCTACAGCGCCGAACAAACCCTTGATCGGTGGGAAAGCGTGCGGCGTGGTGAAAAGCGCAACATTTTCCCTTACCAAGAGAACGCCGATATGATCTTTAACAGCGGCTTGGCATATGAACTGGCAGTTTTGAAGCCCTACGCTGAGCCACTCCTGCGCCGCGTTGATCCTGACTCGCCGCGCTACGTGGAAGCGAAACGCCTGCTTGCCTTTTTAGAGTGGGTGAGCGCTGCCAGCGCCGAGTATGTGCCAGATGATTCATTGCTGCGCGAGTTTGTAGGCGGCTCTATCCTAGAGAGCTACCTGCCGGGCAAGCGCGCTCGGTGAGCAAAGGCTGCCTAGCGCCGTTCGGCAACACGCAGCTTGGCACTGCGGCTGCGCGGATTCGCCGCAATCTCTGCCGCGCTCGCCGTGATTGGCTTGCGGCTGAGCAAGCGCAGGCTTGCCTTGTGTCCGCATGTGCAGACGACTTGGCGCGGCGGACACAGGCAATCAGTGCTTTCACGTGCCAAGAACTGCTTCACAATCCGATCTTCAAGGCTGTGAAAGCTGATAATTGCCATGCGCCCTTGTGGTCTCAGCAAGGGCACCATTTGCGGCAGCGCCCGTTCTAGTGCGCCTAGTTCATCATTCACGGCGATCCGCAGTGCTTGGAAGGTGCGCGTGGCAGGGTGGATTTTCTCGTGGCTGGTGGTAGCGCGCTGAATGACGGCAGCCAACTGTGTGGTGCTGTGCAGCGGACGCGCTGCGACTATAGCGCGTGCCAAGCGCCTGCTCTCGCGTTCCTCGCCATAGGTGTACAGCAGATCAGCGATAGCATCCGCGCTGAGCGTGTTGAGCAAGTCGGCAGCGGTTGGTACGCCCGATTCAGGATCATAGCGCATGTCCAGCGGCGCATCGGCGCGGAAGCTGAAGCCGCGTTCCGCCGTATCCACATGCATTGAGGCGATTCCTAAATCCAGCAGGATGCCGGACACACCCGCAAAGCCGTGCTGCGCGGCAAGTGCCGCCATCTGGTCGTAGTTGGCGTGGGCAAAAACCACCCGATCTGCAACGTGCGCCAAGCGTTGGCGCGCTATGCTCAGCGAGTTCGGATCACGGTCAATGCCTAGCAAGCGCGCCGCTGGTACCGCCCGCAGTAGTGACTCGGCATGACCGCCTGCACCCAATGTGCCATCTATGAACAGTGGTGTACCTTGTGCCGCTGGCAGCAGCGCCTCTAGCACCTCTGACAGCAGCACCGAGATATGCGGCGTATTGCCCATTTCAAAATGCATTTCAAATGCTCATGCTTTCAGTGCGTCACGAGTTGGTTTTTACCCAACCCGTGACGACTTTTCAAACGAATCGCTTGGACTCAGCGCCCAACCGTGATCAGGGTCATCTCCACGATACGATCCATCGCCTGTAGGCTGCTATCCGTGATATTGCGGCGTTCGGGCGGTGGCAGCACGGCGCTGACGCTGAAGCGGCGCGGATCAAGCCCTTTTTGGACAAGGTATTCGACGACTGCCTCAGCGCGTGCTTGTGCCACCTCTAGGATGTCCGCTTCGGTATATTCCGCGCCTTCCACCTTGGGCCACGCCGCCGAACCAACCACTTTTAGGTAGGTGCCGGTACTGCTACTCAGCACTGGAAAGACGCACCGATCCAAAATGGCGCGTGATTCATTGGTCAGTTGGCTCGATTCAGGCAGAAAGTCGAAACGGCGGCAAGGTAGGACTGCCAGAGTCTCGCCCTCGTTTGCGCCTAGCTCGCGCAGATCAGGGCGTGAACCAAGCAGGAACGACGGATTGACCGGCGCGGCAGTCGTGTTGAACTCGCGCTTAGCGTTAATCACATACAACGGGCTGACCAACAGCGTTGTATCGCCACTGAAGGCGTTCAAGCCTGCCGCTGACCAAACGGCTGCGGCGTAGGTCAGCCGATCTGTGACGCGCTGCGGTTCGTTCATCACGGTGATGTTCTGGCTCAAGCCTGCTTGTGCAATGCTTTTCAGCAAATCGATCAGGTCGCGTTCTGCGTTGCCCGCCGTCACACCCGACCAATCCTCGTTGCCCCACGCTGCGATCTGACGTGCCGCCGTTGGCAAGTCCTCAAACTGCACTTTCAAGGTTTGAAACCACGCGTTGTGGAAATCCTGCACCACGCGCTGCCGTTCGCTGATAGATTTCCGCGCTGTGACGATCACATCGGTCACCACGCGCAGCTTTTCCGAGCTAAGCAACGGCATGCCGCCGGAGTCTGCCGCACGGTTGATGTCCGGCTCCCAGCCGCTAACGATATCTGCTTGACCGGCATTGAAGCGTGCCACCGCATCCGAAACGCTATCTGACGGCACAAGCTGCATTTCGGTACGCGGATTAATGCCCGCCACTGCCAGCGCGTAGAGCGCGAAAAACTGCCCGACGCTGCCCTGTGCGTAGGCAAGCCGTTTGCCGCGCATATCATTGAGCGTTTTCACCTCGTCCCGCGCCCAAAGCTGATCCGCACCTGCCGATTCATCCACGATGGCAGTGATGATGCCCTGTCCGCGCAGTGCCACATTCTCTAAAGTGGTGAACAGGCAATCCAGCCCGCCGCTTTGCAGCAGTTCAGCGCGCCGATCCTCACTCACAGAGAATGTGTCGTCCAGATCGAATGGCACAATGCCTAAGCGAAAGCCATTTTGCACGTCAATGCCCGCCACCTGCATTTGCAAGAGTGCGTAATAGCTGGCGAAAGCATCAATGCCGCACACATAAGCGGGCAGATTCGGGTTGGCATTCGGCGCGAAGATCGGCTCAAAGCTCGCCTGTGGGCGCAGCGGCGCAGCGCGTGCCGTTGCGGTGGCAGCGGCAGCTTCTCTTGTGCCGCGCAGTGCCTCGGCGGTTGCCTCTGTGAGTAGTTGTTCCTGACGGCTGCTTTGGCTGAGCGCCAAAAGCGCCGCCACGACGATAAAGACGCCTAGCACGGCGAAGAAGATGATCCGTGAGCGTAACATGCCCGTTCCTCTCTAGCGCCCTGCACCGCGTGAACCACCCACCTGAGTGGCGATCTCCTGATAGACGCGCTCAATGGTCTGTGCATCTTGTGCGAAGAAATACAGCCCGTTGCCGGCGCTTGCCAAATCTTCCAGCGCACGCCCATCGGCATCACGCCCATAGCCAATTGTATAGAGCAACGCAGTGCCGCGTGCAGTGCGGATTGCCTCACGCGCTTGTGGCAAGGTATAGCGCTGCGAGCTGGTATCCTGCCCATCGCCCAGCACAATGATCGCATTGATGCGCGCCGAGCTGGTTGTGATTTCATTCCGCACCTGCACCGTGGCATCGTAGAGCGCTGTACCGCCCACAGGGCGTAAGCCGCGAATGGCAGCCAGCACTTCCTCACGGTTATCGCCCAAGCGCCGCTCTGCGATGAGCTTCCGCACTGTGCTGTCAAAGCTGTAGAGCGAGATGCGATCCTCATCGCCCATGCGCGCCACAAAAGCGAGCGCGCCCTCAATGGCGCCTTGCATTTTGCTATCTTGCCCCATGCTGCCAGAAACATCAATGACAAGGGCAATGTTCAGTGGGCGCTTCAGCACTTCCCAGTTGTCCTGCAATTGGCGAATGACGCTGATCTGCGGCGTGTTGATGACGCTGTAGGTCAGGAAATCAAAGTTCGGCACACGGTTGGAAATATCCGAAAGTGGGCGGAAACCGGCATCGCTCACTAACTGTGTGTTGCTCTGGAAATAGTTCACATAGGCAGCCACATAAGGATCATTGGGTATGCCGCAGGCGCTGAAGGTTGCCTCAAACGTCTCACGTGGGTAGATAGCGATGAGTTGATCATCAGCGGGCTGCGTAAGGCGCGCCATATCCGCCTCAAAGCCGATCAGCACATGCAGATAGTTCTTGCCGCGCTGCGCCATCAGGTTTGCCATGTCATAGCTGCTGCCGCCGTAGCGCGCTACGCTGCGCTCCACAGCGCGCACATAGGAACTGACCGATTCGCTGCCAACATCACTGGGTGTTAGCGGCGCCACGGCGTATGCCTCGCCCAGCAGCGCCACTAAGCCGCTGTGCGAAAGGATCGGGTGTGCGTGACCGTAGCTCAGGTTGCCCCACTCAGGGCGATCATAGCCAAACCACGCCGAAGGGCTAAGCGCCAGATCGGTGATGTCGTTCCACGTGAACTCCCGCTCTGGGTAGCCAAGCACTTCTGCCATAGCGCGCCATGTGATCATGACAACCGGCGTGCGCGCTATGGGCGTGCAGGTGAAATTGAGTGCCGTCTGAGCGCGTTCGATGCGCCATGCGTTCAGCAAGTCATACCACGCCTGATCGGCAGGAATGATCACGTCGTAAGGCAGATCACCTTGCGTCAGGCTGTCGGTGAAATCGCCACCACTGATAGCGGTCGCTTCTACACGCAGGATTTCTTCACCCACGCGGATTTGCGCTGCATTAAACGCCGAAACGGTCTCGCCAAACAGCCGTGCAGCCGACGAATCATAGGCGACGCGCAATGTTTTCAGGTTGGCAGGTGTAGCAGCAGGCGCGCCATTACCGCAAGCTGCCGCCAAGAGCGCCACCACTGCCAAGAGCATTACTTTTCGCAGCATGATTTAGGTCTTTCCTTTCCCCTAGCGCCCGGATTCAAAGAGCGTTAGCTCAACGTAGCGATCAAGCGCCTGCACATCCTCATCTTCGCTTTCGCGGCGTTCGGCTGGTGGCAGCGCGCTATCAATCACAAAACGGCTCGGATCAATACCCTTACTCACCAAGAAATCGCGCACGCTGATAGCACGCGCCAAGCCGAAATCGCGGATGTCCTGTTCCGTAAATGTACCAGCCGGTCCCGGCCATGCGGAGGCGCCAACAATCTTTAGGAAAGTGCCAGCGGTGCTTTGCATAACGGGCAGTACGCACACTTCCAAAATGCGGCGCGATTCGCGGGTCAGGATGGTGCTGTCCGGCAAAAAGTCAAAACGGCGGCAAGGCAGCACCGCTAAAGTTTGTCCTGCTTGTTGGTCGTCCGTCTCAATCTTGGGACGACTGCCCATCAGAAAGCTAGGATTGATGGGCGCACCGTTCGGCGTCAGGTCGGCAGCATCGGCAAGCGCCAACACAAAGCGCGGCTCGACCAAGTTCGCGGTACGTTCTTCGCTGGCGCGGATATTTGCCAGCGACCAGACACGGCGCGCCACGTCCATACGCCCAACCAAGATGCTTGGTTCGTTCATCACGGTTAGGTTGTTAGCAAGCGTTGCCTGCGAGATGCTCTCCAAGGCGCCGCGCAGATCGCGCTCTGCGTTGGCAACACTCACGCCCGACCACTCGTTATAGCCCCATTCGGCAATTTGGCGCGCTGCCTTTGGAAAGTCCTCGATTTGTGCCTTTAGCGCGGCGAACCATGCGCGGTGGAATTGCGCCACCACTTCGGCGCGCTCTGCGACTGCCTTACGGCTGGTCAGGATCACATCGGCGACCACGCGCAGCTTTTCCGAACCGATCAGGCGCACACCGCCCGATTCCGCTGCCTTATTGATGTCTGGCTCCCAACCGCTGACGGCATCTGCCTCGCCCTTGTTGAACGCTTCGACGGCACCGCTGACGGAGTCTGCCTCAAGGACGGTCACATCCCGCCCTGGACGCAAGCCCGCGACTGCCATCGCATACAGCACCATAAACTGCCCAACACTGCCTTCCGAGTAGGCAATGCGCTTGCCTTTTAGGTCGTTCAGCGTCTCTGCCTGCCCGCGCACCCAGATTTGGTCAGCGCCGGCGGATTCATCCACCACAGCGGTAATGACGCCTTGTCCGCGCAGCGCCACATTCTCAAGCGTGGTCAGCAGGCAATCATACGTACCGTTTTGCAGCCGTTCGGCGCGGGCATCCTCACCCAGATCGTAAGCGCCGCTGCTATCTTCTAAATAAAATGGCACAATGCCCAAGCGAAAGCCATTTTGAACATCTAGCCCTGCCATCTGGACTTGTTGTAAGGTGTAGTAACTGGCAAAAGCATCTGCGCCGCACACAAAGGCAGGCAGTGCCTCATCAGTTGCCTTGAAGATTGGTTGTGCAGTGCCGCCTTGCGCCGCCACGCTTAGCAGGGGCAGCAACGCCACAATCAGGGTAAGGGCGGCAAAAGCGCGCCCGACGCGGTAGAATGGGTGCATGTTCATCTCTCCCTTTCCATGCGTTAAACCATGCTTATGCATTGTAACAGATTACGTTACGCGCCTATACCACAATAATTAGGGGACTGCCCGCCTATGCTACCTGAACTGACCATCCGCCGCGCTGTGCGCGAAGATGCCGACGCCATCCTGCACCTAATTCACGCCCTTGCCGAATTTGAGCAACTGCCACCACCTGATCAGGCTGCCCAAGCACGCCTGATTGCTGATGCCTTTGCCGCACAGCCGCGCTTTGAGGTGTGGCTTGCCGATCTGGGTGGTCAGATTGTTGGTTACGCCTTTCTGTACGAGACGTATTCGACCTTCCTTGCCCTGCCCACGCTCTACCTTGAAGATTTATTCGTGCTGCCCGAACACCGCAGCCGTAAAATTGGCTATGCACTTTTCCGCCAGTGCGTCTTGGAGGCGGTGCGGCGTGGCTGTGGGCGTATGGAATGGCAAGTGCTGGATTGGAACACAAACGCCATTCAATTTTACGAACGCTTTGGCGCGCAGCGGATGGGCGAATGGCTCAGCTACCGCCTGACGGCAAGCGAACTGGCGCAAATCGCCGCGCCAGATGCCTAGCTACCGCCCACATCCATCTAAGTGTAGCCTATGCATACTTCACCCTATCTGCCCTCGAATTTTTACCGCCGCTCAGAGTGTGCTACAATGCGCTGCCGCAAACAAACAAGTTCAGGACGCTTTATGCATCTCTTTCGCCTTTCACTGCTGATTGTGCTGGCGGCGCTGATCCTTTTAGGAAACGCTGCCGTGCCCGCCACAGCGCAAGACACACCCACCCGCGTGCCGCCCACCCTTGTGCCGCCGCCGCCCACACCCACACCCTACCCACCCATCACACGCTCTGCCCTTGCCCGCATCCGCGAGCGCGAGCCGCAAAGGCTCATCGTGGGCATTCCTTTCAACATCAAGCCGTTTGCCGGAATCAACGCACTCGGCGTGGTAGAAGGCTTTGAGGCGGATATTGCACGCGCCATCGCTGAGGATTGGGGCATTACGCTCGAACTGCGCCAAGTGACGCGCCACACCGCCGACGATATGCTGCAAAGTGGTGAGATCGATCTGCTGATGGGGCAGCAAATTATACGGCGTGATGCGCCCGATCACCTCGATTTCAGCCATCCGATCTTCGTCGGCTTGCAGGTGGCGCTTGCCATGGCCGATTCGCCCCAGCAGAGCATCACCGAGCTGGGCGGACAGCCCGTCGGCGTGGTGGTTGGCTCACGCGGAGAAGAGGCGTTCCTTGCGTGGAGTGCTGCCAACAACCTTCAGGCAAATGTGCAGCGCTATGCCATGCTGGATGATGCGCTTGCCGCGCTGGGCGCTCGCCAAATCGTCGCCCTTGTGGATGACCGTTGGGCATTAGATCGGCGCGTGCGCTTGGGCGGCATTCAGGGCGTGAAGCTGCTGCAAGGCGCCTTCCGCAGCGAACCTTATGGCATTGCCATGCTGCGCTACGATGAAAACCTCCGCACCTTGGTGAACCGCACCTTGCAGCGCATGGCAGCTTCCGACCGCCTGACGCCAATCTACGATCTGTGGTTTCCCGAAGGCTTGATGGCACGCGCTGATCGTGTCATTCCCACCGTGTGGCGCGATCTGGATGCTGATCCGCGCCTGCTGCAAGATTTCCCAGTGGACGTGCTGCGCCCTGAGCGCTCTGTGGTGGAGCGGCTGCGCGCAGGCGAGCCGCTGCGCGTGGCAGGTTTAGGCACGCCGCCCGATGCCAACGGGCAAACCTCACTCTTAGAGCGCTTCAATAGTGCGTTGGTCTTTGAGATGGCGCGCCGTTGGAATGTGCAGGTTGCCCTTGTGCAAGGCTCATTTGCCAACCCGGAGGATGTGCTGGCAAGCGGCAGCGCTGATCTGGCAGTTGGGCTAACGCCGCGCTGGAGTCCGATTGACCGCGTGGATTATGCAGGCGTCTATGCCGAGCGCGGCTACCGTATGTTTGTGCGAGTCCAAAGTACGGTGCAGGGCTTTGGCGATCTGCGGACGGGCAGCCGTGTGATCGGCACTTATGCTGATGACGCTGAGGCGTTCGAGATCGCTAAGAATTTGGCGGTCAGTGTGGGCATTAGCGCGCCAACCATCCGCAATGCGCGCTACAGTGACGAGCGCGAGGCGGTCATGGCAGTCTTTGATAACAACGTGCGCGTCTTCTTTGGTGATGCGCTGCGTGTTGTACCGTTAGCACAGGCGAACGCGAACCGCGTCACGCTGACGCCGCGCCTCTACGATCCGCGCCCGATTGCCTTTGGTGTGCCGCGTAATGATGTCGCCTTCCGTTGGCTGGTCGAATCCACCTTGCAAGAGATGTCCCGCGATGGCACCTATCAGCGGCTGTGGCGCGAACACTGGAATCTGGGCGAACCGCTACCACAGATCATCTATCTGGGCGGCGGCGAGTTGTTCGGCATCCGCATCACAGGCTGATCGGTGAGTATGTCCATACGCCGTTTTGTGCCGCTTGCCTTTGCCCTGCTCGCACTGCTGATCGTTGCGGCACGCCTGCGCCTGCTGGATAACTACCTGATGGATCATGATGAAGTCTGGTCTATCTGGCAGAGCATTGGCACGCCCGCTGAAATCCTGCGCTGGACGCCCTACGACTGGACGCCCTTACATTATCAGGTGCAGGGCATTTGGCAAAGCGCAGTCGGCTTTCAGCCAGTGGTGGCGCGCTTGGCGAGCCTGTTCACCTTCCTAATCGGTGCGGCGTGCGTCTTTCGGCTGGCGCGGCGGCTCAGCGGCAGCTCTGCCAGCGGACTGATCAGCGTGGCTGCCTTTGGCGCGTTCGCCATTAATCTGCATATTGGCGTTGTAGTGCGCGGCTATGCCTTGCTCACTGCGCTGACGGCGGCGGCGCTGTGGCTGACTGTGCGCTACTTTCACGCGCCAAGCTGGCGGCGGGCGCTGCCCTTAGGCATTGTGTTGGCGGGCATGTTCTACACACATCTCGTCAGCTTACTGCCTTTTGTGCTGATCGGCATCTTCAGCCTGATTTTGCAGCCGCGCCGCCTATGGCGTTGGTGGCAGCCGACGCTCATCTTGAGTGTGCTTGCCTTACCCGAACTCTTTGCCAAGGCAGAGATCATCACCAACGGCACACGCGCACAGGTAGTTGCACGCCTTGCGCTGCCGCCGCCGCCCGAAGCGCTCGGCACGCTTTACAGCGATTTATTCGGTGCACCATTCTGGTTATATGCCGTGCTGTGCTTGTTGGCAGCTGCTTTGTTGGCGCGCCGTCCGCGTTTGTTGTTGGCGGTCGGCGCGTTGGCGCTGACGCCGCTGCTCGCCTATTTCCTGAATCCGCTGCTGGGCTTTTTCAGCGCACGCCACTTGGCATGGGTTATGATCGGCGCGGCGCTGCTGCTGGGCATTGGGCTAAATGTTGGCACCGCACGGCTGCGCGGTGCAAATGTGCTGATCAGCGCGGCGCTTTTTGCGGTGCTTGGCTTCCAAATGCCCGATTCAAAGCGCTACGTCATCCCGACGCAGAACATGCTAGACTCGATGCCACAGCTTGCCGTGTTGCTGCGCGGTGGCGACGTGGTGGTGCGCGATCCGAATTTGCGCGGCACGCTGCCAGAAGTCTGGGAATATTTCAGCCGTGTATATTTTCCGAACGGCTTGCCGCTACACCCCGACGGAATCGGTTTCCGCCGTGTATGGTACATCCTGACCGAAGGCTCGGAAACGCAGCCGCTTTTGGACAACATTCGGGAAGGGCGCACCGTCACGCGCTGGTTTGGTACGTGGGACTTTATGACGCGCCTCTATGAGGCACCGCCCGATCCTGAAGGCGTCGCGCTTGGCGCGCTGACCTTTCACGGCGGCACGCTGCAAAACGTCCACACACCCGATCTTGGCGTTTTCCGTGAAGGCGAAAGGCTGCACCTTCGCCTGTGGTGGCGCGGCGATTCAGCAGGCGCGCCGATGTGGTCGTTAGGGCTGCACAACGCCGAAGGCAGCCTGTTGCAACGTGCCGAGATGCCGCCGCTACCCACACCTGACGCTGAAGGTTGGATCATCGCCGATTGGGATTTTAGGCTGCCCGACTCGCTTGCAACAGGCGCCTATACGCTGCACCTTTACGCCGATCAGTCCCATGCCGCGCAAGCTGTGCTATTCTACGTGAAGGCGTGGTGACCTCTTTTGAAAGGTGGCGTGTGTCTGCGCTGATCAGTGGTTGGTGATAGCGGCGGCGGTGATGGTGGTGGCGAATGATAGGGTAAATTTTTCGTAAACGTGAGTGTGCAAAAGGTGCGGGCTTGCTCTAAAATCAATTAAAACGCTAGCCGTGTGTAGGTAGAGCAAGCCTGTGAAGCGCCGTGTCATTCGCTACGATCCGAAGAACGATTTTTACAGCGTGCTTGGCGTGCCTGCTAACGCTAACACTGAACAGGTGCAGCAGGCATTCCGCCAAAAGGCGAAGGAAGTTCACCCTGACCGCAACCCTGAGCGTGTGGCTTGGGCAACCGAGCAGTTTCGCCGCCTGAGTGAGGCATATGACGTGCTGAGTGATGCTGCCCGCCGTTGGGAATATGACCGCCAGCGCCGCCAAACACACCCTGCCGCCTACGCCACCGACTCCGCATGGTGGACTCAGCCGCCAGCGCCCGCCCGCGAAACGCCGCGCCGCACGCCCGAACGGATGGAAGGCGATGAGTTCTGGGCGTGGTACAGCACTGTCAAGCCGCAGTACACGCGCTATAACAATCCTTACCGCGATGCTGTGCGGAATCTTTTTTTCAGCCCTTACCGCTATGTGCTAACCATCCTCGGCTTGGTTTTCCTCGCCAACGTGGTCTTCATTAGTTTAGCGCAGCAGAACGGGCTGGTGCGCCAAGCCATGCAGCGCGAACAGACCGCCGAAGCACGCGCTTTCGCGCCGACGCAAACCTACGCGGCTGCTCTGCTTGCCCGCTGCCCTGATCCGAATGCGCGCATTACGCTGCCACGTCAGGATAGGCGTGTTCACCTTGCCGATCTCGACGTGCGTGGCACAGCCGATCACCCTGATTTTGATCACTACGAGCTGTACTTGTTTATCCGTGAGGACGCCACGCAGCAGCCATCAATCTTGCTGGCAAATGTGCGCCGCCCTGTGCGCGAAGGGCTATTGGTGGAAAATGCTGACCTGAGCAGGCTAAGCGCAACACGCTATATGCTGCGCCTAACCGTCTTCTTGAAGAATGGGAGCAACCTGCCGCCTTGCGAGGTGGACATTCAACGCTAGGCGGCAACCTACGCGGTGCTGCCCTAGCCCGTGATCGGTAAGCTCAGCGGATTGCCCTGAATGATCTGGACGTAAGGCGCATATATCCAGCCATTCTGCCCATTGTAGATGACCTGATACCACTGCCCGTCGGCGCTGCGCCCTAGCAGGTCTACCGTTTGTCCCCATTCGATGGTGAAGTATTGGCGGAAGGTTGTGCCAGGACCTTCACGCAGGCGCAAGCCTGAGGTCAGCCGTCCGCGCACGCCTGTTGGCTGTGGCACGCCGCCCACCGCCCCGTCAATGGGCAATGTGGAGAGGTTGCTCAGGTTGGTTTGGATGAATGAGGCATTCACCCAGCCTACCACGCCGCTTTGCGTGCGGATTCGTAGCCATGTGGTAGCAGCGTTGCGCGCCAAAACTGTGACGAACGATCCACCGCGAATCTGCTCTAGTACCGCAGCGTTTAGGCTTGCCGCGCTGCGGACGTTCAATGTGCTGGCGTTGATGACCAAGCCGACCACATTGGCAGGCTGCCCGCCGCTGCCTGGCGTAATGCTCGGAATTGGCAGGGCAGGGTTCTGCGCGTCAGGCGGATCCCACGTTAGCACGATGAAACTCTGCAAGGTCTGCTGCTGATATTCCACGCGCAGATCGTGGCAACCGGCGGTTAGGTCTACAAAACGCTGATAAACCGTATCAGGCTTTAAGCCCCACGCATCAATGATCAGAGTGCCATCGATGAACAGGCGCGCACCGTCATCCACATATAGGTAGAAGCGTGTAGGGCGTCCCGGCGTGCAGATACGGCGCGTCCAGCGCACCGAGAAGTTATCGCGTGGGAAGCCGGGCAGTGGCGGCGCGGTGTTCCAATTGAAGTTAATGCCGCTGAAGCCATCGTTGCGGATGAAACTGGGCGAGCCGCTCAGGTTTGGGTTGGCGTAGTATTCCCCATACCAGAAATCGGATTGCGCGCCATAGGGCGAACCAATGGCAAGCTGAATGGTCAGGCGCACGGCGGCTTGCTCAGTATCCTCAAAGTACTCGACGCGGATTGTATGTAAGCCTGCGCTGAGCGCCACATCAATGCTGTAGGCAGTGATGCTCTGCCGCCGCCATTGATCAATCACCAAGATGTCATTGATGAACAGCCGCACGCCGTCATCACCTGCCAGCACGAAGCGGTAGGTTGCCGCTTGGAAGGGCAGCGTTGCCGTGTAGCGTGCGCTGAAGCGATCAGAAGGCACTACCAACGGATCGGGCGAACCCAGCCCCCAGAAGTGGTCAATACGCGATTCAAGGCGCGTCATGACTGGCGCACCGCTCAGGTTGGGATTGTTGAAATACTGAGCTGTCCAAGCAGTACTTTGCGTTTGGACATATTGCCAAGAGAAGGCGATGCTGGCATCCCCCAAGCCCTGAAAATAATCAATTTGGAAGGCGTGGACGCCTGCTGAAACTTGAATATCGCGGGTGAAGGTAGTGGGTGCCTGCTCGCGCCACTCGTTGATGACCAACTGCCCATTCACATAGACGCGGATGCCATCATCAGAGCGCGCCGTCAGGCGGTAGGTGCCGGCGTTCAGGTACTGCACACCTTGCCAACGCACCGACCAATTCTGCACACCGATGCCGGGTCCGGGCGAGTTTGGTCCCCAGTTGAAGACAACCGCTGGATCAATGCGGGTGAAGGCAGGCGTGCCTTGCAAATCACGGTTTGGGAAGTAGGCGCCCGTCCAGTTCGAGCCGGTTTCATTCGCCTGAACGAACGGCGCACCGAAATCAGGTTGAAGGGCGCGGCTAGGCTGAGCAAGCGGCAGCAGCGCTGCACCAAGCACTACACAGAGCCAAAGCGCCATCAGGCGGGTAAGGCGATGAGCCATAAGCGTCCCCCTTAGCAGCTGAACATATAGATTATTCTTAGCCTACCATTCTAACCCAAAGTGCGCGCCGTGCATCTTTTCGGCGGCTTTGCGCCTGTTAAGCGTCAGGTTTAGGCATCTCTCAAAGTTGTTTCAAACGTGAAAAATCGCCTAAATAGCGCCCAAAAGTTAGCCTTTTCGTTTCGTCAGCCTTTTAATCCATCTAAAATCGAGGCTATAATTAATCAAGTACTCTCAAGATGCTGTGTAAACTGGCAGTCGAATTATGGTGAGTTCGGATCACTCGTTTTTCTCAAACTTTGCTATATTTGTTGTTTAAGTCGCTCTAATGTGCGGACAGTGTGCTAAAGTTTTATGCACAATAGGCAAATTACTGAGCCGATCCCATACGCGCTCATTGGCATCACTGCCTTACTGGGCATTGGTGCGCTTATTGTGTCCGCTAATATAGGCAATTGGTTCGCCCACCTCATCACCCCAGGCGACATCCTCTATTTTGCGCTGCTCTACGCGGCGCTTTCAGCGCTTACTTTCCCAGTTCTGGGCAGGCTCTATGCCGGTATTGAGTGCGTAGCTGTGCTTTCAGCACTGCTGAGCATCGGTCCGCTTGGCGCGATTGTGGCAACAGCACTTGGGCATACCCTCTACGAAGTGCTGCTGACCTTTTGGGAAAGCCGCACCGGACGTCCTCACGAACTGCCCATCACCACTGCCATCATGATCGCCTTAAACATTGCGCTGATCAGCTTTGCCTTGCTCTTTGCAACGTGGCTGTACTTTTTTGCAGGTGGAACGCTGCCACTGATTACCTTCGATCCTGCCAATCTCACCCAATATTTGCTGCTGTTTTTTGCCTATTTGTTCTTCCACTTGCCGGTGACAATCGTTGTGGTGCGCCCTTCGCTCACACCCAGCGAAAAGCCATACTTCAAGCTGCTCATGCTGCGCTTTGCGCTGTTGCAGACCTTATCGCAACTGTTGGCGCTCTTGGTCGCAGCCTTATATCGCAGCGACGACCCTTTAGGCAGCGCAGCGGTCACTGCCTTCATCCTGATCGCAGCGCTCATCACACGCAACAACGAGAAGAATTATCACACGCTGATGCGCCGTGTGGACGAACTTGCCACCTTAAACAACATTGGGCAGACGCTTTCGCGCAACTTGACCACAGCCGATCTGGTCGAAAACATCTACGCGCAGGTCTGCCGTGTGATGGATGCCTCTATCTTCTATATTGCCTTCTATGATCCACACAGTGAGACGGTTAGCTTTCCCTTATCGGTGGATAACGGTGTCCGCCGTAGTTGGACGCCAACGCCACCACTGGGCATCACAGGGCATATCATCCGCACCAAAAAACCCTTGTTGCTGCGCGGTACATTAGAAAGCACCAACGCGCAGTTGAAAAAACTCGGTGTGCAGCGCTTGGGCAAGCCAAGCCGCTGTTTTTTGGGCGTACCCATGTTAGTAGATGATGCAGTGATGGGCGTAATGGCTGTGCAGAGCTTGACCAATGCCTACGCCTACGATAAAGATGACCTGGCTATGTTGGAGATCATCGCCGCGCAAGCTGCCACCGCTTTGCAGAACAGCATCCTTTACGAGAACCTATTTGGTATTGCCAACAAGCTGGCACTGTTGAACAGCGTTTCTTCAGGGATGAGCGATACCCTTGACCTACAAGCAATCTTGCAAACTGCCTGCGATGTGTTACGACAAATTGGTACTGCTGATAGCGCTGCTATCTTCCTCTTTGAGCCTGAATCGCAGACCTTCAGCTTAGGGTATGGTAATCAGGTAACGCTTGACCCAACCATAACAGCCCACCTTGTAGCTGCCTTTGAACCACGCACCTACATACTGATTAACACTGTGGATGACCTGCCACCTGATGATGCCTGGCGCACCTACGCACGCCGCATGGCATGTTCAGGCATTTTGGCGCTGCCACTGAGTGTCGAGGCGCAGGAGATCGGTGTAGCAATTATCCATTACAACAGCCCGCCTGCCCTAGAGCAAAACGCGCTTGAATTGCTTGGCGCCTTTGCCAACCAATTGGCTGTTTCGGTTGCCAATGCGCGCCATCACGCTGATATTGAGCAGCGCGCCCAAGAACTCACCCAATTGGTCAATGCCTCACGGGCTTTCACCGCCTCACTGGACTTGCCAAGCATCGCCGAGCGCCTGTTTGACGATATTGAGCGCCTGTTTACACCAGATGCTATAACAGTGCGCTTCCTGACGCCCGATCATCGCCTTCAGGTGATCGCGAGCCGTACATCAGGCGATATACCTATCCCAGAGACCTTACCGACCGTCGGCTCGTTGGCGAAGGCGCTGCAAACGCAGCAAACCTGCCTCTCGCCCGAACTGCCTGAAGATTACGACCAGTTTAGTGATTCCCCTTTTGCACAAGTGTTGTTCATTCCAACTGTGAACGATGGGCAAGCCTTCGGCGTCGTTGGGATTGCCCACACCCAACCAACGCCTATCCCCAGCCGCGTGCGCCAGATGGCGGAAGCATTGGTTAATCAGGCTGCGCTTGCCATGCGGAACGCGCAAGAATACCAGCAGATGGACACAGCCCTTGAAGCGCGTGTGGATGAATTGAGCGCCATTGAGAGCATCTCGCGCAAGATTTCAGGTGCGCTTAACCTCGAGGCGATCATCAGCGAGGTATTGCGCGCCGCGCTTGACCGCACCGATGCCGATCTGGTCAGTATATTGTTATTGCCAACCCATGAGGTAGATCATCGCATCCGCCTAGAGCGCTTCCTCGCCCGTGATGATATTCAATCTGTCGTCACCAGCCACGCCTTTGAAGGCGTGATCGGGCAAGTGCTGCGCAATGGGCAGCCCGTCCGCCTTGATGATACACGCCGTGTGCCGAACCATGTGCAGCCGACCAATGTACCGATGCTCTCCGAACTATGTGTGCCGATTGTTTATAAAGAGCGGCGCGTTGGCGTCATCAATTTGGAGAGCCGCCGCCTTGCTGCTTTTAACGACACGCATCAGCGTTTCATCACCAACCTTGCCGAACATGCCGCCATCGCCCTTGCTACGACGCAGCTTTTCCAGCGCCTTGAATACCAAATCAACACCTTGCAACACCTGCGTGCGCTCTCGCTAGAAATGCTGATGGCGGGATCCCTCTCAACCACACTTAACTTGCTGGTTAATGCCGTCATCAAGACCATTCGCAATGGCAGTGTCCATTTGGTGCTGCACGAAACACGCCCGCAACGCGGGGAGCGCCTCTCTATAGAGCGCCCATTGAGTATACCTGAAGATCAACACGCTTATGAGGTTATTCGGCTGCCGATTCAACGTGGTGGTCAGCATTTTGGCAGTTTCATCATCAGCCTTGACGATCCCGCCGATCTAGGGGATAACCGCATCCATGCCCTGGAAATGATCGCTATTCAAGCGGCGATTGCCGTTCAAAATGCGCGCCTCTTTGAGGAAGTGCGCGCTCGCCGCGATCAAATGCAGACCGTGTTCGACTCCGCCCGTGAGGGAATGCTGCTGATCAGCGGCGATGGTATTTTGCTGCTGGCAAACCGTGCCGCCGAACATTTGCTGAACTCTCCTTTGAACCGCGCACAAGGGCAGGCAGCCCTAAGCCTGAGCGCGCTTGCACCATTACATGCTGTTCTTAACGAAGGGCTGCCGCGTGAGCCTTCCCGCCGCCACTATCGCCTTGAAGTTTCCGATGTGCCGCGTGATATTGAGGAAACTACTATTCCCGTTTTGGATAATCTGAACCAGCCCGTCGGCAGGCTGTTGGTGCTGCGCGATATTACGCAAGAAGAAGCCCTCAAGCAGTTCCAGCAAGAAATCTCGAATATGTTGGTGCATGATCTGCGTGGACCGATGACGAGCGTGATCAGCAGCCTTCGGTTGCTCAATGATCTGATCGCCGTTGAGGATTATAGCGATCTGGGCAATGTGATTGAGATTGCGCTGACCAGCGCCAACAGCCAGCTTGATTTGATCGAATCACTTTTGGATATTGCACGCCTTGAACGCCACCAAATGCCGCTCAACATCAGTGTAGTGGCACTGCCCAATCTGGTGGCGAATGCCTTGCAGGCTTTTGAGGCTGCCGCATATTCTGCTAACATTAGCCTAGTCAACCAAATTGCACCGAATGTGCCATCAGTCGCTGTGGATCGGGAGCAGATCAACCGCGTGCTGTTCAATCTGCTGGATAACGCCATACGCCATACGCCAAGCGGCGGGCAAATTCGCGTGAGCGCCAGCCTAGAGCGCGTTGCGGCTGAAAGTATGTTGACCATTAGCGTTACGGATACTGGCAAGGGTATTCCACTTGAACAGCGCACGCGCATTTTTGATAAGTTTGTGCAAATTTCCAAATCGGCGGTGCGCGGTCACCGTGGTAGTGGTTTGGGCTTAACCTTCTGCCGTTTGGCAGTTGAGGCACATGGCGGCAAAATATGGGTGGCGAGTGGCGCAGAAGGCGGCGCAGCATTTTCTTTCACCCTGCCCTTAGCTACACGACAGCCTGTTCCGATGGGAGAGTAATCCAGAGTGAGTGATGTGTCTGTCCCGACTGCTGATGCAGACCGCAGCAAGTGGCTGGTCTTATTTGCCCATGATTTGCGTAAACCACTCTGCCGCCTGATCAGCGGTTTGTACACGCTGCATGATATGCTTGTGGCAGAAGATAACGATCTTGTGCCTGTTGTGATGCGGATTATCAACGATAGCGGCGCTGATCTGTTGCAAATGCTGGATACGATGCCGATCAACAGCGACAGCACACAAACGCCTGTGATGCGCCCTTGCTCTTTGCACGCCCTCACTGAGCGCGTGTTGAGCGGCTGGCACAATGCAACCCAAGCCCCGAACGTCACATTTGTGAACGAACTGCCCTCCGATCTGCCCTTGTTGTGCGCCGATGAAAGCCAAGTGCTGCGCTTGCTCTGGAACTTGGTGGAAAATGCCATACGCTACGCGCCCGGCAGCACGGTGCGAATTACGGTCTACCCAGAGTTGGTGCAGCACACCGACACCTATTTTCTGCAAATTGGCGTCTTGGATTCAGGCAACGGCGTGCCGCCTGAGCTGCGCGAGCGCATTTTTGAATATTTCTTCCGCGCGCCAGACACGGCTACGGCTGCGATAGGCTATGGCTTAGGCTTACCCTTCTGCAAATGGATGGTTGAACAGCATGGTGGCAGCATCTGGGTAGACGATTCGCCCGAAGGCGGTGCTGCATTTTGGTTTACGCTGCCTATTTGCACAGCTGAGTTACAATAGCTTTTATGATGTCTTTATCGCCGGATAGCCAATTGCTAAAAGACCTGCTCCATCTACTGCTCTCAGATATTCGCTCACCCATCACTGATTTGCTGACCAACTTGCCACACATGCAAGCCCAAGCTGATGCGGAAGCCTACGAGCCGTTGATGGCGCTTAGCGAATTTACCCTGCGCTATAGCGAACGCTTGCTCAGCGTGATTGACATGCTGCTCGATGTGATGCGCGAAAGTGTTGTTAAGCTCATTACAGATAGTTTGGCGCTGCAAGTTATGGCAGATCAGGTACTGCAAGCTGTTGCAAAACGCACACAGGTGCAAGGCGTCACGATCCACAATCACATCACGTCCGATCTGCCCAAAGCGGTGCTGGATGAACGCCTTTTCACACAGGCATTCATCAACCTGATTGAGTTGATGCTTATCCAAAATCCCAACGGCGGCGATATTCACCTGACGGCAGATTATCACGACACGCCGTCCCATTTCGATCTCAAACTCTATGATCAGCGAACGGTGATAGATTTCGCCACCTTCAGCGCGCTTTTTCAAGCACCGCTTAGCACGTTGCTCGGTCGGCGTGATAGCCTTCGCATCATCCTGAGCCGTGTAGTGATGCGCGCACACGGCGCTAAAGTGCATGTGCTGCCGTTAGGCGAAGGGAAAGTCGTCTTTGAGGTGCTGCTGCCGCTCATGTCTGCCGATCCCTCTGTGAAACGCTTTGCCGCTGCACGGCTATTCAGCGATGATCCACTTGATGACTTTGGAGTCGCTCATGACTGATACATCATCCGAACTGGCTGCGCTTGAACAGGCGCGCCAAACTTTTGAAGAAGAAATCAGCGTGCTTGCTCACGATCTTTCAGGACCGTTGGCGCGTGTGGTGAACTGCCTACAACTCATCAAAGATTTGTTGGCGATGCAGGAATACGCCACCATTCCCCAAGTCTTGGAGATTGCGCTGAGCAGCGCCCAAACCCAGCTGGATAACGTCGAGATGCTGCAAGACATTACACGCCTCTCCAGCGGGCTAAAAATGCCGCCCAACGGCAGTGCAGCACTTGCCCCTGCCCTAGAAGGCGCACACAGCGATCTGCAAAACCTCTTTGAAGAAGCGCAAGCACACTACAGCACCGACCTGCCGCCTGATCTGCCCGCCACCGTTGCCGATGCGGCTGTGCTGCGCCGCGTGTGCTTTAATTTGTTGGAGAATGCCCTGCGCCATGTGCCACAGGGTGGCATGATTCACGTCTCGGCAAGCTGTGAGGCAGGCGCGCTTACCGTGCGCGTTATGGATAACGGCAAAGGCGTTGCGTCGGAGCATCAGGCGCGCATCTTCGAGAAATTCTACCGCGTACCTTCCTCACCACTGCGCGGCAAACGCGGCATGGGCTTGGGCTTGCCCTTTACCAAGCTGGCGGTGGAAGCCTATGGCGGCAGCTTGTGGTTTGAACCTGCACCCAACGGCGGCGCGGTGTTCTGCTTCCGCCTGCCCATCGCAGAGGTGCAGCCATGACCAACGCACGGCAAGCGCGCGCACGGCAGCTCGGCTTAACACACGCCACGGCTGAGGCTTACTACCATCGCGGCTTGCTTGCCTACAAAAATCGGGATATGGAGAATGCCATCCTCGACCTTTCAGAGGCGATCTATTATGATCGGCGCTATGCTGAGTACTACGCTACACGCGGTATCTTCTACATCGAGGACAACAAACTGGCTGAGGCAGAAGCAGACCTTGCGTTTGCCCTCAAGCTGAACAAGCGCCTGTGGTTGGCACACTTTGGGCTTGGCGTGCTGCGCTACAAGCAAGATGAATATGCCGCCGCCCATGAACACTTTTTGCAGGCAACCCGCCATCCAAACGCCAAGCCTGAAGCGTGGTTTTATCTGGCGGTGACACACTACCTGCTCGATAACCTGATTGAAGCACTACAAGCTGTTGAACGGGCGCTGAACGGCTTCCATCAAGCAGATAAACGCCACGCGGAGGCGCGCCGCTGGAAGGCAGAGATCGAAAAAGTGCTGGCAGAGCGTGCGCCCAAGCCGCCACCTTCCGAAAGTTCAGCGAAGGGCAGGCGCGGCAAACGCGCTACCGAAGCCTGATCAGGGCTGCTGCGGCACCCAGCAGCACGCCAGCCGCCGCCCAAATCGGTGTGCGCGCCGCCATGCCCAAAATGGTTGCTAAGGGATAATCTGGCACGGCGTGAGCATGGATCGCCGTCTTAAGAAACATCAGCCCTGCCGCTGCAAGCGCCGCACCACTGCCGCTTAAAGCGCCGATCAGCGCGTAGCGCACAGCGCGCCGCAGCCTGCCAAGCACAGAATAGGCATACAGCATGTGCGTGACACCTAGCAAGGCAAGGCACACGCCCATCACCGCCACGCTCAGAATGCCGTTGTCTTCCAGCGAGAGCCATACAAAGACGATCAGCCCGCCCAATAAAGTCATCAATGCCAGCCAGCGCGGACGTTTGTGTGCTATCTCCATAGGCTGAGTGTAACAAACTTCACCGTCTACGCCAGAATGCGGTACACTTTTGTTTAAGGTTGGTAACTGGGTACAGGCTGATGACTTTTTGCCGTCAAAAGAGCGCTCAGCAGCGCTTCTGCATCATTTTGATCTTCCTCTTTAGCACACTGCTTGCCTATGTACCAAGCGCTGCACAGGAGGAAACGACGCACATCGGCTATGGCATTCACTACGGACCGAACACCAATGTTTCGACTGACTGGGTGATGCGGCTTGGTGTGGATTGGGTGAAGGTCTACACGCTGGACTCAGCCTACGCCTTTCCCGGCAAGCGCATTCTCTACCGCTTTGACATGGGCTATCCCGATAACTGGGAACAGTTTCGCCAGAACATCGCCGCCAAAACACGCGCCATCGCCGCCGCGCCCATCGAGGCAGTCGAGATTCACAACGAGCCGAATCTGAGCATTGAGTGGGGCGGCAGACAGCCGAACGCTTGGCAATACGTCCAGATGCTGCGCGTTGCTTACACCACCATCAAGAGCATTAAGCCGAGCCTGATTGTTGTCTCCGGCGGCTTAGCGCCAACCGTGACCACGCCAGATCGCATGGCAGTTAGCGATCTTGAATATGCCCGCGAAATGTTCGAGAACGGCGCCGGGCGCTATTTCGATGCCTTCGGCTATCATCCCTATGGCTACAATTTGCCGCCTGAAGCCGATCCCTTAGGCGCACAGCCGTTGGTCTTTCGGCGCACCGAACTGATCCGCGCCCTGATGGAAGAATACGGCATTTACAAGCAAATCTGGCTGACTGAGTTCGGCTGGCTGCGCGATCCGCGTGAGGATGGCTTCCAGTGCAGCACGGCTGACCCTGCTTTTAGCGGTTTTGCGTGGATGGCGGTTAGTGGCGCGCAGCAGGCAGATTATCTGGTGCGCGCCTTTGACTATGCTCATAAAAACTGGGCATGGGCAGGTCCGATGTTTGTGTGGAACATGAATTGGCAGCAAATGGACTGGCTAGAGCCGTGCAACCATATGCGTTGGTTCGGCTTGCTTCGGCGCAATGGCGAGCCAACGGCTGCCTACAGCGCCTTGCAGCGGATGCGCCGCTACCCAAGCCGCTATGTGCCGCGCCTATGGCTGGAAAGCGATCCCCTGATGGCGGATATTTCGCTCTTTTGCCCCGAACGGCTGCAACTTGGCACTTTCACTGTGCATAATATCGGCTATCCTTCTAGTGTGGAGCTGACGATTTTACCGGTCAACAATGGAGCGTTGTTCATCGAGGTTGATCCGCCAAGGGCGCGGCTTGGGCAAAGCGTCAAAGTCTATGTGAATGCGCTTAACCTGAAGCACCCTGGTCAGTATCCTATCTACGTGAACATCCGCGCTACCATTGGCGGGCGAGTCGTTTCGCAGAGTGTGCAAGGCTACGTGACAGCGTGGCACCGTGAAGGAAGTTGTTGAAGTCTATGACCGTCTACATCTGCTATTGTTATTCCGATACGCGCTTGGCGAATAAAATTGCCCTCGACCTGCTGCGGCGCGGCTTGAACATCTGGATCGATCAATCGGCGGAAGGGGTGAGCACCGAAACACGCCGCCTTGATCAGGTGCAGGGCATTATCGAATCCGATCAATTTGTGCTGATCCTCTCGCCAACGACCATTACCAGCGAGGAGACTTTTGATCAGGTGCGCGTCGCGCTGGAGCGCAAACGCCCAATCATTGTGGCACAGCGGCAGGAAACCGAACTGCTGCGCGCTCAAGCGCCGCTGCTGAAGGGCGCACCAGTCATTGATTTTAGCCGTGCGCGCTATGATGAGGCACTGCGAGAACTGATCGCTATGGTCGGCGGCGATCCGGACGTTGCGCCTGATGAAAACCTGGTGGATGCCGAAGAAGCGGCACAATGGCTGCCCGGCGAATGGCGGTTGCGCTTTGAGAACTCGCGCAATGGCACCTACGGCGAAGGGCAGTTCCTCTTTGAGGCGAGCGGTAAGGCGATTGGCTTGGTGATCATTGAGGAAGAGGGCTTGCCAATGGAGATGCAGATCCTAGGGCAGTGGTGGCTGATGGACAACCGCTTTTCTGTACAGGGCGAATCCAAGATGAAAGTGCCCGTTGAGGACGCTGTGCTGCCAGAGCGTTTCACCTATTCGCTGGCACTGCGCGTGGTTGAACTCTCGCGCAATGAGATCAAGCTGTCTTCATCAGTGGGCGATCAGGTCATTTTCAGCCGACTGGGCGAGAGCCAACCCTAATAGGCGCTTAGAAGGGATTTACATGCCGCCCATACCGTGCTAAATGCGGTGTGGGCAGGTTGATTCAGAGGCATACCCAAGTGTTCAATGTGCGCGCTTGTGAACTTTTGCGCCAACCTGAAAGGTGGTATAGTTGAGCGTGGTATTCCTACCAAGAAAAGTTTGGCAAAAATACGTGGAGGAACCTCAAAATGCTTCGTCGAATGATCGTTTTTTCAACAGTTTTAGTGCTGGCATTTATGGCGCTTTCAGGCGCCGCCAGCAGCGCACGCGCTCAGGATACCCTGATCATCGGCTTGCTGAGCGACCAAACCGGCGCTTTGCAGCAGTATGGCAAGGAACTTGAGCAGGGCTTCATGCTCGGCTTGAAGTATGCCACCGAAGGCAGCATGGAAGTAGCAGGGCGCAAAATTGAAGTGTTGGTGCGTGATACGCAGAGCAACCCAGCCACTGGCGCCAGCCAAGCCCGCGAGTTGATTGAGCGCGATGGCGCCGAAATCTTGGTTGGCGCGCCTAGCTCTGGCGTGGCGCTGCAATTGCAGCAGGTGGCTGCTGACCTCGAAGTGATCCTGATGGCTGGTCCCGCCGCCTCACCGGCGATCACTGGTGCAAACTTCCATCCGAATACCTTCCGCGCTTGCCGCAACACCACACAGGACTTCCTCGCGCTGACCACCGTCCTGAAAGATACCGGTGTCAAGAAGGTTGTCATTCTCGCTGCTGACTACGACTTTGGGCGCAGCTCAGCCGCCGCCGCCGAAGCCGCTTACACGGGCATTGGCTTGGAGATCGCACAGACGATCTACGCGCCGCTGAACACGACCGACTTTACGGCAGTCTTGCAGCAGGTGCTGGCAAGCGGCGCGGACGCCTTGCAGCCGATCTGGGCAGGCGACACAAGCGTGGCGCTCTTTAAGCAGATCAGCGAATTGGGCGTGTTGGATAAGATGATCCTGATCACCTCCTTCAACTCTAACCCGATCACCAAGGCTGCCTCAACTGAAGGCGAAGTGGGCGGCATTGGCTCGATGGTCTATCACTACACACTGCCGACCAACCCAATCAATGACTGGTTGGTTGAAAACCACAAGGCAGACTATAACGGCGAAGTGCCAGACCTGTTCACCGAGTGTGGTTTTGCCACTGCACAGGCAGTGGTTGCCGCGCTGACGGAGACTGAGGGTGATACCGAAGTTGCGGGTATGATCGAAGCACTGGAAGGCTTGGAATGGGAAGGTCCGCGTGGCACGTACCTGCTGCGCGCCTCTGATCATCAAGTGATGCTGCCGATCTACATCGTGCGCTTAGTCAACCTGACCGATCCTGACTTCAAATTCTTTGAACTGGTGCGCGAAGTGCCAGCCGAGTTTGTCACGCCGCCGTGTGCCTTGCCAGAGGCATATGCTGAACGCTGCAAATAAAGCGTTCGTTCGCACAAACTAATCCTATCGGTGCGGCGCGGGCAACTGCGCCGCGTCTGTAAATTATGCTCCCACAGCGCAAAATACGTTTAGGCATGAAAGAACACACGATGGCAGCAGGCGAACCCATTTTAGAGTGCCGTCACCTTCGCAAAGAGTTTGGCGGACTAGTCGCCGTGAATGACGTCAGCTTGCGCGTAGAGCGCGGGCGCGTCCATTCCATTATCGGACCGAATGGCGCGGGCAAAACCACCCTCATGAACCTGATCAGCGGCATTTATAAGCCCACACGCGGCGAGGTGTTCTTCAAAGGGCAGCCCATCACCGCTGTGCCGCTGCATCGGCGCGCCCATATGGGCATTGGGCGCTCTTTCCAGATCACAAACATCTTCCCGAACCTGACCGTGTTAGAAAATGTGCGGCTTGCCGTCCAAGCGCGCAGTACGGCAAATTTCAACGTGCTGCGCCGCGCCTATAGCTATGGCGATTTCATCGCAGAGGCGATGCGCGCCATTCAAGAGGTCGGCTTGGCGCCCGTCGCCGCGATGCTTGCCAGCGCGCTGCCACACGGTGGCAAACGCAAACTAGAACTGGCGATTCTGTTAGCGGGCGCGCCGGAATTGCTCATCCTAGATGAGCCAACCGCCGGCGTTGCCTCTGAGCAGGTGCGCGAGATGATCGGCAACATTGGGCAGATCAGAAGGCAAGCTGACCGCACTATCCTCATTGTGGAACACAACATGAACCTCGTCATGAACGTTTCGGACTACATCACCGTGATGCACTTAGGCAGCGTGCTGGCGGAAGGCACACCCTCCGAGATTGCCACTAACAAGACCGTACAGAGCGCCTACTTAGGTGAACTCTACAGTGATGTGATGGATAAAGCGGCGGGAGGCGACCATGAGTGAGCCTGTGTTGGAAGTACGCGGTATCCACACCTACATTGGACAGTTTCACATCTTGGAAGGCGTTTCGCTGAGCGTGCCAAAGGGCAGCATCACCGTGCTGCTTGGGCGCAACGGCGCCGGCAAAACAACCACACTCAAAAGCATCATGGGCATTACGCCGCCGCGTGAGGGTGAGGTGATCTTCGACGGGCAGAAGTTGGCAGGCAAGGCGTCCTTCACTATCGCCAAGCTAGGCATTGGCTACGTGCCAGAGCATCGCGCTATCTTCCGCGACCTGACCGTTGCCGAAAATTTGCAAATTGCCGAACGGCGTAAGGGTGATCTTGCCACACGCCAAGACTTCATCTTTGAACTGTTTCCCGACCTGAAGAAGCTCTACAAATTAGCGGGCGGCAACCTCAGCGGCGGTCAGCAGCAGATGCTTGCCATTGCGCGGGCATTGGTGCCAGAAAACCGCTTGCTGCTGATTGACGAGCCAAGCGAAGGCTTAGCGCCTGTCATCATCGAGGCACTGATGAATGCTATTCGGCGCTTGGCGCAAGATGCAACCGTGCTGCTGGTTGAACAGAACTTCCGCATGGCGAGCCGCCTAGCAGATCGCTATGTGATTATAGACGATGGCGCCAGCGTGCAAAGCGGCATGATGACGGATTTGGTCAACGATCAGGCAACCATTCAGCGCTATTTAGGCGCCGCTTAGGAGTTCAGCACGTGCTATGGTCGATCACCAGCGCCTCTACACCGCCGATGATCTGGCAGCCTTGCCCGCGGACGGATCGCGCTATGCATTGGTGCATGGGGCGCTGATCACAATGCCACCTACAGGGGATATTCACGGCGAGATTACGCTTGCCCTCAGTTTGCTGATCGGCAACTTTGTGCGTGCGAACCGCCTAGGGCGAATCTATGCCGCAGAGACGGGCTTCAAGCTAACGAGCAACCCTGACACTGTACTGGCTGCCGATTTCGCCTTCATCACACAGGCGCGGGTCGTGCCACGTGAGGGCGGTTTCTTGCCCATCGCGCCCGATCTGGCGGTCGAAGTTGCCTCACCGAGCAACACGCGCTTGGAACTGCAAGAGAAAATCGCGCTGTACTTTCGGGCAGGCACACGCCAAGTCTGGATTGTCTATCCACGTGCGCGGTCGGTCTATGTATATATGGCAGAGGATCAGGTGACCATCTATAGCGCTAAAGGCGTGATCAGCGGTGGCGACCTGCTGCCAAACTTCAGCTTGCCCGTCGCCCAGATTTTCGCCGTGCTGGACGAGCCGTAACTATTCATTGATGCACAAAAGGATTTTTGCATGACCGGTATTTTTTCACGCGACAAACGCAGTTCGCTGATCGCTATCGGCGTTATTCTGATCGGCTTGCTGCTTTTTAGCCTGCTCACGACGGGCAACCTCAATTTGATCGGCACGGAAGGCGTTGGCGCCTATGCCAGCACCATCAACGCGGGCGATTTCAGCATCACGCTGCTTTCGGGCTTGCTGCGTGGCATGTTGCTGTTTCTGGTTGCCTCAGGCTTATCCATCGTCTTTGGTTTGATGGATGTGCTGAACTTCGCACAGGGCGGCTACTTCATGATCGGCGCCTATATCGCCTATGAGGTGCATCACACGCCTGCCATCATTGCTGCCGTGCCAGATGGTAACCTGCGCTTTCTGTTGGGCGTGCTGCTGGCGATTGCCGTTGGCGGCGCGTTGGGCGCTGTGTTAGAGCGCGGCTTACTACGTCCGCTGTATGCACGTCCGCTGTTCCAATTGGTGATCACCTTTGGCGTCTCAATCCTGCTCTTAGAGGCAGTCAAGCTGATATGGGGCGTCTCGCCACGCAGTTGGTCAACTGTTTTTGGCTTGAATGAAGGATCATTCCAGCTTTTTGGGCAGCAATTCAGCGTCTATCGGCTGTTCGTGATCGCGGTTGGGTTTGCCTTGATCATCGCCGTGGCGCTTTTGTTGCAGCGCACACGGATCGGGATTGTCATCCGTGCCGGGGTGCAAGATAGCCAGATGGTAGAGGCGCTTGGCATCAACGTGCGGGCTGTCTTTACCGCCGTCTTTACGCTTGGCTGCGCGCTGGCAACACTGGGCGGGGCGGTGGCTGCGCCGTTCTTGGGCGCCTCACTCGGCTTAAGCACAGAGTTTTTGCTCGGTGCGGTGGCAGCCGTGGTGCTGGGCGGCTTGGGCAGCTATGAAGGGACTGCCATTGCCAGCCTGCTGGTTGGCATTACGCAAGCGGTCATTGCCAAGTTTGGCGTGCAATACCTTAATCAGCCGGTGTGGGAGAGCCTTTCGCCCATGATTCTATTGGCGTTGGTGCTGCTGCTACGCCCAAGCGGCTTGTTTGGCAAGGAGTGAGTGAGCCATGCACATACAAAAAGGCTTTCAATGGCGCGCTGTGGGCAAAAACTGGCTGCTGATTGCTGCCTTCATCCTGCTGATCGTCTTTCCGTTCCTCGTCGGTGTGCTGACCAACACCGATCCGACGGCGCGGCGCGGACTATCCGTCTATTGGCAGGGCATCATGATCGAGCTGCTGATCTACGGCATCCTGACCATGAGCTACAACATCCTGTTTGGCTTCACCGGCGTGATCTCGTTCGGACATGCGCTCTTTTTCGGCTTGGCGGGCTACCTGATGGGTGCCTTTCAGCGTGCGCCAGAGTTGGCAGACGGCGGCTTGTTGATCGGTATTCTGGTCGCATTGGTAGTTTGTGCAGGCATTGGGCTGCTGATCGGTGTGGCAACACTGCGCTTGAAGGGCGTCTATTTTGCCATTTTCACGCTCGCTATTGCGGAGATGGTCTATATTTTCCTCAGCCGCTATGAATATACGGGCAGTGAAGATGGCTTCACACTTGCCGCCTTGCCTGAATGGTTCGATCCAACGCGCAGCCGCCTCACCTTCTACTATATCGCCGCCGCGATCTTCGTCTTCACCTTCATTCTGATCCGCCGCCTGATGGAATCGCCTACCGGCGCCGTGCTGCTCGCCATCCGCGAGAATGAAAATCGGGCGCGCACCGTCGGCTTCAACACACTGACCTACAAGCTGATGGCAATTGTGTTAGCAGGCGTTTTGGCAGGTGTGGCGGGCATTCTGTTCACTCTGCTGAACAAGAAGGTAGGACCGGAAATGCTCGGCACCGCCTACACCGTCAATCCACTCTTGATGACGATCATCGGCGGTGCTGGCACACTGTTAGGTCCTGCCGTCGGTGCGATGGGCTTGCGCTTGTTGGAGTTGCAGTTGCGAAATGTGCAGATTCCGATTGGTGATGTAGTGCTGGATGTTGGGCGCATTCTGCCAATCATCTTAGGCGCAATCTTCATCTTGGTGGTGATCGTCTTTCCGTATGGGATTGTCGGCACCTTCACGCGCTGGCGCCTGAATCAGCAGGCGCGGGCTGCCGAACGGCTTGCTAAACAGACAGAGGCGCTCAAATCGGTCTCGTAAAAATGCCAACACGCCTAGAGACGCGCAACATCACAAAAATTTACCCGAACGGCGTGCGCGCCAACGATCACATCTCGTTGACCGCCGCCGCAGGGCAAGTTCACGCCATTGTTGGCGAGAACGGCGCCGGTAAATCCACACTGATGAAGATTCTCTACGGTATGGAGCGCCCGACCGAAGGCAGCATCTTCTTGAATGGCGCACCCGTCCGCTTCAACAATCCACAAGATGCCATTCGGAGCGGCATTGGCATGGTGCATCAGAACTTCATGCTGGTGCCATCTTTCACTGCGGCGCAGAATGTGGTGTTGAACGCTGAACCGACGCAGAACGGCGTGTTGAACTTCCAAGCTGCCAACGAGCAAATGCGTGCGCTTGCTGTGCGCTATGGCTTGCAGGTCTTCCCGGAACTGTGCGTCTCGGAGATACCAGTTGGCATGAAACAGCGCGTAGAGATTCTCAAGGCGCTCTATCGCGGCGCGGAGGTCTTTATCCTTGATGAGCCGACCGCAGTGCTGACGCCAAGCGAAACACGCGAACTCTTTGCCGCCGTGCGTGAACTGGCAGAAGGCGGCAAAACTGTGCTGTTCATCTCACACAAGCTGCGCGAGGTGCTGAGCGTGAGCGATCAGGTCTCGGTGCTGCGCGACGGGCGCCTGATCGAAACGCTGCCGACGAACGAATGCAACGAGCGCAGCCTAGCGCGTCTGATGGTTGGGCGCGAAGTGTTCATGACGGTGCAGAAACCGCCGCTTGAACGCGGTGCGCCTGTGCTAACTGTGCGCGATCTGAGCCTGCGGCTGCCGAGCGGCAAGGCGGCACTCGATCAGATCAGCTTTAGGCTGCACGGCAGTGAAATTTTGGGCGTGGCAGGTGTGGAAGGCAACGGGCAAACCGAACTTGCCGAAGTGTTGGCGGGCTTGCGCGTCTTTAGCAGTGGAACACTGCTATTGGGCGGTCAGCCGCTGCCGAATGGCGACCCACGTGCAGCGCGTGAGGCGGGCGTCGCGCACATTCCCGAAGATCGGCTGAAGAATGGCTGCGCGCCTGACCTGAGCATCGCCGAAAACCTGATCGTGGATCGTTACTACAAGCCGCCCTACACCCTACGCGGCAGCCTGAACTTACGCGCCATCCGCCAAAACGCACAGACGCTCATCGAACGCTTTAAGATTGTGGCAAACTCGGCAGAGATGCCGCTCAGCGCGCTGAGCGGCGGTAACATGCAGAAGGTGGTCTTGGCACGCGAACTCTCGGCAGCGCCGCGCCTGCTGATCGCAGCGCAGCCGACACGCGGCGTAGACATCGGCGCCATTGAGTTCATCCACGCGGAATTGCTGGCGGCAAGGGCGCAAGGCATGGCAATCTTGCTGATCAGCGCCGATCTGGGCGAGGTAATGCGCCTCTCGGATCGGCTGCTTGTGCTGCACAATGGGCAGCTTGTGGCACACTTCACCGATCCGAACGCGGTCAGCGAGGAAGAGGTTGGGCTGTATATGCTAGGCAGCAAGCGTATGACGGCGGAAACGTTGGCGGCGCAGCAGCCTTGAGCGGCGCATATTGTCTAAAACGGTTAAACGCGCTATCCTGTAGCTATGTTTGATCAGGAGTGCGGGCGATGATTGCCAGAATGCTGCGCGATACACACTTGGTGCGTTGGCTGGTTGTTGGGCTGGTGCTGATGACTGTCGGCTGTTTTCAGCCTGCCGGACGCGATATTGAACCGACCAGTGTCGATATTGCTGTTGTAACGCCTGAGCCAACCGCCACACCAACCCTCACACCGACGGCAACCCTTTTCATCACGCCGCTGCCAACGGAAGGCTTTATCCCGCCCACTGAATCGCCTACCGCCATCCCGACTGATCCGCCGCAGCCAGAGGCAAGCCCAACCGCCTTCCAGATGTTCCCAGAGACAGCCACTGAGTCGCCATCGGAGGCGCTCACCGAAGAAGCACCGCCGCTGCCACCCACACCCACAGCCTTGCCCGCGGACAACCCATGCCAACATACCGTGCAGCCCGGCGAATGGCTGAGCAAGATTGCGCGCCTGTATAACCTGACTAATCAGGATTTTCTGCGGGCAAATCCGTGGTTACAGGGCAACCCTGACCGCCTCCAACCTGGCGATGTGCTGAGTGTTCCCGGCTGCGCGCCGCGTGTGGACGGCAGCGCACCGCCGCCCGCCGCCCCTGAAGCGCCGCCTGCACAAGCAACCGCACCCGTTGTTGATCCGTCAACACTGCCCACGCCCATCCAGCTTACCGACCGCATTTATACCGTTGTGGCGGGCGATACACTCGGCGCCATTGCGCGCAAGTTTGGCATTACTGTGCAGCAGTTGCGGCAAGCAAACGGCATTCTAGAAGGTGATTTCATCCGCGTTGGGCAGCAATTGAAGATACCCGCGCCGTAAAACGTGGTGGTTGCTCTGCTTCCCACACAAAAGAAGGCGGACATGCTTTGGCGTGTCCGTTTGTTGACTGGGATAGGCGATAGGGCAGACGGATAGTATCTGGCTCTGCCCGTTTTGTGTGCCTCGCCGTATAATGAAACACACGATAGGAGTTTCTGCATTCGCTATGGACGTTGTTATCACCGCTGAACGGCAGGCTGAGGTGCGCTGCCTGCTCAGCCTGCCGCCCGAAGAAGTGCGCCGCCGCGCCGCGGAGCATCTGATTGTCTGCCCTGATCTGGACGCGCTGCACCGTCACATGGCGGAATCAATTGCCGCCGAGATTGCCGCCGCCAACGCACAAAACGCGCCCCTGCGCCTGATCTTACCTGTAGGGCCTGTGGGCGCTTACCCATATTTGGTTGAGAGCATCGCGGCGCGGCAGCTTTCGTTGTCAGAGTGCTGGTTGTTCTTCATGGATGAATACTGCGACGCGGACGGCTGCGCGCTGCTGCCTGATCATCCTTTGAGCTTTCGCGGCACAATGGAGCGCTTGTTCTTTGCACCATTGCGGGCGCACTTCGGCAGGCAAAATCAACCGCATGTCATCTTTCCCGATCAAGACAATATTGCCACGCTGCCAAGCCTGATTGAGTCGCTGGGCGGCATTCACACCTGCTATGGCGGCATTGGCATTCACGGGCATCTTGCCTTTAACGAACCTGAGGAAGGCGTTGCAGACCTTTCGGCACGGCGCGTGCGTCTGAACGCCTTCACCTTGACTATGAATGCTGTGCGCGCCAACATCGGCGGCAACTTGGCGTGTTTTCCGCGAGAGGCATATACGCTTGGGATGCGCGAGATTCTGAGCGCGGGACGTTTACGGCTCTACTGCCGCAACGGTGGCGATCTGGACTGGGCAAATACCGTGCTGCGTTTGGCGTTGTTCGGCGCAGTGGGCGATGATTATCCTGTCACGCACATTCGCGGACGCGACTACGCGATCATCACAGATGAGGCGACGCTTGCCTCCCCGCAAATTCTAATTTAGGATACAGCGCATAAGGCTACTCTAGACCCTATGCAGCTTGTTTTCTACGGATCAGGCGAGTCGGCGCTGCTCAGAAGTGCCTCACGCTGCCGAACAGTGTGAATCATCTCCACATAGGCATTTACCAACGTTTGTAGCGCGGCATCATCACTAGTAGTCTCGGTAAGCTGCCTGAGCGCTTCCTCAAAAGCACCTTGCGAGAGCTGATCAAGCGTGCCGTTCACCTTGCTCAGAAAGCTGGTCACTTGGCGTACCTGTTCGGCGACGTTCCGCATCATCACCATGCCAACGAAGGTATGCTGCGGCAGAAAGTTCAGGAAGGCATCGCGGTACAGCACAAGGCATTCGGTCGGCGCAACAGTCACCGCAGAGGCAGAGCGTGGCTTCTGATCAAAGATCACAAAATCGCCAAAGATGCGCGTTGGCTCTAGATAGGCGAGCGTGATCTCGTTCTGATCTGCGTCTTGCGTGAAGATGCGAACGCTGCCGCTCAGGATCAGGAACATCGAATCGCCGCGATCACCTTTTTGAAAGAGCAGTTCGTTCTGGGCAAAAGTTTTGGGTTCCATCACCTCGATGAGCGCTTCAAGGTCGTTGGTTGGAATGCCTTTGAACAGGCGCGCTGCCTGCAACTGCGCTACCACACGCTGCCTAAACTCAATGCGCTGTGCTTGTATGGTTTGCGTGGAACGTTGTATCATGCCTCATCACCTGATTCGTCTGCATCCTTGCTAAAGCGCGCCCAAATACCCGTCCTACCTTCCGATTTTCCTTCAGAGGCGGCAGCCAGCGCCTTCTCTCGCTTTTCGAGGGCAGCAGCTACCCTGCCAAAGGCGCCGCCCAGCGCCACTGGCAACTGCACCGCCGTATCCATCGAGACAGCGCGCTCAGGTTCAGCGGAAGGCATGGCTGCCTCACCGGTCAGGGCAATATCTTCGCGTGGTGTCAGCATACTCAGCGCCCGTGCCTCTGTATATTTGCCGGCTGCCACTTGGCGCGCCCAATGGACGCTTGCCTCTAGCGCAGTGGTCGTATCACGCACGCGCTCTGCCAAAAAGCGCAGCATGGCAATCACCACTTGCGGACGGCTTTTAATGAACATATTAAAGTGTGTGCGCTGCACCTCTAGCGCCAACAAATTGCCTTTGGCACGCGCACGCGCCGAACGCGGTGAACCGTCAATCAGCGCCAATTCGCCCACCACCTCACCAGCACGGCACACACGCAGCAGATGCTCGCTGCCTTTTTCGTCTACTTTGTAGAGCGCAATGGCACCCACTTCGATCATATAGAGCGTATCGCCGCTGACGCCCTGCTCAAAGATGATCTCGGCATCGTCAGCGGCGATCTCGCGCACGGAACGGCTTAGGTTTTCCAAATCCGCCAGCGAGACATCTTGAAAGATCGGTGCGCGGCGCAGCATTGTCGCCAGCCGTTCCAGTTCGGCAGGCTCGAAGGTGTTAGCGCGTGCCGCCGCAAGCATCAGGGTATCGAACTGATGCACTTCGGCATGTTCGGATTCCGCCAGCGATTGATTAATGCTCTCGGAAAGCGCCTGTTTTTCATCCAGAAAGACGCCACGAAAGTAGACCATCGCCATCGTGCCGATCTTACGCTGCAACTGGCTCATCTCGGCGGTCAGTTCGGCAATTTCGGTGCGCCATGCCTCTAGCAAGCGTTCGCTGGCAGGTGTGTTCAGGTTGCTTTTGAGGATGCCGACATTTGCCTGCACCACCAAGAGCCGCCGCATTTGGTCGGCACGGCGTTTGCCGAACGTTTCGGTCAGGGCGCGAAAGACCTCATCAATTGCCTCAGTGCCCATCTGCTGGACGGCGCGCCGTTCGCCGCTGGTCACATCGCGCATGTTGAGCGTCTCATCGAAACGCTTCTTTTCGTCTCCCAAGCCCTGCTGAATTTGCCGCCACGTCAGGAAGGCGCCGATAGCACCCACCGCTACAGCGATCACCAGCAAATGCGTCCCCCTGCCGAAGACGGTCTCGCTGTTGTTGTAGGCAGCGTGCAGTAGGATGGCAAGGATGAAGCCAACCAATGGATAGAACGCTCGCCCTTTCTCGCTAGAGCGCCGATAGCGTCCTAACATCGTGCCGACCAACGAACTGGCGGTAGCGTGCATTAAAGTAGTGGAAATAACGCGTGTTAGAATATCGGCAAAGCTGGCAGCGTTGGTGAGGGTGAAATACAGATTTTCCGCGATGGCAAAGCCGATGCCAGCGGCAAAGCCATAAATGGCGCCTTCCACAATGTTACGGAAGCGCGGCTGCCAGATCAGGTAGACCATGAACAGCGCCTTGGCAATTTCTTCTGTGACGGGCGCCGTAATGCCGCGCACAGCCTCCACCGAATTAACCAACGGCAGCGCCACATAAATATTAACCACGTAGGCGATGGCGAACGCGCCGATCAAGCCCCACAGCAAGTTCGTCAGCACGGTAGAGACGAATTTCCCATCGCCATAGGTGTTCGATGTGTAAATGAAGAAGATGAACATCAGCGGCGCACCAATCGAAATTGCCGCATTGATCAGGGTTTCAGTCGTCATGCAGTTCCCTAGACGTGCTTCATACTACCTTGCGTTATGGGTTGGCGCTCTCAGCAGGCGCATACCTCGACATTCTATCGCAGCGCGCTACAATAGGCTAACAATTAGAGAACGCGAAGTGACTGCCGCGTGTGTGCCTGAAGGGGGTACCCAAGGCAGCACTTCCAAAGAAAGTTTGGAGGGTACGTAAACTTTGTCGCACATTGTTGTTTTTACGCGCAACACGCCCGATACCGCCGCCAAGGTCGAAGTCGGTGCGGATGGCGCGGTGACTTGGGGAACGGCACAGCTTGTGTTGAACCCTTGGGATGAATATAGCGTTACAGAGGCAGTCCTGCTGCGCGACGCGCACAAAGGCAAGGCAACCGTGCTGAGCATTGGCGCAGAAACGCACAATGACGCCTTGAAACAGGCGCTTGCCATCGGCATGGATGAGGCGATCCGCATTGCGGCGGACGCCGAACACGACGCGCTGACCTTTGCAACGCTTGCCGCCGCTGCCATCCGTAAATTGGGCGATGTTTCGCTCGCGCTCTTTGGCAAAGAATTTGTTGACTCTAACAGTGACGCGCATATCTACATGCTGGCGCGCAAACTCGGCTGGAACGCGGTTGGTGCCGTCTCCAAAATCGTGGCGATTGATTTTGCCGCCCAGACGCTTAAGGTTGAGCGTATGGTTGAAGAAGGCAAGCAGATCGTCAGCACGCGCTTGCCCGCCGTCATCAGCGTGTTGAAAGACATCAACGAACCCAAATCACCATCGTTTATCGGCATTCGTAAAGCCTCTAAGGCAAATATTCCCGTCTGGACGGCTGCCGATCTGGGCGTGAACAGTGCCGCACCTGGCGTCAAGGTGGTTGGCTTCCGCAATTTGCCCGTGCGTGTTGGCAGTTGCGAGATTATCGAAGGGGCAACCGATCAAGAGAAAGCAGAGAAGCTAATCGCCAAGCTCTTGGAGGAAAAAGCACTATGAGTGGCATTTTTGTATGGGTTGATCATTTTCGCGGCAAGGCGCTGCCTGCTGCTTGGGAGGCAATCAGCGCCGCCAAGACGCTTGAAGGCGAGATCACGGCATTGGTCTTTGGCAGCGGTGTAGGCAATCTGACAACGCTCGCCTTTCACTATGGCGCCCAAAAGGTCATCCTGTGTGATGATCCCTCACTGGCGGATTTCCGCCTAGAGCCATATGTCGCGCTGCTCACCAAATTGGTGAGCGACCATGCGCCGCGTGCCGTGCTAAGTGGCGCCACCACGCGCGGGCGCGAACTGCTGGCAGCCGCCGCCGCCGATAGTGAGAGCAGCTTGCTCTCGGACGTGACTGAGCTGAGTGCTGAAGGTGATTCGATCAAAGCGGTGCGCCCTGCCTATGCCGGCAAGGTGCTGAGTGAAGTCGCTTCGACCAGCCGCACTGCTTTCATCACGCTTCGCAGCCGCGCCTTTGCCCTGCCCGCAGCGGATGCCAGCCGCAGCGGCGAGGTCATCACTGTGCCGCCAGCCATGCCTGCCGACCAGATCGCTACCCAGGTCGAGGCGTTTGAGGAACAGCGCGGCAGCGTCAACCTGACCGATGCTGCGATTATCGTTACGGGCGGGCGCCCGGTTGGCAGCCCAGAAGGCTTTGCGCCTGTCCGCGAGTTGGCAGAGGTCTTAGGCGGTGCGGTTGGCGCCACCCGTGCCGCCGTGGATGCGGGCTACATTCCCTACGCCCACCAAGTTGGGCAGACGGGCAAAGTGGTTAGCCCAACGCTCTATGTGGCGGCGGGCGTCTCTGGCTCAATCCAGCATCAAGCGGGAATGCGTACCTCAAAGATTATTGTGGCGATCAACAAAGACCCTGACGCGCCGATCTTCAAGATCGCGCAGTATGGCATCGTGGGCGATATGTTCAAGGTGCTGCCTGCGCTCAGTGCTGCCGCACGCGCCAAGCTGGGTAAGTAACATAAATCAGGCTGTGGGCGGGAGAAATTCCGCCCGCAGGGTTAGCTGCTGTGAGGTGATTTAGAATGCCAATTGCCGCATGGCATCCTCGGTTGCTATCGGCGCGCTAACTTGTTATCAACCTTCAGAGCGCCCAAGTTCCGCATAAGCCGCCTTCTGTACCCTTGCGGGTGGTGATCATCTCTCTGGGACGCCACTCACGCGGACGCCTCATGCAGTCTACCCGAAGCTGTTAACGGGACGAGCAGCCCCTCGCTTCTGCTTGACCTTGCTCCCGATGGGGTTTGCCAGCCGCGCCCATTGCTGAGCGCGCTGGTGGTCTCTTACACCACCGTTTCACCCTCGCCCATACCTTACGGCACGAGCAATACCCTTCTCTGTTGCACTGTCCGTCGGCTTGCGCCGCCGAGCCGTTAGCTCGCATCGTTGCTCTGTGGAGGGCGGACTTTCCTCACCCCGCCGAAGCAGGGCGCGATCACCTGCTGAACTTGGGCGCCCTCATTGTAGCACACTTCCACGGCACACGGCAGGGCAACCGCCGCTGGCTACCCTGCAAAGCGTCTGCCGAGCCGCTTACCCCGCGTAGGCGCTCTGGAGGGCAGCAACCTCAATCTTCTTCATTTGGAGCATCGCCTCCATCACACGCTGCACCTTCACAGGGTCGGAGTCGGCGAGGAGGCGCGGCAGTTCGGTAGGAATGATCTGCCATGAAATGCTGTATTTATCTTTAAGCCAGCCGCATTGTTCCGCTTGCGGCACAGCCGAGAGCTGCTCCCACAAGAAGTCCACCTCTACTTGTGTTTCGCACAGCACCTGAAACGAGATTACCTTGCTGAACGTGAAAGCATGTGCCAAGTTGCTATCTATCGCCATGAAGGTTTGATCCGCAAGGCTGCACAATCCATACTTAAGCGTCCCAACTGTGCCGTTTTCACCCTCATCATAGTGACTGATATGCAGCATTTGAGCGCCTTCAAAAAGTGAGGTGTAGAAGCGCAGTGCTTCTTCAGCCTGTG
>DAOUBW010000041.1:0-13841 GCA_034432555.1 Anaerolineae bacterium
CAAAGCCATGCCTGTACAGATGCCTCTAGGCACGCTATAATGCAGGGCTGCTTGAAGGCGGTAATGCCGCAAAAAAAGGAAGCCCTATGCCCGATACTATCCAAAACAATGTTGTCGTTGCCCTTGCCTACACGCTGAAACTTGAAAATGGTGAAGTGGTAGACGAGTCCGACGCAGAAGACCCACTTGAGTACCTGCACGGCGCAGGCAATATCATCCCCGGTCTAGAGCGTGAGCTAAGCGGGATGCGCGTGGGTGAGATCAAGAGCGTACAGGTCTCGGCAGCCGAAGGTTACGGCGAATACGACCCCGAAGATACCGAAGTGCTGCCACGCGCTGAGTTCCCAACTGATATGCCACTCACAGCAGGCATGGTTGTCACGCTCGCCGATGCCGAAGATAACTACACTGAAGCCGTCATCCGTGAGGTGAGCGCCGAGAGCATCACGCTGGATTACAACCATCCGTTGGCAGGCAAGACGCTGTTCTTTGATGTCGAAGTCCTCAGCTTGCGAGAGGCAACGCCTGAAGAAATCGCGCATGGTCATGTGCATGGCACCGAATACGATTTCGAGGATGAGCTTGACGACGATTTCGATTTCGAGGACGACGACTTTGAAGATGACGATTTCGAGGACGATGACTTCGAGGACGACGAAGAAGACCTTGATCAACTGCGTAAGAACTAGGCTGAACACCCATGCCACCCCTAATCCTTGGCTCTAGCTCGGCACGCCGCCGTGCCTTAGTCACTGCTGCCGGGCTATCTTTCGAGGTAGCCCGTCCGGATATTGATGAGACGCCGCTGCCCGCTGAGGCAGCGGATGCTTATGTGCTGCGCTTGTGCCGCACCAAGGCAATGGCGATTCCATCCGAACGCCTGATGCCGGAAACCTACGTGCTGACGGCGGATACAACAGTTGTGCTGGACGACAAGATCATCGGTAAGCCCGAAACACCCGACGAAGCGCGTGCCATGCTGCGCCAACTGCGCGGCAAGCCGCACTACGTCTATAGTGGTGTTGCCCTGCGCGATTATGCGACGGGCGAAGTGCAGACCACGCTCACCATCACCATCGTTCACATGCGCGATTACAGCGATGACGAGATCGAGGCGTATGTTGCCACAGGCGAACCCTTTGATAAAGCCGGCGGCTATGCCGTGCAAGACCCGCACTTTAAGCCTGTCGCGCACCTTGAAGGCTGCCTGACCAATGTGATTGGCTTGCCAATGTGCGCGGTGAGCGCCATGCTACGCGCCAAAGGCGTTGCGCTGCCCAACGCGCCGACCTGTTCAACGCACAACCTGCCCTGTACAGTAGATATTCGCACTGCCGACGGCAATAAGTGAGCTATTCATTAAACGCCTCGCACTGCTAAGAAAGACATGCCGCTCTGAGTGGGTCTGTGCTATGCGTACTGCCTAACTCAGGAGTCATGTTGATGAAACGTAATCCTTTACTAATTGCTATTGGTGTAATCGTGGTTATCGGTGGGCTTGCCCTTGCGTGGTGGCTTGTCTCGCCGCTGTTCCTCAACCAGACGGTGGATGAGTCATTCCCGATGGCTGCCAATGCCACCTTGCCGCCGAACCTCACACGCCCTCAGGCAGAGGCAACAATGGTCAGTGCTGCCCAGCTTGAGCAGGCAATGACCGAGCCAATGCCCGAAAGCGCGGAGTCACCTGTTGCGGTGCGGCGCGGCAGCTTCCGTGATGCGGATAGTTTCCACCAGGGCAGCGGTGAGGCAGTCCTCTACCGCCAGCCTGACGGCAGCTACTTGCTGCGCTTGGAAAATTTCACCGTGACCAACGGACCGGATTTGTTCGTCTACTTTTCGCCCAGCGCTGATCCCAAGACAGCCGCGGAGGCTGTCAGCAGCGGCTATATCGAACTGGCACGCCTGAAAGGCAACCGCGGCAGCCAAAATTACGAAATTCCCGCCAATCTCGATATTTTAGGGCAGAACAGCGTCGTGATCTGGTGCCGTGCCTTCGGTGTATTATTCAGCGTTGCACCCCTCCAAAACGTGAATTAAATGGCACAGACCTGAGGCGCGGACTGGCTACCGCACGCGCCGAGTCTGACCGGCTGCCACTCATTGACGCGCACCTTGATCTGGGCTGGAACATCACGGGCTATGGGCGCGATTATACGCGCAGCGCTTACCTCACCCGCGCCGCCGAGTCTGGGCGAACCGTCGAGCGTGTGGCAGGCAGGGCGATGCTTGGCTTACCCGAACTGCTAAGCGCGCAGGTTGCGGTCTTGTTCGGCGTCATTTTTGTGATGCCGCGCCGTGTGGTCAGTTCTGCCTTGCAGGTTGCCAACTACACCACACTGGACAAAGCACATACTTGGGCATTGCGAACGGTGGCAGATATGGAAGCCTTCGCGGCGCAGAGTGGGCGTGGCGTGCTGATCCGCAGCGCCGATGACCTTGATAACGTCCTGACCACATGGCATCCTAGCGTGCCGCTTGAAGCGCGCCGCATCGGGATTTTGCTGAGCATGGAAGGCGCTGATCCAATCCGCACGCCCGCCGAACTTGGCTTTTGGTATAAGCGCGGCTTGCGCTGCGTTGCCCTTGCTTGGATGCAGACACAATATGCCCCGGCGGTAATGCCGAACCAAGTGGCTTGAGCGCGCAGGGTGAGGCGCTGCTGCGCGAGATGCGCGCCTACCGCGCGCTGCTGGATACGGCGCACTTGGCAGAGCAGGCATTTTGGGAGTGCCTGCGGCATTGGCAAGGCGCGCTCATCTATTCGCACGGCATTCCGCGCCGCTTTTTGGAGAGCCAGCGTGCCCTTTCTAATGACCAGATCACAGCCTTGTCAGAACGCGACGGCGTGATCGGCATTGGGCTGTACAGTGGCTTTTATCAGCGGCGGCGCGGCACAGGCTTCACGCTGGAGGATGTGGCGGATAGCATTGACTATGTTTGCCAACGGCTTGGGACGTGCGCGCATGTGGCGCTTGGCTCTGATCTGGACGGCGGCTTTGGCGTCTTCCATGCACCGCAAGGCGTGGATACGATTGCCGATCTGCCCAAAGTGATCGCGGTGCTGCGGCAGCGCGGTTATACTCAGGCAGATTTGGTCGCAATTGCACACGGGAACTGGCTGTGCGTCTTAAGGAGCGCTTTGTAGCGATGACAGGCGATACATTAATTTGGGCAGCGCTTCGGGCAGTATGAAATCCTCTCCAAGTTGGGCGCTGGCGGCATGGCAACAGTCTACCGTGCGCGGCAGCTCAACGTAGATCGCTTTGCCGACGACGCCGAACTGATTCGGCGCTTTCAGGCAGAGGTCAAGATTGCCGCCTCGCTCAGCCATCCGCATATTATGAAGGTCTTCGATTACGGGCAGCATGGCGAACTGGCATATATCGTCATGGAACTGCTGAACGGCGGCAGCTTGGCGCAGTTGATCATCGAGCGCGGCAAATTGCCACCTAGCCTGACGCTGTGCTTGTTCAACCAAATGACGGAAGCACTAGATTACGCGCATCAACAAGGCATTGTTCACCGCGATTTGAAGCCTGCCAACGTGCTGTTGGATAGCTCTCAGAATGCCTTCATCACCGATTTTGGCATTGCACGCCTGATCAACAGCACATCACTGACGCGCACCGGCATGGTCATGGGGACGGCTGCCTACATGGCGCCTGAATTGTGGGAAGGCGCACGCGCCGACTCACGCACAGATATTTACGCGCTGGGCATCCTGCTGTATGAGATGCTCTCTGGGCAGACGCCCTACGTTGCCGAAACGCCGTTGCAGATGATGTACCAGCACGTGAACACTCTGCCGCCGCCGCTGGCGCCCGATCCGCAGCTTTCGCCTGCCCTCAACGTCGTCATCCAGACTGCGCTTGCCAAACGCCGCGAAGATCGTTTTAGCAGCGCCAAAGCATTGGCGGATGCGCTGCGTGCTGCCCTTGAAGGCAAGCCCGTTCCCAAGCCTACAGCGCTGCCTGTGCTGCCACTCAGCAAGCTGCCCAAGCACCTAAACGGCGCGGTAATTCCTTGTGGATCATCGCTGGTGGTTATTTTACTTGCCGTGATCGGCGTCTTTCTTCTGATCAATAACAGCACGCAGCAAGCTGCCGTCCAAGCCACACAGACCTACCTTGCCGCGCTGCCTAGCCCAACCGAAGTTAGCCTGTTCGTCCCGACCGAAACCGAGACGCTCACACCCACACCAACCCTCACCGAAACAGCGACCAGCACGCCAAGCGCCACGGCAAGCCCAACGGAAACACCTTCCCCAACCGCTACGACAACGCTCACCGAGACTCCCAGCGGCACGCCTAGCCCGACAGCATCTCAGACTGCCACTGCGACACCAACACCAACATCTATCCCTAGCCCAACTGAGGACGTTGCCGCCCTTATTCTTGCCACGCTGAACGTCTACAGCAGCCAGACCGCCCAAGCGCTGAGCATTCAGCAAACAGTAGACGCACAGCTTGCCGAACGCCTGAACGCCACCAACACCGCCGTGCGGACGATTACGCTCATCGCGGAAGAAAGCGCAACCGCCTTCGCTATCCGTTCAGAGCGCGCCACCATCACGGCAGCAGCAGGCACGCTCAACGCGCAATCCACCGCGTTGCAGCTAACTGTCGTCGCTGCGGCGCCAACCGAACGCCCAACAGCAACCTTCGTCTCGCGCACCTTCCTAATTGGCGACCGCGCTCGCGTCTTTGTGATGGATGAAGGCTTAAAGCTGCGCTCAGGTGCGGGCGTGCAGAACCGCATCATCGAGAACTTGCCCAGCGGCACCATCGTCACCATTATCGGCGCGCCGCAGCGCGTGGGCAATCTGTTTTGGTGGCAGATACGCGCACCAAACGGCAACGAGGGCTGGGCAGTGGAAGCCGTGGATGGCATTCAGACCTTGCAGCGCATTCAGTAAACGGATAGGCAACCTGCCAGTGCTACCAATCGCTTTCCAGCCAAACGTTATGCAATCCAAGCAAGCGATCGACACCTATCCGAAACAGTGCGCCTTCTGCCAGCACTAAATCGGGCGAGAGGTATATTGAAATACCTTCTTGTTGGTAGATATGCCAGCCTGCTGCTGAGTGTGGCGATCCTAACTCGGCAATGGGCAGCATCACTGTGCCGCCGCAGCAGCCATGGCGCGGCGATTGCCTGATAGTAAGTGTCGCACCCCGTGCGCGGACATATGCGGCACTTTTCACATCAATCTGAAAGTGTACGTTCGGTTGCACGGCGTTACTGCGGGAACTGTTGGCGTGTGGCATTTGCAATTCTGACGAGGATAAGCATGACAGGCACTTCCACCAACACACCGACCACTGTTGCCAACGCCGCACCCGAAGTTACACCGAACAGCGCAATTGCCGCAGCCACCGATAACTCGAAGAAATTGCTGGCGCCGATCAGAGCAGCCGGTGCAGCAATACGATGCGACAAGCGCAGCCGTTTGGCAGCCCAATAGGCGATGCCAAAGATGAAAAATGTTTGTACGATGAGTGGCACGGCAATCAGAAGAATGTGCAGTGGATTCTCTAGAATCTTCTCACCTTGAAAGGAGAACAGCAGCACAAGGGTTAGCAGCAAGCCGATGATCGTAATCGGACCTAGCCGCTTCAGAAAAACGTTGTCGAACCATGCCTTTCCTTTGCGGTTGATGAGATATATTCGCGTGAGATAGCCACCTGACAACGGCACCACAATATACAGCAACACGGAAAGGATTAATGTTTCCCACGGCACAACGATATTGCTGATGCCAAGCAAGAGTGCCACGATTGGCGCAAAGGCAAACAACATGATCAGATCGTTTACGGAAACCTGCACCAAGGTGTAGGCGGGATCACCTTTGGTAAGGTAGCTCCACACGAAAACCATCGCGGTGCAAGGTGCAGCGCCAAGCAGGATCGCACCTGCCACATAACTGGTTGCTAGTTCAGGGGCAATGAACGGCGCAAAGATTACCTGCAAAAACAGCCAGGCGAACATAAACATGGTGAAGGGTTTGATCAGCCAATTGACCACCACGGTTAAGGCAAGCCCTTTCGGCTGGCGGCGCACACCGAGTACGCTGGCGAAATCAATTTGCACCATCATCGGGTAGATCATCAACCAGATCAGGACCGCAATTGGAATGTTCACCTGAGCATAGGTAAATTGGCTGAGCGTTTCAGGAATGATGGGTAGTAGCTGCCCAAGTGCCACGCCAGCCACAATGCATAACAGCACCCAAAGGCTTAGATAGCGCTCGAAGACGCCTAAACCCTTGCCTTGACTGCTAACATTTGACGGGATGGCTTGTGTTGAAGTTGACATTACTTTGCCTTGATAGTCTTGAAGTCCGACCTGAAAAATATAACGCTTTGTACTGTAATTGGCAAAAAGGGTGTGCGTTCTTAAATGCACTATCTAATCCGTCAGCAGCGCACACAGCAAAGCGATGCACTGTGCTAAAGTCCAACGCCGTGCTGCGGCGGCAGCGGTGCATGGCTGCCCACATTTTGCAGGGCAAGCTCATGGTGCAGGTCACCACCGCTCAAAAAGGCGTAGTGATCGCCAAATTGTTCGACCACTTTCAGGCTGAAAAAGCGCGTGTAGAAATCCACCGCACGCGCCAAATCACGCACCTTCAAATGCGCGTGACCAATGCGTGTAGAATAGGTTGACATAAGCGACTCCTTATCTACACTTAGAGCGCCTTGTCAGGCTATCCCTTACGCTGAGGATCGTCCTGCACAGACGGCAGAACTTGGGCGCCTGCCCACTACCTTTTACAGGCGCCGCAAAATCGGCTATACTTCTCGGCAATCATGCGCCAACAAGGATTTTTGCCCTGAATATGCTCGACTATATGCCTGTTCTGGCAGTCGGCTTTGCTGCCTCTGTCGGCTTAGCACCACTAACGCGCCAATTCGCACGGCGCATCGGCTTAGTGGATAAGCCCAGTGCGCGCAAAGTGCATCAGGCGCCCATTCCCCTGATGGGCGGACTTTCGATCTATCTTGCTTTCCTCTTGGCGCTCTTGATGTTTGGCAACCAACCTGCCCATCTGAACGAACTGACTGCCATTGTCTTGTGTGCGAGTTTCCTCACCTTTGTGGGCTTTTGGGATGACCGCAAGGAACTGCGCCCACGCACCAAGTACGCCGCACAGCTTTCGGTGGCGTTTTTCTGTGCAGTAGTTGGGCTGCGCGTAGATTTATTCGGAAACCTGTTGCTGGATGTGGCGCTGACCGTCTTTTGGTTTGTGGGCATCATCAACGCGGTGAACTTCCTTGATAACATGGATGGCTTGGCAGCCGGCAGCAGCGCTATTGCCGCCTTCTTCCTGTTCCTGCTCTCGGCGCTGCAAGGGCAAACGCTTGTCTCCAGCCTTTCGGCGGCGCTGTGCGGTGCGCTGATCGGCTTCCTGATCTACAACTTCAACCCTGCCAGCATGTTCATGGGCGATATGGGATCGCTGCCGATTGGCTTTCTGCTGGCGGTGTTGGGCTTAAAGCTGCGCTTTGCCACACAGGTGCCAGCCGCCAGTTGGATGATCCCGATTTTGGTGCTGGGGCTGCCCATTTTCGATACGTCGCTGGTGGTGTTCACGCGCCTGCGCGAAGGGCGGTCGCCGGCGCAGGGCGGCAAAGATCATAGCTCACACCGTCTGGTGGCAATGGGCTTGCACCCGCGCTTGGCAGTCATCACACTTTATGTGGCGTGCGTGCTGTTTGGCATTGCTGCGGTGTTAATTAGCTACGCGCCTTTAGAGGCAGCCTTGTTGATCGGTGGCGGCGTGGGTGTGGCAGCCGTTGGTACATTTATCATCCTAGAAGTGGTGCGGATCAAACAGCAGCGCAAAGTGCGCGCTGCGGCGCAGCCGCCCATGCACCAAGGCATACAGAAGGGATAGACAAAGAAACTCATGGCAACCTATTTGGTGACGGGCGGTGCAGGTTTCATCGGCTCTCACATCGTGGATGCACTGCTGGCACGTGGCGAAAGCGTGCGCGTGGTGGATAACTTTGCCACCAGCAGCCGCGAGGCACTGAAGGCAGTCAAAGATAAAATCACGCTCTACGAAGTGGACATCGTGAACCTTGCCGCGCTCCGCGAACCCATGCAGGGCGTAGATTACGTTATTCACCAAGCGGCGATTCCTTCCGTGCCGCGCTCCGTCGCAGACCCACTGCTGACGCATGAGTCGTGTGCGACGGGTACGCTCAACGTGCTGATTGCCGCCCGTGATGCGAAGGTGAAGCGCGTTGTCTATGCCGCCTCATCATCTGCCTATGGCGATATTGAAGGCACTTACAAAACCGAAGATATGCCGCCGCATCCGCTTTCGCCGTATGCCGTCGCCAAGCTGATCGGCGAGCAGTACTGCCAAGTCTTTCAGGGCGTCTATGGCTTAGAAACCGTTGCCCTGCGCTACTTCAATGTGTTTGGTCCGCGCCAAGACCCCTACTCGCCCTACTCAGCGGTCATTCCGCTGTTCATCAAGGCGATGTTGGAAGGCAAACGTCCAACCGTCTTTGGCGACGGCACGCAATCGCGCGATTTCACCTACATTGATAACGTGGTGCATGGCAACCTGCTGGCGTGCCATGCCGATTCGCGTGTGGCAGGGCAAGTGATCAACCTTGCCTGTGGGCAGAGCATCTCGCTGCTCGACCTGATCGCTGCCATCAACAAGTTACTCGGCACGCACATCGAACCCATCTTTGCCGAGCCGCGTGCCGGCGATGTAAAGCACTCCTGCGCAGACATTCGGCGCGCTAGTGAGTTACTCGGCTTCGAGCCGACCGTCTCGTTTGAAGAAGGCTTGCGCCATACGTTGGCGTGGCTGAAGAACGCCTAACTCTACACAACTGGAGAAACATAATGGGATTGTTTAGCGGCAAAAACGCTCTGATTTTCGGCGTTGCCAACAAAAATTCAATCGCGTGGGGCATTACACAAGCGCTGCACGATGAAGGCGCAAACATCGGCTTGAGCTATGCCGGTGAGATGCTCAAGCGCCGCGTTGAGCCACTCGCGGAATCGATTGGCGTCACCTTTTTGGAAGAATGCAACGTGCTGGATGATGCTGCCCTAGATGCAGTTTTTGCGAAGGCAGGCGCACATTTCGGCAGGCTGGATGTGTTGGTTCATGCGGTTGCCTTTGCCGAACGCGCCGACCTTGAAGGCAGCTTTGTGAACACCAGCCGCGAAGGCTGGAATACCGCGCTCAGCATCAGCGCCTACAGCCTTGTAGCAATGGCGCGCCGCGCTCAGCCGTTAATGCCTAACGGCGGCGCAATCATCACGCTCAGCTACTACGGCAGTGAGAAAGTCGTGCCGCACTATAATGTGATGGGCGTCGCAAAGGCTGCCCTAGAGTCCAGCGTGCGCTACCTCGCCTACGATTTGGGCGGCTATAATATCCGTGTGAATGCTATTTCGCCCGGTCCGATCAAGACGCTTTCAGCGGCAGGCATTCCCGGCTTCCGCGAGATGCTGCGCTACAGCGAACTTGCCTCGCCGCTGCATGGTTTGGTCACGCCAGAAGACGTGGGCAAAACGGCGCTGTGGCTATGTTCGGATTGGGGCAAAATGGTAACTGGGCAGACGATTTACATTGATGCAGGCTACAGCGCCATGGGCATTCCCTACGGCGCCCTAGACGCTGAGCGCGAAAAACCAGCAGAATAACACGGCTTACTACACAGGAAAGGCACGGCACTGTGAGATACTTCAGGCTATCCACCTATGTTCTGATGGCACTGCTGCTGATCTCAGCCGTGCCAAGTTTTGCCCAAAGCGCGCCCACACCCAATAAGACCATTGATGCCGCCTTTGCGGATGCCAGCGCACGCTTAGGCGTCAACTATACGCGCAATAACTTGCAAGGGCGCTGGAACTGGGATTACATCGCTGTGCAGGGCGCAAATTTGGGCTGCGCCAACCCTGTGAGTGGCAGCGCGCCGTCTGCTTCTGTTGCCTATGTGGTGCGCCTGAACTTGCGGCAGGGCTACTTTGAATACCGCGCTAGCCGCGATGAGTCGATCTTCATTGTGTGCGCGGTGCCAGTCATCCAAGCCACTGCCCAGCCCACTTTGCCGCCTCAGCCAACCTTCCAGCCGCTGCAAGCAACGCCAGTGCCACCGAGTGCTGCTGCCACCACCTACACACAGGCAATTGCCTACATCAACCCTGACGGCAACCTCTATGTGAACAGCGCCACCGCCTTAGAAGGCGGCACACGCCTGACCAACGACGCAGCCCGTGTGGCAACAGACCGCTCACCGTTCTATGAGCAAGCGCGTGCCTATGGTTCGCTGCGTTGGTCACCGGATGGCAGCGCGCTGCTGTTTATGGAAGCGCGTGGCAATACACTGTATATCGCCCGTTCAGGGCAGCCCGCCCAAATGCTTTTCGGCGGCTTGGCAAACGGATTCCCATCGGTGTGGTCGCCCGATGGTAGCGAGTTCGCTTATGTGGTGGCAACTGCACAGCCAGCGGCAAACGGCGGCTTCATCTACCAGGTGCAGGCACAGCCACGTGAGGGCGGCAGTCCGCGTGTGGCAGGCAGTTTTGCCTTCACCGATGGCTGCGCGACTGACCGCAACCCTGATCCGGCTGAGGCAATCTACCGCCGCGAGATGCGCGCACCGTTCGAGTCGCCATTGGCGCTGTTCTGGACGCCGAACGGCTTTTTGCACAGCACAGGCTGCCGCGGTGAAGGCATCGCGCTCACCGATTTTAACGGGCAGCGCCTCTGGGAGCAGCCGAACGTGATTCGCAGCGCCCTTGCGCCTGATGGGTCGGCGTTAGCAGTGGTCGTGCGTCCGCCGAGTGGTGCGCGCTACCTTACCTTGCTCAGCCCAACGGATGGCACTGAGCGTGCGCGCTATACGGTAGCAGATGTTGAGCAGGTCGGCTGGACGTTGGATAGTGAGATCGTCCTCTACAGCACGGCGGCGCTTGATCCGTCGGCAAGTGTGGTCGGCGATATTAACGCACCACAGGGCAGCCAGTTGCTGGAAGTCTGGCCGTTGGATGGCGTCAGCTATCAATTGGCGCTTTACGCGTTGAGCGCCGTCACGCCTGATCCGCGCCCTGTAGAACTCTTCCGCGGCAGTGGGCGCGCCGTCCTGAACCTGAACGGTTTTGGCGATAATGTGTTGTTCACTGTGGTGACCGACAGCGCACCCTTAGTGGCAGCCATCAACCGCAATGCCCAACGTCCCGAGATTCTGCAAAACGCGCCAACGGTGTTGAGCGCTGTAGGTGGCTTGGCGCGGCAGGCAGTGCTGGATGCCAGCTTGCCGCTGCCCAGCGCCAGCAGCAGCGGCGGTGTGGTGGGTCAGGGGCAGCTTACCGCGGGTGGCGGCACGTTCGCGGCGGTCGGCGCGCCGTAGGAACAAGCCTTAGCACGTTTGCCATACGGACGCACCAAGTCCCGTCCTACACTCGCTATGTAAAGCTAAGAGAAGCCGCGTGAGCGAACAGGCTTACACGCCCACACGCTGCGTAAATACACAGACACAGGCGTTATCCGTTCGAGTTGCATTGGTAAAAGATGCCAACGGTTGGTCAGCGCTCAATCGCTAAAAAGTTCAGTTCGGATAATGATAAACAGCTGCTTTTGTTACATGCGCGACTCATGGCACACACGCATGATCAGTCTGTGGTCGTTCCTTTCGATTTAACCAAGGTGAGACGAGGATTCATCCATATACCGGAATCGCAAAACGGCGTTTGGCGCGCTGTGGTTTGATATTCTAGCTTAATGGTTTTACCCGTTAAGGGTGTCAGATCATAGTAATACGGTATAGGCGTCTTAACCAGCTGCGGATCAAAGGTAGTTTCAACTATCTTGAGTTGTGTTCCCTCACCATCATTTACAGTCAGCGTAAAGTCTACTCCATCAAAGACCAAATTGGGATCTGCCTGCGTCATGCAATCGGGAATTACGTAGAGTTCGCCTTGCAGTATATAGCGATCTGCTAGAGCAGAGTGTAAGGTGACGTTTTGCACCAATACAGATGGTGGGTGTGCGTACAAAAGCGGAACTGTAACTCCGGAGAACTCCATGTAACGTAGCACCTCATCAACAGGCGCTATAGACGGATATTCAATGATATCCGATACATAACTCAATGCCACAGTTACATCTGACGCCGAGTCGTGAAACAGACTGAGACGATTGTTGAGCAAACGCTGGATTTGTCTACGTAGCCATTCCTGTGTATGGGTCTCAGAATATAGGACTTGGCGGCAGTATGAATAATCGTCAGCCAGTAACGATATGTATAAACAATCTACATCACGTTCATAGCGTCGGGCTACATCACGTTCATAGCGCTGGGGTTGGCTCCAAAACAAGATAACAATCGGCAGCATCGCCACACCAGTAGCCAGAAGTATCAAGTTATGTATAACGCGCTGATGCGCTTTTGAGGCTGTGAGCCGCCTCACCGCCGTTGCACCAACCAGTGCCAACCATAGCAGCTGCGCGTGGCTAGTATACCGATAGTTCAGCGGATAGCTATAATCATCTATGAACCAGCGCTGACGTGCTATCCCTGTTATCAGTGCGCTTAGCCCTGCAAGCGCACCAATGCTGCCCCAAAAGAGCCCTGCTGATAACGTTACCTTTCGGCGAAGCAGCCCCACGATTTGGAACGCCCATGCGCTAACACCAATCCCACCAATTACGACGGCAAGTGACGTTTGGCTAGGATGTTGATCGACGAAAATTGCGCCTAAGTAAGCCAAAGCAAATTCAATGGCTTTGATCAAACTGAAGGCTGCTTGTATATTGGTGAGTTGTGTAGAAGTAGGACCGTAAAGACCCTCTAGAACTTGCAAGACACCCAGAGGGATGCCGATACAAGCTGCGGTCGCCAGAAAAATAACCCAGCGTCTCCGATCCCTCTCTCCCGCGAGCCATAATACCGGTATCAGAATCGCCCAAATGAACACCCCTGAAGCTAAGGAGAAACTGGCATAAATTGCACTAATGATCACGAGTACCAAACGCCGCCATTCGCCTTGTGTTCGCAGTGCAGCGATGAGACTCAGCAGCCAAAATGTGATCACAAATTGCCATGCATTCATGAGTCCCCACAACCACATGGAAGATTGCCGTGGGCTGAAAGCTACTAGACTCAGCGGCACCAGTGCCAACCAGTCCGTGTGCCACTGTCCAGCCTCACGCCGTCCTAAGAAAGTGAGCATTAACCCAAAGTTAACCACTGAAAGCAAGCAGGTTACTAGCATATCAATTCGAACGTCATAGCCTGCGATCAGCGCGTTGAACGCGATAACCAGCTTGGTGAAGAATATGGGGTGTTCGTTGTAGAGCAGGAACAAATCTTGAAGGGTAAGTCTATTTTCCGCGACGTGGCTGGCGACAGCTACGCCTACGGCATATTCGTCAGCAAAAGGTACGTTGACTCCATAGCCTAAAACCAATCCGAACATCGCAATGACTAGTGCGACAGTCACAGCAATGCCAACAATTTGTGCAAAAAAACTCCAACGTAATTGTTGACGCATCCGCACTTGCTCCTCAGGATGTCTTTATAATCTGTAAATTTATAGCCTATCTTTACTTATTTTACCAATTTTCTAATCTGTAGTAGCATTAAATTATATAACTATATTTTATTAAGATTATACTTTTAAAGACTTAAATATATACTGATCTAAAAATTCAGCACGTCTTTCCCACACAGGGTCTCGTTACCCTGTCATCAGCACCCTACGCTATTTCTGTGAGGAATACCTCGCGCACATTACCGAAAAGCGCTGCGCGGCGGGCGTTTGCCAGATCAAACACGAACCTTTGGAGGTGCATTCATGAGCCG
>DAOUBW010000042.1:0-94607 GCA_034432555.1 Anaerolineae bacterium
AGCTGCGTGCGATCCTGCTGGACTATCGCTACTTGCAGGCAAAGCTGAACGCCCGCGATGTTAACGCGCTGCTAAGCGATTTCGATGCCTACCTAGCAGGTGGCGCTGATGAACCAATTCGCTTGGTGCGCTCCGCCCTTTCGATGAGTGGGCATGTGCTGGCGGAAGACAAACGCGCCTTGGCGCACCAATTAGCGGGTAGGTTAATGACCCATCGGCGTAGTTACCCTGAAATTGTGCCATTGACTGAGATGGTTGAAGCACCAAGCCTCGCACCACGCTTTCTCAATAGCGACTACGTCACCCACGAACAGGCAGGCGGCGCGATTATCCGCACCCTGCGCGGGCATACGGCTTTTGTGAACGCCGTCGCCTACGCGCCGGACGGGGCGCGCCTGGTCAGCGCGTCGGATGACAAAACGCTGATCGTGTGGGACGCCGCGACGGGGGAGGCGCTCCAGACCTTGCGCGGGCATACGGCTGATGTTTCCGCCGTCGCCTACGCGCCGGACGGGGCGCGCCTGGTCAGCGCGTCTCCTGACAAAACGCTGATCGTTTGGGACGCCGCGACGGGGGAGGCGCTCTACACTTTCTATGGCGATGCGCCGATCGGTACAGCAGCATGGTCGGCGGATGGTCGGCACATCACCGCAGGCGATAGGGTAGGGCGGGTGCTGTTCCTTAAGTGGGTGGGGTAGGGCGGCAGTGACCGCCTGCTTACCATGTCACTTATCACCTTGTAAGATTAACCGTATGCCCAATTGAATGAAGGGTGCTTTGCCATGCCTATACCGCCTCATGAAATTGAACAACGCCTGCGTGGCTTGAACACGCCCGGTGATCTGCAACGCTTCTTCAGGGATATGGACTACGAGGCAGCAGTAGACGCGTTGCCCCTAACAGTGACGACCAGCAAGGCTGTCCCTAAAGAAGCCTCGCGCATTCTGAACCGTGTTGGCAGCGATAAAAATGGTTACTTTAACATCCTTTTCACCCGCCTTGAACGCCTTTCGCGCACTGCTGAGCGCGCCCTGATCGAAGCACTCTTGCCCGCCTACCCCTATGCCCTCTTTGTCTTCAGCGATGCAGACTGCCACGCTTGGCATTTCGTCAACGTCAAGTTGATACGTGGCAGCGAGACAGACAGCAAAGCCCGCCGCCTGTACCGCCCCGCCTTACCATTAGTAAGGACGAACGCCTACGCACGGCTGCCGAGCGCCTTGCCCTGTTGACGCCCACCGAAGACGGACGCTACACACAGCACAACCTGCTGCGCCTGTATGCCCACAGCCTGCTGCGCGAGCAGAACGAGCTAAAGAGCATGGAGCAGCGCCACTTCACCTATTTCTTCGATCAACGCCATGTGCAGCGCGCCGACCGCAGCGCCCTGACCGCCGACCTGCCCAACATTTTGCTTGCCCTGCGCTTTGCCCTAGAGAACGACGCCGCTGCTGCCGTGGGCTGGGCAATGAAACTTGCCAAGCCCATGCGTGGGCAAAAACTTGAAGATCGGCGCCTCATCTTGAAGATTGGCTTGGCGGCAGCCGGCGATAAACAGCATTTTCGACGAGGCACGGCGCTTGTTGAACCAAGGCTTACACAACGTGCGTGATGAGCGCGGCAAGGGCTTGCTGCACAGCACCTTGGGCAGCAAGCTGGCAGGGGGCGGCAGCCTCAGCGAGGCAGAAACACACTTTCGCAAGGCACTCGCATACGATGAGCGTGATCCACTCACCCACTACCATTTCGCGGTGCGCGTGCTGCTGCGTACCAATTGGCGAGAGGAGGCGTGCCAGCATCTGTGCCGTGCCAAGGCACTGCACCCGCGCCGCGAACGCGACCGCAAGCTGATCGAGGATGCCCTGCGGCGCAACGGCTGCCGGTGCGGGTGAGGGCGGCTAACGGAAGGTGTGCGCCAAGGCGCACATCCACACGCCACCTTGACCTGATCGCGGTACAATGAAGCGTTGGTAAACCTGCATAGAAGGATGTATGGCATGGAGACGATCCGCGTCACAGTTTGGGGCGAGTTCCGCCACGAGAAAAAGAACCCACAGGTTGCAGCGCTCTACCCTGACGGGATGCATGAGACAATTGCCGAAGCGCTGCGCGCCGATGCGCGTTTTAGCGTCCGCACCGCAACACAGGATGAACCTGAACACGGCTTGAGCGAGGCAGTCTTGGCAAACACCGATGTGCTGACGTGGTGGGGACACATCGCACATGATGAGGTTGAGGATGCAGTGGTGGCGCGTGTGCAAGCGCGTGTGCTGGATGGCATGGGCTTGATCGTGCTGCACAGCGGGCATTTCTCCAAGATTTTTAAGGCGCTGATGGGGACGACCTGCAATCTGAAATGGCGTGAAGCAGGCGAACGCGAGCGCATTTGGGTGTTAGAGCCAAGCCATCCCATTGCGGAAGGCTTGGGTGAATATTTCGAGCTTCAGCAAGAGGAAATGTACGGCGAACGTTTCGACATTCCCGCGCCGGAAGCGCTTATCTTTGTGAGTTGGTTCAAGGGCGGTGAAGTTTTCCGCAGTGGGTGCTGTTACACACGCGGCAAGGGCAGAATCTTTTACTTCCGTCCCGGTCACGAAACGTACCCAACCTATCACGATGCCAATGTGCAGCGCGTGATCGCTAACGCAGCGCGTTGGGCAGCCCAGCCGCCTTCACCGAAGGTCATCTTTGGCAACTACACGCCATTGGAAGTATTGGAGTAGCGTGCCATGCGTGCGATAGGCGTCCTGTTTACGTTGGTGCTGCCTGCGCTCGTGTCAGGCGCGCTGATCGGATTCATTGTGGCGGCACCGCTTGGTGGTGATATGCTTGGTGGCGTGCTAGGGCTAATTGCTGGTGCAGCAGGCTATGCCGTGCTGTGGCGTGCGCTGCCGTGTTGGGCGCGTCGGGTGCTGGCGATACTGCCCATCCTTGCTCTGATCGGCGGCGGCATCTTCACCTATACCCAACTCTACGATTTGGGCATGGTTGCGCCGAGCGATGACTATATGGACGCCTATCACCGCCTCTACCGCGCCCTGTACAACCACTACCCATATTTTGAGCAGAAAGGTGTGGATTGGGCAGGTAACTACCGTCCGCACTCGCAAATCGTGTTCGAGATCGTTCAGCGTGGTGACGAAGCAGCCTACTTCCAAGCCATAGCAGATTTGTTGGCAACGCTCAACGATGGGCATACCGTATTAAGCCAACCCTACACACCGCTTGAGCGTTGGTTTGGGCGCGCTATGCACATCGAAGGGCAGGCGGTGCTTACCACACTGACCGAGACGGCACAAGCAAACGGCTTGCGCGTGGGCGATGTGCTGATCAGCATCAATGGCGTGCTAACTGAGCAGGCATGGCGTGCCTTGCCGCCTGATTTGCGTGTTGGTTCTACAGAGTGGAATCAGCGCGGCAACGCCTACCAATTCCTGTTAGCGCTTACGCCAAACACACCGACCCTGGTGCTAGAAGTGCGTGGCGCAGATGGTGAGACGCGCCAAATTACGCTCAGCGATGCAACACCCGATCAGGATAGTATCGCGCCGCAGCCTGCTATCAGCAGCCAACGTCTGCCTTCTGGTATTGGCTATATCCGTGTGGCGCGCTTATGGGAACGTGAGAATGAAGATTTAATCGCAGATTTTGACGCTGCGCTGGCAACCCTTAGCGATGCGCCTGCTATCATCCTTGACCTGCGGCGGAACGGCGGCGGGAACTCACTATTTGCCGATCAGATTGCAGGACGTTTCCTCACTGAGCCATTCAGCTATGGGCGCGATGTGTTTCGCCAGCGCACTCCGAACCGTTTTTGGCGAGCAGAAAGCGTTTATACCGTAACACCTCACGATAAGCGCTACAGCGGCAAACTTGCCGTGTTGATTGACGAAGTTTCCGTTAGCAGCGCCGAATGGCTGATTGCCGCCCTTACCGATAGCGGACGCGCTCAGGCAGTTGGGCGCACAACGGCAGGCTCTAGCGGCAACCCGATCAGCTTTCCGCTGCCCAATGGTGGTGCGGTGCGCTTCTCAACGGGCGCATTCTACCGCGCTAATGGACAGTTGCTTGAAGGCATCGGCATTACGCCTGATTTGCCCGTTGCATGGACACTTGAAGATGTTCTAACGGGACGCGATCCCGATTTGGCAGCGGCTGAGCGCTTGCTTAGTGGCGCGCTCTAAAATTCCGGCGGGCTAGGGATAATCGGCGGCGGCGGCGCAGGAATGAGTGTTGTGCGCCGCTCAGCCGACTCACCTGTGGAGCGCCATTCATCAGCCAGCGCGCCCGCCATGCGCGTAAGCTCTGCGCCACCAAGCGCACTGGCGATGGCTGCCACCATTTCAGGGCGCGTCCAGACCACTGAGTCGATCTGGACAGCTCGCCCGCCCGCCTCAAAAAAGTCGCGCACATCATCGGGATGATGCACACCGCCGCAGCCAATGATCGGTAGGCTTAGGCGCGGCGCAAGCTGCCCAACAATCCGCACTGCCAAAGGCTTAAGCCAGGTGCCGTATAATCTGCCGCCCACCAACTGCCCACTCAACGGATCGCGGGTAGTGCCACGCGGCGGCGCGGCAATCACTAAGGCATCTGCGCCGCCATCGGCAGCGGCAGCAGCCAGGTTCGCCGCCTGATATAAGGGCAGCTTTGCCAAGAGCGGTAACTGCGTGCGCGCACGCACTGCGCCAACCAACATGCGCGTTTCACGAGCGGTCAGGTTGTCGTGAATGCCCAGCTCAACGCCACTGATTTGATCTTGCTGCTCAAGGAAGGTGGCGCATTCCGCCATATCATCGGCTGTGCCGATCAGGTGTATGACGATGGGCGTTGGGCTGGTGAGCCACTTAGCAGCGTATTGACGGTGCATTTTGTAGATGCCGCCATTCGGCAAGCCTGTGTGAATCAGCACACCACTATCAATTGGCACAACGCGGGTGCCGTTGGCGGCATGGCGCGGCTTCAGCGAGATCGGATTGGTGACCAGTGCGCCCAGCAGCTTTAGGTCAATCAGTTTGGCATATTCACCCGCAAAGCCAAAGGCGCCCGCAGCACCCATCAGCGGCGGATTAAGGCGCAGTGCGCTTTTACCGGCGGTAATTTCGAGCATGGTTGGTTAGCCTTCTGTGCTGCTGGGCAAATTCTGCAACAGATTAACGCTGAGCAGATCGAACGCCATGCCTTCGGTGCAGGCAGGTACATCTGCGCCGCCTTGCACACGGACAAGGCAGGCTTGGCAAGCGCCGATTCCGCAAGGCATGGGTGGTTGAAAAACGCCATAAACATACTCGGGGGCGGGCAGTTGGCGCACAACGCGCACTTCGTCCAACAGGCGCAAATAAGACGGTGTGTCGTAAGGTGGTGGCGCAGCCGCAAAAATCTGATCTGCCCATATGATTTGCTGCCCGCGTTCAACCCATGCCGTATGATCGGCGGCGCGTGTCACCTCAACTGCTTGGGGCAGCGCGTCCAGCGGATAGTGTCCTGCCTGCCCAATCAGCACAAGCGCCACCGCCGCGCCACGCGCTAGGGCAGTGTGCATCAGCAGCAAGAAAATCGCGGGCGTCGCTTCATAAGTAATCAGCAACAGCGTGCGCGTTGTCTCGCGCAGCGGAAAGGGCTTGCTGATTGGTCCGAGCAAGTCCACCACCTGATTAGGCATGTAGACATGCCGTGATGGGCGCTCCACCACGATTACTGCGCCGCGTTGTTCCACAGGCAGCCACGCCTCACGCAGATACGGATCATAGGCAGCCGCCGCCCGCGCCAAGAAAAACTGCCCACCGCCTAAGGTGCGGTGTGCCTTGTCCACTGCCAATTCAAGGCGCTGAATGCCCGCTGAAACGCGCCTAACCCGTTCGATGATCGCTTGTGCTTGATGCATGGTGCAATCCTATGCGAATGCTATGTACCTCTAGCTTACTGGCAGATGGGCTATGACGCAAGGTCAAGCGAACGGATCAGACAAGCCCGACTCCCTGCGTGAAATCGCGTTATTCGTAGCGCTGATCTGCATTCCGTCCACCTGTGGTTACCCTGTAGAAACTTGGCGCTCCAGCCGCTGCTCCCTCGACAGATGCGTACAAAAACGGTATGCTCAGCTCCAAAGATGCGCGGCATCCCTCACCCTCTGGAGCGAATTATGCTGCCGAAAGCCATTACCATAGATTATTACAATGCTTCCCGCGATGAAGGAGGCGTGCTTGCCGCTTGGCACAGCGCCTTTGGCAATCAGTTCCGCATCGAAGAACGTGCCTTACGTGCCATCGCCCACACTGACGGACCCTACCGCGCTGGTGAGCATTTCGTCGCACGCCAGGCTGATCAGATCGTCGGCTTTGCCTTTACCCAACTCGTCAAGCCACTTGATGAGCCACTGAGCGGCAGCCTGTGTGCTGTTGGTGTGGCGCGTTCACACTGGCGGCAGGGCATTGGGCGCGCCTTAGTCAACACTGCTTGCGAGTCCATTCAGCAGGCAGGCGGCATACAAGCGCGGTTAGGTGGGCATGTGCCGCGCTTTTTCTGCGGTGTGCCGGACTGCCTGCCCGCAGCGATGGATTTCTTCGTGGCGCAAGGTTTTGCCCTGCACAATGAGCAGAATCGTGTCTGGGATTTAACCCATGACCTAACCACCTACCAAACGCCGCCGCAACTTGAGGCACGCATCCGCGAGAGCGGTCTAACCATCTGCACGGCAGAACCTGAAGACTACGCCGATGTGATCGCTTTCCATGCCCGCGAGTTCCGCAATTGGCAGCCCGAATATGAGTATTTTATCCGTGTGGGCGATGGGCGCGATATTCTGTTGGCACGTGATGAAAGTGGTGCAATCGTTGGGACTTTGATTATGTTTATGCCGCGTTCGCACCAACTGCGCGGGGATGTGATCTGGTGGGCAGAACTGGGCGAACCGCTTGGCTCGCTGGCTGCCGTTGGTGTTGGCGAGGCAGGGCGCGGCAAGGGTATTGGTGCGGCGTTGGTGGCGCGTGGCAGCGCGTTTTTGAAGGCACAAGGCGTGCGCGTGGCACATATCGGCTGGACGGGCGTCCCAGAGTTTTACGAGAAGGCGGGCTATCGCCGTTGGCAGTCGTTCTTAGGCGGCTGGCGCGTTTTATAGCGCAAGCACAGGTTGGAGGCGGTCGTATGGATGCTGAGTCGGTGGAACAACTTTGGCAAAAAGCGTTGGCTGCGGCGCTGCTCGGCACAGATCGGCAGCCGTTTGTGCCACCACAAGTAGAGGGCGCATTGGGTGAGGCATTTGCACACCTCAATAGCGCTGATCCCGAAGGTGCGCTGCTGAGCATGGCGGCTGTGCTAGGCAGCCTACGGCGCGTCGGCACGATTCCCGCCCCGTTTGGGCGTGCCTTACCGCCGCCTTGCCCGCCTGATCCGCTGCCGCCCATTTCCGCACTGGCGGGCGAACTGCTCTCCCGCATCAGCCCACGCGAACCTCACCTGATCGAGGAATGGCTGCAACTTGCCCTCAAGCACCGCCAGCGCGCCCGCGAGGAAAACATTCCCCACCTGCTGACTCTGACCGAGAAACACAATCCCGCGTTGGGCGCATTAGTAGCAGGCGTGCGCGGACGATGGCTGGCGGCGTTGGTCGGCAAGATGTGGCGCTTTGCCGCCTTCCAGCTTGAGGACGACTCCGCGTGGCGGACGGGCGCACAGATCACACGCCGCACCTTCTTTGGCGCGTTGCGTTTCGCTGACCCTGAGCAGGCGCGCAAAATGCTGGAAAGCACATGGGAACGTGAAGAACCTAATCTGCGTGCTAATTTTGTGGAACAGCTTTCGATCAACCTCTCCAGCGTGGACTTGCCCTTCCTAACCCGTGTAGCAGATACCGACCGTGTGCTGAGTGTGCGGCAAGCCGCCGAATCCCTGATCGCCCACCTGACCAATCCGCCGCCATCGCCCGATCAGTGCGAAGCAGATGCCCTACCACTCTTTGCCCTTGAACAGACTTGGCAATCCAAGCACTACGATCTAATCGAGCGCTGCGCTCATCCGTGGAGCGCTGAGTTCAGCGCACACTTCGCCGCCTATCTGCCGCGCCTGCTGGCAATGAACATCACGCCGAGCCAACTCACATGGACAGATGCAAGTTTCCCAATGCGCTTTGAAGCAATGTTGATGTACCTTCATCCAAGCGTCATCGAGTTGGTGAAAGCACACCTTGAGGCAGTCCCCAAGAAAGGCAACGTGCTGCATCAAGTCAACAATACTTGGCAGCCCATGCTTGATATGCGCGCTAAGCTGCACAGCGCATGGACAGGCTAACACTAGGCTTGGCTGAGTTTGCCCGCTACCAAGTGCCACACTTGCTGCCCAACCTTTTCGATGAAAGCGCGATCATGTGAGACGGCGATGATCGTGCCGCGAAAGACACACAGCGCTGCCTCAAAACGCTCGATGCTCTCCAGATCAAGTTGGCTCATCCAGCAGCAGCACGTCAGGCTGCGCCGCAATCAAGCGTGCGATTTGCAGCTTGCGGCGCTGCCACTGCCTCGCGCTCAAGTGTCTCTAGGCGGCGTTCGGCGTTACGGATGAGGCGCCGTTCGCGAACAGCGATACGCCCGGCAAAGAAGCCTTTGGCGAACTTATCGTTATCAGAGCGCGGCTTGCCGTTGCCCGTATTGTGTGTTGTGGTCTTGATTAGGCGCTGCAAAGCGTGCATTTCTTCCTGCTGCGCCTCGTAAGCGGCAGCCTGCTGTGCGTAGCGGCGTTCTCGCTCTGTGCGATAGGCATCATAGTTTTCGCCTAGGAGGATGCGCGCCAACGTTGTTTTACCGCTGCCATTTTCACCGACCAAACCGACTCGTTCACCGCGCTTGAGGACGAAGGAGACGTTTTCTAGGACGACCTTGGCGCCGTAGCTTTTGCTGATGTTTTCGAGTGCTAAAAGTTGGGTAGACATACTGAACTGCCTTTCGCGCTGATCTGTTGCTGTGTGGCACAACGGCACGGCACAGAAAAGCCGCCGAAGTGCGGGATGGCACTCCATGCGGCGATCAGGTACGCAAAAGGGCGCGCTCAGGCGTGTTCGATAGGCGTGATCTGACCACTCAGCAAGGAGTCCGACACGGGACAACTAGCGAATGGCGATCCGAGTCATCTAACAGCCTTTACTAATGTAGATGCACTCCGCACAGCACTGAGCAAGGCTCATGCGGCACGGCGCTTTTTATGATAGGGTAAAGCACTGTTTCTATCAACTAGCTTTTTGCGAGTATGATGCATTGTGTGGTGATCCCCTTAGCGACTGTTGGCGTAACCACCCCCTATCCCTACCCTTTCCCTGCCAGCGGGGAAAGGGCATCGGCAGTGGGCTTCAAAGGTCTGCCCTTGCGTGCGGGTGGGATTTAGAGTGAGGTAAAGGCTTTGGCAGTCAATAGCCATAATCTTCACCACGCTTTTTATGCACTATGCACAATTGATCCTCGCCTGCATGGTGTATAATGGGTGCTGAGGATTAACCCAACATGATTCGTGTTCGCTTTTCCCCGCGCCGCAGCCGCCGTACCACCAGCCATAGGTCTGGATGGATGCTGCGCGCCGCCTAGCGGATAAGCAACGCGCAAGCCCTTCAGACTGCCCCGTCTGAAGGGCTTTTTTTATGCACGGCTTTCGGGATAAAGGGATAGACAGCTTGGCACACGCACACCTTGAAATAACACAGACCAAGCCCGCACAGGCGCTGCGGGTCGGCGTTTTCGGCGCGACGGGCTACACCGGGCAACTTTTGATTGACCTGCTGCGCGATCATCCGCAGGCAGCGCTCCATTTCGCCACCTCTGAGCGCGAGACGGCGCTTGAAGATGGCACGCCGTTGCTCAAGGCAGAGGCTGCGCCGCTGGATGCGGTGGATGCTGTATTCTTATGCTTACCCAACGGCATTTCCGGCGGCGTGGCAGCCAAGGCAGCCGCCGCAGGCGTCCGCGTGATTGACCTCAGCGCCGATCTCCGCCTTGATTCGGTAGCGCTTTACGAGCAGACCTACAAAATGGCGCATCCCGCGCCGCACTTGCTGCCCGCACCGTATGGCTTGCCTGAGATCACGCGCCACACCTTGAAAAACGCGCCTTATATCGCCAATCCGGGCTGCCATGTCACAGCGGTGCTGCTGGCGCTTTATCCGTTGGCAAAAGTCGGCGCGCTGAGCAATGCACCTATTGTGGCGGATACCAAAACAGGTATTTCTGGCGCCGGCAAAGAGCCAAAGCCGGAGTCTATGTTTGGCGAAGTCTACGGCGATGTGAAGCCTTACAACATTGGGCGCAAGCATCGCCATGTGCCAGAAATTGAACAGGCACTCCACAAATTACAGCCCGATTGCGGCACCCTGATTTTTGCGCCGCACCTTGTGCCGCTAGAAGTTGGCTTGTTGGCAACCGTTTACGCTACGCTCAAGCCGCAGTGGACGCTTGAGCGCGCCTACGCTGAATATGAGGCAACCTACAGCGCCGAGCCGTTGGTCAAATTGCATCCGTTAGGCAGGGCAGCGCGCATCCGTGAGGCGGCACATCGTAACGGCGCCGTGGTCGGCGTGAGCGAAGGCAGCGGCAGCACCCTAATCCTGACCTGCGCCATTGATAATTTGCGGAAAGGCGCTTCGGCGCAGGCGGTGCAGAATTTCAACGTGATGTTTGGCTTGTCCGAAATAGCGGGTTTGCGATGAGGCAGGTTAGCGCTGATAAGAACGATTATCGGAAGTGCGGCGATCTATGACAACAATGCTTTATAAAATCGGCGGCACACCGCTCGAAGATGCCGCCTATTTGGCAGTCCTTGCCGCACATCTCAGAGCGCTTCACACACCACCGATCCTTGTGCATGGTGGTGGCAAGGCGATCAGCCGCCTGCAAACGACATTCGGCATTACGCCGCGCACGGTGGGCGGTCTGCGCGTTACTGATGATCAGACGATGGAATTGGCGGCGATGGCGCTCATTGGCGCGGCAAACGTCAATCTTGTGGCAACGCTGGTCAATCACGGTGTGGAGGCGCAAGGCTTTCACGGTGCAGATCGGGGCTTGCTGCGCTCGCACCCAATGCAGCATCCAGAAGGCGACTTAGGGCGTGTGGGCGTGGTACATAGCGTGCGCGCTGAGATATTGCAACAGGCAATCGCGGCGGGCGTGTTGCCCGTCATCGCGCCAGTGGGGCTTGCCGATGACGGCGGCTTGCACAACATTAACGCTGATCAGGCAGCAGGTGCTATCGCGGCGGCGCTGGGTGCTGAAGAGGTCATCTTCTTAACCGATGTGGCAGGCGTGTTGCAGGCAGGCACTGTGCTGCCGACTCTAACGCGCTCAGCCGCCGAGGCGCTGATCCGTGAGGGCGTGGCGCAGGGCGGCATGGCGGTGAAAGTACATGCGGCACTCGATGCACTCTCGGCAGGTGTGCGGGCGGCACGCATCACGAATATACATGGGTTGGCAAACGGAATCGGGACACAGATCACAGCATAGGATAGGCAAACTATGGACTTCGCACGGGATTTAACAGCAGCCGAGGTTATGGCGCTTGGTGAGACGCACATCGTCAAGACCTACAAGCGTGCGCCGATGGTGCTTTCGCACGGGCGCGGCGTGCAAACGTGGGATACGGAAGGGCGTGAATACCTCGATTTTGCAGCGGGCATCGCCGTGAACGCGCTCGGTCACGCCGATGCGGGCATGGTGGCAGTGCTGGCAGAGCAGGCAGCCAAACTGACGCACACCAGCAATTTGTACTACAGCCTGCCGCAGATTGCACTTGCCGAAAAGCTGACGGCGCATAGCTTTGCGGATCGCGTCTTTTTCACCAACAGCGGCACGGAAGCCAACGAGGCGGCGATCAAGTTTGCGCGTAAGTATGCGCGGGCAGCGCACAACGCAGCCGACAAAACGCAGATCGTCTGCTTTGACCACGCCTTTCACGGGCGCACGATGGGATCGCTCTCCCTGACGCCCAAAGAGGCATATCAGGCGCCGTTTCGTCCGCTGATGCCCGATGTGCTCGTCCTGCCCTTTAACGACAGTGCCGCGCTTGAGCAGATCACAGCGCGCACTTGCGCCGTGTTCATCGAGCCGATTCAGGGTGAGGGTGGCATTCACGCGGCAACGCCTGACTTTTTGCAGGCACTGCGGGCGCGCTGCGATCAGGTGGGCGCGCTGCTGGTCTTTGATGAGGTGCAGTGCGGCTTAGGGCGTACAGGTGATCTGTGGGCGCACACGGCAAGCGGCATCACGCCGGACATGATGACGCTTGCTAAGCCATTGGCAGGCGGCTTGCCGATTGGCGCGCTTCTAGCAACCGAACCAGTTGCCGCAGCGCTCAACTATGGTGATCACGGCAGCACCTTTGCCGGCAGCCCGCTGATCACCGCCGTAGCAAACTACGTCTTTGATCGGATCAGCGCGCCGCATTTCCTTGCCCACGTGAAGGCAGTGGGCAGTTACCTGAAAGAGCGCCTAGAGGAGATCAACAGCCCGAAAATCAAAGAAGTGCGCGGGCGCGGCTTGATGCTGGGCGTGGAATTCACGGGCGATCTGGCGGGCAGCGTGGTGGAGCAGGGCTACGCGCACGGCTTGCTGCTGGTCGGTTCTGGCATGCATGTGCTGCGCGTCATTCCGCCGCTGATCGTCAGCGAGCGCGAGTGTGATAGCTTTGCCGAGCGCCTGACGGCAATCTTGGCGAAGGTGTAAGGAGGTCTGTATGTGGCGAGAACGAATTAGCCTTGATCCGAAGGTACTCGTTGGTAAACCTGTGATCAAAGGAACGCGCATCGCGGTCGCCTTTGTGACCGAGCTTTTAGCGCAGGGTTGGTCAGAAGCAGAAATTTTGCGAAATTATCCGCACCTAAGCATAAAGGATATCCGAGCGTGCCGCATGTATGCATCTAGCAATCAAATTTCAAAGGAATCATAACGACTATGTCCCGACAACATCCGCAGTATAAAAAAGTCATCCTCGCCTACAGTGGCGGTCTGGATACATCCGTGATCGTCCCATGGCTGCGCGAAACCTACAACGTCGAAGTGATCTGCTTCACCGCCGATCTCGGTCAGCAGGAAGAACTGGACGGGCTGGATGAGAAGGCGAAGAAAAGTGGCGCCAGCAAGCTGATCATCCGCGATTTGCGCCGCGAATTCCTCACCGATTTCATCTTGCCGACGCTGCGCGCTGGCGCCATCTATGAGCGCGATTACCTGCTTGGCACATCCTTCGCACGCCCACTGATTGCCAAACATATGGTTGAAGTGGCAGAGCAAGAAGGCGCGGACGCTGTGGCGCACGGCGCGACGGGCAAAGGCAACGATCAGGTGCGTTTTGAGGTCAGCGTGATGGCGCTCAATCCGAAGTTAGGCATCATTGCGCCGTGGCGCGATGACAAGTGGTTCATCCGCAGCCGTGAGGACGCCGTTGAGTATGCTGAGGAGCGCGGCATTCCGATCAGTGCGACGCTCAAATCTATCTACAGTCGTGATCGCAACTTGTTCCACATGAGCCACGAAGGCGGCTTACTGGAGAATCCTTGGGCAAAGCCTGAGGAGAGCATGTTCACGCTGACGACCAGCCCACAAGCCGCTCCTGATCACACCGAGTCCATTGAGATCAGCTTTAAGGAAGGTGTGCCGATTGCCCTCGACGGCGCGCCAATGGATATCCTCGATTTGTTCAGCGCCCTGAACGATTTAGGCGCAAAGCACGGCATTGGGCGCGTGGATATGGTCGAAAATCGGTTGGTTGGCATGAAATCACGCGGCGTGTACGAGACGCCCGGCGGCACGATCCTCTATAAAGCGCATCAGGCATTGGAGAGCATCTGCCTTGACAAGGCAACGCTGCATACCAAGCTCAGCTTGGCGATCAAATATGCCGAGTTAGTCTACAACGGGCAGTGGTATAGCACCCTGCGCGAGGCGCTGGACGCCTTTGTGAGCATCACGCAGCGCACCATGACAGGCGATGTGCGGCTGGAACTTTACAAGGGCAACGTGGTCGTCAGCGGGCGGCGTTCGCCCTTCAGCCTCTACCGTGAGGACTACGCCTCGTTCGGGCAGATGGATGTCTACGACCAGCAGGATGCGGAAGGTTTCATCAACTTGTTTGGCTTACCCAACAAGATCGAGGCACTCATCGCACAAGAAGGCGGTGGGCGCAGCCGCTACGCCTCGCCCGATTACAGCCGCTTCAAGCGCGATTAACGGCACCCCTGCCAGCGCGGCAAAATCACAGTGGGCGGGACGCATCCCGCCCCTACTCCACCCGCGGCAGCGTCACGCCAGTTTGTCCCTGATATTTGCCCTTGCGCTGTGCGTAGTTCACTTCGCAAACCTCGTCACCCTGCAAAAACAGCACTTGCCCAATGCCTTCGTTGGCATAGATGACGGCGGGCAGCGGCGTTGTGTTGGAAATCTCCAGTGTGATGAACCCTTCCCAGGCCGGCTCTAACGGCGTGACGTTCAACACCAAACCGCAGCGCGCATAGGTGCTTTTGCCCATCACGATGGCGAGTGTATCTGGCGGCATACGGAAGTATTCCACCGTGCGCCCAAGCGCAAACGAATTGGGTGGAATGATACAGCGTTCGCCCTGAAAAACGAACATCGAGCGTTCATCGATCACCTTCGGATCGACCACCGTGTTATACGGATTGGGCGTGAAGATGCGAAATTCATTGGCGATGCGAATATCATAGCCATAGCTGGAAAGCCCATAGCTAATGACGTTGCCGCGCACTTGTTCTGCCACAAAGGGTGTGATCATGGCGTGTTCTTGTGCCATACGGCGTATCCAACGATCTGCTTTAAGTCCCATAAGGTTAGGTCTGCTCCGTTGGAATCGACTCACCTGCATATGCCAAAACAATATTGGTGCGTGGAATGCCCGCCCGCACCAGTGCATCCACAATAGGGCGATCTGTGAGGTCTTCCTCAACAATTACTTTATCATTTTCGAGACGCACTAAAATAGCAAAGCTGGCAGGGCGCTTATGCACAGGATAATCTACAATTGCCACAGCATAGACGCCTTGCGCTTCATTCGCCAACGGATAGGCGCGCAAATCAAGCCCGCCACCTGCATAACTAAGCACAATTTGCTGCACAACATCGGCTAGTTGATCCATTGAACAACCTCCTCCTAGATAAGATCAACGCTCACAATCTTCATCATGGATTGAGATAACACTGCGCGTATAGCACTATCACTGGTCAAGCGCTCATAGGCAGGGTGTGGCATAGCTAGATAAAGAGGAACCGCTAGTTGATTAAGGGCAAGTGCCTCACGATAGAATGTATATTGACCAATTGCCGTATAGAATTCCTGTAAATCGTTCTTAGATTCAGTGAAGCATTTAACCTCTAACACGATCATTTGCTCAGAATTGCCGTTGACTCTTCTTTGCAAAAGAAGATCAGCAAAAACTGTCCGCGAGTCAGTTCGGATTATGAATGGTTTACTCACAATCTGCCAGAGGCTTTTCTGTAAAGCACGTATAATAGGCGCTTCACAAGCATCTATCGCCGACATGCTTCACTCACTAGCAGAAGTTCCGGCGTCGGCGGGCTGCGGCTCGGGCTTGGCGCGGCGCTCCATCTCGTCAGGCGCAGACATGCCCATCAGTGCCAGCAAACGGGCAAAAACAACCTTCGCCGCTTTGTAGAAGCGCAGACGTGCGGCTGCCATCGCAGGTGGCAGTTCTTCCTGATCGCTGATCACGCGCACACGGTCGTAGACGGGATGGAACATGCCCGCCAGATCAAGGGCAAAAATGGCGATTGCCTGCGGCTGCATCTCGGCGACGGCACGGGCGATCACCTCTGGCGCCTCCAACATCTTCTTGAGCAGCGCTAACTCATCGCCGCCGAGCAAGGTGAGATCGGCGTTCTCATCGCTGATGCCGCGCTCTGCGGTGCGCCGCAAAATGCCAGCACAGCGCACATGCGCGTTCTGAATGCGGTAGACGGGATTTTCATCGCCTTGCGAGCGTGCCAAATCCAGATCAAAGTTCATGGCAGTGTTCGGACTCTGTGCCAACATGAAGTAGCGCACAGCATCAGCGCCCACGTCGTCAATCAGCTCGTCCAGTTCCACAAAATCGCCGCGCCGTGTGGACATGCGCCGCGCTTCGCCGCCTTCCACCAACTCCACCATCTGATGAATGATCGTCCGCACGCAAGACGGATCGTAGCCGAGCGCCTTCACGCCGAGCAGCACTTGCGGCGCTGTGGCGGCATGATCGGCGCCAAAGACATCCACCACCAGATCAAAGCCGCGATCCAGCTTGTTTTTGTGGTACGCCATATCAGGCAGGCGATAGGTCGGCTCGCCGCTACGCTTGACGATGACACGATCTTTCTCATCACCCAACGCGGTAGATTTGAACCACAGCGCGCCTTCTTGCTCATAGGCAAAGCCGCGTGCGCGCAGTGCGGCAATTGTCTCTTCAACAGCGCCTTCTTCATAGAGGCTCTGCTCTAGGAAGAATTCATCATGCACAATGTTCACACGGCGCATACTGTTCTTCAGGCGGTAGAAAATGCTCTCTGAGGCAAGCTGGCGGAAGCGCTCCATGGGCGCATCGCTGAGCGTATCGCCATAGATAGCAGCCAGCATCGCCGCAATCATGCGGATATACTGCCCTTTGTAGCCTTTTTCAGGGAAGCTGTGCGGCAGCCCTAACATCTCTCGGTAGCGCGCCTGCACGCTGGCACCGAGGATGTTCATCTGCTGTCCGGCGTTGTTGTAGTAATATTCACGGGTGACGTTGTAGCCCATCGCTGCCAACAGATTGGCGATGGTATCGCCCAGCACGCCGCCGCGAATACGATGCACGCTTAATGGACCGGTTGGGTTAGCGCTGACGTATTCCACCTGAGCGCGCTTGCCGGCACCATCATCTTGTTGAAAGACGCGATCACCGGCGGCGAGGATATACTCAACCTGCGCGGCAAGCCATGCCTGATTCAGGCGAAAGTTGATGAAGCCGGGCGGCGCGATCTCAGCAGCGGCGATGAAAGGCGCTGCGGGCAGATGAGCGCGCACAATCTCCGCGATCTGCATAGGCGGCTTGCCTGCCAGCTTTTGCACTTGCAGAGCAACCGCCGAGGCATAATCGCCATGCTCAGGGCGCTTAGGCGGATCAATCTTCAGCTCAGGAATAGGGAAAGTGGGCAAACTGCCATCGGCTTGGGCATTGGCAAGTGCCTGACGCACAACGGCAGCGAATTCAACAGGTAAGGGCTTCACAGGTCGCTTGATCTCCGAAAAGTGCTGCAAACTTACGGCTGATTGTAGCGCATTCTAAGGGCGGCGTGAAGGCTGCTTAGAGAGTGGGCGTGGCGCGATTGGCACAGGTTGGTCAGATCATAACCATAATCTCCACCGCGCTTGTGAAGGCGCATTCTAGATAACTGCCTAACTTATTTTTTGCGCCCAAAAGCCCAAAAGTTGGATTGCTGGCTGATTTGGTGTTACTATAGAAGAAATGAGAAACGCGCACACGGTGCTGATGCCGAAACGCAGCGGAAATCGAGGCGGGAATGACTGACCAAGCCACCGATCAACCTAATCTAGATGCCAGTGAGCTACAAGCTGCGGTTACGCGCTTAACCAGCAGCATTGCGCGCATGGATGAGCTGGTTGATCAGCTCTCGCGTTGGCTCAAGAAAACCTATGAAGCGCAGCTTTCGCCAGAGATGCTTTCCTTGGTGCGCGAAATGCGCCGCGATGCACAGATCATCAGCCGCAGCAGCGCACAAGATGCCATCCGAATGCACCAACTTGAAGAACTGGTACGGACTTCTGCCCTGATCACTTCTTCGCTGGAACCTGAGCAAGTGCTTGAAGAAGTGATGGATACCGTCATCCACCTGACCAACGCCGAACGCGGCTATTTGATGCTGCATGATGACCAGAGTGATACCTTCGCCATCCGCACCTCGCGCAACCGCGGACGCCGCACCCTTTCTGATGACGATGTGATTTTCAGCCGCAGCATTGCCCACGCCGCCATTGATCAGGCACAGCCGATCATTACCAGCAATGCCCAGAGCGATCCGCGTTTTCAGGGGATGCAGAGTGTTTCCGTCAACAATCTACGCTCGATTATGGCGATTCCGTTACTGCTGCGCGGTGAGGTGATCGGCGTCTTGTATGCGGATAATCCCATTACACAGGGTGTTTTTACAGCCGAGATTATGCCCGTGCTGCTTGCCTTTGCCGGACAGGCAGCTATTGCCATTGACAACGCCAAGCGTTTCTCCCAGGTGAAGGCAGATTTACAGCGCGTTGAGCAAGAGGTGATGGAGCTCCGCATTCAGATTGATGAGCGCAAGAAAGATCAGGCAGTTCGGGAAATTACTGAGACAGAATACTTCCAAGAACTGGAGACCTTGGCGCGCAATCTGCGCCGCAAGGCAGGGCGCACCACAAAGACCGACGGCGACGACGAAGATTAGCCCCTTCCCTGTGATTGGTTAGAGCGGGAAAAGAATTTCCCGCTTTTGTTTGCCCATTAAAAGGTGTTTATGCCAGTTCCTGCGCTAAGCCACTATGCGGCAAAACGCATTCCACTCGCGGAAATTTTCCGCACCTTCCTCATCTTTGGCAGCATCGGCTTTGGCGGACCGGCAGCACACATCGCGCTGATGGAGCGTGAGCTTGTCGTACGGCGCGGCTGGCTCAGCCGAGAGCATTTCCTCAGCCTGTTGGCTGCCATCAACCTAATTCCGGGTCCAAATTCTACCGAGATGGCGTTCCACATCGGCTTGGTGACGGGCGGCTTTTGGGGCTGTGTGTTGGGTGGTATTGCCTTCATCCTGCCGGCGGTGCTTTTATCGCTCACGTTGGCGATCATCTATGTGGCGGCAGGCACGCTGCCTGCTGTGCAGGGCATTTTGGTCGGTGTACAGCCTGTTGTGTTGATTTTGATCCTGAGCGCTGCCTACAACCTTGCCTTGAAGGCACTGGATAGCACAGCGATGCGTGTGCTAGGCATCGCTGCGATGTTTGTCGCTGCGCTGACCGTGCTGCCGCTGATGACCTTCTTCGGCAGGCTGCCGATTGATTTTCCCGAATTGCTGATGCTGCTGACAACAGGCGCGCTCTATATGCTGTGGCGGCGGCGCTTGAACGCGGCGGCGGCATTTTTTGTGCTGCCGCTGTTTGGCATAGTCAATCAGCTTGCGGAGGCGCTTAAGCCAAGCCTACTGGACTTATTCCTGCGCTTCATGCTGATCGGCGGCACACTTTTCGGCAGCGGCTACGTCCTGATCGCCTATATGGAGCGCACTTTCGTCACCGAGACAGGCTGGCTGACAGCGCGCCAATTGGTAGATGCCTTTTCAATCGGGCAATCCACACCCGGACCGGTGTTGAGTACCTCAGCCGCGGCAGGCTACATCATGGCGGCTGATCCAAACAACCTGTGGGCAGGTGTGCCAAGCGGCGTTGTCTCAGCGGTGGGTGTTTTTCTGCCTGCCTTTTTCATCGTGCTGGCAGTTGGCAACCTGATGCCGCTTTTGCAACGCTATACTTTCATCAACGACTTTCTGAAGGGCGTCAATGCGGGTGTGATCGCGCTGCTGATGGCAACTTTCCTGAATTTGGCGTGGAGTACGCTCATACGCGCTGATCGCAGTGTGGATTGGCTCTCGCTGCTGTTGGCGGCAGCGGCGTTCTTCGCCCTAGAGCGCTTGAAGTGGTCGCCGCTGCTCTTGATAACACTCGGCATTGGTGTTGGCTTGCTGCGCGCAGCATTTGGTTGGTTATAAGAGAATATATGATGACGACTCTACACAGAAGGCGGCGCTTGCCGCGTTGGTTACTTGCCCTTTTGATCGCGTTGGTAGCGCTTATGCTTTTACCATACATGCTGCCTGTAACAGCAGCGAATGCTGATCCGCGCACGCTTGCCGATCCGAACGGCATTTTTATGAGCGTGAACGGCGCTGAGGTTTATTATGTTGCCTACGGCGCAGAGGATGCACCAGCGGTCATCTTTCTGCACGGCTTGTTCGGCAGCACCTTCACGTGGCGCAAAAATCTGGCGGCAGTGGCAGAGGCAGGCTACCGCGCCATCGCCTTTGATCGGTTTGGCGCAGGGCTGAGCGATAAGCGCCAGACGCTCGATTTTTCGCACGCCGCTGGCGCAGACCTCACCGCGGCGCTGATGGACGCCTTGCGAATTGAGCGTGCTGTGCTTGTTGGTCACAGTGCAGGCGGGAATGTGCTGGCACATTTTGCGCTGCGCCACGCGGAGCGCGTTGAGAAGCTGGTCATTGTAGACGGCGCTATCATCGGCGCCAGCGGACCGCCACCGTTCGTTGGCGCTTTGGTTGCTTTCCCACCGATCAACCGTTGGGCTCGGGTGTTGGTTGGCGCGCTGCTAACCGAAGAACGGCTTGCCGAGTCAGTACAGGCTTTCTATGTGAAGAAAGACTGGATCACAGCGGCGGATTTGGCGGGCTATTGGCGTCCGTTTCAAGCGGCGGGCTGGGACATTGGCTTGATCGGGCTAACCCGCGATTCATCCGCTAACAAGCTGAGCGATGCTCAGGTGGCGCAGCTTGCCGCTTTTGCGCCGCGCACCTTGATCATCTGGGGAGAGGCAGATAGCGTCACGCCTTTCGAGACAGGGCGCGACCTCGCCCGTTTGATGGCAGGCGCACAATTCATTAGCTATGAAGGCGCTGGGCATCAGCCGATGGAAGAATCGCCCGATGCCTTCAACCGCGATCTGATCGCGTTTCTAGGGCGCTAGTCCCACTTTAGATGATAGATGGTGTGCGTGCCACCTTCGTGCTGACGGCGCACCGTATTATCATAGCTGACCGTGAAATGCGTGCCGCGTGGCAGAAAGCGCCGTGCCACGCCGTAAATGTAGCCGTAGATCATATCATCAGGGTAGGGCGTGTTGGTGGTGTATTTGATGTGCTTCTCGCCCACCTGTTCAATTTGATAGCTACCTGGATCGCCGTTGCGGTGATTGATCTGGTGCAGCTCACCAAGCAAGAACAGCTTTTGCTCCAGCGGCGCTGTTTCCATCTCTGGCGGCAGCACGGCGTTATCAATGATCGCCATGCCAACACTGACCAACTGATTAGAGGTGTTGCTTGGGTTCTTAAACCAATCTGTGAAAACTTCAATGAATTTATCCACAGGGTACCACTGATCGGGCTGAAGTTGGTCTACGCCGTGCTTACGGAGTGATTCCATCACTTCATCACCTAACAGATGGTTAAAAATGGCGCTGGCGGCTGCGCCAAGCACCTCAACGCCGGGTGCATGACGATATGGGTAGTGCATGGTGGTGCGTCCTCTAGTGAATCTGAATTGTTGAGATATTAAATCTCAACTGTTTCTAGAGTATATCACCTTAAAGCAGCATCCATCGTGAAATCTGTGTGAAATTTGCGTGAAGTTCGCACAGCTTAGCAAGCGCACGCCTTCAATTTCCATGGGTTTGCCCCAGTGTACAGTCCCTTCGCAATAACGTTATACTTTAGCCTAGTTCAGGCTAGGATGTAAGGAGCAATCTTCAGGTATGGAAACCAACGGACTCGTCAGCACGGCATGGCTTACTGAACACCTTCAGGCTGCCCACGTGCGCGTTGTGGACATTCGCGGGCATGTGCTGCCTGCCACAGAGCCGCCGCCGCATTACTTCAACCACCATGCCGATTATTTGATCAGCCATATTCCCAACGCCGTCTTTGTGGATTGGGTGCATGAGATCACCGATCCTGCTGATCCGCGCCATGCCCAAATTGCGCCACCAGAGCGCTTCGCCGCCGCGATGAGCAGGGCAGGCATTGGCGATGATACCTTCGTAGTAGTTTATGATGATGCAGGAGGTATGTTCGCGGCGCGCTTGTGGTGGGCGCTGAATTACTATGGGCATTCCCAAGTGGCAGTGCTGGATGGTGGTTGGCAAAAGTGGGTCGCTGAGGGGCGTGCCGTCTCGGATGTGCTGCCAACCTTTGCGCCGACTATCTTCACCGCACGCCCTGATCCAGCATGGTATCGGGACGGCGCGCAAGTCTTGGCTGCCTTGAACAGTCCAACGCGTCTTGTGGATATGCGCGGCGCAGAAGAATTTCGCGGTGAGGCATCCCGTGCCGTCCGCAAGGGACACATTCCCAGTGCCGTGAATCAGCCGCGCCGCGATCTGCTGGGTGAGGACGGCGCGCTGCTGCCGCCTGAGGTGCTGCGCGAAAAGTTCGCGGCGCTGGGCGTTACGGACGACTCGGAGGAAGTTGTCTTCTATTGCAATGCGGGCGTTTCTGCCAGCTTTGGCTTGTTGGCGCTGCGCGCAGCAGGCATTGATGCACCTGCCGCCGTCTACGATGGGTCATGGAAGGATTGGGGCAACGATCCTGAAAAGCCAATTGCCTAGCCTAGTTACGGGCGGCACAGAAGCCGCCCGCAATCTTATTCAGGCAAACGCAGTTTGATGCCAAGCCACACGCCAACGAATACCGCGCCGCCGAACAGCCAACCTGAAAGGGCAAAGGCGGAAATGCCCGAAAGCAGCGTGCCAACCGTGCAGCCTAGCGAGACCATGGCGCCCCAGCCCATCAGCGCGCCGCCAAGTAGAGCAGTGATAGCGCCGCGTAGCGTTAGCCGCGAGAGTTGGAAGCGGTTGGTAAAGAGCGCAATTGCCAATGAGCCTGCCACCAAGCCGCCGATCAGGAAGCCGTTGTTGGTGATTGTCTCCACCACGCGAGTCGCGCAGCCGGCAAAGGTATCCAAGCCCGGCAGCCGATCTGCCAATAGCCCAGCATTATTTAGCGTTGTGCGCGTTAGGCTGCCCAACTGCGAGGTGACGCCTAATGGCGAAACGCGGAAATAGGCAAACATGCCTACCACGCCGACCAATGCACCCGTCACCAACGGATTCCAACGGGTGACGAACAGGCTCTGGTAAAGGCGCTGCAAGGTGATTTTGCCGCCGACTTGGGCGGGCAATTCCGGCGCGCGCCGCAGTAGAAAGACGCCGATCACGGTCAGGATAGCAAGATGCACCGCCAAGCTGCCGCCATAGCCAAAGGTTTTGGGCAGCCATGCAATCGGCGCGACCGAGAGCGTCTCTACATAGAGCGTATACCACGTGAAGAAGCCGACGCCAAAGCCGATCAGCGCGCCGAAAAGCGCAAGCGGTGCGCGTGTATAGCCCTCGCCCAGCCTATAGAGATGCCCGCTGATGCACGCGCCGGAAAGCGCCATGCCAAGCCCAAAGGCGATGCCGCCCGCCACCAAAACCCAGCTCACAGGTCCGATGTGCGCGTCTGGCGGCAAGCCCTGTGCAGCGGGATTCGGCATGAATGCACCAAAGACAATCACATAGCCAATGCCGCCGACTGCCAGCGCGCTGAGGATAGCGAACATGCCCGCACTATTACGATGCTCGATGTAGTCGCGCAGGATGCAGAAGAAGCAGAAACGCCCGCGCTGAAAAATCACGCCGAGCGCCACACCCACCAGTAGCGAAAACGACGCAGCCGCGCCGCGTCCAGGTGTATCGTGCAGGCTGAAGGCTAGGGCAAGCAGCGCGGCAGCGATTAGCCCTGCCAACCCAACGCGCACTGCCGCCGCCGTATTAGGATTCCGTAATGAAGTGGAGGCGGCTTGCGTGCCGCCCCCGATGGTGGTTTCAGACATACAACCTTATTGTTTGCCCCACACCGTGCCAGCGGGATTTTCAATCGGCACGCCGACTGTGTTACCCCACTCCGTCCACGAGCCATCGTACTGCGCCACGTTGTAGCCCAAAATCTTGCTCAGGACGAACCATGTGTGGCTGGAGCGCTCGCCGATGCGGCAGTAGACGTAAACCTTCTTGCTGCCATCCACACCGACTGCGGCATATAGTTCGCGCAGCTCTTCCACCGACTTGAAGGTGCCATCTTCATTGACGGCGCGTCCCCACGGCACATTGACCGCCGTCGGGATGTGACCAGCGCGGATCGCCAGCTCTTGGAAGCCGTCAGGTGCGAAAATGCGCCCTTCATATTCGGCAACCGAGCGAATGTCCACGATCACGCCTTCGCTCTCACCCTTCACCACTGCCAATACGTCTGGCAGGAAGGCGCGCAGTTCACGGCGCAGTTCCTTAGCGGTAAAGTTGCCTTCTGGGTGGCTGGTTGGGCGCACCGAAACAGGGCGACCTTCACGCTCCCACTTGGCGCGACCGCCATCTAGCAGGCGCACATCCTCATGTCCGTAGATGGAGAAAATCCAAGCGCCCCAAGCAGCGAACCAGTTGTTATTATCGCCATACAGCACCACTGTTGTATCTTCGTTGATGCCAGCCGCACGCACCAATGCTTCGAAAGCCTCTGGCGAAGCAATGTCACGGATGACGGGATCAACCAGATCGGTGTGCCACACAAAATTGACCGCACCGGGAATATGCCCGCGCTCGAACAAGCCTGGGACAACGCTCACTTCCACCACACGCACCTTTGGATCGTCAAGGCGTGCGGCAAGCCACTCAGTGCTGACGACAGCGCTTTCGGGCAGTTCAGCTTGGGCGCGCAGCGAAGGCGCAGCAAAGCCACTCAATACCAGCAGTGCAAGGGCGAACAGAGTCAAAATGCGACGCAAAGCCATGTGATTGTTCCTCACTTCAAAGTTAGGGTTAAAACAGGACGAACTCCAACAGAACCGACAAAATGCCTTAGGCGATAAAGCCCTTTAAGGTGTGGCACCGTAAGCCACTACACCATGCGTCCATAGGCAATCTCCTCTCGTTTTTGGCTGTGGGCTGGGCAACAAAAAGCCCCGATTTCGATCGGGGCAGTCTTGGCACAGCACACACAAGACACTAGGCAGCATACGCCCCGACTGCGGCACGACAACACAGCATCGCACACATACACATGGGCGTACACAGGCTGATATTTGGGATGGCGTGCTTCGCGGGCGTCATAAGCTATCAGTTTTCTCTAATGTCATTCAAGGCACGCAAGCAGTTTAGATGAACTTGATAGCTTTGTCAAGCGTTTTAGTGAAAAGTTACAAATAATGAGTCAAAAAAGGCTTGGCGGAAAGGTGCTGTCTGCCGAGCTGGTGCGGATGGTTAGCTCAGCTTTGGGTGTGTTGGGACTCTTTCCACAGGCAGGGAAAGGGAATGAGAGGGTGTAAAGTTCCGACCTGTGTGTGGGATGCTTCATACAAGTTTGGCAGCGCATACCCTTAATCTTCACCGCCCTCTACTACAACCTTATCGTTAAATCGTGCGTAGTTAGGTACACTTAATTGGGCTGGGCTTGATAGTGAGGAATTCAGGGGAAAAGCATGTCTGATGCAAAAAAACGCGCACGGCTTGGTGATGATGGCGAACTGCCGGAATTGATTGAGGCACAAGCAGGCGCACTGCTCTACTGCACGCAGTGCGGCACGGTGAATCCTGCTGATTCGCGCTTCTGCCGCAAGTGTGGGCATTCGCTGGAAGAACAAGAGGCAGACATGATCGGTCTGGAGCATTTGAGGGACGGCAAACGCAAACACACCGAACAAGAGAAAAAACCTCATAATGCTGCTGGTGCTGCGGTGCTGCAAATCATAACTATGTCGAGCGTGGCGGGCTTGGGTGTCACTGCGCTTGTGATGGAGCAGGGTGCGGCACTTATCCCGATTATCCTCGCTTGGTTCCTGACCGAAACTGTGCGCGCTTCTAGCGATAAAGGCATAACTGTTGATCGCGTTATCATTGGCATCTTCACCGTGCTATTGGTGTGTGGTTTAGGCGTCACCGCCTTGGTGATGGGTCAGGGTGCGGCGATCATCCTGCTGATGCTTGGCTGGTTTCTCATCGAAGCGATTCGCGCACATGTCTAGCGCTCTAGAGCAAGCTGGGCAGCCACAAAAGCAGCGCGTTTATGGTAATTTGGCACGCCCAAGCACTGAACAGGTTATAGACTGCGGCAAGGTAACTGTAGAGAAAATTCAGCGCTAAAATTGCCAAGCCAATGACGATGGCAACCAGCGGATAGGCTGTGACGGTCAAGCCCGCCAACAGCAACAGACATGACCAAATACCCGCGGCGGCACCAGCAAAGATCAAGCCGCGTGACGCCTGAAACGCGCCGCGAAAAAAGAGCGTCTCGGCAGTGGGCATCGCAAACACCAACAGCAGAAAGATCGTCGTCGGACTCATGCCGCTGAATAAATCGGCGGCGATGCGCCCTAACTGCGAACTACCAATCACCAAAATCGGCACACCAACCAAGGCGGCATAGCCTGCACCAATCGCCAGATCGCGCACGCTAGGGCGCAATACCTCGATCTCATCCACCAAGATCGCCATCAAGCCAACGCCCGCTATCGCCGTCCAGACCAGCGTAAGGCGTGCCTCAAGCGGCATACCGCCCAAGCCAAGCACCGTCACCACAAGGGCAATGCCATAAATGAACAATGGATCGAGCGTTAGCAGCCGTTCATCATCTTCAAAGGGCTCGTCATCTTCAAAATCATCTCCCTCAAGGTCAGTCGTATCAGAATCGTCAGCTACAGGAGCAGTGATCGGCGGCACAACGGCAGGTCTGGAAGGTTGCGGCGCAGGCGTTGAAGATGCTTTAGCGGGCGTGGGCGGCTCAGCAGGCACAGGGCGCTGCGCCTGAGGCGATGAGGCACTTGGCGGCGGCACTGGACTAGGTGGTGCAGTGGGTATCTCGGCTTCAGGCGGCGGCGTGATCGCCTTCATCCAAGCGGGTGGTTCGGGCAGCGGAATGCCGCCGCTGCTAGCGGGCTGCTCACGGCGCGGTGCGTTTGGGGATTCGGTTTCGGCGTTGGGCATGGTCATCCCACTTTCCCTTATTGGCAGATACGGCTAGGATTGCTGCGGGCGCGCTGCATTTGGCAAATCAGCTACGGTTTGCACTCATAAAAGACTTGGGTGTAGTCGGTAAGTGTGGCGCTGCTTGGCAAAAGATGCCCTTCTGCCTCCCAAATATAGGTGAGCAGCGACGGAATGCCTTGCCGATGCGCCCAATCACGTAAAGCGGCCACCAATAAGGGCGTGGGCGGACGTTCTGACCAGCAGGCAAGATGCATTTCGCCGTGCAAGGCGTCGGCATGGTCGGGTTCGCTCAGCAAAACGAGCGCCCGCTGACCGCCACTTAGGGTCATTTTGAGGTGAAGTGTGCTGCGGTTGAGCAGTTCAGGGATGCCGCCTGCCCAATCCTGAGGAAAAAGTTTATCCCACTCTTGGCGGCTGCCGCGATAGCGCCCGAAAGGCATGTGCCAGCCCTTCACCTGTTTCGGATCGCGTTCAGTTAGCTCAACCGCTTGATAGACAATGCGCCCTGCCTCGGTGGGAAACCGCACCCCATAGCCGCTGTTCGTCTGCCGAAAGCCAAGTTTTTCATAAAAGCCCTGTGCGTCAGCGTCCGAGACGCAGACGCGCTCACAGCCCATCAGACGTGCCATCTGCAAAATGTACTCAACCAAAGCGCGCCCATAGCCGCGCCGCTGGTGGTTAGCATGTGTGTTAATGACGCTGATCTCAAGGTTATGACCGAAAGGCGGTGCTTCAAAGCTCTCGTAAACTTCTGCCTCTGCCACCACCTGATCGCCAAGGCACGCCACCAATGGAAAACCGGAGCCTGCTAACAAACGGTTCAGGTGAACGGCGCACGTCTCAATGCTCAGCCAGGCGCCGCCATGCTGCCAGCGCTCATATAGGTTCAGATCGGCGTAATCGGCGGGGATTAACTGTCCATCAGGTGCAAGGCGCGTCCAGTGCGGCACATCTGCCTGATGAATGGCGCTAATGGCAGCCGTATCTTGCAATGTGGCAAGCCGAATGGTGACCACAGTCTAATCCTTTGGCAGTCTGACACGCTTCTAAACTAACATGGCTTGACAAGTGTGGCAAGCCCGCTTTCCATCTAAGCAACCGTCAGCTTTCAGAAGGCGCGGCATCTGCGTCCGTTTCAGCGTCATCCTCCAGAATGGGCAACCCGACATCAAAGAGCGTGGCGAGCGGCAGGCGGAAATTGGGCAGCAAATCGCCACCGTCAAAGGCGTCCCCTTTGCTAAGCTGCTTGACGCGCATATCGCTCTCGCCGCTCGGATCAGGGCGGCAGACATCGGCGCGCCCCTCATTTGGATAGATGATCCAGACTTCACGCACGCCAAGCGCCAAATAACGCGCTGCCTTGCGCTGAACGGCTGTCACGGAATCAGAGGGCGAAACAACCTCTACCGCCAAATCCGGCGCGATCTTAAAAAAGCTGCGCTTCCGTAAGCCCTTTAGCCTGCCACTAGCAATGAAGGCTGCATCGGGCGCAAGTGCATCTTGTGCCGAGAGTTGGAAACCACCATCAGCACCAGTCACAATGCCTAGACCATGCTCACGTGCAAATACACGCAAATAGGTAGCGATTTCAATGCCAATAACAGTAGGCAGTTCACTGGTAGGCGTCATTTCGTAGAGGTCTCCGTCTATTAATTCAAAGTGCTTATCGGCGTTTTCAGGCAAGGCAATGAACGTCTCGAAATCAGCGAGGCTCATTTTTTCACGGCTGATCATGGCACAGTCTCCTTAATCACTCACCTGGGGCGAGAGTTGCAAACGGGCATAAATCTGATCGGCAAGCGTCTTAAAATCACGGTAGGCGCTCTGGACGGCGTGCATGTGCGAGCCAAGCGCGCCATCGCCGGGCTTCAATTTGAACATCGGTTTGCGCGCTTCTTGCGCCATCGGCACAAGGCTTTGGTCGTGCTTGATGATGGCAAGGCGGTTGCTATCTTCTTGGATTAAGGTGGTTGGCTCGGGCTGGTCAAGCACAAATTTAGTGTAGTCTTTCGGAATGCGGCTGACCCAATACTCATAAGCGCGGATCGGGCGATCAAGGCGCATGATTGGCTGCATCACCACATAGCCAATCGGTGTGATGGCGCCACTTGGCAAGGGCAGATCGGGATCAGGGTTGCGCGGCAGGCGCTCTTGCCATTCACGCCGCCACGTCCGCAGGCGCGGACCGAGATTCCGCAAGCCTTGCAACGAGAATAAATCGGGCGCCAGCGGCACAACCACATAGTCAGAGGCGATCAGCGCCGCGCGATTGATCGAACCGAGATTCGGTCCCAAATCAACGAGGATGAAGGCTGCCTCAAAATCTTCAGCGCCCTTTTGCAGCACGCGCCAAAAGGCAGATTGCACACGGAAAGCGCGCTCATCACGGTCAAGGCATTTTGCCCAATCGTTCGCCAAATTATCCTCAAAGTTAGAGAGCTGCAAATCGCCTGCCAGCAAGCCGATCTTTTCATCCACTTCCTGAATGTGCGGCGTTGCAACATCGCCCACACCACGCCGCAGCGGATTGATTGCGCTGTAGAGCGTTGGTGGAGTCTCGGTCTCTGTCTCGCGCCACAGCAGTTCCATGAGTTGATCTTGATCGAGGAAGGCAGCCGTCAGGTTGGCTTGCGGATCGAGCTCAGCAGCCAGCACGCGCTTGCCCTGATCGGCGTACATCCACGCCAAGTGGTAGACCAGTGACGTTTTGCCGACGCCGCCTTTGTTATTGAAGAAGGCAATCACGGGTACGCTCATGGGCGGCTCCTTACAGTAGCTAAAACAGAAGCAGCGCTAACTGTAAATTCAAGAGGCGGATTATTGTTTTCGTTAAGTGCTTGTTGTGCAATTTGGATGCCTACTCCAAAGCGCTGCACCAAGCCGAGATATTTCATGGCGCTTGCTAAATTTCGCTGATTTTGCCGCTAATTTCGTAGTTGGCGCGAATCGGCGAAGTGAGTTGTGCGCCAGCATAACGAACAAACTGCACATGTACACTCGGCACAAATTCGCGCTGGTGCTTGCCACACACCAGCAAACCCGTGATGGTTGGCAAATTATCAGCATTCGTCAAGCCCAGCGAAGCAAGTTGTTGTTCTATGCTGCGCTGATTCTGGCTCAACACATCCAATGCAATGGCATTCGGCAAATAGACTTGCTTGAAAAATTCGAGATCAAGATCGTCAATTGTTGCTCCATAGACAGGGTGCAAATCAAAAGGACGGCTGGCAATGCGCCGTTGCTTTTCGACCAAACGGCGCTCATCTTCGGGATTGGCTTGCCGCGCACCACTCCGCACAAAAACACGCCCCTCAAAGCGGAGTGGTGGCGCAGTGGCAGGTTGTACAATCACAGCTAAAACCTCACAGCTATCTAAGGTGCGTTTTTGCACATCAAATGACGGAAACGGCAAAATTTTGCCATCATCGCGCATTTGGCTTAACTTTTGCTCCAGTTCATCGGTGATTGCTAAGTTAGCGCAAGCGCCATCATCCTCAATGCCGACAAAAATCACGCCTGCTTGACGATGATCAGGCAGATATTCTTGCGAATTTCGTCACGATCATTGGCGTTGCGTTTGAACTCCACCCGATCCGATTCGCCGCCGCGCAGCAGTGCCAATAGTTCTTCATCACTAAGCATGTCAGATCATCTCCTGTGCCATATACGCCGTCAGGTCAGCCAAAGCACGCTCGCTATAGGCAGCGGCGCGTTCACGCTTGCCACGCGGCGGATTCTCAAGCGACGGCAAAATGCCATAGTTTGCCTTCATCGGCTCAAAGCTGCCCGACTCAGCATGAGTGACGTACCAACACAGCGCGCCGAGCATCGTCGTTTGCGGTAGCGTGAGCAGCGACTCGCCTTTCAGCAAGCGCGCCGCATTCACGCCCGCCAGCCAGCCGGTGCCGATGTTGCCAACATAACCTTCCACGCCTGTAATTTGCCCGGCGAAGAACAGATCGGCGCGCTGGCGGAATTGCAGCGTTGGGTGCAGCAGGCGTGGCGCATTGATGTAGGTATTGCGGTGCATCTGCCCGTGCCGCAGAAATTCGGCGCTGCCCAAGCCCGGAATCAGGCGGAAAACGCGCTCTTGCTCGCCCCACTTCAGGTTGGTTTGAAAGCCGACGATGTTATAGAGCGTGCCAACGATGTTATCCTGCCGCAACTGCACAACAGCCTGTGGACGCTTGCCCGTGCGCGGATCGCGCAGCCCAACCGGGCGCAGCGGACCGAAGGCAAGCGCTTCGCGCCCGCGTTTGGCAAGCTGTTCGATGGGCAGGCACATCTCGAAAAACTTAGGGTCTTCACGCTCAAAATCGTGAAGCGGATACGTCTCAGCGCTCAGCAAGGCATCTATAAATGCCTCGTATTCTTCGCGGTTCATTGGGCAGTTGATGTAATCACCGGCTTCATCCTCACCACGCCCATAGCGGCTGGCGCGAAAGGCAAGGCTCATATCCAACGTGCTGGCATCCACAATGGGCGAGATCGCATCATAGAAGTAGAGCGAGTCGCCACCGATCAGGCGCCCAATGTCAGCCGAAAGCGCCGCTGAGGTGAGCGGACCTGAGGCAACCACACAGGGCAGATCAGGAACGCGAGTCACTTCTTCACGAATTAGGCGAATGTGCGGATGTCCCTCAATGGCGGCACTTACCGCACTGGCAAACATTTGGCGATCTACAGCAAGCGCGCCGCCAGCTGGCACTGCCGCTTGTGCTGCACAGCGCAGCAACAGGGAACCCAGCGCACGCAGTTCGTTTTTGAGCAAGCCCGGCGCACGGTCAGGCAAGTTTGAGCCAAGCGAATTGCTGCACACCAACTCGGCAAGCTGATCGGTTTGGTGAGCAGGTGTGCTGCGCTGCGGACGCATCTCATAAAGTGCCACGCGCAAGCCATGCTCTGCCGCTTGGAAGGCAGCTTCGCAGCCAGCTAAGCCGCCGCCGATCACGATCAAATCAGGAGTCCAGTTCGTCATCACGCCTCATGCTCACACAACTATCTAGTGAATGCCTTCATTTTAGCGGCGAAGCATCCAAAACGGTATGCGGAAACTTGGCAGAGCGCGCTATAATGCGCCACAGCATGATTTGAGCAAGAAAGAGTCTACCCATGCGTGTGATTGAACATCGCCGCCACACCATGCGGAACAAGCCGAACCCACATCTTACACAAGACGGCGTGACGTTGGCGCGGCAAGTCGGTGAAGGGATGGGACGCTTTGCCTATGTGGTGACCAGCACATTGCCACGCGCCTACGAGACGGCAATTGCGATGGGCTACGCCGTCCATGAGCAACGCGAACTGTTGACGAGTATGCCCGATGCCGTAGACCGTGAGCTGAGCTATCCGATGGCTTTTGCCGCCTACGCCGATGTGCTGCGGCGTGGCGGTGCCGCGGCACGCTACGCGGCTGAGCTGGCTGCCCTGTTCGGTGAGGTGATCGAAAAGGCACAGGAAGGCGAGGCAGTGTTGGTCGTTTCGCACGGCGCGATTGTGGAGCTGAGCGCCTTTGGTGCGCTGCCTAACGCCGATCTAAGTGCGTGGGGCGGCGAAATTGACTACTGCGAAGGCGTGCGCCTGTTCTATGAGCAAGGCGCCTTTGTGCGCGGTGAGGTGCTGCGCGTGCCGCCTGTCTGAGATTCCTTTAGCAATCTTTTATTTCACTTTGCCCTTACAATGATTACAATAACGCTATAGACTGAGCGAGTGAGGAAGCGGACTCATGATTCCTTTGGGCAAGCGCGCTTTGGGCATGGCATGGTTAGGGCTGGCATTGATCGGCATCTTGTGGCTTAGCAACGTGGCAGGCTCAGCGCCCACGCTGAACACAACCGATACTCTGGTGCGTTGGCAAGGTGAGGAGCGCGCTGCCGAGGCGCAAACCCTTGCACGCGGGCGGATTGTTTTTGTCTCGGAGCGCAACGGCAACCCTGAAATTTATGTGATGGATGCGACGGGCGGCAGCGTTCGGCGCCTGACGCGCAACAACGCGAGGGACGACTCGCCGACATGGTCACCGGATGGACGGATGATCGCCTTTGTCTCGGAGCGTGACGGCAACCGTGAAATCTACAGCATGAATGCCAGCGGCGGCAACCTGATACGCCTCACACGCAATGTTGCTGCCGATGACTCGCCGACCTGGTCGGCAGATGGACGGCAGATTGCCTTTGTCTCCGAGCGCGATGGCATTCCCCAGATTTATGTGATGCGCGCTGATGGTGGCGGTGTGCGCCGCCTGACGGAGACTGACTCGGCAGAGACGCAGCCGATGTGGTCGCCCGACGGACGGCAAATTGCCTTTGTCTCCGAGCGCGATGGTAACCCTGAAATCTATGTAATGCGCGCTGATGGCGGCAGTGCGCGCCGCCTGACCTCTGATCCGAGCGTGGACAGTGCGCCGCGTTGGTCACCGGATGGGCGGATGCTGCTCTTTGTCTCGGAGCGTGAAGGCGCACAACTGCAAATTTTCAGCATGACGAGCAGCGGCGGTGATGTTAAACTAATTTCGGCGGCGGAGGACAGCAAGACGCGCAACTTTGCGCCGACATGGTCACCGGATGGCACTTGGATCGCCTTCACCAGCAATCGGGATGGCTATGAGGAAATTTACGCTATGCGTGCGGATGGCAGCGGCGTGCGAAACCTGACGCGCAACCGCACTAGCGATTACAGCCCATCATGGGCAATTACCTCACCGGGCAGTGGGGGCAGCAACGGCGGCGGCAGTCCGTCGGCAACGCCAACCCCACTTGGCGGCGGGCGGCAAATCGGCATGAATTACTAAACAAACAGGGCGTGGCACACAACCATGCCCTATTTGCAACCCTTTGCGCTGCCTGCGCGTACAATAGGCAGACGGACAATCACAGTGAAGGTATTCAAACTCTGATGCTTCGTATTCTACGTTTTGCCCTTAGCTACGCAGCGCGCAACTTGCGCCGAGATAGACAGCGCACCCTTTTTGCCCTGATCAGCATCGCCGCTGGCGTCTCGACAGTGGTTGCCTTGCGCGCACTTGGCTTGATGCTGACTGATGCACTGACCAGCAACGCACAGGCAACTTTGCGCGGTGATGTCTTTGTCTCGCAGCGCAGCGGTTTGCAAATCGCTGCCTTTGACAACGGCGAAAACAACAGTAGCCGTGCTTTTGTGGATAGCACCAGTTACGATAACATCGTGCGCTGGGCGGCTGAACGCGACTATGCGATCACCTTTGCCCTTACCAGCGAGCTGATGCAGGCGGCTGTTGTGACAGAAGTGGATGGCGAGCCACGCGCTGGTAGACCTGCCTTTGTGGTTGGTCACTTTATTGATCCGCAAGTCTACCCATTCTATGACGTGATCCGTGCAGAAGCGCCACGCGGCGCACTGCTGAGCGAGTTGATCACCGCGCCAAACCAAGTGGTGGTTGGGCAGCGCCTTGCCGATCAGATTGGCATCAAGGTGGGCGATAAGCTGCGCGTTGGCACAGCACAGGAACTTCAGACGGTGACGGGCATTGTGACGGATGCCGTCGAGAGCAGCCTGAACAACGCCAACACCATCTTCTTCAGCTTCATCTACATCAACCGTGCCGCACTGGGCGATTTTGGGCTAGACCCGAAATCTGCCAACGAGATTTACCTGAAACTGCCTGAGGGAGCCACCGAAGGCGATGCGCGCTTTGCCCTGAGCCGTTGGCGTAATATGCGCGGTTTCCCCAGCTCCTTCCGCGTGGATAGCGCCCAAGAAGTGCTGGAGCGCAACGTGCTGATCTCGGATGTGATCTCGCGCTTTGTGCTGATCCTGAGTTTGGTTGGTTTGGTGATCGGCGGCGTTGGCATCATCAATACAATGTTTGTGAACGTCAATCGGCGGGCGGGCGAGATCGCGGTATTGAAAACACTCGGCTTGAAAGGTGGGCAGGTCTCGCTCGTCTTTCTGGTCGAGGCGATCATGCTCGGCATCTTGGGCAGTTTGCTTGGTGTTTTCTTTGGCGTGGTGCTGAGCCTTGTGGCGCGGAACTTTGGTGAACAGGCGTTCAACGTGGCGCTGCCGTGGCGCGTCTATTTCGATCCGTTGGTGATCGGCGTGGCGCTCGGTGTGGCAATTACGGTCTTTTTCGCCTTCTTGCCAACCCTTTTGGCAGGGCGCGTCCGCCCGATCTATGTGCTACGGGCTGGCGGCATTCCTTTGGCACGTGCGGGCTGCCTGCCCAGCCTGCTAAGCATGGGCGTGCTGATCGTTGGCTTGGGTGGATTGGTAGACCTGATCATCAACAGCAACCGCCTTGCCGAAGAACTAAACTGGTCGCTGCCTGTTTCGCCGGGCATTTTCGGCGTCTTTATCACATTCCTGTTGTTAGGGGTGGTGATCGCCGTGATGTGGCTGTTGGTGTGGCTGTTGGGAAAACTGCCCAGTTTCCGCAACGCCAATGTGCGCCTCGCGCTGCGCGGACTGACACAGCACCGCTTACGCACTTCGCTCAGCCTGCTGGCACTCATCATCGGGATGACCAGCCTCAGCGGCACGCTGATCATGACGCGCAGCATCAACATGCTGCTCTATACCAGCATTGCAGAGCCACTCGGCGGCAACATGATTGTGCTGCCGCTGCTGCCCGTGCAAGCCTTAGTCCGTAACCAGTTGGATAGCACCGAAGGCGTGCGTGGTTACCGCGAAGTGCGCTTTGCTAATGCCAGTTTGGTCGCCATTGATGGCAACCGCGACCTCGATACACTGCTGCCTGTTGATGGGTTTCAGAGCAGCGGAACGTCATCAGCCAGCGCACAGATTAATTCACAAAGTGATCCACAGGCGGCGCTGCTGCGCGCACAGCTCAATGCGCTGTTAGGGGTGAACGTCTACGGCGCGCCCAAACGCGGGCAGTTAGTGGCAGGGCGCTACCTGACGCCTGAAGATAGCGGCAAGGATTACATCGTGGTGCCGTATGATCCGCTGCTGGAGGCACTGGGCGTTCGGGTTGGCTCAACCTTCACTTACCGCATTGCATCGGGTATGAGCAGTGGCAGCACACAACGCCGCGAACGCACCTTTGAGGTCATCGGTCTGGTGGCGCCCGATTCACGCGCAGGCTTAATCCCGTTCAGCTTGGGTGATAGCGCTGTGCAGGCGCCACTCAGTTCGATTCCTGCCGCCGCGCCGTTCGATTTCATCATCGCCGATGTTGAGCAGGACGCCCTGAACGACGCACTTGGCAAAGTTGGCACTGTGCCGGGCATCTTCGTCTTTGACATCAGCCTGTTCGACTCGATCATCACACGCTTGCTGACTCAGCTTTCCGCACTGCCGCTTCTGATCGCCGTCCTTTCGCTCTTTGCGGCGTCAGCACTCATTGCTACCACCGTCTCGCTTGCCACACTAGAGCGCCGCCGCCAAATCGGTGTGATGAAGGCAATCGGCGTGAAGCGTCGGCAGGTACTCTCGCAACTGCTCATTGAGAATGGCGCGGTTGGCTTGCTAGGCGGCATCGTCAGCTTGCTCCCAACCCTGCTGATCCTTGCCGCGGTGCCAGCATTGACGCAGAACTTTGTACAGTTGCCTGTGCCGTGGGACTTGATCCTGCTGATGCTGTTAACGGCGCTAGGCGTTACCTTAGGCGCAACGTTGGTGACTGCCGCACCGGCAGCCAGCGAGTCACCATTGGCGGTGCTGCGCTACGAATAAGTGCACAAGCGGCTAATTTCAGCCCACCCTAAATCCCGCCCCGTAAACAGGGCGGGACTTTGCAAAACCCTGAAGCTGCTTGCGCTTGCCAAACGGCACGCCCTGATCTATCATCAGCCGCATGAGCAACTCTCCCAAATCAGATAATTCGTGGGCTGTGCGCCTGAACCGCTGGGCGTTAGCATGGTCGCGGCATTACCTAAAAGTGCTGCTGAGCGTGCTTGGCGTTTTCCTGCTGCTGCCTTTTGCCGCGCCAACACTCATGCGCGTTGGCGCAACGGGTGCCGCAGAGGTCATCTACAGTGTCTACCGTCCGCTGTGCCATACCTTTGCCTTTCGGTCGTGGTTTATGTTCGGCGAACAGACCATCTATCCGCGTGAGGCAGCCAATCTCGGCGCAGCGCAGAGCTACGAGGCGATCCTGCCGCAGATCATGGCGAACGTCAATCGCCTGCCACCGCCTGATTCACCCATCCCGCCCGATCAATGGTATGCACGGGAATTTTTAGGTGATCCGCAGCTTGGCTATAAAGTGGCAATCTGCCAGCGCGATATTGCGATTTATGCAGGGCTGTTCATCGGCGGCGTGATCTATGCTGTGCCGCGTGTGCGGCGCCAATTGCGCCCGGTGCCAATTCTGCTCTATGTGCTGCTTGGGTTGGCGCCCATCGGCATAGATGGCTTTTCACAGCTCCTCAGCGGCAGGCTGTGGGAACTGCGCGAGACAACACCGACTTTCCGCGTGATCACCGGCTTGCTGTTCGGCTTAATGAACGCATGGCTTGCCTTCCCCTATCTGGAAGCGACCGCCCGCGAGACGATCCAAGAGATTGAGGCGAAGTTTGCCAAGCGCGCCAAACGCCTCAGCCAAAAGTCTTGATGGAATACGGCGACGGGCAGCCTTGAAAACTGCCCGCGCTTATTAGGCTTGCTGTTCGTAGCGCTCTACAACCTTGAGCGCCGCCTGATGCTCAGGGCTATCTTCCGCCGTGCTATCGAGGACTTTGTTCGCCTCAAGATACTGTTCAAGCGTCACCGTTTCGCTCGTATCGCGCTGTTTGGCATACCGTTCGGCGTTCAGCCACAGCTTTTGCTCCTCTGTCAGCTCCGCCGCAGCGATCTCCTCATCCGTCAGCGAGCCTGTTTCCACGAGTTTTGCCTTGAGTTTCTCGAAAGCGTCTGACATACGCTGTTACTCTCCTTAGCGCTAGCACTGCTTATAGCTAAGCAGATTTTGCGCCGCTTGGCAAGCGGTACGCTCTAACGAGTGTGTTGCAAAATGCTATAGTGATCGGGCTAGGTTGGCAGTTTCAGCCGCATAAACGTTAAGGGATTGACCAAAACGCCATTCACGGCAATTTCCCAATGTAGGTGCGGTCCGGTGCTGCGCCCAGTGTTGCCGCTTAAACCGATCACCTCGCCCTGCAAGACGATCTGCCCAGGCACCACAAAAATTTGGCTGAGGTGCGAATAGTTGCTGAAGATGCCCCAGCCGTGATCCACAATTACATTGTTGCCGTGAATATCCAGCCCACGCGCATAAACGACGCGCCCACTGGCGGCTGCCTTCACAGGCGTGCCGACTGCCATCCGAAAATCGTAGCCGCTGTGCCGCCGCGTCGAACCATCGTTAAAATCACGCACGCTGCCAAAGGGCGAGGTGGTTGGCGCGTTGGCAGGTAGGCTAAACTGCCCTTCCCAAAAGCGCTCTGGCGTCACCACGCTGTAGATGCTGCTCAGGCGTGCGTCCTCATTCTCTTGGACAGACATATCTAACAGGTGGAATTTATCTGAGGGAATGCTAAAGGCAGGTTCGCGGATGAACTCACCCGATTCAACTTTCACGGTGCCTTCCCAATTCAGCGTACCGCCATCGGCACGGTAAACGGTAATGGTGATGGGATATTCGCGGATGCGTTGATCCATCGGCGCGGCAAGCAGCGCTGCAAAACCACCGGTGATGGGGAAGAACGGGTAGGTACGCTCAAAGGCATTCACCACACCGCCCACCATATCCACACCGCTAAGACTGATCACGCCGGCACTGCCCTGCCGAATGTATTCAAAATTGAGCGTAATCACGATGGAACTTTGCGCCCGAATGTGCGCGAATGCGCCGAAGGTCAGCGCGGTGGCGGTCATCAGGGCAATCAACGTTTTTCTCAACATGCAATGCTTCACACTAAGCTATCCGAACGGGTTAAGGCGCAGCCATTATAGCGCAGTTGGTGCGCGGCGGCTAGGTGCGCGCTACGCGCCAATGGCAAGGGCGGGATAACTCCCGCCCAGACACTTAGAGTTCAAATCCTACAGCGCGCAGCCATTCTCGCGCAATTAGGGCATGACCAGGTCCAACAGGGTGAAACTGATCATCAGACCACAATTGCGGCACGCTAACGCGCAGCACTTGCGCGAACGCCGCCTGCAAATCCACATAGAGTGTCTTGAACTCGGCGGCGACCTGCGCCATCAATGCCGCGTAAACTTCCATTTGGCGACGCATAGGCTGCTCAGCATCCGCCTCAATCATGTAGGGCGAGAGCAGGATCACCTGTGTGCCAAACGCCTCTTGCACGCGATGCACCAACAAGCGCAACGTCGCTTGGTATTCCACCGCAAACACTGCCGCCGCAGGATCGCCGTGAAATTGACGGTATACATCGTTAATGCCGACCATCAAGGAAAGCCACTGTGGGCGCTCGCTGATGGCATCTTTTTCGTAGCGTGCCGCGATCTCACGCACGGTATTGCCAGCAATACCGCGATTGACATAAGTCAGGTTGAGATTGGGATAGCGCGCAATCAGCATATTCCGCACCATGCTCACATAGCCATAGCCGTAAGGCGGCGCCAGATCGCGCCTGCCAGCATCCGTGATGCTATCGCCAATGAACAAGATTTTTTGGTTTGGCTCGATCAGCATGAGTTAGCCCCACAATTCGCGTAAGTAGCGCAGTTTTGCCAGCAGATGGTGCGCGCCGCCGCCTTCATGATTATTGAAGGGATAGACAGCGAGGCGCTTCTGCCCAATATAATGATTATACGCTGCATAAACCGTTGAGGGTGGGCAAATATCATCCATCAAGCCGACCGAGAACAAGGCAGGCATACCTGCACGCGCCGCGAAATTCATGCCATCAAAATAGCTGAGCGTCTTATAGACTTGTTCCACTTTATCGCGGTGTGTGGCTAAAAAGCCACTGATTTCATTGTAGGGTGCTGTATCAATTAGCGTGGTGGCGCGCCGAAAGTGGCAGAGGAAGGGCACATCGGGCAGCACTGCGGCAAGGTCTGGCACCAAGGCGCTCACCGCAAGGCTGATGCCGCCGCCCTGGCTGCCGCCGGTGGCAGCCACACGCGCCGCATCAACAGCATCGTGGGCGCGGGCAGCTTCAACGGCGCGTGCTGCATCGGTGAACAGGCGGCGGTAGTAATACGTTTTTGGGTCTAGAATGCCGCGTGTCATGAAGCCGGGCAAGTGTGGATTGCTGCCTTGCGGCTCAGGATCAGGCGTGTCACCAACACGCCAACGGCTGCCCTGTCCGCGTGTATCCATCACCAAGTAAGCAAAGCCCGCGTTGGCAAAAGACAGCCATTCGGTTGGAAAGCCGCGCCCACCGCCATAGCCAATGTATTCCACCACACAAGGTAACGGCTGATCAATACCTTTGGGCAAGATGAACCACGCCTTAATGGGCTGCCCATCAAAGCCGCTGAAGGTGACATCAAAGGTTTCAACAAGGCGTAAGCCGAAATCTACCGACGTAAACTGCGCGTCCAGCGGCACACGGCGCGCCTCGCTGAGCGTCTCGCGCCAAAAGGTGTCGAAATCTTCAGGCTCATCACGCGGTGGCAGATATAGTTCGAGCTGTTCGATGGGCAGATCAAAGAGCGGCATAGCACAACGCTTCCTTAAAACAATCGAGTAGGTGCAGCTTTCAACTATACCACGCCTACCTATAAGTAGGGTGCAGTATTGCACTATACCCCAGACGCGGTGCAGACTCACATCAAATATGGGTAGATTCCTCAAGTGCGTGCCGTTCGCCTTCCTTTAGGGTGTTTGTGTTGCAGTAAAAAGCGGGAGCGCTTGATCAAGCGCTCCCGCCGAAGTGTTTGAGGTGTCTGTGCAGGTTAGTTGCGGTTGAACTCGGAGATACCGAGCAAACCTGTGGTCACCTTTGCCTGCTGCTGGCGCGATTTATCCTCATCCCTACCGAAGCGGATCACCTCGCCAGAGTCGCCGATTGCTTCCACCGCCAAGCCCAGGCTTTGCAGCTCTTTGACCAGCACGCGGAAGCTGGCAGGCACGCCCGGCTCCTCGATCTCATCGCCCTTGACGATTGCTTCATAGGTCTTGACGCGCCCTTGCACATCGTCCGATTTGACGGTGAGCATCTCTTGCAAAGTGTAGGCAGCGCCATATGCTTCCAGTGCCCACACTTCCATCTCGCCAAAGCGCTGCCCGCCAAATTGCGCCTTGCCACCGAGTGGCTGCTGCGTCACAAGGCTGTAGGGACCTGTGGAGCGCGCATGTACCTTATCCTCAACAAGGTGTGCTAACTTCAGCATGTGAATAATGCCAACCGTCACGGCGCGGTCAAAGGGCAAGCCCGTCTTGCCATCATAGAGCTTTTGCTTACCGTAGATCGGCACAGGCTCGCCCGTGCGGATTGAGATACGGTTGGCGTATTCGCGCAGTGCCTCACCGCTGAGATGGTCGGGTGTCGGTTCGCCACTCATGATCTGTGCCCACAAGCGCAAGGTGACCTCTACTGCGTTGGCGTCACGCTGATCACGATCCTCAAGGCTGCTTGCCTCCTCGGTTTGGAAGAGCAGCATGTCATCAGGCTTGTAGCCCTGTTCGCGCAGCCATTCGCGCAGCACAGCGCGCCGTGCATAGAGCGGCTCTAATGCCAGCATTTCGCTGTCGTATTCTGGGTTATCCGCCAACCACTGATCAATGTAGAGACGGCGCACTTCATTGTCATCCTGAAGCGTCTCGGGATCGTAGTCCATTGGCTTGATCCACTCCCACGCACGCTCGGCAATGGTCTGCCATGCGTAGTCCATCAGCCAAGCACGCCCAAGTTCTGCCTCGATCTCGACTTCTTCCGCACCATCAAACACAGGTGTTACAGCGCGGAACCCCAGCCGATCTGCCGCCCAGCCCAAGTGTGTTTCAAGAATTTGCCCGATGTTCATACGTCCCGGCACGCCCAATGGATTCAAGATGATGTCCACCGGTGTGCCATCTTCAAGGTAGGGCATGTCTTCAATCGGCACGACCTTCGAGATGACGCCTTTGTTGCCGTGACGCCCTGCCATCTTATCACCCTGAGTCAGTTTGCGGCGCTGTGCAACACTCACACGCACCATTTGCTCTACGCCAGCAGGCAGGTCACGGTGTTCTTCACGGTTGAAGATGCGAACATCAACCACCTTGCCGCGTTCACCATGTGGCAGCCGCAAGGAAGTATCCTTCACCTCGCGGGCTTTCTCGCCAAAGATAGCGCGCAACAGTTTTTCCTCTGGGCTGAGTTCTTTCTCGCCCTTCGGTGTGATCTTGCCGACCAGAATATCGTTCGGACCGACCTCCGCACCGATGCGGACAATGCCGCTTTCGTCAAGGTCTTTCAGCGCTTCCTCACCGACATTGGGAATATCATAGGTGATTTCTTCGGGACCTAGTTTGGTATCGCGTGCTTCGACTTCGTGCTTCTCGATGTGGATTGAGGTGAAGCGATCATCGCGCAGCAGGCGCTCGCTGATCAGCAGCGCGTCTTCATAGTTGCCACCTTCCCACGAGATAAAGGCACACACTACATCATGCCCAAGCGCAAGGTTGCCATGCACAGTTGAAGAACTATCTGCGATCACGTCGTTCGGCTTGACGCGCTGCCCTTTCTGCACGACAGGACGTTGATCAATGCAGGTGGACTGATTGGAGCGCGTATACTTACGCAGCTTATAGACGCGCTCTTTGCCATCTTCTTCGCGCACCACAACCTGATCGCCCTGCACGCTGACCACTTCGCCCGCCTTTTGGCAGATCACAACCTGCCCAGAGTCATAGGCAGCCTGATCTTCCATGCCAGTGCTGACAATCGGCACGTCTGGCATCAACAAGGGCACCGCCTGGCGCTGCATATTCGATCCCATCAGGGCGCGCCCAGCGTCGTCATGCTCTAGGAAGGGAATCAGTGCGGCAGAGATGCCCACGATCTGGCGCGGCGCAACGTCCATGTAGTCAATGCGGGATGGCATTGCATCCAAGAACTTCTGGTGCAGCCGACACGAAACGCGCTCATTCACAAACTGATTGAGCTTGTCCAGCTTGGCGTTTGCCTGTGCAATGGTGAAGCGATCTTCCTCATCAGCAGAGAGGTAGACTGTATCATGCGTTACAAAAGGACGGACTGGCACTTCCGTGATCTTTGCAGCGCGTAATGTCTTGATGACGGCTGCATCAATGACCGTACCTTCCTCAATCAGCACATTGTCGTCATTATCAGTGATATCTTCGCGCAAGGTACGCCCAAGCAGGCGCTCATCGTCAATCGAGAGCGTCTTTAGCACGCGGCGGTAAGGCGTCTCGATGAAGCCGAATTCATTCACACGCGCATAGGTTGCCAAGCGCCCAATTAAGCCGATGTTCGGACCTTCAGGCGTCTCGATTGGACAGATACGCCCATAGTGGCTGTGATGCACGTCGCGCACGTCAAAGCCAGCGCGCTCACGGCGCAGACCACCGGGACCGAGCGCGGAGAGCGTGCGCTTGTGGGTCAGTTCTGCCAGCGGGTTAGTCTGCTCCATAAACTGGCTGAGTTGGCTGCTGCCGAAGAATTCACGGACGGCTGCCACAATTGGGCGGATGTTGATGAGCGTGATAGGTGTTACACGCTCAGAGTCGCGGTGCAGCATACGCTCACGCACAACGCGCTCAGTGCGGCGGAAGCCAATCCGCAGTTTGTTCTGGATCAGCTCGCCCACCGTCTTGACGCGGCGATTGCCCAGATGATCAATGTCATCGGGCTTCACTTCGCCATTGTTGATTTGAATCATGCGGCGGATGATTTGCACCAAGTCAAACTTGGTAATGGTGCGAACACTGCGCGGGATGACATTATCAATGCCCAAGCGCTGGTTCAGCTTATAGCGTCCCACCCGTTCCAGATCGTAGCGGCGCTGGTCAAAGAGTTGGCTCTCAAGGTAGCCGCGTGCATTGTCCAGCGTGGCGGGGTCGCCAGGGCGCATTTTCTTATAGAATTCAAGCAGGGCAGCTTCTGCCAGGGTGCGGTGTTCGCGCAAATCCCATTGGCTTTCGCCGCGCAAGGTTGCCGCGATGAACTGATGATCGGGATTAGTATCCACACCGCTAAAGACTTCGAGCAGTTCCTCATCTGATCCGATCTTGATCGGCGAGAGCGCATCCTGACCATCCGAGACGGCAGCCAAAGCGCGCAGCAGCACCGAAACAGGAACAGTACGCTTGCGGTTAAATTTGACCATCAACTGATCGCTTTTGCGCGTCTCAAATTCCATCCAAGCCCCGCGATCAGGGATGATCTTGGCGCTGGACATGACGCGCCCTGTTGTGCGATCTTCGGTCATATCGAAATAGACGCCGGGCGAGCGAATAAGCTGGCTAACGACGACGCGCTCAATGCCGTTGATGATGAATGTGCCGTTGCTGGTCATCAGCGGGAAGTCGCCCAAGAAAATATCATTGGTAATGACTTCGCCACCCGCTTCACGGTTGACGAGCGCCACGCGCACATGCAAGGGCGCCGCATAGGTGAGGTCGAGTTCAAGGCACTCATCCTCACCGTACTTTGGTTCCTCAAACCAATACTTCAAGCCCAAGTCGTGCGATTCGGGCGTGTTGCTCGGAAAATAGAGCTTAAGGTTGCCGTTGAAGTTTTCAATAGGGCTGATCTCGGCGAACAGATCGCCCAAGCCTTCTTCACAAAACCAACGGAACGAGTTGAGTTGCACCTCAATCAAAGAGGGTAGGGCTTGCACATCGTATGTGCGTGCGTAGTTCTTCGTGTTTAGGCGTCGCTGCATAACATCGCTCCTCACCACATGGGCTTACGACGGGCGTTTCGGGAACGAACTTTGAGTGGCACATGCTGGGGTCATAGTAAACTCATATTTTAGCACGTCTTGAGCGTTTGTCAACCAACGGTTTGAAAGAGGCATGTGATATTTCAGTTATTTCAGTGATGCCACGCAGGACTCGACTGTCTAGTCCACATGGCTAGGCGAAATTCCGCCTACAAAACACGCCCAATTTATCTTCACGGCATCACAAAATTGTTATACACTGATCCGTAATCACGCCATTTGGTGATGCCCATTTAAGCGTGGCTTACAGCGTGAGTGGGAGAAACGATAGATGTCACACCTACCAACCCTAGCCCAAGATACATCCCAAACACCGACCGCAGCAGGGCGACGGGTGCTAATTGCCGAAGATAACCCTGATCTACGCCAAATTTTCGCCCGCGTTTTCCTGCACCATCACTTTGTGGTGGAAATGGCTAGGGATGGCGCTGAAGCTATGGCATGTCTTGCCGATCAACAGCCGCCAGATGTCATGATCCTTGATGTGAACATGCCTCACCTCAGCGGGCTTGAAGTGCTTGCCTATATTCGGCAGACGCCGCACCTCAAAGCACTTAAGGTCATTGTAGTGACGGGTAACAGTGTGGCTATGGATCATCCCGATGCACAACAGGCAGACCTGTTCCTATTAAAGCCGATCAGCATTAACGAACTCATCATAATGACGCGCCGCCTGATCGCCGATCTTTAGGCTTTTGCTCCAAAGAGGGAAACAATGTTGCATACCAATATTGCAAAACCACGCGTTCTCATCATTGAGGATGATCCCGCTTCACAGGAACTGTTAGCACTTGGGCTTGCCCAACAGTATGAGGTGCTAACTGCCCGCAACGGCGCGGATGGCGTTGAACTGGCACTGGCACGCCGTCCTGATCTGATTGTCTGCGACCTTGCCATGCCGATCATGAACGGCTTTGAGGTGTTGGCAGCCCTTCAGAAGAACGACATGCTCAATGATGTGCCGTTCATCTTCCTAACCGGTGATGCCGATAGCTTTCGACAAGGCATGGCGCTTGGCGCGGACGACTATCTGACCAAGCCTTTTGATCTGAATGAATTGCGCGCTGTGATCGCGCTACGCCTTGAGAAACGCCAAAAGCGCCAAGCCCTTCTGCAGAATAGCATTGAAGAACTGCGCCGTAATGTCACGATGGCGCTGCCGCACGAACTCCGCACGGCGGTTGGCGTTATGCAGGGCTATACCTATCTGATGCTTAAAGACGCCGAAAAACTTGACCCCATGCAGCGCGAGATGATTGAGGCAATCGAAATGGGCGCGGAACGCCTGCGGCGCATGGCGGATAAGTATTTGTGGTATCTGCGCACGCATATCATGCATTGGAGCGATATGCCATCGCTGATTTCGCACCCTGAGGAACTGATTAAGCATAAAGCGGCAAGCATCGCAGAGCAATTTGGCAGAGGTGCTGATTTGCAACTGCGCCTGCAATCTGCGCCCATCTGCATCAGCGAAGAAAATCTGGAGCGCCTGATTGAGGAAGTGGTTGAGAACGCCTTCAAATTTTCATCCAAAGGCAGTGCCGTTCAGATTTTCGGTGGTGAATATCAACAGGGGTATCGCCTTTCGGTCAACAACAGCGGACGCACACTGACCGCTGAACAGATTGCGCGCATTGGCGGCTTTATGCAGTTTGACCGCCAGCGCTATGAGCAGCAAGGCACTGGCTTAGGGTTGATTATCGCCAAACGGCTTGCCGAATTGTGCGGCGGTCAGTTGGAGATCAGCAGCAGCGGGCAGCTCACCAGCGTGGCGATCAGGCTGCCCGCCGCTCAGTTGGCGGCTGTTGAAAGTGCTAGTAAGCCGCTCTATCGGAGTGCCTAGTAGAATCCGCCGATAGTTACATCGGCGGATAAGCTGTTCATACGCCATTACACGGTGCGCCGCTGTACACTGCTCAGTGCGCGCACCTGCTCAGGCACGTTGGCTGCCCTCACCAAAGACTCACCCACCAAGATTGCATGTGCGCCATGATCCGCCATATCCGCTACATCGTTTGCAGTGTAGATGCCACTCTCCGCAACCAATGTCACCTGATCTGGCACTTGCGCCGCAAGGCGACGAAAGACGTTCAAATCTACCTTGAAAGTGTGCAGATCGCGGTTGTTGATCCCGATCAGCGGCACCTCAAGGCGCACAACGCGCTCCAGCTCTGCCTGTGTATGCACCTCCACCAATGCCGCCAGACCGTGCGCCGCCGCCGCCGCGTGCAGATCGCACAGTTTGGCATCCTCAAGGATGGCGGCGATCAGCAGGATCGCATCCGCACCGTAGGCGTGCGCTTCCGCGATTTGGCGCTCGTCTATCGTGAAATCCTTCCGCAGGGCAGGCAGCGCCACCGCCTGACGCGCTGTTTGCAAGTCGGCAAGGCTGCCCATGAAAAAATCACGGTCAGTCAGCACCGAGAGCGCCGCCGCACCGCCTTCGGCGTACTGCGTGGCAAGGCGCGCAGGCTGAAAGTCCTCAATCAGCACGCCCTTACTCGGTGAGGCGTGCTTGATCTCTGCGATGAGCGCCACACAGCCATCGGCGCGGCGCAGTGCAGCAGCAAAATCGCGTGGCGGCGACTGCGGCACAGGCAGACTCGCCACGTTGAGCATGGCGAGTTCTTCAACCTTGCGCGCCACAATCCGATCAAGAATCGTGTTGGTCTGTTGAATACCGGTCTGCATAGCACCTCGCTACATGGGCGGCTGCGCCACGCGCTCCGAGTAGGCGATCAGCGCTTCCAGCTTGCCGAGTGCCGCGCCGCTTTCAAGGCTCTTGATTGCCAACTGGACGCCTTCTGAAAGCGACTCGGCTGCGCCGCCTGCCACTAGAGCGGCTGCCGCGTTCAGCAGCACCACATCGCGTTTGCTACCGTTCGCCTCGCCACTGAGCAAACGCCGTGTGATTACCGCATTCGCTTGCGGATCGCCACCGCGCAGTTCAGACGGATCGCACGGTGCGAAACCGAGTTCACGCGGATCCAGCAGGTAACTCTGAACGGCGCCATCGCGCACCTCGCTGACCTGATTCACGCCTGTTGTGCTTAGTTCATCTAAGCCGCCAGCACCATGCACCACAAAAGCAGCCTGTGTGCCGAGTGCGCTCAGCACCTGTGCCAGCGGCTCCGTCAGCGTCGCGTCGTAAACGCCGATCAACTGCCGCTGCGCTTCCGCCGGATTAGTGAGCGGACCGAGTACATTAAAGAGCGTGCGGACACCTAACTCGCGGCGCGGCTGTATGGCGTGCTTCATAGCAGGGTGAAAGTGCGGCGCGAACAAAAAGCCGATCCCGATCTCATCAATGCAGGCGCCGACCTGCTCAGGCGTCAGGTTCAGGTTGACGCCTAATGCGGCGAGTACATCGGCTGATCCGCTCTGGCTGCTGACCGAACGATTGCCATGCTTGGCAACAGGCACGCCGGCACCTGCCACCACAAAAGCAACCGTCGTCGAGATGTTGAAGGTATGCGCGCCATCGCCGCCCGTGCCGCATGTATCTACTAGGCGCGTTGAGTCGCGCACAGTGGTCTTGTGAGAAGCGGCGCGCATGGCACGTGCGCTGCCCGTGATCTCCTCAACCGTCTCGCCTTTCAAGCGCAGCGCCATCAGGTAGCCACCGATCTGCGCCTGAGTTGCCTCGCCGCCCATAATTGCGCCCATAGCTGCCTCAGCCTCAGCCGCTGTGAGGTGTTCGCGGCGCGCCAGCTTACCAATTGCGTGTTGAATGCCCATCCCACACACTCCTATGCCTGCACCGCGAGGCGCACGCTCAAAAAGTTTTGCAGCAGGCGCGGACCGAACGTCGTCAGGATACTCTCTGGGTGAAACTGCACACCAAACACAGGATGCTCGGTATGCTGCACGCCCATAATCTCGCCCTGATCAGTGAAGGCGGTCACCTTCAGGCTTTTGGGAAGCGTTTGCTCTTCCACAATCAGGCTGTGATAGCGCGTTGCCTCAAAGGGATTGGGCAGCTCAGAGAAAATGCCGCCGTTCTTGTGGTAGATGAGCGATGTTTTGCCGTGCATCAGGCGCGACGCACGTTTCACCACGCCCCCATAAGCCTGCCCAATGCACTGATGCCCTAGGCATACGCCTAAGATCGGTATGCGGCTGCCAAGCTGCCGAATCGCCTCTAGCGAGATGCCGCCATCATCAGGATCACCTGGTCCGGGCGAGATCACGATATGGGACGGATTCAAGGCGGCAAGCTGCGGCACAGTTAGTGCGTCGTTGCGGTAGACGCGAATATCCGCGCCCAACATGCCGAACGCCTGCGCCAAGTTATAGGTGAAGCTGTCGTAGTTATCAATCAGCACAATCATGATGCATTCCCTCTCTAGATCAACCCACGTTCGGCGTTTTCAATGGCAATGGCAACTGCCCGCGCTTTGTTAAGCGTCTCTTGGTATTCCTTAGACGGGTCACTATCGGCAACCACGCCGCCGCCTGCCTGCAAATACACGCGTTTGCCGCGCATGACCAGCGTCCGAATGGCGATGCAGGTATCCATGCTGCCATCGTAGCTGAAGTAGCCAACTGAGCCGCCGTAAATGCCGCGCCGTGTGCCTTCCAGTTCCTCAATGATCTCCATCGCACGGATTTTTGGCGCACCTGTCAGTGTGCCTGCTGGAAAGGCAGCACGGAACAGCGCGTAGGCGTCCAGATCGGCGCGCAGCTTGCCCTCCACGTGCGAGGTGATGTGCATCACGTGCGAGAAGCGCTCCACAAACATCATCTCTGGCACATGCACCGAACCATAATTGCAAACGCGCCCCAGATCGTTACGGGCAAGGTCAACCAACATAACATGCTCAGCGCGCTCTTTTGGATCATTGAGCATTTGTTCTGCATTTGCCTGATCAACAGCATGATCAATATCACGCGGCGCAGTGCCGGCAATCGGGCGGATGGTGGCGGTGCGTGTCGGCGCATCAAAGCGCACCAACATCTCAGGTGAAGCGCCTATCACATGCAAATCTTCCGAAGGGAAGTGCAAAAAGAACATATACGGCGAGGGATTAAGCATCCGCAGTGAACGGTAGATGGCAAAGGGCTGTGCCTCAGTTTCGCGGGTAAAACGCTGCGAAGGCACGATCTGGAAGGCGTCACCAGCGGCGATGTACTCTTTGGCGCGCAGCACGCGATCCTCATATTCCGCCTGTGTGAAGTTAGCGATCAGCGGCGGGATTTCGTCCAGCGGCGGCAGCGTGTTGGGCAAAGGCAGCGGCTGGCGCAGGCGTGCCACAATCGCCTCAATGCGTCCGATGGCGTCATCGTAGGCGGCACGCGGATCACCCGTGTTATGTGCGTTGGCAAGCACCAAGACCTGGTGTTTCACATGGTCGAAGATGATCAGCGTATCCGCGATCATCATCCCGATCTCAGGCAAGTTCAGCGCGTCTTCTGCCGTTTCGGGCAGGCGCTCAAAATGGCGCACGATGTCGTAGCTGAGGAAACCAACTGCGCCGCCCACAAAGCGTGGCAGGGCGGGCAAAATGACGGGCGTGTGCGAACCGATTGCCGCTTTCACAGCATCCAGTGGGTCTTGATCGGTGGGCAAGCTGCGCTGTGTGGTGTGGCTGCCGCGTCGTTCGGTCAGTTCGCGTCCGCGTACCGTGATCACGGCAGACGGATTAACGCCCAAGAACGAATAGCGTGCCACTTGTTCACCGCCTTCCACGCTCTCCAGCAGAAAAGACGGCTCATCTGCCTGTGCCAACTTCAGGTAGACCGAGACGGGCGTCTCAAGGTCGGCGGGCAGACTACGGTAGATCGGGACAAGGTCACCTTGCCCGAACAAAGTGTGTGCTTCCTCAAAGGTCAGCGAATAGAGGCGCTGTGGCGCTGTGCGAAAAGTGATAGGTGATGCGGTCATGGCATACTCTCCCAAGTGAATCAAAAAGCGCTCCGCCCAGATAGGGACGAGAGAGCGCTTCCCGCGGTGCCACCCTAGTTAGCCGCCCAAGCGGGCGACTCACTTTTCTCAGGTACAGCCAGTCGGCTGGCGATACCTTCTGCCCTGATAACGGTGGCGTCTCCGTCACGGACTACTGACGCAGCAGCGCGTTTGCCCGTGCAACTCCCCGACCCATTCGGCAGCGGCTGCTGTGCCGCTTTCACAGCCACCTGTTCGCACAGGTCAGCGGCTCTCTGAGACTAGCGCTTTTGCTGCTTACTCGCTCGGTTCAGCGTTTTTGGGTATATATGCCAATGTGAGAAATAGTAACGTAGCGGGTTGGCTTTGTCAAGGTGGTTGGGATGATTCTCAAAGCGCGCTTACTGCGCGGCTGCCACTGAAATGGGCAAGAAAAGCGTGAAGGTGCTGCCGATTCCCGGCGTACTCTCCACAATGATACTGCCACCATGCCCTTCAATGATCTTCTGAGCAATGGGCAGCCCTAAGCCCATGCCACCGGTGCCGCTTTGTCGGGCATAATCAGCGCGGAAGAAGCGATCAAAAAGGCGCGGCACGATCTCGGCAGGAATCCCTAAGCCGTTATCCGCCACCTTGATAGCAATCTGCGCGCCATGCCGCTGTGTGGTCACGTCTACCCGCCCGTCCTTCGGTGTGAATTGTAGGGCATTTTGCACAATGTGCCGCACTGCTCGCGCCAATTCATAGTCATCTATATAGGCAAGTGGCAACGTAAGATCAGGTGTGAAGGTAAAGGCGATGCCTTTCTCCAGCGCAGCGAGCATTTCCGATTCACAAACGTTGCTCACAAGGCTGTTCACATTACTAAGCGAGAATTTAAAGTGCAAACGGCTGTCCAAGAGCGCCATGTCCAGCAAACTCTCGATCAGGCGCTGCAAGCGCAGCGTACTTATCTCCAAGGCTTCATTCCGCCCAAGTAAAGCCGAAAGCGTTTGGTGGAGCGTTGTAAGCTGGGCATGGGGTGTTGGCAGTTGCGCGCTAAGTTCTATCAATTGACGGGCAAGGCGGTTGCTGAGCTGGTTCAACAGGTAGGTTGAAGTCCGCACGACGGTGATCGGTGTGTTCAGGTCGTGCGCCAGATGGTGGATGATGTTTTGGAGCGCCGCCGCGCGCTCACGCTCAATGATTAGTTCACGTTCGCGCTGCTCAGCGCGGAGTCGCTCGCTAATATCGCGCACCACGCTTTGAATGTAAAGTGGCTTGCCCTCTGCATCACGAATCAGGCAGGCGCTGATCTCCGCCTTAAAGAGGCTGCCGTCTTTGCGGCACATGGTGCGCTCGTAAAGCGGTAACCGTGCATTGGCAAGAATGGCATCAAATTTTTGGAAGGCTTGTGGACGTTCTTCGGGTGCCACCAAATCAAAGGCGTGCAGCCCAATCAGATCGTCAGGTGTGCTGCCGAACAACTCACAGGCGCGACGGTTTACCACGAAAATCCGCAAAGAGTCATCCGCTGTGAACAACACAACACTATCATCCGTGTGATCAAATAAGGCGCGGTAGAGGGAATACTCACTGGTAGGTTGGGTGTTGTTGATCGCTTGCTGCACAATGACGAGATTTCCTTCAGGGCAGGTCATATACAATTCGTGGCAGAGCGCCATCAGCCGCTGAAACGACTCGGCATCCTTGCTGCATTCACGGATAATTTGTATGTGGGCATCGGACAGCAACTGAACCATACAGATATATTTATATTTATTTTGCTGATTGTAAAACTTTGAAAAAGTATAACATTTGCTTGCAATAGTGGAATCATCGCGTGGTTAGAAAATTATCATAAAAGTGTTTTTTTTGGCGGTATGTTTCTCCGCGTCTTAGCGGTGGTGATATTAGGTTTATGCTGCTTATTCCGCCCAAGACATTGCCAAGCACGCGCTTTTTTTGTAATATCCTTGCCACTGCTGACGCATACATGCCAAACCGTGAGGATTGATGCTGACTCGCCTGCTGCGCCTGATTGATAAACTGCTAAACGCTCTGCTGCGCGTCGTGATTTGGGCGTTCGAGCAGGCAGCGCGCCAACTCTACCTGTGGCGCGTTTCGGTGGTAGGCATAATCACGCTGTTGGCGAGCATCGCGCTCTACACCTTGCAAGGTGGACGTGCCATTTATGCCACCACTGCCGAACGCAGCCGTGCGATGATGGTGCGCCGCGCTGAGCAGATCGCGGCACACGCAGAACAAGCGCCCGATAAGCGCGTGCTGCGCGAAGACCCACTCAAAACGCAAAACCGCGCCCTCAGCCTGTTCACGGTCGTGCTGCTGGTTGCCTTAATCAGCTTGATTTTGTGGACAACTTCCGGCGGCACAGCGGCGCGCTCTGTGGCAGGTGGCTTTGGCGGCAGCTTGCCCTTGCTGCCCACACAGCCAACACCAACACCCCTCACGCCGACGCCAACCCCACCGCCAACTTTCACACCCATCCCTGATCCACTCCGAATTAGCGGCAGTTTGGTATATTCAGCACGCCTTAACGGACGTGAGAATCTGTGGGCGCTGGGCATTGGGCAGAGCGAACCGATCCGCTTGACCAACACACCCACTGATGACCGTGATCCTGCCTGGAGTCCGGATGGGACGCGCGTCGCCTTCACCAGTCGGCGCGGCGGCAGTTGGAACTTGTACATCTTGGAGATGGTGACCGGTGACATCAAGCAGCTCACCTACTCGCCCGCCTATGAGGCATCGCCCACCTGGAGTCCCGATGGACAGTTCATCGCCTATGAGGCATACGAAGGCGGCAACCTTGATATTTACGTAGTGCCAAGCGATGGCTCAGGTGCGCCAGCACGCCTCACCTATCACCCTGCGCCGGATTTCTCGCCCGCATGGAATCCGGGTGGTTCACCCGTCCCCGGACGCCAAATTGCCTACATCAGCCTGCGGGACGGCAACCCTGAAATCTACGTGATCGATCTGGATCGTCCCATTGAAGAAGAAGCACTGCGCCTGACCAATACGCCTAACGTTGAGGAACAGAATCCCGTCTGGAGTCCGGATGGGACGCGCATCGCCTACAACGCACGCATCAACGGCATTGATCTGGTGCTGACGCGCAGCCTTGAGCAGCCGAATGCCGAGCCACTGACCATTGGGCAAGGGCGTGCGCCGAGTTGGGCGCCCAGCGGCGCCAGCCTGCTGTTTGCCCTTGAAAGCGGCACCAACACAACCCTTGTGGGTGGTTTAGCGGCTGGCAGCGGCGCAGCAGCCACCGCAATCAGCGTGCGTGGGCAGGTTGAGCGCATCAGTTGGACGGCGAACAACCTCTCTGAGGCGTTGCTGCTGAGCGGCGGCGCGCCTGATGACGAACGCCCGCTCTACACCGAAAATGTGGAAGGACGGCGCGATAGTCCGCCGTATTATCAGGTGCGCGCCCTGAACGGCGTCTCGGCGGCGGCGCTTGCCGCGCTCTCTGATCGTGTGGACGACTCGTTTGTGGCGCTGCGCGAGGCAGTCTTGCGGCAAAGTGGCATAGATTTTCTAGGCGCTTTGCAGGATGCCATCTGGACGCTAGATCGGTTGCCAGAGCCAGGTCAGCCCCGCCAAAGCTGGCACTATGCCGGGCGTGCCTTTGCCTTCGACCGTAACCTCGTCTTTAATTTGCCGCTGCCGCCGATAGAAGTGGTGCGCGAAGAAGTAGGCGCTAACGTATTTTGGCGGGTCTATCTGCGCGTGGCGGAAACAGCGCAAAGTGGGCAGCTTGGCGAGCCATTGAAACGCCTGCCGTGGGATTTTGCCAGCCGCAGTGCGGGCGATCCGCAAATCTTTGAGCAGGGCGGGCGGCTCAAAGCCGCCGTGCCAATCGGCTACTATATTGACCTGACGCGCCTTGCCGAAGATTATGGTTGGCAGCGTGTGCCAGCCGGACGCGATTGGCGTAGCAACTTCCCAAGCATCCTCTACTGGCAGTTTGAGCGTCGCGATGGGCTAACTTGGGACGAGGCGATGCTTGAACTGTATACGCAAGAGCAAATAGACGCCTTCCTATTTGGCGCACGCTTGCAGCCGACGGCAACGCCTGCCGATGCTGCGCCGCTGCGTCGTTCCCCTACACCGATCCCGCCTGATGCAGGCAATTAGCACCCGTGAGGAAATGCCATGCGTAAAGTAATTGGCGGCATCGCCGTTTTGATCTTGGCAAGTGCTGCTGTGCTGCTGCTGTGGTGGCTGCTCAACCGTCCCGCCATTGCCGACGCTGAGCCAGCACCACCGACCAGCATTGCCGTGCTGCCCAACCCAACCGAAACACCACGCCGCCGTGACTGGGAAGCTGTGGTGCAAGGCGAACTGCTCTCCGCGCAGACCGCGCCGCCGCCCACCTTCACGCTGGCGCCGACCCACACCCCTACACCGCCGCTCAGCCTGCTTTGGCAGCAGACGCCCACGCCCACGCGCTTCCAGCCTGATCGCGCCACCGTCGCTGCCCCGATTGCGTCTGCCAGCCCGGAAGCGCCTGCCATTGCCCGCAACAACGACCCACGCCGCGGCGAGTTCTCGCCACCCCCAGAGCAGGTACCGCTCTCGCTCGACCCACGCGATCATTTCTGGTTTCGGCGTCCCGTTGATTCTTCAGCAAACAGCGCCTCGATCTTTTGGTATACCTACGGATCAGACGGACCGCGCAATGAATGGCGCGTGCATCACGGTGTGGATCTGCCCAACCCAATTGGCAAAGAGGTGCGCGCTTCTGCGGCAGGGCGCGTCATTTGGGCTGCTGATAATTATATTTGGTACGAGAATGGGCGCTATGTCGAGTCAGCCTATACTTACGGAAATGTGGTCATCATTGAGCATAATTTTGGCTTTCAGGGCAAGCGGCTCTACACGCTCTACGCACATCTACAAGTGGTCCTCGTTGAGGCAGGGCAAGATGTGCAAACCGGCGAGATCATCGGCTTAAGTGGACGCAGCGGTGTGGTCAGCGGACCGCACGTCCATTTTGAGGTGCGTGTTGGGCGCAACAGCTACTATGAGACGCGCAACCCGATCCTGTGGATGGCGCCTTACGAAAACCATGGCGTGATAGCAGGGCGCGTGCTGTTTCCGGATGGCACACCGGTGCAGGATGTCACCGTCTCGCTGCTGCGAAACGGGCGCGTAGTGGATACGACCACAACCTATGTCAATCCACGCTTGCCCAACAAACGCACATGGAACGTGAACAGCGATGAGGTGTGGCGCGAAAACTTCGTGATTGGTGACGTGCCAGCAGGCGTCTATCAGCTTGCGGTCAATGTGAGTGGCAGACGCCTTGTACGGGATGTTATTGTGCGCCCGGCAACCACCTCTTTCGTGGATTTCGGCGAATCCGAGGCAGTGCCGCTGCCAACACCTTCACCAACACCAGCCGGCTAGGGCAGGATAAGAAAATGATACGCCTGACTGTATGGCTGATTGCGATCAGCTTTGTGCTTAGTACCCTTATTCACGGCGCCCGTGCCGTTGGCAACGAGCATTCGCTCACCTTTGACAGCCTGTTCACCAATGCGGACGGCACACCTTGCGGCTTCCCGTGTATGTTGGGCGTGCAGCCTAGCGAAACGCTCTTTGTGGATGCCCTTCGCATTGTACGCGAACATCCACTGGTGCGCGGGCAACTGCTCACCGAGCGCGTAGACGGCAATCTGATTGAATTGATCGGCGTGGATATTACCGTGGTGCTGCTGCGCGACAGGCGCGGCGAACTCGCTTTGATCAGCGTTCACACCGAACCCTTCAACACAGTGATTGTGCCAGCCGAGCGCTTCAGCCAGACCTACACACGCATCGAATCGCTAGGCAAACTGGGCGATGTGTTAGCGCGTTTTGGCATTCCCGCCCATGTGTTGGTGCCGCGCCGTAGCGCTAACATGGCGCGCCTGTTCTATCCGCAGCACGGCATGGTCATTACAGGGCAAGTTGGCGGCAGAGATGGCGGCACGCACGTGCAGGTTGCCGATGAGGTGCAGTATATCGGCATCAGCGCTGCCGATTGGTACCGTGACTCGTGGCAAGGGCTAACCTTTTCCGCCACCACCTGGCATGGCTTCAGCCGCGCCATGCGCTACCTGCAAACATCACGGCTACCCTGATCATGCCGCGCCTGCTGCGCTTGATCACCTTCTGTGCGCTCTGCCTAGCGCTTTTGATCAGCATGGCGCGGTGGCTTGGTCAGCACATTCCCACTGCCTACGCCGCTTATTTCAGCGCAGCAGATGGCACACCTTGTGCAACGCCCTGTGTGTTTGGCGTGCAGCCTGCCTATTTCGCTCTTGCGCCGATCATCAAGCATTTGCAGGCGCACCCGCTGATTGCTGGGAGCGATCAAGGGCTGTTCAACGATGATCTGGCAGTCTTTGCGACGGACAATTTTTCTATCGTGGTCAGTCAGGCGAGCGATCCGGTCATGTTTGTGACTTTGCTAGAGCCGCTGCCGCTGGGTGATGTATTAGCGGCATTTGGCACACCTAGCCACACCTACTTCGACCGCACACGGCGCGGGCTTAACCAAGTCGTGCTTTTCGGGGGCGGGCGGCTCTCGGTGGAAGTATGGCACACAGCGCGTGCCACGCACAACACACCGCAAGCGCAAGTGATGCGCTTGGGTGTGGCAGCACGCGGCTTCAATACGCAAAGCGCAGTGACTTGGCGCGGTTTAAGTGTGCTTCGGCGCTAGGTGCTTGCGGCGGCGCAGAAAATGACGGCGGCGGCGCGGCTGTGCTGTGTGTGCTGCTGTGCCATGCTTACCGACGTAGCGCGCCATCCCATCCCGAATGGCACTGATCAAGTTGCCTTCAACAGCGCGGCGTGCCTGCCCAACGGCATTCTTAATGCCTTTAGCGTTGGTGCGCCCATGGCTGATAATGACGACGCCGTTCACGCCCAGCAGCGGCGCGCCGCCAATCTCGAATGGATCAACCTGCTTGTAAATCTTACGGAGCACAGGGCTGATCAGGAAGCCACCGAGTATCCGCAGCGGATTGCGGAGCAGTTCACGGCGCATGACACGGAAAAAGGCATCGCCAACGGCTTCCATCGTCTTGAGCATGATGTTACCGACAAAACCGTCGGTCACCACCACATCCGCAGCGCCTTGCAGCACTTCTTTCGGCTCCACATTGCCGATGAAGTTCAGCCCTGAGTCTGTGAACAGTGCAGCGCTTTCACGCACAATATGATTGCCTTTGCCCTCCTCCTCGCCGTTGGAAAGCAACGCCACACGCGGGCGCGTTTGCCCTAGCACGTGCTGTGCGTAAAGGCTGCCCATCACACCAAACTGGAGCATCCATTCCGCTTGGGCGTCAGGGTTGGCGCCTAAATCTGCCATCACCACAAGCTGGTTGTTCTCTACGCGCATCAATGAAGTGAGCGCAGGACGGCGCACCCCTGAGACGCGCTGCAAGGTGTGCAGCGTGGCTAGGGTGAGCGCTGCACCGGTGTTGCCAGCGGTCACAATGGCATCTGCGTGACCGTCGCGCACCAACTTCATGCCAACCATCATAGACGAGTCGGGCTTTTGGCGGGCAATCTTAGCCGGGCTATCATGCATTTCGATGTGCTGGCTGGCATGGACAATCTCAATCGGCAAGTCGCCTGCCTCATGCTTTGCCAGTTCGCTCATCAGCCGCGCTTTATCGCCAACCAGAATGAGGCTATCTTGTGCGCCAAGTTCGCGGGCTGCCAGCACCGCGCCTTCAACATCAGGCGCTGGGTGGTGGTCGCTACCCATCGCGTCTACTACGATTCGCATAGTTATTGCAGCTCCAGCTTATGGATTTCCCGTGTGAGGGTAACAGCACTATTTTAGCACACTCTGGCAGAAACGCATGTAACAGGCTGTTTTCAATATTTCAGGAGGTGGTGAACAGTGTGGCTGCATCGGCGGCGGGGATGAGCCTGAAGGCGAATCCTCCGTCACACACTCGATCATCACCACCAAGTTCATTACGCTCAACCGCATACAGCATGGTATGATTAGCGGGTCTGAGTCGCAGTGTGTTGTGAGGAGCATCTATGACTGTCAGCCGCCCATCAATGGCAGCTTGGCAGCAGCGCCGCCTGAAATTGGCGCTGCGTTGTGCGATTGCCGCTGGTGTGGGCAGTTTAGGGTTCAGCCTGCTGAACACCAACCGCCTTGAGCTTATCCCGATTGCAGATACCCTCGCCCTGCCTTTTACCAGCCTTACCCTTAATACACAGAGCATTAGCAGCACTTTCATCTACCTAACCTTGAGCATCAGCCTTGTAGTGGTGGCGATCAGCTTTCGGCGCTTGGCGCGCTACGATCCGACTGCCAGCGAGTTAGAACGGCGGGCGGCTGCTTTTGGCAGTGAGTGGATTGGGCGCTTAGCCGTCTCGCTGATCGTCGGTTTGCTGCTCTTTGGCGCCTCGTTGGGCGGGATGCTGCTCTTGGCACGCCTGTTTGAGGGTGCCGCGCTCACACGGCTTGGCGTCGTTATCCTAGCGACAGCCTATGGCAGTGGGCTAGGTTTTGGGCTTGCCTTTTGGGCAGTCACACTCAAAACACGGCAAATTCTGACCCTGGCGGGTGTCTTCCTGATCGGCGGTTTGATCTTTGCCATGTGGGTGAGCAGTGATCGGCTGTGGTGGCAGCGCTCACTCAGCGCACTCGGTCACGATAGTATTGCCGGCTTGATCTTCAACTTGAGCCTGATCTTCGCGGGCTTGGCAGCCCTTGCTGTGGCTATTGAAGAAATTGACATGCTGCGCCTGCTGCGCGAGGCGGGCATACTGACTTGGCAGGGCTACCGTGTGCTGCAAGTGAGCCTCGTCGGAATTTGCGTGCTGATGATTGGCATTGGGCTGTTCCCAACCACAATCAGCCCCCTCAGCGACTTTCTGCACAACATCGCCGCACACGGCATGATCGTGCTGATTGTGCTGCTGATGTTCACAGTGACGATCTTTGCGCCGATCTTTCCACAACACTTCAAGGCGATTTCGACAGGCTTTGGCGTAGCGTGCGCTGTGCTGGTAGCACTGTATGTATTGCGCCTGCTGAACTTTGTGGTGATGGAGATTTTGCTAGTCAGCACGTGCGGCGTGTGGATGTTCTACTTCAAGGTGCAAACGGAAGCCTATGCGCGGCGCTTAGAACGGAGTGGGGCAGCCCAAGAGCCACCCACACTGTTGCCCTAAAACTAGGGACGCTGTGTATCTATCTGATCGTGCGTGCCACCATAGACCAGCCCGCGCACTTCGTTGCTCGCCAAAAAGTCGTGCGGGAAGCCTAGTTCGGTGCGGCTGACTGCCTCAAGGCGCTCCATGTGTGCCGCGCTGAGCATCACATTCAGTGCGCCGAGATTATCGGTTAGTTGGGCAACGTTGCGTGCGCCAAGCAGTGGGATGATCACGCCGCGTTGCTGGCGCAGCCAGGCAATGGCGACTTGGGAAGACGTCGCGCCGATCTCTTCGGCAATCGCACCGACTTCACGGGCAATGCTCAACGAGCGCTCCGAGATGTTCCAGTTGGCAGCGCGCCCTTCCACGCCTTCGCGCCCCGCGTTGTACTTGCCCGTTAGCACGCCTGCGCCGAGGATGCTCCACGGCGTGACGGCAATATCCAGCGCACGCGCCATTGGCAGCAGGTCGCGCTCGGCGGCGCGGTCAGTGAGGTTATAGCGGATTTGCAAGCCTGTAAAGCGCGTCCAGCCGCGCAGATCGGCGAGTGTGTTCGCCATAGAGACGACCCATGCTGGCGTATCCGAGATGCCGATGTACAGCACCTTACCCTGCCGCACCATATCATCAAAGGCGCGCATCACTTCCTCAACAGGCGTCAGAAAGTCCCAAGCGTGCAGCCAGTAGAGATCAATGTAATCGGTGTTCAGGCGGCGCAGGCTCGCCTCCAGTGCCTGCAACATGTTCTTGCGATGATTGCCACTGAAGTTCGGATCGCCGTTCCGCATATTGAGCGTGTATTTGGTTGCCAGCACGAAATGTTCGCGCTCAGCAGCGATGAACTCGCCCACGAAGCGTTCGCTGGTGCCACCAGTGTAGTTGTTAGCAGTATCAATGAAGTTGCCGCCCGCCTCGGCGTAGGCATCAAAGACCTTGCGCGATTCTTCTTTAGAAGCGCCCCAGCCCCATTCTTCGCCGAAAGTCATCGTGCCAAGCGCCATCTCAGAGACGCGCAGCCCGCTTCTGCCCAAAAGTTTGTACCGCATTCTGAAAGAGCCTTTCCGAAGGTTGCCAGACGATCCCTAGAACGAGGACGCGAGCTGCCTCTTACCTATGCTTATTCAACGACCTCGATGTATTCCATCGTTGCCTTGCTTAGATCGCTGTACATGCCGCGCAGGGTAGGATCGGCGATATGCGCGGCGAGGTAGTACATCACCTCATCGGCGGCGGCGCGGTATTCCTGCCGCGAGACTTTGCGTTTAAGGCGGATCGGCTTACTATAGTTGAGTGTGACGGGCGTGCGGCGCAGGCGTTTCAGATTGCTCTTAAAGTGCTGCGTTCCGCTGACGCCAACCGTCACCATCACGGCGTTGGTTTTGGCTGCCAGCAGCACAAAGCCTTCTTTTGGTTCGTTTAGCGCCTTATAGCGATGCCCTTCGGGTGCCACCAAGAGCATATCGTTGGTATGTTCTAGCACATAAAGTGCACGGCGCAGCGCGTGCAGGTCCATCTCGCCGCGTTTCACGGGAATGGCTTGCCAAAAATGCACCATCCACGCCGTAAGCGGACTGTGCAGCAGTTCCTCTTTGCCGATAGGCGTCAGATCGCGGAAGGTGATCATGCCGCCCACTAAAGGCGGATCAACTTGCGAAAGGTGGTTAAAGAGCAGGATGGTAGCGCCCTGACGCGGCACGTTCTGCACACCCTGATGCGTCACTTTGACGGTGGTACGCCAGATCAGCAGCGCGCCAAGCAGCCGCATAAAGCGGCGCGCTAAGCGTGTGCGCGGCGAGTTTTCGCCCGTTAGCTGGATCGGCGCAGTCTTTTTTTGGGAAGTAGTCTGCTCGGTCATGGCTCACTCTTTATCGCGTTCCCGCAGATGTGGGTAGAGCAGCACCTCACGGATGGTATGCCGATCTGTCATCAGCATGACCAGACGATCCACACCGACGCCCACACCGCCGTTGGGCGGCATCCCATAGCGCATAGCGCGCAGATAGTCCTCGTCAAGCGGCGCTTCATCGTCGTCACCTTCGCGGAACAACTTCGCTATCTCCAGGAAGCGCTGTTCCTGATCAAGCGGATCATTCAGCTCGGTGAAGGCGTTGCCGAACTCCATGCCGGCGATGTAGAACTCGAAGCGCTGCACATGGAAGCGATCCGACGGCACGCTTTTGGCAAAGGGCGAAATATCACGCGGATAATCGAGAATAAAGGTCGGCTGGATCAGATTCGGCTCGACAAAATCGCCCATCAACTGCTCAATATATTTGCCCCAGGGCAAATTCGGGCGCGTTGGCATGTCTTTGGCGCGCATGGCATCATGGAGCGCGCTCGCCGTCGGATAATCCATATAGTCTATGCCGCACGCCTCACGAATGGCATCGCGCAGCGTGACTCGCCGCCACGGCGGCGCAAGGTCAATCAGGTTGCCGTCATAAGTGATCTGTGTGCTGCCATGCACCTGCTGCGCCACGTAAGCGATCAGCCGTTCGGTTAAAGCCATGCCGCCGTTGTAGTCAATGTACGCCTTGTAGAATTCCAGCATGGTGAATTCAGGATTGTGCTTGAAACTGACGCCTTCATTGCGGAAATCACGTCCGATTTCATAGACGCCGTCATACATGCCGACTAACAGGCGCTTCAGGTAAAGCTCAAAGCTGATGCGTAGGTATAAATCCTGCTTAAGCTGATTATGGTGCGTTATGAATGGACGTGCCGCCGCGCCGCCATAGATCGCCTGCAAGATCGGCGTTTCGACTTCCAGAAAGCCTTCCTCGTCTAGAAAACGGCGTAGGGCGCTGATGGTGCGCGCACGAATGCGGAAGACTTGGCGTACATCGGCGTTCACGGCAAGGTCGGCATAGCGTTGGCGGTAGCGTTCTTCAACATCGGTGAAGCCACCATAGCTAACGGTTTGCCCTTCCACAGTTTGTTCTTTGACTACGGGCAGCGGGCTGAGCGCCTTTGCCAAAACGTGCAGCGCACGCACATCCACACTAATCTCGCCGGTGCGCGTGCGCGTCATGACGCCATCTGCCTGCACAAAGTCGAACAGGTCGAGATCGCGCTTGAACAAGTCGTAGGTTGTTTCACCCACATTATCTTGGCGGATGAACAACTGCACTCTGCCTGTGCCATCTTCCACATGGGCAAACGAGACCTTGCCGCTGCTGCGGATGGCGCGCAGCCTACCACAGACCGAGACAGGAATCACTTCGGCAGCCTCGCCGCGCTTTTCCTGCGCCTCGAAAGCAGCAACCGCTTGGGCAATGGTGTGCGTGCGCTGCACACTGCCGGGGAAGGGATCAATGCCGCGTTCGCGCAGGCGTGTTAATTTCTCAAGGCGTTCTGCCTCTAGCTTATTGGGTTGCCACGTCATGACGGATTCAAGAGTCCTTCGCTTTAGGTTGCACAGTGCGTTTATTATAACGCATCGCAGCATGCGCGATGTGTTGTGTTTATTCAGTCCTCTTCTGAACGTTCTCGAGGCTTGTGTTGCCAAACAGTATGTTATAGTGGGAAGGAAATTTGTTCTGTACTTTGGATTACGTCCATCAGACGAGATACTAGGAATAGATGACCTTTTATTGCCTTCTGTACCATCAGAAGCAACGAATACACGAACACATCTGAAGATTTGTGTGTATCGCTCTCGACTAAATCCTCATCAGGCGAAGCGAAAGCGATAAACCGCATATTCGCAGAAACCGCCAAATCGAAGATAGCCGTGTGCGATTTGCTGGCAAGAACAGGCATTGTGCGTGTTGTTCACTACGTGGTGTGAGAGGGGAAAAGAGGTAAACTTGATCGCATAATGCGCTCGATAATCGCCATTACAGGTGCTGAAAGTTAGGTTGATCATCAACCATTTCAAACCCAACATGACCTACTTGAGTCAGTATAACATACAAGGGAACTATTTATGTGTTGCATCGGCATATAGTAGATATCGTATAAAACTGAGATATTTTTGTAATCTTGACCGAATTTCTGCGGCGTTTTCTTGGGCAAGGTTCTAATTAAGCGTAAGAGATAAAAAGGATGTTTAACCATGTTCAAACGACTGCTTGTTATACTCTTAGCCTGCGTGCTGTTGGTTGGCACAACCGCCTCAGCCAATGTCCCACAGCCTGAGCCGCCCCTAGCCCTTGCGGAAAGCTCGTCGGGCTGGCTCGAAATTCTGCCCGAAGGCGAAACCATTTGTGCGCGTGGCACACCCTACGCCTTTTACGTCAATGGTGGCAAAGACCCACGCAAACTCCACATTCATTTTTTGGGCGGCGGTGCCTGCTGGAACGGGCTGAACTGCCGCGAGTCGGCGCGCCTGTTCACTGATCAGGTGATTCCCTATGAGCGCATCTTGAACGATAAATCCCTAGTGCAGGGCGTTTTTGACTTGGAGCGCCCCGAAAATCCGTTGGGCGAATATGCAACCGTCTTGGTTTCCTACTGCACGGGCGATGTGCATGTGGGTAACCGCACAGTGGCGTACACGCCTGAACTTACCATTCAGCATAAGGGCTATGTGAACGCACGTGCCGCGCTGGATTGGGTCTACCAAAACTTCCCCGTTGCTGATAAGGTCTTGGTCAGCGGGTGCAGCGCCGGCAGCTACGGTGCCATCATGCACGCCAACAACATCTTCAGCCACTATCCGCAAGCGATGCACCGCTTGCTCGGTGATTCCGGCGTCGGCGTCATAACGCCACAATGGGATGGGCTAGAGAAGTGGGGCTTCTACGACAATCTGGCAAAAGAATTGCCCGAACTGGCAGACGTTGAGCGCGATGAATTTATCATCAATCAACTGTATGCTGCCAACAGCCAGCGCTACCCTGAGGCGCTTTTCACACAGTTTACGCCCGCCGCAGACCGTGTGCAGGCGATGTTCTACGGTTTACAAGGCGGCACAGATTGGCAAGCGGGCATGTATGCACGCCTAGAGGCGCTTGGAGCACTGCCCAACTTCCGTGCTTTCATTAGCGGCGGCAATGAACATTGCGTGCTGCCTTATGATCGCTTCTACACCTATCAGGCGAACGGCGTTCCATTGCGCGACTGGGTAGATGATCTGATGAATGGTGAAGATGTGCCAACCTTGAAGTGCCAAAACTGCGAGGTACCTGATCTTGTGCGCTGAGCGCTTAATGCGGCGGACGCTCCACAGTAGAGCGTCCGCCCTGTGTTAGGCTAAACAGGCAAGGCAGCCGCTTGGCTGGGTGTGCCGCCGCTTTCCGCCTGATCTTGACGGCGGAACTGGCTCATGTACAGGTCGTAGTAGGCACCTCTGTGTGCCAAGAGTTCTGTATGAGTGCCGCGCTCGATGATCTGCCCGTCCTTGACGAACAAGACCTGATCGGCGTTGCGAATGGTGCTGAGCCGATGCGCGATCACAAAGCTGGTGCGCCCATGCAGCAGCTTCTCCAACGCCTTTTGGATGATGCGCTCCGTGCGCGTATCCACACTAGAAGTTGCTTCATCAAGGATCAGGATGCGCGGATTGTTCAGGGCAGCCCGTGCGATGGCGATCAATTGGCGCTGCCCTTGGCTTAAGCCGCCGCCGCGCTCACCCAGCACGGTGTGGTAGCCTTCCGGCAGACGCTCAATGAACTGATCAGCCGCCACCAACTTCGCCGCTGCGATCACTTCTTCATCGGTTGCTTCGGGCTTGCCGTAGCGGATGTTGTTCAGGATCGTATCGGCAAACAGGAAGCTATCTTGCAGCACAATGCCGATCTGACCGCGCAAGCTGTCCAACGTTACCTCACGCACATCGGTGCCATCAATCTTCACTGCGCCGCCTGAAACATCGTAGAAACGTGGAATCAGGTTGATGATGGTCGTCTTGCCGGCGCCTGTCGGTCCCACAATGGCGATGGTTTGCCCTGCCTCAGCCTTCAGACTGATGCCGCGCAGCACAGGCTCACCGACCTTGTATTCGGCGCGCACGTCCACAAACTCCACTTCACCTTTGACCTCCGCCAGCGGACGCGCGTTCGGGGCATCTTCAAAGTCAGGCTGTGTATCCATCAGACCGAAAATGCGCTCACCACCTGCGATAGCGCTCTGGATGTTCGTCCACAGCAGCGCGATCTGCTGAATGGGTTGGTTAAAGCGCTGCACATATTGCAAAAAGGCAAAGACTGTGCCAAGCGAAATAACTGTGCCAAACAACGGCTCATCCCGAAAGACGGCAATCCCGCCGACCACCACCACAATCGCAATCGCCACAAAGCCGAGCGCTTCCAGCGTTGGCGTCAGCGCGCTGGTGAAACTGGCGGCGCGCACGTTGGCGTCGCGGTTGGCGGCGTTCACGCGCGCAAACTCGGCGATGTTCTCATCTTCGCGGCTGAACGCCTGTGCTTCGCGCACGCCAGCAATGCTCTCTTGCAGGTCGGCATTGACGTTACCCATCTGTTGGCGGCTGCGCCGAAATGCCTTGCGCGCTTGGCTGCTAAAGTAGACCGTTGCGGCGAACATAAAGGGCACTGCCGAAAGGCTCAGCAGCGCATAAACGACGTTCGCCTGAAGCATCTTGATCACGATCCAGCCCATCAGCAGCACGCCACTTGCCACACTGACCAGCGCAAAGTTAAGCGTCTGTTGAATGGTATCAATATCGCTGGTCAGGCGGCTCATGATGTTGCCCACTTCGTTTTCGGCGTAAAAGCGCAGCGAAAGGCGGTGCATGTGCTTGAACAAGTCTTGCCGCATGGCGTATAGCACATGCTGACCTGTCCAATTCATCAAGTAGAACATAACGCCGCTCATCACCGCGCCGCCCAGAAAGAGCATTGCCAACACACTGACCAAGCCCAGCAAGCCGCCCACTTTGGCATCGCGGATAGCTGCCTCGCGTTCGGCGGCGCTCAGGCTTGCATCGGCATTGAAGCGCGCTTCAATAGTGCGTGCATCGTCGTTGGTATAGGTGCAAACCGTCCCCGGTCGTGGGAACAGATAGCAATCCACAGCCTGCCCAATCAGTTCCGGCGCAGTAACTTGTGTCCACGTCGTGGCGATGATCAGGCTCGCCACAATCAAGAGCATCACCCAATAGCGCCCAAAGTAGCGCCCAAAGCGCCCTAACGTTGCGCCCAAATTTTTCGGCTTGCTCACTTCACGTTCCATCAGACGGCGTGCGCCGTCCATACCACCCATCATAGCGAAAACGCTCCCTTTGCGCGCTTAGGCGGCAACACTCTCATCAAGTTCGGCATCGCCCACCAGTTGTGAGCTGTAGATTTCGGCGTAGATTTCGCTGGTTTCCAGCAGTTCTTCGTGTGTGCCGCTGGCAACCACGCGCCCTTTATCCAGCACCAAGATTTGATCAGCGTTCAGCACCGTGCTGATGCGCTGCGCGATCACAAAGCTAGTGCGCCCTTCCATCAGGTGATCAAGTGCTTTCTGAATGTGGTACTCAGTGACAAGGTCTACGCTGCTGGTCGAATCGTCTAGAATCAGCAAGCGCGGATTGAGCAGCAAAGCGCGTGCGATGGCGATGCGCTGCTTCTGACCACCGCTGAGCGTTGCGCCGCGCTCACCAACCGGCGTATCGTAGCCTTGCGGAAAACTCATGATGAATTCGTGCGCGCTGGCTGCCTTTGCCGCTTCGATAACTTCCTCTAAGGCTGCTTCAGGTCTGCCAAAAGCGATGTTCTCACGGATGCTGCCGCTGAAAAGGTTCGTCTCTTGCAGCACGATGCCAATCTGGCTGCGCAGGCTTTCAAGGGTCACTTCGCGCACGTCTGTGCCATCAATCAGCACTGCGCCTTCGCTCACATCGTAGAAGCGTGGGATCAGGTTGATAATCGTCGTTTTACCGCTACCAGTCGCACCGAGCAGTGCGATTGTCTGTCCGGGCTGTGCCGTGAAACTCACTTCGCTCAGCACGGGCGCGCTGGAGCCAAAGTAGCGAAAGGTGACGTTCTTAAAGTCCACCTGCCCTTTGATCTCGCCCAACGGCTGTGCGTTCGGCGCGTCGGTCACATCGCTCTTGGCGTCCAGAATCTCGAAAATGCGCCCAGCAGAGGCAGAGGCTTGCGCCATCAGCGAGATGATGAAGCCCAGCTGACCAATCGGGAAAAAGACGTAGATCAAGTAGAGGCTGAAGCTCTGATACTCGCCTAGGTTCAGCGTGCCGCCGATGATCTGGCTGCCGCCGAAATACAGCACCACCGCCTGACCCATCTGCGCAACCAGAAAGACCAACGGGAACAAAAACGACAGCACGCGCCCGACCTTTAGCTGCCATGCCATCTGATCGAGGGCGGCAGCGTTGAAACGCGCCTGTTCTTGGCGTTCGCGCACAAATGCTTTCACCACCTTGATGCCGGCAAGGTTTTCTTGCAAGATGGTGTTCACTTTGGAGATGCGGATTTGCACCTGCACAAAGAGCGGCTGGCTGACCGCGCCAAAGATCATGAACAGGATCAGGGCAATGGGCAGGATGGGCAGCACGGCAAGCGTCAGGCGCCAATTGGTGAACGCCAAGATGATCAGCGTGACGCCCAGCAGCAAAAATGCCTGCGCCGCCAGCACCAAGCCCTGAGCAATGAACAAGCGCAATTTTTCCACGTCGTCGGTGGCGCGTGTCATCAGCTGCCCCGTTTGGTTGCGGTCGTGGTAGCTGAACGAAAGGCGCTGAATTTTGGCGTAAATCTCATTCCGCAGGTCAAAGGCGATGCCCTGTGAGGTCTTTTCTGCCATGTACGCCTGCACAAACGAGAACAAGCCGCGCATGGCAGCGAAGAGGACGATAACGAGCGCCGCCGTGATCATGATGCCTTCTGCATTCGCCTGATCAACGCGTAGTTGATCGAGTGTGGTGCCTGCGGCAGCGGCGGCTAGGCTTTGCCCAACTTGCGGCAGTTTCAAGATCGTGTTGGCAGTCGCGCCGCGTGCCACAGCATCAATAATGTTCTGGACGAGCTGTGGCACCGCTAACTGCGCCAACGTCGCAATCACTAACGCGCTATAGGCAATCAGTGTAGAGCGGCGCTGCTTGCCAAGATAGCCAATGGCACGCAGCAGACCGCCATTAGTCGGCGCTTTAGGACGCCTACGCCTACCCTGTGCAAAAGAAGGTTGTGCTTGCACGGTTATTTCCCTTTCCGAACAGTTGTTTACAGTTACTCGGTCTTGCGGTTCAGATTTAGATGCCCCTGAACGATCTCGGCAATGCGCGCCTCGACTTCGGCTGGCGCCTCGGACATGTTGGCAACGATTTGGCGCAGCAGATTGAGCAGCGTTGTTCGCTGGTCGTTGCTCAATGTCTGCCATGCTTTGTGATAAGAATCTTGATAGGGCTGGCAAGCCAACGCATTGACGACTACCCTACCGTCTTCCGTCAGCGAGAGCTGCACGCGGCGGCGATCGCTCGGATCGCGTTCGCGGTGTACATAGCCCTGCTTCACGAGTGCGTCCACCACCGGCACAAGCGTTGCCGAAGAAAGCAACATCCGCTGGCTCAATTCGCTCAAACTCAGCGTGCCATGCCACAAAACGCGCAACACGCCATATTGCAGACCGCTGAGCGGAATCGCCTGCTGCCTGAGGTGTTCGTCCAGATCACGGATGACCATCTTAAACATCCAGTTGAACAGGACTCGCGTCTCGATTTCCGATGGATTAGGCGGCGGCATTTCGTTTGGGTTCAAATGATTTGCATCCTAACTATTTTGGCAAACCATATTATGAGAGCGAATCAAGGTTCTGTCAAGCGGTCGTTAAACAGGAGGAGAATCTGCGGCGGCGGCAACCTAACGGCGCGGTGATCCCATCATTTGGCGGATCATCTCGACTTCTTCGGGCGTGATGTCTTCTGTTTTGGAAAGTTCGTGCATCGCTTCCTCGCCCAGAAAGGCTTGGGTGAAGGCAGCCCGCTGAAAACTGATAGAAGGGAAGCCAATGCCGGAGATGGGGACTGGCAGCATTTCGCCCGTGCTGCGGCTGCGAATATCCTCACGGCGGATGAGTAGCAGGCTTGCCAACAACACACTCACACCAACCCATTGCAGCATACTCAACTGATCGCCTAACAGCAGAAACGCCAACAGAATAGCGACTGCCGTCTCGGAAATGCCGACCAGCACGGTTTGCAGGCTGCCCATCTTCTTCACACTGAAAAACATCGTCAGGCGCGCTAAGGCAGTGGTAACCCCTAAGGCGAGGATGGCGCCGAGCGTTTCGCCGCTCATGGCTGCCAGTTCGCGGCTCACAATCAGGCGTGCCATCACCACCACCACCGCCATTGTGGTCAGCACGTAGAGTGCCACAGTCTGTGCAGGCATTTCATAAAGTACGCGCTGGCTCAGAATGAATGTGCCTGCAAAGAGCAGCGCATTGCCGATCATCAGCCCAACGCCGAACCAGTCCAGCCCACCCTGCACCCCTTGTGTGATGAGCGCCACTGCAATCAGGGCAAGAACGGCGCGTAACAGCGTCCGCTGAGAGAGTTTATGCCCATCGGCAGCCGCCAACACCATCACAAAGATCAAGTAGGTGCTATTAAGTAGCTGTGCGACCGAGGCGTTCAGGTAGTCCAAGCCGTTGTAGTAGAACAGCGAACCAATCCCGTTCACAATCCCGATCATCACACAGCCGAGCAAGCCCGCTGGGTAAATGAAAATGTACTTGCGCCAAAAGATGAGATAGATCGCCCATAAAATGGCAGCGGCAGCCACTGTTCGCAAGGCAGCGATGGTGAACGGATCCGCTTCTCCATTGAGCGCAGCTTTGCCCAAGACGGGTGCCATGCCCAAAAAAATGGGATAGAGGGTAAGCGCAACGAGGCTGCGCGGGCTAGGGCGTTCGGTCACGGGCGACACATGCTCCTTAGGTAGCGGTTGAACGTCGCACGGCAGGCGCTTGTAGCGGTAAATCTATGTAGAAGGTGCTGCCGGGCAAGCGCACTTCGTCGCGCCCTTCGCTCTCCACCCAGATTTTGCCGCCGTGCGCCTCGATGATTCCCTTACAGATTGCCAAGCCTAAGCCCAAGCCGCCGCCCCGGAAGGCAGTTTTGCTGGTGGAGTGGAGCTGTGTGTTGCTGGCAGTGTAGAAGCGATCAAAGATGCGGTGCTGCTCATCTTTGTTGATGCCGATGCCGGTATCTTTGACCGCAATTAGGACGCTGTGTGTGTTCGGGCGCGCTGTAACGTTGATCACGCCACCGTCCGGCGTATATTTGATGGCGTTGCCGATCACATTGGCAAGCGCCAACGCCAATAAGTCCGAGTCGGCTTGCACCATCGTTGGGAATTGACGTGCGTCATAGGTGAAAGACTGGTTGCGCTGGCGGGCAATTTGCCCCATGTCGTTAAAGACGCGCTCCATCGTCCGCATCAGATTGACGGGCCCAATTGCCAGTTCGACGCGCCCAGTGGCAATGCGCGAGATGGTCAAAATCTCGTTGATGACGCCCGACATACGCTCAATGGACTCAACCAAGCCATCAATGAAGGCTTTCACCTCTGGCGATTCACCTTTTAGGCGCTTGACCACAGCCGATTCCTGAATCAGACGGCTGTAGCCGTAGATGAGCGTCATCGGCGTGCGAAGTTCATGCGCGGTCAGTTGGATAAAATCCTCTTTGATCTTATCAAGGCGGCGCAGTTCGGCGTTGCTATGTTCTAGTTCGCGCACCTTTTGCTCAAGGCGCATCACCAATTCGCTGTTGTATTCAAACTGTGCCTGTGCCAAGGCATCCACACTAACGGTATCCTTTGCGCCGGAGAGGTAGTGCGCTACTTGGCTTGGAAAGGCATCAATATCAATTGGCTTGGTCAAGTAGCCCGTTAAGCCTGCGGCGATTGCCTTTTCACGCTCACCACCTTGGCTTTGGGCAGTGAGCGCCACAATCGGCACACTGCGGAAGCGCTCATCAGCGCGCAGGCGTGTGGTAATCTCACGCCCGGTCATATCCGGCAGGTTAATATCCATCAGGATTAGGTTGGGCAGATGTTTCACTGCTGCATCCAATCCTTCTAAGCCGCGAGACGCCAACACCACGTGAAAGCCGGCGTCACCTAAGACGCGCTCCACAAGCACTTGGCTGCCGGGATCATCTTCGATATATAAGATAGTGATGCGATTGTTCATCATGCACGCTTTACCCTTGAATGCTTTACCCTAACGCCTTGACAATGCTTTGCAACAAGTCTTCATCCATGAACGAGCCTTTTTGCAGCAGGCGCTCGATCTGCCCATTCAAGCGCAAGCGCTCATGCACAGTGAGTTCCTTCGCAGTCAGCACAATGATCGGGATATGTGCCATGTTCGGATCGGCTTTAAGAGCATCAATTACGCTGAAGCCGTCAATATCAGGCATCATCAAGTCGGTGATGACGACATCAGGCTTCAAGCGTTCGACCAGCACCACGCCTTCCGCGCCGCCGCTTGCCAAATGCACGTCATAGTTGCCCTGCACTTTTAGGATACGCTCAATCAGCCTGCCGGCATCGGCGTTATCTTCAATCACCACGACGCGCCGCGCACGAGTATCCATTTGTTCAAGGGCAGCCAACAAGCCTTCCGCCGGCAGCGAGATTTTGCCGCTCTGCTCACTGACATCCACCGAACGGGCAAATTGATCGCCCAAGATTTGCTTTTCGACAGGGAAGGTATGCCCAGAACAGTTCATCACCACCACCTGATCAGGTTTGATGATGCCGCGCCGCGCCAGCTTGATTAGCCCGGCAAAGGCAACCGCCGTAGCAGGCTCCACCGAAAGCCCTTCGGTGCGTGCCAACAAGCGCAGCGCATTAAAGGCTTCCTCATCGGTGGCATCTTCCATCGTGCCGCCATGCGTGCTGATCAGATTGCTAAGCTGCTCGTAGGCACGTCCCGGATCACCAGTGGAGAGCGTGGCGATCACGGTTTGTGGGTCTTCGACGGGCGTTACCACATTGCGTCCGTTCTTGAAGGCGCGCACCATCGGCGCACACCCTTCAGATTGGATAATGCCAAGCGACGGCACTTTATCCACCAAGCCGAGTTCAAGCAGTTCTTCAAAGCCCTTCGCCACGCCGATAGGTCCCATGCCGCCACTGACTGCCTGAATGAACCAATCCGGCGAACGCCACGAAAGCTGCTGCGCGATCTCGAACGCCATCGTCTTCATGCTTTCGACAGCCGCAATGCTCTTAATGCCGCGATCCACGTACAAGCCGCGCTGCTTGGCAAAGCCGTTCGCCACCACCTTTGTATGGTCATAGGTGCCAGTCACTTTGATGACTTCGCCGCCGTAAAGGGCTGCCTCACGCATTTTTTCGCCCGGCACCATGCTGGTGAGAAATGCCCACAGCTTGATACCCGCCCGTGCGGCAAAAGCGGAATAGGCGATTGCCACGTTGCCAGTGGAAGCAACCACAGCCTCTGTGATGCCGCGTTCGCGCATGACGGAAACCGCGACCGACGCCTGCCGATCTTTGAAAGAGGCAGTAGGACCTTGCCGCTCATCTTTGATGTAGAGGTACTTCAAGCCAAGCATCATGCCCAGATTGCGCGCATGAAGCAGCGGCGTGCCGCCCTCACCCATCGTGACGATGTTCTCAGTGTTGAAGATCGGCAGCAGCTCATGGTAGCGCCACAAGCCCGCCTCTCGTGCCATCACTTTATCGATCCAACCGCTGCGCCGCAGTGCGTCCAGATCGTAGCGAGCGCGTAGGATGTTCTCGCCGCACTGTGGGCAGGCATTCAAAGGGCGGTCGTAAGAGCCGACCCAATCGCAGTAGGTGCATTGCAGTTCAATGCGCTTGGCAGGTTGTGTCAAGGTGGTTCGCTTTCAGGCAACGCTGTGCGCGTCAAGTCTAGACTGCATTCAATCATAACAGATGTACGCCAAAGCCGTAGGCGCACATTTACTAAATTTTTATGAAATTCAGACGGCGCGTCCGCTAGTCCGATGGTGTGCTAAATGCCACAATCTCGATGCTGTGCGCCACCACATCCAGATCGGGACGGTTATGTTCCAGCCAGCCTACCGTGTTCTCAAGCAAATTGCTGGCATGGGCAGCGCTGGTGCTGACTGTGGCAACACCAATGCTGGCGGCTTGCCAGGTATCGTGCAGGGCAACTTCTGCCGCGCTTACATTGAATTCACGGTGTAAGCGTGCTAAAAGCATCTTTAACACGCTGCGCTTCGCCTTTAGGGATGTAATGCCCGGCAGATAGAGTTCAATTGTGCAAATGCCGATAAACACGGTCTGATTGTACCTAGCTACATACGGAAGACGCCATACAAAGTTGACTCAATTGGTGCATTCAGACAGGCAGCCAGCGCCAAGCTGACCACACGGCGCGTCTGTGGCGGATCAATAATGCCGTCATCCCACAGGCGCGCCGTGGCGTAGTAAGGGCTGCCTTCACGCTCATACTTTTCGAGGATCGGCGTTTTGAAGGCGCTTTGCTGCTCAGGCGTGAGCGCTGGCTCGCCACTGCGCGCCATTTGGTCAAGTTTGATGGTCAGCAGCACATTAGCTGCCTGTTCACCGCCCATCACGCTGATGCGCGCATTGGGATACATGAACAAGAAGCGCGGCGCGTAGGCACGCCCGCACATGGCGTAGTTACCTGCGCCAAACGAGCCGCCGACCACCACCGTAATCTTTGGCACACGCGCATTGGCGACGGCGTTCACCATCTTGGCGCCATCTTTAGCAATGCCGCCCGCCTCATAGTCCTGACCGACCATAAAGCCGGTGATGTTCTGCAAAAAGAGCAGTGGAATGCCGCGCGCCGCGCATAGCTCGATGAAGTGGGTGCCTTTCAATGCCGATTCGCTGAACAGCACACCGTTATTTGCCACAATGCCGATGGGATAGCCTTCGATGCGCGCAAAGCCGCAGACCAACGTCTCGCCGTAGCGCGCCTTAAACTCGCGGAATTGGCTGCCATCCACAATGCGGGCGATCAGTTCGCGCACGTCATAAGTTTCGCGGAAGGTGCGCGGCAGAATGCCGTAAATCTCGTTTGGGTCATAGCGCGGTGGCTCAGGCGGCGCAACATCCAGTGTGATGTGCTTGCGCGTGTTGAGGGTTGCCACAATGCTGCGGCATTGGATCAGCGCGTCGTCGTCGTCTAGCGCGTAGTGATCGGCAACACCAGAGCGCCGTGTATGCACCTCTGCGCCGCCTAAATCTTCCGCCGAAACGTCAACGCCAGTGGCAGCCTTCACCAAAGGCGGTCCGCCGAGAAAGATCGTGCCAGTGCCTTTGACGATGATCGTCTCATCACTCATGGCGGGAATATATGCGCCGCCAGCAGTGCAACTGCCCATGACGGCGGCAATTTGCGGAATGCCAAGCGCACTCATGCGCGCCTGGTTATAGAAAATGCGCCCAAAATGGTTGGCATCGGGAAAGACGTCATCTTGCAACGGCAGAAAGGCGCCGCCGCTATCCACAAGGTAGAGGCATGGCAGGCGGTTTTCCTCGGCAATCTGTTGGGCGCGCAAATGCTTCTTCACCGTGATTGGATAGTAGGTACCGCCTTTGACGGTTGCATCATTGGCGATGATCAGGCATTCGCGCCCTGCCACACGCCCAATGCCGGTCACAATGCCGGCGCATGGCGCATCGTTATCATACATATCCCAGGCTGCCAACGGCGAAAGCTCCAGAAAGGGGCTGCCTTCATCCAGCAGGCGATCAATGCGATCTCGCACAAAAAGTTTGCCCTGATCGGCATGACGTTTGCGGGCGCGTTCGCCGCCACCCTGACGGGCAAGCGCAATCCGTGCGCGCAATTCTTGAGCAAGGTCGCGGTTATGGGCAGCGTTGGCGCGGAACGCCTCCGACTGCGTATCAAGGGTTGATTCGAGAATATCCACTGTGAGACTGTTCCTGAATGAACTATAATTTTGGCAAAAGCGTGCCAACCAAACGGCACGCCGCAAGTATACCGCTAAAGCGCGTAGGCTGAGAGGTAGGACGTCAAATGAGCGTGCCAAGCGCCGAAACAAGCAAGCTGAGCGAGCAGGCAATGCTCAAGTTGGCTGCTGAGGGGCAATCTTTTGAGGTGGTAGACGGAGTACCCGTGCCTATGTCGCCAGTTGGTTTTCGCCATGTATGGATTGCTGCTAACGTCTACCGCTTGCTCTATGCACATGCCACACAGCATCAACTCGGTTATGTTTGCACCGATAGCCTTATTTATGTGCTACACACTGATGCTGATGGTGTACGCCTTTCTCGTGTGCCAGATGCTTCTTTCATTCGCAAGGGTCGCCTTCCTAAAGGCTTTGATCTTGCCCGTCCTTTCCCTGGCGCGCCTGATCTGGCTGTTGAGGTTATGTCGCCTGAAGATACCGCTGCTGAACTTTTGCGCCGCATCCGTGATTATCAGACACACGGCACAGCGCAGGTCTGGGTTATTTACCCTGAACAGCGCGAACTGCATCAGTACATCAGGGGTGAGAAAAACGCACGGCTCTATACGGATGCTGATACGTTAGACGCCTCTCCCTTGCTGGAAGGCTTGCACATCACGCTGGCGGATGTTTTTCAACTGCCCGCCGTAGAAGAATAGACGTTCAGCGCCCAATTGTAGGGCGCGTAGCTGAATTTGGGCTGTGCGTGCGCCTGCAAATAGGCGTGGCGCGCATCGCCTTCAGGCAAGTGCGCCAGCAAGAAGGCACGCACACCCTGCTGACCGCCAAAATCACGCGCATACCATTTGAAGATGGCAGATAGGCGCAGCCCATCATCGCTGAGCGCTGTCTCTTGGTCAACAAAGAAGCGCGCTGCATTGGTAAGCTGCCGTTCAAGCTGACCCGCGTCGTAAGCACCGATGGGCGGGCAAGAACGGCTGGCGCAGTTCAGGGCGAAATGCAGGCGCGGCTCTAACGGACTCACCACCCACGCAAGGCGCCGATCATCCGCCGCAAACTGTGCGCCGATCAAAAACGGATGCCCTGCATTGGCGCGCAAGATGCCGTGTTCAATATCATCACAGCACAGGCGCACGCCACCCACGCAGTAGGCGGCGCGGCGGAAGAACGCCAGACCAAAGGCGCGCTCTGCCACGCTCTGGCGCACCGCAAAAGCGATCACAGCGTGCAACACAAGGCAGTTGTACAGGTTGATCCAGAAGGCGAGTTGTTCAGCACGCGCACTAAGCCGTGTTGGATCGAGGTGGGGTAGTGCGCCGATCAAATGCTGATAGTCGGCGAAGGCAGCGCTCTGGCGCAAAGCCGCGTAGTCTACTTGCGCGCCGCGCTCATCAATGGCGGCTGCCTTGAGCGCTTTGAGTGCATTCGCCAAGCGGCTTGGCAGATCGGCGGTGGGTAGGTTACCGGTGAAGTCACCGTTCAGCGTAGCATTGCCAAATGCGGCACGCAGCAGTGCTTCACGACTTTTGATCAACAGATTGTTCATGCTGCAATCGGGCGTTCTTATCAGCTTGGATGAGCGAGAGTGCCTGCTCAAAGTTTTGGGCAGAACGTATTTTGCCAAGATATTTGAAGGCGTGGAAAGCGCGCAGAGCAATATCGAGAAAGGTTGCCAACACGCTGCTCTGCCTGATCAAGATGATGAGTGCTTCATTGGGAACATCAAAAGCAGTCATGCGGCGCAGTGCTTGAATCGCGCCGCGCTCTTGTGGAAAATGCCGCGTGTGGTAGATATGCACAATGTAGATCGGTGTGGGCGCACGCTCTAAAGCGCAGACGCGCGCTTTTTCTAAGATAACTTCTAATGCTTCTTGCCATGTCCAAGCGCCAAGAATTTCCAGCACCAAAATGGTTTGATCGAGATCGTACCAGCCCAACCGATAATTGTGCGCCTCTGAGATGCTATGCGCGAAGTTCATCCCATCACCTTCCCTATGTGTCGCTCTCCTCTCTAAATAGTATAGAGGAAAATCGTCATATTTGCGCCACATAGAATAGAGCGGTGCTTTTATGGATTGGCGATCTTTGGCTGCTGTGCAGCATTTTTGTGGGCTGCCACGATTGCCAGCGCGTCCTCAAAGGTGTCGGTGAAACGGTGCTTTGGTTCTTTGTTGGTAAGCCGATAAATGCGGATAGCAACATCTACAAAGTTGCGGATCACGTCGGTTTGGCGAACAAAGATCGCTAACACCTCGTTAGGCGGATCGGTCTGAAGGATTTGGCGCATTGCTTGTAGAGCGTTGCCGCCTCTTGGCGCGAATTTTGCCAAGCGGTCATGCACGAAAATCGAGTAGACAGGCTGGGGTGCTTTCCGCACAATGGCAGGGTTCATCACATGAACAATGCTCTGCACGGCATCGCCCCACGTCCACCGATCCAGCACTTCTAAGACGAGGATGGTTTGTTCAGCGTCGTACCACCCGACGCGCATGGTAGAGCTTTCCCAGATGGACTCGGCGAGTAACAGCATAATATGGTACGCCTTTTGCTAACCTCAATGCATACCTAAAGTATAGGGTTACACAGACGTTCCGACAAGCATAATTGGCGTGCAAAGTGGCTAGTTTTTTGCCTAGCCGACAGGGCAAACAGCGTTGATTGAAGACCATCAGATGTGCGAGGGCAGGTGGTGGCTAGGCGTTCCCTTCCTCACCGCGGCGCGGCGCCCCAGACCGCGGCGCCCTGCCGTGTCAGCGTCACTGTCTCCGCCTCGCCAAGCGGATACGTCCCGAAGGCACTGTACGAGTAATCGTTCGTCTGCTGGAAATTGCTCCAGTCCGCCTTGTTGACCGAGAGGATGTAGTGCAGCGTGTAGCCGTTGGCAGGCAGCGTACCGTCCGTGAAGCGCAGTTCGAGGTAGCTATCGGCGGTGGCGGTTGGCGCAGTCAGCGCGCCCGTCTCGACGATGACGCTGCTGCCGCACGCTTGCGGCTCAGGGATGATGTCGGGCAGCACGCCGCTCGGATAGTAGGGGATGAAGGTGCAGGATGCCTGCAAATCAGCGCTGCCATCGCGGGTGAAGTAGTAGCGCAGGCGCACCTCGCCCAGCGGGACGGTCAGGCTGCCCTGGTTGCGAATGACGACGCTCGGATGCAGGACGGGCGTGACGGGCGCGCTGTTGTAGGCGGCGTACAAGGCGTGCAGGTCAGTGGGCGGCGGCGGAAGGATAGAGACGATTTCTAGCGGCGCACTGCCACCGTATGCAATTTGGTCGCTAGTTGGACTCCATGCTATATCGTCAATTAAGCGGTTTGGAGGATTAACATAGAGGATAAGGCTTTCACTTGCTATGTTATATACTTCAAGTTGAATTGCAGTAATTGCAAACTCATTGGACTTAGTTTTACTCCATGCAATTCTAGCTTCCACAGAGATAGGAAATACTTTGAGGAGTTGATATGTTCGCCCATCAAAAAGCGACATGTGAGCATAAGTTTCACCGCCATGCGCTACGCCCAAAAGCGACCCATCTCTGTTCCAAGCGACGTATCTTGCTCCCTCAACTTGCGCCGTATGCAGTATCTCGCCTGTTTGCACATCCCAGATTCTAAAGGTGTCATTGCCATGTACGGAAGCCAACAGGTGCGCTTGTGTGGGATGCCAGTCAAAATCCGTCACACCATTATCGCGTCTATCCAACAAGCCGAGTTTATGCAAAACCAGTCCTGAGGTCGGTTCAGCGACCGTGATGTAACGGCGATCAAGTGCACCGCTGCCACTTGAACTGAAGACTGCAATGTGCGTGCCATCCGCATTCCAACGCGCCTCACCATGATATATCTCAAAACGGTGCTGCCAAACTTGGTCTGTGTCCACATCCCAAACGAACACATACTCCTGAGCGCTAACCACTAGGTGATTTGCTGCTGTATTCATCTGCCAGTCCACTGTTCTGATGTAGTCGGGTAATGTTCTCGAGGCTATAAGTTGACTGTTTGCTACATTAATTACCTCAACGACACTACCTGTATAACCGACAGCAAGCTAGTTATTGCTGTTCCACGATAAAGCGACAATTTCACGCGCTTGGGATGCTTGAGCAAGCGCAGGTGCATTGAATACCAATACACTGAAAAGGATGCTGAATAGCACCAGTATGAGAACTGCTTTTGAGGTTTTCATATGCCACTCCACACAAGCTCTAGCGGTTAATTTTCGTTTGACTTTGTTGATAAACTAGACTTATCCAAAAATAACCCGCAGCACCGCTCGGTCCTGCGTCCAACCATAAGATAGGTTGAAGAACTCTGGGAGACCCCTGCCCCTCGCCGTTGCGATAACAGCGCCTGACCTGATCCATATGCTCTGTAAACAGGGTATAGGCATCACACGACACATTTTGATCAAGGGTCGTATTGTAGTACACCTGAATGTAGGCAGCATTTAATACAGGGTTGTCCCATCGAATAATTTGTGTCTCCTCGATGCACCCGCCAACACAAACAGAATACGGTATCCCTTGATTATTGATAGATTTATTTGCAGATTTATATTCAAAAGCACCGTCAGTGGGATCAGGCACACCATTGTAGAAATCTAGAATTGCTTTTTCGATCTGCGGCAGGATACTGCGTTCATAGGATCGCTTGATGCGTTCGGTAGAACTGTTAGGATTAGGCTGTGCTAGTTTGCAAGTCAAGTAGTCATCAAGCCATTTTACAGCAGCGATATCAAGGCGTATTCTCGGCGGAAAGTCGACTGAGCGAGTTGCTATGCGCTTATTTATGGATTCAATTATCCGATAGTATGTCCTGTAAGTTTTGATCTCACCGTTTTCTGTCACCGCAGATACTTCAGGTTGGCACTGTTCATCGCTGAAAACTCGATTTTCAAATACCTTTTCACCTATGGTTACTGCATAGTTGGTGTAGAAAAAACGATACACATATCCCATAAATTGATCGGGATCAGACATGTCAATCCCATCTGGGTTGCTTCTTGAATAGTGCAATAAACCATTCAGGAACAGTTGCGCCATCATGTAGCGATGGTTTAGGCAATGCTCTAACCTCGTGATGTTTACAGACCATGCTGGAACAGGACCACCTGTTACATTTGGCGGTTCATCCGAAGCACCGTTTACACCATCCATGCAATAGCTGATTCCCGCCTGCCCTTCTATGAAGAAGCTGCGTGCGAGCGCAACACTCAGGCTATCAAACGATCCCGTTTCAGGATTGACGATCTCTCCATCTTTTTCTGCACCAGAGTAATAACGATCATTACTTGTCTCAGAGTAAAGCGCCCAAAACATCACAGATATTAGCTTGCGGTGTTCCTCAAAAAGCCTCAAGCGTGTTTGGAAACCTAAGCGGCAGCGCACGCCGGATGGGAAAGGATACCGATAGCCCACGCACGCATCGGGCGAGAGGTCGGCTTGGGAGACGTTCTGCGATACCAGTCTCGAAAGCGCCTGTCTCGTCTAGAGAGGCGCATGGCTGTGGTCGTAGGTGTAACGAGTATCCCTGAGTCTTTATGAAATGCCTATCGCTCTCTTGTTACGTGCAATACTAGCAATTCGTATCTTTCCAGCCCCGTGAAACAGCCGCTAAGATGGACTCAGCAGCAGCGTGTAGCTTGGCGGTGTCCGCCTCGCGGCAATCGGTGAATTGGATCAACTTCATGTAAGTTGGCAGTGCTGCCGAATAGAGGTAAATCGGCAGCAGGGTAGCGCCTGTTTCACGGTGACGAAAGAGCGCGATATTGAACTCCTCTTTACAGACCTTTGAGGCGAGGTAAGCAGGCGAGTAGAATGCCACCACCTTATTGCAGTCGTCCAATGCTTCAAAAATCTGCTGCTGCCAGGCATCGCCAAGCGTTAGCTCACGCCGATCAAAGAAGATACGCAGATCAGGTTTCTGCACCTGTAGGTAATCTACCACACGCAGCACATCGGGACGGTTTGGGCTGGCATAGCTGATGAAGAGATCATAGCGATACTGTGGCGACATGCTCATGTTCATCTCGGCATAGTGCTTTTTGAGGATGGCAAAAGCGCCCTTCAGTTCATATGCCTTGCGATCCACAAACTCCACGATCTTCAGGCAGTTCACACCAAGCCCCATAGCCAGCCAATGGGCGGCTGCCTCTAGGAGTGGCTCTAGAATATCGGCAATGGGCACGCCTTGCCTGCCCGTCGCTACCATGGACATCGCAACGGTGCGTAGGCTTGGCTCATGGCTAATGATTGCGATTAGCGCTTGGAAAAGATCGCCGATCACCTCGGCAGGCGCACCGCGTGTGCGCGGCTCAAAACACAGCAGACGCTTGAAGGGCATGGCATCTGCCGTGATTGGCTGAGAAAGCCAACAGCCGAAATCTTCACGCAGATCGGCAGCTCTTTCGGTAGCAAGGTGTGCCACCGAGATGCCGCGCTTGTGGAGCGCCTCGATGAGCGTGCCGCGTTCCGGCGCGTAGTGGTTCGGAAAGGCAGAGACGATGAGCAGATCAACCGCTTCAGGCATGGCGGTGAGGTCACCGTGATAAAGTTCAATGCGCCGTTCGCCATCGGCATGTTGCACGCTCAGCCAGTCAAGCAGTTCCATAGCACCTAACCTGAACCAGTTCGCCTAATCAACGGGTGGATGAAGACGTTTAACACATTATAGCGCGGGCGGCGCACTGCATATATAGGCGCTCGGTCTACCCTTACCTTGCTTTTTAAAGTTCATTTGTTAGGTCACGTTTACCCATGCTATTTAGCGTTGGCGGCATTTTGAGATGATCTAGCCTTGCCAAGCCAAATTGCCGAACATACGAAGTCAAAGTAGCTGTCGCAGCACCTGCCCGCAGTTTCTCAGAAGCTGCGGGCGCCTTGAAGAGAGTCCTACCACGCCAAAAGGGACGGTTCTTCCAACACCTCGCGCAGGTCGCGCATGAAATGCGCCGCGTGTGCGCCGTCCACCACGCGATGATCAGCGCTGAGCGTTAGGTTCAGCATCGGCTTCAAGGTCGGCTTGCCTTCGGCATCCGGCACAAAGTGCTGCGCCGTCCGCCCGACTGCCAAAATTGCCACTTGCGGTGGATTGATGATCGCGGTGAAACGATCTATACCAAACATGCCCATATTGCTGATGGTGAAGGTGCCACCGCTGACCTGATCAAGGGCAAGTTTGCCCTCACGCGCTAATACGGCTAACCGATCTACCTCTTGCTGAACAGTGTAGAGCGTCAGTTTTTCTGCGCTGTGAATGACAGGCACAATCAAGCCGTCTTTGAGCGCGACTGCCATCCCGATATTGGCAGTGTGCCAGTAGGAAATTTCCTCACCATCCAATGTAGCATTCAACGGCGGATTTTTGCCAAGCGCCCACGCACAGGCTTTGATCAGCACGGCAGTCATCGAGAGTTTTTCGCCACGCGCCTTCAGTTTGCCGCGCAGCGCCTCGACCATGCTCATATCCACAGCCGCATCCAGGAAGATGTGCGGTGCGCTCTGGAAACTCTTTTGCAAGCGTTGTGCGATGGTGCGGCGCATCCCTTCAAGGCGCACCACATGCCGATCTGCCTCATGCGGAATATCGGGTGGCGCTATGGTTTGCGTATCGCGGATGGTGGGAGGCTTGGCAAGCAGCAATGTTGCCTCTGCATCACGGGTAGGACGCCCTGCCTGCTCACCCAGCGCTGCCTGCACATCAGTGCCTTGCACGCGCCCGCCGCGCCCTGTGCCTTGCACAGCAGCCAGATCAATGTTGTGTTCAGCGGCTAGACGGCGGGCGGCGGGCGTGGCGCGCACCTTGCCAAGCGCTTGTTCCACGTCACGCCGCATGATCTTACCGTTGCGTCCGCTGCCTTGCAGCGTGCCAAGATCAAGGTGGTTATGTTCGGCAAGGCGGCGAGCTAGCGGTGTGGCACTAGGCACATCACCATGAGCCGAGTCAGCCGTCGTGGCAGCGCTTGCTGCAAGGGCGGGCGCTTCACCTTCGCGCAGTAAGTAGCAGATCACCTCTGTAACTGGCACCACATCACCCGCTTTGTAGAGCAACTGCTGCACAATACCATCTTCGGTCGCCTCAACCTCCATGTTCACCTTGTCAGTGGTCACCTCACAGATTGGGTCACCGCTGCGGACTCTGTCACCTTCGCGCACCAGCCACTGGACAATCTCGCAGCTTTCCAGCGTGAAGCCGAACTTGGGCATGATGATCGGCACAGGCATGGTTTAATACTCACCTTTCACCAGTTTGCGCGCCTCACGGACGATGCTCTCGACCTGTGGCACAGTATGATACTCCAGCTCACGGTTATATGGGATCGGAATATCTAAGCCTGCCAAGCGGCGGATCGGCGCTTCAAGGTAGTCGAACGCCTCACTGGCGGCGATGCGTGCTACCACTTCGCCGCCAAAGCCGCCCATCTCCACTGCCTCATGCACCACCAGCGCACGCCCTGTCTTTTTGACCGACTCGATGATCGGCGCGTCATCCAATGGCTTCAGCGTGCGCGGATCGATCACCTCTAGTTGAATGCCTTCCTCTGCCAGTCTTTCGGCAGCTTGCAGCGCACGGCTGACCATGATCGAGGTTGCCACAACGGTGAGGTGCGCTCCTTCGCGGACGATCTGCGTTTGGCTGAGCGGCACGCTGTACGCCTCTTCTGGCACATGCCCTTTGGTCTTATAAAGCAGTTTGTGTTCGACGAAGATCACGGGATTGTTATCGGCAACAGCGGCGCGGATCAGCCCTTTGGCATCATAGGGCGTGCTAGGCATCACCACTTTAAGTCCCGGCACATGCACAAACCAATTTTCAAGGCTTTCACTGTGCTGCGCCGCGGCGCCTGTGCCGCTGCCGCCGGGCATCCGCAGCACCATAGGCACGCTTGCCTTGCCGCCAAACATAAAGCGCACTTTGGCAGCTTGCAGCACCAATTGTTCCATGCTGAGAGTCACGAAATCCATGAATTGAATCTCACCGATAGGGCGCATTCCGGTCAGCGCAGCGCCAATGCAGGCGCCGGCAATGCCTGCCTCTGAGATCGGTGTATCAATGACGCGCTCTGCGCCAAACTGATCGAGCAAGCCCGCCGTCACACCAAACGCGCCGCCATAAACGCCAATATCTTCGCCAATCAGAAAGACGCGCTCATCTTCGGTCATCAGTTGGCGCAAGCCTTCGCGCAGCGCTTCCGCGTAGGTCAGTTCGCGCAGCTCAGGCATACACACCATCCAGAATATCGGCAACGCTTGGCTCAGGGCTGTTCTCGCTGAATTCCACCGCCGCATCAATGGCGGTGATTGCTTGATCGCGCATGTCTGCCGCCTCTGCCTCGCTGATCACACCCGCCAGAACAAGCAGGTTGGCGAAGCGCATAATCGGATCACGGTTATCCTGCCAATCGCGCACTTCCTCACGGCTGCGATATGCCTGCTTATCGCTCTTGGAATGTCCTTTATAGCGGTAGGTTTTCGCCTCGACCAATGAAGCGCCTTCGCCGCGCCGCGCACGCGCTGCTGCCTCACTGACCGCAGTATAGACCGCCAGTGGATCGTTGCCATCTACAGTGACGCCCGGCAAGCCATAGGCAGCCGCCCGCTGGCTGATGTTCTCGATATTGAACGCCTTCTCCACCGGCATAGACATGGCATACTGGTTGTTTTCGCACAAGAAGACAATCGGCAGCGCCCAAATGGACGCCATATTCAGCGCCTCATGGAAAGCGCCCTCATTGGCAGCGCCATCGCCAAAGATGACCAGGCACACTTGGCTGGTGCGGCGCATTTTGATGCTCAAGCCAACACCGACCGCAATCGGGATGCCACCCGCCACGATGCCGTTGGCGCCTAAGTTGTTCGAGTCCACATCGGCGATGTGCATACTCCCACCGCGCCCGCGGCAGTAGCCCGTCTCTCTGCCCATGAATTCCGCCATCATACGCTTCGGATCGCTGCCCCATGCCATACAATGCCCATGCCCGCGATGATGGTTGAGCAGATAGTCGCCGTCTTGCATAGCGTTCGCCGCACCGATAGCCGTCGCCTCTTGCCCGATGGAGAGGTGCATTGTGCCGTGAACCTTGCCCAGCATGTAGAGTTGCTCGGCGCGTTCTTCAAAAGCACGGATCAGGTGCATCGCTTGGAGCATATCTTTGAGTGCTTCCGGTCCTAGTTCTTCGATCACAGCGTAGTAACGTTGGATCAGGTCTGGCGAAAGTTGCATCATGTGCGATCAATCCCCCTGTACATCTTGGCTTAATGGAGGCGAAAATGGCAGCTTACTAAAGAAGCGATTGAAATCAAAGGCGACACTGGTGTTGCGAGTTAGGATGCGGTGCAGTTCGCGCAGCAAGGGCAGCGCATCCTCCGCGATTTTACCCTGCACGATCATGCTCTCGATGGCAGGCATCACAGCAAGCACGCAGTCCACGCCTTCGACAGTCTCATTGGGCATTTCCTCAACGGCATCGCTATACGCTTTGCCCATGCCCAGCAAGCGTCCCATGCGCGAATTGCGCCCGCCTTGCGTGGTGACGTATAAATCACCAGCGCCGGGCAAACTATAGACCGTCTCTAGGCTGCCGCCCAGCAGTTGAACGAGATAGGCAGTCTCTGCCAAGCCCTGAGCAAAAACTGCCGCAGCATAGTTATGATTCTTAGCGAGTGCTATGTCTTCGGGCAACGTCTCTAGGACGCCCTGTGCCAAGCCGGTTGCCAACGCATACGGATTCTTCATGGCAACGCACACCTCAACGCCGATCATGTCCGTTGAAGTCCAAATGTGGTAGTAAGGCGTGCTAAAGAGCTGGCATAGGTGCGGCAGGATGTCGGCGTTCCGTGAGACGAACACAACGGAAGTGTGCCGCCGCGCCGCCAATTCGCCAGCGATGCTCGGTCCACCGATGGCGGCATACTGCACCTGATCGCGTATCGACTCAGGCAGGTGCGCGGCGAGTACGTCCGGCAGGATCATCAACTGACCGTCAGCAGTGCTTTCCAAGCCTTTGGTCACCATCAAGATGATCTGGTTGGGCTGCAAGTGCGGCGCAATTGCTTGGGCTGCCCAATGCACACCGCGAGAGTTCACGCCCAGCACGATCAGCTCTGCACCGCGCATTGCCTCGGCAAGCTCGGCATAGAAAAAAGGCTGCACAGCAGGCGGAATCGGACGCTTCAGCTTGGGGTGTATGCCGGACGCTTTACAGCTTCTAATGATTTCCTCATCCAGATGGGTGCCCACAAGGCGCACCTCATGCCCATTATCGGTGGCTGGGAAGGTGAGCGCCGTTCCCATCACACCTGCGCCTATCACGGTAATTGTGGTCACTATTGCCCGCCTTTTAGAAAATCCTGACAGTTCATCGCAAAGAGATTAAGCATTTTGCACAAACGTGAGCATATTTCACATTTTACCAAATTGTAGGACTCCGCACACCGCTTGTCAAGCAGGCGCAACTGCCCTAATTCCTAGGGCAGCCCAATGAAAAACTTGACAGGTGATTTGAACCTGATTATATTTGGCACAATAGTGCAGCTTATGCACTTTTGTGAAAATCCCAACAGCCGCTAAATTTTCAGGGCGGCACGTTTTCAGGCAAAAAATTACGCCTTTATCAACAAGCGACTTTTGCGAGGAACTGCATGGCGCGTCCAGATATTGCTTTAAGCACGCCTTTAAGCACACAAGCTGCTTCTGCCAACAAGCGGCGCGGATTCTTTTCCGCAAACAACCCATGGCTGTGGGTCTCGCCGGCGGTTGGGATTTTGCTGCTCTATAGTGTCTTTCCGCTCATCTTCAACATTCTGGTCAGCTTTCAAAATTTCCGCACCAGCACAAAGGTTTGGGAGTGGATCGGCTTTCGCAACTATGAGTGGATGCTCTACGGCAATCCGCTGGTGAAAGACTTTGGGAATGCCATCGTCATCACGGCGGTTTACACGATTATTGCCCTTACCGTGCAGCTTTTACTGGGCTTGTTGATCGCCTTGCTGCTGGATGCGCGCCCATGGTTCAGCAACATCATGCAAACGCTGATGATCCTGCCAATGGTGACTGCGCCAGTGATCGCCGGCTTGATGTTTCGCCTGCTCCAGCACCCTGATTTTGGCGTGATCTCATGGCTACTCTATGGTGTGGGCGCCTTAGATAAAAGCGAGCCGCTGCTGGGCGGCACTGGGCAATACGCCCTGATCGCCTTGCTGATTGTGGAAATTTGGCAGTGGACGCCCTTCTTCGTGCTGATCATCTTGGCGGGCTTAAAGGGCTTGCCACATGAGATTGTGGAGGCGTCTCAGGTAGATGGCGCTTCGTGGCTGCAACGCCTGACGCGCATCAAAATTCCAATGCTGTTCAGCGTGATCACGGTTGGCGTGCTGTTCCGCCTGATCGAACTCTACAAAACCTTCGATTACGTGATGGTCATGACTTCTGGCGGGCCCGGCGACCGCACCACGACGCTTAGCTTCTATCAATACACGGTTACCTTTCAAAACATCCGTTGGGGCTATGGCGCGGCAATTGGTGTGTTCATTATGGTGGTTGGCTGGCTGTCTGCCTTCGCCTACACCAAGATTTTCCGTGTGAAGTGGTAAGGAAGGCAGCTATGGCAAGCACGACACAGCCGGTAGATTGGCGCACGGCGCAGCGCCTTCAGCACCGCAATAAGTTTCTGGGCAAGCTGGCGCTCAGCTTGCTGACCTTTGCGATTGTCTTTCTGTTCTTCTTCCCGATTTTCTATTGGTTTCGCCTCTCGGTGACGCCTTACCGCTTCGTGTTCACCTTGCCACCGCGCCTTGATTTTCCCCAGGTTACGACGGCTTGGTGGGGCGTGATTCTCGGTCAATCCAGCTATCAGGACACCATGCGCGATCAGACTGGCACCGCTTTGGCGGCGGGCGTTGGTGGTGGCGGCACCTTAGGCTATGCCATGTTGCAGCCAATTGCCAACAGCCTGTTCTATGGGCTAAGCAGCACCGCCATCGTGATCTTTGTGGCAACCTTAGCCGCCTATGCGCTCTCACGCTTTAACCCGCGCGGCAAGCAAAACTTGGTCTTTTTCATCATCTCGACGCGCTTTATGCCGGCGGCGGCGGTTGTGCTGCCGCTCTCGTGGCTCTATCAGCAGCTTGGGCTAACCAGCACCTATCTGGGTGTGATGTTGGCGCATGTTGTGATCAACTTGCCGCTGGCAACCTTGCTGCTTAAATCCTTCTTTGATGACATTCCCACCGATCTGGATGAGGCAGCGATGGTGGATGGCTGCACGCGCTTCGGCGCCTTCTGGCGGATCATCATCCGCTATGTGGCGCCGGGCATCGCGGCGGCGGCTGTGCTGTGCCTGATCTTCTCGTGGAATGAGTTCATTTTGACGCTTTACCTTTCGCGGTTGCCCGAAATGCAGACTGTGCCGATCCGTATGCAGTCCTACGATACGTCAGCTGGGCCGACGGAATGGGGTTTGCTCTCGGCGGCTGGCACAGCAGCGATGATCCCAGTCTTTCTGTTCATTTTGGGCGTCCAGCGTTACCTGATTCGCGGTCTGACGCTTGGGGCAGTGCGCGGTTAGGCACACAGTAAAGATATTGAAAGGAGGTGATGCCGCAACAGGCACACACTGAACGGTATGTATAGGCTAAGTCTTTGTCCAAACTTTCTGAACGAGTCTTTTTTTGAGAGGAAACTTCTGATATGAACGAACGTGATCGCAAGCAACGTCTTTATGTTGCCGAACAAGGCGCAAAACTCCGCAAGGGTCAGATTAGCCGCCGTGAGTTCCTGCGCCGCATTGGTCTTGCCGGCTTTGGCATCAGTATGGCAGGCATGATGCGCTGGGATATGCACCGTGCGATGGCAGCCCGCCGCCGCTTGCCGCTGCGCCCGGGCGTCTATCAGCTTTCAGGTGAGCAAGAGGCATGGCTGAAGGAAGTGGGCGGCAAGTTTGCCGGCACCACCGTTCGTATCTCGTCGGAGTCCACAGCGCCCAGCCAGATCATCAGCGATTTGGCAGCCCAAGAGTTCACACCGCTGACAGGTATCAACGTGATCTGGGAGCAGACGCCACTCGATCAGGTGCTATCGAAAATTACGCAGGATACGGCAACTGAATCTGCCTCCAACGATATCTACTACTTGGATCAGGCATGGGTTGGGCGCTTTGTGAACGACACGGTTGATCCGTCGGTGCTGTTGGCAGATACGGGCAGCGAACTGAACATGCCCGACTTTGACTTTGATGACTTTGTGCCAGAGCTAATCCCAGCACTGGCAGCTTATCAGGGGCGCTTGGTCGGCTTGCCCTTCGACATTCCAATCTTCATCTACATGTACCGCAAGGACATCTACGATCAGCTTGGCTTGAAGCCTGCGACCACGATGGAAGAATTCCTTGCCAATGTGCGCGCTACGGACATGAGCAAGAACGCCGACGGCAGCGACGTGCGCGGCTACATCGGGCAGTGGAAGTCGGGTCACTACGCGCTCCAGTGCGACTGGACGGCGTGGCTGTGGTCGCACGGCGGTTCGCACACCGGGCGCGATGGCAGCGTTGTGATTGACGACGCGCAGGCAGTGGCGGGCGCGGAATACATGCTCGAACTCGGCAAGCACGTGCCAGCCGGCGTCACCACGTGGGACTGGGGCGGTCAGGGCGATGCGATGGCGCAAGGCTTGGGCGCAAATGTCATCTCGTGGGCAGAGTTCTTCCCAGGGCTGGATGTGCCGGATCGCTCACAGACCGTCGGGCTGTGGGAAACTGCCGACTTGCCGCAAGAAGTGGCGCTGCGCGCACCTGAAGATTGCAGCTTTGACGAAGTGCCAGCCATTGGGCATCAGGGCGGCTCGTGCATCGCGCTCTCGAAATACAGCCGCGTGCAAGAGGCAGCTTGGATTTTCCTACAGTGGGCAACCAGCAAGCCAACCCAGATCGCCGCTGCGGAATCCAGCAATACACCTGTCCGCACCAGCGCCTTCAACGCGCCCAATGTGCTGGAGAAGGCAAAGGTCGTGGCAGGCACCACCCGTCACTTCCCGGCAGCCCTCAAGGCGATCAAAGAGCGCATGGGCACCGAGCCGCACTTCCCCGGCTGGGCAGCCGTCAGCGGCACAGGCGGACCTATCCCCGATGAACTGGGCAAGATGACCACCGGCGCGCAAGACATCGCCACCACGCTCCGCAACATCAAGGCAGCCATTCAAGCCTCGATTGACGAATAAACTACGCCTTCCAGCGTGAGAACTCTGCACAAGGGCGGGAGTCACTTCCCGCCCTTTGTGTACAATCTTAGGCAGAATGCTTCATTTTTTACGACATATAGAAGGATTTTGCGCTTATGAGTGCTTCAAAAGACCTTGTAATCGGTGTGGATAGCAGCACCAGTGCCTGCAAAGCCATTGCGTGGGATCGGCACGGGCGCGCCGTGGCGGAGAGCCGCACCACCTTTGAGTTGCTCTCGCCGCACCCAAACTGGTATGAGCAGCGCGCCGAAGACTGGTGGGACGCACTATGCAAAGCGCTGCGCGAACTTGCCGCACAAGTCGGTGCGGAACGCTTTGCCGCCCTGTGCATCACCCATCAGCGCGAGTCGTTTGTGCCAGTGGACGAAACCTGCCAGCCGATACGCAACGCGATCTTGTGGGTGGATGATCGGGCAGTGGCACAAGTTGCCGAACTGGATCGCCTCGTTGGGAATGCCTATCTGCACGATCTGACTGGCAAAGGTCCTTCGACCAAGCAATCGCTGCCAAAGTTGGTTTGGCTGCAAAGGCACGAGCCAGACGTCATGCGCCGTGCCTACAAATTTCTTGATGTTCACGCCTTCTTGGTGCAGCGCCTGACGGGGCGTTGGGTGACTAGCCTGCCCTGCGCTGATCCCATGGGCTTGATTGACATGCGGCGCGGCACATGGGCAACCGATTTGATGGGCAAACTGGGGCTGAATCCTGAGCAGTTTGTGCCGATTGCGCTGCCGGGCAGTGTATTAGGCGAACTGAGCGAGTCAGCGGCGCAGCTTAGCGGCTTGCGGGCAGGGCTGCCAATTGTGGCGGGCGCCGGCGATGGGCAGTCGGCAGGGCTGGGCGCAAACATCACCACAGCGGGCAAGGCGTATTTGAATCTCGGCACGGCGATGGTCAGCGGCGCGCACGCGGATGATTATGTGGCAGATCGCGCCTTCCGCACACTATGCTCACCGATTGCCGGCGCCTTTGTGCCAGAAGAAGTGCTAGGCGGCGGCACCTTCACGGTCAGTTGGTTTGTCGAGCATTTCGCCGCCGATCTGCGAAAGATCGATCTGAGCGTCTCGCCCGAAGAAGTGTTGGAGACAGCGGCGCGTAAACTGCCGCCCGGCTCGTTAGGGCTGATGCTGGTGCCCTATTGGAACGCCGTGATGCCGCCTTTCTGGGATGCCAAAGCGACGGGCATCACGCTGGGCTGGACGGGCGCGCACCGCCGCGAGCATTTCTATCGTGCCATCCTTGAGGGCATTGCCTATGAACATCGCCTAGCGATGGAAGGCATCGCCGCGGCGACGGGACATGCGATTGATGAGTATATCCTGATGGGCGGCGGATCGCGCAGCCCGTTGTGGTGCCAAATCGTGGCGGATGTGACGGGGAAAACGGTGAAGCGCGCCAGCACATCCGAGGCAACCAATCTTGGCGCGGGCATTTTGGCAGCGGCTGCCGCTGGCTGGTATCCGAATGTGCGGGCAGCCGCCGAAGGCATGACCAGCACCGAACGCACCTATCAGCCGCACGCGGCAACCCACCAAGTCTACGACAGGTTGTTTAATGAGGTCTACCGCCAAGTCTTCCCCGCACTCCAAAAAGCAGTGGATCGCCTGAGCGATCTGACCTATGGCTACAGCAGTTAGCAGCACAGCACACGGAGAGGTTGTAATACCTCTCCGTGTGCGCCCAACTTGCCGCCCAAACCAATTTGCCGCTTGCCACATTGTATGGCACACTCAGCGCTGACCCATTAATGAAGGAATCCTGAAACATGCGATCTGATCTTGACCGCCTGATGCACACCTATAACCTTGATGCAATCGTGGTGCTAGGGGATGAAACGCCCAACACTTTTCGCGACTATCTGACGGGGCGCGCCAAAGCCAACGGTAATATTTTTAAGAAGCGTGATGAGCAAGCTGTGATCATTGTGAACGGCATGGAAGTGGACGAGGCAGCCAAAAGCGGGCTGCGCGTCATGACCCACTACGATTTCGATTTCGCCGCGCTCTATGAGCAGCTTGGCAGCCAGCCGAGCAAGCTACGCCGCGAGTTATTCTTAAATTATTTCCGCAAGTTGGGCATTCGCGGGCGTGTTGGCTTTTATGGCGCGGCGGCTGTCAACGGAATGCTGCCCAATCTGCTGCACCTGATTGATAGTCATCTCGGTGTGGAGCTTGCCCTTGAAGATGACGTCCTAGCGCTTTTCAGCCGTATGTATGAGACAAAAGACATCGCAGAGATCGCGGCACTGCGTGAGGCGGGGCGGCTGACTGGCGAAGTGGTGCGCCGTGCGTGGAACTTTCTGAGCAGCCACTATGCCAGCGGTGAGGCAATTGGCAGCCCGATCATCAACGAACACGGCGAACCACTGACCATTGGCGCAGTGCGCCGCTACATTCAGGCGCAAGAGACAGCGCTTGGCTTGGAAGACAGCGAAGGCTTCATCTTTGCACAAGGGCGCGACGCTGGTATGCCACACAGCGTGGGTGAAGATAGCGACGTTCTGGAAGTTGGGCGCTCGATTGTCTTTGATATTTTCCCGCGTGGCGGCGAAAGCGGCTACTTCCATGATATGACGCGCACTTGGTGCTTAGGGCGCGCCGCGGACGATGTGCAGGCAGCCTACGACGATGTGATGCACGCCTTCCACATGGTCATGGACGCCTTCGCGGTGGGCGCGCAGACTAGCCAATATCAGGTGATGGTGTTGGATTATTTCGAGAGCCGCGGTCACGCCACACAGCGCAGCAAGCCGGGGACGATGGAAGGCTACGTTCACAGCCTTGGGCATGGGATTGGGCTAAACGTGCATGAGGCGCCCATGTTTGGCGAAAAATCTACGCATGTGCTGCAAGTGGGCAACGCTTTCACCGTTGAGCCGGGCTTGTATTATCCCGAACGCGGCTATGGCGTGCGCGTTGAGGACTCCGTCTACATTGATGAACAGGGTGTTGTCCAACGCCTGACCGATTTCCCTTACGATCTGGTTGTGCCGCTGCGGAAACGCTAGACACTCTTGTAACACAGCGGGGACGCTCTAGAGCGTCCCCGCGCGCCGTGATCTGCTTAGGATTCCACCGTGCGGATGTTGATCACTTTCGGATCAGGCGACTCGACTTTGGGCAGCGAAATCTTGAGCAAACCTTCTTTGAACTCGGCATCAGCCTGATCGGCGTGTACCTGCTGCACCAGCTTGATCGCACGGGCAAAGGCGCCAAAACGGCGTTCGCGCCGCAAGAACTGCGCCTCTGGAATATCCAAATCCGGCTTGGTTTCGCCCTTGATGGTTAGTGTTTCACCCGTCACCGAAACATCAATGGATTCGGGCTGAATGCCCGACAGCGGACCTGCCACGATCACAATGTGCGTCTCAGTTTCATACATATCCAGCGGGAGCAGTTGTGTGCCGCTGGCGGCTGAAATGCCGTCTTCAATGGTGCGGGAAACAGTTTCGCGCAGGCTGTTCAAACTCTTGAATAGATCAAATCCCTGCCCAGAGCCTTGATTAGACATGGCATACCCTCTTTTCTCTCTTACGATTGACGTTCATTCCTATCACTACGCAAGCAAGGTGTGCCAAGTTGCGCTCTGGTTCCGTAACACAAAACGTTATCAGTTATGGGAGCGACCAAACGGTGAAGCCTTCATAGCGTGTTGCTGCGCCCGCTTTCTCGCTGCCCGTGTAGAAGCCTGTGCCAATTTGGACAGCGCCGCTGCCTTGATAGCGCGAGACATCAAGAGTTGCCACGCGAGTTCCGTTCATGTAGAAAATCGCCGTTCGCCCTTGCACTACCAACCGCACAAGGTTGGATGATCCTCGCCCTAAGTTGGTTGCAGTGGGCAAGTTGCCCGAAGTAACCGTCACGAATTCCCAGTTGGCAT
>DAOUBW010000043.1:0-8464 GCA_034432555.1 Anaerolineae bacterium
ACGGCGCACGCGGCAGACGGCTGCGCGTGGTATAGGGCAAAAAGCGCACGCGCATAACCTCAATCGGCATCTCGACCAGTTCCAGTGCTTCTGCCAGCGTGTGTTGAGTCAGCGGCAGCAGGTGGTCAATAAAATCCCAGTAGGCGCCGTTTAACAGGCGGATGTTCGGCTGTAAGATGAGCAGTTTACCACCACGCTTCAGCACGCGCCGAATCTCGGTGAGCGTTGCCAAAAAAGCACCTTTGTCGGGCAGGTGTTCAAAGAAGTTGCTCACAAAGACCACATCCACACTCTCGGATGCCACTTCGGGCATGGCGTGGCTATAGGCAAGCACGATGCGCACATCGGGCGCGGCATGTTGGCGCACATCTTCGTTCAAATCCACTGCGATTTTTGCACCCGCCTGAATGTGGTTGATGAACTCGCAATTGCCGGCGGCAAGGTCTAGCACGGTGGCGTTTGGTGCGATGTAGCGCTGAAAAAAGTGGCGGCACAGCACTTGCCACAGCGCATTGCGCGATTCATATTCAGCACGGCTAAAGCGCTGGCGGTAGATATCTTTTAAGCGTGTTGGGTCGAAGGTTTCCAAGTCGGCTTACTCGCTTTTCTCGCTTTGTGAGGAAACAGGGACTGAGACGAATGGCTGAAAGACTTCCTCGGCAGGGCGGCGCGTGTCACGGCGGACGAGCAGCCATTCAAACCAGACTGTTAGCAGGGTATACAGATAGCGGCTGCCTTGCTCACGCAGCTTAAGCGACGAAACACCTACGGTGCGGTCGTGCCATGAAATGGGGATAACCTTATAAGAATAGCCGCGCACCATTGCTTTCAAAGGCAGTTCAATGGTCATATTGAAGTGTGGCGAGACAAATGGGCGGCAGCCTTCGATCACGTTAGCGCGGTAGCCTTTGAAGGCATTTGTCGTATCGTTCAGGCGGAAGCCGAACATCAAACGGATCACAAAGTTGGCGATGCGGTTGACGATCAGCTTGAAGCGCGGGTAATTGACCACCTTGCTGCCGCGTATGAAGCGTGAGCCAAAGGCACAATCTGCCTCATCGCGCAGGATGTAGTAGTATTTCACCACATCAGCTGGCGAATCTGAAGCATCCGCCATGTAGATAATCACAGCATCGCCTGTGAAATGGTTCAAGCCAAAGGTCACGGCACGCCCAAAGCCATTTCTGCCCGTATTCCGCAGCACACGCAAGCGCGGATCACGGGCATGTTCAGCCGCCACAACTTCATGGGTGCCGTCACGGCTGCCATCGTCAACCACAAGGATTTCAAAGGTGCGGATGCCAGCCTCATCAAGGTGATCGCGCAGGGCAGTGATCGTCTGCCCGATGATGCCTTCTTCATTACGCGCCGGTATAACAATCGAAAGTTTCATGATAATACCTCAGCTATACGCCTCTACTAACTATACCACCAGACAGGCTGCAAGGTAGGGTTCAGCAAAAGTCTGTTAGGCTTTTGTTTTAGGGCAGTAGGGCTAGTGCAAAAAGCCCTGAGGACAATCCCTGATCACCCCTTTAAGCCGAGTCGTGGTATAGTACGTATATCTGCTCTGATTATCCCAATTCTTGAGGGTTTGGCATGGCTGTTTATCCGCCTATTCAAGTGAATTACGATGTGCAGGCATTACGCGCTACAGAGTTTCCCGTCACGCGCGAAACGGTCTATTTGAACCATGCGGGCATCTCGCCGCTGCCGCGCCGCACGATGGCAGCGATGCAAGAGGCAAACGAGCGCATGATGTTCAACCCATCCGCCGCGTTTGGCTGGTTCATGGAACGTGAACAGGCAATGCGCGATAAGGCAGCGCGCCTGATCAACGCTGCCAGCGCCGATGAGATTGTCGGCGTGCAAAGCACCTCACTGGCGCTGAACCTTGTGGCACAAGCCCTGACCTGGCACAGCGGTGATAACATTGTGTTGTGCGATGTCGAGTTTCCAAGCAACGCCTACCCATGGATGCGCCTTGTGGAGCAATATGGCGTCGAGGTGCGTTTAATACCTGCCCGTGACGGCGGTCTGCATGTCGAGTCGCTGCCGCAAGCCGTCGATGGCAACACGCGCCTTGTGGCAGTCAGTGCTGTTCAGTTTTTGAGCGGGCATCGCAGCGATCTGCAAGCAATTGGCGATTTCTGCCATGCCCACAACATCCTCTTTGTGGTGGATGCCATCCAAGCAGCAGGACACATGCCAATTGATGTGCAGGCGATGCACATTGGCGTTCTGGCGGCTGGCGGGCAAAAATCGCTGATGGCACCGCCCGGACAGGGTTTTATGTACGTGCGCGCTGATCTGGCTGAGCAAATGCGCCCAACGTTCGTCGGACCGAACGCCACCGAGGATTGGATGCACTGGCTAAAATATGATCTGACGCCGCTGGCACATGCAGCGCGCTTTAACATGGGAACGCCAAACGTTAGTGGCATCATCGGCTTAAACGAAAGTTTGGGACTGCTGCTTGAGCTTGGCACTGCTAACATTGATAGCTACGTAACTGCTTTGGTGCGCCATGCCCGTGAACACCTGCTCTCACTTGGCTACACCGTGCTGACGCCAACCCATCACGCCGCAATTCTCACCTTCCGTGCAGCACCTGACGATGCCGCTACCGATGCGGTGGTGAAGGCGCTTGCCGAACGGCAAATCATGGTCGTCAAACACTGGGATGCACAGGATAATGCCTATGTTCGTGCTTCTTTCCATTGTTACAACAATTGGGATGATGTCGAGCGCTTGTTGGCAGCCCTTGAGGAGGTGCGCGCATGACTTCTAGAACACCACCGCCCAGCACCAATACGCTACAACAGCAGGTGCCTTGGGCGCCGCCGCCCATTCGGAATATTGAAGACACCGGCTTAAATCAGGTTGTTATCGCTGATCTTGCCCTAAAGGTGATCTATTTTGGCGGTGTGCTAACCGGCACGCGAGTCTCAGAGATCGTCAAACTGCCGTGGATCGGTGTGTTGGATGGCGTGCTTGAATTTTTGAAGCGCGAAAAGTTGGTGGAAGTGAAAGGCACCGCCGGCGGCTTAGGCGAAGCAGGCACGCAGTTTCAAATCACCGGCGCGGGCTTGGTGAAGGTGAAGGAGATTTTGGAGCGCAGCCAATATGCTGGCGCAGCACCCGTCACCCTTGAACAGTACATCAACGCGATGAAGGCACAAAATCGCGGGCGCATCGCTGCCACACCTGAAGTGATGAAACGTGCGCTTGGGCATTTGGTCATCTCTGAGAAGATGTATAGCAAGGTTGGCGCCGCCGTCAACAGTGGTAAGTCCATGTTCCTCTATGGCGCGCCGGGCAACGGGAAAACGACCATTTCAGAAGCGGTCGGGCGCGTGGTGCTTGGCAATGACATTTGGATTCCTTACGCTATTGACGTAGACGGACAGGTCATCCGCATCTTCGACAATGTGAACCACGAGGTGACCGAGACGGCTGACGCAGATATGCCAGCGCGGCAAGTCGGCGTGAAGCGCGATCCGCGTTGGATACGCATTCGCCGCCCGGTGATCATTGTCGGCGGTGAGCTAACGCTTGACGGGCTCGATCTGATCTACGATCCGATCAACAAGTTCTATGAAGCGCCTTACCAAATGAAGTGCAACGGCGGCATGTTCCTAATTGACGACTTTGGGCGCCAACAGGTGCGCCCACGCGACCTGCTGAACCGCTGGATTGTGCCGCTGGAGAAGGCGATAGATTACCTAACGCTTGCTACCGGGCGCAAGATCGAAATTCCGTTCAATGTGCTGATCGTGTTCAGCACCAACATTGATCCATCCGATCTGGTCGATGAGGCATTCTTGCGCCGCATTCGCCATAAAATCGAAGTGGGCGATCCAACGCCGCAGGAATTCGTGGAGATTTTCAAGCGTGCTTGTCAGGCGAAGCGCGTGCCTTACGATGAAAATGGCTTGCGCTACTTGATCCAAGAATGGTACATCAAAAAAGAGCGCCCGTTTAGATCGGTACATCCGCGTGATATTCTCGATCAGCTCTTGGATATTGCGCGCTATCTAAACCGTCCACCTGCTTTGCAATCCGATCTCATTGATATGGCGTGTGACTCGTACTTTGTGCAGCTATAAAGTCGCTTCAACGCCGTTGCGTGCGGCAGACAGGCTGCGGTGGCTTAGCCTAGCACTGCTGATCGGCTGTGTGCTGCTGATCGGCAGTGCAGCGGCTGCCCAAGAGCCTACCGAGCAGCCGCTAACACCCACCCGCACGCCTGATCCACGCGCCACCTACTGGACGCCGCCACCCTCACCCTTTGCCATTGGTGTGCAGCAAGTGATGCGCCTAACCACACTAGATTTCAGTGTGCTTGGCATTGGTAGCGTCGCTGCTGATGCCGAAGGCAATCTCTATCTCGGTGATGGACGCCAAACAATCTTGGTGCTATCGCCCGCCCTACAGGAAGTGCGCCGCCTGACTGTGTCGCAGCCTTTCGCGCTTGCCATCACACAGCGCGGTGATCTGATTGTTGGGCAGCGCATACAGGCAACGCTCAGCCGCTATGCGCTGGATGGCGTGCTGATCAGCCGTCTATGGGAGCAATCGGAAGCGCTTTTGGATGCCTTCACGATTGCGCCGAACGGTGATTTCTACATCCTGTGGACGCGCACCAATCCGCCCGCCATCACCTACTTCACGCGCCTGAACGCAGTGGGACAGCTTGTGTTCACCCGCGAATTTGGCAAGCCACGCCGCACGACCGATGCAGTACATGGCATCGCCGCTGCGCCGAATGGCGAACTCAACGTATTGCTAACGGGTTACGATTTTTCGGATATGTTCGGCGCAGCGCACCTAATGCTCAGTGCCGAAGGCGATCTGCTGCTAAACCGTCCACCGCTGCCTGTTTTGCGTCCAATGCAGCCGCCTGCGGTGCCGCTGCGCCTGCCCAGCGGTGAGTTTGTCGTGCATAGCAACACCTATATCTACTGGTGGCGCGCTGATGGGCAACTCAACGCCTGGCTTTTTACAGATGCAACACGGGCAGGCTTTGCATCGCCCATTCTGGCGCGGCGGTCGGCGCTTGCCGCACAGCCTGATGGCAAAACGCTCTATGTGGTGGAAGTGCTGAACGATGGCAGCCTAGGCGTGGCTGTGATCACCTTGCAGCAGCGCTAAACCACCGTCTGTAGAGCGCGCAAGGTAAAATCAAATTAGGTATAGCCCATCACATCTTTTCAACTTAGGATTAGCGAAAAATGTTTACCTTCGAGAGTTTGCCGCAACCTTACCAAACGCTCTGTAGTCTGGCAGTGCTGCTGGTTGCCGTGCTGTTGATCACGGCTTTCCTGACAGGGCGCTACCAAGCCGCACGGCACGGGCGCATGGCAAAAGCGTTAGAGTTGCCGCAATCAGCGCTGTTGATCGGCGTAGCGCTGATCGTGTGGTTGAGTGCAGCCAACAGAACGCCGCTTGGCATGTTGGCAGCCCTCACCACCGTCGGAATCGCCTTTGGTTTCTTGGGCGATTTGTTCATGGCGAACATCTTTAGGCAGACCAACCACATCCTGTTCGGGATGGCTGCTTTTGCGGTTGGGCATGTGCTGTACATGCTTGGCTTCCGCGAGATTGCGGTGCAGTTTGCCCTCCACGATCTGGGCAACTATGCACTGGCGCTGGGTGGTGCGTGGCTTTTGGCGCTAATCTTGTGGCGCGTGCTGGTCTACACGCCACAAGGTGGCGCTATGCAGTACGCCGCGCTGATCTACGCGCTTTTTTTGGCAAGCATGGCAGCCTTTGCACTCGGCATCGCAATGCAGCGCGGCGACTTTTTCGGATTGGCGCTCGGTGGCTTGCTCTTTCTGCTCTCCGATACGCTCATCGCGGCGCAGTTGTTCGCCAGGCGTGCCTTTCCCTTCATCAGCGATCTGGTGTGGGCAACCTATATCGCCGCCCAAACCCTGATCGTGTGCAGCGTGCCGTTGGCGCTCAGCCTGCTTTAGTGCGGCTTTTTGCCCCAGTGTACCGCAATCGTGTTGAACATGAAACGCTTGTAGCCAACCTCGGTAAAACCTGCCATTTGCATCAGCGCTGCCAACTCTTGCGGCGACTTAAAGCCGATGGTCGAATTTGGCAGATAGGTATAGGCGTCACGTTGTCCGGTCAGGATAGTTCCGATAAAAGGAATTATCTTCTGTAGGTAGAACACCAGGAACGGGCGCAGCGCGTTCGGCGGCGGCGGCGTGGTATCCAGACAGACAACGTAACCGCCGCGCTTGAGGACGCGCCACTGTTCGGCAAAGGCACGCGGAATATCAATCACGTTGCGGACGAGAAAGCCGTGCGTCACGGCGTCGAACGTTTCGGCGGGAAAGGGCAGGTTGAGCGCATCGGCAGCCGCCCACTGGATGCGGCTACCATTGGGGCGCGCTCTGCCAACTTGCATAATTTCTGCCACAAAATCTGCGCCAACGGCGGTGATGTTTGGCAGGCGCGCCAACGCTTCAAAGGCAATATCGCCCGTTCCCGTGGCAATATCGAGCAGTTTGCCGCCTGGTGGAAGATGCGCTTGACCAATGGCAAAGCGCCGCCAACGGCGATCCATACCAAGCGTCATAACGCGGTTCATCAGGTCATAGCGCGGTGCGATGCGCTTGAAGATATCTTGGACAGCGGCGGCGCGTTCGGCACCGCTGAGGCGTTCAGCGTTTGGTGTGTGTGTCATAGGGTTGTGGTCATCTCTAGGCTTGGATAGCTGTCATCAGGCGTGAACGGTATTGAACTGCTTCGGCAACGTGCGTCAAGCCAATCTGCTCTGCACCTTCCAGATCGGCGATGGTGCGGCTTAGCTTCAACACACGGTGATAAGCGCGAGCGCTCAGGCTGAGGCGGCGCATGGCATTTTGCAACAGTACGGTGGCATCTTCGGTAATTGGGCAGTGCTGATCAATTTCGGTAGCGGTCAGGTCGCTATTGGCGCGAATGGCTGAGTCCATGCCATAGCGTGCGCGCTGCCGTTCACGAGCGGCTGTCACACGCGCTTGCACATGCTCAGAGGACTCTGCCAACTGCTGGCTGGTCAGCTTGTCATAATCCACACGGCGTATATCAAGGTGAATATCGAACCGATCAAGGATCGGACCGCTCAGGCGCTGTTGGTAGCGCCGCACAGCCGACTCGCCGCAGGTGCAAGCCTGTAGCGTATCGCCATAGTAACCGCACGGGCATGGATTCATGCTGCCGACCAACATCACATTGGCAGGAAAAGTTAGCGATCCGCTGGCACGGCTGATCGTCACAATTTTATCTTCCAACGGCTGGCGCAGCACTTCCAGTTTATGCCCGAACTCAACTAGTTCATCAAGGTAGAGGACGCCACGATGGGCGAGCGTTAGCTCACCGGGACGTGGCGAACTGCCGCCACCGACCAAGCCAGCTTGACTGATGGTATAGTGCGGCGCACGGAACGGGCGGCGGCGCGCCAATGGGCGATCTGAGGGCAGCAAATCGGCAACGCTATAGATGCGCGTGATCTCCAGTGCTTCATCGGGTGCCAGTGGCGGCAAAATGCCGGGCAGGGCGCGGGCGATCAGCGTTTTGCCTGCGCCGGGCGGTCCGACCAGCAGCACATTGTGGTTGCCTGCCGCTGCCACTTCCATAGCGCGTTTCACGTATTCCTGCCCTTTAATTTGGGCGAAATCTACCACGCGCTCAGGTGGGGTGGCTGTTTCTTGATGCAGTTGGCTGCGATCAAAGGGTGGGATGGGATTCATGCCAAACAGATGCTCGACAAGGTGCCCCAGTGACGGCACCGGAATCACCTCAATACCGTCAATCTGTGCTGCTTCGGGCGCATCTTCAACGGGAACGTAAAGCGTGCGGCAGCCTTCTTGCCGTGCCAGCAGGGCAAGGTTAATCGCGCCGCAGATGTGGCGCAGTTTACCGTCCAGCGCCAGTTCGCCAATGAACATGGCGTCAGCGATTTGGTCGGCGCGCAGTTGTTCGGTTGCCACCAACACGCCGATGGCAATTGGCAGATCGTAGGCGGGACCTTCTTTCCGCATGTCGCCGGGCGCTAAATTCACGGTAAACCGCTTCATGGGAAACTCGCAGCCAATATTCCTAATGGCAGACCGCACACGCTCACGGCTTTCCTGTACGGCGGTGCCAGGCAAGCCAACGATGGTGAAACTTGCCATGCTGCGCGGGTTGTAATCCACCTCAATAGTGATCTTCACGCCGTCTAGCCCGACCACCGCCCCCGATAAGACATGCGCCAACATTTGTTGCCACTCCCTGACCACCCTATGCCGTGCTTAGATTGTAGCCTAATTCACGCCATCCCTGATTGAATTTCTGAAAACCTACATATTTCAAGCCCAAAATCCACCTTTTCGGAAACTCGCCCTTGACGGGCAGGTGGGGTGTGGTAAACTGTAGCTATCAAGCGCGGATGAGTAAAACAGAAGCGCTGAAAGGGGAACTTCGG
>DAOUBW010000044.1:0-14247 GCA_034432555.1 Anaerolineae bacterium
ATTGCCTTGTGTGCCATCGCTCGCAACCGAGACACGCTGAACGTCAAGAATGATCACGCCTTGCGCGAAAGCAGCCCTTAAGACGGCTAGACTCGTCACCACAGCTAAACTAATAAGGGCAACCCGTTTGATTCCCAACCGAAACATTTGCTCACACCTCTGCTACACGCGGATAAATCAGCTTGATTATAAGGACAAGCTGTGATCAGGCGCGAATGAAATCTTAGTGGTCAGATAGTAGGGAGGCGCCTTGCCCACAGGACGAGGTCTAGAATATTCCGCCCTCCCCACAGGGCGGAATACAGTGACCTGCAACGAATTAACGAATTATGCGGCAGCCTTAGCGTGGCGTTTGCACCTTGAGATCGCTCCAAACAACGTTACCAAAACCATCATAATTGACGGTGTAGCGCTGCCTAATCTCGAAAGTGCGCCACTCTGCCTCATCTCTGGCGCGGTACTCCAACGGCTTATCGTTAGGCTTATCCACTTTGGTAAAGAAGACTAGCAGGCGTTCTTCGCGCCCACCTTCGCGCTCGCGTGTTCCCAAGTTCAGAGTGCCCCAGACAATCGGATCGGCGGCGCCGCCGCTGGTGCGTACCTCTCGAACGCGCTGCCACTGATCATAGGTGTAGTTGCAGAACTGATCGGGACGGTATTCAGTGCGGCTGCGATTCTCAAAGATCGGCTGCTCGACAAAGGTGCCATCACCGCGATCAACACGCCGTGTGCCAGTTTGCACGCGCTCAGTGACAGTATACGGGCGGTCTCGTGTGCTGCATGATACGTTGTAGGCAGCCGGCGGCATTTGGTCGCGCCAGTTGCTACCCGTCAGTGTGTTCAGGCGTTCCACCGCAATCACACGAGTCCACTGCAAGTCGCTCACGGCGAGTTCACCCGCGATGCGGCGGTTGGCGTTGATGAACAGGAAGGCGAAAAAAGCAACAATGGCGACCACGATGAGGATGACTGGCGTCCAGTTAGTCTTTTTCGGCTTGGCGACTGCCTTTTCTGCCTGGAAGCGCTTCAGCACCAGATCATCAGCCTTACCGCTATCCTCTGCGGAGCCTGCCACCACAGATGCTTTGCGGGCAACCTCAACGGCATCGCTTAGGTCGCCGCCGCACGCGACGCAGAACTGCGCCGCGGCGCTGTTTGGCTGTTGGCAATAAGGGCAAGCGCGGTCTGCGCCGTGATAGGCATACTTCGGATCGGTGACTAGTTTCTTATCTTCTTCGCTAGGAAAGTAGCGCCATTCAGGTTCTTGTTTGGCGCCGCAGTTAGGGCAAAAGCGATGATCAACACCAAGCAGTTTTTGTGTGCCGCAGAACTTACAATCCCACAGCATTTGGTAGACCGGTTCGCCACCAGCGCTGGGCGGTGCGCTGCGCGGCGATGTGGGTGGCAGCATGGTAGCCTCCTGTACCTGAAGAACGGATTATTGCTTAATTTAACCACACTAAATGATCTTCGCAGTATGGTATAGGGATTCAAACAGTGCATTTTACGGGTTTTTAACATTTTGCGCCTAGTGAGAAGTGTTGTAGACAGGGAGAAGGTAAAGAGTACGCATCTTCAAACCTGTATAAATCACCCGTAACAAGCTAAAGCCTTTTCACCCTCACTCTCGCCCTGCAAGCAGGAAAAGAGCTAGAGGATCACCACACAATTCGTCACGCCCTGTGTCGTTGTGCCTATTTCACTTACAGCAGGCTCAAAAATTTGGCATTTCCATTTGACTGTATTATGCTTTTGTTATAAAGTATCCAAAACGATTTGGACTTACTGTTTATGCAGGTTCGGCTTAAAGATATTGCCAAATTAACCGGTTATTCGATCACCACCATCTCACGGGCGCTGGCGGGCTACGCTGACGTGAACGCCGAGACACGCGCCCTCATCTTGCAGACTGCTCACCAGCTTGGCTACCAACCGAACGGCATCGCCCAGCAGCTTCGCCAGCAGATTGCCAATGCTATTGGCTTCATCATCCCTTCGGACGCGCACGACCTCAACGGCGATTTTTTCAGCCAATTGCTGCACGGCATCAGCGCGGAGGCTGCCGAACAACACTTCGACATCCTGATCTGCTCTGCCTTGCCGGGCGAGGAAGAAATGCGTGCCTACCAGCGCTTGGTTGGTGGCAACCGCGTGGATGGCGTGATCCTTGCCCGCACGCGCCGCGACGATCCGCGCATTGCCTATCTGCGCGCTAAACAGCACCCTTTCGTTGTCTCTGGGCGTGCCGCGCCGAACGAGCCGTCCGACTTTCCCTACATTGATGTGGACAGTCAGGTAGCCATTCGTATGCTTGTAGAGCATTTGCAAAGCTTAGGGCATCGTCACATTGGGCTGATTCTGCCGCCGCCCGAAGTCGCCTATACCGGCTACCGACTGGCGGGCTATCAGGAAGGCTTGGCGGCGGCAGGGCTGCCCTTCCACTCGGACTATCTCCGATATGGTGATTTGGCGCGCAGTGGCGGCTTTCATGCCGCGCAGCATTTGCTCAGCGCGCAGCCGCAACTTACCGCTTTGATCGCCTGTAACGACCTGATGGCACTCGGTGCGATCAGCGCTGCACTTGGGCGTGGCTTGCGCGTAGGCGCTGATCTTTCGATTGTCGGCTTTGATGATTTGCCTGCAGCGGAATACAGCCATCCGCCGCTGACGACTGTTCGCCAGCCGATCTATGAGATCGGACGGCGCTTGGCAGCCATGCTGATTGGGCTGATTCGTGGCGATCAAAGCGCGCACACACAGGTCATCTTGCAAGGTGAGCTGATCGTGCGCGCCTCTAGCGGTGCGCCGCAGCGCAGTGATCCATAAAGGAGGTGATGCACTAACGAATTTGCGTACCGTTAAACACAGACAGAAACTTTTAGACTTAAAAACCTTTGGAGGAACAACTATCATGAAGCGTATTCGTCTCTTTCTGGCAGCCGCGTTAATGGCGGCGTTGGTGATCAGTGGTGCAGGTGCCACCGCGCAAAGCGAAGTCACCTTCCTTTCCACGCAGTTCAATATCGTAGAGGAAGCGGCAAAGGCGCGCACCATTTTTGAAGGCTTTACGGATGGCAAGGCAAACTTTGTGACTACGGAAGAAGGTCCAATGATTGACTTGCTTAAGGCAGAAGGGCAAGCTGGGCGTGGCGCGAACGACGTGATCGGTGCGCTGCACGGCACCTTCCCGAACTTGGTGGAAGGCGACCTGCTGCTGGATATGTCCGACCTGTTGGCAGAGATCGGCGGCTCGGTGGATGTTAATGAGTCGTTGGTGGAGCTAGGCAAACTCGGCACCACCGACTTCCAATACTACATTCCGTGGATGCAGGCAACCTACACCATGGCTGCCAATGTTGAAGCACTGCAATATCTGCCCGAAGGTGCAGACCTGAACGCCCTAACCTATGAGCAGCTTGCCATGTGGGCGAAGACCATGCAAGAGGCGATGGGATCGCCCGGCTTGGCATTCCCTGTCAAGGGCTTGTGGAATCGTTTTATGCAGGGCTATGCCTTCCCTTCGTGGACGGGTGGCATGGTGACGGGCTTCAAAACGCCTGAGGCAGTGGCGATGCTCACCTTCTTCCGCGATGAACTATGGCCGTACGTGAACCCGGAGTCGATCAACTACGACTTTATGGGTGCGCGCTTGCTCAGCGGCGAGGCGATGGTGGTTTGGGATCACGTGGCGCGCCTAAAGCCCGCCTTTGATGCCGAGCCTGATAAGTTTGTGGCGTTCCCGGCGCCTGCCGGTCCTGCTGGGCGTGGCTACATGCCAGTGGTGGTCGGTGTGGGCATTCCTGCCACGGCGCCCAACCCGCAAGGCGCGATGTCGTTCGTGAAGTACCTGCTCAGCCCTGAGACTCAAGGCGCTATCATGCGCGAGCTAGGCTTCTATCCTGTCGTTTCGGGCGTGGATACCAGCGACCTGCCGGCGGGCGTTGCCAAGCAGTTTGAGGCAGTGCAAACGCAGGGCTTGGCTGCAGATGGCATCCCGTCCTTGCTGCCGGTTGGCTTAGGCGCACGCGGTGGCGAGATCAACGAAATCTACCGCAATGCCTTCAGTCGCGTCATCTTTGATGGCGAAGACCCAGAGGCTGTGCTGAATGATCTGGGTGCAGCGCTGCAAACACTGCTTAACGAGACAGGCGCACGCTGCTGGGCGCCTGATCCAGTCAGCGAAGGTGCTTGCCAACTGAAGTAAGCTAACCTTTAGGGCGGCACGGCGCGCTGGATCGCTGCGCCGTCCCTTTCGCTCTGAAAACCAAAATAGTCTTTATTATTTGTGAGGCTGCATTGCGTGAAAAATCATCTGGTGAAAAAACAGCGCGCCGCCGCTTAAACCTTACGCCTTACCTGCTGCTGCTGCCTTCCATGCTCTACTTGTTGCTCTTTTTTGCCTATCCAATGGTGCAGGCGTTTCAGTTGGCGCTCAGCAAAAATGTGGATGTGCTAAACTTGCGCGCCGAACCGAACCCTGAGTCGGCAGTGACGGGCAGCCTTGCCATGCAAACCGTTGCCAACGTGCTAGAGCGCGAACGCAGTGAAGAAGTGCTGCCAACAGGCGTCAGCCGCGCTGTGTTCTGGTTCAAGGTGGAAGCGCCTGACCTTGAAGGCAACCTGGTGCAAGGCTGGGTGAGCCAACGCAACATCTTCATCGAGAACCGTACCGAGTCGCAGACCTTGCGCGTGACGACCGGCGAGCCAACCCGCGTCTTCACGACCGAGTTTATCTCCCGAATGGTGAACGATTTCCGCTTCTTACCGGCGCTTGGCACAACCATTCTGCTTGCCGTGCTGATCTTGCCCATTCAATTCACCTTGGCGATCATCATCGGCTTGGTGCTGCAAAGCCAAATTCGCGGCAGCAGCTTGTTTTTGTATATTTATGCCATTCCGCTAGGCGTCTCCGACCTGACGGCAGGCATCGTTTGGTATTCCGTCTTTACACAACAAGGTTTCTTGAACTCTGCCCTAGTCACAGCAGGCATCCTAGAGCGTCCGTTCATCTTTTTGCAGGCGAGCAACACCGGCTGGATGATCACGGCGGTCGTTATCGCTGAGGTGTGGCGTGCCACATCGCTGGTCATGGTGATTGTGGTGGCGGGCTTGCAGGCGATCCCACGCGAATATCTAGAGGCGGGCGAAGTGTTCGGCGCGACGGTCTGGCAACGCCTTACGCGGATCATCTTGCCCCTGCTCAAACCAAGTTTGCAGGTAGCGCTCATCTTGCGGACGATCCTCGCCTTCCAAGTCTTCGCGGTGTTGGTGGCGATCACGGGCGGCAACGTGCTGACCGTGCTTGGTAACGAGACATTTCGCTGGTACGATCCCGGTCGCTTCAACAATCCGAACGTGGCGGCGGCTTATGCCGGCTTCATCCTGCTGATCTCGCTGGCAATTTCGTTCTTCTACCTGCGCGCCGTACGCGGACAAGAGGAGGCCTTGAAAAACGCATGACCGCTGAAACAGACTTTACCCAAATGCCAAGCGTGCCGCTTGCCCTTGATGCGGCGCAGCGGCGCGCCAAACGCCGCCACAACCTGCGCCGTGCCTCGATCTATGCGGTGGCGGTCAGCCTTGCGATCTTCATCTTACTGCCGATCTGGTTTATGGTAGTCATGGCATTCAGCACGCCGCAAAACGTGCGTGCCTTCCCAAAGCCCATCGTGCCAAATCCCGTCTCCACCGAGACGCTGCAATTCTTCTTAGGTGTGGATGGCATTTTACGCGCCACTGGCAACAGCATTTTGGTGGCAGTCGTTACCCTGATCCTCTCGTCACTGATCGCCATTCCGGCAGGCTATGCCATCGCACGCTACCTCTTTCCCGGACGGGACGCCGTGCGGCTTGGCATTCTTTCGGTGCGCGCCTTCCCGATTTTAGTGCTGGCAGTGCCCTTGGCAACCATCTACATCCAGATCGGCGTCTTTGATAGCCCGTTCAGCCTTGCCCTGATGCATGTGGCACTCACCTTGCCCACAACGATCCTCGTGGTGGCGAGCGTGTTTGCCAGTGTGCCATATGAATTGGAGGAAGCAGCGCAAGTTTTCGGCTGCACGCCGACTCAGGCGTTCTGGCGTGTGGTACTGCCGCTCTCCATTCCCGGCATTGCTGCCGCTGCCATCCTCACCTTTGTGCTGAGCTGGAATGAAGTCTTTGCCGCTATCACCTTAACACTGCAAAACCGCACACTGCCGGCGGAAATTCTCTACACGCTCGATAAATCGGACGATACCTTTAAGTTTGCGGGTGCCTTCTTCATGCTGCTGCCTGCAATCGTGTTCATCTACTTTATTCGGCGCTATCTGTTCAACATGTGGGGTCAGATCAGCAAGTAAGGAGCGGTGCATATGGCAGAGTTAGTCATTCAGAATGCTGTAAAACATTTCGGCAAGTTCACCGCCATTGACGATGTGAGCCTGACCGTCAGCGACCGCGAATTTGTGGTGCTGCTCGGTCCGAGCGGCTGCGGCAAAACAACGCTGCTGCGCGCTGTGGCGGGCTTGGGCATGGTCGATTCAGGCAGAATCACCGTCGGTGGCAAAGACATCACCTTCCTGCCGCCGCGGGAGCGCAATATCTCTATGGTCTTTCAGAACTATGCCATTTTTCCGCATATGAGCGTCTTTGATAACATCGCCTTTGGCTTGACCATGAAAAAGACACCCAAAGAGACCATCCGCGAGCGCGTGCATAACGCCGCCAAACTGCTGCACATTGAAAACATGCTGGAGCGCAGCCCAAGCCAGATGAGCGGCGGTCAGCGCCAGCGGATTGCTGTAGCGCGTGCTATTGCCGTGCAAGCGGAAATCCTGCTGATGGATGAGCCGCTGAGCAACCTCGACGCGCTGCTGCGCCTTGAGATGCGCGCCGAATTGAAGTCTCTGCTGGCAACGCTGGGTGCCACCACCATCTACGTGACGCATGACCAGATTGAGGCGCTCAGCATGGGTGACCGCATCGCCGTGATGAAAAGCGGCAAAATCCTACAATGCGATCATCCTACCAGAGTTTACGATATGCCCGTTGATCAGTTTGTAGGCGGCTTCATCGGCAACCCACCCATGAACTTCTTAAGTGGTCAGGTGCAGCGCCACGACGGCGCGCTGCGGGTGCAAATCGGCAATTTCAGCCTTGCGCCGACCGATGAACACGTTGCACCACTGCGTCCTTACGAAGGCAAGCCGATCATCATTGGCATTCGCGCCGAAAATATGGAGGCACTCGCCGAGCCTGTGCCTGATGCGCTCGAAGTGAACGTTGAAGTGGTAGAGCCGCTTGGTTCGCAGAACTTGCTCACCATTCACGTGAACGGCGATACGCTGAAGGTCTCGACACATCCTGACTTCTCGGTGCGGATGGGTGATCGGATTTGGCTGCGCTTCCCGCTGCACAAAATCCGTTGGATTGACGCACAAACGCGGCGTTCGATTGCGCCTGACCTCGCGCAGGCGCTGGCAGAGTGATCCTGAATGGGCAGGCGCCATATAAGCCGCTGGATTTTGGCGGCGGCGGCGTGACAGGCAGCGTGGATGCCGATGGCTGCCTGATCGCCCTGAACGGCTATCACGCGCAGCATGGCTACATCACGCTGACGGCGGCTGATCCGTTTCCTGATGATCAGCGCTACGATCCACGTGCGGTGCGCGCTTACCGCGCCAGCTTGGTGCATTTGCGCGGCTTTGGTTGCCGTGCCGATGCACCGATCACACGCCGCACCAGTGCCTTGCTGAGCGGTGCGCTGCCGCGTCTAACGCAGCACTATGCTGATGGTTCGCTGCGTATACTGACCTTTGCGGCGAATGGCGGCGCCTACCAACTCTGGCGCGCCGAAGGTGTTGTGCCGCGTTGGGCAGGGCGCTTTAACCTAATGCGCTGCGCCTACACGCAGCTCACCGAAGGCGGCGTGATCGCTGCGCCGCCCGTAGTCCAACAGGTGCGCCTGCAAGACGGCGTGCTGGCGGTGGAAAATCCTGCTCTGGGCGCGGCGGTGGCGGTTCACGGCTTCGCACCTGATCAGGCGTTGAGAGAAACCTATGACGGCGCGGCAACGCTTGATCTAGCGCTGAACGGCGCACAGTCAGGCGCGCTATGCTACGCCTTTGGCGAGACGGCACAAGAAGCAGCCAATCATGCCGTCCAATTGGCGCACGGCAGCCCTTCCGTCCATTTCCGAGAAGCGGGTACGGCGTGGGCGCACCGAATGCGCGACTTCGACCAGAATCCGCTGGTGCAACGCGGCTTGGTCTACTGCTTGCTGTGTGCGGTGCCAGTCGGTGAGGGCGTTTGCCTGCTGACTGACCATATGCTGCTGCCGCTTTCGTGGAATCGGGATGCGTACTACATGGCGCGTGCGCTTTTGGCGTGGCGCGGCAACCAGTCTGAGACGTTTGAGGTGGTTCGCCGCCACCTGATCTGGCTCTTTGAGCAGGCACAACGGCTCAACGGCACGGATTGGGCGCGCTGCTACATGGCAAACGGCATGGTGAAAGACTCTGCCTATCAGCTTGACCAGCAGCTTTACCCACTGCTGGAACTGGCAGACTATACGCGCCTAAGCGGTGATCGGGAAGTATTGGCGCGCTTTGAAGGGCAGATTGCCGCCTGGATTCAAGCACTGTGGGCGCGCAAACATGCCCACGCAGCGCTTTTCCCAACCGACGAGACGCCCGGCGATGATCCGATTGCGCTGCCCTACCATTTCTCCAGCCATATTTTGTTGTGGCACACACTGCGCGCCCTAGCGCGAATCGGCGCGGCGGGCTATGCTTGGGATGCGCTGGCGAATCAGGTGCAAACTGCCATTCAGCAGCACTTTGTGGCAAGGCAGGCGGCAGGGTTTCCGCTCTACGCCTATGCCGTTGATGGTGCAGGACGCTATCACTTGTATCAGGATGCCAACGACTTGCCCTTTGCCCTGATGCCTTTCTGGGGCTTCTGCGCCGCCGCCGATCCAACGTGGCAGCGCACAGCAGCCTTTGCTTTCTCGCCCTTGAACAACGGTGGCTACTATGACGGCAGGCTCGGCTCGGTGCATACGCCTGCAGCGTGGACATTGGGCGACGTGCAAGATTTGCTGATCGGGCAGGCGCTCGGTGATGATCAGCGCCAAGCCCGCGCGCGTGCCTTTCTGGATGCCGCTGCCCAGTGGGACGGCGCACTTTCTGAAGCCTATGACGCGGCAAGCGGCGCGGTCATCTCGCGGGCATGGTTCGCGTGGACGAACGCCGCCCTTGCCTGTGCAGAACTTGGAGTTTTTGAGGATGACGACAGCCCATGAACGCTTGCGTGACTGTTTAGCACGCATTTATCCGCCCGCCCTTGCCGAAGAAGCCTATCAGGGCGTGCAGCGCTTATTGGCAGCCGCTGCGCCACCGCCCGCGCCCAAAGGCGACTACCTCTCCGAACGGACGGTGACGCTCATCACCTATGGCGATACACTCAACGCTGAAGGTGAGCCGCCCTTGGCAACCTTACACCGCTTCTGCAAGGCGCACCTTTCCGACGTGCTAGATACAATCCACCTGCTGCCACATTTTCCCTACTCTTCGGATGACGGCTTTTCAGTGATAGACTATCATGCCGTGAATCCGACGCTTGGCACGTGGGATGACGTGAACCGACTCGGCGCGGATTTCCGCCTGATGTTTGATGCCGTCATCAACCATATGTCGGCACAGAGCGAGTGGTTTACGCGCTTTTTGGCGGATGATCCTGATTATCGCGGCTTGTTCTTCACCGAATCACCAGAGGTGGACTTAAGCGCTGTGGTGCGTCCACGCACAACGCCCTTGCTGACACCGTTCGCTAAGGCGGATGGCAGCACCGTTCACGTCTGGACAACTTTCAGCGCTGATCAAGTGGATTTGGATTACCGCCAACCGTCTACCTTGCTGCGCGTGCTGGATGTGCTGCTCTTTTACGTGGCGCAGGGCGCACAGGTCATCCGTTTGGATGCGATTGCCTTCATGTGGAAAGCCGCTGGCACCTCCAGCCTGCACTTGCCGCAGACGCACGCGCTCATTCAGGCAATGCGCGCCGTGATGGATATCTACGCGCCGCATGTGGTGCTGATCACCGAGACGAACGTGCCACACGCGGAGAACATCAGCTATTTTGGCGATGGGACGAATGAGGCGCAGCTCGTCTATAACTTCACGCTGCCGCCGCTGCTCTTTTTCAGCCTGACCAACGGCACCGCTGACAAGCTACGCGAGTGGGTGAATACACTGCGGACGCCTTCCGATCAGACTGCTTTCTTCAATTTCACCGCCTCGCACGATGGCATTGGTGTGCGCCCTGTAGAGGGCATTTTGAGCGCTGCCGAACTCCAAACGCTGATTGACGTGGTGGAACAGCGCGGCGGGCGCGTTTCCTACCGCAATCAGAGCGACGGCACGCGCACACCCTATGAACTGAATTGCACTTATGTGGATGCGATTGCCAGCCCTGCCGATCCGCATGAGGTGCAGGTGCGGCGCTTTCTGCTCTCGCAAGGTGTGATGTTGGCAATGGCGGGCGTGCCAGCCATCTACATTCACAGTTTGCTTGGCTCGCGTAACGACCTGGAAGGCATGGCGCGCACAGGGCATAATCGCAGCATCAACCGCGCCAAACTCTCGCTGCGCGAACTTGAGATGGCGCTCAAGACGCCGCAGAGTTTCCGCGCCCAGATTTTCGCGGGCTACACGCGCCTAATCCGTGCGCGGCGCGCTAACCGTGCCTTTCATCCGTTGGGCGCGCAGCAGGCGCATACCTTCAACGGTGGCGCAGTCTTCGGGCTGGAACGTACCTCACCCGAAGGCGATCAGAAAGTGCTGGCGCTCTTTAATTTTAGCGCCGTGCCACAGACAGTCCCGCTGGCTCAGGCAGTGACGGAAGATGTTATCAACGAGCAGCCGATGATCAGCGGCGGCGGCGCGCTGGCGCCCTATGAAATGCGCTGGTTGCGTGTGCAGGGCTAGGCAGCAGGTCGGGCGCTGCTAAGGGACGGTCTAGACCGTCCCTTGCGGAGTGCAGCTTATTGGGCGGGCGTTACCGTCACACGGGGTGTTAAGACAGGTGCAGCGGCGCGGTATTCTGCCACTGAGACATAGCCAAGCCAGCCATTCAGTTCAGCGGTTGCCAGCAGATCGTCAAAATCAGCAGGGTTCAAATACAGCACAATTACAATCGGATCATTCTCGTCCAAAGTGCTTTGTCCGTCGCCCGGCATCACCCACAGCAAGTTTCCCTGTTGCGGATAAATTAGCCCTAGCACTGCCTCTGTCTCGGAATAATCCTGTTTGGGCACCGCCACATAAGCGGGTTCGCCATACTTGGCAATCACCTCACGCACACTCATGATAGGTGCAACATAGACCAAAAGCTGGTTGACGATGCCCGTGCTTGGGTCAGCCGTCATCACGCAACACTGATCACCATTGGCAGCACTCCAGGCTGCTTGTGGCGGATTCTCTTGGCTTTGCACATCTTTGAAAAGTGGGTTGTTCCGCACAAGGCTTTCGGCATCGGTGAAGGTGGTCTTACCGATAGTTATGCCTTGAAAGCAGGGCGCACCGCATGGGTTTTCCGTCAGCAGGCTGCTATCGTTCAGGTATTTATCTGAGACCAGCGGTGGTGCTGATCCACAGCCAGCCAGCACAAGTCCAATGAAGATCAGGACGGCTGGCAGTAGAAGTTTTCTCATTAGGTTCAGTTTCCTATACGGTTCAGGGTACATTACCTTCAAGTTTAACAAAGGCAGCCTGAAAATGCAGTAGCAGGTTTGGGTAAAACTTGCGCGCCAACCCTCAAACAGCCTATGAGCCAGCGCCGATTAATGTTACACTCAGATAGTGTGTAGCTTGCTTCTGGAGAGAACCCAATGGCGGAACAGCGAAAGCGCGGCTTCAACCCTCTTGGCTGCCTGCTAGCGCCCTTTGCACTGGTCTGGCGTCAATTCCGTCTGATCATCATCCTCTTTATGGTCACTTTTGGTGCCTGCGGCGCTTGTGCCTTGTTTGCCCCAGCCTTCTTCACGCAACTTGTGGACACCGCACGCAGCGCAGGCTTGAACGTCTATACCTTTGTGTTCGGCGTGACGGGCAACCCAAGCCTGAAGTTGATCACTTATGAAGTGACAGTGACCGCTACGGTACGCGTCGAGCGCGATATGGGCATCTTGGGCTTGCTCTTTGGCGAAAGCGCCACAGCCACAGGTGAAATTCGCGTTGCGCTCGGCGCAGACCTGCAAACCAATCAGGCGGGCGTGCTAAGCTGTGAAATCAACACGGATACGCTGCGGACAGCCAGCGGTAGAGCGCTCTTTGCTAGCACTGCCTTCGATTCGGAGCAGATTAAGCAGGCTGCCTTCCGTTTCTTCAAAGATGAGGCAGCTAAACAGGCTATTGAGAAGCATTGGGCAGAGGCGCGCCGCCGCTTAGAGGGTCAGTTTGCCAGTTGGGCGCTCGGCTTAGATGCACCAACGATCCCGACCCTGACGCGCTGCCCCGCTGATTTTAGCCGCCCAGCACCGACTGCCCAACCATGAGCGCCTGCTATGGATAAGCCGCCTGTCGAATATCGCTGGGCGCTGGATGCCAATGATCGCCCTGTTCCGATCACATTGGCGCAGCGCGGCGCACCCTATACTTGCCCACTCTGCCGCGATGTGATGATCGCACGGCTTGGCACACAAGTGCAGCACCACTTCAGCCATCAGTCAGCCAACCAGTGCGACTCTGAAGCGGTGAGCATCGCGGCATTGCGGCGTTGGCTTGCCCTGCACCTTGACGAAGCGGTCAATGGGCGGCAGCCGGTGCCGTACACATGGCAGTGTCCGCATTGTGGGCAAATGCACAGGCAAGATTTGCTGGAAAAGGCTACGCACGTCCTTGAAGATTTGCTGAATGCTGCCGAAAGCCCTGATGTGCGCCTGACTGACGCGAACGGCGTCGCGCAAGCGTCTTTTTACATCTTGGGCGAAGGCGTGCCGTTGCCGCAAAGTTTGCAGAGCGCGATTGGTCAGGGCAAGTTCGCCTTTGCGCTCTCGGCGCGGCTCTTGCCGGAATCGCATGATGTGGCGGCATTCCTGAGCGATATTGCACCCTTTGCCGCGCCCTGCCCACGCTGGGATCAGGCGGATGTGGTGCGCCAACCAGAGCGAATGCGCCGCTTGCTGATCAACCTTGCCCACCGCGAGCCGTATTACTTCTTCGGCGCGGTGGAAAGAGTGGATGGATTGGCAGATGTGGTGCGGATTGGGCGCTATAAGGTGTGGGCAGCCTTACCCTTCTGGCAGCAAGTCATCGGTGGCACGCTCAACCGCCTTGCCCCAAACGTTGAGATTTTCATACAAAACTGGGAGCAAACGGACGGTGGGATAATCTACCTATATTATGTTAGAATCCGAGAGACAAGTGCCATTGCGCTGCGCCGCTATCCGCCGCACAGTGCGCCGAACATCCGCGTAGATGATCGGTATCGTCTGCAACGCTTCACCGCCCTAGATATGGCACGCGAACTCGTTTCTGACTAGCGGTTGTACTGTTTCTGTGGATCATCATGCCTAAATCACCTCTTTCTTTGCGTGTGCTGAATGCACGCGCCGTTGCCGCGTTGATTGAAGCCACGCCCGAAGGCTTTTTCCATATCAACCAACTGAATGATGCGCGCTTGGGTGCGGGCGACCGTGCCGCCGCGGCTGAGGGTGCGCTGCAAGAGGGCAGTGTTGCCCGCGAAGGCGAATACCTCTATGACCCAACACGGCTGACTGCGGAACAAGTGCGTGCCTACACGATGCTCTATGATGGCGCGCTGCCAACCCTAAAGGGCGACGGCACATCCGCAGTGCGTCCGCTGCGCGAACGCATCGCCCAGCGCGAACCGCGCATAGACCTGCTTGGAATGCCTGAATGCCGCCACCTATTGGCGCTGTTCAACAACACGCCCGGCTATCTGCCCATCAGCCAACTGAGCGCCACACCCAGCGATGAAGTGGCGCTGCGCCTGCTGCTTTCTGCCAATTTGCTCAAGCAGATGGATGATTACATCTTTGATCCACTGCGAATCACGCGCCCAAGCCTCGAAGTAATCTTTGAGCGCCATTTGTGGCAAAAAGTGCGGCAAGAGATGCTAGAGCTGGTGGCTGAGCAGAACGGGCAAACCATGCTGCGCCCTGATTTGGTGGAGCGCTATGGCATGAAAACTGTGCAGCGCGTGGTGGAGAGTGGCGACCTTATCCCGTTCACCGTCAAAACGCCT
>DAOUBW010000045.1:0-73973 GCA_034432555.1 Anaerolineae bacterium
TGCGCTACACGCAAGCAGGGCTGTACCACGAGCGCAGCATCCACCTTGATTACGCGCTTTCTGGCGATATTCCCGTCGTGGGTGACTGGGATGGTGACGGTTACACCAATGTCGGCGTTTATCGCCCGTCAACCACCCAATTCCTGCTGACTACCTCAGAGGTGGCGGTGATCTGTGCGCCTGACCACACCATCACTTATGGCAATCTGGGTGCGCTGCCGCTGGCAGGCAAGTGGACAGCGGTCGCGGCTGCCGATAGCATCGGCGTGTGGCAGGATGGCGTCTTTGCGTTCAGGCAATCGCTGACAGATGCCAGCACAACCGATAAAGCCTATGGCGATGCAGCAGACACGCCGTTGGTGGGCAACTGGGCGGACGGCGGGAGGGAATGCTCTACCTGACCAATACGCTCAGTGGTGTTGGCGAAGTGTATCAGACGGCGTTCTACGGGCTGCCGAGCGATGTGGCGTTGGTCGGCGTGTGGCGGGCAAGTGATCTCCCCTACCTATCGGGCGTCACACCGCTGCACCCTTTTTCGCCTTGACCCACCCTAGACGTTACGCTATACTTTTCCTTTGCTAGGGAACATTACCCTTAGCACTCATTTCTGACCCAGACGCCGCGCCTGCGCGGTTTCTTAATATCTCTGTGGAGGATGATAGATGGTTAAGCGCACATGGCAACCACGCAAACGCCGCCGTATGCGTGTGCATGGCTTCCGCCAGCGGATGCAGACAAAGAACGGGCGGCGCGTGCTTAAGGCACGCCGCGCCAAAGGCAGGCACAGCCTGACGGTGCAAGTGCGGCACGTGAAGAAGGTGAATTGGAACAGCTAAGCAGTGCAGCGCGCATGGCGATTGCGGCAGCGCGCCGATTTTGATCGGCTTAAGGCACAGGGCAAACAATGGCGGCATCCGCTGCTGATGCTCTCTGTGCTGCCGAACAGCTTGCCCCACAACCGCTATGCTTTTATTGCCAGCAAGCAGCTTGGGAACGCTGTCACACGCAACCGTATTCGCCGCCGCCTGCGCGAAGCTGTGCGGCGTGCCGCGCTTAAGCAAGGCTACGACGTTGTGCTAATCGCACGCGACAATTTGGCACGGCAGCCGTATAATAGAATAGTGCAGACATTAGATGAACTGTTCTGCCGTGCAAATTTGCACGCTGAACAGTTGGAGAGTGGTGAATGAAGCGCCTTGCGCTCGGTCTGATTAAGCTCTACAAAGCGACGCTCTCAAAGGTGCTGCCGCCTTCTTGCCGCTTTGTGCCGTCCTGTTCTATGTATACCTATGAAGCAATTGAGAAGTACGGTGTCGTTCGTGGCATTTGGCTTGGCGCACGGCGCATCATGCGCTGCCATCCCTTTAATCCCGGCGGCTACGATCCCGTTCCCTGATGTGCATGAGGCTTATTTTGAACGCACGCAACCGAACCGTTACCGCACCGCGCCGCAAGCCCTTCGGCGCGGCATTGCTATTGATCGGGCTGCTGCTGCTGACAAGCTGCACAGCCATTGTGTTGCCCGAAAGCTGGGCAGGCTTAACCGTAGATGGCACCCTCACAGACGATGGGCGCTATACAGATGTTCAATTCATCTATGTTGCCTACCGTGATGTTATCTTTCGGATTGACCTCACCCGTGATGGCATCGGGCGCACTTTAGAGGCTAATCAGCGCTCGACTGACCGTTATGTGGACTGGGCAGCCCGCGCCAACAACAATGGGCAGATGTTTGCTGCGCCCACGCTCGAAAAACGCCCCGAAGGCGTGCGCGTTTACGTCGGCTCTTACAACCACGCCGTGTATGCCTTCGCCCCTGACTCCGGGCAGCGCAATGCGCCGCTGGCAAACTGGGCAGCACCCGTTGGCAAAGAAAAAGTGATTGCCGATGCGCTGATCAACGGCACTCTGCTTTACGTTGGGCAGGGCGATAAGGGTATTAAGGCGTTTAGCACCGAATCCGGCGCCTTGGTTGCCAGCTTTGAGGAGACGACCTTCGGCGTTTGGGCAGCCCCTGTGCTGGATGCTGACCGAAATACCCTCTATTTTGGCGCGATGGATCGCCACGTCTACGCGCTGGACGCCGAAACGTTGGCGCTGCGGTGGCGCGTCGAACTGGGTGGCGCGGTGGCAGCTACGCCGCTGCTGCATGAAGGCATCCTCTATGTTGGTACGCTGAATAGCGAATTGATCGCGCTGGATACTAAGCTCGACTCACGCATGGCGATAAACAACCAATCCGAGCGTATTCTGCGCCGCTACAAGGCAGAGGGCTGGCTGTGGTCTACGCCAACCTTGGTGGATGGCACGCTCTACTTTGGCGATTTGAAAGGCTACGTCCACGCCATAGACGCTGAGACTTTCAACCCACGCTGGAAAGCGACTGATGCTGAGCGTCCGGGCGGTATTCGCGGCAAGGTCGCCGTGGTAGACGGTCGCGTGATTGCCGCTTCAGAAGGGCGCCATCTCCGTGCCTACAACGCCGAAAGCGGTGCTGTCGTCTGGACTTCCAGCCCTGCTGAACTGGAGCGCATTCTGGGCGATGTGGTCGTGGTTGATGAAACCATCATCGTCACCACCAAAAGCGAAGACCGCTTGGTGGTTGCCTATGATCTGCTCAGCGGCGGGCGGCTGTGGAGTGTTCGGAAACCTTCTCAAGATGATATAAACCGTCTGGCGCAAGCGCCGCGCTAGGCTGAGCGAGGACATACACAACATGGACTTTCTAACCAACCCGTTTATCGTGGTGATGCTAGGGCTTTATAGCTTGCTTGGCGAGAGTTTGGTGCTGGCAATCATCGTCTTCACCGTCCTCAGCCGCGTGATCACCTATCCACTGACGCGCCAACAGTTGAAATCTTCCAAGCGGATGCAAGAGGTTGCGCCCAAGTTGCAGGCGCTCCGCGAGCAGTACAAGGGTCCGCAGAACCGTGAGGCACTGGCACAAGCGCAGATGCAGCTCTACCGCGAGGAAGGCATCAATCCGCTGGCAGGTTGCTTGCCACTGCTCATCCAAATGCCGATCCTGTTCGGGCTATACGGCGCAATTTACGCCACACTCGGCACGACGCCGCTCCAATTCCTCGATGTGCAACATCGCCTGCTCATCCCTGATCTGTCTGCCATGCTGCCGCTGAAGAACCAGTTCTTGTGGCTGAACCTTGGACAGCCTGATCCATTGTTCATCCTGCCTGTCTTGGTCGTGGTCAGCACCTGGCTGCAATCCAAGCTGATGATGCCGCCCACGAGCGATCCAAAAGACCCATCGGCAGCCGTGGCGCGCAACATGACGACGATCATGCCGCTGATGGTCGGGCTGTTCTCGCTGTCGTTCGCCTCAGGCTTATCCATTTACTGGGTTGCCTCGAACATTGTCGGCATCATCCAGTATGCAATGCTTGGTAAGATTGAGTGGCGCAACCTGTTTGGTTCACCTAAGCCTGTACCTGCCGTTGCGACGCCCAAAGGCAGCCCTGCGCCTGCCCTTGAAGAACGCCGCCGTGAAAAGGAAGAGGCAGCCACCGCCGCAGCCAGCAGAAAGCGCAAGCTCTCCGAGTCTATGGAGCGCCCTGCGCCCTTAGGTGCAGGTGGCAGCGGCAATCCGCGCAGCCACAGCCGCCCTGATCTCAGCCGCAAAAGCACGCAAGCCAAGCCGAACAAGGCGCGGAAAGCCAAGAAGTAACCTGCGCGGCACTCCCAAAAAGGTGTTTAGATTGTCATGAGCCAGATATTATCCATCGAATCGATTGGCGCGGATGTTGAAGCCGCTATAGCGAAAGGGATTGCTGAACTCGGCGTCAGCCGTGATCAAGTCATGGTTGAGGTGCTGGAAGAAGCAGGACGCCGTTTGCTTGGGTTGGGCGCAAAACCTGCCCGCGTCCGCCTGACCGTCATCCGTGCGCCCGAAACGCCCGCACCTGCCGCTGAACCTGCCATCAGTGCGCCTAAAGCACCCAAAGCGACGGAGAGCGCACCTAAGCGCCCTGAGCCAAAGCCAAAGGCGCCTACCAAACCGCGTCCCGCCAAAGCAACCCCTGAAGCAGACGTGCTGCCCTTTGAGGATGAGGACGAAGAAGCTGCCGAGCCTGCCTCTGAGCAGCAGTTGGCAGAGGCGGCAAAGGTGGGTGAGGTGGTGCTGCGTCAACTGCTCCATTCGATGGGAATCACCGCGACGGTTACCGCACAGCCTGCCCAAAAGCAAAGCGGCGAACCACAGCACTGGACGCTGGACGTGCGCGGCAACGACCTGAGCGAACTGATCGGGCGGCGTGGGGAGACGCTGGCATCCTTGCAATATATCACACGCCTGATCACCAGCCGCGAGATTGGTCACCGCGCCCATATTGTGGTGGATGTGGATGGTTATAAGGCACGCCGTGAGGAAATGCTGCGCCGCCTCGCCTTCCGCATGGCAGAGCAAGCTATCCAGCGCGGACGCACCGTCTCGATGGAGCCAATGCCGCCCCACGAGCGCCGCATTGTGCATCTGACTCTGAAGGATAACCCTGATGTCTCTACCGAGAGTGTGGGCGAAGGCGAGAACCGCAAGGTAACCATCGTGCCGCGCCGTCCACAACAGTAAGTGGCACGCTAGCATGAATGCCTTCTTGCTGATCGGGCATGTTGCCCGTGACGAAACGCCGTCGGGTGCCAAACTCGGCGGCACGGTTGCTTATGCCGGCGGTGCAATGGCTGCTTTTGGCGTACAACTCTATCTGTTAAGCAGCGCGCAGCCCGTTGAGCCTGTGCTTGCCGAACTGCCCACCCACACTGCCCTTCACCTGATTCCCGCCCGACAGACCACCACATTCATCAACCGCTATGAAGGCGGCACGCGCCGCCAAACCCTGCTCGGACGCGCTGTGCCGCTCATCCTTGAGCATGTTCCCGCTGCATGGCAGACTGCCCAAGTTGTGTGCTTATGTCCGCTTGCCGATGAGGTTGATCCACACCTTGTCCGCGCTTTTCCCAACGCACTGCGTGCTGCTACCTTGCAAGGTTGGCTGCGGACGTGGGACGCGCAAGGCACCGTCAGCCGCAAAGCATGGGCAGAGGCGGAATGGGTGCTGCCGCAGCTCGATTTTGCTGTGCTGAGCGAAGAAGATATTGAGCGCGACGCCACACTCGAAGCGCACTACGCCACCCTCGCGCCACTGTTGATCGTCACACGCGCCGAACGCGGCTGCACCGTTTATCAGCGCGGTGCGCCGCCGCTGCACATTGCCGCGCCACAAGTGACGGTCGTAGATGCGACCGGCGCAGGCGACGTTTTCTTCGGAGTCTTCAGTGTTCTCTATCACCAAACGCGTCATGTGCAGCGTGCCGCTGAGGTTGCCGTGCGGCTTGCCAGCCAATCAGTGACGCGGCTTGGCTTGGCGGGCGCGCCAACCGCTGCGGAAATTCAGACGGCACTCAGCCGCTAGGGCGCTGTGTGGAGAGCAATTGCCTCTAGGCTCTCCAGTGGATCGAAGGCACTCTCCAAGCGTAGATCGCCCGTAATATGCTGCGCGTGCCACAAATGGAACGCCAAAATCAGCCACAAAGTGCGCGACTCATTGGCAACACCGTTTTGATGCGCTGCGATCAAAGCTGAGACAGCTTGTGGCTGGAAAACACCCACGCTTGCTACGCGATCAGGCGCTAGATAGGTGCTGATCAAGGGCTGCAAGGCGCCACGCAGCCAGATCGCCGCTGCCGCAAATGGATCGCGCTTGGGACGATGTAAAAGGACGGGCGGCACAAGGTCAGCCACTGCATGGCGCAGCACCATCTTATAGCCATTGCCGCGCAGTTTGTGGCATAAGGGTGTGTGCAGCGCCAGATTGACCAAGTGGTAATCTTCAAAGGGCGTTAGGATAGGCGTTTGGAAGACTGCCCCAAGCTGATCAAGGCGTGGGTTGGCGCTCTCAGCAAGCCACAAACTCAGGTTGGTGAAGGCGATACGGTCGGCAAAGTGGTGCGTGCGCGGCGCGTTGAGCAACGGGCGCAGCGTTTGTGAGAGCTGTGTGTAGGCGTTCTCAGCAAGTGCCTGATCAGTGAGCAAGTAAGGTAGCCGTTCTGTGGCAGTCAGGCGCATCCATGCCAAATAACGGCGGACGGCATCCGTCTCACGCGCCTTGTCTGCCAGCCGATTAAATTGAGCGGGCAGGCGCTCCAGCATCGGCGTCAGGAACATTTGGCGTAGCAAGCGTGGTATTTGCAGATAGCGCTCTAGAATGCGATCTGCGCGGTAGAGGCGATGCCCAGCAAAGAGTTCATCACCACCCTCACCGCTGAGCAGCCCACGCACGCCCTGTTGGCGCGCCAATGCTGCGGCATAGGCAAGCGGGATGATCGAGGGCTGGCTGCTTGGCTCGTCAAGGGCTGCCACCAAATGCGGCAGCAGGCGGGCAAGGCGGCTATCGTTCGGCACGGTTACGGCATGATGGGCTGCGCCGATTTTGCGGGCGGCAAGCGCAGCGAAATGCGCGTCGGTGTGCAGCGATGTGCCGGAGACAGGCGCATAACGTGCCGTGAAGGTTTGCACATTGCCGCTGTGGTGTGCCATTAGCGCGGCAACCGCTGCGGAGTCTATCCCGCTGCCGAGCAGTGCGCCAAGTGCAGGCTGCGTTTGCAGACGCCAACGGACAGCCTCATCAAGCGTTTGGCGCAAGCGCTGCACTGCGTCCTCGAAGGCAATCCGCCCACTGCTGATAGTGTCCATACGCGGACGCCAGAAGCGGTCTTTGCGGAAGCCATGCTCATTGACCAGCATGTACTCACCCGCGCCCAGCTTGCCAACGCCTTCAAAGAGGGTATGCGGTGGCGGCACGTAGCCTACACTCAGATAGTAGGGTATAGCGGCGGTGTTGACAGCCCGCGGCAACAATTCTGCGGCAAGGATGCGACGCGCCTCTGAGGCAAACAAAAAATCGGTGCCGTGCTGCGCATAGTAGAGTGTTTGCTCACCCATGCGGTCACGGGCAAGGATCAGCCATTGGCGCTGTTCATCCCAGATGGCAAGCGCAAAACGCCCGTGCAAGCGCTCCAGAACTTCCACGCCCCACAGGCTGTAGCCGTGCGCCACAAGCATCGCATCGCTTTGTGCGTCAAGCTGCTGCGCTTCCAACATGCGGCGAAGCGCCACAACATCGTAGAGTTCGCCGCTAAGGGCGACGCGCACGCCTTGCCCTTGATAATAAGCTGACTCCACCGCAGCGCCAAAGGTCAGCGCACCTGCTCGATGGAGTGGTGCGCCACCTGCCATGCGCGCTGCTAAGTGCAACGCTGCGCCTGCTGCGTTGAAATGCCCGAAAATTCTGCTCATTGCACGCCAAGATTAGATTACGCTTGAGTTATGGATAATTCTAACAGGCATTCCGTGCAGCGGATGGATTTTTCATCAGGTGCTAAGGGCAGCCTTAGCTAACTATCACAAAGGGCGCTTAGGCAGAGCGTAAGTTTGGCACGCGTTGCCGCACTGCCAAAACGCCGTATTGCAAAAAGGCACGCACTGACCACAAGCCACCCTCGGCGCGTGTTTGCCGTGCGCGGATCGCTCGCAGCAGGTCGGCAATAGTGCTGCCTGCAAAGTGTGTGTAGGCGCTGCCAATGGCGCTCAGCGTGTGTGCGTCGCTGCCGCCGCTTTCTGCCATACCGTAATATGCTTCATTGATAGCAGGCAAGCGCAAATTGGTTGGCAAGCCGGCGAAACTGCCATTGATGACTTCTAAACCATCCAACGCACCGCGCAGATCATCTAGCACCGCACGCGAGGCAGACGGGCACCACCAACTCAGCGGATGCGCGGCAATGGCAACACCGCCTTGCTCATGGATAGCAGCAACCGTTTCCGCCATGCTTAAATTTGCCGCGATCAGGCGCTCAATGCCTAGCGCCAACAAATGCCCATCACGGGTGCTGATCTCAGCACCAACCACGACCGACACACGCAAATGCTGTGCGGCTGCCAGATCGCGGGCGCGCAAGGCACCCTCGATACAATCATGGTCGGTGATGGCGATGATGTCTAGGTCAGTGTGCTGTTCCACATGCGCCAAAATAGCGTCAACGCTCTGGCTGCCATCGCTGTAGGTGCTGTGCATGTGCAGGTCGGCTTTGCCCACGCTCAATAACTCCTTTGAGAGGCACATTTCATGGTTAAGAATGCCTCATTAAAATTAAGGCTTGTGGGAAATTTCGTTAACGTTGGGTGTAAATGACCCCAAAATGATTACAAACTCTTTGCACCATGATCCAGCACCCCGCGCTCACTTTTGCCCATGCGCCAATCGGTTGCCGCAGCAAGTGCTGCCTGCACGTATGCTTGTGCCGTCTGAACGGCTGTCATCAAGGTGCGCCCATGTGCCAACTCCGCCGTGATGCACGCGGCAAATGTGCAGCCAGCACCACGTGGATTCCGCACTGCAAGGCGCGGTGTCTCAAAGACATGCACCTGATCAGCCTCCCACAGCACATCGCGGATGATGTGTGCATCAGCATGACCGCCTTTGATCAACACCGCACGTGCACCCAGATCAGCAAGCGCACGCGCCGCACGCAGCAGATCATCCACTGTGGTAATCGTTAAGCCTGTCAGCAGATGCACCTCATCCAGATTAGGCGTGATCAGGCGCGCACGCGGAAAGAGCAAGCGCTTGTAGGCTTCCAGTGCTTCGGGCGTCACGATTTGGCGTCCGCTGCCATCCACCAACACGGGATCAACAATCAGGGCGGGAAACTCAGGCGGAATGGACTCCGCAACGGCTGTGATGATCTCTGCGCTGAGCAGCAGACCACACTTAATGGCATCGGCGCCCAAATCGTTTAGCACAAGGCTGATCTGCTGCATGACAAAATCAGGCGGCAAGCGGTGAAAGGCGGCAATCTGGGTTGAGTCCTGTGCGGTGAGCGCCGTCAGTGCAGACATGCCATACACGCCGCGTGCCATAAACGTCTTTAGGTCTGCCTGCACGCCGGCAGCGCCGCTCGAATCGGAAGCGGCAATGGCGAGCGCGCGTGGAATCATGCTGAGAGCGCTGCGCCAAGCGCGTAATAGCCTTCCGCCGCGCCAAAGAGTTGATCCAGCGCCAGATATTCATCGGTGATGTGCGCTGTCGCCTCTGTGCCGGGACCATAACCGATCACGGGCAAGCCAAGGCTGGCGGCATAGCTGCCATTGGTGCAAAAGCTGTAGTGACCGATCTCGGCTACCTGCCCTGCCTTTTGCAAGGCGGAGCGCGCTGCCGTCACAAAAGCACTCGCCTCATCAGTGTGCCACGCTGCTTGGAACTTTTTGCCGTGCAGCGTTAAGCCTGTGTAGCAGGTAAACTCGCCTAGCTCGATGAGTGCCTCAGCGCGGAAGGTTGGATCAGTGGCGGCAAGCTGCGCGATCACCTCGTGAATCGGCACAAGGACGCTCTCGGCAGTTTCGCCAAGCAGCACGCGCCGATCATAGCGCGCACGGCACTGGTAAGGCAGCACCGAAACGCATGGATAAGGCGTGCTGATGATCTCGGTTGGCTCTAGAATGCCTTTGCCAAGCCGTGTGTCGGCTGGTGGCGTCAGCCCATCCAGCGCACTGACCAACTTCGCCATCTGTTTGAGCGCGTTTACGCCAAGCTGCGGTGTGCTGGCGTGTGCCGATTTGCCGTAGGTAGTGATCATCATTTCTGCCCGTCCGCGCCCGGCAGTCACTAAGCGCAGTTCAGTTGATTCGCCAATGACGACCAGATCAGGTTTGTGCGCTTCTAGCACGCGGCTGAACGCCAAGCCTTCAATCACTTCCTCACCCACAGAGGCAGATAGCAGTGCCGTGCCGCGCAGCACGCCATCTTGCTTGGCATAAGCAAGCGCTGCCATAGAGGCTGCTACCGCGCCTTTCATATCGCAGGTGCCACGCCCATAAAGTTTGCCCTCAGTAACCACAGCGCCGAACGGATCGTAGCGCCATGCGCTCAGATCGCCCACTCCGACCGTATCTACATGCGAGTCGTAGATAATCGTGGCGCCTTCGCTGCCGTAGAGCGTGCCAACCAAATTGCCGCAGTCATCTATATGGACTGAGTCGTAGCCAAGTTCGCGCATCCACTGCGCGGCGCGCTGGATAACTGCGCCTTCCTCGCCTGCCAAAGACGGAATTTGCACCAACGATTGTATGATGGCGAGAATTTGTTCGCACCGTACCTCAGAGAGCATGGTTATCCTTTCATCTGTGGCAGAACCATAGCACGCAGCACGCCATGCTGATAGGTTGCGGCTGATTCAAATGCCTCTGCGGCGCGTGCCAATGGCATTTGGAACTGACCGAGTGCGTCGAGGTCTATTAAGCCACGCTCTGCGAGCGCGATAGATGCCTCGTAGGTGTGGTTCATCCGCCGTGAATAGATGATGGTCAGCTCTTTGCGGCGCACGACAGACGCCTTTAAGGTAAACTCATCTTCAGCGGGAATGCCCACGATGATCACTCTGCCGCCGTTGCGCGCTGCCAGCGCACACTGGTTAGCAGTATCGGTCACCCAAGCTGCCTCAAAAGCAACATCCACGCCGCGCTTGTTGGTCAGGCGCAGCGCCGCTTGGATGGGATCGCCCTGCTCAATATTAAGGCAGTGATCCGCGCCAAAATTCGCTGCCATATCCAACCGCCAAGCGTAGCGATCCACAGCGATGACGCGCCGTGCGCCCGCCAAGCGCGCCAACCGAACGCACAACAAGCCGATAGTGCCGCAGCCGATCACCAAGACATCTTCGCCGTGCTGCACTGCGCCTAGCCGCGCCGCGTGCAGCGCCACACCGAGTGGCTCCAGCATGGCAGCGCCTACATCGCTGATCGACTCAGGCACTGGCACAACCGACCGTGCAGGATGCACCATTCGCTGCTGAAGCGCGCCGTGCTGCGGAAAGTAGCCCATAAACTGCAAGTTTGTGCAGAGATGGTGCTGCCCATGCTGGCAAAACTCACAGGCAAGGCAAGGCGTGGCAGGATCGATGGCGACGCGCTGCCCAACGCGCAATGTGGACGGCGCCTCCGCGCCCAACGCGATGATCACACCGCTTGCCTCATGCCCCAGCACAATCGGATCAGCGCTGGAGACACCGCCGATGTTGCCCAGCAAGTAGGTATGCAGGTCGCTGCCGCAAATGCCAACCGCCGTCACCTCCAGCAGCACTTCGCCCGGCTGTGGCTCAGCATCGGGGATTTCACGCAGGCGAATATCGCGCACGCCGTGAAAAAAGGCGGCTTGCATGGCGCTAGTCCGTCTTAGATTCAGGCTGACGGGCTGGCACAGCACAAACATCGGGCTGTGCTGTCTTGGGTGGGATGATGCACAGGAAGGTCAGCGGTTCATTGCCAATGTTCTCGAACTGGTGGCGCTCCCAACCTGCCACGTAGACCACATCGCCCGCGCTCACCTCTTCGTAACGCTCACCGAGCAGCACCCGCGCCCGCCCGTGCATGATCAGCACGCCGTGATCGTGTTCGTGGTGATCAAGATTAGAAGCCTGTCCGACGGGAATCGTAAAATAGCGCAAGGCAAAGTTGGGTGCGCCATCGGACTCACCGATCAGTACTTGTTTAGTGGCGGAAACGCCCTCTGCACCGTAGCGCTCTACCGCCACGCCCTCCCACTGCCAGAAAGGTGCTTCTCCTATGCGTTTGTGAACGACTCCCATCTTTCATCCTCTCCGCTCAAGCAATTCAGAATTCAAAAGAAGGCGAGTTTGCACCCGCCTTGCTTATTTTTCTATAACTATAGCGCATTTAACAAGTGACGCTAGGCACTGAAGTTGCTGAAATCGTCGTTTTTCGGCTTGCGTTTGCGCGTTTGTGGCATAAAGGCGCTGATCACCAACAGCAGTACGGCTAAGCCCGTGGCGCCACCGCCATAGATCAGGAAGCCATTGGCAACCCTTGAGATAGCATTCGTCACGACGCCCAGTGTAGCACTCCGCAGATCAGGGCTGCTTTGTAAACCTGCCTCGATCAGCGCCGAGTCGATGCCGCTGGCAACGGCATTGCTGGCAACACCGCTAATGATGGTAATGCCGATGAGCAGGACAGGCACTGCTGGCACCAACAGCGTGCCGCCCAGCACACTAAAGATGCCTTTGGTAGAGCGAGCCGCCAAGAAGGCAACTGATAGCCACGTGAAGAACACCACTATCAGCGTGGAAAACACGCCGCTGCCCAACACAAAGCGCACCGAATCGCCCAACACCGCGCCTGTCTGCGTGTTCGGCGGAACAGGATCACCTAACGGCTGAAAATCGGGCAGGCTTTCGACGAAGCGCGGCAGGTTGGCGCGCACCTCTGCGGTCACTTCCTGTGCGCTTTTATCGGCAGGCAAACAGGTCGGTAGGATGAAATCCTCCTGCGGATTCTGCGGCGTACATTGCGGCAAACTCCTCACTAAAACGTCTGCAAAGACGCCAATCTGCGCATTGGTGAGGTTCGCCTTCAACGGGCGCAAGTCCCACGTGAGCGCCAGCCCACGTGATAAATCCTCAAGGTAATCGAAAACGGCGTTGATGTTCCGCAACACTTCATTGCGGATATAGTCAGGCGGCGCAACCTCTTGAATCGCTTTGGAGAAGGCACTTGTTGTCTCAGGGTCTAGCTGTTGCCCATCACGCACCTGTAACGACACTTCATAGTCCAAATTGCTGCCCAACAGCGCAGCATAAATGCCCGGCTCGCTGAACAGGTCAGTATAGAAGCTGCGATCCGTTAGCCATGTGCTGACGGAAGCTGTAATCAGACCGCAGAACGCCAGCGGCACAAACACGAATATAAAGACGAAAAACGCTAGACAGGAACGCATCACACTCTCCTCGTCAGGATGCTTAACGCGCTGAGAGTGTACCACAAGGCTTTGGTACAGCTAAGCAGCACCCTTAGATTTTTTCGGCTTGCTCGGTTGTTTCGGCTGCTTGGGCGCTGGCTTAGGGCGGGCTTTGCCTGCTGGCTTGCTCCGTGTTTTGCCACCGCTGGCTTTGCCCTTTTCGAGCAGCAGCTTCAGGGCTTGCGCTAGAGTCAGGGTTTCAGGCTTCACTTCGGGCGGCAGTTTGGCATTGACCTTGCCGTGCTTGATGTAGAAGCCGTATGGACCGTCCATCAGCGCGACGGGCGCCTCATCATCCGGATGGGCGCCAAGTTCGCGGACAGGCGCAGCTTTCTTACGGGATCGCCCTGCGCCTTTCGGCTGGCTGAGCAGTTCTAGGGCGCGCTCTAGCGAGATGGTTAGCACATCATCGCCTGCCGTGAGCGAGCGGAACTCATCGCCATGCCGCACATAGGCGCCAAAACGCCCGACGGCTGCTGTGATAGGCACGCCCGTCTGTGGATGTTTGCCTAAGGTGCGCGGAAGGCTCAGCAAACTCAGCGCCACCTCCAGCGTCACCTGATCGGCGGTCATGCCTTTCAGCAAAGAGGCGCGCTTTGGCTTCGCGCCATTATCGCCTTCGCCAAGCTGCACATACTGTCCGTAGCGCCCTTCAAGGAGCAGAATTGGCTCACCTGTCTGTGGATGATGCCCAATCACATTGCCACCGCTTGCCTTTTGTTGCAGCAGGCGCAGTGCCATAGCCTCATCAAGTTCGGCAGGCGGCAAATCAGGCGGCAGTGAGGCGCGTAAAGGCTCAGCCTCAGTGATTTGCTCAATGTAGGCGCCGTATTTGCCAATGCGGACACGCGCCTTAATCGCCTCTAGGCTCACGGCGTAAATCTCACGCGGATCAATGCTCTGCGCCTTGCGTTCGACTTGTGTCTCCAAGCCGTTTTCGCCGCAGTAGAAGGTTTTGAGGTAAGGCAACCATTCGGCGTTGCCTTCGGCGATGTCGTCCAGGGTTTGCTCCATGCGCGCCGTGAACCGTGTATCCACCAGATCAGGGAAGTGCGCTTCCAACAGGCGATTAACGCTATAGGCGGTGAAAGTTGGCACAAGCTGATTCGCCTGCTTGACCACATAGCCGCGCTCCTGAATAGTGCTGATGATCGAGGCGTAGGTGCTGGGTCTGCCAATGCCTTCGCGCTCTAAGGTCTGCACGACAGCAGCCTCTGTATAGCGCGGTGGTGGCTGTGTCTCATGCTTGAGCGGCTCAAGCTGGCGGCAGGTGAGCGCATCATTAACCTTCAACGGCGGCAAGAGCGTTTCGCGGTCTTGCAATGCTGCTTCAGGGTCATCAGAGCCTTCCACATAAGCGCGCAAGAAGCCGGGAAAATCAATGCGGCGTCCGTTCGCCTGAAAACGGGCATCCTCAACCTGAATGGTGGCGGTGAGCGTGGTAATTTGGGCATCTGCCATTTGTGAGGCGATGGTGCGCGTCCAGATCAGGGTATAGAGCGCTGCCTGTGTACCGCTCAAGCCAAGCTGATCAGCCGTCCGCATCTGTGTGCCAGCAGGGCGAATTGCCTCATGCGCCTCTTGTGCGTTCTTGCTCTTGGTGGTGTACTGGCGCGGTTTGGCGCTTAGGAATTGATCGCCGTAGCGGGCGCTGATGGCGCGCCGTGCGGCACTGATCGCCTCTGAGGAAAGGTGTACCGAGTCGGTACGCATGTAGGTGATGAAGCCTTCCTCGTAGAGCTTTTGGGCAATTTGCATGGTTTGCTTGGAAGAAAGGCGCAGTTTGCGGTTTGCCTCCTGCTGCAAGGTGGAGGTGGTGAAAGGCGGCGGCGGCGCTTGGCGCTGTTGGCGCTCGTTTAGTTCTGCCACGCGCCACGCACCTTTGAGCAGCCGCCCAGCTAATGCTTTGGCAGCTTTCTCATCCAGCAGCAACACTTTTTTACCCTTTGCCAGTTGCCCTGTGCGGTCGTCAAAGTCTTTACCCGTCGCCACGCGCAGATCGCCCACGCTCTGCAACAGTGCTTCAAAGGGCATCTTCGGCGCTTCGGGCAAGATCAGGGTGGCGCGTAAATCCCAATAGGAGCCTGAACGGAACAGGCGGCGTTCTTCCTCACGGCGCACCAGCAAGCGCACCGCCACGGACTGCACACGCCCGGCAGAGAGCCCCGGCGCAATTTTCTTCCACAGCAGCGGCGAGACGGTGTAGCCGACCAACCGATCTAAGATACGGCGCGTCTCTTGGGCGCGCACCAACCGCTGATCGACTTGGCGCGGATTACGCAGTGCCTCTTGGATCGCCTCTTTGGTAATTTCGTGAAAGACCATCCGCCGCACGGGAATTTTTGGTTTTAGCACTTCTAATAAGTGCCAGCCGATGCTCTCACCTTCGCGGTCTTCGTCAGTGGCGAGGATAAGTTCTTCCGCAGCCTTAAGGGCTTCCTTGATTTCTTGCACCACCTTGCGCTTGCGGGAAGAAATCACATACAGCGGCGCAAAATTGTTGTCCACATCCACGCCGAGCCGCGCCCATGCTTTGCCCTTGTGCGCCGCTGGAATTTCGCTGGCGGATTCGGGCAAGTCGCGCACGTGACCCATACTGGCAAGCACCTGATAGCCTGCTGGCAAAAAGCCACGTATGGTTTTGGCTTTGGTGGGCGATTCTACGATTACAAGTCGTGTCATGTGGTTACCTTATGTTTTCGATCAGTCTGAACAAGTTTCGCAAATGCGGCGTATTTTGCAAGAGCCATTTGGCGCATTGGGCAAGGCAGCCTAAAATTTTATGCATGCGTGCATTCTACACCGATATTTTCGTTTTGCCCTTACCCGAAGGACATCGCTTTCCAATGGCGAAATATCGCCTGCTGCGCGAGCGCCTGCTTGAAACGAGCGTGATCGCGTCCGAATGCCTAAAGGTGCCGCACGCCGCCACCGATGCTGAATTGCTGCGCGCTCACGATGCCGACTACGTGCGCCGTGTGCAGCATGGCGAACTGACCCACCAAGAGATACGCCGCATTGGCTTCCCGTGGTCAGCGGCGATGGTCGAGCGTTCGCGGCGCAGCAGCGGCGCAACCATCGAGGCATGTTATGCTGCCCTACAAGACGGTGTGGCTGTCAATTTGGCGGGCGGCACCCATCACGCCTTTCGGGATCGCGGTGGCGGCTACTGCGTCTTTAACGATGCAGCCATCGCAGCGCGGACGTTGCAGGCGGAAGGCTTGGCGCGCCGCGTCGTGATCCTCGATTGTGATGTGCATCAGGGCGATGGCACAGCCGCTATTCTACGCGATGATCCCACCATCTTCACCTTCTCGATACACGGCGAGACGAACTATCCCTTCCACAAACAACAGAGCGACCTTGATATCGGCTTGCCGGATGGCACAACCGATGCTGCCTACCTTGCCGCATTGGCGCAGGGTGTGCAGGAATCACTGCGGCGTGCCGATGCTGATTTTGCGATTTACCTTGCCGGCGCCGATCCATTCGAGGGCGATCAGCTCGGCAAGCTGAAGATCAGTCTGGCAGGGCTTGCCGCACGTGACCATTTGGTGCTGCGTGCCTGCCGTGCGGCGGGTCTGCCCGTCGCTGTAGCGATGGCGGGTGGCTATGCCAAGCAAGTTGAGGATATTGTGGCAGTGCATTACCAAACGGTGAGCATCGCCGCTGAATATTGCAGTGCTTAGCAAGCAGCACATGGCACACCTTGTCTGCCTGCCCAAACGCCTTTCGCACTTTGCGCGCATTGTGATATACTTCACGCTAATTTATCTCGCCCCGCACAGATTGGAGTCGGCTTCCATGCGTAATTTCCAGACCTTAGACGACACTAAGGTTGACTCCGGCTCGGAAAGCCTAGAGATTTTTCTGAGCGCCGCCGATGATGACCAGCCGCGCCTTGCCGTTCGTCGGGAAGGCACGTATGTCACGCTCTCTGCCAGCTACGGTCCGCTCGAAATTGCGATGCGCCCGCGCTATGAAGACTTGCTGCGCGCCTTGACTCGGCTAACGATTGTGGAAGGTTTACTGACAACGCGGCAAGTTGGCACGAATCAGGCATATCTCGCGCTTGGCTTGCACAGCGATGGCAGCCTGCTGCTGCGCCTGACCATTGTGGCGGATGCTACTGGGCATTTCAGCATCAACCTGCGCTTGGTAGATAGCGTGCGCCAGCATCTCTACACATGGCTGGATGTGGCAGGCTTCAACGGACGCGCTGACACCCGTTCGACGAACGCCTGAGAGACGCTCACCGCGCCCTTCATTGAACCACTGTAAGCCCATCACGGCTTGCAGTGGCGCTGCTCGCCTGTTCACCGCATGCAGCTTGCCTTGCTAAGCTGTATAGCGCCCGCTACACTCAACCCACCTAAGATGAAAATGCAAGCGATGCCGATGAACCCTATCCTATTTCGCACACAAGCTGCACGTCAGGCGCTGACTCTATTCGCCCTGATCGCCATTTTTGCCCTGTTCGTGCGCTTGTGGCACATCCAGCGCGAGAGCTTTTGGGCAGATGAAGGCTGGACGATGTTGCTTGCCAAAGGTCCCACGCTTGCCGATGTGGCGCACACTATGGCAGAAGATCAGCATCCACCGCTCTATTTCATGTTGATGCGCTTGTGGATGGATGCCTTTGGCAATAGCCTGTTCATGGCGCGCCTGCTCTCTGCCTTGTGGTCGCTGATCTGCCTTGCGGCGGTCTATCGGCTTGGCGCGGACTGGTTCTCGCCAGCGGCAGGCTTGGCGGCGGCGCTCATCCTTGCCCTGACCGATAACGAGATCATGCTGGCACGTGAGGCACGCCACTACACGCAAATGGCGGCCTTGGCGACGCTCTCGGCGCTCTTTTACCTGCGCTATGCGCGCCAGCCGCGCCGTGCCAGCGGCATCGCCTGGCTGCTGAGTTCAATCGCGCTGCTCTACACGCATTATCTAGGCGTGCTGGTGATCAGTGTGCAGGTCTTACACGCGCTGATCGCGGTGCGTCCGCTGCGCCGCCTGCCCGATCTGATCATCCGTTTTGGCGCGCTCGGCATCGCTTTTCTGCCGCAGTTTGCCGTCTTTCTGATGCAAAGCAGCGTCCGCTACACACGCCCGATCATCTTTCAATCCACGCTGCCCAACACATCTGAGACGTTCACGATGGTGCGGACGGACTTGATCGGCACGCATTTCGGCTTGACGGGCGTCTTGGCGCTGCTTGGTCTGGCGTATGTAACGTATCGCTTTGGCGTGGCGCATTGGCAGTGGCGTCCGCTGTTGCCGACGGTCTTTTTGGCATTGTGGGTACTGCTTCCAATAATTGTAATTATCGGAATAAATGATCGTTTTCCGATCCTAACCACGCGCAATTTTCTGATCGTGACGCCTGCCCTTGCCATCCTGATCGGGCATGGTTTGCTGAACCTTGACCGCACCGCACGGGCGATCATCCTTGTCGTGCTGGTTGGCGTCAGCCTGACGACGCTTGACGCCTATCACATCAAGCCGCCCTGGCGGGAAGTCTCGCAGATGTGGCTGACCTACCGTGAGGCAGACGATCCGCTGCTGATGGATATTTGGGTAGACGATTTTGCCCTGCGCTATCACATCGGGCAGGACTTGAGAGCTGATCCTGCCGAGTTGCCGTTGGTTTCGCTGCCCGGCTGGCGGGAAGGCTACCGTGAGAACTTCTTCGCCTACCTACACGCCTACCTCGAAGATAAGAATGCCTTCTGGCTGATTTATTGGGGCAAAAATGAAGATGGCTTGCTGGACTTTCTGCCCGAACGCGGCTTCATCCGCGTGGCAGAGCTAACCGTCATGCACTACGATAACATCATCTACCTGTGGCGTTATGAGCGTCCGCCGCAGGCGCGGTTGGCTACCTTTGGCGAGCTGTTCGCGCTGGAGCGCGCCGCGCTTGATCGGAAAGCTGATCAGGTGCGCATAACACTGCTTTGGCAAGCGCTGAAAGCGCCAATGCTCGATTATAGCGTCTCTGTCTTTCTGCTCAGCGGTGACAGACGGCTGATCGCGCAGCATGATGGCGTTCCACTAGATGGTCATGCGCCAACCTCGGCATGGCAGACGGGCGATTTGCGCTTGGACTCACACCGCATCACGCTGCCGCCCGATCTGCCCAGCGGCACGTATACGGTAGGCGTCAAGGTCTATTGGTATGCCGATCCAGTCCCACTCAGCGTTGAAGGCGCGGAATATTTCACGCTTGGCACGCTACGTTTGCCGTAACTCAACCGAGTCCGCGCATTTGCCGCCCGCCAAGCAAATGCCAATGCAAATGGAAAACTTCTTGCCCGCCATCCTTGCCGATGTTGCTCACAAGGCGGTAGCCGCTTTCGGCAACACCTTGTTCACGGGCAAGCTGTGCCGCCACCGCGATCAGATGCCCGATCAATGCCGCGTTTTCGGCGGTTGTTTCGGCGGCACTCTCAAGGTGCTGGCGCGGCACAATCAGGATATGCACAGGCGCAATCGGCGCAATATCCTTAAAGGCGACTGCCTGCTCGTCTTGGTAAAGCGTGGTGGAAGGCAGCTCGCCGCGAATGATCCGACAGAAAATGCAGCTTTCGCTCATAAGTGTTTCTCCTGAGGTTGATTTTAGTATACGCGAGTGCGGCAAATTCACCACTGCCTACCAAGAGATTTTGCCCTTGCGCGCTTGCCCAAACTCTGCTAGACTACTGGGCATAGGTACGCCGAGATAGCTCAGTTGGTAGAGCACCGCACTGAAAATGCGGGTGTCGCCAGTTCAAGTCTGGCTCTCGGCACACCCTAACCTTAATCGCCCACATCGGGCGATTTTCTGTTGTGCCAGTCCTCCATAATTGTTGATCCCAGCCAGCGCGGTAAACTCTAAGCAGTCTATCCACATAGAGTTATAGATGAATGGACATAAGACAATGCAAGGCGTAGCAGATTTTGATCAGATTGTGGCACAGACAATGGGCGCGGGCGATTTTCGCCTGCTGATTAACGGCGTCTGGTGTGAGAGCGCCAGCGGCGCAACTTTCCCTGTGGAAAACCCTGCCACAGGGCAAATTCTGGCGCATGTGCCAGATGCCGGCGTCTCGGAGACAAGCGCCGCGATTGAAGCAGCCTACACCGCGCTGCCTGCTTGGTCGGCAATGCCTGCCGGCGGACGTGCCGAGATTTTGCGGAAAGTAGCGGCACTCATGCTAGAACGGCGTGACTATTTGGCAACCCTGATGACGCTTGAGCAAGGCAAGCCGCTAAGCGAAGCTCGCGGCGAAATCACCTATGCTGCCAGCTTCCTGACGTGGTTTGCTGGCGAGGCGGAGCGCATTTATGGGCAGATTGTGCCTGCTTCGGCTGCCAACAAGCGGATACTGGTGCTGCGGCAAGCGGTTGGTGTGGCAGTTATGATCACGCCTTGGAATTTCCCTGCCGCAATGCTCACCCGCAAACTCGGGCCGGCACTCGCCGCGGGCTGCACAGCCATCTGCAAGCCCGCCGAACAGACGCCGCTCTCTGCCATTGCGTTGGGCAGGCTGTTCATAGAAGCAGGCTTGCCACAGGGCGTGTTGAACATCCTCACTTGCCAAGACCCTGTGCCGTTCTCCGAGACGATCTTCGCTGATGACCGCGTTCGCAAAATTTCGTTCACCGGCTCTACAGAGGTTGGCAAGCTTCTGATTGCCAAATCAGCAGCAGGTGTGAAGCGGCTCTCACTAGAACTAGGCGGCAATGCGCCCTTCATCGTTTTTGAGGATGCCGATCTGCCTGCTGCGGTGCGTGGCGCGGTCATCTCTAAGTTCCGCAACGCCGGTCAGACGTGCGTGTGTGCCAACCGCATTTTTGTGCAGCGCGCTATCTACGAACAGTTTGCCGAACTATTCACCCAAGAGGTGCGCCAACTACAGGTTGGCAACGGCTTGCTGCCGCACGTCCACGTCGGACCGTTGATCGATCTGCCCGCCCGTCAAAAGGTAGAGCGCCACATCAGCGATGCGCTGGCGCAAGGCGCACAAATTCGCTTAGGTGGCAGCGCGGCTGAGCTAGGCAGCAGCAGCACGTTTTGGCAGCCCACCGTCCTGAGCGGCGCGAAAGCAGATATGCTGGTTGCCCGTGAAGAAACCTTCGGGCCGGTGGCGCCGCTGATCGCCTTTGAGGATGAGGATGAGGTGCTGCACGCTGCCAACGCCACGCAATACGGTTTGGCAGCCTATTTCTTCACCCGCGATCTCAGTCGCGTCTTTCGTGTGGCAGAGCGCCTTGAGTACGGCATTATCGGCGTGAACGACGGCTTGCCCTCGGTTGCCCAAGCGCCCTTTGGCGGTGTGAAGCAAAGCGGCTTAGGGCGCGAAGGCGGCTCGGTCGGCATTGATGAGTATCTCGAAATTAAATACCTCTCACTTGGCATTTAGCCCCAAAGAATAACGGCGGTGAGGTGCAGGCGCCCTTCACCGCTGCGCTTTTTTTCGGCACGCTGGTTCGGTGCAAAAGGCGCTTGGATGGGCGTCTATCGCTATCATTTGCATATGGTTTGCGGTAACTGCTCTACTGTTCTCTTGCCAAAGCCTTGACTCATACAAACGTTCGGTTTATGATTGATTATAAAAATCGAACGTATGATCAATTCCACCTTAAGCAATGGTCTTGGTCAGAGGAGAAACCTATGCAGGACTACAATTCACTTTCCGAAAAGCAGCGGGCTATTCTGCGCGTGATTGAGGAATGGCTGACGCAGCGCGGCTACCCACCCACCATCCGCGATATTGGAAACGCGGTTGGCATTAGCTCTACCTCCGTGGTGAACTACAACTTGAATAAGTTGGTAGATGCGGGCTTCCTAACACGCTCTAAGACGGTTTCACGCGGCATTCGCCTGAACACCTCAGCCCAATCCCCTAATTCAGAATTGCCCATCCGCGTGAACGACTCTACCAACATCACCCATCTGCCCATGCTTGGCAGCATTGTGGCAGGTGAACCACTGCCTATCCTCGGCGATGACCTTGATTACTATGATGAAGATTCGCTTTTGGCAGTGCCAACCAGCCTGATCGGGAATGTCGATCCATTGCAGGTGTATGCCTTGAAAGTTAGCGGCTACTCCATGATTGACGCCATGATCAACGACGGCGATACCGTCATTCTGCGGCGGCAAGAAACAGCACGCAACGGCGAGATGGTGGCAGTTTGGCTGACTGAAGGTGGCGAGACGACCCTCAAGCACTTCTTTGATGAAGGCACGCGCATCCGCTTACAGCCTGCCAACCCGACCATGCAGCCTATCTATGTGGATAAAGATAAAGTGCAGATTCAAGGCAAGGTGCTTGCCGTGCTGCGCCGTGTTAACAACTAAAAGCGTGCGCGCAGCACCTCAAAAGGTAGCTCTGCTAACGACGTGAGCGTTAGCGCCACGCCAGAGGGACGCTCTAGATGCTCGGTGAGCCAGTTCGGCACTGCAATGCACCGAATGCCCGCCGCGATGACTGCCTGCATCCCGGTTGGTGAGTCCTCAATAGCGACGCAACGCTCAGGCGGCACACCTAAACAGGCTGCCGCTGCAAGGTACATATCCGGCGCAGGCTTTGCGTTTGGCACATCTTCCCGTGTAAACACGCACGTGAAGTAATCCCACACGCTGTGCTGCCGCGCCCAATGCTCCACCCACGCCCGATCTGAATTAGAGGCGATTGCTAAGCCGACTTCGGCTGCCTTTGCCGCCGCCAGCATTTCGCGCACGCCATCCAGCACGGGTTGTTCGCTGCATAGCCGCATGTAGTGTTCTTCTTGGGCGCTGAGTTCTTCGGCGCTTAGCGGATAGCCCTTCACCGCCGCAAAGTACTGATCGGGCATGAAAACGCCCTGTGCGCCTGCGTGAACAACCTTCCCAACGCGCTGCCGCCATAGATCAAGGGTGAGCGCTAACTCATGCCGATCAAAGACTGCTTTCCAAGCCTTAAAATCGGCTGACTCCGTATCAATGATTGTGCCGTCAAAGTCGAAGATAATCGCATCCACTGCCATAGTGTATGTCCTTTATGGGCAAGCAAAAGCGGGGCAAAGTTCCCCGCCTGCCCAGTGCATTCGGTTGGCTGTTAGTATAAGCGCTGAATGTTAACTGATGTCGGCAACCTCGTCTTGCCCATAGATACGTTCAAGACGCGCCCGTAAGGCAGCATGTTCGGGCTGGCTGAGTGTCGGGTCTTCTTCGTAGAGTGTGCGCGCCTCAAGCTGTGCCTCTGCCACCAACTTCGGGTCAACCGCCGCGCTCATGCGGACATAGCTACCGCTTTGGCGCGTGCCAAGTAGTTCACCAGCACCGCGCAACTGCCAATCCATCTCAGCCAACTTAAAGCCGTCGGTTGTTGCTTCCATCGCCTGAAGGCGTGCGTTATCGTTATTGTCATCGTCTGGCAGCAGCAGGCAGTAGGATTTATGCGCGCCGCGCCCAACACGCCCACGAAATTGATGCAACTGCGCCAAGCCGAAACGGTTTGCCCCTTCGATCAAAATCAGATTGGCGTTTGGCACATCTACACCCACTTCGACAACGGCAGTCGTCACCAAAATGTCCAGCTCACCCTTGCTGAAAGCACCCATCACCGCCTCTTTTTGTTTGGGTGAGAGCTTGCCGTGCAGCAGCCCAAGCCGCCGATTCGGGAAAATCTCGCTTTGCAGGTGTTCATACTCATCCACAGCGGCTTTCACTTCGGCATTGGGCTGCTCAGGGTCGGACTCTACCAACGGACAGACGATGAAGGCTTGCCGCCCTTGCCCAAGTTGGCGATCTATGAAACTATAGACTGCCTCGCGGTCTTTGCGCTTGACGATGCGCGTCTCAATCGGTGTGCGTCCCGGTGGCAGTTCGTCCAGCACGCTCAGATCGAGATCGGCAAAAAGCGTGAGTGCCAACGTGCGCGGAATCGGCGTAGCAGTCATCACCAATAAATGCGGATTGCTGCCCTTGCCGCGCAATGCACCGCGCTGCTCCACGCCGAAACGGTGTTGCTCATCAATGACTGCCACACCCAGCCGCCCAAAGGTCACACCATCGCTGATCAAGGCGTGTGTGCCGACCACGACACACGGCAAGCCTGCTGCTAAGTGCGCGAGGATTTCGGCGCGTGCTGCGGCGGATGTCGCGCCTGTCAGCAGGTGAACAGGCACTGCTTCCATGCCGCTGAGCGTGCTGTAGAGGAGGCTCAGGCTTTTGTGGTGCTGCTCTGCCAGAATGCTCGTAGGTGCCATGATGGCAGCTTGCGCGCCGTTCAAGACGGCAATCGCCATGCTGAGCGCGGCAACAGCCGTTTTGCCTGCGCCAACATCGCCTTGCAACAGGCGGTTCATGGGAACTTCTTGCGCCAAATCACGGCGCACCTCTGCTAGAGCGCGTGCCTGTGCATGGGTCAGCACGTAGGGCAAGCCTTTGAGGAGTAGATTAAACGCCTCATCGGTGATGGGCAGCGGTTCGGCACGCTGCGATTGCCAAATCAGGCGATTTCGCAGCACGCCAAGCTGGAGCAGGATCAAGTCATCAAAGGCGAGGCGGCGTTTGGCATGGCGCAATGCCTCTTGTGAATCGGGAAAGTGCAATTGCTTAATTGCCCAACCGAGATCGGCAAGGTCTACACGCTCTAGAATCGGCTCAGGTAGGTAGTCCGGCAACTCAAGGGCGTAGCGCTCCACAACCTTATGGCTCAGCTTTCGCATCATGCCGAGCGAAAGGCTTTTGGTGAGTGGGTAGATCGGAACAATGGCGCGTGTGTTGAGCGCTTCCTTCTCCAATGGCTCCCATTCAGGGTTGGTCATCATCAAACGCTGCTGGTAAAGCATGAGCTTGCCGCTGAAAACAACCAACATGCCACGCTCAAAGCGCTTTTCAAGGTAGGGCTGATTGAAGAAGGTTGCCGTCAGCGCGCCGGTGCCATCATGAATGGTGATGTTCAGCACTTCCGCGCCGCGCTTGGCACGGTTGATTTTGATCTCGCGCACCATGCCTGCCGCTGTAACGGTCATGTTGGGGCGCAAGCGTGCCAACGGCAGCATGGTTGAAAAATCGTCATAGCGACGCGGAAAGCACCACAACCAATCTTCAAGAGTTTGAATGCCAATTGCCGCTAACTTTTCGCCCATTTTCTCGCCCACACCGCTGATGGTGGTGGCAGGCTGTTGGAGTGCCTTCCAAAAGGCAGCATCGCGGCTAGGGTCGGGCGCAGGGCGGCGGCGGCGCGGCGGGCGCGTCAGCGCGGGCGGTGGCGCTGCGCTGACGGTTGGTGTGGCGGCGAAGGCAGTGTCACCGCTGGGCGACTCCAGATCGAGCGGTGTTGAGTCATGGCGTGCATCGTCGGGCAGATGGTCATCAAGGTGCGTCTGGATGGGCTTGTGTGTAGCGGCAGCCGTTGAGGGAAGCACCGCCGCAGGTATCGGCATGGGTGGAACGCGCCCGGTAATGCGTCCCATCATATGCTTGATAGCGGCTGAACGCTCATCCGGTGAGGTCTGGTTGGCGTAGACCTGCATCAGGCGGATGAGTTCATCAATCAGCAGGTAGTGTTCCGGCTTTTTTGCCTGAGCGCGGGCATCGGATTCCCACTGTTTGGCAAAGGAATGTAAGCCGCCAATGACTGCCTTATCTTGATAGCCTGATTCACGTTCCAACTTGAGGACTTTGTAAAGGGTTTCGAGTGCTGAAGGCATGGGGCAACAGGCTTTCTGCTAAAAATGCGGCTAGGAGGTATGCGGCGCACGCAGGGTTGCCGCGCCAACAGAGCCGGGGCCGAAATGGACGCCAATGGCAGCCGCCACATTCAGCACCACTGTTTTATCAGGGTCGCTAGGCATACTATCTGCTAACAGAAGGCGCATTTGCTCAGCCAGTTCAGGTGCATTGGTGTGTAGGATGGCGAGTCCTTCCAACGGCGCACGCTGGCGGATGGCATCTGCCACAAACTCAATCGCCTTTTTGACTGTACGCGCACGCTGCTTGGAATCTAGCACGCCATCTTTTACGGTGATGATCGGCTTGATTTGCAGCAGTGTGCCAATGCTAGAGATAATCCGATTAACCCTGCCGCTGCGCCGCAAATATTCCAGCGAGCCGGGAATTGCCCACACATCCGCACGCGGACGTGCATCCGCCACGGCGGCAAGGATGCCTGCTGCATCCGCGCCGCGCTCACGTGCCTCGCAAGCTGCCACAATCTGCCAGCCCATCGCCATGCTCATCGTACCAGTATCGCATACGGTGATGCGCTCAGCATCCACCTGCTGCGCGGCAAGCCGCACGGCATTATAGGTGCTGCTGACGGCGGGCGAGATGGTGAAGGCGATCACATGCTCCGCGCTTTCCAAAGCCTTACGCAGCACATCGGCGGCAACGCCGGGCGAAGGTGCGGAAGTGGTCGGCGGTGTCTTCGATTCAGCCATGCGGCGGTAAAACGAATCATGGGTCAGCGAAATGCCATCATCGGGAAAGCTCTCATCCCCGAAGTTGACAAAGACGGGTATGACGGAAATATCCCAACGCGCACGCCAAGCAGCGGGCAGATCGGTAGCACTATCGCAGACAAACTTTATGCGGTGTGGTGCGCTCATTCGTATTCTTCTGCCTCATGTTGGCTGCGCTGCCCTTCGGAATTGAGCGCCGCCTCGTAAACCATAATGCCGCTGGCATTCGGACCAAGATAACAGGCTAGGGATGGCTGGTAGACCGCCGTTGGATAGGTGCGTGCCACAAATTCCATATTCAAACGCTCGATAAGTGCTTGCGTGTGTTCGGTTGGCTGTGCGGTGCTTTGCAAAATCAACACCTCATCCACTGCGCTAAACTCTAGCATGAACTCCACAAACTTATCAATGGTTTGCAGCGGTGTGCGAACCTTTTCCATCGCTAATAGTTCGCCTTCTTCAATGGTCAGCAGCGGCTTGATGCCAAGCATTGTGCCGAGCATTGCTTGCGGTTGGCTGAGCAACTGGTGCTGCTGAAGGTATGCCAAGCGCTCCACCGTGAAGATGGTGTAGAGCCGCCCGATCTGCTTCCGCAGCAGGCGCACAATCTCATCTACAGAGTCGCACGTTTCGGCAAGGCGCGCTGCTGCTTCCACCATGAGCGCCAAACCAAGCCCAATGCTCTTGGAGTCTACCACCGTAATAGTGCAGCGCCCAAGCAGATTTTGAATGCCCGCTTGTGCGTTTTGCCATGTGCTGTGCATCGACTGGGAGAGGTGAATGGAGAGGATGCGATCCGTCTCTCGCGCAAGGCGTGTGTAAACAGCGTGAAACTCCTCAGGGGAAGGTGCCACAAGCTGCGGCATTGCCGCACTTTCATCCAGCATCTCTAGAAAGGCTGCGGCATCCAAATCAACGCCTTCGCGGTAGAGCTGCCCTTTCCAACGAATGCTCAGCGGCACGACAGTTATATCGTAGCGCGAAACAACCGATGGATCGCTGAAGTGTGCCGCGCTATCGGTCACGATCTTGATTTTACTTGGCATGTGCAGACGGCTAACGACTCATTCTATCCCAATAATATAGTGGTAGTACGGCTGCCCGCCCCAGAGAACTACCACTTCTTGATCAGGATACCGAAGACGCACTGATTCCGCTAGTGCCTCAGCCTCATCATCCGTGATATGCGCGCCGTGATAGAGCGTGATCACCTCGTGTGCGGCAGCATCGGCGTGCCGTAGTACTGTCTGAACAACCTCGGTCAGCTCACCACCTGCCGTAACAATCTGATCTTCCAACAGACCGATGATCTGTCCTGTCTGCACCTGCACACCATTCAGATACGCATCGCGTGTGGCAGTGGTCACCTCTACCGTGCGGACTTGTGTGGCAAAGTGTTGCATAGTCTGGCGCATCTGTTCAAAGTCACCGTCAGCCTGCCAGGCAATCATGGCAGCGATGCCCTGTGGCAGTGTGCGCGTTGGAATGACGGCTGCCAAACAACCGATCTCGGTCTCGGCAAGCTGAGCTGCCTGCTGTGCTGTCAGGATGACGTTAGGATTATTGGGCAGCAAGATGACGCGCCCAGCGTCGGCTGCGCGCATGGCATCTAGGAATTCGCCTACACTTGGATTCATCGTCTGACCGCCGGGCAGCAAGCGCGCACCCAAATCGCGGAAAATTTGCCCCATGCCTTCACCGTAGGCAACACTGATCACGGCAATGTCAGGGCTGCGGCTATTTCCTAAGCGTGCTGTGCGATACTGACCGCTCTGTTCTTCCATGTTTTCAACGACCACATCGCTGAGTGTGCCAACCGATTCGCCATAGGCAAGCGGCACCTGCGGATCAGGCACATGCACATGCACCTTGACTGCCTCTGGCGTGCCAACCACAATCGGCGAGTTGCCCATTGCGCTGATCGCGGCACGAATGGCGTCTACATCAAGGTTTTCGCCAGAGAGGATGTACTGCACATCATAGCCGAAGCCGTCCTCATTATATTCATCCGAGAGGGCGAAGGCTGCGTCGAGTGCTGCCGCGCTGAGCGATGTTGGTGCGATCAGGGTTGGCAGCGTGCCGATCTGATCATCAAACAGGCGTGCCATGCCTTCCAAAATCACGATTAAGCCTTGCCCGCCAGAATCCACAACGCCTGCTTGTGCCAGAATCGGCAGCAGTTGCGGCGTGCGCGCCAATGCATCCCGCCCACTTGCCAAGCCATCGAGGAATAGCTGTTTGAGATCAGCGGTCTGTGCCGCAGCTTTGGCAACCGCTTCACTGATGGCACGCGCTACCGTCAGAATAGTACCTTCCACTGGCGTGGGGAAAGCGGCATAGGCAGCTTGTGTAGCTGCCGCGAAAGCGTGTGCCATCAGCGCGGCGTCTAGGCGTGTTTTGCCGCGTAGCACACCGGCGATCCCGTTCAAAAGCTGGGAAAGCACCGTGCCAGAGTTCCCGCGTGAGCCATGCAGGGCGCCATAAGCAAGTTTAGCGGCTATCACACCAATCTCGGCGCTGGTCTCGCGGGCAGCAGCGGCATAGGCAGCGCGCAGGGTGAGCAACATGTTGGTGCCGGTATCACCATCTGGCACAGGGAATACATTGAGAGCGTTTACCTGTTCAACGTGCTGTTCCAGCCAAAAGAGCGCGGCTGCCATTAGGTGACGCAGTAGCACACCATCGCAAGTCAGTACAGCACGCGAAAAATCAGGGTGGGTTAAGTTGGGTGAGATCACTGACCAAATCGCTTTATCAGTAGACAGTAATGATTAAAACACCTTTGATTATAGCGCGTTGTGATAAAGCTGACGCACGCCAAATTTTTAGGGGAACAGCGGCAGATAACGATTCTGCATCCGCCGCTGTCTGTCTATTAAGCTAAGCGCGTAGTGTTGCGCCAAGCTTACTCTCGGCTGCCTTGATGATCTTGGCGCGCACGGCTGCCACTTCCTTATCAGTCAGCGTGCGCTCCGCCTGATAAGTAAGGGCATAGGCAAGGCTCTTTTTACCTTCTGCCAACGGCGCGCCGCGATAGACATCGAACAGGCGCACTTCGCGCAGCAGATCGCCACCCGCTGCACGGATGACCGCTTCAACCTCAGCCGCTGCGACAGAATCCTTGACCACAAGGGCAATATCTTCATAGACGGGCGGCGTGGTCGGGATGACTGCAATCCGATCAATGAGCGGAATCTCAGCGGTGAGCGCGTCAAAATCAAGTTCGCAGGCGATCACAGGCAGATCAATAGCGTAGCGTGCGCGCACCAATGGATGCACCTCACCTATGAAGCCGATCCGCTCGCCACGCAGATAGAGCGCTGCACAACGTCCCGGAAAATAGCTCGGATGATCATCTGCCTTGAAGTCAAGCGCACCTGCGCCGCCGCGCAACCGCAGCGATTGGCACAACGACTCTAGAACGCCTTTCAGGTCGTAGAAATCCATCAGTGGCGCATTTTTAGGCGTCACTTCGCCGCGCTGCCACGACGAAAGCTCTCGGGTGCCGCACAGCACAATGCCCAAACGGCGTGGTTCGTCCGGCAATGGCGCGCCCTCACGCATCAGAAAGACGCTGCCGATCTCAAAGAAGCGCACATGCGCGCCATGCCGCAGGTTATCCGCCACATTGACCAACAGCCCATTGAGCAGCGTATGGCGCAGGGCGGTGCGCTCAGCGCTGATTGGGTTGGCAAGCCGCACATAGTCGGCGTTGTCGGCGCCATCCAAAGCAGGCAAGTTAGGCGCGATCAGACGCGCTTCTGCTTCCGGCGTGGTCAGGCGGTAGTTAATCACTTCGCGCAAGCCAAGCTGTGCCAGCAGATCGCGGCTGCGTTCTTCGCGCAGAAGTGCCTCGTCCGCCGCCTGCTCAGGCAGTGCATCTTCGATCAGTGTATCGGGAATCCGATCATAGCCGTAAATACGCGCTATTTCTTCACACAGATCAGCGATACCAATGCTGCCCGTGCCAATATCCACGCGATGATCAGGCACGCTTACACGCAGCGTATCACCCTGCTGTTCTACACCGAACTGTAGGCGCGTCAGGATGCTGACGACTGTCTCAGCCGATAGTGAGAGACCGATCATGCGCGTTACTTCACTGAGCGGCAAATCAATCACGATTTGTGGCGCAGGTTTTGGGTAAATATCAATCACAGGGTGTGTGATGCTTGCCTTCTCGCCACCGAGCGCGCGCATGAGTTCAGCGCCGCGCCCAATCGCCCGCCGCGCCTGAGCAGGATGCACCCCGCGCGAGAAGCGCAAGCCCGCCTCGCTGCTCATTTTTTGGGCAGTCATGGTGCGCCGAATGTTGATGTAGTTCCAGCTGGCGACTTCGAGGAGGATGTTGCGCGTATCGGGCTGGATTTCGCTCTCCGCACCGCCCATAATGCCGCCCAAACTCAGCACACCCTCGCTATCGCAGACGAGGATGGTCTGCTCGTCAAGGGTGCGCTTCACACCGTCAAGCGTTTCCAAGATTTCGCCTTGCACAGCGCGCCGCGTGATGATATGTGGCAGCTTGCCACCGGAGCGCTTCAGCAGGATGTCATAGTCGAAGGCGTGCATGGGCTGCCCTAGCTCAAACATCACATAGTTGGTCACATCCACCATGTTGTTAATGCTCCGCACGCCGACAGCCTCGAGGCGGCGGCGCAGCCAACTAGGTGAGGGTGCAATCTGCACATCGCGGATCAGGATGCCGCAAAAGCGCGGATTCAGCTCACTATCGCGGATTTCGACGCTGAAGAAGGTCTCGCTTGGCGCGTCTGTGCCGATGAACTCGTAGGAAGGCTCGTGCAGGGGTTGCCCTGTCAGTGCTGCGACCTCACGCGCCACGCCCAGAATGCCATAGGCACGCGCCATGTTTGGCGTCAGGTCAATTTCAAAGATCACATCGCCCAGAATATCCACCAACGGCGTGCCAACAGGTGCAGAAACATCCTCCAAGAGCATAATCCCATCGTGATCATCGCCCAAGCCAAGTTCTTTGGCGCTGCACACCATCGCACGGTTAGGGATGCCGCGCAACGCCTTTTCTTTCAGGATCATGCGCTGCTGCCCTTCAGCATGTCCGTCGTAGACCTCGGCGCCTTCCAAGGCGAGCGGTGCATAAAGCGGTGGATTAAGCTCACCCTGTCCCTTGTAGGGATAGAGGTTCGGCGCGCCCGTCACGACCTGTTCCAGGGACGCTGCGCCATAATCTACCATTGCCAGCACCAGCCGATCTGCATTAGGGTGCGGCTTCACCTCGCGGATGGCGCCCAGCACAATCTTATCCCGTGCCCAAACCAAGTGATCGGAGGGCGGCACGGTGATGCCTGCCGGCGCTTTGCCCTGTGGCACGCCAATATATTCAAGCGCCTTCACTTCTAAGCCTGCTAAAGTCAGGCGTTCGGCAAGTTCTTCGGCGCTGATGGTGATCGTTACGTATTCTTTCAGCCAAGATAGCGGCACGCGCATAGATTGAGCCGTCTCCTGTTGGGGAAAATCTGAGTGTTTGCCATGCAATGCCGCGATTTTACCAGAAAAGCGGCGCTTTGGTGAGTGTTCGTAGAATCCTAGCGCATTAGGCTTGCCGTGCCGTGCTGCTGCGTGCTATGTTTCGTAGGTGACGTATCGTGACTCGGAAAGGAAACACCATGTACGTTAGCAAACGCGCTGTGTTTATGATTGCCGTTGTTTTGGGTGTGGCACTCACTTTTGGCACGCTCTTTACCCGCGCCGCACAAGATGCCAGCGATGGGCAGATAGCCGCTACTCTTGCTTTTTCGCCGACACTGGAAAAGGTTGGCGAAGGCTTCACGCTGCCGCTGTTCCTGACGCACGCGGGCGATGGCAGCGGGCGGATTTTTGTGGTGGAGAAGGGCGGCACAATCGCGCTGTTGGAGAATGGACGGCGTGGCGTAGTCTTTTTGGATATTCAAGATCGGCTGCGCGCCAGCGGCTATGAGCAGGGCTTGCTCGGCTTGGCATTCCACCCGAACTACGCGCAAAACGGCTACTTTTACGTGAACTACACCAATCGGCAAGGGCATACCGTTGTAGAGCGCTACAGCGTCTTGGCAGATAATCCTAACCGCGCCGATCCTAACAGCGCCAAGCGCATCCTGCTGATCGAACAGCCCTACGCCAACCACAACGGCGGCATGATCGCCTTCGGTCCCGATGGCTTCCTGTATATTGGCATGGGCGACGGCGGCAGCGCCAATGATCCGTTGGGTGCCGGTCAGAATAAGCAGATGCTGCTTGGCAAAATTCTGCGGATTGATGTGGATAACGGCGATCCGTATGCCATTCCGGCGGGCAATCCTTACGCTGACGGGCGTGAAGGCTTGGCGGAGATTTGGTCAATTGGCTGGCGCAATCCGTGGCGCTTCAGCTTTGACCGCCTGACGGGTGATAAATACATCGCGGATGTGGGACAGAACCGTATTGAAGAAGTGCATATTGAGCGCCGCGGTGCGCCGGGCGGCTTGAACTACGGCTGGAACATCATGGAAGGCAGCCAGTGTTTCGCACCGCGCAGCGGCTGCAACCAGAACGGCTTGCAGTTGCCCATCGCGGAATATGACCACAGCAAGGGCATTTCTATCACAGGCGGCTATGTCTACCGTGGCAGCGCCTTCCCACGGATGCAGGGCGTCTATTTCTTCGCCGATTTTGGCTCCACGCGGATGTGGGCGTTGCGTGAAACAAGCGCCAACCGCTGGGAGCAGATCGAGATCATGAGCGCACGCTTCCCGATTAGCTCGTTCGGCGAGGATGAAGCGGGTGAACTCTACCTAGTAGATTTTGGCGGCGGCACGATCCACCGCCTGATTGATCAAGAATAAGTGAGGTTGGGCAGGTGGTCTCTAGAATGCCACCTTGCCCAAAAACTCACCCATCGCTTAGCCACCGCTTACATATCCTTTATAGACATTGCTCTATACTCAGCGCTATGATCTACGCTAAGTTGTAGTGTATGATGACATAGGATGTGAACAATGCAGACGCAGCTTGAAATTGCCCGCCGCTTCCTAGAGCAAGCCTATCAACATCAGATGTCCGGCGCGTTGGAGCCTGCGATCAACCTCTACCGCGCCTCGTTAGAGATGCACCCAACGGCTGAGGCACATACCTTCTTGGGATGGGCATACAGCCAACAAGGGCGCTATGAAGATGCGATTGATGAGTGTATGCTCGCCATTGAACTCGATCCCGACTACGGAAATGCCTACAATGACATCGGCGCCTACTTAATCGCGCTGGATTGCCATGAATCAGCTATTCCATGGTTGGAAAAAGCCATCGCTGCACCACGCTGCGAACGCCGTTCGGCTGCCTATATGAACTTGGCGCACATCTATCAGCACTTTGGGCAGCCCTTTAAGGTGCTGCGTGTGCTGCGTGAGGCATGGCAAAGCGAAGGGTACCTACCCGCATTGGATGGTTACCACAGCTTGCTCGGACGCTTGAACTGATCCCATCGCTAGGCAGTAGAGGTGGCGCGCACGCGCCCATGCTTGATCGGTTGCAGGCGTTGCAGCACATTGAGCAGGCGTGTGCGCCACTTCCCTTCACCGTCGTTGGGCAGCCAGATTGCCACACGGCTAACGCGCACTTCATTTTCAAGGTAGCGCTGCAAGGCAGCCCGATCAATCTCGCCTAAGTAAGGCAGCTTAAGCGCAATCTGGCTTGCCTCCACCACAATTGCCAGCACATTTGCCGCCTGTGCCAGCAATTTCACACGCAGTTGGTAGAGCAAGTCCTCTAGTTCGGCAGGCAACGTGCCAAACCGATCCAGCAGTTCGGCGCGCATTTCGTCAATATCAGCGGGCGTGTGCAGATCGGCAAGGCGGCGGTAGAGCTGCAAGCGCATGGCGCTTTCCGCCATGAAATCGGTTGGCACATAAGCACGCAGCGGCAGATCAATCACAATAGCTGCCTTATCAGCGTTGGCAAGCGGCAGAGAGGGCAGCGGCTGTGCCTGCTTCAGACGCGCCACCGCCTGCGAGAGCATCTGGGTGTAGAGGTGGAAGCCGACCGACGAGATATACCCACTCTGGCGGCTGCCAAGCAATTCGCCAGCACCACGTATTTCCAGATCGCGCATGGCAATTGAATAGCCGCTGCCCAGATCTGTGTGTTCACTAATCGTCTCTAGGCGTGCGCGTGCATCTGTGGTTAACACCGCATTCGGCGCATAGAACAAGTAGGCGTAAGCACGATAGGCGCCGCGCCCAACGCGCCCGCGCAATTGGTAAAGCTGTGCCAAGCCGAAGGTATCGGCGCGATCAAGGATGATGGTGTTGGCGTTCGGAATATCCAAGCCGCTTTCAATGATGGTGGTGCAGAGCAGGATGTCTTGTTCGCCATTGGCAAAGCTGATCATCACGCGCTCTAGAGCATCTTCGTGCATTTGCCCGTGTCCGATAGCAAGGCGCGCCTCTGGCACAAGCCGTCTTAAGTGATCGGCAACCGTTTGGATAGTTGCCACGCGGTTATGCACAAAATAGACCTGACCGCCGCGATCCAGCTCACGCAGAATTGCCTGACGCACCAGCTTCTCATCATACTGCCCAACATGAGTTAGCACCGGCAAGCGCTCAGAGGGCGCAGTTTGGATCATGCTCACATCGCGGATGCCACTCAGGCTCATATAAAGCGTGCGCGGAATAGGCGTTGCCGTCATGGTTAGCACGTCAATTTCGGTGCGAAGGCGCTTGAAGCGCTCTTTGTGCGTCACGCCGAAGCGCTGTTCTTCGTCAATGATCAGCAAACCGAGATCGCGGAAGATTACATCCTCCTGCAAGATGCGGTGCGTCCCGATCAGGATGTCTACATCGCCGCGCCGCGTTGCCGCCAAAATTTCGCTCTGCTCACGCGGCGTGCGGAAGCGCGAGAGCATCTCCACTCGGACAGGGAAAGCGGTGAGGCGCTGGCTGAAAGTGTTGTAGTGCTGCTGCGCCAGAACAGTCGTCGGCACAAGGATTGCCACTTGCTTGCCATCCATGACTGCCTTGAAGGCAGCCCGCAAGGCAACTTCCGTTTTGCCAAAGCCGACATCGCCGCAAATCAGGCGATCCATTGGTGAAGGGCGCTCCATGTCTGCCTTCACTTCGGCTAAGGCGCGCAGTTGGTCTTCCGTCTCGATGAATGGGAAAGATGCCTCCAGCTCTGCTTGCCAAGCGGTATCAGGGCTGAAGGCGTAGCCGTTCACGGCAGCACGTTTGGCGTAGAGTTCGAGCATCTCACGGGCGGATTCTTCTGCTGCACGGCGCGCTGCCTCTTTTTGGGCGTGCCATTCGGCAGAGCCAAGTCGGGTGAGCTGCGGCGCGTGATCATCGGCGCCCACATAGCGCGATAGGCGATCCGCTTGATGGATCGGCACGTAGAGCATATCCGTGCCGCTGTACTGCACCACTAAATACTCGCGTGGGCTGCCATCAAGAGTGCGCTTTTGCAAGCCGAGAAAGCGCCCAATGCCATATTCAATATGCACCACATAATCATTCGGTTGCAGATCGGCAAAGTGCGCTTCGGGCGAGATGGCACGCTGCACCGTATGGCGGCGTGGTTCAGGGCGCCGCCACCCGAAAATCTCGGAGTCGGTCAGCAGGTGCAGCGGCGGATCAGTCCGCAACTGCCAGCCTTCGGCAAGGGCGCCTTCTACAAAAGCAAGCGCGGGCGCCGTCTCCAACCCTGAAACTACAGTAAGGCGTTCGGTGCGTCCTTGTTCCGCCCAGAGTTCTGCCAAGCGCTGTGCCTGATTGCTGACTACAATCGGGCGCCCACCACCTGTATACAGATCGCGCAGTGCCTCTAGAAACGGCTTCAATTGCCCACCATAGCGCGCATCGGGTGCAAATAGATCGCCAAGCGCACCCGTCTCGGCGCTAGGGTCACTTTCCAGCGCCGAGCCACCGAGACGGATCGGCTGGCGCGCCATGATTGCCTCACGCAATGCTTCCCAAGGTAGGTAGGGTAAGGGATAATTCGGCGGAAGCTGCCCACTGCGTTCCTTCTCGGCGCGCAGATCAACCGCCTGCGCCTCTAGCAGCGCGATGTTTTCTTCAAGGGCTGCCCAATCCTCCACGATCAACAGGGCATCATCGGGCATGAAGTCCAGCAAGCTGTATGGCTCACGGTAGAGATAAGGTAGATAAAATTCAAGGGTCGGGAAAGCAGACTCGCTCGCCAAATCTGCTTGATCCATGCGTGCAGAGGCGGCATCGTCACTCGGATCGGGCTGTGCCTCAAACCACGCGGCAAGCCATTCAGCAGCAGGCGCGGCAAATTTGGGCAGCACTTCACGGGCAGGCGTCACGATTAAGCGATCAAGCACCTCAATGCTGCGCTGTGTAGCAGGCTCAAAGGCGCGTAGGCTCTCTACCTCATCGCCGAACAGTTCAAGGCGGACGGGACGCTCTGCACTGATTGGGAAAATATCCAACACGCCGCCACGCCGACTGAAGGTGCCGGCTTCCGTCACAACCGATGTTGGTGTGTAGCCAATGGCAAGCCACAGGCGCAGCAGCTTATCTTGATCAATACGCTGCCCAACCCGTATGTGGCGTGCATTAGCGCGAAACTCACGTGGCGGCAAAGTGCGCTGCATCAGTGCGTGGGCGGAGGCGACCACAATCGGCGGCGTTCCACGCTCCGCGCCGATGGGCGGCATCAGCGCGCTCAGTGCTGACAAACGGCTGCGGATGCTGTTGCTTGCCCACGCACTGCGATCATAAAAGAGGGCGCTTGGCTCGGCAAAGCGCAGCGTTGGCACGTCGGGCAGCCAGACGGGTAACTGCTCGGTGAGTGTGTAGGCGCGCTCAACGACGCCGCTCAGCACCACGACGGGACGTTGTGCCGTGTGCGCGATGGCTGCCACCACAAACGGACGGGCTGCCCGCAAGATATGCTGATCAGGGATAGCACAGCCTGCCATGATCTGATCGATCAGGTGGCAAAAGGCGGCGCTCTCGCGCAGCGGCGCGATCAAGCCGTGTAAATGCATCGTTCGCGTTATTCGCTCGTTGGCTCAGGTTTCGCTATCGGTGCTGTCGCGGTAGCGTTGCGCGCTGCCTCTTCAGCCGTGCCGTTGTGGCGCGTCATGGCAGTTTCAATGCCGAATTGCAGCCACGTTTCGGCGGCACGCACTGCCCGATCTAAGGTCTCGATCACCAAAATTTGCTCATCGGTGGCAAACGGTTGCAGCACATAGGTAGCCGCATCCATGCGCCCCGGCGGACGCCCAATTCCAAAGCGCAGCCGCGCAAGGTTTTGCGTGCCAAGCTGCCCTAAGATGCTTTTCATGCCATTCTGACCGCCCGCACTGCCGTTCGGACGCAGGCGCAGCGTGCCAAGCGGAATATCCAAATCATCAAGGATGATCAACACATTCGCCAGCGGAATATTGTAGAAGCTAACCAACGGACGCACTGACTCGCCGCTCAGATTCATGTAGGTTTGCGGCTTGGCGATCAGCACGCGCCGTTCGGCAATGCTGCCTTCTGCCAAAAGTGCCTTTGCCTGTTTTTTGGCAAAGCTCAGCCCGTGTTTGGCAGCCAATGCCTCTGCCACACGAAAACCGATGTTGTGGCGCGTCTTCTCATAGTCCCTGCCTGGATTGCCAAGCCCAACAATCAGAAAGCGATCCGTCATAGCTGCCTGTGCCTCTGTTCATCCCACCGATGAAAAAACAACCTATAAATTATAGCACACAACGAACGTATTTGAGCGGCTAGCTTGTGGATAAAGTCTGAATGGTGGCACGAGCAATTGCAGGTGAACAGAATTGAGTCCGCCCCTACGCAACGCAATCTTTACGCAGGGGTGGACTGGTAGGGCTGGTGAACCAGCATGACGCTAAAGGGCTGTGCTTGAGCGTGGCTCGAACAGCACGCCGGTGGCGGTGTAAATAATGCGCTCGCAGATGTTTGAAGTGCGGTCGGCGAAGCGCTCAATATCATGCGAGACCCACAAGAGCATGGTTGCAAATTCCACTGTTGCTGGGTTCTCGGTCATGGTCTTGATCAGATACTCATAGACGCGGTTATGCAGGGCGTCTACCTCATCATCACGGCGCACAACTTGCCGTGCAAGGTCGGCGTCACACTTTTCAAAGGCGATCATCGCCTGATTCAGATTTTCAGCGGCAAGGCGTGCCATATCGTTAAACAATGGGATATGCACCACTGCCTGCAATGGCTCAGTCCGCAGCGCGATGCGCGCCACACCAGCGGCGTGATCGCCCATGCGCTCTAGGTTGGTGGCAATGCTCACGGCTGCCACAATGCGGCGCAGATCGCCCGCGTTGGGCTGTTGCAGCGCCAAAAGCGTGTAGCACTGCTCCTCAATCTCATAGCGCAAGCGGTTAATGGTAGCATCAAATTCATCAATGCGGCGTGCCGTCTGAAAATCGCGTGTTTGCAGCGCACGAACTGCTTCCACCAACTGTGTTTCGACCAATTCTGCCAAGCGCAGCAGGTCGTTGCTTAGAACCTTCAATTGCCGATCAAATGCCGAACGCAGCGCTACCATTGTCCACCTCCTCTTAGTTGTTACGTTAGCTACAAACTATGCACGCGGCTGCGGGTCTTAAAAGGCACAACCTGCGTGTGGTCACCACGTTCTTATTCAGTGATGCCTTATAGTTTAACATACTCTTAAAGATTTTTGAAGTGATAAATGTCCAACAATTCCATGAAATTTGCGTGAAAAGCAGGGCAGAAAGTCACAAATTTATGACTGGCTGCCCTGAGTGCCTAGAACAAGCGCGTGATCTCGAAAATCTCCTGTACATGAGCGTTGAAGGTTGGCTCGTTTTGCGTAGGTAGCTCAAAAAGTTTCACCATATAGCGCATTTGCGGCACAATCTGCTCAACGCTGATGCCATATGCCGCTTCAAAATCGCGCACGGGCTTTTTGCCTTCCAAAAGCCCCTGAATTGCGTCGGAGGCAGCACGCCCAAGCCGCATATAGAGCTGGAAGATCGTCGGGAAGTATTCGGCGATCAGCAGCAGACGGATGGCATTTGGCATGTGCATATCAGACTGGCGGCGCTGAAGGTAGATCAGGTAGCGGTTTAAGATGCGCTTGATGCGGCGTGGATTGTTAAACTTGCTCTCTGCCAGCACGATGCTTAGCGCATCAAACTCTCGCTTGTAGTCTGTCTGACCCACCAACACAAACCGCTGTTTCTGAACGAAGTGATCCATCGTCTTCTTATCGAGGTCAATCTCTGGCACGTAGAAGGCGTAGTTCAAGATTTTTTCCAGATATTCACGCCCATCAATGCCCTCACCGCCATACTTGCGCCGAATCGCCTGATAGACGACGCGCCCATTGACCGCTAACACAAAGATGCAGTTCGGCACGCTCAGATGATGCTTGATGCTCTCCAAGATGCTGATAGTCGTATCCGGCAGGCAGCGGTCAAGGTCATCCACCAAGATCAGGAAGCGCACGCGCTCAGCATCGGCTTCGCCGACTAGCTCTTTGGCATAGGTCTGGAGCAGTGCTTGAAATGCCTCTGCAAACCTGCCGACGCTATCCGCCCAATCGCTGAGGACGGCTGCCAGTGCGCCATCATTGGCGGCTTTCTTCTGATCCTCACGCACCTGTTTTAGCGAGTCCTCAAGCGTCTTCAGGTCTACGGCACCGCCCGTCAACGTCTTTAAGAGCGCCTTCAAGCCAACCTGACCAAGCGCCAAAACGCTGGTGGCAACCACCGTCTGGAAAGCCGCTTGAATGTTGCCCTGCTTTTCCTGTGGCACATCGCGTTCATACTGCTTTTTAATCACGTGCAGCAGCGGATAGACGATGTTCGCCTCGTTCTCATACTTCCAAGCATCAAACCAGATCGGTACGAAAATCTCTCGGCTGTCAGGCAGGCGCGTAACCTCACGCTTACCTTCAGTGGCGCGGAAGCGCGCTTCCAGCAGGCGCAGCACGGACGTTTTGCCTGTTCCCCAGTCGCCCAGCACGCCGTAGACAAAAGGCGTCTGCGTGCCGCGCACTGCCCGTTCAATCAGGTCTACAAAGCCCTTGAAGCCGAACAGATCGTGATCGGCATGTTCAATAGGTGCATCGGCAATAAAGCGCATAGCAGTTCCCATCAGACAGACTCCGTTTGCGGCACAAGGGTAACCGCATCGCCCACCCGAATTAGACCGCCGCGCACGACGCGGCACATAAAGCCAACGCGCCCTTCCACAGCCTGCGGCATACGGCTATCCAGCTCGGTAAGCTGTTCGCAAGGCTCGCGCAGCGCCAGCAGGGCGATGACTGCCTCGTCGCCAATTTGCAGATGTGCGCCTTGTGGCAACCTCCGCAGGTCAACGCCGCTGAGGATCAGGTTTTCGCCTAAGACGCCCACACCCATCGGATAGCCTTCGGCGGCAAGTTCTGCCAGTGTAATCTCATCCATCACGTTCAGGTTGCGGCGCGGATGCCCACCTTTGCGATCCCCTTCAATGCCGTAGCCCTCGACAAGGCGCGCCTCGTCAAGTGGCAAGCGCTGGTAGCCACGCGCAACCTGTGGGGCGTTCTTCGGCTTATAGACAATGCTCTTCAGCGTTCCGAGCATAGGGCAAACTCCTTTCGCTGGGCAGGGTGGATAGAAACGATTGTAACACAGGCAACGCGGAAAGAATGCAGGCAGTTTAGTGGCGTGCCAAAAGGTCGAACAGTCGCTTATGACTGGGCATCTGCCTACGAAAGGTGGTGATCCATAAAATGTCACTTGGAGCATTCCCCGAATCTTGAGGGCTTGCTCACCTGCCAGCAACCGATCACAATGTGATCAATCTCGAATGCCTGAAAGGTCGTCTTGCCCATGTCTAACAGCAATCCGTTCGTGAACGCCCTGCTCACCGATTTTTACCAACTCACTATGCTTTCCGCCTACTACCAAAGCGGGCAGCATCGGCAGCAAGTTGCCTTTGAATATTTCTACCGCAGCGCGCCGTTCGGCGGCTTGTATACAATCTTCGTCGGCTTGCACGATGTGATCCACTACTTGCAGACATTCGCCTTCAGCGAGGAACACATCGCTTACCTACGTTCCCTAAACACTTTTAGCGAGGATTTCCTAGCCCACCTGAGCAATCTGCGCTTCACAGGCAGCCTTGAGGCAGTCCGTGAGGGTGAGGTGCTGCTGCCGGGCGTGTACGGGCTGCGTGTGACAGCTGCCCTTGAAGAGGCGCAGATCATTGAATCGGCGTTGCTGGCGCTGGTCAACTTTCCAACCCTGATCGCTACCAAGGCAGCACACATAAAGTTCAATGCCGAAGAAAAGAACGTGCTGGAGTTCGGCTTGCGGCGCGCACAAGGCGCTGATGGTGCGTTGACTGCCTCACGGGCAGCCTATATCGGCGGCGCGGACGCCACCAGCAATGTGCTGGCAGGCTTTCAATACGGCATCCCAGTGGCAGGCACACACGCGCACAGCTATGTAATGTTCTTTCCGGATGAGTTGAGCGCCTTCGAGCGCTACGCACAAGTCTTTCCGAAGGCAGCGCTCTTTTTGGTGGATACGTACGATGTCTATCACGGCTTGCAGAACGCGATCCGTGTGGCGCACGAAATGCAGGCGAACGGTAATCAGGCACGCGGTGTCCGCATAGACTCCGGCGATCTGGTCTATTGGGCGATTGTGGCGCATGTGCTGTTCGAGCGCGCCAACCTGCCCGAAATGCGAATTGTGCTGAGCAACGATCTGAATGAGCGCAACATTGCCCTGATTCATAACGAAATTCGGCGCAGCGTGCGCGATGAGGGCTACCTGCGCGAGATCAGCCTACAGGTCGGCACGGAAGTTGGCAAAATCTCGGCAGAGGCAGTCATTGATCGGCTGGTCTTTGGCGTTGGCACGGATTTAATCACCGGTGGCAGCCAGTCCTCGCTCGGTGGCGTCTACAAACTGGTTGCCGTGCAAGAAGTAGACGGCATATGGCAGCCGCGTGTCAAACTCTCGGCACAGCCAGAGAAGATGACTAATCCCGGCATCAAGCAGGTTGTGCGCCTGCTGCGGAACGGCTTCGTGGTGGCGGATATTATCGCATTGCCTGATGAAGTTATCACGCCTGATCAGCCCTTTGTCGGCATTAACCCTGCCAATCCGAGCCAGCAAACGATCTACCGCGAGTTTGATGAGGTGCAAAAGCTGCACCTGCCAATCTTCGAGCAGGGCAAGCTGGTCTATACGCCGCCAAGCCTGCCTGAGGTGAAAGCCTATGCCAAGCAGCGCGCACGCACCATCCGTCTCGAAAGCCGCCGCTTGGAAAATCCGCACACCTTGAAAGTAAGCCTAACCGAACGCTATTTCGCCTACAAGCAGGCAGTTATCACCCAAACAGCTAAACAGCCTTAGAAAAGCGCGGCGAAGACGCGGTTCGAGATCAGGCGCGCCGCGTCCGTCAGCCGCCATACGTCGCCTTCTTGATGCAACAAGCCCTGATCGCGCAGCGTGGCGAACGGTCTGCCGAATTGCGCTAACAGCGAGACGCCAAAGCGCGCCTGAAAGTCGGAATCGCGCACGCCCTGCCGCACAAGCCGCAAACCTGTAAAGAGATGCTCTAGCATAGCGGTCTGCGCGTCAATATGTTCGTGTGCTTCCACCGCCGCCGTGAATGGGAAGGGCAACGGTGCGCTTTGCCCGCCTGCCCTCGCAATATACTGCGGAATAGGGCGCACGGTCGAATAACGAATGCCGTTCGCATAACCGTGCGCGCCGGCGCCAACGCCAAGATAGGGCAAGTTGTGCCAGTATTGCAGGTTGTGGCGGCATTCTTTGCCGGGGTGCGCCCAATTGCTGATCTCATACTGAAATAGACCGTGCTGTGCGGCAAGCTCATCCGCCGCCTCATACATCTCGGCGGCAAGGTCATCATCGGGCAAGGGCAGGCGTCCACGCCCTACATCCCGAGTCATCGGCGTGCCGCTTTCCAGCTCAAGGGCATACATCGAGAGGTGCTGTGGCTGCAAGGCAAGTGCCGCCTGCACGCTCTCTAACCACATGGCAAGCGTCTGATAGGGTAGCGCGAAGATCAGGTCGAGGCTGAGGTTCTCAAAGCCCGCCGCACGCGCTGCGCGCACGGTGCGCGGCACTGCCTCCACATCATGATCGCGTGCCATCAGGCGCAGTTCGCCGCTGTGTGTGGATTGCATACCGATGCTGAGCCGATTCACGCCAAGGGCGCGCACCTGCTCAAAATAATCGCCCGTGACGCTGATTGGGTTCACCTCTAGCGTTATCTCGGCATCCGGCAGCACCTCGAAAGCAGTGCGGCAGGTTGCAAGAATGTTAGCAATCTGTGATGGGCTGAGCAGGCTAGGTGTGCCGCCACCAAAAAAGAGGGTGTGCAAGGGCTGTTGCACCGCGCTGCCAAGCCAGTACAGCTCGTTACGGAGCGCAGCGACATAAGCAGGCATCTGAGCCTCGGCGTTGGTGTAGGTGTTAAAAGCGCAATAGGTACAGCGTGTGCCGCAAAATGGCACATGTAGGTAGAGCGAAAGTGGTGCTGTGTGTGAATTATCTAACATCCGAATCGCGTAAATTGCATATGACCCTAGCCTCATGTACAATATCTTAGCATGGCAACTTGCAATTTCCCTATCCTATTCTAGCGTGATGGTGTGATGAGCTATGGTTGAAACACAAAAGTTCCCACAGGGAACACGGCGAATGCAAGGCGGCGATAGCGCGGTTGGCAAAACGCTTAATGATCGCTACCGCATCACAGGCGTGCTAGGTGTAGGCGGCATGGGCATGGTCTATCTAGCGCGTGATATGAACTTTCCTGATGTAACACGTAATGTTGCCGTTAAGGAAATGCAAAACAGTGTAACGGATCCGGTGCAGCGCCAGACGATGGCGGATCAATTTGCACGCGAGATCAGCATCCTTGCCTCGCTCACACACCCCGGCATTCCACAGATTATAGACCGCTTCATGCTGCAAGATCGCTTCTATTTGGTGATGGAATACATCAACGGCAAAGACCTTGAGGCATACATGAATACGATGCCTGATTTTATGCCGTTGGAGATTATCATCCGTTGGTCAATTGAACTGTGCGATGTGCTGCATTACCTGCACAACCAAACGCCGCCTATCATCTTCCGCGATCTGAAGCCGTCCAACATCATGATTGATGCACACGGTAGAGTGCGCCTGATTGACTTTGGCATCGCCCGCAAGTTCCAAGAAAATTTGCCGCAAGTGACGCAGATCGGCACAGAAGGTTACGCTCCGCCTGAGCAGTATCGCGGCAAGGCAACCACACAGAGCGATATCTATTCGCTAGGCGCAACGCTGCACCATTTGCTCACCCGCAAAGACCCGCGCCTTGAACCGCAGTTCACCTTCAAGGAACGTCCGATCAAGCAGTTTAACCCGAATGTGCCAGATGCTTTTGTACAGCTGGTTATGCGCGCCCTTGAACAACAGCCCGAAGCACGCTTCAAATCTGTTGAGGAAATGAAGCAGGCGATCCTCGCGGTAGAGCGCGGCATGAAGGCGCCGCAAGCACTCGGTGATGGGGTGGGCGCGGGTATGCCAAGCCTGAGTGGCGCACCCGCCCAGGGCGGCATAGGCACGTTGGCATGGGTCAGCAGCGCGTTGCAAGCCAGCCAGTTGGTCTGGAAGTTCCGCTGTGAGGATGAAATTCGCGGCACGCCGACCGTTTGGGATAATTCTGTCTACATTGGCGTTTATGACAACAACCTCTATGTGCTGAATGCGCTCGACGGCAGCTATCGCTGGCAGTTCCCATCCAACGGTGGCATCGCCACCACGCCTGTGATCGTGCCAGAAGAAAACCTGGTCATGTTCGGTTCGCAGGATAAGACCTTCTACGCGGTGGATGCGCGCACAGGGCAGTTGGCGTGGTCGTTCCCGACCGATGCACCCATTCGCTCCTCACCTGTGGTGCATCATGGCGTGGTCTTTTTCGGCAACGATGACGGCAAGCTCTTTGCCTTGCGCTTTAATGCCATTAGCGGGCGCTTGGCGTGGAAGCATGATTGCAATGCGCCTATTCGTAGCCGCCCCTGCATCCACGAGAATCTAGTGATTGTGGCAACCGAGGCGGGCGAAGTCGTCTGTGTGGACTTAGGTAACACCTTCAAATGGCGCTTCAACAAACCTAAGCGCCCGATTTATTCTTCGCCGATTGTGCATGACGGCGTCGTTTTTTTCGGCGGCATGGATATGCACCTCTACGGCGTGGATATTCAAAACGGGTGGGGCGTTTGGCGGCAGCGTATTGGTGGGCGTATTGTTGGCTCGCCGCTGATCGTTGGGCGGAATGTGTATGTTGGTGCGGACGATAACATGCTCTATGCAATGGAACTTGGTACGAACAAGCCGCCAATTTGGAAATTTATGACCGAAGGGCAAATCGTTAGTGCGCCTGTGTTTGCCAATGGTGCGGTATATTTTGGCAGTGCCGACCACTGCGTGTATAGTGTAGATACGCGCAAAGGGCAGCAGCGCTGGAAGTATGAAACAGGCGGGCCAATTACATCGTCGGGTGCTATTTCGGAAAACGGCACGACTCTCTACATCGGTTCGACCGACAAGACGATGTATGCACTCAATCTCTAGGGCAACGGGCAAGGTGGAGTAATTCTCATGGGATTTCTGCGTCGTATTTTTAACTCACGTCCAGAGGCAGCGCCAACAAAGGCAGCCGAAACGCCACCGGCGGTGGTGCCTGTGCCAAATGAGCCTGCCGATCCCTTGGTCACACCCACTGACCGCCCAGCGCCAGACGCACCGACAGCCGAAGTGCCTGCCGCTGGCTTGGTAACGACCAAACTAGAGCAGCCCGGCGTCACCCGCAATATTCAAGATATAGAGCCATTTGTGGGCATTCCCGGCAAACACCTTGCCTACGGCATCAACAGTGATAAGGGTGTGGTGCGCCAAAACAACCAAGACTCGCTCTTTGCGATGCTCACCTCTCAGGTTGGCGCGCAAACCATGCCCGACTTTGGGCTATTCGTCGTGGCGGACGGTATGGGCGGTCACGAGAATGGCGAGCGTGCTTCTGCCCTTGCTGCACGTATTGTCGGGCAGTATGTGCTAAGCAATTTTTACCTAAAGCGCTTGTCAGGCAGCGATAACGATGATCTCTACCTCAACGAAATCCTCACCGAAGCGCTCCAAAAGGCGAATGAGATGGTTGTCAGCGAAACACCCGAAGGTGGTACGACTGTGACAGCGGCTGCTATCAACGGCAGCATGGCATACATCGCGCATGTGGGCGATAGCCGCGCCTATCTGATCACGGAAGAAGGCATTGATCAGATCACTCACGATCATTCCCTTGTGCAGCGCCTGATTGATTTGGATCACCTAACGCCCGATGAAGCAGCCGTGCATCCGCAGCGCAACGTGCTGTACCGCGCCATTGGGCAGAACGATACCCTAGAGATAGATACGCTTGTGCGCCGTCTGCCGCACGGTGCGCGCCTGATGCTGTGCAGTGATGGACTCTGGAATATGGTGAATGAGACGGAGTTACGGCACATCATCACCAGCGCACAAACACCCCAAGAGGCTTGTGACCGTCTTATTGAACTTGCAAATCAGAACGGTGGTAATGATAATATTACGGTTATTCTTGTACAGATTCCTGGATGATGGCTTCAAACCCTGAACAAGGATTCGTTTCTGATTGAGGACGCCTTAATATGCTAGACCTCTATACTGTGCTAGGCGTAACGCCCGACGCGCTTGAGGATGATATTCGCCGCGCTTACCGTTCAGCAGCGCGGCGCTTGCATCCTGATGTGAACGGGCATCCCGGCGCAGCCAACCAATTCCGTGATATTACGGCAGCGCACGAAGTGCTGACCAACCTCACTGAGCGTGCAAAATACGACAACAAGCGCCGCCAACTCGGTCTGGGACGGCAATATTTCACTTTGCGCGTAACGCCGAGCACACGCGCCTTGCCCGCCTTAAATGAAACACAAGTGCTTTACCTGCTCATTGAGCTAATTCCCGACCCTACCATAGACCGCAGCACCACTAGCACGCCCTTGAACCTGACCCTGGTCATTGACCACAGCACCTCTATGAATGGTGTGCGCCTTGAACGGACAAAAGTGGCTGCCCACCGTCTGATCGATCAATTAGCAGACAGCGATATTTTCTCTGTGGTTGCCTTTAGCGACCGTGCCGAAGTGCTGGTGAAGGCAGCCCCGCTCACTGATAAGAACGTTGCCAAGACCATGATCACCACCATTCAGGCAGGCGGCAGCACCAAAATTTATGAAGGGTTGCAGGCTGCCTATGATCAGAATCGGCGCTACGCAGGCAAGAACTTTGCCAACCACATCATCTTCATCACCGATGGGCGCACCTACGGCGACGAAGCGAAATGCCTCACCTTGGCGGAGCGCTGCAACGAAGAAGGCATTGGCATCAGCGCGATGGGTATCGGCGACGAATGGAATGATGTTTTTCTTGATCAGTTGGCAAGCATCACCGGCGGCACCTCACAGTATATCAATTCGCCCAATGTAGTGCAGCGTTTGCTAGAAGAGCGCTTGCGTTTGCTTGGGCAAGCCGTGGCAGAGCGTGTTACACTCTCCTTAGCGCCTGACCCTGATGTGATTATTGAAGGTGGCTTTCGCCTTTCGCCCAGCGCACAGCCAATCTCCATCGAAAGCGATCCTATCCCGATTGGTCAGGTGTTAGCACAACTGCCAACTTCTGCCATCTTCACGCTGCAATTGCCGCCACTGACAGAGGTTGGCACACGCAGTGTGATCCGCTTTGCGGTCGAAGGTGATATTTTGTGGGATAAACATACAAACTATCGGCTCGTGGCAGATATTTCGCTAGAGGTGATGACGAATCCGCCTGTTGAGGAGCCGCCGCGCATTATCCTAGATGCGCTAAGCAAACTGGCGCTCTACCGCATTCAGCAGAAGGCGGCGGAAGCAGCCGCACGTGGCGATATTCGTGAGGCAACCCGCAAACTAGAGACGGTTGCCACCCGCCTATTGGCAGGCGGTCACACAGAACTAGCAAAGATTGCTATGACAGAAGCGCGCCGCCTCTCAAAAACACACGCCCTCTCTGAGGAAGCGCAAAAAGCGCTGAAATATGGCACGCGCCATTTACTGCTCACACCAGGTGAGTAGCTCTTTGGGAGATCGTTTATGAAAGTATGTCCTTATTGCGCTCACAGCAACCGCGAAGGTATCCTCTTCTGCGAAGAGTGTGGGCAAGTTTTGTATACTGAGCAAGGTGCTGCCACCTCAACCAAGCGCCTGCCCGTTGGGACGGGTGGTTTAAGCGCCAAAGGTGGCTGGGGAACGGCTCGCTTTAATCAATCTGCCACCATTATGCTGCACATTCGGGATAATCCTTCCCCAATTGAGGTCAAGCCGCAGCAAGAGACCATTCTAGGACGCTATGATGGCAGTAGCTCCTCCACGCCCACCATAGACCTAACGCCTTTCGGCGCCTATGAGAACGGCGTTTCGCGCATTCATGCCGCCATTCGGCGCGGTGAGGATACGCTAACCCTTGTGGACTTAGGGAGTGTGAATGGCACACACCTAAACGGACAGCGCCTCATCCCAAACCAGCCACGTGTGCTGCGTGATGGCGATGAGATTCGGATTGGCAAATTGGTTTGCCACGTCTTTTTCAAAACAAGCAGCTAATCAAGAAGGAAGATTATGGCTTATACACTCTACATACACCTCATCAGCGATCCGCCATTACTGCTCGACGTAGACGAACTGCCTACCCTTACCGATAACCTCGTCATCGGCAGAAATCCGCGCACCCGTGACGGTAAGGATTATGGAAACGTGCTGCCGGAAGTTACCACAGTCATGTTCCCGATGGCGCGCATTAGCTTCATTGAAATAATGCCGACCGACGATGAGCCAACGCTGTTGCCCTTCCGCGATTAAGTACGCTACAGGAGCACTTTTATGGTTGGCAAACCTGCTGGTGGCAGCAAAACGCCTTCCGCACCGCGTGAACGCCAGCGCGTTCTTGTGGTGGATGACGAGCCGCGCATGATCGGCTTCATCCGCATGAACTTGGAATTGGAAGGCTTTCAGGTTATTGAGGCGACAGATGGCGTGCGCGCCCTAGAAGCTGTCCGCACCCAACTGCCCGATGTAGTGCTGTTGGATGTGATGATGCCCAACTTAGACGGCTTCGAGACGCTGCGGATGCTGCGCGAATTCTCCAGCCTGCCTGTCATCATGCTGACGGCGAAAGGCGAAGAAGATGATAAGGTGAAGGGCTTAGAACTGGGCGCCGATGACTACATCACCAAGCCGTTCGGTCCGCGTGAGCTTTCCAGCCGCATTCGTGCAGTGCTGCGCCGTGCCGAAAGCGCCACCAGCACGCCTGAACATGCCATCCTCAAAGTGGATGATCGTCTCAGCGTGGATTTTAACCGCCGCGCCGTCATCGTGAATGGCGAATTGATCAAGCTGCGCCCTACCGAGTTCCGCCTGATCTACCACCTGATCGAAAATGCTGGCTGGACGGTGCCGCACGAGCAAATTCTTGCCAAAGTGTGGGGCTATGAATACCGCGACGAAACGCACTATGTGCGGCTTTATGTGAACTATCTGCGCGAAAAGATCGAAGAAGACCCTGCCCATCCAAAGTATATCCTCACAGAGCGCGGCGTTGGCTACCGCTTTGTGGATTTCAAACGCGAGCTACGCGGTGAGAGCACCTGAGTGAGCGTTCTCCTTCACTTATTTGCCTTGCTCTAGCAGCGTCAGCAGCAGCGGATGCAGTTTGCCTAACGCCCTAGCGCGGTGGCTGATCAGGTCTTTTTCAGCGGCAGGCAGTTCGCCAAGCGTCCGCCCATCAGGCAGCCCAAAGATCGGATCGTAGCCAAAGCCGTTCTCACCACGCGGCGTGTAGGCAACACTGCCTTCCACACGCCCTTCTGCCGCTAACGTGATTGTGCCATCGGGCAGCGGCAGCACCAACGCCACCACACACACGAAGCGCGCCGTGCGTCTCTCCGTTGGCACACCCTCTAGGGCAGCCAGCAATTTCGCGTTGCGTGCTGCGGCGGTTGGTGCATAGCGCGCTGAGTAGACGCCCGGCGCACCGCCCAGCGCATCCACAACCAAGCCCGAATCATCGGCAAGCACCACAAGTCCAGTCTGCGCGCTGTAGGCGTGCGCTTTCAGCAGCGCATTTGCCTCAAAGGTTGCGCCTGTTTCTTCCACATCAGGCAGGCTTTCGGGTAAGTCTGCCAGCGAGAGCCAGCGCAGGGGCAAATCCGCCAGCAAGCGCTGATACTCTCGCATTTTGCCCGCATTGGTGGTTGCCACCAAAAGCTGATCGATCACGGGCGCGGATTGACCACAAAGTTAAAGCCGTAGTAGCCTGACCCACGCGCACGGACGAGGATTGAGAACGACGCCCCACGCAGCGCCACGCCGCCAACATCCGCCGGAATGGTAAAATTGGTGGTAAGCGTGCCGTCTGCGTTCACGGTTGCCGAGCCAGAGGGCAGCGCGGGATAAGTGGGCTGGATGCCGGGCGTGCGTGGTGCAATGAAAATATCGACCGTGGCGTTGCCGGGGAAGCGCTGCCCGGAGATCACAATCGTATCGCCCACACCGGCTGTGCGTGTGCTGAAATCAATAAAGGGATAGACGCCGGGTGGTGGGTAGTAAACAATTGGGTTCGGATTCGGGGTAGGCGTCACTGGCACGCCAATCGGCGGCACCGCACGCGGTGGAATGCAAATTACCTGTCCGGCACGCACATAGTTCGGGTTGGGCAAGCCGTTATACTGCTGAAGCACCGTCCAGCTATAGCCGTATGCCAAGCCGATGCGGAACAAGTTTTCGCCGCGCTGCACCACATGCTGAACAGCACAGACTTGGGCGCGGGCAGGTGTTGCCACGCTCAAGCTGGCAGCAGCCACCATCACAATCACCATGAACACAGTCAAAACACGGTAGAACTTGCGGGTGCGGTTCATGTAACAATCCTTTCAAGGTAGGCTTATTCGGCTGAGGCATAAACAGGCTGTGCCTATGCTGATCAGCGTTGCTTAAGTCTATGTCAGTCTAGCGAAATGCGCTAGTCATGCCCTACGCACTTCTAACAACCTTCGGACGCCGCACCAATCGCGCAAGGGCAAGCAGCACCGCTACAACTGCCCACCCCCATGCCCAATCTGCGTTTTGCGGCGGCAGCGGCAAGTCTACCAGCGGCGTGACGATCACCATGAAGATGCGATCCTTATTCTCTATGAATGCCTCTAGGGTGAAGGGAATGCCGAGACTCTCAAGGTAGGGCTTGATAGCAGGGCTGCGCTGAAAGTGCTGAAAGACACGGCGGAAGTGTGCTTCATCGGTGCAGCGCGCTGCCTTGCCGCCGAAAACACCCACACGCGGCACTTGCAGGGTGACGTTTGGATCCGACTCGATGTTTTTGAGCCAGTCGGCGTGTTTGCCCCACGCCGAAATAACGTAGTAATTACCGTCAACAAATGTGCTTTCAACTATGGTGCGGCGCGCCAAGCCCCAAGCGCCAGGCGTAAAGCGGTGCTTTGAACAACCACCGCCGTCCGCCCTGCTGCGGATAGACCGCGATAATATCCCGATAGCGTGCTTCTGAAAGCGCCATAGCAATAGCCTCCAAACCTTAAACGGATTGCGCTATTTTTCACAATGTCGGCAGAAACTCACCTTTATTTAGTGCTTGCCCGCCCTAGCCATTAATCAATTTTGGCGAGCAGGCAAATCGGCTTGATCATAACCCTTGCCTTATCTCGCGCTATAATTCCACAAACTTAGTATAATGCAGTAGCGTATCGAGCGACTCAGGCATTTGCGCCAAATGCCTGCCTACACAGGAATGCATATCTGATGCAATCGCCAAAACAAGAAGAACGCCGCGCCACACTGCTGATGGTTTTTGCTGTGATCTCCTCGCTGATTGTAATCGCAATTTTGATCGGCGTGCTGGCAGCCGTAGGCGGGCTAATCACGCGGCTTGGGCAGCCCGTGCGCGATTTCGGTCCCTATGATCTGGGTGCGCGGCGCATTCCGCTGGTCGGCTTTGTGGGCGATCTATTGCCACAGACGTTGGGCGATTTCACGCGCCTGAACCTCGAAGGTGACTTGCAGAATTTTCGCGCCGTCTATGCGCGTGGCGATGAGCGCGTGGCGATCAACGGCTCGCAGTCGGTCTCGCTGGCGGCGGCGCAAGCAGGTGTCATCCGTGTGCGGGATACCGATATCCAGCGCGGCGCACGGGCGCTCATCGAAACATCACGGCTGGGCTTTTCCTACTATACCTACGGCAACGATGACCGCGCACGGCTCGTCTATAACCGTGATCGGTGGTTCTTCGACATCATCACAACATCGCAGCGCACGCTTGACGATTTTATGAAAGTGTTTCAGTATTAACTGAATTCTTAGACACCCTACGGTAAACACGAATGCCTGTACGCATCACATGGTACGAACCTGACCAAATCATCCTCTACGATCTGACCGATCCGCTCAGCCTTGAAGACCTAGAGGCAGGTGCCGAGGAAGTATGGGCATTGGCGGCAGGCGTGCCAAGCCTTGTGGATATGATCCTTGATTACCGCGCCGTAACAGAATTCCCGCGTGGAATGCTGCCCCTGATGCGCGATGGCAGCTTTACGCTGCCCACCTTAGAGCGTGTGGCGCTGGTTGGCAGCGAGCCGCTGGTCGAGATGATGTTTGCCACCATCATGCACAGCACCTACCGCCCTGACCCAACCATCCACGACAGTGTAGAAGAGGCTGCCGATTTTTTGCGCCGTATGGCGCAGGAAGATAGCACGCGTGGCTAAGGCAGCCTTCACGCCCTACACGGCGCGGCTGGGCGCCACCGAATGGCTGGCACTGGCGGCGATTATGGCGTTGGCGCTGCTGCTGCGCTTGGGAATGCCCGCCGTGGTCGAGTTCAAGCAGGACGAGGCGAACCTCTCACTTTTGGCGCGAGAGATGGCGCAAGGGCGCGCCTTTCCGCTGCACAGCATTGATTCTTCGGTAGGCATCCTTCAGCCGCCTGCACCCATCTACTATTTTCTGCCGCCCTACCTGCTCAGCAGCGATCCTCTGCTCGCCACGCAATACGTCGGGCTGATGGCTGCCCTTGCCGTCCTGTTCAGCTATTTCATCGCTCGCCGCTATTTTGGTGTGGTGGCAGCGCTCGGCGCAGCAGCGCTCTTTGCGGCAAGCCCTTGGGCGGTCGTTTTTTCGCGGAAGGTGTGGCCCGCCGATCAGCTTGCCCTGCTGACGGTCGTTACCTTTGGCGCAGGCTTGCTCGGCATGATTGAAGGCAAGCGTTGGGCGCAAATCATCTTTCTGCCTGCCCTTGCCCTTGCTGGTCAGAATCACTACCTTAATTTCGTGCTGCTGTTGCCCGCCTTTTATCTGCTTTGGCAAGGGCGCCGCCGCCTAACGCGCTACTTCTGGCTGGGCGCGCTAATCGCCCTCATCATCAGTTTGCCCTTCCTGCTCGGACCTGCTTTTGCCTCATTGGTAGAGGCGTTCACAAGCGGCGGGCTAGGGCGCTCGGAGTCGGCGCGCAGTCTGGCGCTAAGCGGAGAGGCTTGGCTAGGCTTTGCCGAGCTGCTCAGCGGCGCGAATTTATCCGTCTGGGCGGGCGATTATCGCGCCTTGTTCCTAGAGCGCCTGCCGATTAGCCCGCTGCTGCCGCTTTTTCACAGTGTGGCGGCGTTGGCAGCGTTAGCGGCGCTTTGGTTGGTCTTCCGCAGCCTTCGTCAGCCTGACGGACGGACGCCGATTGATGTTACGCTGCTGCTGTGGGTATTGTGCGCGCCGCTAGCAACTTCTATCACGTGGTTTCCAGAGTTCAACGATCATTATTTGCTGCCTTCCCACGCCGCCGCCTATCTGTGTATGGGCGCGCTGATCGGTGATCTTGCCATTGCGCTTGGCAAAGCACGCCGCCCTACGCTTGCCATCGGCGGCCTTGCCCTGATTGTGATCCTCAGCCTGCAAACGTGGACTCAGCTTGCCCTGCTGGATTTTGTGGGTAGATATGCCACGCCCAACGGCTTTGGCACGCCGCTAGGCATGTATGCTGCCGCACGGGATACTATCCTTGCCCAACAGCCAACACAGGTCTTGGCGCGCTTGGATGGGCAGTATATCGGCTATAATGAGCAGGCAAGTGTCTGGAATTTCCTGCTATATGACGTGCCGACGGTGCGCTTTCTGCAAGCGGGCATCGAGGTTTATCCTGCCGTGCCAACCCTTTACATCTCGGATCGTTGCGATGGTGAAAACGGGCAAACGTTCTACTGGCGGCGCGACCCGATCAGCAGCGTGCCAGAGGGCTGTTTTCACATCACCAGCAGCGCGCCGACCTTTGATGATAGCACCTTCACCGCGCTGCCCACCGCGCAGCAGCGCGTGCGCTTTGCCAACTCGGCGCGGGTTACCGCTTTCCGCTGGCAGCCCGACTCAGGCTGTTTGGCGCTGGTCTGGCAAGCGGATGCGCCTGCGCGTGGCGCTGTCTCAGATTTTTTCCAGACCGCCATCCACTTTTACAACGCGGCGGGCGAACGGATTGCGGATGCCGACGGCTATTTTTGGAATGGGCGCTATTGGCGCAGCGGCGATCAGATTGTGCGAACATTCTGTTCGGAGGCAGCGCGGGTGCGTGCCGATGAAATCGACACAGTGCGGATCGGACTGTATACCATTGAGGATCGGCGTGAGGGGCGGCTGTTTCACAATGTTGATGTGTTGGACGCTGACGGTATACCTATCGGGCAACAGTTTGAGATTAGCTTGAAGTCTTAAGGGTGCGTTGCACCGAGACCTAGAAAAGTGCTATAATGCGCGCAACCTATGCTTGCGACATAGGCAAATTCTTTAGCCCAAGCGAGACTGCATTCAGGGAAGTGCCGCGTGACAATGAGTGAAGTTGCACCTTCGAGCCAGTCGGTAGATGAACTGCGTGAGCAGCTTAAGCAATACATCGGCGAGCAGGCACTGCTGCTGGAAATTACCCAACGCATCGCCAAAGGTGGCAACCTTGAAAGTGTGCTGACTGATGTGGCGCAGCTTGCCCAGCGCGGCTTACAAGCAGTCTGCTTGCGCTTTGTGGTGGGTAGTAGCACGCCACAACATACTTACTATGCGGAAGGCAGCAACGGCGATCTGGCGCGCTTTGATGCACCGCTGCTCAGTGCTGCCAGCCAACAGGCGCTCGAGATCGCTGACGGCGCGCCTTTGGAAGGCGCTTTAAGCGCGCTGCGCCCAACCTTTAGCGCGGTGATTGCCCTGCCGCTCACCGCTCGCGATACCCTAATGGGCGTCCTGTGGGTCGGCTATCACGCGGCACATGCTTTTAGCGCCTGGGAACGCAACTTTTTGCAACTGCTTGCCGCGCAGGCTGCTATCGCCATCGCTAACACCAACGCCTTTGAGGCAGCCCGCAAAGGGCGCGAACAGCTTTCCGCCATCCTGACTAGCAGCGTTGACCCGATCCTTGTGGTGGACGTGCGCGAACAGATTTTGGTCTTTAACCCGGCGGCAGAGCGTGCTTTTGGCGTCAGTGCTGACCGCGTGATCGGCAATCAGTTGGCAGCCCTTGCCAGCATGACCGAGAGCGAGCCGTTGGTTGCCCTGCTGCGCGGCGAAGCTGAGGGCGCCGAGGGCATGGAATGGCAGAGCGCCGTCGGGCAAACTTTTGCGCCGCGCCTTTCCCAAATGTATGATGAGCATGGGCAGCGCAGCGGCAGCGTCTTGATGCTGCGCGATATTACGCGCTACAAAAACCTGCGCGATAATCAGGCAGAATTTACCAGCACCGTTTCGCACGATCTGCGCTTGCCACTCACCTACATGAAGGGCTATGTGGACATGATGCCCATGGTCGGCGAGTTCAACGAGCGCCAGCGCGCTTTTGCCGAAAAAATTCAAGGCGGCATCACTCAGATGAGCGATCTGGTCGAGAAAATTCTAGACGCCAGCCGCCTTGATCCCGAAGGTAACTATCGCTTGCACCGCGAGCCATGCGACATCCTCAAATTGGTGAGCGATGTCGTCAACACGCACGCCGCCGCCGCTGAAAAAAGCGGGCAAACGCTGACCGCCGATACAGCACAGAGCATTCCCGTGTTGCAACTCGACGATATGATGATGCGCCGCGCCCTGAACAACCTGACCGATAACGCCATTAAATACACACCACAAGGCGGCAGCATCACCGTGCGCGCCCAAGTGCAGGATAATATGTTGCTGCTCAGCGTGCAGGATAGTGGCAAGGGCATCAGCGAGGAAGATCAGCGCACGCTTTTCACGCGCTTCCGCCGCGTTCGCACCAAAGATAACATCCGTGTGCGCGGCAACGGCTTAGGCTTATACATCGTCAAGCGTGTGGCAGAGCTGCACGGCGGCGATGCCTGGGTCGAGAGTGTGGTTGGGCAAGGCAGCACCTTCCACATCAAGATACCGATGTCTGGTGCGAATCTGATCGGCAGCGGACGGCTGCAAGACGCCTGAAGCGAACGCGCATGACCATTGATCTGCCGCCTGCCTTTGCCTTCAGCCAGTCTAGCTTGCAGGATTTTGCCGATTGCCCGCGGCGCTTCCAACTGCGCTACCTGCTGGCGCAGGACTATCCCGCGCCGATTGCCGAGCCGCTTTCAGAGGTGGATCGCACCCTTGAGCGCGGCGACCGTTTTCACGCGCTCATGGAGCGCTATTGGCGCGGCGTCTCGCTGCCACTGGAGCGCGTTGATCCTGATCTGGCGGACTTGTGGCAGGCATTTCTGGATAATCCGCCGCCGAATGTGCCGCGCATCTTCTTACGCCCTGAATTCAGCGTGACGGTGAAGCCACCTTGGGCAAATGGCGCCCGCCTGACTGCTAAATATGACCTGTTAGCCTACGATCCCGATGGTGAGGCGCTCATTGTGGATTGGAAAACTAGCCGCCGTGCGCCACGCACTCGCCTAGACCGCCGCCTGCAAACGATTCTTTATCCGCTGCTGTTGGTGGAAGCTGCGCCGCGCCTGTTTGGTGAGGCACTGCCGCCAGAGCGCGTGCGGCTGCTCTATTGGTTTGGCGGCGAAGGCGGCGCGGTGGAGAGTTTTCCCTACAACGCAGCGCGCTATGCTGATGATCAACGTTATGTTGCCAGCCTATTGGCGCGCTTGCACGCGCTGACTGCGGTGGAATTCCCGCTGACGGCTGAGCTGCGCCACTGCGCGCACTGTCAGTACCGTTCGCTGTGCGAACGCGGCGAGAGCGCCGGCACCTTTGATGATCAGAACGCTGATGTGTTCCCCGATTTGGAAGAACTGCGCGAGGTGATTGCCGCCGCTGCCGCCGCAGACGACTTTGTGCTGTAGCCAGCAGGCTATATCCCGCCCCTACAAACTTTCCCTCGGACGCCTCCCCGCTTGCTGCCACCTATTGAAATATATTTTTTATAAACAGCATCGGTATAATGCATCGGCTGGTGCGTTTAGTAAACTATGTAAGGTGCGGCTGTACCATAGCCTCGCCAAAAGCGTTATAATCATCCGTTAATTTTGAATTGAGTGTAGAGGCGCACGAGGCGCTATGAATGATCGTTTCATTGGCAAAACACTAGGTCACTATGAGATTATAGCGCAGCTTGGGCATGGCGGCATGGCGGATGTTTACCGTGCGCGGCAAACCACCATGAACCGCGAGGTTGCCATGAAGGTGTTGAGCAACACACTCACCCGCGATCAAAAATTCATTGATCGCTTCACCCGTGAGGTGCAGACCATCGCACGCCTTGAGCATAGCAACATTGTGCCTGTCTACGAACATGCCAACACACCTGATGGCATTACCTATCTGACCATGCGCTATTTGAAAGGCGGCACGCTTGCCGATCTGATCAAGGAGCGCGGCGCACTGCCGCTGGCGTTGGTAGACAGTCTGTTGCAACAGATCGCCTCTGCGTTGGATTACGCTCATCAGAACGGCGTCATTCACCGCGACATTAAGCCAAGCAATGTGCTGTTGGATGAGCAGCAAAACGCCTACCTTGCCGACTTTGGCTTGGCGCGCACAGGTGAGAAGGATTTTGCCCAAACGCTGACTGAAGCAGGCGTAATGATCGGCACGCCAACCTATATCGCACCCGAACTGATTCAAGAAGATGTTGCTGATAAACGCTCTGATCTGTACAGCTTAGGCATTGTGCTTTACGAAATGGTGACCGGCAGACCGCCCTTCACAGGCGATTCGGTCTTTGCCATTATGCAAGCACACCTGAACCGCCAACCGCCGCGCCCTAGCACGCTGCGCGTTGACCTTTCGGCAGGTGTGGAGCGTGTGCTGCTGAAGGCGATCCACAAAAATCCTACGCACCGCTACCAGAGCGCCCTTGAAATGGCGGACGATCTGCGTCGCGCTGTGCAGAGCCACATCCCAACGCTGCCAGGTGCCGCGAATATGCAAACCATTCTCATCAGGACGGGCGCTTTTGCGCGCAGCCGTCCGCGCCTGTTTGGATTAGGTGTGTTGCTGGCGGTGCTGTTGGTCTTTGGCTTGTTCACACTGCCGCGCTTGAATCAAGCAAACGGCACAGAAACGCCTTCTGCCCAACCGACACTGGCTGCTAACGACAGCACGCCGACCACACTTTTCACCCCAACACCAATGCCCTACGCCGATGAGTCAGATCGCCCCGATGTTGGGCGTGTGGAGAGCCTTCAAAATACGCCTGATGAGGTGCGCCTTGCCATCGAGCGGCTGCGCGGCAGTTTCATCGGCATTATGCCCTGCTCCCTCAAGACAGATTATCACGCCAGTCTTGCCAGTGCGGCGCGCACCCGCGCCAATGAGCTAGGCATCAACGTTGAAGTGGAAGACTCGGAAGAAAACCAATTCCGCCAGCCTGCCATCATTCGCAGCTTCATCGCACGCGGCGCAAAGGCGATCATCATCTGCCCATTAAACTACGACTCGATTGAGCCAGCGGTGCGCGCCGCACAAGCGGCAGGCATTGTCACCGTCATCATTGGCGATGTAATCTTTGGCAAATATAGCACCTCATTCAACCTGACCAACGAGGATATGGGCAGAATCACGGCGGAATACGCGGCAAACCTAATCAACACGGAATTGGGCGGAAAGGCGCAGGTTGCCATTTTGGACTATCCGACTGTGAGCGATGTCGTAACACGCGCTAACGCGATGGAAGAAACGCTGCGCGAACTTGCACCAGACGCAGAAATTCTGGGGCGCTGGACGGGCGGCACCATCCAAGAGGGTGAGGCAAGTATGCGGGACATTCTGACCAAACACCCAGATGTTAACGTGATTCTCAGCATTAACGACGCTGGCGCCTTAGGGACGGTTGGCGTGCTGGAAAAAGCGGGCAAACAGCCGAATGAAGTTCAGATTGTGAGTGTAGATGCCGAGAGTGAGGTGCGCCGCCTGATGGTCGCAGGGAAGTATTTCCGCGCCTCATTGGATAGCGATCCGCTTGGTGTCGGGCGGTTCTCGGTCGATGCAATTGTGAGCATCGTCAGTGGCAAGGTAGTGCCACGCAAAATTGGGCTGGATGGTGTTATGATCACCCGCGAGATGTTGCAAGCAACGCCCGCACCGTGAGCAGGCGGCGCGTGTGTGCTACAATCTTCCCGTAGGCTTAAACCCATTTAGCGAATTTGGAGATCACAAGATGCTCGCACGCATGTTTATCCGCCTGTGTGGTGTAGCGCTGTTGGTAGCGCTACTTGCCACTGCTGGCACACTGCCTTTCGCCGCGCAAGCGCAGCCCGCCCAAACCGCTGAGGCAACTGTCGAAGCCTCACCCGACAGGCAAGCCACTAAATATCCGCCCTGCCCACCCACCGAAGACAGCGAACCGCTCACAGCAACAGAGGAAGCGACTGCTGAATCAACCGCTCAGGCAACTGCCGCCGCCACACAAGATGCCAGTGTTGAGTTTGCGCCCGGCTATCTTGGCATCGTCGGTGAGGATGTGGCAGACTGTGGCAGCCGTGTGATTGAACTGGTGAGGGGTTCGCCAGCAGATCAGGCGGGCTTGCAGCTTGGCGATGTGATCGTGGCGGCTGACGGTGCCGCACGCCGCAACCTCACTGCACTGCGGAACTACATCCTGACGCGGGCAGCGGGCGAAACAGTGGTGTTCGTCCTCAAACGCGCTGAAGCAGAACTAGAGATCGCGGTGGTGTTGGGTGTGCGTCCGCGTGTGACGCCGCCAACTGTCGCCCCTGAAGTGGCAGAGCCGACCGCCGAAGCGACACAGGGCAACTAATCAGGCTACGGCTGTGTGGGACGGCGTTGTGCCGTCCCATTTGTGTTTAGGGCAGGCTTTCCGCGCCGGTTACAATGTCGTAGAAGATGGGCAGTGGCAAGGTCGGCGTGCTGCTGTAGACCACCGTCCGTTGCAGGCGCGCTTTGGCGCGTGCCAGTTGATCAGGACTGTTGGCGTACAACGTAAAAACAGGTTCACCGATGGCAACGGCATCACTCACCTTCTTATGCACCAAGACTCCCACGGCATGATCAACAGGATCGCCTTTCCGTTCGCGCCCTGCGCCAAGCTCTACGGCAGCCATGCCGACATCCAGCGCGTTAAGCTGCTCGATGTAACCTGCACGCGGCGCACGCAGCACTTCTACAAGCTGCGCCTTCGGCAGCAAGGTTGGATCATCCACTTGGCGCACGTCACCGCCGTGTGCTGCCACCATTTCGCGGAATTTGGCAAAAGCTTTGCCGTTCCGCAGCGTTTCGGCAGCCTCTGCCATATACTCGGACAGGGCATATTCGGGCGCGCTGCCCTTCGTGTGGCGCGCCAAGAGCAGCATCTGTGCGGCAACGGCAAGGCAGTGTTCACGCAGATCGTTCGGTGCGCGGTCATGCAGGCATTCGATTGCCTCGATCACCTCAAGGGCATTCCCAACGGCTGCGCCAAGCGGCTGATTCATATCCGAGAGCAAGGCAACCGTGCGCCTGCCCACACCCTGACCAATCTCCACCATCAGGTGCGCTAATTGTTTCGCCTGTTCAATGTTGGTCATGAAGGCGCCCAAGCCAACCTTCACATCCAGCACGATTGCATCAGCACCGGCGGCAATTTTCTTGCTCATAATGCTGCTGGCGATCAGCGGCAGGCTGCTGACTGTGGCAGTCACATCGCGCAGGGCATAGAGTTTGCCATCGGCAGGCGCAAGGTTACCGCTTTGCCCGCACAGCACAATGCCATGCTCACGCGCCATCTGCTTAAATTCGGATACGCTTAATTCCACGCGATAGCCGCTGATCGACTCTAATTTGTCGAGCGTGCCACCGGTGAAACCAAGCCCACGCCCGCTCATCTTGGCGACAGGCACGCCGCAAGCTGCCACCATCGGCAGCACGATTAGCGTTGTTTTATCGCCCACGCCGCCGCTAGAGTGTTTATCCACACTGACGGGTAAGGCATCTTTCAGATCGAGAATATCACCGCTGCGCGCCATCGCCATGGTGAGATCAACCGTCTCGCGGCGGCTCATACCGCGCAGATAGACAGCCATCAGCCACGCTGAGGCTTGGTAATCGGTCACTTGCCCTTCAGTGTATGCCCGAATGAAGAAGGCAATTTCCTCAGAGGTCAGTTCTTCGCCATCGCGCTTGCGCGCTAGGATATCTACGGCACGCATACTCAATACTCCTACGTCGCCGCCAATGAATGCTATCAGTGTAGCGACGAGTGCGGCAATTGGGCAAATCAGTGGGGTACGGTGTGTAGTTGGAAGGGCATGATTACTGGATTTTACGCGGAGAGACTCGGCGGATCAAGTATGAAAGGCACGGCAAGGGCGAGATTTCTCCCGCCCCATAGGTTCATGGTTTATATGCCTAGCGTGGATACCACCAGGCTGGCTCAAAGGCATCCTGCGTAAGCTGCTGGAGATCAGAGCCATCGGCGCGCACGGCGCACAAGTAGCGCCCTTGCGGGGTGTGGCGCTCAAACGCCAGCCAATTATCATGCCCCCACGTTGGATGATGATCGTTGCCGTTCGCGTCGCTCAGGCGGCGCAAATTACTGCCATCGGCATCCATCAGCATAATCACCCAGCGGTTCTCAGCGCTGAGGTAGTGTTCAAAGGCGATGGTTGTGCCGTCCGCACTCCATGAGGGCGCATGGTTAAAGCGTCCCACCGTGGTGAGCTGCTGCACTTGCTGTGGGCAGTCTTGCGTCTGAATGCAGCTCATATCCAGCTTGAAAATGTGTTTATTGCCCTCCACAACACCCACAAAGACGATCTCGCGCCCGTTAGGGTGCCAATCCACCTGTAAGGCAGGGAAGGGCAGCGGCAAGCTGAATTCAACTTGACTCTCGAACTCTTGGAAGTAGAAGCCGTCATCGTTAGGCATTTTCACATCGAATGCCAACATGCCACCCGAAGGGTGCCACGCTGGATAGTTGGCAACCAACCCTTCACGGCTAGCCTGGACGAGGTTGTTCGTCTCCAGATCAAACACGGTGATGCGCGAAACACCAGAGGCGATCTGTTGCCCACTCGGATGCCATGACGGGAAAGCGGTGCGTCCGCCCTCATTGATAGCTGTGATGCTGCCATCGGCAAGGTTGAGGATGTGCAGCACCGAACTGTTAGTAAAGGCAATTTTGCCGCTAAGCATAACTTATCTCCCTGTGGTCAGCCCGAAGTAGCGTGAGGCAACATCCATCACCTCTGGGCTGTGATAGCTGTGGTGGTTCATATCGAAATTCCAGCCACTGGTTTGCAGGCTAATGCGCTGCATACCGTCGTAACTGTTGCGCGTGCCACCCAATGCCGTATCAGTGCCGCTCCACCAAAATTCGCGTGCGCTGGCACCTGTCGCTGCGTGCGCCCACAAAGCGCGATCTTGTGTGTTATAGGTTGCCGCCATATTGCCCATCTGCGGACCGTTGACCACATCATAGAAGCGCCCTTCAGGTATCGCACCAATCGGAGTGCCGAACCAGCCGCGCTCACCGCGTTGGAAGTCACTTTGGTTAACGGCAGGCTGCACGGCAAGGTAGTTATCAATGCGTGCGTTCGGGTTGGCTGCCAAGCCTTCCAACACAAAGCGGTTGCCCAAGCTATGTGCGACAACGTTGACTTGGCTTTCTGGATGGAACTGGCGGAATTGCGCGAGCGCATCACCAAAGCGCGGACCGATCTCGGCGGCGTTGGCGTTCGCCTGATAGTAGTTGCCCGGCGAGACGGAAGTCGTGCCGGCATCCCACGTCACACCGACAATAATCGGCGGCTTGCCGTTGCCCTGCCCGCTGTCATAAAGCGCCGAATAATCCTGAGAGGCTCGAGCAAAGCCCTGATCGACACCGCCTTCGCCGCCAAGCTGCTCACGGAAGCCATGCACCATAAAGATCACAGGGCGCCCTTCTGGGTTCAAGTTCTGCATAAATTCAGTCATGTTGAAGTTAGGATCGCGGAAGTTGATCAGGTAGGCTGGCACGCTGTTGCCCGCGGTGCCGGGCAGCGGTTGATAGCGCGGATCAGGGTTGCCGCCGCCTGCTTCGTCGCCACCGCCGACGCCTTTATTGCCGCCCGAACCACCATCGCCACCATCACCGCCGCCCATAAAGAGCGTGCCTGCTTCGCGCTCAGCCTGCTCCAGCGCGGTAACAATGCGCTGTGTGGCGCTCGATGCATCGGCAAGGGCAGCGCCCAACCGCTGCATGGCGGGCGATACGAGGTCTTCCATCTCACGGTAAAAGTTCTGCGCGCCCTTACCAAGCCAACCACCACCTTGCAGCGCAGAAATACACTGCTGTATGGTCTGAAACATTTGGCGCGTTGCATCGCTCTGGCGCGAGAAATCATTGCTGATTTGGCGCATGTCATCATAACTGCACTGAATAATATTGCCTGCCATAGAGGGATTGCTCTCCTAAGCGATATTGGTCATAACTGCACAAGAGCGCCTTCAAAGTATGGGCGATGGAGCACACACAAGAGCATGTTAGCGTGCTGTAGGTGCAGCGATGTGGTTAGAAAAGCGACTATGGACAAATGTTACTGATCAATGGGCAGATCAGGCAACGCAGATTTGTTAGAAAATACAAACACTTGACAGTCACCCACTCATTGTGCGGATCGGATTTGGCATAACAGATTCATTGTTTTGAGAAAGATCGTTATAAGATCGTGATGAGCAGCGGATAGGCAAGCTGCGAAAGTAGCCACAGCGCGCACAGCACGCTATACTTGCTAAGGTTTTTTGAGCATCCTACAGCACATAAGAGGATTTTCCCTGTGGAACGCACTTTGATCATCGTGAAACCGGATGGTGTGCAGCGCGGCTTGGTGGGTGAGATTATCCGCCGCTTTGAGCAGCGCGGCTTGCGGATTGTCGGCATGAAGTTTATGCAGGTCAGCCGCGAACTGGCAGAACAGCACTACGCCATTCACCGCGAAAAGCCGTTCTTTGGTGGCTTGGTGGACTATATCACTTCAAGCCCGGTGGTGGTCATGGCGTTGGAAGGCACCAATGCCGTGCTGAATGCGCGCAACACCATTGGCGCAACGCGCCCGCACGAGGCAGCCTCAGGCAGCATTCGCGGCGATCTTGCCCTAGAGATTGGGCGCAACCTCGTCCACGGCTCGGATAGTGTGGAGAACGGCATCGCCGAGATCACGCTCTGGTTCAAGCCTGAAGAACTGGTGGCATGGCAGCGCCAAACCGACCGCTGGATCTTTGAATAGGCAGCCGCTCAGCGCGCTTTACTGCATTCGCAGCAGCACCTGACCTTCGCGCCACAGGTTCTCAAGGTTGTAGTAAGCACGTGCGGTTGGCGAGAACAGGTGAACAATCACATCGCCATAATCCATCAATATCCAGCCACTTTCACCGCGTCCTTCAATGCGTAAGGGCGCGGTCTGGTGTTTCTGCTTCAGTTCATCACGCACATATTCAGTAATCGCATTAAGCTGGCGGTCGCTATTAGCGCTGGCAATCACGAAAAAGTCAGTGATCACGCTCACCGTCCGCAAATCCATCAGGGTGATGTCCTCCCCTTTGCGGTCAGCGATCAAGTCTACAATTGTGCGGGCAATATCAACTGTTTCCAGAGTCGCTCCTCCTGCTTTCGTTTGCTCATTTTAACACACACTTTATGTGGCAAACAGGGTTTTTACAGGATTTTTGCGTTATGATCAGAGGTAAAATGGGCGCGCAAGTGGGGTGCTGATGGGTTACATTGAGCGTAATTTGATCGCAGGGGAGCGCGTGGTCTACAAAACGCGCACGCACTGGTGGCTGTGGGCATCATCCTTGTTGGCAACAGCGTTATTGGTCGTAGGGCTTCAGCCAGCTATCCCTACCATCGTGGATTTGAGCCGGCGTTATCTGCCTACCTTCGACGTGACAGCGAAAACAACCACCTACCTCACCTACGGTGTGCTTTTTCTAGCAGCGATAGGCAGCTTAAATGCCCTTGCTAAACTGCTGCAATGGCTGACTGATGAAATCGGCGTGACGACGCTTCGTATCGTTAGCAAGCGCGGCTGGATTGTGCGCTCTGTAACCGAAGTCGCGCTGACCAAGTTTGAGGCGTGCGAACTCTCGGAGAGCCTGCTCGGACGCTTGCTCGGCTATAAGACGCTAATCGTAACGGGCACTGGCGGCACATCGCACCGCTTCACAATGGTGCGCCAGGCGCGCACCCTGCGCGATCATATTCTGGCACAGGCAGCCAATGGGCAGGCTGCCGCTGGTGTCGTACAGGCGAGCCGCCGTGCAGCACCTTCACAAAGTGTGCTAGACGATGTGTTTACCCAAACAGCACCCATTGATCAGGTGAAGCGTGCGGCACACCTCGTCCAAAATGGTGATCGGCAGGCGGCAGCTGAGTTGGTGAAACACTTAGCGGCGCACTACCCTGAGGATGCCGATGTGTGGTATCTGGTCGGCTTGCTGCAAACAGATCGGGATAAGCAGCGTAACGCTTATCAAAAAGCGTTGGCGCTTAACCCAAACCACCGCTTGGCACAGACTGCCCTACGCCACCTAGATACCTAGCAATCAGGATGCTCTTTGATCTCGCCGGTGGCAACATAAATGGCGCGCTCGCAGATGTTGGTGGCGCGGTCGCCAACGCGCTCTAGGTTGTGCGAGATCCATAGTAGAAAGGTGGCGCGCTCAATTACATGCGGCGTCTCTGTCATCAAGTCGATCAGTTCGCGGAAGGCGCGTTCTTGAAGCTGCCCAATCTCAACATCGCGCTGAATAATCGACTCAGCAAGGCGCACATCGCGAGTGACGAAAGCCTGCACAGCGCCGCGTACCATCTCGCGCCCGATGACCGCCATCTGTGGAATATCCACCAAAGGGCGCGGCGGTGGCGCATCCACCATGCGTAGGGCAAGCCGTGCAACGCCGGCGGCATGGTCGCCAATGCGCTCTAGGTTGGTAGCGACGCTGACCGTGCCAACCAACTGCCGTAGATCGGTGGCGCTTGGGTGCTGCATCGCCAGCAGGCGGTAGCATTGTTCTTCGATGTCGTAGCGCAGACGGTTTAGTTGTTGGTCGTTCGCGCTGACTTGTGCGGCAAGCGCGGCGTTCCGCTCTACCAGAGCGCGCATGGCAAGTGCCAATGCTTGATCAACCATGCTTGCCAAACGCAGCACGTTGTCGCTTAGCTCAATTAGGCTGCGTTCTAAAACAGGGCGCATTGGCATTGTTAAGAATCCGTATAGGGTTTTCACAGACCTGATGCAATCGGCACATTTGCACTGCAGGGCTGATCTTATCACTGAACGATTGCCAAGACAACAACTTTTTCGCGGAATGGAGGGCGCGCTACATATCCTTTCACGAGTCGCTTAGCCGACGCTTACCACATGCAGCAGCTTGCCTGTGCTACAATCGGGAGCAGTGTTGATCGTAGCAAACCGAGACCATGCGCCCATACTATCGCTTTAACTTCCGTCCGATTTGGCTGAGCCTGCTTGGCTTGAGCTTGCTTGTGAGTTTGATCGTCAGTGGGACGGTTTACGCAGCGCGCAGCAATGCTAACGCCTTCGCCTGCCTACGCATCGCAGGCGATCAGCCCGCTAAGGATTGGCTGCTTGACCTGCGGACAGGTGTCCTGACCACCGATGCACGCCCACTTACCGACCCGTTCCGCTATACACCGCAAAATGCATGGACATCCCCTGATGGGCGCTACTACGCCTATACCCTGCCCGACCGCAGCCTGACGCGCCGCTTCACGCTCTATATCCAGCCGAACAGCAGCACGGTTGATCCGCAAACGTCCCAGCAAGTCGTCAGCGATTCCGTCATCAACGCGGTGGCGTGGTCGCCCAATAGTCAGCGCGTGCTGTATCTTTACCGCGATGCCAACAACCTGCCCTACATTGGGCTTGCCAATGCTGACGGCACGCAAAGCGTTTCTACACGCCTGAACACGCCACGCGCTAACGAGATCGCCTTCTTTGGCTGGAGCGCTGACGGCGCCTACTTTGCCGTTGGCACCACAGAAACGTTCGGGCGCGTGTTAACCTACTACGAAGCAAGCACGCTGCGCCCTAAAACCTTCCCGATCTTCTCCATCCTACCTTACGTGGAAAATGCAGTGTGGGCAGAGAGTGGGCAGCGGCACGCCTACCTACGCACCGATCAGGTTGGGCGCACGCGCTTGGTCGTTGCCCTGCTCGATTCACCCGTCCATGGTGGAGAAGAACTCAACCTTGAAATGCCTTTTTTGCGGAATGCGCGCCTGTTTTGGTCGCCTGATGGTAACTATATTGCCCTGCGCTACAACGATCAAAACCTGAATTGGCAGCTGCTCGTTTATGCTATAGCGCCGCGCAGCTTTCAGCCGCGCCAGATCGCACAGTTCACACAGGGCAGCCGCTTGCTATTCCCTGCCAGTGCCGCCTGGAGCGCCGATAGCAGCACGCTTGCCTACTTCCGCGAACGGCGCGGCGGGCGCGATCTGATCGCCTTTCGCCCTGCCACTGGCGAGACGGAAGTGTTGGTTGAGCGCGTGCTGCTGGCACAACAGAACGACTTTTTGTGGGCAATTGAGAACAGCACGCGCCCAACGCGCCGTGTGGCAGTCCCGTTTACCAACGAGCGCGGCGAGATCGGCGTAGACCTGATGAACCTGGATGGCACAGATCGCGTTCCGCTTGTGCGCGGCGCTACCGATATTGAGAATGTGCTGTGGTCACCGGATGGCGCGTTGGCACTCGTCAAATGGCAGCAGCGCGAGTTTTTTCAGGTAGATCATTTCATCACATGGGCAGGCACCGATGGCGCAAATCAGCGCACGATCAACGCCGAGGAATTCGCCCTCGATCAGGTGATGTGGCTGCGTGAAGGCGGTCAGTTCAGCGGCAAGATCGCTTACACCTACACCGCCCTGACACGCTATGGCGTCGAGATTCTCGACCTGAACACAGGCGTGCGGCGCACCTTAGCGCGCAACCTCAATAAGGCACAGTCGCTCACACATAATGTAAACAGCGGCATACTCCAATATTGGTGGCTGGATGCGGACGGCGGCGGTGTAGATGGCTTCACGCTGACGGGCGAGCGCCTCTATCGCTACCGTTCGACGAGTGGCAGCATTGAGACACCGCAATTTGCCCGCGCACCAAACGGCGAATATGCCGCGATGTATGTGCGCACCAACACAGGTTGGGCGTTGCAGGTTGTGGCTGAAGGTGAGGCAGGCGCAGGGCGCGTGATTTGGATTGGGAAGCAGCCCTTGCCGCCGCCGCTGTGGTCAAACGATAGCACGCGCTTTGCTGTTTTTGTCAGTGTAAATGGCTCAGCCACTTTTGGCAGGTTTGGTGTAGAGGCTTACAGCGCAGAGGGTGCTTTGCTGCACACTTATGCCAATGTGCCGCTGCGCGCTGGCAGCGAAGTGCTCTGGACGCGCTGTGAGTGAGGGAAAATTGATGCAAAAATGGTTGTTTCGGCTACGTGGCGTGGTCTTCGTTGCGAGTTTGGCAGCAACCCTGACGTTTAGCACCTTCACCAGCATTGGTCTGCTACGCGGCAGGCAAGATTACGGCTGCCTGACCTTCAACAGCTATATTTTTGACATCGAGAATGGCATCGCGCTACCTCACACCTACAACCCACCTTCAAAACCACCGCCTGACGATCTCTCGCCGAACGGTCATTATCAGTTGGCGCGCCACTATGATGAGCAGGGCGCCCTTCGGCTGGAACTGCTTACGCGGGACGGCAGCGCACCGCCGCGCCCCCTGCAAGCAGGTATGCACGGCTGGGTGCGGACGTTTTGGTCGCCCAACAGCCGTTGGCTTGCCGTTCTTTGGCAGACAAACGCGGGCGAAACGTACCTGAGTGTGGCAGATATCCTCAGCGAGCATGGTCTGTTTATCACCTATCCCACACACACCTATGAGAACGTGGGCTGGTCGCCTAACAGTCAATATCTGTGGGTGAAAACAGGCGCGCCGAACCTCTTAATCTGGTCAGCAGAGTCAGCGACACTAAGCGAGTCTTCGTTGCCCTCAGCCGCATATATGACCGATCCGGTTTTCAGCCATGCTGCTGATAAATTTGCCTATCTGATCAGCCACGACAACCAAACCTTCGAGGCGATCATCGCCACACCACAAGGTGTGCTGCACCAAATACCGATAGGGTACCTGAGTTGGCAGCGGCAACCGCTCTCGTGGTCACCCAATGATCGCCATATTGCCTACACCTATGAGCAGTTTCCACGTTCACAAATCATGGTCATTGACGGCAATGGTGAGGTACATTGGGTGGCATTGGTGGCACAACGCGGCGATTCGCTCTCGCAACCGCTGTTTCGCTGGTCTGTGGATGGCGAGTCCATCTTCTATCTAAAAGATGAGGGCGAAAGTCCGTTAAAATGGCATTGGGTTAGCTACCGTATTCCAATGTGGCAGCACATGCCCATTGTGCCAAACCTTGCCATGCGCCCCTATTTTTCGCCGCGCAGCACTGGGCAAATGGTCGCGGTATGGTGGGACGCGCAGGGCAAACGCAGCGCTGCGCTGATGAATCCTGATGGCAGTGGGCGGGTTGTCTTCTTTGAGAACGCCGACGATGTGGGCAATCCGTACTGGTCGCCTGATGGGAAATTTGCCGCGTTTGTGTGGGGAACAGGTGACGGTGCAGCACGCCATACGCGCTTGCTGTGGGTAAATGCCGAGACGGGCGCCGTCCAAACGCTGAGCGAGGGATTATGGGATGCGCGTGATTTGCGCTGGTTGGGCGGCAGCGAAGGCTTGTTCTTTGTAGCAGAACGCGGCGGCGCAAATAGCAAACCAACCTACAGCGCGGAGTATCTCTCGCCTAGCACGGGCGCGCACCATGTGCTGGCGGCTGATAAGGAATCGTTTGGCACTGTGCTGTGGCAAGGCAGCGATCTGCAATTTTGGTGGCGCAACGGCAAAAGGCTTGGTGTAGAGCGCTATGCGCCAAATGGCGAGGCGATTTTTCGCTACGCAATCGAAGATGAGGGCAGCACACCTATTCTCAGCAATCTCACCATTCAGGAAGGCGGTAGCGCGGTTGTGATGGGTGTTTATCCGCAGGTTTTCCCAGCACCAAACGCGAACTATGCGGCGCTGAAGGTGGGTGTAGCAGGCGATGAAAGGCTCTACCTTGCCAGACAAGACGGCACGTGGCAAGTGGTGCGGGAAGGGCTAAGCGGCTTGGGCGATCCGTTGTGGTCGGCGGATGGTGCGCGGTTGGCGTTCACACAATCGGTGAACCATGCAGCAGTGACTTTGGAGATCGTCAACGCCAATGGTGCGCTCATTCGGCGTGTGGAAGGTCTTAGTGGTACATTTTTTAGGTTACGCTGGACGCGCTGTGGATATTCAGAATGAGCCGACTTTACACGCTTGTCACCATCCTGATCGCCCTGCTCACACCGATCTTGTTGGCGCTGCTTGGTGTGCGCTTGTTGATGAGCGAGCCATACCTTGCCCTTGCTTACCGCTTGCCCAACTTTCCCGCTGATCCGTATGGCTTCACGCTTGAAGATCGGCTGCGCTATGCGCCCTACGCTGTGCAGTTCTTGGTGAATGGCGCGACGCCCGCCTTCCTTGCCGATCTAACCTTCGCGGATGGCACGCCGCTTTTTAATCCGCGTGAGGTGCAGCACATGGTGGATGTGCAGCAAGTGGCAGGCGCGGCGCTGCTGGCGCTTGCCGTGCTGAGTGTGTTGGCTGTGGTGGTGGTTTTTCTTCTGTTGCGAAACGACTCAGGGCGTGCGGCACTGCGGCGCGGATTACGCGGCGGCGCACTGCTGACGTGGGCGCTCTTGGCAGCCTTGGTCGCCTACATCTTCCTCGACTGGGATCACTTCTTTGATTCCTTCCACGATCTGTTCTTTGCTGAAGGCACTTGGCGCTTCTTGATGTCCGACACGTTGATACGGCTGTTCCCGATCCGCTTCTGGCAAGATGCCGCGCTGATCTTGGGCGGCTTCTGCACGCTTGGCGCGCTGCTGCTCTATGTTGCCGCTTGGCGCTGGACTCGGCACAGCCTGAAGCGCTAGGTGCCCTACCCAAACGGGTAGGTGCCTTCCGCTACGAAGGTAGGATGCTTAACTGCGCTGACCTGCCGTATGATTGCGGCACGTTTAATGAGCATTCAGGAGCATGAAACAATGCCCGACGTTTTACAGAACCTTTCAGAAGAAATGGCAGCGCTCACCGAACAAATCGGTGCGAGTGTGGTGCGCGTGGAGGCACGGCGGCGCTTGCCCGCCAGCGGCGTTGTGTGGGAAAAAGGTGTGATCGTCACCTCCAACCACGTCGTGGAGCGCGATGAGGACATTCACATCGGCTTGCCGAATGGCAGCATGGTCAGCGCAACTTTGATCGGGCGCGATCCGTCCAGCGATGTGGCAGTGCTGCGCGCTGAGGCTGATCTGCCTGTGCCAAGCTGGGCAGAGCCAGAGACGATCCGCGTTGGACATTTGGTGTTGGCGCTAGGACGTCCGAGCGAGCGCATCATGGCGACGCTAGGCGTGGTTTCTGCCATCGAGAAGGGCGATAAACTGCCTGCCGGAATGCAGATCGATCACTTTCTGCAAACCGACGTGGTCATGTATCCCGGCTTTTCGGGCGGTGCGCTGCTCAGCGCAGGCGGGCGCGTGTTGGGCATCAACACCAGCGCCATGCGCGGCATTAGCCTGACCATTCCAACTAGCACGCTGCGCCGCGTGGTCGAGACGCTGCTTGCACACGGCAAGATTCAGCGTGGCTACTTAGGTGTGGGCGCACAGGCAGCCAAGCTCTCGCCAGCGGTTGCCCAAAAGGCAGGGCAAGATCACGGCTTGCTGGTCGTCTCGGTTGAGCCAGAGAGTCCAGCGGAGCAGGGCGGCTTGCTCATGGGCGATGTGCTGCTGACCTTCGAGAATGTGCCGCTGCACAGCCCTGAAGATTTGATCCGTGCGCTGCGCGGCAACTATGTGGGCAAGGCTGCGGCGTTCAAGATCGTGCGCGGCGGTGAAGTTCACACACTTAGCGTGACCATTGGTGAGCGCCCTGCGCGCTAGAAAGCAGACGGCGATGAGCGTTTTTGAACAACTCAACGATCGGTTAGGCAGCCTTGCCGCTGAAGCACGCCGCAGCCTTGTGCGCGTGAGCAGCGGGCGCGGTTGGCAGCAGGGCAGCGGCTCTGGCACCATCTGGCACAGCGACGGGTTGATCATCACCAACGCGCACGTGATTGGGCGTGGTGGGCTGCGCGTGGCGCTGCACGATGGGCGCGAATTAGCGGCGCGGATCATCGCTGCTGATGAGCGGCTCGATCTGGCGGCGCTGCAAGTGGAAGCCTCCGATCTGCCAACCGTCGCGCTTGGTAACTCCAAGCAACTGCACGCCGGCGCGTGGGTCTTTGCGATGGGCTTTCCCTATGGTGTGGAAGGCGGCTCAACAGGCGGTGTGGTGATCGGCAGCGGTGCTGATCTGCCCGAAATGCCCAGCAACGGGCGCGAGTGGATCGCGCTCAGCCTGCACTTGCGACCGGGACATTCGGGTGGGATGCTGCTCAGTTCCGATGGAAAGTTGGTCGGTGTGAACACGCTGATCACCGGTCCTGATGTCGGCTTTGCCATCCCAACACACGTCGTGAAGCGCTTCTTGAAGGATCGCATCGGCGTGATGGAAGCGCCCAGCGCAGCGCCGCCTCAGCGCGAGTCGGTTCTCATCCTCTAGGCGAAATCCGTTCAAGGCACGCCCTGCAAGCAGGGTGAGCCTTGTGTTACGGTTGCGTCACTACTGCTTTGGCACGAAGGTTGAGGCTGCTTCAGGCGGGTGATTTGCCGACCGCTGGCACTTCACTTAGCGCGCCAACCAACCAATTGGGATGATCTGGCGCTGTGTCGGATCGCCCGCTGGCACATGACGGCTGATTTCTTGTCCTGTCCGATCATAAAAGACAATTGCCTCAACGGGCGCGCTGCACTGCGTGCGGTGCAGCGTGCTTGCCAACACTTCGCCATCCGGCGACCAGTGCAGGTTGCACCCATCCAAGAGATCAACTGTGTTGTCTGGCGTCAATGTGTGTTGGTTCAATTGGGCAAGGGTCATCTGAGTGCTTGTTTCAAGTGCGTTGGGATTAAGATATGGGTGTGTCTGCAAAGCATAGCACGAGAGAAATAGCGGCGAGCATGACAGTTGCCAGGTAGCTTGAAGTGCGTTTGTCATAGCGAGTGGCTAC
>DAOUBW010000046.1:0-75793 GCA_034432555.1 Anaerolineae bacterium
TGGTTGTGCCACTGGTTACAGACTATTTGCAAAGGCTTCAAGAACAGCGTTTCCCCTACGTTCTGGTGGATCAGGGCGATCCAACCAACCAGAGCAACATCGTCGATGCCACCAACTGGCAAGGTGCCTACGCCGCTACGGAATATCTGATCAATTTAGGGCATCGCCGCATCGGGCTGATCAGCGGTCTGATGCAAATTGCCAGTGCGCGGGAACGCCTTGAAGGCTATCAGGCTGCCCTTGCCGATCACAAAATCGCCTTCGATCCTGATCTCATCGCAGAGGGCGATTTCTGGCAGCCAAGCGGCTATGAGGCATCGCTCACCCTGCTTGACCTCAAGCCGCCGCCAACCGCCATCTTTGCCAGCAACGACCTGTCCGCCTTCGGTGCGATGGACGCCATCCGTGAGCGCGGACTGTCCATCCCTGAGGATATTTCCATTGTGGGCTTTGACGATATTCCGCAAGCCTCACTGGTGCATCCCAAACTGACGACCGTTCGCCAACCCCTCGACCAGATGGGGCGGGTGGCGGTCCAAATTCTGCTCGACCAGATCGAAAATCCTAGTCATCCACCACGCCGCATTACCCTCGCAACCCAGTTGATCGTGCGTGATTCCTGCAAAGCCCGACGATAAGCACAGCAAAGGAGGACACCAGCAGCGATCCAAACACACCATGACCGGTTTGGTTAACAGGCTAACAGTTAGAGATTGTTCTAAGAGGAGATTTTTTTCTCATGTCATACAGCAAACGTTTCGCTTATGTGCTGATTGCGCTAGCGCTTCTGGCGTTGGCAGTCGCACCTGTTGCCCAAGCGCAAAGCCCTGTGGTCATCTCGTGGTGGCACATCAACACCGATGAGACGCAGGCTGCCTTCTGGCAGACCATTGCCGATGAGTTTGTGGCAGCCAACCCCAACGTGAAGTTCGAGATCGTCGTTCTGGAAAATGAGGCGTTCAAGAGCCGCCTTGTGACGGTGATGCAAGCCGGCGATCCGCCCGATCTGTTCCAAAGCTGGGGCGGTGGCGTGCTGTGGCAGTATGCTGAAGCAGGCTTGGTGAAGAACATCGCCGCCGAGTTGGAAGGTGAGTGGCGCAACTCGTTCAGTGCCCAAGCTGCCCTTGAATTGTACGGGCGCAACGGCGAATACTATGGCGTGCCATGGTCGTGGGGTGCCGTAGGCATGTTCTACAACAAGGCGCTCTTTGCCCAAGCCGGCATCGAAAAGACGCCCGAAACCTGGTCGGAGTTCCTCGAAGTCGTCAAAACCTTGAAGGCAGCCGGCATCACCCCGATTGCGTTGGGCGAACGCGACAAGTGGCCCGGTCACTTCTGGTGGGTCTACCTAGCAATTCGCTTGGGTGGTGAAGATGCCTTCTTGGCAGCTTACGACCGCAGCGGCAGCTTTGATGCAGAGCCATTCGTGAAAGCAGGCGAGTATCTGAAGGAACTGATTGACCTAGAGCCATTCCTGGATGGTTACCTTGGTCTAGGCTACGGCGATCAGGCAGCAGCAATGGGCGATGCCAACGCTGCAATGGAACTGATGGGGCAGTGGTCACCCGCTGTGCAGGCTGGCTCTAGCCAGAGCGGCGGCATCGGTGAAGACCTTGGCTGGTTCCCCTTCCCCGTCGTTGAAGGCGGCGCAGGCAATCCTAACGATGTGCTAGGTGGTGGTGACGGTTTTGCAGTCGGCGCAAAGGCTGAACCCGAAGTTGTGGAATTCCTCAAGTACCTGACCAGTGCCGATGTGCAGCGCCGCGCTGCCGCGATCTGGGTGGTGCCAACCGTGGCTGAGGCTGAAGATGCCCTCACCGATCCGGTGATGCAGACCATCATCAAGGCACGTAACGAAGCGCCCTACTTCCAGCTCTACTACGATCAGTTCTTGCCGCCGGCTATGGGTCAGGCGGTGAACGACAGCGTGGAAGCGCTCTTTGCAGGTGTGTATTCGCCCGCCGAAGTGGCGGCAGCCGTTGAGGCTTCTGCACAGAGTGAACTAGAGTAATTCAAGGGTGGGTGTGTAGACTGCTTTGGCTGCAACCGATAGGCAAGTCTTCACACCTACCACTCGAACCCTGACGTTTTAGCGTCATCGCTAAGTTTAGCAAAAGTGAGCGCGCCATGTCTACCATTCGCTTTCGGGTTTTGCCGCGAACCGCACCATCAGTCGCCAACGAAACCTTCATCCGTACACGGAATAAGTGGCTGACCATCGGGCTGCTTGCGCTGCCGGGCATGACCATCTTTTTGGTCTTTTTTCTGATGCCGATTTCCCAGTCAGGCTATTTCAGCCTGTTCAAGTGGAATGGCTTCGGTCCACCGACCGATTTTCGCGGGTTCAGCAACTATGTTGACCTTGTGAACGATAGCATCTTCATCAGATCAATTGGTCACAGCCTGATCCTGATGTCGTCTTCGCTGGTTATCCAATTGCCTTTGGCGTTAGGCTTGGCGCTCTTGGTCGGGCGGGGAAAACTTTTTGGAAGGCAAATTTTCCGAGCAATTCTGTTCGTCCCTTACGTCTTCTCGGAAGTGATCACCGCCCTGATCTGGCTGTATGTGCTGCACCCAAACTTGGGCTTGATGAACAGGGTTCTCGATGCGATCATCCCGAACTTCAAGTTCATCACTTGGCTGGCAGATCGCAATATTGCCCTGTATGCGATCTTTTTAGTGCTGACGTGGAAATTTTTCGGCTTTTACATGATCTTGTACATGGCAGGGCTGCAATCTATCCCGAAGGACCTTGAAGAAGCAGGGCGTATTGATGGCTGCAACGAGGTGCAAGTGCTGCGCTTCATCACCGTACCGTTGCTGGGCAGCACCATCCGCCTGACGATCTTCCTCTCGGTGTTAGGCTCTTTCCAGCAGTTCGTCATCATCTGGATTCTGACGCAGGGCGGACCCGTCAACGCTACCTCTACCATTGCCACCTACCTGTTCAAATATGGCATTCAGCGCTTTGCGCTTGGCTATGGCAGCGCCGTTGCCGTCGTGCTGTTCTGCATCACGCTGTTCTTCTCTATCGGCTACCAGCGGATCGTTATGCGCCAAGACTATGCGCTAAGGGACTAACGGCACATGATAAACTATGCAACTGCGGTCACTGCGCCGCCGAGAAGGTCTAGACGCCACATTAATTACAATCGGCTGCTGCTGACAATGGTGAAATATGGCGTCTTGTGTGTGGTCACGCTGATCATCCTCGCACCAAGCCTGACGGCGGTGTTAGGCGGCATCCGCACGACGGGCGAGTTTTTGGCAGAGCCGTTCGGCTTGCCCAAAGAGGGCATTCAGTGGCGCAACTTTGAGCGCATCCTGACCAATCCTGACTTTTGGAATTCGTTCAAGAACAGCGTCCTGATCACGGGTGGTGTGGTCATCATCGGTGTCACGCTATCTTCCTGCCTTGCCTTCGTGTTCAGCCGAATGCGCTTCACGGGCAAAATGCTGCTCTTTAATATCCTTTCGCTGGGATTGCTCTTTCCCTTGGTGGTGGCGATCCTGCCTATCTTCATCCAAATTCGCCAACTGGGGCTGATCAACAACTTGTGGGGTGTCATCCTGCCGATGGTTGCCTTTGGGATGCCGGGCAGCGTGATCATCCTGCGCGGCTTCTTCATGGCAATCCCAACCGAATTGGAAGATGCCGCCTACATTGATGGCTGCTCCACCTTAGGCTTCTTCCGTTTCATCCTGCTTCCGATGGCGCGCCCAGCCATTGCGGCGGTTGCCACCTTGCAGGTGATCGCTGCTTGGAATGAGTATTTCCTGCCGCTGCTGGTGCTGAATGATCAAAAACTGTGGCCCCTGCCGCTCGGCATTATGCAGTTCCAAGGGCAGTACGGCTCGGAGTGGGCGTTGATCATGGCGTACATCACCATCCTGATCGTTCCCGTCGTCCTTTTCTACATCCTGACACAGCGCTTCATCGTCACAGGGCTAACCGGCGGCGAGTTAAAGGGTTAAATGACTGCCGATGCCATTCATCTTGAAAAACTAGGTTCAGAAATGACAATATCACCACGTTATCTCGATCCGTATCAGACCATTCAGGTGCGAGTGGACACCCTGCTTGCTGAAATGACGTTGCCCGAAAAGGTTGCCCAACTGTGGGGCGTGTGGGTGAATGCACTTATCAACGCAGAACGGCAGTTCACGCCGGAGCGTGCCACACCGCACCTAAAAAACGGCATCGGGCAGATTTCCCGCGTGGGCGGCGCTTCCATCCTGCCGCCCGTGCAAAGTGCCGAACTTGCCAACACCATCCAGCGCTACCTGAAAGACCAAACGCGGCTTGGCATCCCGGCAATCGTCCATGAGGAAAGCTGCGCAGGCTACTTAGCGCCCAACGCCACCACTTTCCCACAGGCAATTGGCTTGGCGGCAACTTGGCTGCCCGAACTGGCAGAGCAGATGACGCGCCTAATCAGCCGCCAAATGCGCTCGGTGGGCGCACACCATGCCCTCGCGCCCGTCCTTGATGTGGCGCGGGATCCGCGCTGGGGACGCGTTGAAGAAACTTTCGGCGAAGACCCCTACCTGATCAGCCAGATAGGCATTGCCTACGTGCGCGGCTTGCAAGGCGACGATCTGCGGGAAGGCATCGCTGCCACACTCAAGCATTTCCTCAGCTACAGCGCCTCTGAGGGCGGCATGAACTGGGCGCCGGCGCATGTTGGTGCGCGTGAGCTACGTGAGGTCTACGCCGCACCCTTCAAGGCTGCTCTGCACGTGGCAAAGGCTGCCACGGTCATGAACGCTTACCATGAGGTGGACGGCGTGCCAGTGGGTAGCTCGCGTGAGATTCTCTATGATTTCTTGCGCGGCGAACTCGGCTTCAACGGCGTTGTGGCGTCGGATTACTTTACGCTGAAAACCTTTGTTGAATATCACAAGATTGCTGCCGATAAAACTGAGGCAGCACGCTATGGGCTGCTGGCAGGCATGGACATTGAACTGCCGGCGGCTGATTGCTACGGTGAGCCGCTGCTGCAAGGGCTGGCGGATGGCAGAATCGATCCGCAGTTGGTGGAGGAGAGCGCTAAGCGCGTCCTCACCCTCAAGTTTCAGCTGGGCTTGTTTGAAAATCCGTTCGTGGAGACGGGACGCATCCCTGAAATCTACAGCGATGACTATGGCGTAACCCTCTCCCGCGAGATCGCCGAGAAAACGCTGGTGCTGCTCAAGAACGAAGGCGGGCTGTTGCCGCTGAGCGCCTCGCTGGACTCTATCGCGGTGATCGGACCCCACGCCGATAGCATCCGCCTGCTGCAAGGCGATTACCACTTCCCGTCGCACCATGAAGGCGTTTTCGATCCAACCGTAAGCCTTGACGCGCCCACGCCCGGCGCGAATGCCACGCATCAGAACTGGGCTGATCTGTTCCCACCATCGGTCAGTGTGTTGGCGGGCATTCGTGCCGCCGTCGCACCGACCGCCCAAGTGATCTACGCACAGGGCTGCGAAGTGACGGGCGAGGATCGCTCAGGCTTTGCGATGGCAGTCACCGCCGCCAAGCAAGCCAAGGTCGCTGTCGTGGTGGTCGGCGATAAATCAGGGCTATCACAGCCATCAGGCGCCACCTGCGGCGAAGCGGTGGATAGCGGCACGTTGGAACTGCCCGGCGTCCAGCTTGATCTGATCAAGGCAATCCACGAAAGCGGCACGCCTGTGGTGGTGGTCTTGCTCAGCGGCAGACCTTACACCCTCACGTGGCTAGACGCGCACATCCCCGCTATCTTAGCGGCGTGGTTACCGGCAGAACAAGGTGGCGCGGCAATTGCTAACGTGCTGTTTGGCAAGGTCAATCCGGGCGGCAAACTGCCCGTAACTTTCCCGCGCCATGTTGGGCAGGTGCCGATCTTCTACGCGCACAAGCCCTCCGGCGGGCGCAGCAATTGGTGGGGCGACTACTTTGATCTATCCGCCAAGCCGCTGTATGCCTTTGGGCATGGGCTGAGCTACACGCGCTTTGAATACAGCGACCTAACGCTCGATTTGGCGCAAGCACGCGCCGATCAGCAGGTCAAGATCGCCTTCACGCTCAAAAATGTGGGCGAACGGGCAGGCGATGAGGTGGCACAACTTTATGTGGGCGATCCGATTGCCAGCGTGACGCGCCCTGTGAAGCTGCTCAAGGGCTTCAAGCGCCTCACCTTGCAACCGAACGAGAGCAAGCGGATCACCTTCACGCTGGATGTCCGCCATTTGGCGTTCTATGACCGCGCGATGCGCTATGTGGTGGAGCCCGGTCCGATCGTAGTTGGCATCGGCGCTTCTGCCGAGGACATTCGGCTGAGGGGCGGCTTTGAAATCGTAGGCGAGACAACGCCTGTTGAACAAGTCTATTCGACGCCCGTGCAGGTTTCCTGAACGGCGCGCTAAAGTTCGTGCGGCGCAGTCGGCAGGCTGCGCCGTTGGTGAGAGGAACGATTCTGTTTATGCCTTCTAAATTTCTTGCGCTGATCATCTTAAGCGCACTGGTTTACCAAATGAGCTTTCCGATGCTGTCATCAAGTGAAACGGGACGCAACGATCCGCCCAGCAGGCTTGGGCAGAACGGCAACGGTGCATTCTTCACCGGGCAATATCCAAATTTGCTTGCCGAGGCGGGCTATAGCGAAGAAGCCGTTAACGCACGGATTGAGGAAGTCTGGAACACGCTTTTCTACGGCAACGATGACACAGAGCGCGTCTACTATCCCGTCGGTGAGGATATGGCATATATCCTCGATGTGAACAACAACGATGTCCGCAGCGAGGGCATGTCCTACGCCATGATGATCGCTGTGCAGTTGGATAAGAAAGCCGAATTTGACCGCATATGGAAGTGGGCGCGCACCTATATGTACCACACTGATCCACAGTATCGCGGCTTTTTCTCGTGGCAGCACGCGCCCGACGGCACCCGTCTGGATCGCAATTCCGCGCCAGATGGCGAGACGTGGTTCGTGATGGCGCTCTTTTTTGCAGCGGCGCGCTGGGGCGATGGCGAAGGCATCTTCAACTACACCGCCGAGGCGAACGCACTGCTGCACGAAATGCTGCACAAGCCCGAAACCAGCCAAACGCTGACCGCCATGTTTGACCCGAAGACGACTTATGTGGTGTTCGTCCCCAACTATGGCGAACTAAGCAGCTTCACCGATCCCTCCTACCATGCGCCGCACTACTACGAACTGTGGGCGCGTTGGGCAGCCGCCGATCAGGACTTTTGGGCGCGTGCTGCCAGCGCCAGCCGTGCCTTTTGGCAGCTTGCCGCGCACCCTGAAACCGGTTTAATGCCCAACTACGCCAACTTTGACGGCACGCCCAAAGCATGGGGCGATTATGGCGAGTTCTTCTATGCGGATGCGTGGCGTTGCGCCATGATGGTGGCGATGGATCACGTCTGGTTTGGCGTTGATCCATGGCAGGTGGAACAGAGCAACCGTTTGCTGCGCTTCTTCCACAAGTTGGGCATTGAGAGCTACAACGCGAAGTTCCGCGTGGATGGCACGCCTGCTCAGCCGCAGCACCGTTCACTGGGATTGATCGCCATGAATGCCACGGCTGCCCTTGCCGCCCATGATGACATTCGCTGGGAGTTCGTGCGCGCCTTCTGGGACTCGCCGCTGACGGTTGGGCGCTACCGCTACTACGATAACCTGCTCTATATGTTCGCCCTGCTCCAACTCAGCGGGAATTTCAGGATTTACACGCCGTCAGGCTTCTAAGAAAGATATTCGAGTGCGCCCTCCGATGCCCTTTCTCCGCAAGCAGGGAAAGGGCTAGGGCTAGCGGTGGGCTGCGCCGCTCCACGCTACCGCTCGCCCGCTAGAGCGTGTATAATGCCGCCAGACACACCAACAGCATAAAAGGACACTTCATGCGGCTAGGCATTATTGGCTTGCCCAACAGCGGCAAGACGACCCTCTTTAACGCATTGACGCGCAGCAACCGTCCCACTGGCGCCGTCAGTGGCGGCAAACTTGAAGTCTTTACAGCGGTTGTGCCGGTGCCAGACGTGCGGATTGACCAGCTCAGCGCCATGTACAAGCCGAAAAAGACCATCTACGCCACCATCACCTACACGGATATTGCTGGGCTAGAGCGCGGCATCGGCAAGGAAGGCATCAGCGGCGAACTGCGTAACCAGCTTCAACAGGTCGAAGGCTTTATCCATGTGGTGCGCGCTTTTGAAGATGAGAACGTGCCGCACCCTGAGATCACGGTTGATCCGCTGCGCGACCTTAGCACGGTGGATACCGAGTTTCTGCTGAGCGATCTCGTCACTGTGGAGAAGCGCCTAGAGCGCCTGACCGACGAGCGGCGCAAAGGCAAGCCTTCTAACCCAACCACCTTTGAGGCAGAGCTGGAGACGCTGACGCGCTTCAAAGCGCACCTTGACGGGCTAAAGCCGCTGCGCGACCTTGAGACGAGCGAAGAAGAACGGCGTTTGGTGCGCGGCTACGGCTTGCTCTCGTTGAAGCCCGTCTTGGTCATCTTCAACGCGGGCGATCAGCCCTTTGATCTGGCGCAGGCTGCCGATTACCAACACGGCACGACGCGCCTGATCACTTTGCAAGGCAAGATCGAGGCAGAGATTGCCCAATTGGAAGGCGAAGATCAGCGCTTGTTCTTGGAAGAATACGGCATTCAAGAGGCAGGCGCACAGCGCGCCATCCGCGAGAGCTACGAACTGCTGCACATTCAATCTTTCTTCACCGTCGGGTCGGATGAAGTGCGCGCTTGGACGATTCCCGTCGGCGCAACGGCACAAGAGGCAGCCGGCACAATCCATTCGGATTTGGCACGCGGCTTCATCCGCGCTGAGGTAACTGCCTGTACTGACCTGCTGACACTTGGCAGTGAGGCAGAGGTGAAAAAACAGGGCAAGATGCGCCTTGAAGGCAAAGAGTACATCGTCAAAGATGGCGATATTATGCATGTGCGCGCTAATGTGTAAGGATAGGCAAGCATGGTAAAAGCACTCGTCACAGGCGGCACGGGCTTTTTGGGCGCGCACGTTGCCCGCGCCCTAGTCGAAGCAGGGCATGAGGTGCGCGTGCTGCGGCGCGCCAGCTCCCGCACCGATCTAATCGCTGATCTGCCCGTTGAACACGCTATGGGCGATGTCACCGATGCTGACTCGCTGCGTGCGGCTGTGGCGGGCTGTGCGTGGGTCTTTCACACGGCAGCCGTCGCCGATTATTGGCGCGCACAGCGTGCGAGAATGTATCAGGTGAACGTGGAAGGGACGCGCAACGTCTTTCAGGCAGCACGGGCAGCAGGCGTAGAGCGCGTCGTGCTGACCAGCAGCGGCGCGGCGGTCGGTTTGCGCGCTGACGGTGCGCCAAGCGATGAGTCGGTGCCGTTTAACCTGCCGCCATCGCGCTTTCCCTATGGTCACAGTAAGTTTCTGGCGGAGCTGGAAGCAACGCAAGCAGCGCGAGACGGGCTGCCCGTTGTCACGCTCAATCCGTCGGTCATCTTCGGACCTGGCGATCTCAACCTGATCTCTGGCAGCATGATTGTTGAGCCAGCACGCGGCTTGGTGCCGCCTTTCTATCCTGTTGGCGCGGTGACTGCTATTGACGTGCGCGATGTGGCAGCCGCGCATCTCGCCGCGGCGCACTATGGCACCGTTGGCGAGCGCTATCTGCTTGGCGCGCAAGATGTGACCTACCGCGAATTGTTCGCCCTGATTTGCGAGATTGTCGGCGTGCGCGCACCGAAACTGCCGCTGCCGAAGGCACTGGCAGCGCCGCTTTCCTATGCCGTGGGCGGGCTGAGCAGGTTTGGCATCAAGCTGCCGATCAACGCTGACCAAATCTGGCTGAGTGCGCGGCGTGTGCTGTTCGATTCAAGCAAGGCGTGGGCTGCCTTTGGGTCGCCGCGCATCACGCTGCGCCAATCGTTAGAAGATACTTACCAGTGGTACGTCACACAGGGCATCGTTAAGCGGCGCGCCTAAAGATACCCAATCGGGACTGCCTGCCCTGATCGCGCCCTGAGCATTTCCGCGCTATACTTAAAGGCAGGCTGGCTGCTGCTGCGGAGAAGAACCTATGCGCTTTGATTTTGGCTCATTCCTGATCGGTTTTGTGGGCGGGCTGATCGTCTCGTTCGTCATTTACCGCTTGCGTGGCGTCTTTTTGCGCTTGCGTCAGCGCGCAGAGGCAGGTGTTGGCGAAGCGCGTGGTTTCCTGCGTGCCACGCCCGAAGCGCGCTACGCGGCGCGTGCCGCCGAAGTCTTCAATGCTTATCATATTGGCGGCGAAACACTGCCCCTCAGCGATATTTACGTTGAGCCGCACTTCCTAGCCCCCGTAGCGCCGCACAAGCCCGGCGAGGAAGAATCGACAGCCGCCGCGCACATTGTGCCCCAGGTTCACGATTTTCCTGCTGCCTACGCGCCCTATAACCTCGACATGCTCTCCGTGCTGGATTTGCAGAAGGGCGAGCGCCACTTGGCGCTGTTGGCGCGGCAAGGTATGGGCAAAAGCACCGCGTTGGCGGTCTTAGGGTTGGTGGCGCTTGGCGAGATCAGGCTGACCGCCATTGATACCTCACGAGACGAGTATTTCGAGCGCATGATTGCCGAGAAGCCCGCCGAAGAACGCGAGCAGCTGCTCCGCAACTATCAGGACAATCAGCGCCGCGCCCTTGAAAAGCTGAACACACGCTATGATCGTGGTGAGCAAAGCACACAAGAGGTGGTAGATTTCCGCAGCTTGCTGCCAATCCTGATCCACCTGCGCGATCTCGATCTGCGCCCTGAAGCGCATGGCATCCAGCCGCCCGCGCCGCCAATGCCCGCCGCCGAAGGTGAAGACGCGCCCAAAGCTAAGCGCGCCACACAATCAGGCGCAAAGATTGCCCTCAAGCCACTTGATCCAGCTGAGCCAGTTGTCCGTGCGCTGCAAAAGCGTTTTGGCGGCGCGGCTGCCAGCCAACTGCCAAAGTTGGTTTACAAGCGGCTGGCAGAAGGCACTTGCCTTGTGTTGATTGACGGCTTTGATGAACTGCCTGAGGCTGAAAAACCTGCCAAGCTGGTGTGGCTGCGCCACTTTATGGCGCTCTATCACGCGAATTTCGTCATTGTGGCGGCAGGCACGCACGGCTACGATCCGCTGCTGAATATCGGCTTTCAGGCGTGCTATCTGCGCGCTTGGCGCGATATGGATTACGATCAACTGGCAGACCGTTGGGCGGTGGCTTGGGCAAAGACGGGCAGGCGCGCTGCCCTGCCGGACGCCAAGCAGATCGCCCGCGTCAAGACCGGCAACCGCGGGCGGACGCCACTGGATGTGACGCTTAAAGTCTGGTCAGATTATGCCAACGATATGAAGGTGACAGGCAGGCGCGGTTGGTATGATTTCTACATCCGCCGCACGCTGCCAAACGAAGCACTGCGCCCGATCCTGCAAACTGCCGCCGCCGAGATGCTGCACACCAATGCCGCTGCGCTGCCGCGTGAGCGCTTCAAAGCACTGCTGACTGAGGCGTTCACAGGCACTGACGGTAAGCCGACGCTCAACATTGAGGCAGAGCTGAACAAACTGTTGAAGCGTGAGGACTTGTTGATCGATCATCCCGCTGATCACTTTGGCTTCACCCATCCGCTGATTACTGCCTATCTTGCCGCTGAAACGCTGGATGTTTCTACGGTGGTGGCGGCTGCCACACAACCCACATGGGCAAACGCGATGCCTTTCGCGGCAAGCCGCCTGCCCTTAGAGGCAGCAGTCGGTGAGGTGCTGAACGCGCCGCCCGATTTGCTCTATACGGCGCTCTTCAACATGACCTATTGGCTGCCCGATGCACCAAGCGATGCCAAGTGGCGCGCTGAGTTCTTTAAGCGCGTGGGCGGCGCTGCCCTGCTTGCGCCTAGCCAATATCCGCTGCTGCGCGAACGGGCGATGGCGGCATTGGTCGCAGCCCGCGATATTCCGACGGCGGCGGTCATCTTCCAACACGCCTTAGAACATCCTGAGGCGGTGGTGCGGCGGCTTGGCTGCATTGGGCTGGGCGCGCTGGGCGATAGCGAATACCTGCAATACCTAACGCCGATGTTGAACGACAGCGATCCGCGGGTGCGCTTGGCGGTTGGCTTCGCATTGGGCGCCATCGGCACCGATGCGGCACTGGACGCGATGACCGAAGGCTTGCTGCAAGGAGATCGGGATTTGCAGCGCGCCATCGCAGAGGCGTTGGCAGCACTGCCGGGCGATGGTCATGCCCTGCTGCGCGAGGCAATCGCCAGCGACGAATTGGCGCTGCGCCGTGCGGCGGTCTATGGTTTGGCGCGCATTCGCACCGCGTGGGCAGTGGCGCTCATCTACCGCACGCAGCTTGAAGATAGCGAGCCATACGTCCGCATGGCAGCCGACCAAGCCTTCAATCTTGCCGAAAGCCCTGATCAAGGTGGCATCCAACGCAATCCGCCCATTGATCAGATCGAGTGGCTGGTGGCGTGGATGAGCGAGCGCGGCGAAGTGGTGCCAAGTGGCGAGAACGCGCCGCTTGCCCTGATCCGTTCGCTGCAAGAAGGCAACGCCGAAGTGCGGGCAGCCTCGGCGCGCACCCTTGCCGAAGTTGGGCATGTGCGTGCGCTGAAAGCGCTCTACAAGGCGCTCACCGATCATGAGGATAGCGTGCGCGCTGAAGTTTACACGGCGCTGGGCACCGTGCAGCAGCGCGTTGGCAGCCCGCTGCCGACGGTGTAGTGTGCTGCACGGCGCTTAGGCTTCTACGGCGTCCGATTCGGTCAGGCTGTGGAACTGCTGCAAAGCATCGCGCACATCGGTCGGGTTCACCGCCACCAGACGGCGTTCGTTCGCACCGAGCGCAGAGGCTAACGGGCGGATGTTCTTACTGAGGATCGGGCGTAGATCGGTGCGTGCGCCAATGGCGGCAATCACCTTGACGGGCTGCACGTCCCATTCGGGCAGCAGCGCCTTAAGCTGCCGCGCCGCCTCCAGCACTGCCTGCGGACCTTCGCTGGTCGGCACGACGAACACAAGCGTTGCACGGCGATAGCTCTGCATCACGATGACGGGATCGGCGGCAAGGCTGCCGATCTTTTCGCGCACTTTGCCCAAGAACGTGATTAGGTCAAAAGGCTGATCGCGCAAGGCAAGGTAGAGTCCGTCTACGGCGGTGACGGCCTTCACACGGTACGCGCCTTGCTGCGGATTGGCATGAACCAACGTGCCATCGTGATCAAGGTTGCGCGGATTACGCACGCGCAGCGGAATATTGTTGCGGATCAGCGGCTCTATGGCGCCGGGATGTAGCAGCCGCGCACCGAAAAACGCCAACTCGCCAATTTCTTCATAGGTTAGCGAAGGGATCACACGCGCATTCGGCACTAGGGCAGGGTCAGCGCTCATGATCCCGTCTACGCTTGTCCACATCCACACCTCATCCGCGCCAAGTGCCGCCGCTAAAAGCGTGGCGGTCAGGTCGCTGCCGCCGCGCCCAAGCGTGGTTGGCTCACCATTGCGCGTTGCGCCGATGAAGCCCGCCACAATCGGCACGACGCCGCTATCCAGCAGCGGGCGCAGAATATGTTCGGCGCGCTCATCAATTACGTCGCGCAGCGGATGCGCGTTTTGATGCATGTTGTCCGTGATGATGACCGATTCCGCCTCCACCAACGCGGCGCGCAAGCCTTCTTGCTGGGCAAGGGCAGCCGTGATGCTCGCCATCAGGCGCTCGCCAACTGCCATGACGGCATCACGCTGCTGTGGCAGCAGGGCGCCGCTGTGCGCCACGCCATCGCAGAGCGCCAGAACGTTAAAGAGGTAGTTATCCAGCTTTTGGAGGAGGTGCTGGCGCAGCGAACCAGCCGCAAACAGGCTCTCGATCAAGGTGATGTGATCGGCGCGCAAGCCCGACATCAGGCGGCGGTAAGCGGTCACTTCGCGCTGTTGGGCAAATTCGGCGGCGCGGCGCAGCGTATCGGTTGCACCGCTCATGGCAGAGATGACCACGACCACACGCTGCCATGCCAGCCACTCCGCATGGATGATCTGAATCACGCGGCGTAGTTGTTGGGCATCCGCCGTGAGTGAGCCGCCGAATTTCATCACTAAGAGCGCCATAAGGTTTGTTCCCTAGCCCGCCTGCTTAGGCGTTTAGCTGCTGCCGCAGGACTTCAAGGCTTGCCACACCGCGATTGACATAGCGTAACGCTAAAGTCTCATCTAATACAAAGGTGGTGGGCGCTGAAAAAACGCCCCACCGATCTGCGACATCGGGCTGTTCGGTGGCATCGACCTGCACCACCTGCACCTTAGCGCCAAGCTCGTGCTGCAGTTGGTGCAGGGCAGGCAGTTGTTGGGTGCGGCACGGCGCGCAAAAAGGCGTGGTGAAATAGACAACGGTTGGCACGCCGCTTGGCAAGGTTGCCAGCCAGGGATCGCGTTGGGCAAGGCGGGCTGCCTGCCGCAGCGCCCAACGGTTATAGAGCAGCCATGCCGCCACGCCCACAGCCATAATCAGCCCTGCTAAAATCAGCCGTTCTAGCATGGTTAACGCTCCTTTGTGTTCAGCGGCGCCTGTGTGAAGCCCGCCACGCCCAACCGATGCAGTTGGTAGTAGAGCAGGCAGCCCACACAAATGCCCGCGAACAAATTCAAAGCCGCCAGCGCCACCACCAGCCAACTGAGCGCCCAGCCCAGCGCGCCAATGCCCAGCGCAAAACTCAGCACGGCAACCAGCAGCACCACGCCGCCCACTCCTTGCGCAAAACGGTGCGGCTCTGGGTTATCCACCTGCACAGCAGGCTTCAGAATGCCCGTCGGCTTCAGCGCCAAGAAATAGATCGCCTTGAACAGCCCTAAGCTGGGAAAGGCTGTGCCGATGATCATCACGGCGGTTACGAACGCCACCAAAAGCGGCAACTCCAGCACGAAGGCTAGGATCAAAAGGCTGATGATGAACGCCTGATTGGTGCGAAGCGCACTGTGATCAACCTTGCGCCCAGAACTTGCAGCGATTGACATATGTGTTTTCCCCTTTGCTCACACAAACAAAAAGGGCTAACCGAGTTAGCCCTTGTGCATGACATGCGAATACAGCAAAACAGCAGCGCGCTAACCTCGTCCCTTTGATGCGTGGCAGTTACACATACAAGCCAGAATGTGGGTGATGGTTCGCATTTGAAGTTGCTGCATGGTGAGTATTGTAGTGGCACTTGGCACAAAAGGCAAGGTGGATGTATGCGCTCATGGGCAACTAAAAATGTATATATTCTGTAATGGGTACAATACGCGCCAAAATTCTGCTATAATGGCGCACAAGACAGCACCTTTGGCGTGCCAATGCGTTGAGGAACCCTATGAAACTGAGCCGTGAAGAAGTGATGCAGATTGCCGAGCTTGCCAAACTGAGCCTGACCGAAAGTGAGATTGAGCAATATGCTAATCAGCTTTCAGCGGTGCTGGAGTATGCCTCGCGGCTTGAGCAACTTGAGACTGCCGATATTCCGCCCACAGCCAGTGTGCTGCCACTTAGCAACGTGCTGCGTGACGATGTGGTGCGCCCATCGCTGGCGCGTGAGCAAGTGACGGCAAACGCCGCTGAGTCCATTGAAGGGCAGTTTCGTGTTGATGCTGTGTTAGAATAGCATCCGCTGCTTAGCCTAAAGCGAGGTACTATGCTCAAAAAACGCTTACTGCTCATCGAAGATGATTTTGACGTGGCAGAAATGCTGCAAGTCTATTTCACAGCGCAAGGCTACGAGATTTTCAACGCGCTGAACGGCAAAGAAGGCATCGCTATGGCGCGGGCGAAATCGCCCAACCTGATCCTGCTGGATGTGATGCTGCCAGATATGGATGGCTTTGATGTATGCAAAGGCTTGCGGACAACGCCGCTCACCAAATACATCCCAATCATCTTCCTGACGCAGCGTGATCGCCGCGCAGACAAAGTGGCGGGCTTAGAGCTTGGTGCGGATGATTACATCACCAAGCCTTTTGATATTGAAGAACTGCGCTTGCGCGCACAAGGCTCGCTGCGGCGCGCCAGCCGTGAGGCACTGACCGATGACCGCACAGGCTTGCCCACTGAATCCGCCATCCGTGAGGCGGAAGCCACCTTCGCAGGACGCACCAATTGGCAGCGCCTGCAAATCACGCTGAATGGCTTCAACGCCTTCCGCGATTATTATGGCTTTGTGGCAGCTGACGAGGTGCTTGGCTTCTTTGGTCACACGCTGGCAGAAAGCCTTTCGCGGCACGGCACGCCTGAAGACTTTGGCGGGATGCATAACGAGACGCGCTACACTGTTTTCACTTTTGCGCCGAACCTGCCCGCCCTGATCGACTCGCTCACCAACGCCTTGGCAGTTGGCTTCCCAACCTTTTACAGCTTTGCCGACCGCGAACGCGGCTATCTGGTCTTTCAGGAAGGCAAGGCAGACGAACAGCGCGTGCCGCTGCTCTCGGTAACGATCACGGTCTCGGAGCACGGCGCGCCCTCTACCGACGACGCGCCCAAAACAGCCGCCAGCAGCGTTTAGCCCGCGGGCGGGAAACACACTTCCCGCCCTTGTTTGGCTCAGCCGTCCGCTGTCTTTTCATCCTCTGCCAGTGTGTGCAGCATCTCTGCCTCTTGGCGCAGGCGGCGTGCCTTCAGCACCAGATAGCCGACCAACAGCAGCATAATCACGCCCGCCAGCCCATAGCCCAAAATCATGTATTCAATGTTGTTAGGGGTTGTCATCGCTCAGTATGCCCTAGTGCCTCTAGTGCGTCTGTGTCAAAAGGCGCGCTTTTAAGAGCTGCACACGCGCCGCGATGTTTTCCAAGCGCACCCGATGCCACAGCAGCACCACAGCCGCCACACACCACCAAGTCATGGCAATGCCCATTGTCGCGCCGATCCGCGCATCGGTGCGTACCTCGAATTCGCCCTGTGCGGTTGGGTTAGCCACGCTCGGACCGATCACCACCGGATGCAAGGTGTCATCGCGCACACGCGGAATCATGAAGACGTAGATCACGCTGGCAAAGGCAAGGATGCCGTAGATTGCCGCAAAGCGCGCCCGCCGATCTGGGTCTTCAATGGCGCCACGCAAGGTGAGGTACGCTGCGTAGAGCAGCCACATCACCGCCATGCCGTTCAAGCGTGGGTCAGCCGTCCACCATGTATTCCAGATCGGGCGCGCCCAAGCAGAGCCTGTCACAAGGCAGACCGTCATCAGCGGCAAGCCAACCTCAACGCTGCTCACGGCGAGTTGATCCCATCTTTGATCGCGGGTGGCGAGGTAGGCAATGCCTGCCAGCACCGTGATGAAAAAGACGACCGATCCGCCCGCATACGACGAGACGTGAATATAGAAAATGCGCTGCGCGTGACCTTGTACGGCATCCGTGCCGGCGTAGAAGAACGCCATATAGAGCATCACGAACATGCCCAGCAGCGTAGCGATGCTTAAACCTAGCAACAGGCGCGTTCGCCAGCGTGGGTAACTGATAGCCAGTGGGTCATCGGCTGTTGCACTTTGAATGTGCAGCATAGGTTGGGCAGTTGCCATACCACCAATTCTCCTAAAATCTACATGAACCTACAAATTCATTTAGAATTATAGCATACTCCGATCTATATCGCAGAACCTATGGCATAGCAAGTCCGCCGTCCACGTGGAGCGCTTGCCCTGTCACGAAGCGTGCTGCATCCGAACACAGGAACAGCACAACCGCTGCCACTTCCTCAGGTGTGCCAAGCCTGCCCTGTGGATTGTGCGTGGTGGCAGGCAGCGGCAGGTTGGGCAGCGCAATCTCGGCAGGGCAGATTGCGTTGACGCGCACGCCTTGCGGTGCAAGTTCGCGGGCAGCCTCACGAGTCATGCCGATGACGGCAGCTTTGCTGGCAACATAAGGCGCATGGTCTGCCAAGGGCAGCGAATGCCCATAGGCACTGGCAAGGTTGACGATCACGCCGCCGCCTTCCTCAACCATCACACGGCTGGCAAGCTGAGTCATGAAGAAGGTGCCGGTCAGGTTGATCTCGATGATGCGCCGCCAGTCATACTCATCAATCTTGACGAAAGGCGCTGCGCGCAGCGTGCCAGCCGCATTCACCAAGATGTGCAGATGTTCAAAGCGATCACGGACTGCCTCAATCATGGCAGATGCCTGATACTTGTTAGAGACATCCCCTTGAAAGGCGAAGGCACGCCCGCCCTGTGCCGTGATCTCATCCGCCAATGCGTCGGAACGATCTGGATTCAGGTCACCAATGCCAACCGCAGCGCCAGCCGCTGCCAACGCCAAGACAATCGCCCGTCCCACATCGGCGCCGCCCCCTGTGACGAGCGCCACTTTGCCGTGCAAATCCACCGAAAACGGGGCGCTGTAGCTCATAGCCGCTCTGCCAGCCACTGCGTCAGCAAACGCATTCCGCCCGCACCCACGCGATGCCCAACGGCTTCCTCAAAAAAGGTGACTTGGGCGTCATGCGCGGTCAGCAGATCGCGGTTTTTGCGCGCAATCTCCACCGGAATCACGTCATCGTCTGTGCCATGCAGGATCAGCACGGGCAGATTGCCCAACGGCGGGATGATCTGCTTGGTCAGATAGCCGGGAATGAAGCCACCCAAAGAGACGACTGCACGTAGGCGCGTTGGCTCCGCCAGCATGTAAGCATACGCCATCGAGGCGCCTTGCGAAAAGCCGAGCATTACCATGCGCGTATCATCCACTGTGTAGCGCTGTTTGATTGCCGCAATCAGGCTGTCTAGGTAAACGAGCGCCTCTTGCAAGGTGGCGGGATCCGTTTTGCCCACCTCAAATTTGAACCACGAATAGCCCTGATTAGGTGCCTTCAGGGGCGCACGCGGACTCACGATCAGCCACGCAGCGCTTGCCGCACGGCTGAACACCCACGGTGCGTCTTCATCGCCTTCAAAGCCGTGCAGCATCACTAGCAGCGGATGAGCGTTCGTGCTTTGCGGCACACGGACGCGGCACGGCACGCCGCCGATCGCAAGGTGTTCGGCGGCAGTATGCAGTTCTTCGGACATGCTGTTTAACGCCCGTTGATCTTGTGCATGGCGATTTTGTAGGTGACGCGCACCTCACCTTCTGCCAATTCATATTCTTCCCTGCCGCGATATTTCAGTGCGAGCTTTTTGATGACATCATGCGCGCCAACCTCAGTTTCTTCGGCAACCACACCGCGCACTTCCGCCCAGTGGTACTGATTCTCAGGGTCAATGATGAGGACGGTCACTTTGGCATCGCGGCGCATGTTGCGGTCTTTTTGGCGTCCGCGGGCGGTGTTCACAATGAGATGCTCACCGTCAAAATCAAACCAGACAGGCGTCACTTGCGGCTGTCCATCAGGCATGACGGTTGCCAATGAGCAAGCAATTGGGCGTGTGAACAAATCGCGCAGATTTTCGGGTAGGCTAACAGCCATTGTTGAAAACTCCATCGTGAAAAACAGAAACCTACCTAGATCGTAGGCGAAATGAGCAAGCATGGCAACTTTTGGACAATAACATTCAGGCAGCAAAACAGCCCTTAGGTGTGCTAAGGGCTGTTGACAGTCATTGCGGGTATCGTTTAGGCGGCGCGTGCGCGCTGCGTCACCAAATCTGCCAGTGCGTCCAGCGTTTCACGGCTGTTGGCAGGCGTCATCTCGACGGTATCGCCTTCAATCCGCACTAGCCAAAAGCCGTTTGCCGTTGCCAGAACAATTAGCATATCGGCGTCTACATTGCCATCTGCCCGCGGATAGATCATCGAGACCACCATACGGCGGGAAGGCTGCGTGACAGCGGCGGTCACTTCCGCAGGCGCACCCATGCTCGCCAATTCCTGCGCGAGCGCGGCTTGCTCACCCGCCCGATTCTGCTCTGTGATGCGCTCCCAAACATTCAAGGGCATGGTTGTACCTTCGCTGGCAGGTTTTGCGGTCGCATTTGGATCAATACCCATCAACTGCGCCAACATAACCGTCATCGCAAGCCCATCTGGCACGGTCTGGAAGCGCTGCACACGCGGCAGGAATGCGCTGTGATAAACCGTGATGCCAGGCGCGATATAGAACCAGTGCTGCCCAACCTGATTCTGCTCGTTGACGGCAGTCAGTGAGAGCGCCGCGCCAAAGAGCGCACCGGCACCTACAATTGCCATGGCGCCATCTTCAATGGCAACCGTGCCTTCAGGCGTCAGGGCTGCCAAGCCACGCGCCAGCAGCACACTTTGCAAGATCGCCTCGGTGTTGGCGTCAATGGTCACTTCTGGCACAAAGCCGGGCAGGCGCGGCGCGCCAAGCTGGCGTAGGATCATCGCCACTTCATAATCGCTCAGATCGAGCAGCATGGCTGGCACGCTCTCTTGTGGGACGCTTGTTGGGTTCGTCATAGGGTTTCACTCCGTTTTCGCTTATGTATTCAGGATTAGAGGGCATTGGCAAGCTTTCGGCGCGGTCTCGCCCTCTCAGGTTTATCCGATTTTTCGCTGCCAACAGGCAGCAAGGGACCTCGACAGTACTCTTAGAAGATCGATTTGAAGAAGCCGCCCACCGCGTTAGCCGCACCGCTCGCCAGACCACCGATGGCATCACCCGCCCGCGACGCCAAGCCCGCGCCAGTATGCCACGCCAGAGTACCGCCTTCCACGAGGGTGCCGCCGACCCCGCCAACCACAAACCGCCCCAGCTCTGTGCCAACCCCGCCAACTGCGCCCAAAAAGTCGCCGTTTTGGAAGCCGCCGCGCACTGCGCCGACAATGCCATCAATGCGGTTATCAATGCTCAGGTTGTCCAGCGCCGTGCCAAAGCGTCCCGCCGTTTGGCGGATGCTCTCGGCACGCGCCAAATTGTTGTTCGAGAGCCAATCTGCGTTGTTCGCGGCGCCTTGTGCGGCTGCCTGACCAACGATCTGGATGCCTGCATCTGCTAGCAGAATGCCGCGCCCAACAGGATGCAGCCCAATTAGCCCTTGAATACCACCGCTCGTCAGTTGATCAAAGACTGCGTTGCCGTTGATAGGCGTGCCGTTAATGTAGGCAAAAGCAAGGTCTACGGCGCCACTGAGAAAGCCGCCGCCAAGCCCACCGAGTGCCTTTTTGAAGGCATCACTGCCATGTTTAAGGAAATGTTCGGCTGCCTTGCCAACTGCCTCACCAACGCCGGTACCCAGCAGCTTATTCAGGGCTTTGACGAAGCCGTTACGGTTATCGGCACCGCCTGCGATCATATCCCGCATAAAGTTGGTGAAGCGTTCCGTAAGGCTGCCGCCGCTACCACCTGTGCCGACTGCGCCACCGCTGCCCGGAACGCCTTCGCCGCTGCCGCCGCCATTCATAAAGAGGGCGCCCGCCTCACGTTCGTGCTGCTCCATTGCCTGAGCAATGCGTGAGGTTGCGCTGCTGGCGTCGTCTAGTGCGCTGCGAAGGCGCTGCATAGCAGGCGAAACCTCGTTCTGCATCTCTGCATAGAATTGATTAGCGCCCTTGCCAAGCCAGCCACCGCGCTGTAAGCTCTCGATGCAGCGCCCAACGGTTTGAATCAGGCTGTTGGTCTCTTGTGCTTTTGAGGCAAAATGCTTAGCGATCTCACTCAGACTGCTGTAGTCTGCTTGAATTTTTGGTGCGCTCAAAATGTACTTCCTTTCATGGATTTGACTATGAATTCTTTTCTTATTCTAAATCAATTTTTACTTCATTTAATAGCCTTCAATGGTTCGGCACAGCCTGCTTTTACAACCTTTTTACAGGTTTGATTCAAGTCCTTATATAATTTGCTTGCTGAATGTAAAACGCCCTAGCCAATAATACGTAGGGCGTTGGGCGCAACCCCTATCCCTAGCCCTTTCCCCGCAAGCAGGGAAAGGGGATCAAAGATGGGCGGGAGAGGTGCTTTGCGCAAATCAGACCGCCCACACCCTTGATCTTCATGTGGGTATCTGCTCAAGGGCAAGGTTGAGAGGCAAGCCCGGCACAGGTTTTGAATTCACTTCTATTCGGCGCGGCTGCTCAGACAGTGTGCGATCACAATCAACTGTGTGTTCACGCCGTCCTCCGCAAAACCGACGTTTTTCGCCACAGAGGTGATGTTGTAGTAGAACGAGAGTTCAGGGCTGCGGCTTAGCGCGTTCAGCTTTTCGCCGACTTGGCGGTTATACCAGGCATCAATCTCACGCGGGGCGCCCGGCACAAAGTAGGTTGTTACGCTCTGCCCCATCCCGTTCGCCGTCAGAAAGTTGTGGCGTTGCCGCGTGATGACTGACTCCGGGTGAACAGGCACACGCCAGCCAAGCGCCGAAACACAGACGCGATCTAAGGCGAGGATCGATGATCCCACGCAAAGAAATACCAAGAAGGCAATTAAAGTGCAGCCCATACCGCGGCGGCGGCGGTTCAGAATATCATCCATAGCTTTTGTACATCTTTCTTATCGGCAGCGCCTAGCGAACCACACTTTGCAGCACACCCTCTGCGATGCGCGTCGGCGTGCTGCCATCAGGCGCAATGCGCCATGTTTGGTCGCCTTGGCTGCTTGAAACGCTGAAATAGATAGACTCTGCCTCTGCCCACAGCAAAGCAGAAATGCTTTGCCCAACCGCTAAGCGATGCAGCACTTGCCGTTCGCTGCCATCGGCTGAGAGCAAACTTAACAGCGCGCCATTTTCCCCGTGTGAGGCAACCACTAAGCGGCTGCCATCCGGTGCGCTGGCGATCAACGTATCACTGCCAGCTTCAGGTGTCAGGCGGATAGGCGTGGCAAGCTGAGTCAGGCGGTGCAGTGCTGCAATGCTGCGCCCACGCTGCGGATCATCCCGCACGGTCAAAAAGCCGCTGCTATCACCAAGCCAGCCGCTAAAGCCGCGCAGTGCATCTTCTGCAAGGGCAATCGGCTGCCCACCAAGCAGATTGAGCAAGTACCCAGCGCCGCTTTGTGCGCCGATTGCCTCAGTGTCTTCACTCAGCACGGCATAGAGCAGGTAAATGCCATTTGGCGAGAAAGCAAGCGCCGCGGCGCGCCCACCACGGATGCTCTCGCTCGGCAGCAGGGCGCGGCTTTGCCCATCGCTAACCCTGTAATAGTAAAGCGTATCCAGCGTGCCACGCAATCCGCCAAACAGCGGAAAATCATAAAAGGCAAAGCCGCTGGAGTCCGTTTGCCACGTCACAACGGGATTGATCAGCCCGCGCCCTTCGGCAATCTCTCGCATTTCGGGCGGCGTTTGCCCATAGTCAATCAAGAGCAAGTCGAAGGCACTGCCATTCGGTGCAAATGCCACACCATAGCGCCCGTTTGGCGCGCCGCGCACCCCAAACTGTTCATCGGAGATGGGCAAGCTGCGTCCTTCAGGCAGCAGAGCAATACGTTGGTTGTTCTGCACCATGATCAGGCTGCCGCTGGGCAAGCGTGCGCCGGCGGCTAGGGCTGCTGAACGAGTCGGCGGCGGCGGCACTGGCGGTGCAGTGGGTGCGCTGGCGCAACCAATCAAGATGACAAGAACCAACACAGGCAAGAAACGGCGCATTTAGGCAACTCACTCTCTCGTATCGAGCATGATCAGGCGGTGAAATCTCGCAGCAAAGCGGAGTCCGCTTCGGTGCAAGCCATTTGATCGGCAGGAAAGGCGACCAGCAAACTTTGGAGCGCTTCGGCGGGCGTCGTGTTATCCAGCCAGAGCGCGTATGCCTCAGGCGGCAGGATGACGGGCATTCGGTTGTGAACAGGCGCAACCAGTGCGTTGGGTGTGGTGGTGATGATCAGGAAGGCGGCTGTCTCGTCGCGCTGTTCCCAAATGCCCGCGAAGGCAAAGGGCGCCCCGCTGCTCAGGGCAAAGCGCATTGGTTGTTTGTGTTTGCCCTTTGCCTGCCATTCATAGAAGGCATCGGCAAGCACAAGGCAGCGCCGCCGTTGAAAGGCATTGCGGAAGGTCGGCTTTTCGGTAAGCGTTTCGGCACGGGCATTGATCAGGCGTGTGCTGGGCGACCAGCTTGGCACAAAGCCCCAGTTCAGCAGGTGAATGCAGCGGCTGCCATCATTGAGCAGGACGGGCAAGTTTTGGCTTGGTGCAGCGTTACGGCGTGGCTGCCATTCGGCGGGCAATTGAGCGTTGAAGTGCGTTGCAAGCTGTTCGGTTGGCGTGCTAACTGCATATCTTCCACACATGCCGATTCCCTTTCGAACAAGTGTACTCATTGCCCTATATTATAACCCATATGCAGCCCTTTCAGGAGTGGTGCTTTTCCTTGTGGGCGTGGGGTAAAGGTTTCTCCAGCCACGCGCTATAATGAAGGTGGCACACAGGCTGTGCCGCACCTAAATGTATTCCAAAGGATCGGTTTCTCGATGCTTTCTGATATTGCCATTGCCCAGCGCGCACACTTAAAACACATTCATGAGATCGCCGCACAAATGGGCTTAACACCTGATGATCTCGACCTCTACGGCAGCCCTTATGTCGCCAAGCTACGCCTTGAGTCGCTGCCGAAACTGAGCAGCCGTCCGAACGGGCGCTATATTGATGTCACCGCCATTACGCCGACGCCGTTGGGTGAAGGTAAGACGACCACCACCGTTGGGCTAGGGCAAGCCATGCAGCACATTGGCAAGCGCGCCGTGATCACGCTGCGGCAGCCCTCACAAGGGCCCACCTTCGGCATCAAAGGTGGCGCGGCGGGCGGCGGCTACTCGCAAGTGGTGCCGATGGAAACCTTCAACCTGCACCTGACCGGTGATATTCACGCCGTCAGCGCCGCCAACAACCTGCTGGCTGCCATGCTTGACAACAAACTGATGCGCGGCAATCCGCTGCGGATTGACCCTGATAGCATTACGTGGAAGCGCGTAGTAGACATGAATGACCGCGCCCTGCGGCAGATCATTGTTGGGTTGGGCGGTCGAGTGGAAGGCGGCGTGCTGCGCGAGACAGGCTTTGATATTGCGGTTGCCAGCGAGGTGATGGCGATCCTCGCCCTGACCACTTCCCTAGAAGACATGCGCGCTCGCTTTGGGCGCATTGTGATCGGCTTCACCGAAGATAAGCAGCCCGTCACGGCTGAGCAGATCGGCGCGGCAGGTGCGATGACCGTGCTGATGAAAGAAGCGTTGCGCCCGAACCTGCTCCAAACGCTTGAAAACACGCCCGCCATCGTCCATGCCGGACCGTTTGCCAATATCGCGCACGGCAACAGCAGCATCCTTGCTGATCAGTTCGCCATCAAGTGCGCTGATTATGTGATCACCGAAAGCGGCTTTGGCGCCGATATTGGCGCGGAAAAGTTCTTCAATATCAAATGCCGCTATAGCGGCTTGGTGCCTGATGCCGCCGTGCTGGTTGTCACGGTGCGCGCTTTGAAAGCACACAGCGGGCGCTACCGCATTGTGGCGGGCAAAGCGCTGCCGCCACAGATGCTGGAGCGTAATATCGCCGATGTCGAGGCAGGCGCGGCAAACCTGCTCAAGCAGATTGAGAACGTGCGCTTGCACGGCGTTACGCCAGTGGTGGCGATCAACGTCTTTGAGAGCGATCATCCCGACGAGATTGAGGCGATTCGGCGGATTGCGATGGAAGGCGGCGCGCTTGGTGCAGCCGTTTCGCGCCATTTCACCGATGGCGGACGCGGCGCAATCGAATTGGCGGAAATGGTGGTGCAGGCAGCCGAAACGCCTAGCGAATTCCGCTTCCTCTACGATCTGGAGCAGCCCATCAAGGCGAAGATCGAAGCAATCGCCACCAAAATCTATGGCGCGGATGGCGTCAGCTTTGAGCCGCAAGCGGAAAAGCAAATCGCTCTGTACGAGCGTGCAGGGCTGGGCAACTTGCCGATCTGTATGGCGAAAACACACCTGAGCCTGAGCCATGATCCAACGCGGCGCGGCGCACCGAAAGGCTTCACGTTGCCCATCCGCGAGGTGCGCGCCAGCGTGGGTGCAGGCTTCATCTATCCGCTGTGTGGCGAAATGCGGACGATGCCCGGGCTTTCAGAGCATCCCGCTGCTGAGAAAGTGGATATTGATGGGGATGGGAATATTGTTGGTTTATTCTAACCAAACGCACCCTTGTGAGGCGGGAGGTTTTCTGCCTCACAGATACACTTGAATTTCCAAGAAAACATTTACACACCGTCCCTTATTGACCCTTTATGAACTCTAGAAAACATGCTACCATTTTAGATAACGAAAATTGCCCAAACTAGGTGCTTGACAAGGAGAGGAGGCGTATGTTAGACTGTGAACACTTGGGAGGCACGGGCTATGGTGCGTAGCGAAACTCGCAAACAACCCATTGACCCACAAGCCATCTATAGTAGACAAGAAGCAGCTGAAGCGCTCGGAGTGAGCCTCAGCACACTCAAAAAGCTGATCAGCGCGGGACATCTGCGCGTCAGCCAGCCGGAAGGCGTTCGGCGTATTTTCATCAAGGGCGAGAGTATTCTCGCAATGCTTGACCAGACCGTTTTAGAAAGGCGTGCTTAGCATGGTTAGCCAAATGGTGAGAGGAATTGCAATCGGGAAGATGAGCGCATCTGCGTTCGTCGTCCGTGCGCGCCTCGCCGCCATCGAGGGCGCCGCCGCTAAGCCTCTCAGCGGTTTTACGAAGGCACAGGGTTCCCCACTGCCACGTTTGGCAGGGTTGCTCGGCGGAAAGTCTGCCACAAGCAACGGTGCAGGGCTGACAGATGCCTTGCCCAACTCACGGCGCAACGATCAGGATGATCCACGTGCCACGCAGTTCGTGAAACTAAACCGCGTTAACACGCAGCGAACGGGGAGTGGATACACCGCCAGCACTTGGCACGGAATGTATCCAATGCACATTAAAAACGGTCGGTTCAACGTCTTGGGAACATGCCGAAGGAGGCTTATCGCGTAACAAGCGCGACCTTCACGCGGAGTGTTCTTTACCCGCAACGCACCTTGAGCAAGCACGGGAGACGTAGAGCCGAAAAACAGAGGTTCTACGTCTTTTTTTTGTCTGTCGGTGCCATTGGGAGTGACCAGCTTATGTTGAGCAATCGTCTGGACATTCGCGTCTACCAGACCTTGTTTACGGAAGATCGCTTCGCGTCCTTATTCAAAACAGTAGATCGCTTGCACGATGTGGTGAGCGAAGGCAAGCTCGAACAGGTTACGAACTTGTCTCCAGAGGAGGTGATTGGGTGGCTACAAGATATAGCTTACACAATCAACGAGACCATCAGAGAACTGCAACGCTCGGAAGCACCCGAAGAAGCAGATCAAGCGTGGTAGAAGCCTTTTTAGTGCGTTCAGTAATCAGTGTACGGTGCATATGTCCCATAACGGAGGGAACAATGCAGTCTCAACAAACCAGTCGTAGTGATGACGTTTCAGGTGCGACGTATGGCAAGGATGCGCCAGCCCTGAGCGTGCGCGGTGGCAAAGTGTTCGCCATCTACCGCATGTCCAGCGCAAAAGCACATTTGCCAAGCCCTAAACGCTCACAGGGTACGCATTAGGGCTTTTCTGGAACAATCCCATATGGTGAATGGGCGGATGGTTCTGGAAAAGCGCACAACAGCAGTTAAAGCAAGTTAACGCACACAACCGGAATTCCATCCGCAACCAGCACAGAACGTACTCATCATCCTGGGAGTGCTGGAAGCCATTCAACCGAACGACTGTCCGAAACCATAACGACAATTTCGTTTTACAGCTTTGCGTGTGACCAAGAAGAGCAAGCCCACTGCGGCGGCACATCGAAAGTACGGCTTGCTCCACAATCCCTTAGCATTCTTGCGCCAAAGTGGTGAGAACCACAATTTAGGCGATAATCTCTCTAGGTGATGTGCTTTCCGCCGCTGAATCCCTTAGGCTTGGGTGCGGTAAATGGGTGTTGGCAAGCCTGCTAGGTCGATCAGCACACAGCGGAAAGCCTCACAGCGGCGACTAAGGCAACTTGGCTGCCGCTTTTCTTTTTGGAGCTGCCAGCAGGCGGCAGCGCGCATAGCCGACTTGAAAGTTTGCTTCTAAACCTACCACCCTCTAACACTCTGGCGCGGAATTGGCTATAATTCGCCCAAACTTTCTGCAAACAGGACTCACAAACGACCCATGACGAACTTTCTCGATACACTCAGCGCTATCCTCAGCAACGCCTACATCCTGTTCTGCCTTGCGCTTGGGCTGTGGGCGGGCTTGAACGCACTGCGCGGCGATGGGCTAAGTGGCAATTTCTGGGGCGCCATGTGGTCAGGGACGCTTTTGGGCGTGGCGGGCTTGTTGGTTTGGTTGCTGCGGACTCTCGCTGGCGAAGACCTGCGTTGGGTCTATTTTCTCTACTCGCTCTTTTTCGTCTTGGTGCTGCCCGGCACCTTTTCACTGCTGCGCGGACGAGATGACCGCACTGCCGCCACCATCTTCGCTGGAGTTGCCATTTTTGCGGCGTTGGCAGCCATTTCGGCAACCGATCCCTCACGGGGTGTGATCGTGCTGCCTATCTTGACGCCGACACCTACACCTTAGGAACGTTAGACCATGAAACGCATTTTGATCGTTGACGATGAGGTCGATACCCTCAACCTTTTACAAATGATGTTGGAGATCGTTGGCTATGCAGTTATCACCACTTCTGACCCTGCCTATGCACTGACTTTAGCGGAGATCGAAAAGCCCGACTGCGTGCTGCTGGATATTATGATGCCGCAACTAGATGGCTTTACGGTCTGCAAGATGCTGCGCCTGCACCCAACCACCCACAACATGCCGATTGTGTTCATCACTGCCTACCAAGCCAGCAACCTAGAGGCGCGCCGCCTAGAAGCCGGCGCGGACATGGTTGTGCCAAAGCCCGCCAGCATGGACGCGCTGGTCAAGACCATTGATAGCGCCATCGCCCTGCGCCAAAATCAGGCTGCCCAAAGCAATTAGGCAATAGCCCAGTTGACTTCAGAACGAATGTTCGCTATAATACTGCTATGGCGAACATTCAAATTGCTCCTGATCCACTTCAAAAGATCACACAGATGGGTGACGTAACGCTCTATGAGCCGGTGGGCGATCAACCCTTCTCAGAGCGCGCACGCCTTCCGAGCAGCAGGTATCAGTTGCACAGCCTTGCCGAGTGCATCACCAACGTCAGCACGCCAAACGGCAAAAAGCCCGTCCTCAAAACGATGCTGACCACCGCTTGCGAACGCGATTGCTATTACTGCCCTTTCCGTGCAGGGCGCGCCAAAACGCGGCGGCTGACCATCACAGCGGATGAGCTGGCAAAGGCATTTCTGGCAATGCAGCAAGGCGGTGCAGTGGATGGCTTATTCCTCTCATCGGGCATTATCAAAGGCAGCGTTCCCACACAGGACAAATTGCTCGATGCTGCCGACATCATCCGCCGCAAGCACCGCTATCATGGCTATATCCACCTCAAGATTATGCCGGGCATTGAGGATGCTCAACTCTATAGGGCGATGCAGTTGGCAGATCGTATATCGGTCAATCTAGAGGCGCCCACCCAAGAACAGCTAACCGCGCTGGCGCCCCAGAAGCACCTTGAGCAAGAACTGCTGGCGATGGTGCGTATGGCAGACCACATTCGCCGCGCCCATCCGCATGAGAAGCTGGCGCGCACCGTGACGCAGTTTGTGGTTGGTGCGGTGGGCGATACCGACCTCGAACTGCTTGCGCTGACCGACAACTTGCATCGCCATCTTGGGCTGACTCGCGCCTATTTCTCCGCCTTCCATCCCATCCTGCAAACGCCCTTTGAAAACCTTGCGCCCACTGACTCCATGCGCGAGTTTCGGCTCTATCAAGCCAGCTTTTTGCTGCGCGATTACGGTTGGGAAGTCGAAGAGCTGCCCTTTGGTCAAGGCGGCAACTTGCCAACCAATGTTGATCCCAAGCAGGCTTGGGCAGAGGCACATCTGCGCGAACAGCCTGTGGAGTTGCACACAGCAGAGCGCGCTCAGTTATTGCGCGTGCCAAGCATCGGACCGAAAGGCGCAGAGGCAATCCTGAAGGCGCGGCGGCAAGGCAAGCTCACTGCTTTGGCAGATTTACGCAAACTCGGCATTGCCGCTCCAGAGCGCGCCGCACCCTACATCCTGATTGACGGCAAGCGCCCCCTCTGGCAAGAGCGCTTATTTTAGCCACCCTAAGCGCCGAATTTTCTGCACTGGTAGACAGCTTTGGTAAAATTGCCTACCACTTCGTGTTAAATCTTCTTGCAAGGTGCGTTGCTTTCCGCCACAATAAACGTAACTTGCCCTTAGCGAGATGATGCTATGCTCAGAAAAACTTCACAACCAACCGATGATTATGGGCGCGCTGAGGTATTGCTGATGCGTGCCAAAGCCGCCTACCGTGCCACACAATATGGCGAGGCGCTTGGCTTTGCCCAAGATGCCTTGAAGATGGCGCAGCAATTCATGGTGAATGAGGCGCGCTGGGCAGTCTTGCTGGATCGCGCCTATCAGCAGAGCGCGGAATGCCATGATCGGTGTGCCGACTTTGCCGAGATGCAAAAGACGCTGGATGAGTGGGCGTCTGCCACACCACGCCCTGAAGGGAAGGTGGATAACCTTGCCCTTTGGGCGCGCCTGAGCTATCGGCGTGGCGAATATGAGGCAGCCAAACGCTTTTTGGATGAGGCAGCCAGCCTTGCCCAAACCTGTGGCTATGCGGCGGGTTTGGCGAATGTGCTGCGTTTCCGCGCCGATGTGATGTGGCTCTCCGGCGAAGTGGAACGTGCCATCCCAATCGCCCAGCAGGCATTGGCACTCTTCGAGCGCATTGATCAGCCTGAAGGGCGTGCGCGCACCCTGAACACGCTCGGCATCATCTACACCTATTTAGGGAACTACTATCAGGCAATTGTGCATTGGCTGCGCGCCATTCAGCTTTATGAAACGCTTGATGAGCGCTTCGGCTTGAGCATTGTGTGCAGCAACATTGGTGAGGCGTATCAGCACCTCTACGCCATGCGAACAGCGCTCTTTTATCATCAGCGCGCCAGCGATTTGGTGGAAGGCAAGCTCTCTAGCGATCTTTCCCGCAATCTCGGCGTGGATATGGTCGCGGTTGGGCGCGTGGAAGAAGGCTTGGCATACCTAGAGCGCGCTGTTGAAATTGCCAAAACCAACGGCGAGGCGGATAACACACTCCAAGCGCTTGCCAGCCTTGCCGAGTCGCTTTTGCAGGCTGAGGACTACGAACGGGCGAGGGCAGTTGCCCTTGAACTGCTGACCACCGCGCAGCCCTTGAACGCCACACGCCACGTGATCCGCGCTGAGTTGGTGATCGGCTACTGCCTGCTTGCCACCAACGACGATCTGGCTGCCCAAGAATACTTCCACGAGGCGTTCGTCGAATCGCAGCGCACCTCAGACCGTGCCATTATGTGGCAGACGCACGCTGCGCTTGGGCAGGCGTTCAGCCGCACGCAGCCCGAAACGGCTGCCATGCACTATGGCATCGCTGCCAGCATCCTGAACGAGATGGCACACAGCATTGGTGATCCGCAACTGCGCGAGGCGTTTTGCAGCGCGCCATTGGTGGCAAAAGTGCTGAGTGCTGCCTCGCCAAGCCAAGCCTAAGCCATGTCTGAACGCTTGGCAGCCGCCGCGCAGCGCTTATTCGGCATCACGCTTTCAGCGGAGCAGCAGGCACAGTTTGCTCAGTATGCTGCCGCGCTAGAGGCGTGGAATAAATCCCGCGCCAACCTGACCGCTATCACGGCGGTTGAGGCAGTTGAGGTGCGCCACTTCCTCGATTCGCTCTCGGTGCTTAGCGCGGTGAATCCGCCGCAAGGCGCCAGCCTGATTGATGTTGGCACAGGCGCAGGCTTTCCCGGCGTGCCGCTGCGCCTTGTGCGCCCTGATCTACACCTGACGCTGCTAGAGGCAACCGGTAAAAAGATCGCCTTTTTAGAGCATTTGGCAGCCGTGCTGGGCATTGAAGGCGTGCAGTTTTTGCACGCACGCGCCGAAGAAGCAGGGCAACTGCCCGATCAGCGCGAAGGCTATGATCTGGTGGTGGCGCGGGCAGTGGCACACATGCCCGTTTTGGCAGAATACTTGCTGCCCTTAGTGCGTGTTGGCGGGCAGTGTGTGGCGATGAAAGGTGAGAGCGCCGAACGCGAAGTGCGCGAGGCTGCCAACGCGCTCCGCATTTTGGGTGGGCGCGTGGCAGGCATCGCCGCAGTGACCTTGCCTGAGGTTGCCGAGCCGCACTACCTAATCGTCATTGATAAAATCGCGCCGACGCCGCGTGCCTACCCGCGCAAGCCCGGCACGCCTGCTAAAAAGCCGCTCTAAGCGCTTGACTGTGACTCATCGCTTGCGCCGTTGCGGTTATTGGGCGGCGGCGCGGCGCTCAGCGCCTCCGGGCGCTGAATGATCTGCATGACTGCGTAGACTCTATCGCTCTTGTTCATGCGAATGCCAACCAAATCGCCCTTCAGATCGCGTTTGCCGTGCGGTGCATCGCGGAATTTGACGACGCGGAAGCGTCCTTGCGCCGTCAATACGATGACCAGATCGTTAAGCGTGCCAATGGTGGCAGCCGCGATCCGATCCCCAAGCATCAGGCGCAGGGTGACCACCCCTGCGCCGGCGCGCCCTTGCAGCGGATACTCAAGCATGGGTGAGCTTTTCGCCGCCCCGCCCTCCGTCACCGTCCAAAGTGCGCCGCCTTCAAGGGCAAGCGCGGCGCTTACCACTTTATCGCCGTTCGTCAGGCGAATGCCGCGCATCCCACCAGCCGGCAAGCCAGTTGGGCGCACCTCTGCCAGCTTAAAGCGGATTGCCTGTGCCTCTGCCGTGACGAGGACTGCCTCGTCTTCTTCACGGGCGAAATGCGCCGCAATCAGCCGATCCTCACCCAAGTTGATGACCGGGAAGGCACGCGCCGAAAGTCCGGGCAAATCTGCTGTGCGAATGCGCTTGACCTCACCGCCTTCGGTTGCCAAAAAGACGTAGCCATCCTCAAAATTGGGCAGCAAGCTGAGCGCACCGACCACCTCACCGCTTTCGCGCAAATCACACATTGAAACGACATCACCGCCGCTGCTGGGATCATCGGTCAGCGGCAGGTTTTGGACGGGAATCGTTGCGGCACGTCCACCTGAGGTGAACAGGTAGAGAATATCTGCCGTGTTACTGCGGAGCAGAAAGCGCGGTGGGTCTTCGGTCTGCGCGGTGATCTTGGGTGGCGCATCCTGATAGGTGCGGCTGAGCTTGCCGCCGTGCGTTAGGGCAACCCAGGTGCTTTCAGCGTGTGCCAGCAAGTCTTCAGGGCGCACATCGCCGGCGGTGCTGTTCAGGATTGTGGCGCGGCGCGGATCGGCGTAGCGCTTTTTGATGTCCACCAGCTCATCGGCAATCACTTTCCGCATCAGGATCGGATTTGCTAACAACTGCTCAAGGTAGGCAATCTGTGCCTGCTTCTCGCGGTATTCCGTCTGGATTTTCTCTTGCTCAAGGGCGGCGAGGCGGCGCAACTGCATATCTAGGATGGCGGTTGCCTGTGCTTCGGAGAGCGAGAACTCGTTCATGAGGGCGCCGCGTGCTTCTTCGCTGCTCTCGCTCTCGCGGATGGTGCTGATGATGCGATCCAAGAAGCGCAGCGCGATGAGCAGCCCTTCCAGAATGTGGGCGCGGGCGCGGGCGCGCTCCAGATCATGCAGCGAACGGCGGCGCACCACTTCTAAACGATGATCCAGATAGACGCGCAGCGCCTGCTTTAAGGTCAGCGTGCGCGGCTCGCCATCCACCAACGCCAGCATGATCACGCCGAAAGTGCTTTGCAGCGGCGTATATTTGAACAAGTCTTTCAGCACATCGGCAGGATCAGCGTTGCTCTTGCACTCGATCACAATCCGCAGCCCTTGCCGATCTGATTCATCGCGCAGGTCGCTAATGCCGTCAATCTTGCCGTCGCGCACGAGGTCAGCGATGCGCTCAATCAGGCTGTTTTTATTGATCTGGTAAGGAATTTCGCTAACAATAATGCGCGTCTTGCCGCGTTCAAGGCTCTCGATATGCACTTTGGCGCGCACCGTGAGTTTACCGCGCCCGGTGGCGTAGGCTGCCACCAACATATCTTCGTATTCGGTGGCATTTTTGCCATCGCCACCGCGAAAGACTAAGCCACCAGTCGGGAAATCAGGACCTTTGATGAACTGCATCAGATGATGGACATCCACCTCATCCAGCGCATCCCAGTTGGCAAGCATGTACACCAGCGCATCGCAGACTTCGCCCAAGTTGTGCGGTGGCACATTGGTACTCATGCCAACGGCAATGCCGCTAGAGCCGTTCACCAGCAGGTTAGGAATGGCTGCCGGCAGCACGGCAGGCTCTTGCAGCGAACCGTCAAAGTTATCCACAAAATCAACCGTTTCGCGGTCAATATCGGTCAGCAATTCCATGCCGATGGGCGTCAGGCGCGCTTCGGTGTAGCGCATGGCAGCCGGCGCGTCGCCATCAATGCTGCCAAAGTTGCCCTGACCATCCACCAACTCATAGCGCACCGAAAAATCTTGAGCAAGGCGTGCCATCGCCTCATAGATTGCCTGATCGCCGTGTGGGTGGAATTTGCCAAGCACCTCACCGACGATACGGGCGCTCTTTTTATAGGGCGAGTCAGGACGCAAGCCCATATCATACATCACGTGCAAAATGCGCCGCTGCACGGGCTTTAAGCCATCGCGGGCATCGGGCAGGGCGCGGGCAACGATCACGCTCATGGCGTAGTCAAGATATGCCTCGCGCATTTGCTCATCAATATTTACGGTTCTGATCGAGCCGATAGTAGGTGTGGTCATGGGTGTTTTCTCGCGTCGCTTCCGATCACAGACGGATTGAATAATAAGGCAGCAGCGGTACAACTGTCAAATAAGAACTTTTGTTCGGATTCTACCATAGGGTAAGCCGTTGGGCAAGCCGCATACAGCTTTGGGTGTGCTGAAGGGTGTGGCAATTCGGCTTGATCAGCCTTCCGCCCGCCCAACCTGCCGTGCCACTTTTGCAGACTATTCGCCTGATTTGGTGTTCGCTGCTAGACTAAAGGCGCGTGAGAGTTTTTATACAGTAGGGGAGGGTGTGCCATTTTGCACCACAAGCACCTATTCAGACGACTAATGGTTGTGATCCTTTTGGCGCTTGCCACCCTCAGTGCGGCTGTGCCAGCGGGTCAGCGTGCCGCCGCGCAGGGCAACCTGCTGCAAAATCCCGGCTTTGAAGGTGACTATCTGCCCTTCAATGGCGATGCCAGCCGCCGCGTCGCGCCGAGTTGGTCGGCGTGGAATGCGCCGCGCAGCTCAGGCGATCCCACTTGGGCAAACATCACGCCGCAATATGCCAAAGCCACCAATCCCAACCGCATTCGGAGCGGCAGCGGCACCCAGGAATTTTTCGAGGTATTCGCCACCTTCAATGGCGGCGTCTATCAGCGTGTGAATGCCGCCATAGGCGCGCCGCTGCGTTTCAGCGCCTTCCTCAATGTGTGGTCAACCACCCGCGATGATCCGAACCAAAGCCTTGAGGCAGGCGCGGTCAGCGTGCAGGTTGGCATTGATCCAACGGGCGGCACCAACGGCACCAGCAGCGCCATTGTTTGGTCGCCCGCGGAACGTTTCTATGATGAATATCGCCAGCTCTCAGTGAATGCCGTTGCGGCTGCCAACACGGTGACCGTCTTTGTGCGCGCCATTATGCTAGAGCCAGTCCGCCACAATCACGTTTATGTGGATGATGCTGCGTTGGTAGTCACCGCTGGCACGCTGCCCACCTCAACCCCTGTGGCTGTGCAGCCAACACTGACCAATACGCCTAACCGACAGCCAACTGCCACGCCCGAAGGCGTCATCCCAACCATTGTGGTGACGCTGCCGCCGCCTTCGCCCACTCCTGAGGGCTTTATTCCCTCACCCACGCCGGAAGGCGCGCTGCCGACTGCCACCAACACACCTTTTGGATTCATCCCCTCGCCCACGCCACAAGGTGTTTTCGTCACCAATACGCCGTTCTTCCCAACGCCCACCTCAGACGCGCTGAGCGGTCTGCCCGGCAGAGTGAATTATACAGTCGTCTCAGGCGATACGCTCAGCGGCATTGCCGCACGCTTTAACAGCCGCGTGGATGCGATTGTGATCCTCAACAGCCTGAATATCAACGCCTTTTTGCGGATTGGGCAGCAGTTGGTGATCCCTGTGCCGAGCGCCCAGCCAACCGCCACGCAACCCGTCCTGTTTGGCACGCCCACCGCACCCGTTGATGTGGCAGTGCTGAATGGACCTACCGTCAACGGCATTGGCACATACATCATGCAGCGCGGCGATACGCTGGAAGCAGTAGCGCGCCGCTATAACACCACTGTGCAATACCTAACGCGGCTGAACGGTATTGTTAATCCGCGTGCGTTGGTGATCGGGCAAGTGTTGGCAGTGCCGGGTGCGGGCAACAATCCACCGGGTGGCACCGTTGCACCAACCGTCATCCCCAGTGTGCCAATTGGCACGCGCACGCATGTAGTGCAGCCGGGCGAGAACTTGTTCCGCATTTCGTTGCGCTATAACACAACCATCAACGTGCTGATGGCGCTGAACGGCATTGCCAACCCGAATCGCATCTTTGTTGGGCAAGTGCTGCGTTTGCCATGAGTGCCTTCCGTGTGCTGCGTGGCGAAGATGGCAGTGTGCTTTTGGCGCGTGCCAAGTGGTGCAGCAGCTATTGGTGCAGGTTGCGCGGGCTGATGTTCCGCCGCAGCCTGCCCGAAGATGAAGGGCTGATCTTCGTCTATGGGCGGGAAAGTGTGCTAGAGACCAGCATTCACATGTTGTTCATGGCGTTTTCAATCGCCACCATCTGGCTGGATGCTGAAGGGCGTGTGGTGGATAAGGTGCTGGCAAAGCCGTGGCGCTTGGCATATGCACCGCGCCGCGCCGCGCAATACGTTATTGAGGCGCGCCCTTCACTGCTAGAGCGCGTGCAGCTTGGTGAAAAACTGACTTTCAACGCCTAACACGCGAATGGATTACCCATGCTTGAACGCATCGAATGGCTCGGACATGCCAGCTTTCGCATTATGGGCGCGCCGCTGATCTACATTGATCCGTGGCGCATCACACGCCCCGATCACAGCGCGGATGTGATCTTGATCTCTCATGATCACTTTGATCACTGCTCACCGGCGGATGTCGAGAAGGTGCGCGGCGCCCAGAGCATGATTATCACCAACCGCGCTACAGCCACGCACTTTGAAGGTGCCACGATTGCACGCCCTTGGCAGGTTTTCAACGTGGGACGCGCTTCAATTCGCACAGTGCCAGCCTACAATGATCAACATCCGCAGGCATTTGAGTGCTTAGGCTTTGTGATCTCGCTCGATCACTACGATCTGTACTATGTCGGCGATAGCGGCGTGATTCCAGAGATGGAGAAATTGCACCCGGATATTGTGATTGTGCCCATTGGCGGCAGCCACAGCATGACGATCAACGATGCCGTCAAAGCCGTGCGCCAACTTCGCCCGCGCTACGTGATTCCCAGCCACTGGGGCAGCCTAAGCGAAGGCGGCACGCGCCTAGACGCTCAGGCTTTAGCGCAGGAAGTTGGCAGTTTAGCAGAAGTAATCATCCCTCAGCAGGTGAGGTAAGAAGATTGTAAAGGCGTGCTATCATCGCTGATGAAAGAGGCATCTTCGGATGCTTCTTCTGTTTCGTTGGTCGGATCCAGCAGAGCGATCTCGCTGACAGTGGTTGAGCAGTATGGGCAGCTCCACAAGGCGATGATGATAGGCACACCGAGCTTACGGGCTACCGCTTCGGGCCACCGCTGTTCCCCTAACCACTCAAAACGCCCTTTGCGCCGACAGGACGGGCAAGTGGCAAGTATGTGCTTGGTCAATCGCTTTGCCTTTCTAAAAGTGTTGCGTGCAGTGAAAGAAGGACGTTGCACTATGCCCAAAAGTTCTCAACAAGCCTGCTAACACTTTTTAACCATCATAGCACGCTCTAAACCAAAAGCGTGCCAATTGTTTGAGGATACAGGCAGCTCTCATACCTTTTCCTAACCTGATCCGCTCAGCATGGCTTGCGCTATAATCTAAAGAGTGCGTTAATTGGAGATGATCTCTATGCAAACCGACTTCCCACAAGATCGCCAAGCGTGGCAGGCGAAGCATGCCCACCTTGCCCAAGAACTCGCCGCGCAGCGTGATGCGCTGGCGCTTTCCCTACAGGATGGACTGCGCGATGAGCGCTGGCAGGCGCTTGACACGGAATGGATGTTTCATCTGCTGTGCGCGCAAGGCACCCGCGCCCTGCCCACCTGCGCCAACCGCCTGCTAGATACCTTTGATCCCGGCTCGCCGGATGACTACGATCAAGCTCTTGCCGAAGCGATCCGCAAAGCAGGCGCAGAAGCGGGCATCGCAGAAATTGAGGCATTCGGCGCGCTCTGTGCGGAGGGCTTCACCGCTAACTTTGAAAAGCGCTATGCCGATATGCTGCCGATGGTCAATAAGCTGGTGGAGCTGTGCCGCGCCCTGCCTGCCGAGCGCCAAGCCATTGCCCACCGCACCCGCGGTTTACGCTACTTCTGGCAAGAGGACTATGCCCGCGCCCTGCCCGATTTTGACCTTGCCGTCATTCTAAACCCTAACCATGCCGATTACTACTTCCATCGTGGGCGCTGCCATCACTTTATGGGCAATGCGAAGGCAGCCATTGCTGATCTCACCCAGGCGATCACCTTGCGCCCTGAAGCGCCCAACAGCCATTGGTTTCGCGGTCTAACCCACTATAACATCGGCGATTATCCCGCCGCCCTTGCCGATTTTAGCCGAACCATCGAACTGCAACCCGAAGATTCGGCAAACTACCGCTGGCGTGGGCAAACCTACTACGCAATGGGACACTATGACGAGGCGTTGGTTGATTTTAACCGTGCCTTAGCGATCAACGCCGAAGATAGCTATAACCTGCATTGGCGCGGCACGCTCTATCATGGCTTGGGCAGATTCCAAGAGGCGCTGGAAGACCTGAACCGCGCTGTGGAGCTGGCGCCCACCAATGCCAGCAATTACCGTTGGCGTGGGCAAACGCACCTCGATCTGCGTAACTTGCCCGCCGCCATCGCTGATCTGGATAAGGCGTTGGAGCTTCAGCCCGATAACGGCTATGTTGCCTATTTACGGGGACGCGCTTACTATGCCAGCGGCGATAAAGAGGCAGCCCTTGCCGATTTTGATTTGGCGGTGCGTTTGCAGCCCGGTGATCGCTTTAATCACCACTGGCGCGCCACGCTCTACTATGAGTTAGGGCGCTATAGCGAGGCGCTTGCCGATTTTAGCACAGCCATCAACCTAAAGCCTGATGAGGAAGAAAATTACTACCTGCGCGGACGCACACTTTATGCGATGAATCGCAAAGCAGAGGCTGTTCAGGATTTCACCCGTGCCATTGAGCTAAACCCGCAAGGCGGCTTTAACTTTCATTGGCGCGGCAGCGTGAACTATGAGCTGGGTAACTATGAGGCAGCCCTTGCTGACCTGAACCGCGCGATTGAGCTGCAACCTGAAGATGGGCTGAACTACAATTGGCGCGGGCGCACCAACTACGCTTTGAACAATCCACAGGCAGCCCTTGCCGATTTTGGGCGCGCTATCGAACTCCAGCCCGATGCGGCAGATTTTCACCTCTTTCGCGGGCGCACCTACCTTGATCTGCGCCAATACGCACAGGCGCTCAACGATTGCAACCGCGCCGCCGAGTTGCAGCCGAACAACGGCTTTGTCTACTCGCTGCGTGGGCGCGTTTACCTGAGCATGGGTGACCGTGAGGCAGCCCTTGCCGATCTCACACACTCCCTAGAGCTGATCCCAGAGAACGGCAACACCTACTTCTTCCGCGCCCAAACTTACTTGGGCATGGGCAACCGTGAAGCAGCGCTCGCTGATGTGACACGCGCTGTTGAACTCCAGCCCAACGATCAGGAAAACCTGTTCCTGCGCGGGCGCATCTACTACGAACTGAACGACCTGCACGCCTCGCTCGCCGATTTCAGCCGTGCTATCGAGCTAGAGCCGCGTAACGGATTCTTGTGGCATTGGCGCGGCACGGTCTACTATGGGCTAGGGCGCTTCAATGAGGCAATCCAAGACCTGAACAAATCTATCGCGCTCGGACCTGAGAGCAGCCTAGACTACAGTTGGCGCGGACGCACCTACGCTGCCATGGGCAATTGGCAAGCTGCCCTGAGCGACTTTAACCGTGCCGTTGAGCTTCAGCCTGATAACGGCGCCAACTACTTCCTGCGTGGGCGCACCTACGCCGCCATGGGCGACCGTTCCGCCGCGCTGGATGACTTAGGGCGTGCCATTCAGCTTAACCCGAACAATGGCGATGCCTTCTACTTCCGCGCCCAGACCTTTTTCGAGATAGGTGAGGCAAACGCCGCCCTCACCGATGTTAACCGCGCCATTAGCATCCAGCCGAACGACGCCGCCAACATCGTGCTGCGCGGGCGCATTTTCCACAATTTAGGCGAGCAAGAGGCTGCCCTTGCCGATCTGAACCGCGCCACTGAGATGCAGCCGCAGAACGGCAATAACTACTTCTTCCGCGGTCAGGTGTACTTCAATATGGGCGAATTTCAGAAGGCATTGGAAGATTTCAGCCGCGCTTGCGAACTGCAACCTGAAGATGGCTATAACTTTATGTGGCGCGGGCGCGCTCACCGTGAGCTAGGCGAACATGAGGCTGCCCTAGAAGCGCTCAACCGTTCCCTTCAGCTGAAAGTGCCAGACCCTGCCGCCTATTTCTGGCGCGGCATGGTGCAGATGAGCCTTGAGCAGTTCCGCGCTGCCCTTGCCGATTTTGACCACCTGGTTGGTGTGCTGAGCGCGCAAGGTGTGGATAACGACGGCGTCTACTCGATGCGCGGCAGGGCGCACTACGCCCTAGAAAATTATCCCGCTGCCCTTGCCGACCTGAATAAGGCAATCGCGTTGCAGCCGAACGGCGGCATGTACTACTACATGCGCGGCTTGGTCTACCACGATATGCGCGATTTTGCCCAAGCCGAGGCAGACCTGAACCGCGCTGTGGATTTGCAGCCGGGCGATCCCTACGTCTTTTTCTGGCGCGGGCGCATCTACTTTGAGCAGCGCGAATACGCTTCTGCACGGTTGGACTTCAGCCGCGCTATCGAGATTCAGCCCGAGAATGGCTACAACTGGTATTGGCGCGGACAGATCAACTACATCCTGAGCAACTTTAACGCCGCCCTCAGCGATCTTGAGGAAGCGGCACGCCTTCAGCCTGAAAATGACGTGAACTACCAACTCATCGGCATTGTCTACTACGCCCAAAACGATATGCCACACGCCCTAGAATACTTCACGAAGGCGATCGAGACCGAGCCGAAGAACGACATCAACTACCAGTGGCGCTCAGGCGTTTTTCAGGATGGCGGCGATTATGATAAAGCCCTGGATGACCTGAACAAAGCGCTAGAAATGCGCTCTGGCAACGCTTCCACCTACTTTTGGCGTGGTTTGGTGATGCTTGACCAAGGGCGCTTCCCAGAGGCGCTCAACGATCTGAAGCGCTCCGTCGCACTGGACTCAACCGTTGTGCGTAGCAACCTGTGGCTCGGCATCGCACGCCAACTGCTCGGCGGCTATGAAGATGCCCTGCTGGATTGGGAGAAGGCATCCACATTGGCGGCAACCGAAAAAGACATTCTGCTCCAACAGCGCGACTTGGCGAAGTTAGCGCTGATCAGCGGGCAATCTGAACAAGCACGTGCACACTACCGCCGCGTGTTGGAGGATATTTGCCCCTTGGATAAGCTGCAAACTGAACTTGGCTTTTTGCGGCGGCTGGCACGTCTTTTCAACGCCCGTGAGGACATCCGCAGCCTGACCGAGTGGTTTGAAGCGCAGGTTAGGCGCTAGGCGCAACCGATAGACAGGGTGAGCGTGGCGCTCGCGCCCTGAAAATGCTACCGATCGCCGCCAATCACGCCAAGTGCGCGGTGCGCCCTATGCCTAAGGCATTTTCACAGCGCGCTTGGCGCAGTTAAAATTAGGTTATAATGACCACAAGCCACAGCACCTTGTGGGACGTACCATGCCCGACAAACGCGCTGTATTCATCAGCTATTCTCGCGCCAACACCGATTTCGCCCGCGCCCTGTACGCCAAGCTGCAAGCGCTCGGCTTCACGCTGTGGCGTGACCGCAGCGACATGGAAGGCAGCCATGACTGGTGGCGGCAAATCCAAATGGCGATTGAGAACGTAGACACCATGCTGCTCGTCCTCTCGCCCAAAGCGCTTGAGTCCGCTGTCGTGGCGCAGCCGCACGTAGGTCACATAGTTCACGGTCAGGGCGCGCCGCAGTCATTGCGCTCGGTTGCGTTAATGGACAGGTCATCTTTTTGAAGGGGGTGTGCAGTTCTCCTCAGCGCCTGCGCCACCACTTTTTGCCATACAGCACCTGAGCATGAGACAATCAGATGAGGAGCATCCGAATGCTCTCCTTCTGAATAAAACACCACCAAAGGATGTGTATGACCACCTCAGGCGAACCGCTCGAAATAACCATCGGGCGCATACTCACGGCGCGCAATCTCACGCTCTCGGTTGCCGAATCTTGCACGGGCGGGCTGATCATGCACCGCATCACCAACATTGCCGGCAGCTCTGCCTATCTGATGGGCGGCATGGTCGTCTATGGCTATGCGGCAAAGGTGAAGTTTGCGGGCGTGCAGCAAAACACCCTAGAGCAATACGGCGCGGTGAGCGCAGAAACAGCCGCCGAAATGGCGCGTGGCGTGCGGGCTGCCTATGAAACCGATGTGGCGCTCTCCGTGACGGGCATTGCCGGCCCCGGTGGCGGAATGCCCAACAAGCCCGTCGGGTTGGTCTACATCGCCCTGGACTCAGCCAGCGGCACTCAGGTGGAGCGCCATATTTGGCAGAGCGACCGCGCAGGCAACAAGGCGCTCTCGGCGGAAGCAGCCCTTGCCCTGCTGCACCGCCACCTAACCGAAGCGTAGCCCGCGCATGGCGCGCTCGTTGAGGATGGTTGCCAACTGATCGAGCGTCTCCACGGCGATCATGTCTAGCCATGCGGCAGGGTAGCGCGCTGAAAGCTGAGCGCGCAGCCCATCGGCAAGGTTGGGCAGCGTCAGGATGGTAATGCCTGCTGATTGGCGGTAGGTCAGGTTATCCAGAAAATCGGGTGTGGGCAAAAGCTGCGGACGAAAGCGCTCGTAGTATGCCTTACCTGCTAGGAAGAACCATTCGGCATTGAAGCCTGAAGCGATCAGCAAGCAGTGAAAATCGGGCGTGCCGTGAATGGGACCGGGTCCGATCCAGCCACGCGGAATGCCCGCCATGCCGTCACCGTCCAGCGCCTCCAGCGGCGGCACGTCCTTAAAGGGCGGCGGAGTCTCCACCATACGGCGGATGGCGATGGCAGGTCCGAAAGACGTCTCGTAGTAGTCATCCCACTTCCAGAGCGCCACACCAAAGAACCACGGCGGCGCTTGGTAGGCGCTCCAGTTGAACATGGCAACCGTTGCCTCGCCGTGGCTGAAGCCGTTATAGCCGGGATAGCGGGCATCTAGTTGGTGAAAATCGCCCGCGCCTTGCGGCACGGGATAAATGCCGCCCTCTGTGCCGACGACTGGAATCGCGCCGCCGCCGAACCACTCCGTGAACAGGCGCATGAAGGCATCACCCATACCGATCAAGCCAATGGGATCGCCGTTGGGCGCACTCGGCGGACCGGAGAGGGTCGTTAAGCCGGGCTTTTCCGCCTGTGAGATTGGATCATAAGGATATTCAAAGCGCCAGCCGCCCTCGTCAGCGCGTTGGCGGTCAGCCGGGCGGGCGCGGTTAGGGCTGCCATCTTCCTGATAGAAATGGTTGTAGATATAGGGGTGCGTGGCACACCACAAGCCGTTGGCAGCTACCACCCGAAAGCGCTCGTAGTAGTTATCGCCCAGAAAGGTGAGCATGGCGCGCAGCCAACCGATGGCATCATAATGCTGACCGATTGCCTCGCTGAGGGCGGGAAAAGCGGGATAGCAGCCGCGCTCGATTGCCCACTCTGCCCAACGCAGCCAGTTGGTCATCAGCGGTGCAATAATGCCTGCAACGTTCTTATAATCAGGCAGAATGCCCTCTTGCCACTCAATATCGAGGTTCGGCTCGTTGTAGAACTCGAACCATTTACAGCCCGCCGCCACATATGCCTCGTAGTAGCGCAGTTTTTCTTCAGGGTCGCCTGCGCCAAAGCGCGGACGCCATATGCGGACAATCGGCGTGATGTTGCTGGCGCGCAGCACGCTCATATCATTGACATACTCATCGCTGATGGCGGTGTATTTTGCCCAGCCCATGCCAGCAGCGCGCAGGGCATCCACATCCATTTTGATAGGCGCGTTTTTATTGTGCATCCCGCGTGGATTGCGCGACCATTCATACTCATTCAAGCGCATTAAGGCATCTTCACGGCTAACTTAACGATACATATGCGCAACTATACCACACCATTGACGGCGCGCCACACTTTGCGTATACTATCCTTTACCGCGCCGAAGTGGCGGAATTGGCAGACGCGAACGACTCAAACTCGTTTGGGAAACCGTGTGGGTTCGAGTCCCACCTTCGGCATACAGACCCGACAAATGTATATTTGTCGGGTCTTGCGCTGCTCCCAACTCGCGCCACATCTTCGGTACACTTGTCCTGAACAAGGCGCGCTTACCTTGCGCGCCGCCTTCAATATTGCACCCTAATTCACAAATAGAGTCTCTCAGGCTTTGGGTTGAGCAATGATGGGCTTACCTGTAGCGTAAGTGTGAACCAACTCCGCAATGCGCCAGACCGCGTGCGGCTCGGCAATCGCCTTCACGCCTTCCGAAAGCACTTTCAGACGAGCGGCATCATCTGCCAAAATCTCGGCGACGGCTGCCGCTACCCTGCGTGCGCCGGGCGCAAAGACGCCGGCGTTGCGGCTGACCACATACTTCACGTTGGGCGATTCCTGAAAGCGAATTGCGCCGCTGATGACCATTGGCAAGCCAACGGTCGCCGCTTCGGTCAGGGTGGCTGGACCCGCCTTCGTGATGAGCAAGTCCGCAGCGCGCATCATCACCTCAAGGTTGTTCACAAAGCCGTAGATGTGCGTTGGACGCCGCCATTGGCGCGCTTCCAGTGATTTTTTCAAAGCGGCGTTCCGCCCGGCGATGATCACCAGTTCAGCCTCCAGCGCTAAACAATCAATAGCGCGTGCTGTCTTTTGAAGCGTTCCCATCCCATCGCCACCGCCAACCATCAGCACAATGCGCGCCGTTGGCGACCAGCCAAGCGCTTCTCGCGCTGCTGCCTTGCTCAGATTCAGGTCAGTATATTTGGGATGGACGGGCGCACCAGTCATGACCATTTTTTCAGGTGGCAAACCGAGCCGCACACCACGCTGATAGGCTGCCTCAGTTGGGATAGTGGTCAGGTCTACACGCGGGTCGTACCACATGATGTTTGGCAGCGCATAGTCGGTGATGACGGTCATGAACGGCTTTTGAATGCCCAACTTCCGCAGGGCGTGAATGGCAGGACGCACGAAGACTGAATGCGCGCATAGGTAGAGATCAGCCGGGTAGCGCTCCAAGAACAGCTTCATGCGCGGAAACATCTGGCGGCACAAGGCGTTGCTCAGGGCAGGTGAGCGCCACAGACGATCGTTCACCCAATATTGGGCAGCGTAGGTGCCGGGGCTCCAATTCACCCACTTCACATAGGTATCCGGCAGGGTGCTGAAGGGAAAAGGTGTGTAATCGCGCCACATATCCACCAATTGGGCGGTAAATTCGCTGGGGTAGCGCATGTTGAGGGCAGTTTCGATAGCGCGGCAAGCGGCGCGGTGACCGCCGCCAGTATCGGACATCAGATAAACAATGTGCGGCATAGTGCGTGTGTGTGATCGTCCTATTCTGTATATGGTTGATCGGCGTGCGCGCTGCGATCAATCTCTTGCAACAGCGTATAGCCGAAGTGTGCGGCGCGGCTGAGCGTCCCGCTCTGAATATTCTCCAGCGTATCCGATGTGCGGTGCCAGTTGGGCAGCCAACCCTCTTGATTATAGCCGACGATGCACAAGCCCTTATAGCCCATGCGCGTTACAACGGCGATTTCTTCCAAGATCAGCATATCGCGCCCTGCCACCTGCGGATGCTGCACCGCTGCACAGCGGGCAAAATGCAGCAGGTCAGGATCGGGTGTGTATTCGCCAAAGGCAGTAATACCGTGCTTGGTCACATAGCACAGGTTGCCGCTGCCCACCATTTCATAATCAATGAAGTAGCTGTTGAAGCGCGGCGGCTGGAAGTGTTCCAAATAGCGCGCCATGCCGATGCAGCCCACTTCTTCGCAGCCGCTGAACAGAAGCGTGACTTCGGTATTTGCCAGCGGCGCCAGCGTGAGCGTCTCTGCCAAGCCAAGCAGCACACTGACCGCCGTCGCGTTATCGTTGGCGCCTTCAATATAGGGCTGGCGCTCGTCGCTAACCTGCATGGCAAGCGCGCCAACGGCAAGGGCGGCGTAGAAGGCGTCCCAAATGCCGTAGCGGATTTTAGGCTTTAGGGCGCGTCGTAACTGCACCAGCGCATTCATAAGCAACGCACTGATGCCAAGCGTCGTGAAAGGCTTCAGCAATTCGGGCTGTGGCGTGGGCAGGGTGAACCGCTGCTTGTTGCTATCCAAATGCCCGATCAGATAGACACGGCGTTTGACTTCAGCACGCGGCGGAATGGTTGCAATCACATTTTGGCTATGCCCTAGCCCGATCAGCGGTTGGAAGAAAGGCGGCTTGGCGGTCATCACGCCATGCAGATTTACCGCGCTCAGGGCAGAGAGCGCCGCTGCGATCAGCTTGCCCAAGCGCCCACGCCTGCCATACAGCGCAGCCAGCGCGGCAAAGGCAAGGAGCGGGATTGCCTGCGCGCCTGAGCTGGTGTTGCTGCGGAAAGGCTGCACCGTAATTTGCTCCACGCCGACGGCACGCAGTGCGATCTGCACGTATTCGGCAGCGCGGCGCTCTTGGGCGGAACAGGCAGGGCGTGCGCCAATGCCTTTGCAGAGTGCATTCATGTGCTGCATCAGGCGGTCGGGCTGAAGGCTGCTCAAGGGATCGCTCATTGTGGCAACTTCCTTGTGGGATGTACTTCACATACCCATTATAGCCGAGAATCGGCGTTTTGTGGGTGGGCTGCGTCTCAGCGTCTTCCCCATCAAGCGCCTCGCCTTTGCCGCGTCCCTACGGTCGCCAGCGGTTATTCGGGTGCGCCGCCATCCCGTTCGCGCTCACGGAAGCTAAGCCGCAGCGGTGTGCCAATGAAGCCGTAAGCCTCACGGATTTGATTTTCAAGATAGCGCTCATAGCTGAAGTGCAGCAGATCGCGGCTGTTGATGTACATCAGGAAGGTGGGCGGATCGACGCGCACCTGTGTGCCGTAGTAAATCTTCAGGCGCCGTCCGGTGCTGCTGGGCGGCGCGTGCTTCAGCACTGCCTCACGCAGCAGCTTGTTAAAGGCGCTAGTCGGGATGCGCGTCAGGCGTTCTTCCTGCACGCGGGCAGCCGTCGGCAACACGCTATGAATGCGCTGACCGCTCAGTGCGCTGATGAACAAAATCGGCGCGTAGCTGATGAAATCGAAGCGGTGCCGAATAATGCGCGTGAACTCGTTCATGGTCTGGTCATCCTTTTCGATGGCATCCCACTTGTTCACAACAATCACACAGCTGCGGTGGGCATCTTTCACCATACCGGCGATGTGGGTATCTTGCGCGGTGACGCCTTCGATGGCGTCAATCAGCAGCAGGGCAACCTCAGCGCGTTCGAGCGCCTTGAGCGCACGGATGACACTGAATTTTTCGATGCCGGGCGCAATGCTGCCGCGCCGCCGCAAGCCCGCCGTATCAATGAGCGTGATCGGCAAGCCTTCCCACGTCAGCTTGATGTCTATCGCATCGCGGGTAGTGCCGGCAATCGGGCTGACAATGGCGCGCTCTTCGCCAAGCAGTCGGTTTAACAGGCTGCTTTTGCCCACATTTGGGCGCCCAACAATGGCGATCTTCAGGCTCTCATCTTCGGGCGCCTCCAGGTCTTCGGGCGGCGCTTTATGGAAGGCGTCTACGATTGCATCCAGCAAATCGCCTGTGCCTGTGCCGTGCAGCGCGCTAATGGCGAACACTTCTTCGCCAAGCCCAAGCGCGTAGAACTCAAAGGCATCGGTGCGGCGTGCTTCATTATCGGCTTTGTTCGCAGCGATGATGATCGGCTTTTGGGTGCGCCGCAAGATTTCCGCCACCTCTTGATCGGCTGCTGTGATGCCTTGCGTGGCATCCACCAACATCACGATCACGTCGGCATCCTGAATAGCGATCAGTGCCTGTGCGCGGATTTGCGGCACAAAATCGGCGCTTGCCTCCGAAAGTGGCGCGGCATCCATGTGCGCTTCGTACATCTCAATGCCGCCGGTATCCACAAGGGTAAAGACGACGCCGCGCCAGTCTGAATCACCGTAAACGCGGTCTCGCGTGGTGCCGGGAATATCGCTGGTCACGGAGCGCTGCTCACCGATCAGGCGGTTAAACAGGGTAGATTTACCAACATTTGGGCGCCCAACAAGGGCAGCAATCGGTTTCCGCATCACACACATCCTCAAAACTGTGAGGCAGTTTCTCTCAAACGAAAAATCCCCGTCGCGGCGGGGATGACCACATGGGCGCTAAGGGACTCGAACCCCTGACACCTTCGGTGTAAACGAAGTGCTCTGCCAACTGAGCTAAGCGCCCAACACGCTCAGTATTGTACACCGTGTGCGGTGTGTTGGTCAAGGTGGAGGGCGGGCGCGCTATTCTAGGAAGATTTCGCGCAGGCGTGCCAACGTCTCGGCGCTGACGCCTGCCTTTTGCAGCAGATAGGACTCAAGGCTACCGCATTCCTCACGGATGGCAGCTAACGCCGCCTCTAGGTAGGCAGGGTCGCTCACCAACATCGGCTGAAGGTCGTCAAGGGTCAGGCGCACGGCACGCAAGCGGTGTTCTTGCGGCTCGGTTGCCTTGCGGAACTCGGCGTAGAAGAAGTTGCTCAGCGTGTAGTCGGCAAGGATTAGCGCATCCGAGACGCCCAGCGCGCCCAGCAGCAGCGCCGCCAAGATGCCTGTGCGATCCTTGCCTGCGCTGCAATGAAAGAGCGCCGGCAGATTTTCCGCTTGGGCAAAGCGCGTGATCGCTGCGCCGAAAATGTGCGCCTTCTGCCGCACGAACATTTGGTAAGTCTGGATCATCACCGCGTCCAGCCGATGCCGATCAAACAAGAAAGTGCGTGCCTTCACCGCCGACTCATCCTGCTGAATGACGGGCAGCCGCCAGAGTTCCGCGCCTTCAAAGGGTGTGTCGGGCGCCACCTCAGACTCATAATCCGTGCGTAGATCGCAGACTAATTTCACGCCCAGTTCGCGCAGTTTAGCAATATCCTTTGGGCTGAGGTCGCTCAAGGCGCCTGAACGATAGAGCAAACCGCGCCGCACGTAGCGTCCATCCATCGTTGGGTAGCCGCCAAAATCGCGGAAGTTTGGCACACCTTCAAAAGGGATGGCACGTCCTTCGATCAGCGACGGATCAATGATCAGAGCGTGCGGCGGCGGAAAGGTGCGCTTTTTCTGCCCGCGCAGCGTGTTATAGACCAGCACGCCGCTCACCACGCCAAAGGCAAGCGTTGCCCGCACAAAGTTCTTCATCACGGCACATCCTGAAGGCGTTGGGCGCCTGCTAAGGTGCCATCAAAGCCAAGCAATGTGATCGCCTGCCCATTCACGACCACGTACCACAGAGGCACCCAACCAATGCCGAACGCTTCTAGGGCGATGTCTTTCTTGAAGGGCTTGATGCGGTATTCTTCGACTGTTTGGGCGATCTTGCGCCACTTCTCGTTGATCTCTTGCAGGCTGTTTTGCAAGCGCTCTTGCTCCGCCTCCACCTGATCCTCAATTTGCTGGATGGTCAGTTCGGCGGCGCTCATGCGCTCTTGGGATTGCTTCTTGAAGCGGCGCGCACGGCTCACCCGCGAAAGCGTATAAGAAGTCCGCCCGCGCAGCAAGCTTATAAGTGCCTCACCGGTCGTATAGAGGTCTTCGCGGCGCAGCTCATCGAGCGACGATTTCTCGCCTTCCAATTGGCGCATGGCGCGCTGAAGGCGCAGTTCAAGGTCGGCAAAGACCTTATCAGCACGGGAAGTTGCCGCGTCAATTTCAGCATCGCGCCGTTCGCGGGCAAGCTGGCTGGCACGGGTCACAAAGTCGCGCTGATCTTCGCCGGGCTTACCGTAAAGATCAAGTACGCTGTTGTAGGGCAGCACCAACGAGGCGCTGCGCGCGACGAAATCAACGACCTCGTCGCGCAGGGCGCGCATCCGCTTTAGATCGGTCATGCCGGCGGAAGGCGAGCCGTAGGCTGCTTCGCCAAAGGGTTCATTGGCAAGGTGATCAAGGTCTACCGGCGGCGCCTGGAACTGACTCCAGCGCACAAAGCCTGCGATCTGCACCTCCGGCACATGGAACGCCCAATGCTGATCCGCTTCCGCACCGCTTTTGCGGTCAAAGTAGCGCACGCCAACCTGGGCGAGCAACACAGGGCGGTAGAGCAACTGCGCGCCACCGAAAGTGCTTTGCACAATCCCATTGCGCGTCTCCCATTGCTTGATCGCCTGTTGGACAGGGATCAGGATGGGCAAGTAATACTGCACCACACCTGAGGGCAGCGAGACTTGGCGCATCTCGTAGCCGCTGGGCAAGTTGGGCGCCCGCATGGTCTGTGAGGCACTCTGCGGCGGCGGTGTGAAGCCAACGCCAACCGGCATCGTCTCGCCGCCATAGTGCGACTCCGACGGTGGCAGTATGGGCGGCGCGCTGGAGGTGGGCGGTGTGGGCAGCGGTGTGACCGAAGGCGCATTCCAGAACGATTTATCGTCAGCGGGCGCTGTGCTGTGCTGTGTGCTGCCTGTGGGTGGTGGCGGCGTGCGCGAGAGCGAGACGCCGAAGGGATTCGTCGGCTCGATGGAACGGCTGGCGGGCAAACTCGGCGGCGCGCCGCGCTGCTGCGCCTCTTGCGCCAAGCGTTCAGCGTAGGTATAGCGCGGTGGCGTCAGTTGAACGCCGCCTGCTGTGCTAAGGCGCGCTGTGCTACCTAGCTGTTCATCCGGCAAGGTTGGTGGCGGCGGTGGTGGTGTGCGTGGCTGCTCGTCCGGCAAGGTTGGCGGCGGTGGCATGTGGCGCGTTTCGTCGGGCAGCGCTGGTGGCGGCGCAGCACTGGCAGCAGGCTGAACGCTCACTTGTGGTGAAGCAGGCGGCATACTGCCAGTCAGGTTCACCGAATTGCTGAGCGTGGGCGGCGTCACACGCGGTTCGACGGCGCCTGTGGGCAGCGTGCGCGGATCCGGTGGCGGAATGGGCGCCGGCATGTTGGCAATGCCCTGCCGCTGGGCATCCATCAGGCGGCGCACTTGCTGGCGCGTTAAGGGTCCGCGCAGGTAGGACATTGCCCAACGCGAATGCACCAGCACCGGTCCGCCATCGTTATGGACGTTGTGCAGCACAAACACACGCGGCGCCAAGCCTGAGATCAGCCGATCCAGTGTGGCAATATCCAGTTTTGAGTCAGCCGTGGCAGCCGATTCCAGCCCGCCCAGGATGCGCTTTTTATCGTTATCGGTTTGCAGCTTGCCAATCAGCCACGTGCCAGCGTTCGCTAAGCCTTTGTAGTCAAGATCACCGGGATTTTGAGTTGCCAGCACCAAGCCAATGCCAAAGGCACGCGCCGTCTTAAGCAGGCGCAGCATCGGTTCCTTGGTGGGTGGGTTGCGCGGCGCTGGCGGAATATGCCCGAAAATCTCATCAAAGTAGAGGATGGCGCGCAAACTGGTTGTGCCGCTCAGCGAACGCATCCACGCCAGCATGTTTTCTAGGATGAGGGTGATCATGAAGGTGCGTTCGTTATCGGTCAGGTGCGCCAGATAGAAGATCGCCACACGCGGGCGTCCTTCCGCTGTATAGAGCAGGCGGCGCACATCGAGCGGATCGCCTGCGATCCACGTCTGGAAGGAAGGTGCGGCGATGATATGGTTGAGTTCCTTCGCCAGCTTGAAGCGTTCGCGTTCTGGGAAGAAGGTGTTCACATCAAACACGCCAAGGCGGCTGAAGGGCGGATTTTGCACGCGCAAGATGATATCTTCCAGCGTCAAATCTTCGCCGCGCCGCCAAGCTTCCTCAAAAATGTTGCTGATCAACACATGCTCACGGTCTTTGACTGGCTCCACCTGCTTACCGATGAGCGCCATCAGCGCGGTAACAATGCCGCTGATCTGCTCACGGTGAAATTCTTCATTGCCTTCCCAGCCATCACGCGGTGCTTGCAGCGAGGCAAGAATGCTGATCGGCAAGCCGGCGTCCGAGCCGGGCGTGTAGATGCTGTACTGGGCGGCGCTTTGGGCGGCTGCCATGCGCCCACTGCCAATGCCCCAGCGCGCCAAGCCTTCGCGCCATTGCTGCGCTACCTCTGCGGCATATTCGTCAATGTCCAGCCCGGCGCGCTGAGCATCGCTGGCATTCACCCACGGCGCAAAATCTTCAGGGCGCAATTGTGGAAAGTTTAGGAGCAAATTGGTGATGTCGCCCTTTGGGTCAATCACAATGGCAGGCACGCCATCCAGGGCAGCTTCTTCTAGCAGCGTGATGCACATACCAGTTTTACCGCTGCCCGTCATGCCCACGACGACCGCGTGCGTGGTGAGATCGCGTGAGTCGTAGTAGACAACTTCATCCGCAAGGCGCTGCGTCTCTGGATCGTAGCGCCGCCCTAAGTAAAAGCTGGTTGGGGCTTCAATAAATGGCATGGCTTTGCTGCCCTTCTATCTCTCGCTCTGGAATACAATGCAAGGCGCGCCAAGCAGCAGCACCTTTTCATAGCATAACACAACTAGAACAAATTTGCCGCTTATCTTTCCCTAACGGCAATCCTACCCATATAACGATGTCGTAAGAGTTGGTGCTGTGAACGCCATTCGGCATCGTAAACGGATATAATTAAGTAGACTGACTACAAAACAAAGGCGCTCACTATGACTCAGCCCATTGGGCAACCCTGTTCAATCTTACTTGTAGATGATGAGGCTGATCTGCTCACGCTGTTTGAAGTTGTTTTAGTTCGCCTAAACTGCACCCTCTACAAAGCGGATAGTGGCAGACGCGCTTTAGAAATTTTAGCAGATATTGCGCCGACTCTGATCGTGCTAGACCTTGCCATGCCCGAAATCAGCGGGATAGATGTGTTGGAAGCAGTGCGTAGCAACAACACTTACGCCCAAACCAAGATCGTCGTGCTGACGGCGGTGCCGCTGATGTTGGAACGCCACCATGTTGGTATGGTAGATATGGTTTTGACCAAACCCGTGACGCCGCGCAGCCTTGAAAGCACCATTCGTAGTTTGCTGAATGGTTAGGCATGTCCCCTGTTCGCTTGCACACCTCTGGCAAGAAAAGCCAAGAAAGGGTGTACAATTTATCTGGAAACTGTAGTAGTTAAGTTGTAATTGGCGCCTAAACCTACCATGAGCCACAAGCCTTCCGCACCTGCGCGTCTGCCCAAACGTCCGTTGAACCTCATCAACGGCGTCATTTTCCTTGTGGCTTGCTTGCTGATTGGCATAATCTGGTGGGTGGCGCTGCGCCAAACGCAAAGCTACGCCGAAAGTGCGATGCAGGCGTTTCAAGCGCGCAGCCTTGCCGCTGTGCGTGCGGCAGCCGCAACGGTGCGTGTGTTGGTTTGGAAAGAGATCGGCGCTTACACGCAAGAAGATAGCGCTGCTTTCATCCTAGCGCGCACCAGGCAAGCATTTGCGGCTGCTCAGAATTTGTTCAATGTGCTGATCTGGACGTATTGTACCAATTGCACAGAGTCCACACTGCCAATCCCTTCTACGTACCAAGATTATGCTGTCAATCTCGACATGCTCGCCCGCCTGACGACTGCCACTGAATCGGTTGGGATGCATACTCTGCCCGAAGGCACGCAGATGCTTGCCGCGTGGACGCCGCTGAACCTGAGTGACTCCACCTGGCTGATCGGCATTTCGATCCCGCTCACCGATGTCCAAGTCCAAACGCAGATCGTCTCCTATCAGAAAGATATCACCTTGCTGGCGAGTTTGCTCTCCCTGCTGATCGCTGCGCTTGCTTTTACGGCAGTGCGGCTGCGCCGCCGCGAACGTGGTATTGTGCGCCGTCTGCGCGATTCACAGGCACGCGCTGCCGAACACCGCACCTTTGCAGAAGCGCTCAGCGATATTGGCATGGCGCTGACCAGCGCGCTAGACCTTGAAGAGGTGATGGCGCGCATCCTGAGCAACGTTGGGCGCGTGGTGCCACACAGCAGCGTTAGCATCATGGTTGCTGATGGCGGCACCTATCGGCTTGCCTACGGGCGCTTTCCCGATGACAAAGTGGCGCATATCGAACACTACAGGCTTTCCCCTGAGTTGCAGCGCATCTTTGATGAGATGAGCCGCACACGCCAAGTGCGCTACATCGCAGACACGGAAACTGATCCACGTTGGATTCAGACGGATCGGCAGTCTTGGGTGAAGTCTTATATTGGCACGCCGATCTTGGTGCAAGATCAGGTGATCGGCATCCTAAACCTGAATAGCGATCAGCGCAACCACTTCACGGCTCAGCACGCCGAACTGCTGCAAGTCTTTGCCGTGCAAGCCGGCGTTGCGCTGCAAAATGCGCGCCTGTACGCCGAATCGCGCCGCTATGCCGCCGAACTAGAGCAGCGGGTCGGCGCACGGACTGCCGCACTGCAACAGCGCAGCGCGCTCTTTCAGGCGATTGTCGAGAACATGACCGACGGTTTGGCATATTTTGATTTGCAGTCGTGGCGCACGCTGTACGTCAACTCGTCTTTTTTGCAGTTGACTGGCTATGAAGCTGAGGAAGTGGTTGATCAATCGCTCGATTTTTACCGCAGATTCTTTCAATCGCCCGAATTTTTTGATGAGGCACGCTTGCGGCTGCGCGATACCGTTGCCAAAAAAAGCGTTTGGCAGACCGAATTTGAGGCAGTCCGCAAAGACGGCACAACCTTCATCTGCGGGCTGACGGCAACAGTCGTGCGAGATGCCCAAAATGTGCCAATTGGTCAGCTAAACCTTGTGCGCGATGTAAGCCAAGAAAAAAGCCTGCAAGAACAGCGCGAACGCTTCATCTCCAACGCCTCACATGAACTCCGCACGCCGATTACCAACCTCAAACTGCGCCTGTACCTTGCTCAGCGCGATAGTGCTAACCGCGATCAGCATTTTGAGGTGATGGATCGCATGATCAAGCACCTCACGCGCCTTGTCGAAAATCTGCTGGATTTGCCGCGCTTTGAACGCGGCGCGCTGACCATTCACCGCGAAAGCGTTAACCTGTGTGAGCTGCTCAAAAGCGCTGTGGATACACACCTGCCGCGTGCGACGGAATGCGGCATTCACCTAACTCTTGACTTGCCCGAAGAGTGCTTCACCGCGCAGCTTGATCCAACACGCATCACGCAGGTGGTGGATAACCTGCTTGCCAACGCGCTAAACTACACGCCCAAAGGCGGCAGCATTCAGGTGAGGCTGCACGCCAACACCCACTCCCCTTTCCAGTCAGCGGTCATCAGCATTGCCGATAGCGGCATTGGCATTGCACCGGAAGCGCTCATCCGCATCTTTGAGCCATTCTTCCGTGAGCAATCCGCCCAAAAGGTGCGCGGCACTGGCTTAGGGCTGACCATTGCCAAGCAGATCGTCGAACTGCACGGCGGCATGATCACAGTGGAGAGCCAGCAAGGCATTGGCAGCACCTTCAGCGTGACGCTGCCGATCAGCAGTGTGCCGGAGACAGCCCTATGAACGACCTTGACGGCGTGCGCGCCCTTTACGCACAAACCGCACCGCACTACGAAACTACGATTAGCCCTGCCATGAGCGCTTTAGCGCGCAGCCTTGCCGCTTGGATGGCGCGCTGTGTGCGCGAGAATGCCAACGGCAGCCTGCATGATCCGTTTGATCTGCCCACCGGCGGTGCTTGCCCTAGCGTCCGCTTTGCCCTTGACGTTGGCACAGGCAGCGGTGTTTTGGCGCGGCAAATAGCGGGCTTTGCACGGCAAGTAATCGGTGTGGATGTCTCCGCGCCGATGTTGGCAGAAGGTCAGACGGCGCTGCACCGTGCGCGCAGCGCCAATGTGCGCTTCGTGCTTGGCGACGTGCATCATCTGCCTTTCCGTCGGGCAACCTTCGACCTGATCGGCGCATCTTTTGGGCTGAATCACAGCCAACCGCGCCGTTCGCTGCGCGAATTGGTGCGCCTGCTGCGCCCGCACTGCCTATTGTGTTGCCAAGAATGGGGCGGGCGCGATGAACTTTCGCGCTTGTTCAGTGAAACCCTCAGCGCCTACACTAACTCTGTTGAGGTGGATGCCGCGCCAGCACTAAATGCCTACCTTGAGTCGCCGTGCGCCTGGCAAACGCATTTGCAAGACGCGGACGACTATTACACCACGTTCAAGGCGGCGGGCTTTGCGCTGGTGTGGGCGCAAGAGGCAGTCTTTACAACGGTGCGCTTCCCAACGGTGGATGCCTTCATCGCCTACAAACTCGCTTGGGTGACGCGCCGCCTGCGCTACGAAGCACTCTCGGAGGCGGTGCGCCGAGAGTGCTACGCTGATCTGCGGGCTGTGCTTGCGCCACACGCTGACTCCGCAGGTGCGCTGCTGTGGCAGCCGCCCCTGATACGCGTGTGTGCGGTGCGCTAGGAAGCCGCAGCACTGTGTGCAGCACAGACACTCGGCGTGTGCCTATTCAAAAACCTTCTCCAGCTTTGCACAGGCTCTTCATAACTTCTTCACAGCCTTGATCTACACTGAGAAGCGTAAGACCAGTGCGAAAGTACGGTCAACGATACTGTAACAGGAGTAGGAACGATGAAACGCTTTACCAAAGGTCTATTGGCAGCCGCTGCGACGGTTGCACTTGTAGGCGGCTTGGCACTGGGTGCCACCACTGCGGACGCGCAAGGGCGCGGCGGGCGCGGTGGCGCTATGAATTGGGACGGCAGCGCCATGCTGATCAGTGCGTGCAGCACCACTGACTATACCAGCGTGGCAGCCACCGCACTGAACATGACCGCGCCTGAGCTGCGCGTGGCGCTGGCAAGCGGCGCCAACCTAACGCGGATTGCGGCACAAAAGGGCGTTGAACTGACCGCCGTGCAAGAGGCACTGCGTGCGGCACGCATCGCAGAAGTGGATAAGGCGCTGGCAGATGGCTTGATCACAGCAGAGCAGGCAGCGCAGATCAAAAGCCTGCTCAGCGGGCAGATGAATCCGCCTGCACAAGGCACACCAATGGCGCCCGGTCTGCGTGGGCGCGGTGATCGTCCCGGTGTGCGGATTATGGCGGGGCGCGTGAACTTGCTGGCAGGCATTAATGCACGCAACACCGTGAAGCCCTACATCGTCTCTGCGGAAGCGCTGGGCATCGCTTGTGCAGACCTGATCAAGGCAGCGCAGGGTGGTCAGTCTATCGCGCAGGTGGCAGCCGAGAAGGGCGTTGGGCTGCAAACGTTGGTGGACGCTCTGACGAAGGCATACAGCGATGCCCTAGCGAAGGATGTTGAAGAAGGCTTGGTGGCAAAGGCACGCGCTGATGCAATGCAAGCACAGATCGTCAACAATGTGCTGGGCATCATCTCGCGTCCGCATGGTCGCTTTGGGATAGGCGTTCCGATGCCGCGCATGGGTCGCAGTGGTGTGCAATTCTTTGAAGGCGAACTGCCCGAAGATGCCTTCACACTGCTCGATGCAAGTGATGTGGTCTTTTTCGGGGAACTGTTCGAGGGTGACCTGCCAAACGTCACTATTGAGGTGGCACCCGGCAGCGGTAATTAAGCAGGCTTCCCACCCTTCAAACAGCTAGGTACAATGAAGTTGGGTCGGCACACACCGACCCACTTCGCATAGGAAATGAAAGAATTATTTGCCATGCAGCGCCCAACGCGAGTGCTGATCATTGAAGATCAGGTCAAAATTGTCCATTGGCTGAGCGAGTTCTTGAAGCAGGCGCATTTTGAAGTGCTGACTGCCTACGACGGACGGACAGGCTTACAGCTTGCCACCACCGAACAGCCTGACGTGATCCTGCTTGACCTGATGCTGCCGGATATGGATGGCTTGGATATTTGCCGCACCGTGCGCCAACACTCGGATGCGTTCATCATCATGCTGACGGCGCGTGTGGAAGAGACAGATCGGCTGATCGGCTTAGAGATCGGCGCGGATGACTATGTGACCAAGCCGTTCAGCCCGCGTGAGGTCGTAGCGCGCATCCGTGCGTTGCTGCGGCGTGCCAGCGGCGCACTGACGCAGAACAGCGCACCGCAACAGCGCTTAATGTGCGGTACCCTTCAGCTAGACCCGAACAAGCGCCTTTGCACACTGGACGGCGAAGCAGTGAACCTGACGCCCACCGAATTTGATATTTTGCACACCCTCATGCGGCAGCCCGGCGTGCCATTCACCCGTGAACGGCTGATCAATGAGGCGCTCGGCTATGACTACAGTGGCTATGAGCGCACCATAGATGTGCATATCCGCAATCTGCGCCGCAAGATCGAAAGCGACGCGCAAAATCCGCAATACATCCAAACAGTATTCGGCATCGGCTACCGCTTTACAGAAACGCCGACCACAGCCTGATCGGAAGGTATGCTCTATGCGCTTGTTCCGCCGCCAACTGCTGCTCAGCTACCTGCCTTTGGCACTTTTGCCGATCTTGGTCATCGGCTTGGTCACGCGTGGCGTGGCAGAAGATCGCCTTACACTCTTAGTGACGCAAGACGCAGCGCGCCGCGTGCGCGGCTTGGTGCCGTGCTTCAACGTCTACTACGCCGCCGTTGGCTCGTGGGCGCCTTTGGTAGAAGCACTAAGAATTGGTGAGCCATTTATGTATCCTGCCTCAATCCGTGTGGAAAGTAAATCACCCCAAACACAGCAAAGCGGCGTGTTGTCGCTGGACGAGAATGGCGTGCTATCCTGCTTTCCCGTCACGATGCGCCAAACGCGCTTGCGCCCACGCCCTGCCGAACGCCGCCCGATCCTTGAGCAGATGCTAAGCGGCGCAGGCGGTACCCTTTTGCCCGCCGCAGCGCACCGCGAAGAATTGATCCTGACCGATCCGAACGGCGTGGTGCTGCTGAATGCCGAACCAAGCCTGATCGGGCAGCAGTTAGCGCCCGAAGTGCTGCGCCAAAGTGCGCCGATTATGGTGAACGGGCAGCCAATTGCACGCTTGGCGCTGGCGACGGGACTCCTTGATGAAGGGCAGCGCCAACTGCTGAGCGCTTTGAACCTTGCGCTCGTCCTTTCCGGCGGCTTTTCGCTGTTGGCGGCGCTTGGCTTGGGCTGGTGGATGTCTTCCCGACTCTCACAGCCGATCCGCGCCCTGAATGAAGGTGTGCAGCGCCTTGCGCGTGGCGAATGGCGTGCGCCGGTGCCTATCACTGCCCAAAATGAGTTGGGCGACCTGACCCGCGCCTTCAACAGCATGGCGGCTGAGTTAGTCCGCCAACAGACCACTACGCGCCAAATGGTGGCAGATATTGCCCACGATCTACGCACACCGCTCAGCACCATGTCGCTGGAAGTGGAGGCGATTGAGGCCGGCTTCCAGACGCCAGAGCAGGCAACCGAGAGCCTGCGCGAGGAGATCGCCTGGTTGCAGCGCATGGTAGATGATTTACGGATGCTCTCGCTGATGGATGCTGACCAAATCCGTTTGCAGGTTGAGCCTGTGCCATTAGACGTTTTTCTGAGCCGCCTGCACGATTTTTGGCGCACCAGTGCCGAAGAAGGCGGGCGCGTTTTGGCATTGGAAATGACAAGCGATCTGCCTGTCATTGAGGCAGACGCCATGCGCTTACGCCAAATTTTGGGCAACCTGATTGATAACGCGCTGCGGCACACCAAAGCGGGTGATAGTGTGCGGCTTCAGGCGCAGCCCGCCCCAGATGGCGGCGTGCTAATCCGTGTGGCGGATAGCGGTGAGGGCATTCCCTCAGAGGTGCTGCCACGCATTTTTGATCGCTTCTACAGGGCTGATCGGGCGCGCCTGCACAACGACAGTGGCAGCGGGCTGGGCTTAAGCATTGCCAAGCGGCTGGTGGAGATGCACGGCGGCACGATCGCGGTCAGCAGTCGGCTGGGGCATGGCACGGCGTTCAGCATCTACCTGCCGCAGCGGGCAGGTTAAGGCAACGCACTCTGCGGACGCCTGCGGCACACTATGCGATCAGCGCCGCAACTTGCCCTAAGAACTGCTCGGTGAAGCCGCGCTTCAGATCGGCAAGCTGCTGTGCAGCGGCATAATGCATCGGTGGGAAGTCGGCTAGATCGGTTGCCACATAGCGCAGCGCGGCAGACGGATTCTGTTTGCCTACAGGGCTGGAAAGCCGCCGCAAAATGCCCGTCGCGCCGATCTTATCGAGTTTATCGGCATCGTGCAGCAGGCGCCGAAACGGATCGCGCTGCGCGCCTTGCTTGGCAATGCTCTCTGCCATACGCTCAATGACGTTCAGCGGCAATTTGTCCGCGTGCCGATAGAGCAGTTGGCGAACGGCAAGCGCGCCGATTAATGCATGTGAAGCGCCCGTTTTCACCTCATCCAGCTTGCCAACATCGTGCAGGGCTGCCAGCAGAAAGGCTTGTTCCTCACTAATCTCTGCCTCATCTGCCAGCCGTAGCGCGTTGCCGATCACGCGCAAAATGTGCGCCCACAAATTTTGCCATGCCAAGCCGCTGTGTGTGAGGTGAATCTGCACGCGATCCAAGACGCTTTGGCACACGGCATTTGGCACACTGAACGGCTGCCATTCCTGCTGAAGCTGCGCGCTAAAGGCGCGAAGGGCGGCGCTTTGTGTGCCGAGGTAGTCGCACCAATCGGCGGCGCTGAACAGTGGCGCGCCTTCGGCGGCGGTCAACTGCGCGATGAGATCGGTATATTCAGTTGGTTGGGTAATAAGCAAGGCTTAGACCTCTCAGAAAAGCGTCAGTTGCGAAAGATCGGCGGCAGAGGGTTGTTCAAGGCTCTCCCACGGCAGCGGTGGCAAATTCACCTGAGCGCGCACACGCGCATACAGATCACGGGCGAGGGCGGGCGAGTTTTCTTCGCGTGGGCAGTGGGCAAAGAAATAGACATGCCGTCCTTCTGCCAGCCACGCCGTGATGGTTGCTGCCCAAAAGCTGAGATACGACTCGTTTTCTTCAGGGATCGGGCTGCCGATGTAGCGCACCAAGACGAAGGGCTGCGTCGCTTCGGCATAAAGCGGCACAGCAGGCTTTTTCTCCTGCCCAAGCAGTGCTTCTGGTGCGCTGCTGGCATAGATCGGGCGGCTATCAAAGGCGATGCGCGCTGCGCCATGCGCTGCCAGCAGATCGGCAAGGTGCGCGCTGTTCTCCGTCGTGAACCAATCTTTGTGGCGCACCTCAACCGCGATCGCCAAATCGCTTGGCAGGTCGCCGAGATAGTCGGACAACACGCGGCGCTTGTTCGGGCTAAAGCTAGGCGGCAGTTGCAGCATGAGCGGTGCAAGGCGCTCGCCTAAGGCGCGCATCACGCCTAGAAAGGTGGCGGTTTGGGCGCGTACATCGTGCAGGTGCGCCGTGTGCGTGATGGCACGTGGAAATTTTGGGCAAAAGCGGAACGTAGCGGGCGTCTCAGCCGCCCAACGCTGCACGGTTGCCAGCGGCGGCAGCGCGTAAAAGGTGCTGTTGACCTCCACAGCGGTCAGGCGCTTGGCATAGGCGCTCAGACGCGCCTCTTTGGGCAACCCGTGCGGATAAAACGTGCTTGCCCACCCGTCATACGCCCAGACCGCACAGCCCACATACAGCATGATAATCACCTCAACGCATGGATACCAACCAAGTATAGCGCATGGCAGAAGCCAAAGCACAGCGCTTTTTCCCGCTCCGAACTTGGTCTAACTTGGTCTAGCCAATCTAGCATACCTGCTGCTACGCTTAAGCTACACCTAAAACGCAGATGGAGGGTACAACGATGACGGGAAGCAATGGCGCAAGCAGCCACACCGACCTGACCACAGAAAAGCGTGGCTTGGCGCAAATGCTGAAGGGCGGCGTGATCATGGATGTGGTGACGCCCGATCAGGCGAAGATTGCAGAAGAAGCCGGCGCCTGCGCGGTGATGGCGCTGGAGCGCGTGCCAGCCGATATTCGCGCACAGGGCGGCGTGGCGCGCATGAGCGATCCTGAGATGATTGAGGGCATTAAGGCGGCGGTCAGCATTCCAGTGATGGCGAAGTGCCGCATTGGGCATTTTGTGGAAGCGCAAATCCTAGAGGCGCTTGGCGTGGACTACATTGATGAATCCGAAGTGCTGACGCCAGCTGACGAAGAAAATCACGTGAACAAGCACCGCTTCCGTGTGCCGTTTGTGTGTGGCTGCCGTAACTTGGGCGAGGCACTGCGCCGCGTGGCAGAAGGCGCGGCGATGCTCCGCACGAAGGGTGAGGCAGGCACTGGCGATGTGGTGGAGGCAGTTCGCCATGCCCGTGCTGTGCAGCGTGAGATTCGCCGCCTGACGACGCTGGACGCCGATGAGCTGTTCACCTACGCCAAGGACGTCCAAGCACCCTATGATTTGGTGCGCGAAGTTGCCCAAACGGGACGGCTGCCTGTGGTGAACTTTGCAGCCGGCGGCGTTGCCACACCTGCCGATGCAGCCCTGATGATGCAGCTTGGTATGGATGGCGTTTTCGTGGGCAGTGGCATCTTCAAGAGCGGCGATCCGATGAAGCGGGCGAAGGCAATCGTTATGGCGGTGACTCACTATAACGACGCGAAAGTCTTGGCAGAGGTCAGCCGTAACTTGGGCGAGCCAATGGTCGGCATTAACGTGAGCGCCATGCCTGAAGGCGAACGCATGGCAAAACGCGGCTGGTAGTTTCGCGGCGAGCGATACATGACGGACGCGCCAAGGCGCGTCCGTGCTGGAAGTGTGCCTAACAAATGCGCGGCAGTTGTTCGCCGCTGAGCATATCCACAATGCGGCTGACGCCAATGCTGCTCTGTGCGGTAACTTTGCCCTTTGAGTCGGCGCGCACCACGCCCACCTGCACCGCACCCTCACCGATGGCTGCCAATGCCTGCTCAGCCTGCTCCTGTGGCACGAATGCTACAAAGCGCCCCTCATTCGCCACATAGAGCGGATCAAGCCCGAGAATCTCGCAAGCAGCGCGCACGTCATCCCGAATCGGCAGGCGCGTCTCGTCAATGTGTAGGTGCAGCCCCGAATCCTTTGCAATTTCTACGAGGCTGCTCGCCATGCCGCCGCGTGTCATATCGCGCAGGCAGTGAACCGCCACACCCGCCGCGATTAGGCGCAGCACAGGCGCAGCCAATGGCGCGCAGTCACTTTCAATGGCAGACTCAAATTCCAGCCCTTCACGGACTGCCATCACTGCCATGCCGTGCCGCCCTAAATCGCCATTGATCAAGATCGCGTCGCCTTCGCGCACCGCTTGCGGCGCGATGTTCAGCGCGTGTTCGATCACACCGATGCCCGCCGTGTTGATGAAAATGCCATCGCCCTTGCCGCGATCTACCACTTTGGTATCGCCCGTCACAATCTGCACGTTGGCGGCATCAGCGGCAGCGCGTATGGATTGCACCACGCGCCAGAGCGTCTCCATCGGCAAGCCTTCCTCAAGGATGAAGCTGACGCTCAGGTAAAGCGGGCGGGCGCCGCACATCGCCAAATCATTAACCGTGCCGTTGACGGCAAGCGTCCCAATATCGCCGCCGGGAAAGAACAGCGGCTGCACCACAAACGAATCGGTGGTGAAGGCAAGCCGCCCGCCGTTGAGCGCTAAGGTTGCGCCATCATGCCCTGCCGCGCTGATCGGGTTGGCAAAGGTTGGCGCGATCATCTTCTCCAGCAAGTGGTGCATCAGTTTGCCGCCGCTGCCGTGTGCCAGCAGCACCTGCGGATAGTCCGAAATCGGGATTGGGCAAGTGAAGGTGAGATCGCTCATGGTGCCTCTGTTTCTGGGATGCTGTGCAGGCGGTAGCGGTAGTAGGCGGCGCAGGCGCCTTCGCTGCTGACCATCGTTGCGCCGAGTGGCTGCTCCGGCGTGCAGCGCGTGCCAAAGGCGGGGCATTGGCTTGGCTTTTTGGCGCCTTGCAAAATCAAGCCGCTGATGCACTCGCTGCTCTCTTCGGCGGTGTAGCTTGCCACGCCAAAGCGCCGTTCGGCATCAAAGGCGGCGTAGGGTGCGCGCAAACCAAGTCCGCTGGCGGGAATTTCGCCAATGCCGCGCCATTTACGCGGCACGACCTCAAACACCTCACGGATCAGGGTGACCGCGTGCGTGTTCCCCTCACGGGTGACGGCGCGTGCATACTGATTTTCGACTTCGGCGCGCCCTTCCTCAAGCTGTTTCACGGTCATGTAGATGCCCTGCATAATGTCCAGCGGCTCAAAGCCGGTGACCACAAACGGCACGCCATATTTTGCCGCCAGCGGCTCATATTCGGTGTAGCCCATCACAGCGCAGACATGCCCGGCTGCCAAGAATGCCTGCACACGGTTGCCCTCCGCCGAGAGGATCGCCTCAACTGCCGGCGGCACCAACACATGCGAGACCAGAAGCGAGAAGTTTGGCACGCCCAACTTTGCCGCCTGATAAACTGCCATCGCGTTGGCAGGCGCCGTCGTCTCGAAACCGACTGCGAAAAAGACGACCTGCTTCTCAGGATTTGCCTGCGCCAATTTGAGCGAATCGAGCGGTGAGTAGACCATCCGCACATCTGCGCCGCGTGCCTTGCAGCTCAGCAGGTCGCCATGTGATCCCGGCACGCGCAGCATATCGCCAAAGCTGGTGAAGATTACGTTCGGCTGCGTGGCGATCTCTAGCGCTTTGTCAATCAGTTCAAGCGGCGTCACACAAACAGGGCAGCCAGGTCCGTGCAGCAAGGTGACGGGTGGCGGCAGCAGTTCATCAATGCCAAAGCGGATGATAGCATGTGTTTGCCCGCCACAGACTTCCATCAACGTCCAAGGACGGGTGGTGATCTTCGCCAACTGCGCGGCGTACTTATGCACGGCTGCCGCATCACGGTATTCGTCAATATAGCGCATCGCAACCCTCTTTGCTTCCCCGTACCGAAATTCACTGCACCCCGCACGCACTGAGGCGGCCGCCAGCTTTACCCCACCCTAAATCCCGCCCCGCGTGCAGGGCGGGACTTCACACCCACGCTGACTCCCTTTCCCTGCTTGCAGAAAGCGCTAGGGATAGGGGGAAAAGGCTTGCTAGAAACGGCGATCATCCCTCTAATGATCTGTACGCTACCACAGCAAGCCATGTACCGTCCACTACCTTTATACCGTCGGCTTGTATTCCGAAAGGGCGCGCATATACTGCGCCCGTTCAAAAGCGGACGGGTCTTCGGCGTGCATCTGGCTGACCGCGCCGCGCATCTGCGCCACGGACTCATACTCATGCTGCGTCATCCATGCCCGCAAGCCGTCCTCCACGGTGCGGATATACGGAATGCCATTCCGCAAGAGCGCCGAAGTCATGCAGACAGCACTGGCGCCTGCCAAGAGCGCCTTCACAGCATCCTCCCCTGTGTGGACGCCGCTGGTCAGCGCCAAACTTGCCCGCACGCGCCCGTAGAGAATGCCGACCCACGTCAGCGGCAGGCGCAGATCAGCCGAACTGCTCAACACGACATTCGGCGCCACTTCGCGTGTCTCCACATTAATATCAGGCTGATAGAAGCGGTTGAACAGCACTAAGGCGTTCGCACCGATCTCGTCCAGACGGCGCGCCATGTATGCCATATTGCTGAAATATGGGCTGAGTTTCATGGCAACAGGCAATTCCACGACGCCTTTAACCGCCGCCAAGATATCGAAATAGGTCTGTTCGACTTCTGCACCGCTTAGGTTCGGATCGGTTGGGATGTAGTAGACGTTCAGCTCTAGGGCGTGCGCACCAGCTTGCGCCATATTTTGGGCAAAGCGCGTCCAGCCACCCAGCGTCGAACCGTTCAGGCTGGCGATGATCGGGATAGCCACAGCCTCCCGTGCCTTGCGGATCAGCTCAAGGTATTGGTCAGGGCTGGCGTGATAGGTGATCGGCTCTGGGAAGTAGGTCAGTGCTTCGGCGTAGCTTTCCGTGCCGTGCAGCAGGTAGTAGTGCAGCGCCTCACGTTCACGTCTGATCTGTTCCTCAAAGAGTGAGTAGAGGACGATGGCGCCAGCGCCGCTATCTTCCATGCGCTTGATGTTATCCAGCTTATCGGACAAGGGCGAGGCAGATGCCACCAATGGCGATCTGAGCGTCAAGCCCATATAGGTACTTTCAAGGTTCATCGGCAAAGCATCCTTCTGGGTGTGGGCGGGAAGTTTCCCGCCCTGTATAGCCATAATCTTTGGAACTAGTGTGAGCCGTTGCCTGCTGCCACTGCCGGACGGCTTGCCAGATACTCGTAGAGTGCATAGCGCGTGGTGGCATCTTGCTGCGCTTCTTCAAAGAGCGCACGCGCCACTTCCGGCTTGCTCAGCTCCAGCATCTTGAAGCGGTTCTCCATTTGCAGGTAGGTTTTCACCGGAATCTTGGGTGGGCGCGAGTCCAGTTGCAGCGGATTCTCGCCGTGTGCGGCGCGATCCGGGTTGTAGCGATAGAGTAGCCACTGCCCAGATTCAACCGCCGCCTTCTGATTCCGCATGGCGGTGGTCATGTTAATGCCGTGCGCGATGCAGTGCGAGTAGGCGATGATCAGCGCGGGACCGTCGTATGCCTCTGCCTCGATGAAGGCGCGTAAGGTTTGCTCATCGCGCCCGCCCATTGCAATGCGCGCTACGTAGATGTTGCCGTAGCTCATGGCGATCATGCCCAAGTCTTTCTTGGCGGCAGGCTTGCCACCCGCCGCAAACTTGGCAACCGCACCACGCGGCGTCGCCTTAGAGGCTTGCCCGCCCGTATTGCTGTAGACTTCGGTATCCAAGACCAAGACCTTCACGTTGCGCCCTGTCGAAAGGACGTGATCCAAGCCGCCAAAGCCGATGTCGTATGCCCAACCATCGCCGCCGATTAGCCAGACCACCTTCTTCACAAGATAATCTGCCAGTGGCAGCAGTTGGCGTGCGTCGGCGTTATTCAGCCCTTGCAAGCGTTCCTTCAAGGCTGCCACGCGCTCGCGCTGTGCATAAACGCCCGCCTCATCGCTCTGATCTGCCTTTAGAATCTCGCCTGCCAGCTCGCCGAGTTCGCCCGCCAAGCGCGCCACCAATTCCCGCGCATAGGCAGCGTGCTTATCAATTGCCACGCGCATTCCTAAGCCGAACTCAGCATTATCTTCAAAGAGCGAGTTTGACCACGCCGGACCGTAGCCTTGTGCGTTGGTTGCCCACGGTGTGGTTGGCATGTTGCCGCCATAGATAGACGAGCAGCCCGTCGCGTTGGCGATCACGCTGCGGTCGCCAAAGAGTTGGCTAACCAGCTTGATGTAAGGCGTTTCGCCGCAGCCGCTGCACGCGCCACTGAACTCAAAGAGTGGCTGCTGCGCTTGCTGCTGGCGGATGCTGGTCGGCTTGATCAGGCTGCGATCCACTTCGGGCAAGCCCAAGAAGAAGTCCCAATTTTCAGCCTCGCTCTCGCGCAGCGGCGGCTGTGGGCGCATGTTAATGGCGCGCAAATTCGCGGCGCTCTTGCTCTTGGCAGGGCAAATATCCACGCAGATGCCGCAGCCGGTGCAGTCTTCGGGCGAAACCTGAATGGTATACTTCATGCCGCGCCAGTCGTTATCTTTGGCGTCGGTTGCCTTGAAAGTTGTTGGCGCTTCTGCCAGCAGTTCGGGCTGATATGCCTTAATGCGGATGACGGCGTGTGGGCAGACCATAGCACATTTGCCGCACTGAATGCAGATATCTGGCTCCCAAACGGGAATTTCAAGGGCAAGGTTGCGCTTTTCGTATTGCGCGGTGGCGGTTGGGTAGGTGCCATCCACAGGGAAGGCGCTGACGGGCAGCGCATCGCCGCGCCGTGCGGTCATTTCGCCCAGCACGCGCCTCACAAATTCGGGTGGGTTGCCAACCAGCGGCGGCAACAAGTCAGCCGTGCTGGTGGCGTGTTCTGGCAGGCGCACCTCATGCAGCCGATCTAGTGTGTTATCCACAACGCGCAGGTTCATCTGCACGATCTCTTCGCCCTTCTTGCCGTAGGTTTTCTCGATGGCGTGCTTGATCTCGGCAATTGCCTCATCGCGTGGCAGCACGTTGGCAATGGCGAAGAAACAAACCTGCATCACCGTGTTGATGCGCCCTTTCATGCCGTTTTCGGCGGCAACCTTATAGGCGTCAATCACGTAGAATTTTAGGCGCTTGCTGATGAGCTGCTCTTGCGCGCGGCGCGGCAGCCGATCCCAAATTTCATCGGCGCTGTAGGGCGTGTTCAGCAGGAAGGTGCCGCCTTCGACTGCATCGCGCAGCACGTCGTAGCGATCTAGGAAGTTGGGCTGATGGCACGCCACAAAATTCGCCTTCGTGATCAGGTAGATGCTGCGGATCGGCGTCTTGCCAAAGCGCAGGTGCGAGATCGTCATGCTGCCCGATTTCTTGGAATCGTAGACGAAATAGCCCTGCGCGTAGTTTGGCGTGTTCTCGCCGATGATCTTGATCGAGTTCTTGTTAGCGCCAACGGTGCCATCTGCGCCAAGCCCATAGAACACAGCGCGCACAGTCGTATCCGCCTCAACCGAGAAGTCAGGATCAAAATCGAGGCTGGTGCCGCTCACATCATCGTTGATGCCGATGGTGAAGTGGTTCTTAGGCTTGGGCTGCGCCAAATTCTCGTAAACTGCCTTCACCATCGCTGGCGTGAACTCTTTGCTGGAGAGTCCGTAGCGTCCGCCGACGATGCGCGGCAGATGCTCGCCTTGCCATGCCTCATGCAGCGCAGTGACGGCATCCAGGTAGAGCGGCTCGCCGCCGGCGCCCGGCTCTTTGGTGCGGTCTAACACCGCGATAGCGCGAACGCTCTTGGGCAGCGCCGCTGCAAACAGTTCTGCAACAAAGGGACGGTAGAGCCGCACCTTCAGCACGCCCAGTTTTTCGCCCTGTGCGTTCAGGTAATCAATCGTCTCGTGGACGGTTTCTGCGCCGCTGCCCATGATCACAATCACGCGGTCAGCATCCGACGCGCCGTAATACTCATAGAGTTTGTACTGCCTGCCCGTCAGCATGGCGAACTGATCCATAGCTGCCTGAACGATCTGTGGGCAGGCAGCATAGAACGGATTAACCGTCTCGCGCCCTTGAAAATAGGTATCAGGGTTCTGGGCAGTGCCGCGCAGCACGGGATGATCAGGCGAGAGCGCACGCGCACGGTGCGCGGCGATCAAGTCATCATCAATCATGGCGCGCAGCAGGTCGTCGCTGAGTGGTTCGATCTTCTGCACTTCGTGGGAGGTGCGGAAACCATCAAAGAAATGCAGGAACGGAATACGCGCTTTGAGGGTGGCAGCGTGCGCGATGAGCGCCATATCATGCGCTTCTTGCACCGAATTGGAAGAGAGCATCGCCCAGCCGGTTTGGCGGGCTGCCATCACATCTTGATGATCGCCAAAGATGCTGAGTCCTTGCGCGGCAATGGCACGCGCTGCGATGTGAAAGACGGCGGGCGTCAGTTCGCCCGCAATTTTGTACATATTCGGGATCATCAGCAGCAAGCCTTGCGAGGCAGTGAAGGTGGTGGCGAGTGCGCCTGCTTGCAGCGCACCATGGATGGCGCCGGCGGCGCCGCCTTCGCTTTGCAGTTCAATCACCTGCGGCACTGTTCCCCACAGGTTGGGCTGATCAAGGCTTGCCCATTCGTCAGCCCATTCGCCCATCGGTGAGGACGGCGTGATCGGATAAATGGCGATCACCTCGCTCAGCTTGTAGGCGACCATGGCGGCAGCTTCGTTGCCGTCAATCGTAATGTAATCGGTCATTCTTCGAGTTCTCCTAGTTCGTCCATCTGTGCCAAGTATGCAAAGACGCGCGCCGCCTCGTCAGGGTCTACGACGCTGAGCGCAAAACCTACGTGGACAATCACATAATCGCCAAGCTGTGCCTCGGGTGTATAGGCAAGGTTGACTTCCTTCACAATGCCGCCGAAATTCACTTTTCCCGTGCGGAAGAGCGGATCGGCGTCGTTGATGCTGATCACTTTACCCGGAACTGCTAGGCACATTGGCGTTTTTCCTTCACTCAACCTAACGCAGCATGGCGGGCAGCAATGACCTGCCCATAGGCGATGCCGCCATCGTTCGGCGGCACTTGCCGCGCCCAAAACGGCGCAAAGCCTGCCTTTTGCAAAGCAGACGCCGCGCCTTCCAACAAGAGACGGTTTTGAAAGCAGCCGCCACAGAGCGCCACGCGCTCCAAGTGTGCGGCGCGTGCCTGTGCCACGATCACGGCGCACAGTGTTTGGTGGAAACGCCTTGCCATTTCTGCTGTCGAGACGTTCTGCCGTAAATCGTTCATGGCTGCCTCAAAAAGTTGTGCATAGTCTATGATTCGCACCAACTGCCGATTTTCAGTAGTGATGGTTGTCATATCAAATGGGTAAGATTCATCAGTATTTTGGGAATGACCAACCGACTCGGCGGCAAATTCAAGGCGCATCGCCGCCTGCCCCTCAAAACTCATGCGCTGATTGAGATCAAGCAGGCTTGCCACCGCGTCAAAGAGCCTGCCAACGCTGCTGGTATAGGGCATATTCACGCCGCGCCGTGCTGCCTGTTCAATCAGGCGCAGCTCGGTGGCGCTAAAGGCGCGCAGCGGCGGCAGATCGTAAAGGGCAGTGGGCAAGTTGCCACTGTACATCTGCCAGAGCGCGCCTAAGGCACTGCGGCGCGGCTCACGGGCGGCTGCCTCACCACCAATCAGTGGGAAGGGACGCCAGCTGCCAATCCGTGTGAAGCCCGTCCCATCCACCCGCAAAAATTCACCGCCCCAAATGGTGCCGTCCCCGCCGTAGCCCGTTCCATCCCAGACTACCGCCAAAAAGGGCGGCGCGATCTGGTTTTCCGCCATACAGGCAAGCGCGTGCGCGTAGTGATGCTGAACGCGCAGCAGTGGCACACCATGGGCAGCCGCTAATGTTTCGGCGTGCTGCGTGCTGAGGTAATCGGGGTGCGCGTCGCAGATGATCAACTGCGGCGTGAGCGCGTGCATCTGCGCCAGATCGCCTAAGGTGTGCGTGAAGGCGCGTTCGCTCTCGACATTCTCCAGATCGCCAATGTGCTGGCTGAGGATGGCGCGCTCCCCTTCGGCGATGGCAAGCGTGTTCTTCTGGTGTGCGCCTACGGCGATCAGCGGCGGCACACGCTCTAAGAGCGGCACGGGCAGCGGCGCATAGCCACGCGCACGGCGCAGCATCAAGGGCTTGCCAAGCGCAGCACGGACAACTGAATCATCTACGGCGCGGGCAATCGGGCGGTCATGGACAAGGAACAGGTCTGCTAAGCTGCCCAGCCGCGCCACTGCCTCATGCTCATCGGTGCAGATTGGCTCACCGCTGAGGTTGCCGCTGGTCGCCACGATGGGAAAATCAAGATCGCGCATCAGCAAGTGGTGCAGCGGCGTATAGGGCAGCATCACACCCAGATAGGGATTGTGCGGCGCAACCTCTGGCGCAAGTGCTGCCTCGCGTAGTTTAAGCAGCACAATCGGCGCGGCAGCGGACGTGAGCAAGGTTGCCTCCACATCATCCACTTTGCAAAGCTGGCGTGCAGCCGCCAGATCGGGCAGCATGACGGCGAACGGCTTTTCAGGGCGCGCTTTACGTGCGCGCAGCAGGCGCACGGACTCGGCGTTGCGTGCATCACACAGCAATTGAAAGCCGCCCAAGCCTTTCAGCGCCACAATTTGCCCGTCGCGCAAGGCTGACTCTGCCAAGTGCAGGGCTGCTTCGCGGCTTGCCAGCACCTCGCCACGCGCCGACCACGCCGCCAATTGCGGACCGCAGGCAGGGCAGGCGGTCGGTTGGGCATGAAAGCGCCGATCCAACGGTGTTTCATACTCGGTGCGGCAGTCGGGGCAAAGCCTGAAGGCGCGCAGGGTCGTGTTGGGACGGTCGTAGGGCAAGCCTAGGATCACGCTGTAGCGCGGACCGCAGTACGTGCAGTTGATGAATGGATAGCGGTAGCGCCGATCCGCAGGATCGAACAATTCGCGCAAACAGTCGGGGCAGGTGGCAAGGTCGGGCAAGATGAGGGCAGTTTTGGCACCATCGGCGTGGCTGTGCCGAATTTCAAAGGCTGTCTCGCCACAAGGTGGAATGTACTGTTGTTCAAGGTGCGTAATGAGCGCATGGGCGGGCTTTTCGTGTGGCAGGCGCGCTAAGAAGGCAGCGAGGGCGGCGGAATCACCTTCTAATTCGATGATGACGCCGTGTGGCGCGTTCACAATCCAGCCGCCGAGTGCCAGATCGTGGGCAAGGCGGTAGATGAACGGGCGAAAGCCGACGCCTTGCACAATGCCGCCAATAGTCAGGCGCAGGCGCTGTGAGGTCAATGCAGGTCGCCGCTGTGCGCGGCGGGCATATCCAGCAGCGTGAGGGCAAGTTGGGCGGCACGCGGCAAGGCAGCCGCCACCGGCGCGGAAAACTGCTCGCCATAGCCAAAGTGCCGTGCGCCGACGGCGATCAGCGTGCTGCGCGGCTGTGCGCCATATAGCACTTTGGCAGCCAGCAGCAAGGCAGAGGGAGTCGTATGGTGTGCGGATAGTGCTTTAGCTGCCTCCACGTGCAGTGGCACCGCCTGCACACTGCCTAGCGGCTGTTCCACGCTGGCATCAATGAAAATAACCTGTTCGGCTTGGCTGATCAGCCCGATCAGCTCTGGCGTCAGTTGGTGGCAGGTGATCACATGCAGGTTTGGCGCGCTGTGTTGTTCGGCAAGCCGCTGTGCAATCGCCACGCCAATGCCATCATCCCCGCGCAATGTGTTCCCGATCCCAATCACAAGGCGCACGGCACGCTTTCTCCCCTTCATCAAAAAGCAGAGGTCAGCCCGGGCTGACCTCTATAAATTACCGCTAACGGGCGATTTCGTCTAGCACTTCGCCACTCGGCGCCAGAAGCTGCACATGCAGCGGCATTTGCCCAACGGCGTGCGTGGAGCAGCTTAGGCACGGGTCAAAGGTGCGGATGACCGCCTCAACGCGGTTGAGCATTCCCTCCGTCAGCCGATCACCATGCACAAAGCGCTGCGCCACCTGTTTCACGCCGGCGTTCATGGCAAGGTTGTTATGCCCGGTGGCAATGATCAGGTTGACATAGGTGATCAAGCCGTGCTTATCTATCTTGTAGTGGTGCATCAGCGTGCCGCGTGGTGCCTCGCTAATGCCGATGCCCTCAAAGGCGTTCGGCTCAGCGTGAGCGCGCACATGCTCGCTCAAAATATCGGGCAGGTTCAGCACGCGCTGAATTTCTTCCCATGCGTAGAGAATCTCGATCAGGCGCGCTAGGTGGAAGTAGAACGAACTCTGCCGTTCGGGAATTTGGCGGAAATCTTGCAAGGCAGCGTTTGCCAGCGGTGTGCTGATCTGGTTGGCTGCCAGCAGGCGCGAAAGCGGACCGACGCGCAGCATCCCATCCACATAGCCGCGTGGCTTGTAGTAGGGCGATTTGAGGAAGCTGTGCGGCTCGGCGGCTTCCTCGATCAGGTCGAGGTAGTCCTCCGTCGTCATGCGATCCTCAACCACGTTGCCTTCGGCATCCACAATGCGGAGGTAGCCATCGTAGGTCTCAAGGTTGCCACGCCGATCCACCATGCCCATATGCAGGGTTGGGAAGTTAGCAAAGGCGCTGATCTCCTCAGCAAAGCGGGGCAATTGCTCCTTGAACCAGTGGATCGCCTGTTGGGTGATCGTTATGGCATTCGGCAGCATGGCGAGGATGTGATCGCGCTTTTCGGCGCTGAGCGGCTCTGCCACACCGCCGGGGACGACCCAACCAGGATGAATGCGCTTGCCGCCTAACAATTCAATGATTTGCTGCCCAGTTTGGCGCAGCGTGACGCCATCACGCGCCAACTGCGGGTTGGCAGAGAGCATCCCGAACAGGTTGCGCTGGGCGGGATCGCTATCCATGCCCAAGAGCAGATCGGGCGCGGAGAGGTAAAAGAAGCTGAGTGCGTGCGACTGGGCAAGCTGCGCCAGATTCATCACGCGGCGCAGCGCAGCCGCCACGGGCGGAATCCGCACGCCGAGCAACGCATCGCACGCTTTGGCGCTGGCGATCAGGTGGCTGACCGGGCAAATACCGCAAATACGCGCCATCAGCGAAGGCATTTCATGGAAGGGGCGCCCTTCAGCGAACTTCTCAAAGCCGCGCAGTTGCGTGACATGAAACTTGGCATCCGAGACGCTGCCATCTTCGGCAAGGTAGATGGTGATTTTGCCGTGACCTTCGATGCGCGTCACAGGGTTGATCGTGATTTCTTTCGTCATGGTCTGGTGATCTCCTGTCCTTAAGCACCGAAGCGCGTCTTATCGCTCAGATCAGGCATTCGTCCGTGAATGAGTTCGCTCAGCACGTAAAAGAGCGTATCGTTGGAGGGCGGGCAGCCCGGCACATAAACGTCTACTTTCACCACAGCATGGACAGGGCGCACCTGCGGCAGCAGCGTTGGCACTGTGCCATGCGGAATCTGCGGCTGTGCCATGTTGGGCGCCAGGTAGATTGCCTCGTTGAGCGCTTTCGGCGTGAAGCGATTCCGCATGGCTGGCACGTTGGCACTTACGGCGCAATCGCCCATCGAGACGAGGATTTTGGTGCGAGCGCGCACCTTGAGGATTTTCTCAAGGTCTTCGTTGCTGCTGACGGCGCCTTCAACCAAGGTTACGTCTACATCGGGCGGAAAGTCTTTGTGGTCTACCAACGGGCTATGCACCAACTCGATCAGGTCGGCAATATCCAGCAGGCGGTGATCAATATCGAGGAAGGACATATGGCAGCCAGAGCAGCCGTCCATCCAAATGGTGGCGATTTTCTTCTTAGTCATGGGCAAGCCTCTCACGAATCATTTTTTCCGATTACGCATCATGGCAAGGTAGGGCAGAAAGTCGGGACGTTTGGTCATCTCGGCAACCGATTTGCCCTTGATGAACAGCGCGCCCGTTGGGCAGATTTGCACGCATTTGCCGCAGCTTGTGCAAGTCTCCGATTCGCCCCACGGCGTGGCAAGGTCGCTGACCAACTGGCTGGCGATGCCGCGCCCCATAATGTCCCAAGTATGAGCGCCTTCGATCTCATCGCAGACGCGCACACAGCGCGTGCAGAGAATGCAGCGGTTGGGGTCGAGTCCGTAGCGGGCGTGGGAAGCGTCCACTTGGCGGACAGGGAAGCGATAGGGCATCCCAATATGGTTGATTTGCAGGGCGATGGCGGTATCTTGCAGCTCGCAGTGACCATTGGAGACGCACACCGGGCAAACATGATTGCCTTCGCTAAAGAGCATCTCCACAATCATGCGGCGGTAGCGTAGCAGCCGCTCCGATTCGGTATTGACTTCCATCCCTTCCGTGACGCGCGTCACACAGGCGGGCAGCAACCGCGCAACGCCGACAATCTCCACAAGGCACAGGCGGCACGCACCGACATTGGAAAGCCCATCCAGCTG
>DAOUBW010000047.1:0-105311 GCA_034432555.1 Anaerolineae bacterium
TGGATAACTTGGGCGGCACGTTGGTAGCTGGCGCAGCCGGTATCCAACTGACGGGCGGCAGCATCGCGCCTGCCAGCAACTGCACGATCACCGTGTTGGTGACTGCCACCCAGAGTGGCGTCAACACGACGGGCAACGTGACCTCCACCAACGGTGGATCCGGTAACAACGGCAGCGCGCCGATCAGCGTTGGCGGCGGCGTGGCAGACCTGCAAGCGGTCAAGAGCGCCGACCCAACCAGCGTCTCGCCCGGCGGCGCGATCAGCTTCACCATTGTGCTAACCAACAATGGACCTGACGCAGCCAACGGCGCAACCTTCAGCGACGCCGTGCCTGCTGAGGTGAATATCCTTAGCGCAACGTGCGGTGGTGCAGCCGGTGGCGCAGTGTGCGGCAGCGTGAATGTGGCGGGTCAAAATGTGACAATGACCATTCCGACCTTCCCAAGCGGCGGCAGCCTGACGATCACCATCAACGGCATTGTGACGACGGGCAGCGGCGGCTTCACCAATACGGCGCGCATCACACCGCCTGTAGATATCGTTGATCCGAACGAGCCGAACAATGAGAGCAGCGTGCCAGTCGTGATTGTGACGACGGGTTTGGCGGCGGACTTGGTCATCACCAAGACTGTTGACCCAACCACCTACACGGTCGGCGGCGCACTGACTTACACCATTGTGGTGCGGAACGACGGACCCAACGATGTGACAGGTGCAATCGTAACGGATACGTTCCCAGCGGCACTGATCAATCCGCAGTGGTCGTGCGTAGCAAGCGGCAGTGCGACCTGCACAGCAGGCTTGCAGAGCGGCAACCTTGTGGACACGGTTGACCTAGCAGCCGGTGCGGGTAACTTCCTCACCTACACCGTGACGGCAATCGTTGGCACTGGCACGACGGGTCCGATCAACAACATCGCCTATGTGTCCCTGCCAAGCGGCTACGTTGACCCAACGCCTGCCAACAATAGCTCGCCTGCAACCAGCAATCCGACTGGCGGCATCAGCCCGACGCCTGTCCCAACGCAAATTGGCGGCATCGTCATCGTTGATCCTGTCATCGTGAAGTTGGTTAACCCTGCCCTTGCCCTGCCTGGCGAGACGGTCGTCTATACGCTAACCGTCACCAACCCAAGCAGCGCACCGGCAATTGGCGTGGTCGTCTCTGACCCTGTGCCAGCGGTCTTGCAGATCATCAGCGCTTCAACCACACAAGGCACGTTCACCATCAGCGGTCAGACGGTCATCTTTGACGTTGGCGTGGTCAATCCGGGTCAAACCGTCACGCTGACTGTCACGGCACGGCTGCGCGATGATGCGCCAGCACCCACCGATGTGACCAACACCGGTGAGCTGCGCCATCAGACGGGCAACCCGCGTGTTAGCTCGGCACTGCTGCGCGTCACGCGCGGACGCCTGCCCTCCACCGGTCTGCCACCCGCCGAACCAATCAATGTTGGTCAGGCAGTGGGGCTGCTGTTGGTCGGTGTGCTGCTCATCCTGATGGGCGGTCTGCTGTTGCGGCGCGTCAGCCGTCGTTAAGTCAATCTGTTGTATGGCTGCTCTGTCCTGTTTCGGCAGGGCAGTGCAGCCATCTTTCCCTACCTTTTGCTGAAAAAACACACTAACACTGCTGGATGGGAAACATCGCATGTATAGGTATCGTCCACGCCGACGCAGCAGCCTTAGCCCACTCGCCGCCCTCTTGATCATCTTTGGCGCAGTGGCAGTTTATCTCGCCTTCGAGACGGTTAATCGGCGTTTGCCCGCCGCCCAACCCACACCTACCAATCTGCCGCCGACGCAAGTCGCAGCGGCAACGGCACAGCCAAGCCACACGCCCACACCGATCCGCAAGCTACCTTTCCGTGTGGCAGCCGCTAATGTGAACTTATTGGCGGAGATTGTGCCGATCTACTTTGATATGAACCTTGATACGTGGAATCTGAACTACCTGAACGCCAACGCTGGGCATCTGGAAGGGACAGCTAACCTTGACGAGGGCGGTAACTTCGTGCTGGCAGGGCATGTGGAGCTAGGTGACGGCGTGGCAGGTCCGTTTGCGCGCATCGGCGAAATGCGTGTAGGCGATATTATTAGCATCTTTCGGGAAAATTCCGCTACCACAGAGGTGATCCGCTACGCCGTGACGGAAGTCCTGATCGTTGCGCCGAACGACTTCAGCGTGATCCGCAATCGCGGCTACGAAGAACTAACCCTCATCACCTGCGCCGATTGGGACGCGCAGCGCTACGACTATCTGAAACGGGTGATTGTGCGCGCACGGCGCTTGTAGGGCTGTGTGCTGTGGCTGCCGCAGCGCGTTAGTGCAGCGTGCGGCAGCCTGCCTAGTGGAGTGTGTGATCGCGGCGCGTATCATCTATGAGGGTGAGTTTGTTAGCGTGCAAGGCGCAGACAAGCTGCCCCTCACGTTCATTGAAGGCAACCTCAAACAGATCACCGCTTAAAATTTCGACAACCGTGCCAACCTGACCGCGCAGCAGGTGGTGTTCGGGCACGTCTTCGGTCAGTGCTACGCGGTCGTAGACGTTTACAAAAGCGGCATTTGGGCGGTTATGGCGCAGCATGGTTAAAATTTCCCCCTCCGTGCAGGGTGATGCCCTGTACCCGTCGCTAACTTTAACCACGAATCTGCTTTTGCACAAATGTGAAAATTGGGCGGCTAATCGAAATCCGGTGCGCCCTCATGTTGGAACTTTTCGGCTAAGGTTTGCCCATCTGCCGTGCTGCCGAGTTTACCGTAGTCTTTGCGGGCAAGGCGCGAGATCGGATCGAGCGCTAGGGTATCTATCCACAGCGAGTCAGTGGGCAGATCGGCGCGCACATGAAAGCGCAACACTTGTCCGATCACCAAGGTGCTTTTGCCAACTGGCATAGGATGCAGCTCCAGCACTTGGCACTCTAGGGCGGCAGGTGCCTCAGCAACACGCGACGGGCGCACCAACTCAGCCGATAGCGGAGTCAGACGCGCCTGAGCGAATTCGTTCACCTCTGGGGCAAAGTCTGTGCCAGTGATCTCAACTTGGGCAATCAGGGCGCTGTTGGCGATGTGCAGCACAAATTCTGGCACTTCACGCAGGTTGTTCAGCGTGTCTTTGGCACGCCCATCGCGGTAAACGCCGACCGAGAACATCACCAGTGGCGGCAGTGTGCTGCCCGCGTTAAAGTAGCTGAAGGCGGCAAGGTTTGGCACGCCCACCGCGCTCAATGTGGAGACCCACGCCACAGGGCGCGGTACGATCAAACTTTGAAAGAGCATTGCCAACTGGTGCGGCTCTAGCATGTTCGGATCAAAACTGCGAAAGGTCATTCAGGCTCCGCTACAGATCATAGATTAAAGTCGTCCAGGGTTGGTTCGCCCGTTCGGGATTTAGCGGTGTTGGCGCGCCGTTGGCGGGCGGCGGCAACCTGCTGAGCGCGCAAGATGTAGGCTGCTGTGAGGCGTGCCTGCCGCCGTGCAAGATCAATATGGGCACCCCTGCCACGCCGCACCTCACGGTTCAGGCGCACTGCATCTTCATCCGGCACACCGAAGGCAACCAGAAAGATTGCGATAATCCGAAGCACAAACCACGAGAGCGAAAAGAGGATCAGGTAGATAACCGCGCAGTAGAAGAACATGCTGAGTGCTTCTTCGGCGCTTAGCACGCGCAGGTTTTCGCCGCGCAGGAACTCAGTCAGCACATTCAGATAAGTTTCGATTGGTTGGCTAGTGGTCGTGCTGACCGCAAGGGTAAAAATGACCCCTATGGCAGCTACAAGCGCAGCAAAAGCAGCAGACACGGCATCCATTCCTTCCAATGCGTATGAATTCAGGCTGTCGCCGATTATGGCACAGAATTAAATCCAAAAGCAACCTAAGGCGCACTTCGCCGCGCTCATTGTGTGTGGATGCTTGCTTTTGGGCGCGCAACTGTTTACACTTTGCCGCACACTTGGATACAACGCACAACTTTATCTCTACACCAAAGGCAGAAAGCTACTTAGGATGACCACACACGATCAGTACACCATCAGCGATTACGATCTCGCCGTAGAGGCACTGCGCGCACGCACCTCAGTGCAACCTTTGGTTGGCTTAATTTTAGGTAGTGGGCTTGGCACACTGGCAGAGAGCATTGAAACGGCAGATTACATCCCGTACAACGAAGTGCCGCGCTTTCCACAATCTCAGGTGCTTGGGCACCGCAACCGTTTTGTGGCAGGCATGCTTGAAGGCGTCTCGGTGCTGGCGATGCAAGGGCGCATTCACTATTACGAAGGCTTCTCCATGCAGGCGGTCACCTTTCCCGTGCGTGTGATGCAGCGCATGGGCGTGAAGGTGTTGATCGTCACCAACGCTGCGGGCGGCTTGAATCCGTCCTTTGCGGCGGGCGATTTGATGTTGATCACCGATCATATCAATCTGCCGGGCATGGCGGGTAATCATCCGCTGATCGGGCATAACGACAGCGCGCTTGGCGAACGCTTCCCGGATATGTCCGCCGCCTATGATCCGCAATTGTGTGCCGTAGCGCGCAGCACGGCACAAGCAAAAGGCATCCTACTGCGTGAAGGCGTCTACATAGGCTTATCAGGCCCTAGTTTCGAGACGCCTGCTGAAGTGCGGATGTTGCAACGGCTTGGCGCTGATGCGGTCGGCATGTCTACGGTGGGTGAGGTAACGGTTGCGCGGCACGGCGGAATGCGCGTACTCGGCTTTTCGGGCATCACCAACATGCTGGTCGCGGGCGAAACGCACGGGCAAGAGGTTTCCCATGCGGACGTGCTGGCAATGGGCAGAGACAAAATCGCACCGGCGTTAGCGGTATTGGTGCGCGGTGTGCTTGCCTCGCTGCGCGGCTGAAAGGCGGCGAAATGACACAACTCGTCTATTTGATCGAACAAATTGCGCCGGCGATCTATCTGTTCTGTGCGGCGGGTGTGTTATTTTGGCTAGGGCGCTATTTTGCCGCACAAGCGGGCTTGCGCGCCGCCGAATTTGAGCTGGAGCGCGAACTTGAAGAACAGCGCCGTGCACGCGCCATCACTTGGGCAATCGGCTTCATCGAGCTAGGTCTGGCAGCACTAGCCGTCGCTGTTGTTATCGCGCCAACCTTGCGCGCTGACCTCTTGAACGCCGGTTTGCCCATCACGCCTGAGGGCGGTGCTGAACAGCGCTTCGCAACCAGCACGCCCGGCGGTGATGGCAGCGATGCCGAAGGCGTTTTTCTCACCGTAACGGCACAAGCGCTCAGCGGCGGCGGCGCCATTCTACAACTGACAGCGGTTGCCTCACCCACACCGGTTGGCACCATCATCAGCGGCGCGCCGGAGCCAATCGGCTGCAACTCGGAGCAAGCCTCGTTAGAAATACCTGCCAACGGGATGCTCGTCTTTGATACACTGACTGTCGTCGGCACGGCGAATATTCCTAACTTCGCCTTCTACACGCTTGAGATCAGTGGCGCCAGCACGGGTGGCGAGTTTGGCGTGCTGGATAACAAAACATCGCCCGTGATTGAGAAAGGCGTGCTAGGGCAGTTTGCGCTTGCCAGTTTCCAGCCCGGACAGTACCGTTTCCGCGTTGTCGTCTTTGATAACCTGAGTGAGATGCGCGCCTCTTGCACCGTCTCGATTTTCATCAGCGAGCGCCCGCCGACCAACACGCCGCCTGGCGGTTAGCCGCGTTAGGCGCGCCGCCGCTCATGCGCTATACTACGCGGCTGAATTCACACCCCACAGGAGTTTTTTGCATGAGCAACCTAGCAGAGCGCGTCGCAGTGGTGACTGGTGCCAGCCGCGGCATTGGGCGCGCCATCGCCTTAGAGTTGGCGCGGCGTGGCGCGGCAGTTGTGGTTAACTATAATGCCAGCGCAGAAGCGGCTGAACAAGTAGTAGCAGCCATTCAGAGCGCAGGTGGCAGGGCGTTGGCAGTTCAGGCAGATGTGAGCGACCTAGCGCAGGCTGAAGCGCTCATTAAGGCAGCGCAGACTCAGTTTGGCAAAGTGGATATTCTGATCAACAACGCCGGCATGACCCGTGACGGGCTGCTGATGAGCATGAAAGAAACCGATTGGGATAGTGTGCTTGATACCAACCTGAAAAGCGCGTGGAGCTGCTGCAAGGCTGCTGTGCGCGGCATGATCAAGCAGCGTAGCGGGCGCATTGTGAACATTACCAGCGTGGTTGGCATCAGTGGGCAAGCGGGGCAAACGAATTACAGCGCCAGCAAAGCGGGGCTGATCGGCTTCACTAAGGCGTTGGCGCGCGAAGTTGCCTCACGCCAAATCACAGTGAACGCTGTGGCGCCCGGCTTCATCACCACTGATATGACAGCGAACCTTTCAGCGGAACTGATGGCAGAGCTGAACAAGCGCATTCCACTAGCACGTTATGGTGCGCCTGAAGATATTGCCTATGCTGTTGCTTTCTTGGTCAGTGATGAGGCAAGTTACATTACCGGGCAAGTGCTGACGGTGGATGGCGGCTTGATCATGTAGGCGGTGCCAAACGCACAGCCCTTTGAAAATGTTCCCCTTAATCTCTGCCCCTCAAGGCTAGGCACTGAGGGGCAACCTTAAAGAGAGAACGCGCTGAGGAACACCCGCCGCCATCGAAAAAGGTGTGACACAATCCGAACAGTACGCTACAATACGTACATAGAATATCAGCACAAGGCTTTAGGAACGAAACTGTGTCTGCTTTGAACCGCCGTGCGGCACGCACCCTTGCCCTGCAAGCGCTCTATGAGATGGATTGCACCGACCATCCCCTAGAGGATGTCATGCGCGAACGCCTGGCATCCCTTGAAGACAGCAGCGCCCTAGATGGCGAGATGCGCCGCTTTGCCCACGACCTTGTCAACGGCGTTCGAGGTCACCGCGCCCATTTGGATAGTGTGATCAAGCAGTTTGCACCAGAGTTCCCGCTCGACCAAATGGCACTGATTGATCGTAACCTGCTACGCTTAGCACTTTATGAATTTGCTGTAAGCGGTAGAACGCCGATCAAAGTCGCCATTAACGAGGCAATTGATCTTGCCAAGACCTTCGGCGCAGAAAACACAGCACGCTTTGTGAACGGTGTGTTGGGCGCGTTGGCGCTGCACGAGGCAGAACTGCGCGCTACACTAGGTAATGAGGCTGCATCCGCATGAATATTTTTGGGGTCGGTCCCGCTGAACTCATCCTGATCTTAGTCCTGCTCTTTGTGGTGGCAGGTCCTAAACGGATGATTCAATGGGCATACTACATCGGGCGCTATACGGCGCAATTCCGCCGCATGGTGGAGGAATCGTGGAGTCAGGTGCGTAAAGAGCTGGAGAGCGCACAAATTGACCTGCCCGAAGAACTGCCGCGCCGCCGCATCAACCTGATGCAAGAGGCAAATCGCGCCATCAATACGGAACTGAACCGCGCCGTGCCGTCTTCTGGCTCGAAGTATTCTGCCAGCGCAAGCAGCAGCAACGGCGCAGCGGCAAATGGCGCACAACCCGCTCCCAATGGCGATTCCCCAGCGGAGGCAGATCAATCACCCGCCCCTGATCGTTCGGATGAGAATAAACGGTATGACGCATGGCTACCCAAATAGCACCTAAACCACCTGAGACGCCTGATGACCTGCTGCCCGAACCGCTCGATGAAGGCGGGCAGGTGATGGGTTTCTTTGAGCATGTGGACGAACTGCGCCGCCGTTTGGTGCGTGTGGTGTTCGCCGTCGTGATCGGGATGCTCGCTTCGCTGGCGTTTACCAATGTCGTCATCGAATATATGAAAGCGGCTTATGGCGAACGGCTCGCCATCCTCGGTCCCGCCGATTCAGTGATCATCTTCTTCCGTGTGGCGTTCATGCTTGGCGTCATCTTGGCGATGCCAATCATCACCTACCACCTCTTTATGTTCGTGGCACCCGGTCTAACGCGCAAAGAGCGGCGTTGGGTGTTTATGGCGCTGCCCGGCACCACGCTGTTATTCCTGATTGGCTTGGCTGTGACGTGGTTCATCCTGATCCCAATCTACATCAACTTTTTGAAGAACTTTCAGGCGGATATCTTCGTCATCCAGTGGACAGCAGATGAGTACATCACCTTTGTGACAACGGTGCTGCTCTGGCATGGCGTTGCCTTTGAGACGCCGGTAATCTTCTATGCGCTTGGACGAATGGGTGTGGTGACGCCACGCGGCATGATCAAATACTGGCGGCAAGCAATCGTTGGCACGGCGGTGATCTCTGCCATTATCACGCCGACGGTTGATCCTGTTACCATGAGCATGATCATGGGTGTGCTGCTCAGCCTGTATATTTTCAGCATCCTTATGGTGATGATTGCCTTGCGCGTGAACCGCCGCCGCCTTGCCAAGCTGGATACGGCAATTTCGTAAGGGCAAGCCGCTTTGATCCTGCGTTTGGCACTCATCCTCGCCCTACTAATGCTGGTTGGCTGTGCCATACCACAGCCACCTGCCACGCCGATCATCCTCTTTGTGACGACGACCCCTGAGCCGATCATGCCTGAGCCTGCGCCGAATTTCTCGCCCACGCCCGTCATCGCGCCGCTAATTAACCTGACCCTGACGCCGCGCCCTTCAGCAACGGCAACACCTGTGCCGCTGCCAACTTTAGCGCCAACCTTCACGCCTTCCTTCACCGCCACCTACACCGATACACCTGAACCGACCTTTGCGGCGCGTGCCTGTTCCCTAGCGCCACAAGGTGGCTTTGCCGCCATCTATAACCGCCAGCCTGCCTTGCAGCAAGCGCTGGGCTGCCCTCAGAGCGCAGCCCTGCCCGTCAATAGCGCCATGCAGGACTTTGAAAGCGGGCGAATGCTGTGGGTTTCCGCGCTGGCGGATGTGCCAGCCAGCACCATTTACGCGATCTTCAACAGCGGGCAGTATGTGCGCTATGCGGATACGTGGGCAGAGGGCGTTGATCCGACAGTGCCAAGCGGCGCAGAGGGCGCACCCGCAGGGCGCACCGCGCCGATACGCGGCTTTGGCAAGGTGTGGGCGTTGAATCCTGCGGCGCGTAACGGCTTGGGCTGGGCGCTGAGCGCGGAAAACGGCACGGGCGCGCAAATTCAGCGCTTTGAGCGCGGTGAGATGGTCTTTGTGGGTGCGCTGAACCAGACCTTCATCTTTCTGGCACAGGGCGGCGCGTGGCGCGCCGATCCAACGCCGTTCTAGCGTTTCCTCTGCTGCCCCATACTGCGGATTTGTATAAACTGATCTAGTTTTGTAACGGATCATAGAAATACCACTCGTTAAAATAAGGCGCAGGTACGTATTATTAGGAGTCATGCCTATGTTTATTAGAGGGTTCATCAGCCTGTGCCTTGTTGTGCTGCTGCTCGGCATTCCAACACCGACTCAAGCGGCGGGCGTCGTCACCAATTGTAGCAACCAAACTGACCTGCAAAGCAAGTTAGCGGGCGGCGGCTTAGTTACCTTTAGCTGCGGCGCAAGCCCTGTCACCATCACGATCACCAGCACCCTAGAGATCACTGCCGCCAACACAACCATTGACGGCGGCGGCTTGATCACGTTGCAGGGCAGCAGCGGCGTGCGGATGATCCTACACCGCACCCTGACCAACGTTGCCAGCACGCTCACCTTACGCAATCTCACCCTTCGGAACGCTTCCATCAGTGGGAATGCTGACGACGCCAACGGCGCAGCCATCCGCAGCGTGAACAACAGCTTTTCACCGCCGGATTACCCGCAAGTGCTGAATATTGAGAACGTCAGCTTTATAGATAACACCTCTAACCAAACTGGCTCAACAGGCAACGGCTACGATTACGGCGGTGGTGCTATCTTCACACAGGGCGGCTTTTTGAACGTGCGGAACAGCACTTTCACCAACAACCGCAGTTTGCGCGGGGCAGGCGGTGCCATTCACGGCTTGCGGAGCAGCATCAGCATTGAGAACAGCACATTTATAAGCAATCAGGCAACGCCTTATAACAGCAGCAGCACCTCCAGCGGCTATGGCGGCGCACTCTATGTGGATGGTGCGCTCTCCAGCGGCAACGGCTACGTGCGGATCAACAACAGCACTTTTACTAACAACACAGCCGCTAATCAGGGTGGCTTTGCCTACGTGAATCTCTACACCGCGCAAGGCGAGTCGCTGACCATTAACGGCAGCCGCTTCGTGGGCAATAGTGTCAGCGGTGGCGGCATGGGCTTGGGCGGTGCGTTGAGCGGCGGCGGCACAGGCAGCATCGGCTCTGCCTATGTGACGATTACCAACAGCTTGTTTCACAATAACACAGTTGCCGGCGGCAGCACGGGCGCATCAGGCGGCGCGCTCGCCTTCGCGCAAAAAGCAAACATTGTGATCGCCAACAGCACTTTTGTTGGCAATGAGGCACGCGGCGTCTGCCCAAGCTGCTTCAATGCCAACGGCGGCGCCATCTATATTATCAATAATCCCGTGCCATATATCATCACCAACATCACGGCGGTGAACAACTACGCTGGCTGGGTGGGCGGCGGCATCACAGCCAACACCAGCGGTGTGCTGCGGAACAGCATCATCGCCAACAACACAGCCGCCAATGGCGGCAACGGCTGGAACATCCAGCAGAACTGTGGGCAGCAGATTGCCAGCGGCAGCCACAACTTGCAGTTCCCTGACCTAAATCCGACCGACTCGAACGATCGGCGCTGCACGGCAGGCATCATGATTGCCAATCCGCTGCTTGGTTCGCTCAGCGATAACGGCGGCGGCAGCCTAACCGTGCCACTGCTCAGCGGCAGCCCTGCCATCAACGCGGCGGATAACAATACCTGCACCGCCGCGCCGATCAATAACCTTGATCAGCGCGGAATGCGGCGTCTGACACCTAGCAACGCGCTTTGCGACATTGGCGCGTTTGAGGCGAATGCAGTCACCGCTGGCGATACAATCGGCGTTTATCGCGTTACGTCCGCCTCGTTCTTTCTGCGGAATGCAAATTTAAGCGGGATGCCTGATCTCTCGCTGCTCTTTGGCGGCTTGGCGGGCGATCTGCCTGTTGTGGGCGATTGGAACGGCGATGGCGTGGATACCATCGGCATTTACCGCAGCACGACGGGCGAATTTTTCCTCAAAGATTCCAATGCAGCAGGCGCGCCGATTGTCTATAGCTTCGTGTTAGGCAATCCGGGCGATATGCCAATGGCGGGCGATTGGAATGGCGATGGGCGGGATGGCGTCGGTGTATTCCGTCCGTCGAACGGGCTGATCTACATCAAAAACACACTGACAACAGGTTTTGCCGATTTCACAATGGTGCTGGGCAATCCGGGCGATGTGCCAGTCGCAGGCGATTGGAACGGCAATGGGAATGCCTCGCCGGGCGTTTTCCGTCCCTCGCTAGGGCAATTTTTCCTCACCAATCAGGTATGCAACTGCATCGTCTTTGCCGATTTCGATTTCACCTTTGGCGCAGGCACTGATCTACCCTTCACCGGTGACTGGAACGGGGATGGCACAAGCGGCGTTGGTATGTTCCGTCCGTCTACGGGGCAACTTTTCTTGCGAAATGCACTCTCGGCAGGCGCGCCAGACAATACCCTGTTCTTCGGCGCAAGCGGTGACCGTCCCATTGGCGGCAAATGGGCAAGTCATCCGTTGGTCGGCGATCGAATGCCCGACTCAGCGGCGCCCGATTTAGCACCGACCTTTGTGCCGCGCCAATAAAGGCACCCTAAAAACCTCGCCCATACCGCATTCACGGTATGGGCAAGGTTAAGCAGAACCTCTGTGCCGTGTGAGGTACTTACGACAATTCGCCTGTCTCGATGATCTGTTTGAGGTAGAGCGCGCTGCGCTTCAGGGTGCGCTTTTGTGTGGCAAAATCCACATGCACAATACCGAAGCGCTTGGTGTAGCCCTCTGCCCACTCAAAGTTATCCAGAAGCGACCACACAAAGAAGCCTTTCAGCGGCACACCTTGCGCCATGGCTTCCGCCGCCGCGCCAAGATAGCCCTTCAGGAAGGCAACGCGCTCTGGGTCTTCCAACACATCGCCCGTCACTTGATCAGGCTCAGGGTAGGCTGCGCCATTCTCGGTCACGTAAATGGCGGGCGGCGCATAGTCCCGATGGAAGCGCAGTAGCGCATCGCGCAGCCCTTGTGGATAGACTTCCCAGCCCATATGCGTAAGTTGTGCATCAGCGGGCAGTTCGGTGAGGTAGTTCTCAGGGTTGTTCGGATCGTGCCGAATGAGCCACCGCATGTAATAGTTAAGACCAACAAAATCAGCGGGTTGTGCGGCAAGGCTGACTGCATCCAGATCGATCCCGTCCAGCACGCCGCGAGAGGTGAGGTGCGCCGCCACATCCGATGGATAGCAGCCCTTGAAAACAGGATCGAGGAACCAGCGGTTTTGCAAGCCGTCGGCAATGTGTGCCATTTGCACATCACGCGGATCGTCGGTGGCAGGTTCGTGCGGGACAACATTCAGCGTGATGCCGGCAAGGGCATTCGGTGCTTCGGCGCGCAGCACCTGCATGGCACGTCCGTGAGCAAGGTGTGTGTGGTGCGCGGCACGGAAAGCAGCTTTTTCATCCCGCACGCCCGGCGCGTGAACACCAAACATATAGCCTAAGAAGGCGGTGCACCAAGGCTCGTTCAGTGTGATCCAGTGCTTGACGCGATCACCATACTGCTTGGCAGCCAATGTCGTATAGTCTGCAAACCAGTTAGGCATGGCAGCATTCGTCCAGCCGCCCTGATCCTCAAGTGCCTGCGGCAAATCCCAGTGGTAGAGCGTCACAAACGGCGTGATGCCTGCCTCAAGCAGTTTGTCAATCAGGCAGCTGTAGAAATCAAGACCCGCCTGATTCACAGCACCTGTGCCGTTCGGTATCAAGCGCGCCCATGAGATAGAGAAGCGGTAGGCGTGAACGCCCAGCGATTGCATAAGTGCCACATCTTCGGGATAGCGGTGATAGTGGTCACATGCCACATCACCCGTATGCCCATGTTTCACCTTGTCGGGTGTGTGCGAAAAGCGCGTCCAGATGCACTCGCCGCGCCCTTCCTGCAACGCCGCGCCCTCAATCTGATAGCTGGCAGTGGCAGTTCCCCACACAAAGTCTTTAGGAAAGGTCATGAATGCCTCATTTCGATGTTTTCTAAAAGCGCCGTGGTCGACAGTGCGGTTCGATTAGGTAGAGCGTGGCAGAGTAGGCAGGCAGATCAAAGGTTTGCTCTGTTTCTGAGATGCGAATTGGTTCTGCCTTCAGCTCAGGATCAAGCCGCCAAGCGCCTACCATATGGCAACTGCCGATACCTTCAACCTCTAAACGTGCCGTGTGTGGCACATCATCAGGGTTGACGATCATCAGGGTCAGTTGCTCATCCTCTGTCAGCGCTGCCACAACCGTTAGCGCAGGATTTTCACTCTCTGCCTGCACCAGCTGCTTACCCAAGCGTTTGTAAAGTGGGTAGACGTAAAAGGTTGGGCGTTCTTTATAGCGGTCAAACAAGCCATACGGACCGTTTTCGCCGTAGCTTGCCAGCAACCAAAACGCCACCATATCCACGCGCTGACGGATCAGGCGTGCCAGCACATCTGCCCACCAAATGGCGTTAAAGTACGAATCGGGCGAGGCGACGCCACCAGTGGGCTTATTCCAATGCGAGTTCACTTCCATCACCGCGATGGGCATAGCGCGCCCTGCCGATTCGCGCACCACTTGACGCAGATCGGGAATGATGAACTCCCACTCTGCGGCAGACGCACGCAGTTCAGCGATGGTGGTTGGTGACGCATTCATGCTCTTTGGGAAGGGATAGCGGTGAATGGAGACGACCTCTACCAAATCGGCGTTTGCCTTGAGGAAGGTTCGCACCCAATCACGCAGCGGCGCATGGTAGTCCTCTAAGCTGGGCGGATACTGACTGATGTCAGGTCCAATCAACAAGATAGTTGGATCAACAGCGCGCATGGCAAGCGCAAAGGCGCGCCAGTCTTTCGCGTGTGTGTCCGCGTCGTAGTCGGGATACAGGTTCGGCTCGTTACCAATGCTCCAGTAGCGCACGCCGTAGTTCTGCTCAATGTTCACATAGCGCACCATAGCGGCAGCTTTTTCAGGTGTGCTGCCGCGCAGCCGCACCGAGATCGTCGGTTCAGCATTCATACGCGCCGCAAACTTGATGTAAGAGTCAATGTGGTTGGTGCTCAGGTCGTTTCTATCGCCCCATTCACCACCTGGAAAGCGAAAGAAGGTGATACCGCTGGTTTCTGCCATGCCCCACAGATCAACAGGCAGCAGCGCCCACGGTCCGTAGTTCGCGCCGTAAACGTAGGGGCTGATTTCGCCCAATGGCTCGTTAATGTTCACACGAATGACGCCTTCATTAGCGCGGCTTGGCAGACCGCCGCTTGCCCCGAACAGGGCAAGCAGGCAAATCAACAAAAAGAGGCGTCGCATAGCTATTTCTCCACACCGGTGATCACGACACCACGCATAAAGAAACGCTGTGCCAAGATGAATAGGATTAGCGGCAGCAGCATCGCCATCAGCGACGTTGCCTGCACCAATTCTGGGCGTGGCGCGTAGCGGAAGTTGAAAATCTGCACACCGACCGAAATAGGTTGCAATTCGGGCTGTCCTAGCAAGTAGATCAACGGACCGAAGTAGTCGTTCCACGACCAAACGAAGTGAAACAAGCCAACGGTGATAATGGCTGCCCAGGACTGCGGAATGATCACGTTGGTTAGGATGCGGAAAGGTCCGGCGCCGTCAATCATGGCTGCCTCGTCCAATTCACGGGGCAGAGTCATGAAGAACTGACGCAGTAGAAAGACATTATACGCATTGGCGAAGAAATGCGGGACGATCAGTGGCAGCCAGGTGCCAGTCCAGCCGATGGAGGCGAAAAAAGCGTAGGTTGGGATCAGGGTGACCTGACCGGGCAGGATGATCGTGCCGATCAGGATGATGAACAGCCAATTTTTGCCCGGAATTGGGAAGCGTGCAAAGGCATAGGCAACTGAGATGCAGGAAAGCAGCGTGCCGATCATGCCAATGACGGCAATGGCAAGCGTGTTGCGGAACAGGCGCGGAAAGTCAATCATCCGCCAAGCATCGGCATAGTTTTCCCAGCGTGGCTGAAAGGAAAAGACGGGTTGTAAAGCGCGCCAGTTGCCTTCCCATATAATTGGCTCACCATCCGGATTGTTGGGATCAATAAACACAACGCTGGTGCGGCGCTTGGTGAGCGCTGCTAATTGGCGCACTTCACCATCAATTGGCACTTCAAGCAGTTCCAGATTTTGCCCTTGGTATTCAAAAAGTGTTGGCTTCATAGGCAGCAAGGGCGAATCCTGATTGCCTGCCAAAGAGTCCTGATCGCGCAGCGAGATGCTCATCATGTTGCCGAAGGGCAGCAAAAAGACGAACAGGATGCCAATGGTAAACATAGTGACCATGGCGATGGCTGCAAATTTGCGAAGCTGAACGGCATAGTACGGTGAGGTGTTCACCGCACGGGATGGTGCATAGGTTGCCATGTGACTATTCGCCTCCTGCGTAGTAGACCCAACGGCGTGAGGTGCTGAACAGGATGATGGTTAAGCCCAACGCCATCAGGAAGATGAACCATGCCATCGTCGCGCCGTAGCCCATGTCTTGGAACAGGAACGCTGTTTTATAGAGGTGCATGTTGAAGAAGTAGGCAGCGCCGTTCGGGCGCCCTGTACCTTCCGTCAGCACATATGGCACGATGAAGAACTGCAACAAGCCAATCGTGTTCAAAATCAGGTTATAGAAGATGACGGGTGAAATCATCGGCAGTGTGATTCTGAAAAAGGCAGTGATCGCGTTGGCGCCATCTACTTTAGAGGCATCGTAGAGTTCTTGTGGCACACCCTGCATGGTTGCCAGTGTGATTAGGACGGCGTTGCCAATACCCCAGAGGCTCATCAGCACCATTGCCGGCCCGATCCAAGTGGCATCTTGAAGCCAGTTAGGCGGGTTCATGCCAACCGAGCGTAGCAGGCGGTTTAGCCAGCCTGTTTGCCCATTTAAAAATGCCTGCCATACAAAAACGCCAGAAATAGCTGGTACCATATAAGGAAGGTAAAACAGCAGGCGAAAAACGGGTTTGGCAATTAAAAATTTGGAGTTAAGCAGGGCTGCTACCAAAATTGGCACGCCGACTGCCACCGGCAGCGAGAGTAACGCAAAGCCAATGGTCACGCCCAAAGCATTCATCGCCAGCGGATCGGCAAAGAGTTTTTGCCAGTTAGCAAAGCCGATGATCTGAATTTGATCGGGCTTGGAAAGTGTGAAGTTGGTGAAGCTGAAGAACAATGAAACGACAATCGGTACGAAAGTGAACATAAAGAAGCCGATTAGCCACGGTGAAAGGAAAAACCAACCCCAGCGGCGCTGACGCTGCAACGTGCTGAGTTTGCGTGGCACCATAGTGGTTGTATTTAGGCTTAGGCTACTTGGCACAGTGGTCATACTTTATTCTCCCTAGCAGCAGTTTGCGGCTGTGGTAAGATAAAGGCGGGTGTGTCTCGCACAACCCGCCTTCACTGCTGCCCTCACGTTTACCCTTGCCCGCAATGCACGGCAAACGCGGAGGGCAGTCCTTATTTCACTTCATCAACGATAGCCTGCAAATCAGCCTCTAGCTTGTTGATTTCAGCTTCGAGGTCAATTTCTTTGCCAGTATCGCCATAGAGCAGAGTGCGGAAGTCGTTAAAGCGCTGCATACCCTTTGCGAAATTCGGGAAGTCGGACTCGTGACCGGGCGCGGCTGCGTATTCAAGGCTGGCGGGAACGATTGACCAATCCGTAACGCTTGGGAAGGCAGCCGCACGGGTTTCAGTGGCAGGCACTTGCAGGTCAGGACGTGCGGGGTAGCCGCCGTAGACTTGCAGCAACGGACCGGCTGCATCACCGAGCAGGTATTCTAGGACTTTGAAGGCAGCATCCGGGTTCTTGCTGGAGCGGGTGATACGGAAGGTATCAGCGTCCACTGGCACATGGTACTGACCATTGTAGCTTGGCACAACCGCCAAATCCCAGTTGGATTTCAGGTCACCAATGCAGCAGGTATACCATAACTGCACACGTGCCATCGCCACGTTGCCGGAAGCAAAGGCGCTAGGTTGCAGCAGTTCGCTACCTTCATAGGTGCTGTTCGGGATGAAGTGGCGTTCCCACAGACCCTTGTGCGTCCAGGCGATCTGATCGCGCCAGTGCTGAGGAATGGTGACCTTGCCGGTGCTGGCGTCATAGAACTCGTAGCCACCGAAGGTGTTCAGCTCAGCGCGCAGGATTGACCATTGCTGAATGAAGCCGAACTGGCGAATCTGACCACTATCAAAGCCTTCGTCATCGGGCGTCAAGCCGTTTGCATCCACCGTGAGGATGGCAGCGATCTTGGCAAGCGTATCCCAGTCCCACGTCATTTCTTCGCCATCCAGCACGTAAGGCTCGCCAAACTTATTGGGCGGGTAGGCTAACTCTGCTTCATCGAACAGGTCTTTGTTGTAGAACAACAAGGCAGGGAATACGGCAAAAGGAATGCCAACCAAGCCTGCATCTGAACGGTAGATATCTACGAGGCTCTGCGGAAACTGTTCGAGATCGTAGCCGTTTTTCTCAACATAGGGCATTAGATCGAGCCATGCATCAGCAAAGCTGTTAGCGCCAACAAAGCCGACGGGACCGACAATATCGGGCGCGTCGCCAGAGGCGATCAACGTAGCGAGCGCATCATAGGCAGCCGTGTTGCTCGCTGCGATGTTGATCTTCAGCTCGATTTCATTCTGGCTGGCGTTGAATTCTTCAACGAGGCGTGTTTGCGTCTCAATTTGATCGGGGCTGGTGCCGGTGCCAAGCCCGACAAACCACGTCACAACGGTACGGCTTTGGGCTTGGACAGTGGAGAGCGCGGGAACGAGCGCCACTGCCAACGCCACAAATAGAATAAACAGGGCTTTACGGGACATTGTTTGTTTGAACCTCTCTAAAAAATGAACCTAACTTCGCTAGCGAGAAAGTGCTGAAAGAGCGCTTGCTTAACTGAATTGTGCTAAGGTTGGCATCACCCCCTTTTTAATAGTTAGAGTCAACCGCCACAAGATTGCCGCACGACAAGCTGTGTTGGCAGCATGATATGCTGTGGCGTGCTGATTCGCTCGTTGATCAAGTCTGTCAGCAGGTGCGCTGCCACTTTGCCCTTCTCACGGATGGGTTGCCGAATGGTGGTGAGGCTGGGCGTTGCCTGTGCGGCAACATCCACATCGTCAAAGCCGATGATGCTCAAATCCTCTGGCACGCGCAGCCCTGCTTCTTGGGCGGCTTGTAGCGCGCCAATTGCAACTGTATCACTGGCGGCAAAGAGCGCGTCAGGCTTATGCGGCAGCAGTGTTTTCATGCTATGATAGCCGGCTTCATAGCTGAATTGCCCCTCTACAATCAAGTGGTAATCTATAGGCAAACCCGCAGCACGCAGGGCATTTTTGTAGCCTGCCAAGCGGTCGTGTGCGTCTGTAATGGTCATCATGCCGGTGATATGTGCGATGCGCCGCCTGCCAAGCCGAATCAGGTGTTCGGTGGCAATCTCAGCCGCACGCACGTTATCTATGCTCACATAGTTGGCATAGTCAAGGTCAGCAAAAGGGCGGTCTATCATAACGAAAGGAATCCGCAAGCGGCTGAGTTTGGTGTAGAGGGGATGATCGTTAGTCAGCGAAACGAAAATTAGCCCGTCAGTCAGGTGCGGATTCGAGAGTTTGTGCATCAGGTGCTGGTCATCTTGGGTCACTTCGCCCAGCCACATCAGCATGGCGTAGTCAAGTTGGCGAATCGCTTCCCCAAGCCCTGCCAAAATCATGGGATAGTAGTTGTTATCGCTCAGAAAGACGTTTGCCGAAGTTGGAATGACAACGCCGATAATATCGGTACGGCGCTTGACCAAAGCACGAGCAGCGATGTTGGGATGGAAGTTTTCTTGCTCAATGACGGAAAGGACGCGCTGGCGGGTGCGGTCGCTGACATTAGGTGAGTTGTTGATGACACGCGAAACAGTAGAGCGTGAAACGCCTGCTTTGCGTGCAATCCCTTCTAAATCCATTAGATTACTCACTCGTAACGCAGCATAAGAAAACATAATCTCTTGTGAGAGCGCTCCCAAGACGCCGCTTTTTTTGAGAGCGCTCTCAATGATTAAAAAAAGCTTAGAGCAGGTCTCAAGGCTTGTCAAGAAAATGGGAACAATGTGCAGAAATCTCACATTTGTGCGCAAAACTGATCGAGCTGTAAAGTTGTGCGAACAGCCCATAAAGACTATCATTGGTGTTGACAGCTAATTTTTTATATCGAGGAACGCTTTGTATGTTGCGCAAGTTACTTTTGTTTTCTTTGATAGCCTGCCTGAGCATTTTTAGTCGGGGCATAACTGCCGCACAGGGAGAGACAGGCGCGGTAGCACGCGGTACAGGTGGCGCAGTAGCCAGCGTTGACGAACGCGCCACACAAATCGGTATTGATGTGTTGAAAGCAGGCGGCAACGCCGTAGATGCAGCCGTTGCAGTGATGGCGGCACTTGGCTTTATCGAGCCATATTCGTGCGGCATTGGCGGCGGCGGCTTCATGGTCATTTATTGGAAAGAAAGCGGTGAGGTCATCACCATTGACGGGCGCGAGATGGCGCCAAACTCCGCTAATGTCGCCATGTTCAAAGACCCTGATAGCGCGGACGGTGCGAACCTCGCCTTCTTTCCGAACCGCATCAGCAATGGCGCAGCAGTCGGTGTGCCGGGTACGGTAGCGATGTGGTCACGTGCGTTAGAGCGCTATGGCAGCAAGCCATTGGCAGAATTGTTAGCGCCCACTATTGCCCTAGCAGAGCAGGGCATTGCAGTTGATCCCGTCTTTGCCGCACAAACTGAGCAGAATAAAGCGCGTTTTGCTGCCTTCACCTCAACAGCTGCTGTGTACCTCGTCAATGGTGAGGCACCTGCTGTTGGCAGTTTGCACAAAAACCCTGATCTTGCCAAGACCTATCGTTTGATTGCCGATGGAGGCGTGCGCGCTTTTTATCAGGGTGAGATTGCTAAAGCTATTGTGGAGACCGTCCAAAATCCACCCACAGTTGCAGAACCACCTTTCCGTGTTATCCCCGGCGGCATGACATTGGCTGATCTGAGCGCTTACGATGCAATCCTTCGCCGCCCCATCGTCACTGACTACCGCGGTTATAAAGTCTATGGCATGGGCTTGCCCAGCAGTGGCGGCGTCACACCCGCGCAAGTGCTGAATCTGATCGAAGGCTACGCCCTGCAAGAGCTTGACCGCGCACAGGCTTGGCACTATGTGATCGAAGCAATGCGCCTTGCCTATGCTGACCGTGGTGCATACTTAGGTGATCCTGAGTTTGTAGATGTGCCGTTGGCGGGATTGCTCAGCAAAGAATATGCCGCACAGCGCCGTACGCTGATTGCTGATAAGGCACCCGAGAATGTGGCAGATTTCCGCGCCCAAGCAGGCGACCCACTGCCTTTCCAGAAAGATACCAGCCCAAGCCGCACCAACAACCAATCTATTGTTGCTTCAAGGGATGCAATGAGCGGTTCAACAACACACCTAACGGTTGCCGACAAGGATGGTAATGTGGTAAGCGTTACCTTCACTATCGAGTCCATTGGCGGGGCTGGTATCGTCGTGCCGAATTACGGCTTTTTGCTTAACAATGAACTGACAGACTTTGATCTGGCTGATCCACATCCCAACAGCCCAGAGGCGGGCAAGCGCCCGCGTAGCAGTATGGCGCCCACGATAATTCTTGCCCCCGATGGCAGTGTCATGGCGTTTGGCTCGCCCGGTGGTGCAACAATTATTACAACTGCGCTTACCATCGCGGTCAACCTAATTGACTTCGGGCTACCACTTGATGAAGCCATTGCTGCGCCGCGCCTCTCACAACGTAACACAGGGTTTACACAGGTGGATAGCAGCTTAGAAGAAACTGAAGTCGGCAAAGCGCTCAGCGCCCTTGGGCATGACCTGCGCGGCGTCGCCGAAATTGGTGCAGCTACAGGCATCGTCGTCAAGCCTGATGGCAGCTTGTTGGCGGCAGCCGAACCGAAGCGACGTGGCGGCGGTTCGGCAATGGTTGTTCAACCTGACGGTGAGTAGTTACCCAAGCACCACACGGGCTTCACTGGTTGCCCGTGTGGTGCTTCATTCATGTTCACCACTTTAGCGTCACTTCGGTGTCGCTGTGAAAAAGCGCACTGTGATCGGCTGTGAAAGGCGATCTGAGATCAGGCGCACGACTTGCGGATCGTTCGGCAGCAAGTCCAGCATGTTATCGTCCCAGCGGGCGTCAGGGTCTTCAGCTTCCAGCCACACGCCGCGCACAGGGCGATCTGTGCTGAGCTGATAACGCCCTTCGCCTAGCGCGGTCAGAGTGATTTTGGCAGCACTGTAGTTCACACTGCGCGGCGGTTCGGGAAAGCACACCGCACGCGCCACAACTTGCCCATTCTGCCACAGGCGCGCTGCCCACACATGCGGCGCTGTGCTAGGTTGTTCCTGCATCAGCAACGGCGTAATTTGATTGGCACCAACCTGCACATCAAGGCTTGCTTGGCTGAGCAGTTCGCCGCTGAGCGACCAACACGCCAGCGTCAGGTGTGCAGCAGTCGGCGTCAGCAGATCGCTGGCTGCCCAACTCAATACATGCTTTTCATCCACTTGCAGCAGCAGCGCAAGCGGCGCAAGCGCACGCTTGGTGCGGTAGTAGGCAGGCTTCGGGCGCAGATAGTAATCTACCAATGCCCAACTGATGACAGGGTAGCAATCGTTCAACTGCCAGATCAGCGCGCCGCTGAGGCTGCGTTTGCCCTCAGTATTCCAGCTCAGCCGCCAGCTTTCAAAAGCAGCAGCAGCAGCTTCTGACTGCACAAACTGCGTGCGGTAGGCATACTCGCCTAATGAATCGGCGCGCCCCGTGTTGCGATCAAGGTAGTGATTCAAGCGCATAACTCCTTGCCCCGCCTTGTTGTGATAGACCATCACCGCGCTTTCCGATGTGCGATCTTGTGGTGTGGTGAAGGACTCGATGGTGCGCAGATGGGGGAAGCCTTGCATTCCAAACTCGCTGACGAAACGCCCGCCATAGCGGAAGTATTCCTGATAGTCCGCCATGTTGCCGTGCCAAATTTCCCACGTGTGCCGATCACCAACCGTCTGATCCATCACGGTAGCGCTACCACCGTAAGAGCTGCCTTGCCAATAGGGACGGGTTGGATCGTGTTCAGCGCAGACTTGCGGCAGCAGGCGCTCGTAAATCTCGCGGGCGGGAAAGTCCGTTTGGGTGAAATCACCGTCGAAGGTTGAGTCGTAGGCGTTCAGCGACTCCGCGATCTGATAATCTTCGTTATTGCCGCACCACAGCACAAGGCAAGCATAGTGCCGCAGGCGTTTCACTTGGGCAGTCGCTTCGGCGCGCACATTCTCCAAAAATTCAGGGTACGCGGGATACATGCCGCAACCGAACATGAAATCTTGCCAGACGAGTAGCCCTAGCGCATCGCACATCTCATAGAACGCCTCATCTTCATAGATTCCGCCGCCCCACACGCGCAGCATCCGCATATTTGCTTCTGCGGCAAGGCGCAGCCACTCGCCATAACGGGCTGGCGTCAGGCGCGGCGTGAAGCTATCGGCAGGAATCCAGTTGGCGCCGCCGCAGAACAACGGCGTATTGTTGACCTCAAAAGTGAAAGATGTGCCGCCGTATTCATCTGGTAGTGGCGCTTGCACAAGGCGGATGCGCCGCACACCAATGCGGATGCTTTGTGAATCTAGGCTGCCCGCCGCGCCAAGTAGCGTTGCCTCGACGCGGTAGCGCGCCTGTTCACCAAGTCCGCGTGGCTGCCACAACTGCGGCTGCTCAAGGGAAAAGGTGTGCTGTGCCGATGTACCCTTGAGCGCCACTTGGGCGGACTCGACCAACTTACCTGATGGATCATAGAGCGCTAGGCGCACCGTATCCGCTGTCCCTTCGACCTGTGCGCTAATGTGCAGATCGGCGTGCTGAAGATCATTCGAGAGCGTCGGCTGTATGTGCAGGTCGGCGAGGCGCGCTGCATATGCCTCCAGGCACACAGGACGCCAAATGCCCGCTGTGAGCAGCGTCGGTCCCCAATCCCAGCCATAGTGATACTGCGCCTTGCGGACGTAAACACGGCTCGGATCGCCATTCCAGACGGCGCGTTTGGTATGCTGTGCCTCAATTGCCTTGCCGCGCCGCAAGGCTGACTCGAACAGCACGGCGAGCCGATTTTCACCCTCACGCAGATGCACTTTCACCGCGACGCGCTGTGGCAGAAACATATTTTGGCTGCTTAGAATATGTGTGCCATTCAAATAGACTTCGGCAAAAGTATCTAGTCCATCAAAACATAGGTCGAGGTGTGGCGCGCTAAGCTGTTCCGCGCTCAAGTGAAAGGTGCAGGTATACAGCCAGTCCATCTCACCAACCCACGCCACATCCGCTTCATTCATGCCAAAAAACGGATCAGGAATTTGCTCGGCGCGCAGTAAATCGAGGTGAACACAGCCGGGAACTTGGGCGGGCAGCCAGCCATCTGCGGAATCAAGCGTAGTCTTTAGGTCAGTGTTGGGCGGGTGTGCCTTAAATTGCCCGCCTTGCCAAAAATCAATGCGTTGTAACACGACTCACCATTCCTTCAGGTAAAAATGTAGGCAAAACAGCGGCGCATCAGCAATTGTAACGCAGCGCAAACAACCCGCTAGAGAAAACACAAAGAGCGCCGTTTAGCGCTCTCTGTTGGGTTGCCAACCTTTAGTTGACTTCAACCTTCACCTTGGTCTTGCCTGTGCTGCTGGGGCGCGGCGGCTGATCGCCTTCATTGCCTTCTTCTTTGTTGCGGTGCATCTCGCGCTCGACGGTGGCGCGTGCGCCTTCGATCAGCACCTTGAAGGACTTCAGATATTCTTCGCGGGCTTCACGGCTGTATTTGCGAAAATCCGGCGGAATGAAAGCACCAAGTGCTTTTAGAGCTGCCTCAGCCGCTTTACGCTGATGGTGCAAAAAGCCCGCCAACGGCGTGCGCTCCATTTCAGGCTGCTCCTGGGTTGGCTGTTCGGCAGCCTGTTCAAACTTGGGTTCGTCGCTCATGGTGTTCACCTCACGTTACTTCACATACTATGATCATATCATACGCAAGCGGCAATGGCGGGTTGCATAAGAAATTTATCGGTGCTCATTCCGAACGAAAGGCGTGCCGTAGTGCAAAGCGCAGCGCATTAACGCGCAGGAAGTTATAAAGCCAGAAGGTGGTGCCATACAGCAGCGCAACCATATAAGGCAGAAGACACAGCATAGCAAAGCCAAAGGTATCTCTCCCCGTGAGCATCACGAACAGCGGAACGCCAACGAACAGCGTGATCTGCACAATACGAATTGCCAGTAGCACGCCGAGCGCTGCCAACACAGCATAGGCTTCTTGCCGAACGCTGGCAGAAATAGCAAGGCTGAGCGCCACGATAGCACGCATTCGCCACCATGGTTCGCGCACATAAATCACTGCAATGCCTAGCTGAACAAATAGCACAAAACACATAACTAGAAAGCTGCCATCAAGCAAACTAGTAAAATGTAGCATCTCTGGTGTGACAACAAATAAAGTAGGAACTGCAATCAACAGCACTGTTAACAACCGCAAGCTGATCTCTATCATCAATATGCGCCACGTACGGAGTTGCGCGCCGCTATACTTGGCATCAAGGATTGCCTGTGGCTTCAGCGCAGTCAGGCGCAGCAAGTCCCACTGACCACTTCGCATTTCCGCGCCAAGATGGATCACTGTGGTGAAAACATGGGCAACATCTGCCGCCAACACTAAGCCGATTGCCCCTAAAACGCTCCATACCACAATATTCAGGTGAAGCTGCCCTAACGAATACCACTGAAAGCCCGTGAAGGCGGAAATACCAAAGGCTGCGGCAACTGCGGCGCTCAGAGCGCGTACACCAAAACGCTGCAACACCTGCAAGCCACCTTGCAAACGCCTTAATTCAACTTCCCAAATTGGGTTCAAAGCATATTTACCCTGAATTTGCCGCAAAAAACCATTGATCATGGGCTAGGATTCCGTCTCTGCATAGCGCTGCGCTATCCGTATGGCGCGGAATTGGAGGTGGCGATAAACGCCATAAAACAAGAAGTAAATCACAAAGAGGTTTAGCAAAGGCAGGAATCCCAACAGTGCGTTGCCCAAACTGCTTGCCGTGCCGATCAACCTGTCTTGCAGCGGCAGTGTGACAATGAAAATGATCTGCAACAGCCGTACGCCAAAGGCAATCCCGATGGCAGTAAGCAGCGCTGAGGTGTCATCATGTAGGCGGACGACCGCTGCAAAGCTAAGTGCTACGATGGCGCGCATCCGCCATAACGGCTCTTGGGTGTAGGCAGATAGTATGGGGATAATCAGCAACCAGCCGGCAGCTATCGTCCAGAAAGGGCTTAGAAAAAACATCGGTGAGATGATCAAAATGAGCAGCGCGGCTGACACACAGTGCCGCCCTGCCGCCTCTACTGCCAGCCAGCGCCAGACGCGCCGCTGCCCATTCAGATATTTGCCTTCCACCAGTGCCGTAGAGGGCAGCAGCGTCAGCCGCAGTGCTTCCCAAAATTCGCCACGCACATCGCTGCCAAAGCACGCCGCTAGGATATAGATCACATCCATGCCAAAGCTGACCGCATAACTGAAGATCAGCGCTACAAACCACACGCTTAAACCGTTCAACAGGCTGTCTGGTATGTTCAGAAGCGCTGGCAGCGTGAATAAGAACGCCAACCCGTAAGCACCGCGCCGCAGCCGCAATCCAAAGCGTATCAACCTATCGGATGGCTCACCCTCATGCTTCAGGGCAAGCCACAGCACCGGGTTAAACTGTGCGGCGCTGAAAATCTCGGTAAGGGCATCTCTAAACATCCGACGATCCCGTGTGGTGTGCAGCCTGACTGAGTGCAAAGCATGCCAGTGATCCATAGACGATGAATGTGATGATCATCCACAATGCCGCCAGTCCCAATGGCAGTGCCAGTGGGTCACTTCCCGATCCGCCGCCTAGCCAGTATGTGTACATGGCATATTGGGTCACAAAAGTTTCTAAGAAGGCTGCGATTGGCACAATGGCTGCCTGCGCGGGATAAGATAAACTCACTAAAAACACGAATATGCCAGGCAGCACAGCCGTAATGCAGCCCAAGCCCACCACTACTAGCCCTAACTGCCTTGTGCCGCCTTGTGTGGCAGCCCACATGCCAAGCGCTACAGATGCCTTCATACGCCACCACACCTCCGCTGTAAAACACAATCCCATTGTGATCAGATAAGGTATGTAGATCAGCAACACCAACCAACTGTTCATCAGCCCGCCGCGGCTATCGGCAACCGAATGCATCATACCCACCATCAACACCAGCATAGCAGCAGCGCGCAGCCCAAGCTCTGGCAGGGCAAACAGCCACGCCCGCAAGCGTACTATGCCATAGGTTGCCTGTGTAAATGCCCATTCAGGCAGCAGCGTAAGGCGCAGCATCTCATACTGCTCCGAGCGTGTGATGCGCGTGAAGATCGGCAGTGCTGTGTAAGCAAGCGTGCCAAAGCAGGTTGCCACCCAGATTCCGACACCGATAACAGCATAAATGCTGCTGCTAAGAGAATCTTGGGCGGGTTGGCTTAGCAAGAAGGGCGTGGCTGCCACAGTGATCAGGATCGGCGCAACCACCAAGCCGATTAGGCTCAAGGCGCGCAGCCGCACAAGGTTCAGGCTGAAGCTGCGCGCCCGCCGAAAATGCTCAAAGATTGGGTTAGGCTTGTCGCCAATGGTACGCGCTTCTGCCAGCAGCCAACGCATAGGCATTTTTTCCATCAACGGGCAGCTTTGGCGTGTACGGCGGGCGCGCCACCACCGCACGCTGCCCGTCACAAGGGCGATGGGCAGCACAAACAGCGCCCACAGCGCATACTGAAAAATGATGTACGTCACCACACTAAAGCGGTAGCTATCCTTATGGATTTCCCACTGCACCCACTCTGGCAGGCGCATAAACCAGATCTCAAGGCGCGCCAAGATCCCCATTGAACCGGCACTTATGAAAATGCCGTTATCACCCAAAGGCACGATCAAAACGCCGAATGCTAAAAGTGCTGCCACACCTATGATCAACCAACGCAGCACGGCACTGCGCGCCGCCGCAAAGTTCCCAATGCCGATGAGTGACAACATCCGCAAGAACGGCTCCATACAAAAGACGCCAAAGGCAGGCAGCGTACCATTGGCACTGCACAACCAAGCGATGTTGCCATCAGTGCAGGCGTGCGTTTCTTCCAAACCTTGCAGCCACATGAACAAACAAACTGCTACGCGCAAGCCGACCTCTAAGACCATGACTTGCCATGCTTGCAAGCGCGCCACTGCATCATAAGCGCGGTGGTAGGCTTGGATCGGCAGCGGCGTCAGGCGCAGTAGCTCCATTTCGGGCGAATCCGCACGGTGACGGGCTTGGCGCAAGGGTGCAAAGAGGTAAGCGGCTGTGCCAAGCGGCAGCATCACCCCACTGAAGCCGTGCAGCACATACAGCACAAGGCGGCGCTGTGGCGAGATATACGGCGCGCTCATGACGTGCAAAAGGGCAGCGATCAGCGGCAGCCCAAATAGGCAAAACCAGCCCCAACGCGGCAGCCATTCCAGCCACTTATCAAGCTGAAAACGCTGCCGCAGATAGACATAAATCGGATTCGGCGCACCGTTCCACGTTTCGCCGCTCACCCTGAACGCTTTCAACACGATGTCCATGCTGAATCCCTGCCTGTTCTTTCTAACTGCTCCGTGGTGCTATGCCGGGCTGCCAATGTGTTGGCTAAAACGCCTGAGTGCCACATCTGCCACTTGCCCATAAAACCAATAGGTGCCGCCAAGCGCGATCAAGGCGCCCAGTGGCAGCCCGAAGATGAAGCTAAGCGTAAACTCGCTCCGCAGTGCCACCAGTGCCGCACCACCGCATATGACCAAAAACGCCGCTTGCAGCACTTGCAGCCCTAACACACTCAACGCAGCGCTGATCACAGCCGCCGTCGGATTAGCGAAATGCGCTGTCAGCAGCAGCCCAACGCTGATCACGGCGCGCATCCGCCACCAAACCTCTAGGAGATACATGCCCGCCAGCAGCAAGCCTGTGATCGTCAGCGTGATTGCCAATGGCGCGCCAACTTGCAACGATGGCAGCAGGATCAACGTTAGCACAGCGCAGCGCAGCGCCAACTCAAGGGTGACCGTCCGCCAAACGCGCACCTGCACCACTGCAAATTTGGCGGCGGCAATGGCATTGGCAGGTAGGCGTGTTAGGCGCAGCAAATCCCATGTGCCGCTTACCATTTCTTGCTGCACGGCGTTGGCTGCGCTCAAGATGTAGAAGGCGTTGGCTGCCAGCATGACCGCCAGCGTGCTGAAGAAAAGCCCGATCAGCACCGTGTTATAGCGCACTGAGTATGCCGCACCAGATAGGATGCTCTCTGTGAGCCACCACAGCGTTGCAATGCCAATACCACACAGCAAGATCAGCCAGCCATCGCGGCGCAGACGGTCGGGCTGTGTTCGGCGCATATTCAGGCGGTAGAGCGGATTGCACGTTGGGTAAATGATTTGATTGAGCAGATAATCGATCATCAGTTGAACTCAGCGCGCTCAAAGCGGCACGTCACCGCCCTCGGCGCACGCTCAGTCAACAAGCGATGGCTGCCCCGCATAACTGCCCAGAGAAGCACGCTCAAAAGGATAAGCACACGGCGTTTGGTAACGGAGATGTCGAAAAGCGGCTTGTTTGCCTTCGGAAAAGCTATTTTTAGAACATGCTTAAACATGATCAGGACTTCCATTCGCTTTATGATATGCCCATTCTACAATCCTTATGTTAAACCTCAAAACAGGTGCAGATGCCGCACCTTCACGCTTTCGCCAAAGTGCGGTATGCTTAAGGCACATGAGCATCTGCCGCCTCTAGCGAAAAGGTAGCGATTTGAGCGATCCAAAGCGCCGATCCACTCCTGCGCCCAAAAAGCCGCGTAACCATTGGTATAACCCTGCACTGGGTGCAGAACTGCCCAACCCGCCAACGCGCTCTAAGGCACAGCGCGCCCGTGAGCGCGTGGCGCGCCGTCACGCTGACCGCCAACTGCCGCGCCTCGACTGGACGTGGCTTGTGATCGGCTTTGCCGTCTTTGGTGTGCTGGCAACCGTTGCCATGCTGATGCTATCTGCCACGAACGCCACACCCACCGGCGCCGCCATTGCCATCACGGCAAGCGATAGCACATCTGATCCTGCCGCGCCTACCGATGATCCCGCCGCACAAGCGACTGCTCGCTCAGTCACAATGGCAGACCTTGAACAGCTTGACCTTAAGGCGTGGGATGGTAAACGGCGGCTCACCATCTTGGTGATGGGCATTGATAAACGTCCCGGTGAGCGCGGCACAGGCTTTCGCACCGATACGCTGATTGTGGTGAGCATTGATCCCGCCTCACAGCGGATTGGCATGTTGAGCATTCCGCGTGATGTGCGCGTGCCGGTGCCAAACCGTCCTGAGGCGCTCTACCCGATCAACTCTGCCTATGTGCTGGGCGAATTAGAGCGTCCCGGCTACGGCGCACGGCTCACAGCGGAGACGATTCAGTACAACCTTGGCATTCCCATTGATCATTATGTGGTGCTGTCTTTTGAGGCAGTCATCAGCTTCATTGATGCGATTGGTGGCATCACGGTTGATGTGCCAACTGAGATCGTAGACAACGAATACCCTGATATGGCGTTTGGCTACGATCCGCTCTATATCGCGGCTGGCACACAAGTCATGAACGGTGAACTTGCCCTAAAATATGCGCGCACGCGTCACCAAACCAACGACTTTGACCGCACCCGCCGCCAGCAGCAAGTGATCCTCGCCGTGCGCCAGCAGCTTTTGCGCGGCGATGTGCTGCCCGGTGTGGTGCTGCGCGCACCTGCCATTTGGGATGAGGTTAGCCGCGGCATCATCACCGACCTGCCCTTTGATCAGATGCTCAGCCTTGCCTGGTATTTGAAGGATATTCCGATCCAGAGCATTCAAAACGCCTCGCTGGACGAGCGTTACATCCGTGCGGTGAACATGCGCGGCGAGACGCTGCTCACTATTGATCGTGAGCGTGTGGTTGAATTAATGATCAGCGTGTTTGGGGAAAATTACAGCCGCTAGAGAATGCTCCCGGAGGGACTCGAACCCCCGACATCAGGTTTAGGAAACCCGCGTTCTATCCGCTGAACTACGGGAGCAAGTGCCTAGCTGCCATTATAGCAAAAGGTATGCCTCTTTGGGTAGGGCAGCGCCGCCAAGGTGCTTGTTTCGCTGCCCGAATTGGGCTAGGATTAGGGCATTGGGCAATCTGCTGCCGCACAGAAACATGGCAAGGAAGCGCTGAACCGCACATGGAATTTTTAACGCCGCAGTTCTTCGATATGTTGGTGATTGCCGTGATCATCAGCGGTATGCTATTGGCAGCGGCGCGCATTCGCAGCGATTTTCGTAAGCCGCCGCGCTTCCCTGAAGATAATCAGCCGCCAAAGCCGAAGGAATGAGCTGTATGCTTGAGCAAGTGGAAGACCGCCGCCGAGACATTGACCAGTTGTGGGCAATCGCTCACGCCGAATCGGACGGTATCCCAAACCGCTATGAGCTGGACGAAGGAGAATTGATTGCGATGTCGCCGTCAGGTGCTGTCCACGGCATCTTAACCTCATGGCTGAGTTACTTGCTCAACACCTATATTTACGCGAATGACCTGGGATTGACCTTTGGTGCGGAGACAGGCTTTGTGCTGCACCAAGATGCCGAAGCAGAACGCTCCATCGTGCGCGCACCTGATTTTGCCTTTGTGAGCAAGGCGCGTGCCGTACCGGTCGGTAGCAAGTTCTATCCCATTGCGCCTGATTTCGCTGTGGAAGTGGTCTCCCAAAGCGATACAGCCCGCCAAATGCGCCGCAAAGCGCGCCAATATTTGCAGTATGGCACGCGCCTGCTGTGGATCATCTTCCCCGACGCGCCTGATCGCTTTGTGGATATTTACCGCCCTGATCAGCCATTGCTCACGTTGCAAGGCGAACAGTTGCTGGAAGGCTACGACGTGCTGCCCAACTTCGGTCTGCCGATTAGCTGCCTTTTCGCCCGCCTTGATGGCTAAATCCATTCAAAGAGAGGATTACCCTTATGCACCGCCAAAGACTATGCCGTTTGCTGCTGACGCTGCTATTGATGAGTGTGTTGAGTGTTTCTACACTGCCCGCCGCCGCGCAAGAAAGTCGGCGGCTGCTTTTTGAGGAAATCTTCAGTGGTAATTACAGCGGTTGGGAGCGTGTCGGTACGGTCGGTGAGGTCAGCGTAAACGCTGATAATGTCACGATCACGGTTAATTCAGAAGGGCAGGCAAGTTGGGCATTTCCCGCGCTCAGTGCGCCTGAAGACATTGATATTGAGGTGGAAGCGCGTGTGGTAAACCCTGATTCCAGCGGCAATTGGAATCTAGCGGTGCTGCTGCGTGCGACAGCGCGCGATCTCAGTGGCGTCTTCTATCATTTCGGTGTGGCAGGCAATGGCACTTGGGAATTTTCAGTGCGCCCGCCCGACGCCCAAAGCTATGCCACAAACATCCAGCGCGGCAGGATCACAGACTTCAACGCCAGCCGCAACATCCAATTGCGCGTTTCGGCACGCGGCAACACCTTCACCTTCTACGTGAATAACCGCCTAATCCGCCAATTCACAGATACAACCCTAGAAAGCACACCCAACATTGAGAAGTTTTTTGGGCTAATGGCTGGCACCTATGAGGGTGTGAGTAATCACATCGTTGAGTTCCGCAAAATCACGGTATATGAGGTAGTGACGCAGCACGCCTTGCTGCGCGAAAACTTCCCAGACAACAATCCGAATGGCTGGGGAACGGGCAGAACCTCCAACAGCGATGTGCGCGTAGAAAACAATGCGTTGGTCTTTGATGTGCTGAAAGAGAATGTGCTGAGCTGGAGCGAATCAGATCGGCGTTTCGCGGCTGACGTGGATGTGCGTGTTGATGTGATCAACGATGTGCGAAATCCAAGCGACGATTGGAGCTACGGTGTTGGTGTGCGTGCCTATAAAGAAGGTGATGATACCTACTTTTATTTGTTTGAGGTGCGCGGCACAGGCATTTTTACGTTCACCTCACAGCGCGGCGGCAGCTCCTTGAACACCTTCATTGATGAAACTCCGCTTGCCAACTTTGATCCAACCGCCAAACATACCTTGCGCGTCAGCGCAGTTGGCACCACCTTCACCCTGTTTGTGGATGGTGTTCAGGTGGGCATAGCTCAGGCTAACGACTTGAAAACACAAGATGAGTATGGCGTGTTGCTCTCGGCAGGGACATTCGCCGCCGCAACCTCACGCGCACGCTTCACCAATTTTACGGTTTCACTGCCACGCTAATCAAGGCACTGCTATGCAGGCGGCTTATTATAAGCCGCCTGCACATTTGTGACATCTTCTCACGTTCATGCCAACTCACGATACTGATAGCGGGCAATTTAGCCTTTTTGGGCGTATAATCTGCCTAACGAAGGCATTGTGAACGGACACGACTCATGCAGGCGGCAACTTCCCTCAACTGTGATGTGTTGGTTATTGGCGGCGGTGCGACAGGTGCCGGCGTCCTGCTCGATCTGGCACAGCGTGGTTTGCGCGTGGTACTGGCGGAGCAGAACGACATCGCTACTGGCACTTCAGGGCGCTATCACGGCTTGCTGCATTCCGGCGGACGCTACGCCGTGCGCGATCCGGAGTCGGCACGCGAATGCATTGAGGAAAATGCCATTGTCCGCCGCATTGCGCCGCATACCATTGAGGATACTGGCGGCTGGTTTGCGGCATTTCCACCTGATGATCCTGAGTACATTCCGCACTGGTTGGCGGGCTGTAAAGCGGTCGGCATTCCTACGGAGCCTGTTACATTGGCACAAGCGCTGAAGGAAGAGCCACATCTAAACCCAAGCGCGTATGCCATCTACCGTGTGCCGGATGCTGCCTGCGACTCCTTTGAGTTAGTGCATACACTCACTGAGGCAGCCGCCGCTCTGGGTGGCATCACGCTAAACTATCACCGCGTATGCAGCATTGAGAAAGCGGGCGGCAAGGTGATCGGCGCGCTGTTGGAGAATCGGCGTAATGGCACACAGGTGCGCGTCCACGCCAATGCCATTGTGAACGCAGCAGGGCCTTGGGCAGGCGAGATTGCTAAATTGGTGGGCGCAGATATTCACATGACGCATGATCGTGGCATCATGGTGGCGATGAACGTGCGTTGGGTGAACACCATCATCAATCGCTTGGCAACGCCGGGCGATGGCGATATTTTGGTGCCAGTTGGCACCGTTTGCGTGATCGGCACCACCTCTGTCGTGATTGATCGCCCTGATGATCTGGATATTCCCGCCGAAGAAGTGACCCAAATGTTAGACGCCGCCGAAGTGATGATTCCAGACTTCCGCAAGGCGCGGGCGCTGCGTGCTTGGGCAGGCGTGCGCCCGCTCTATGATCCGCCGCAGAAGCGCGAAGGTGAGGCAGAAGGCGGCATCGGCGAAGATGGGCGCTTCATCACACGCTCATTCCGTGCGCTGAGCCATGCCGACGTTGGCGCGGCGGGAATGCTCTCGATTGTGGGCGGCAAGCTAACCACCTACCGCCAAATGGCAGAGAAGATTGCCGATGAAGTTTGCGATTATTTGGGCGTGCAGGCAGTTTGCCGCACTGCCGAAACCGCTTTGCCCAAACCGTCGTGGTTCAGCGGAAGCTCGCGCAGGCTGCACAGCATGACGCACCGCCTGCACCAACTAGAACACGCGCCCACGCATAACAACCTCATCTGCGAGTGCGAGATCGTCACCCGCGATCAGCTTGAGGCGGCGATCAAGGCGTCACCTGAGGGCGTCAGCCTTGACGACCTGCGCCGCGATCTGCGCTTGGGCATGGGTCCTTGTCAGGCGGGCTTTTGCGGCTACCGCGCCGCGGGCGTGCTGGGTGAGACAGCCAACCTGCCGCCCGCCGAATCGGTTGCAGCACTGGCTACCTTCATCCAAGAGCGCTTTCGCGGCAACCGTCCGCTGCTGTGGGGACACCAACTGCGCCAAGCGCTGCTGGACGAAATGATCTATCGCCGTGCGCTGGGCGTGCCAAGCCTTCAGCCTGAGGCGCACGCCACCAGCAACTAACAAGGATGCCAACATGGACGATCTTCTCATTATTGGCGCGGGCTGGGCGGGCTTAAGCGCTGCGGCGTTTGCTCTGCACAGGCAGCCGAACGCCAAAATACGCCTAGTTGCACAGGGCATTGGCTCGCCAATCGTCACGCCGAGCTGGCTCAGTGTGCTGGACTCGGCGACGGGCGACGTGCTGGCAGCCGTGCGCGATTTGATCCTGCGCCACCCTGATCATCCTTACGCGCTAGCAGGCACGGCAGCCTTAGAGTCGGCGCTGCGGCTGTTCGCACAGATCAGCGCGGAACTTGGCTTGGGCTACCGCGCCGAATTTCCACTACACAACACGCACGTCTTCACAGCGTTGGGCGCCTCGCAAACGCCAGCATTGCTGCCCATTGGCTATCAAGGTGCAGCCCAAGCAGGCGCGCAACCGCTTTTTGTAGGCTTTGCAGGCTGGCGTGATTACTATCCTGCCCTTTCGGGTGGTCATTTCGCCTTGATCACGCCGCCAATTGGCAACCGTCCGTGGGATTTAACGCCAACCGACTATGCGCGCTACTTTGATCAGCCTGCCTTCCGCGAGGCAATTGCCCATGCGCTGAAGCCGCATTTGAACGGCGCTACTTCGGTCGCTTTTCCTGCCGTGCTAGGCTTGGAACATCACACAGAGGTCGTGCAGGCTTTGCAAGAGCAGCTCGGCGTGCCAGTTTTTGAGCTGCCAACGCTGCCGCCCAGCGTTCCTGGCACGCGCCTGTTTAACGGGTTGCGGCGCTATTTGTTGGATCGGCGGGTGCGGCTGCAAGTTGGGCATCCGGTTGGGCGCGGCGTGCTGGAAGGCAGGCGCGTGTTGGGCGTGGAAGTTATCGCGGCGGGCAAGCCGCAGTTTTTCGGCGCGAAGGCGGTCATCTTGGCAACGGGCAATCTGTATGGGGGCGGCTTGTTCAGTGATGATTACGGGCGCGTGTGGGAAGGCATCTTTGGCATTCCTGTGCAACATGTGGCAGATCGGCAGCAGTGGTTTAACGCGCATATGCTTGACGAGCGCGGACATGCTGTGCATCATTTCGGTGTACGCGCCAACGCGCAGATGCAGCCACTCGGTGCGGATGGCACACCGTTGGCAGAAAACTTGTTTGTGGCAGGGCATATTATGGCGCATCCCGATGACGCGCCTTCACCGTTTGAGACGGCGGAAGGCGTGGCGCTGGCGACTGCCTATCGCGCCGTTGAGTTAGCACTCATGCAGCCTTAAAGCATAATAATGCGTTTCTTATACGCGATCCGTATATTTTAGTGAATAATTGAGGTTATGGTGACTGAACTGCGCGAACTTCCCTACCTGCAAGAGACGCCTTTCACAGCCGATCACTGCCTGAAGTGCAACATCTGCACACAGGCGTGTCCGGTTGTGCCAGTGACCGATCGCTTTCCGGGACCGAAGACCGTCGGACCGCAGGCACAGCGCTTCCGCGATCCTGATCTGCCTTCACCTGATCACTCGGTGGATTACTGCTCAGGCTGCGGCATCTGCACGTTGGTTTGCCCGCACGGCGTGCGCGTCATGGAGATCAACACGCAGGCGAAGGCGCAGTTGGCTGCCGCGAAGGGCTTTAGCCTGCGGAATTGGGTGCTTGGGCATAACGCTTGGTGGGGTGTGCTTGGCACGCCGTTCGCGCCGCTGCTGAATTGGATGTTTCGCTTCAAGCCGTTCCGTTGGGTAGCGGAAAAAACGCTCGGCATCTCGGCGCGGGCAGCCTTCCCAACCTGGGCGGGCTACACCTTTCGCGGTTGGTGGCGCCGACGCCAGAAGCACCTTGCTGTGCCTGCAGAAGATACGCGCCCTGTGGTCGTTTATTATCACGGGTGCAGCACCAATAGCTACGAGCCGCGCATTGGCAAACTTGCCGTGCAAATCTTGGAGCATAACGGCTTTCGCGTGGTAGTGCCGCCGCAAGCCTGTTGCGGTCTGCCGCTGCAATCCAACGGACTGTTTGTGGAAGCGCGGCAGTTTGCGCGAAAGAACACAGACGCACTCGCCGATTATGCGCGGCGCGGCATCCCGATTGTGGGCACCTCTGGCAGCTGCATCATGGCGCTGAAAGGCGATTATGAGCATGTGCTAGGGCTGCACGATGCAGATACGAAGGCTTTGGCAAGTGGCATCTATGATATTTCGGAGTTCTTGTGGAATCTGCATCGGCAAGGCAAACTTAAGACAGATTTTCGTCCAGTGAGCGCCTTTCCGCCTGAAGTGCGCGCCCTGATTGGTGATTCAATCGTGCCGTACCATGCGCCCTGCCAACTGAAGGCGCACGGCATGGGACGCCCGGCGCTCGATCTGCTCGATCTGATTCCAGAGCTGCGCGCCGTCGAAATGGATGCCGAATGCTGCGGCATCGCTGGCACGTATGGCTACAAAGCGGAAAAGCGCCAAATTGCCGAAGAGGTGGGCGCGCCGCTATTCCGCCGCATCCGCGAGAGTGGCGCACGGCTTGCTGTCTGTGATACTGAAACTTGCCGCTGGCACATCGCGCAGATGAGCGGCGCACATGTCCTTCATCCGGTGGAGCTTTTGGCGCACGCCTACGGCATTACGCCTGATTCGCCCGCCGTTTCTGTTTAGTGGGAGAAGTTACACGATGTCTAACATGCAAAAACCACCTAAGAACACGCCACCGGAGCGCGACCCAAACGGCGATCCGCAAGGGCAGCAGCCAATGCGCCCACCGATCCCGAATTGGGTTGTGATCGCGCTGCTGGTTGGCTTTGGTGTGCTGTTCCTAACACGCATTCCGTCCATTGTGGGCGATCCGGCTGGCTCTGCCATTGAAGTGCCATACTCTACCTTCCGCGCTCAGGTGGACGCTAACAATGTCCAGCGCGTTGAGATGCGTGGTTCGCAGATTATAGGGCGCTTCCGCAGCGAGGTAGCGGTCACGTCAGCTGATCTGGGCGCCGCGACGGCGCGGCGCAGCAGTGTGCTATTCTTCAGCACCATCCTGCCGCCTATCGAAGACCGCGAGTTGCTGCCTAAGCTGAATGCAAACGGCGTGACTGTAGTTGCCAATGATCCATCGCCTTCAACACTGCTGTTGTTGCTGCTTAACTGGGGTCCGCTGATCCTAATCGGCTTGCTGCTCTTTTGGTCGTTCAGCCGTGCGCGCCAGCAACAGAGCGGAATTTTCAACTTTGGGCAGACGCGTGCGCGCCGCTATAACGAAGAAAAGCCACAGATCACCTTTGTGGATGTGGCAGGCGAAGATGCCGCTAAAGCTGAACTGACCGAAATGGTAGACTTCCTGAAAGACCCTGACAAGTACATTCGGCTTGGCGCACGCATCCCGCGTGGCGTGCTGCTGATCGGACCACCCGGCACGGGTAAGACTCTGCTGGCAAAGGCAGTCGCTGGCGAGGCAAAAGTGCCGTTCTTCTCGCTGTCTGCCTCTGAATTTGTGGAGATGTTCGTTGGCGTGGGCGCCTCGCGTGTGCGCGATTTGTTCACCCGTGCCAAGGCAGCCGCGCCCTCCATCGTCTTCATTGACGAAATTGACGCGGTTGGGCGTCAGCGCGGTGCAGGGCTGGGCGGCGGCAACGATGAGCGCGAGCAGACCCTCAACCAACTCTTGGTGGAGATGGACGGCTTCGATGCCCGCGAAACCGTGATCGTGATGGCTGCCACCAACCGCCCCGATGTACTCGACCCTGCACTGCTGCGCCCTGGTCGCTTTGACCGCCAAGTGACGGTTGATCTGCCAGATCGGGCAGGACGTGAGGCGATCCTGAAGGTGCATACCCGTGATATCCCACTCTCACATGACGTGCGGCTGGACATTCTGGCAGGTGCTACCATTGGCTTCAGCGGCGCAGATTTGGCAAACCTTGCCAACGAGGCGGCGCTCTCGGCAGCGCGCAACGGGCGTGAGCGCGTCATTCAGCGTGACTTTGAGCTGGCGCTTGATCGCATCATTTTGGGCAGCGAGCGTCCGCCGCTCTCTAACGAGCATGAGCGCCGCACCGTCGCCATTCATGAGGCAGGTCATGCGTTGGTCGCTGCGCTGACGCCTGAGGCGGATCCGGTGATCAAGGTGACTATCGTTCCGCGTGGACGTGCCTTAGGCGTCACCCAGAGTATGCCCAGCGATGATCGGCGCAACTATACCAAAGAATACCTCTTTGCGCGCTTGGTTGTGCTGATGGGTGGACGCAGTGCCGAAGAAGTGGTTCTGAGCCAGATCACCAGCGGTGCAGAGAACGACCTGCGCGTTGCGACGCGCCTTGCCCGTGATATGGTTGCTCAGCTTGGCATGAACGATGAACTCGGTCCCGTCAACTACGGGGACTCGGATCGGCAGCCATTCTTGGGCTACAGCATAGCGCAGCCGCGTGTCTATAGTGAAGAGACTGCCTCACTGATTGACCGTGAAACCAAGCGCCTTGTGGAGCAAGCACATAACCGTGCGCGCCAGCTCTGCCGCGAGAACCGCCACTTGCTGGAAGCGCTTGCCGATGCGCTGATGACGCACGAGATCATTGATCAGCAGCAGGTGATGGACATCCTAAAGCCTGCTCTGCCCATCGCTGGGGACTAAATTCCTGAAAATGTTTGCTCACGGGTCGGATAAAATCCGACCCGTGACGCACTTGGCAGCTTTTTTAGCGCAGACTAGGCAGCACTGCCAATTTGATCACCTCACTGCGCGCCATACGATTTAAGCCATCTTCCACCTCACGCAGCGGAATTTCGCCGTTGATCATCGGCTTCACGTTTACTTGCCCGCTGATCAGCATGTTGAGTGCTTGCTCAACGGTGCGCGGTGTGTGATGAAAAACGCCTTTCAACGTTATCTCATCGTAATGAACATGTGTCGCATCAAAGCTGACTTGTGTGCCGCCGGGCAAGCCGCTGAACAACACCACGGTTGCCGCTGGGCGCGCCATTTGGCTGGCGATCTGCCAGGTTTCGGCGCTGCCGGCAGCCTCAATGACCACATCCGCGCCGCGCCCTTCCGTTAGCGCTTTCACGGCTGCCACGGCATCCGTATCTAAGGTGCTGATCGTCTCATCCGCGCCGACTTGCCTTGCCACTTCAAGGCGCCCGTGTGCGCGCCCAACAGCAATCACCCGTGAGGCGCCCATCGCCTTCGCCAGCTGGATTTGCATAAGCCCTTGCGCGCCGCTGCCAACGATGGCAACGGTATCGCCCAGCGCCACCTCTGCATAGTTGATGCACAACACCGCACACGCCAACGGCTCAATGAAGGCTGCTTCGGCAAACGACAGATGGTCAGGTATTTTGTGCATATTCATGCTGACGATATGCGGCGGCACGCGCAGATACTCGGCGTAAGTTCCCCAGTTGAAGCGCGACTCTAAATGTTGGCAGAGCTGCGGCTTGCCACGCCGACAGTAGTAGCAGGCGCCGCATGGCGCAGAGTTAGCAGCCGTCACGCGGTCGCCTTCTTTGAAGCCCTGCACGCCTTCGCCAATTGCCATGATGGTACCTGCCCACTCATGCCCAAAAGGCATGGGCGGCTTAAAGAGTTTGTGTCCGCGCTTGTATGCCTTCAAATCCGTGCCGCAAGTGGTTGCTGCGCCCACTTTCACAATCACTTCACCTTCAGCGGGCTGCGGAATCGGCACTTCGCGCAACTCAAGCTGCCCTGCACCCAAGAAAAACACACCTTGCATGGTCTGAGTCATTGTTGGTCGTCTTTTCTGCTAAGCGTCTCAATTGTCTGTATGCATCGTGATTCTAACATTCCCGAACCTGAACGGGCAAAAAGGGCAGCTTGCCTGTACAATTCTTCTGGAAGGCAGCATACATCACACAGTCATGGAGCAAGAACGCCAATGCACATAGCGATCAACGCTTGGTTTTGGGATCAGGTTTACACGGGCAGCGGGCAGTACGTGCGCGAGTTGGTGCGCGCTCTGTGGCGGCTGCGTCAGGCAGAAACGCAGTATGCTGATCTCAAACTTTCCTTGATCATGCCCAACCGCGCTCAGCCTGCTGCCGATGTGCCTGAGGGTGTGCAGGTTGTGCGTGTGCGCGTTGGCAACGGTCAGCTTGGTAAGGTCTGGTTTGAACAGCGCACCTTCCCAAGCGTGGCAGGGCAGCTTGGCGCACAGATCGCGCATGTGCCGTATTGGGCAGCGCCGCTTAGCTCACCAATGCGCCTTGTGGTGACTGTGCATGACGTTATTCCGCTGAGTATGCCCGTCTATCAGGGTGGCTTAGGCGCACGGCTCTACTTTAGCCTTGTGCGCGCTTCGGCGGCAGGCGTGGCGCATATCATCACCGACTCTGAGTTCTCCAAGCAAGAGATCGTGGGGCATATCGGCGTGCCAGCCGAGATGGTGACCGCTATTCCGTTGGCAACCTCAGAGGCGTTTCATCCACGCTTGGGCGCAGAGCGCGACGCCGAAGTGCGCCGCAAATATAACCTACCTGAAGGGTACGCGCTTTATTTGGGCGGTTTTGATGTGCGAAAGAATCTGCGTGCCTTGATTGCTGCCTACACCTACGTCGGACCTTCGGTTGGCGAAGAATATCCATTGGTGCTGGCGGGCAAAGCACCTGAACAGTGGGGAACAACGCGTTTCCCTGATCTGCCTGCTGAGATTGCAGCGCGCCCAGGCTTAGATCAATGGATACGCTGGATCGGCGCTGTAGCAGAGGAAGATAAGCCCGCGCTCTACCGCATGGCGCGCCTTTTCGTGATGCCCAGCCGCTATGAAGGCTTTGGCTTTGGCGTTTTGGAGGCGATGGCATGTGGGACGCCGGTGGTGGCAGCCAACGCCTCATCACTCTCGGAAGTGGCCGGCGAGGCTGCCTACCTCGTTTCGCCCGACGACTCGCGGCAGCTAGGTGGCGCAATTATTGCCGTGTTGATTCAAGATGACTTGCACGCCAGCTTGCGGAATCTAGGCTTGGCACGCGCCACCAACTTTAGCTGGGAACGTACCGCCCGCGAGACCTACACCATTTATGAGCAGGTCTTAGCGCGGTAGCGCTATTGCTGAGCGCCTAGAGATCGAATAGGCTGGCGCTGCCGAGCGCATCCTCAACCTGTTCGATCAGGCTATCATCTTCTAGTTCTTCGGCATACTTAAAAAGGCGTTCTAGCACACGGCGCGATTCGCCGCTGCCAATCTCGCCGAGCGACCAGATCGCCATTTCGAGTGTCTGCCGATCTGCATCCACCACCAGCTTGCCGATCTGCGGGACTGCTTCCTCTAAGCCGAGTTCGCCGGCTGCGCGGATCGACTCAAAGCGGATAGCAGGATCATCGCTGCCTAGTTCGCGCAGTACAGCGTTTGCCCAACGCTCATCACAGGATTTGCCCATGGCGTAGATCGCTGCGGCGCGCAGCCGTGCATCGCCGTTTTGATAAGATTCCTGAATCATGTCCGCCACTTCAGGACGGCTGCTGTTGGCGATTGCCTCTAACGCACGGCAGCGCACGCGCACATCCTCATCCGCATTATTGTAGAGTTTGAGCGCGATACGCTCAGCTTGCCGTGCCTGCATGGCGCTGAACTTGCCCAACTCTGCCTGCAAGATGAAGCGTCCCAGTGCGCCGACGGCAGCCGCACGCACTGTCGGCGAAGAGTCAATGGTTGCCATCGGCAGCAGGCGGTTCATCAGCTCTACAGATTCATCCATCCAAGAGGCCTCAATAGCAGCCTCGCGCAGGTTTTCATGCAAATCGGTGAGGGCAAGGCGTGTTACAGCGCTGAAATCGGTATCAAAGTCCGTTTCGCTCAAGGTCGTGATCTCACGCAGCACTTGGTGGCGCCGCGCCACTGGAATATTGCCCCACGCCTTGATGAGCGCTTGTTGTTCGGGTTCGCCCAAGTTGGAGAGCCGCCGCACCATCGCTTTGGTGATGGGCGTCTCGTCACCAATCAGGCTGCGGATTACGTCTTCAAATTTGATTGCCATCCTCACACCTTAGCTCTCTGTGTCTAGCGGATTAGCTGCCCAATGGGATTGACCAGATCGTTGACGACTAACACCACGAATAAACCTAAGATGATCATCAGCCCAACCATGTGAATCACGCCCTCACGCTCTGGCGCCATTGGCTTACCGCGAATGATCTCGACCAACACGAACAAGATGCGCCCGCCATCCAAGCCAGGAATGGGCAGCAAATTGGTGAAGCCAAGCGCAAGGCTGATCAGTGCCGCAAAGTTAATCAGGCGCAGCGGTGAACGATCCTCAACTGCCGCGCTAACAACCTGCCCACCCAACTGTGAAATGCCGACCACACTGACCGGGCGTGCTTCTTCAATGGTCAGGGCGCCGCGGATCAAGTCTATCGGAAAGCGGATCAACTCCTCTAAAATGACACCTGTGCGCTGCACCCCAGCACCAATTGCCTCAATGAACGGTTTGCCTTCTGCCCGATTCTCCAGCGCCAAGCCCGTGGTAAAATCGAACACTAAGGGACGCAGCCCAATGCCAACCGGTCCCTCACCAGAGGGTGGGTTGCGGCGCGGCACCACTTCCAGAGTCAGGCGTTCGCTACCGCGCTGCACCTCAAAGGTAACAGGTGTGCCGCCGCGTTCATGCACATATTCCACAAGGGATTCGGTGCTACGCACCCTGCCATCTACGCTTACAATAATGTCGTTGGGCTGGAAAAGCCCATCGGCGGGTGAGTTGCGCGTAACGCCGGTAATCAGTATCGCTTGGCTGGGAAAACGGCTCGTTGACGGGTTAAGCAGCACTGCGCGCTGCTCACCGTTGCGCGCCACTGTCAGGCTGATCGGTTCAGCCCTTTGATCCGATTCCCGATGGGCAGTTATCTGTGCCTCAATTTGCGCGATGGTGCTAACCGAAACGCCATTCACCGCCATAATCACATCGCCATATTGCAAACCATTCTGGGCAGCCGGTGAATTCGGTGCGGCGCCAAGCACAATAGGCGGTAGCGTAATCGTCGCGGCGATGATCAGCAGTACCACCGCTGCAAGGATGTTCATGCCCGACCCTGCCGCTAAGAAAAACAGGCGTTGCAGCGGCGTTGCCTCTGCCACTGATTTCAGCTTTGGCACCTTTTTGCCGAGCGCTTCCAACTCTGCCTGATATTGGCGGTATGCCTGCCGTTCGCGTTCGGTTGCTTCCTCACCCACCGGGCGCACAAAATCTTCGCCAAGCGGACGTACAAAACCACCCAAAGGCAGCCAATTCAGCGTAAATTCGGTGCCGTTGCGCTCAAAAAGTTTGGCAGCACGCGGCGGAAAGCCCAACCCAAACTCCAAAACGGTGACGCCAACCATGCGGCAAGCGATGAAATGCCCCCACTCGTGGATCAGGATCAACGGTGTTAGGACGATCAGGAACGAGAGAACAGCCAGTAGGAAATCCATGTGAACCCTTGCTTTAGCGCCCATTCGCGGCGCAAACGATCAGATTTTTCTTCCATTATACGGTATACTTGTCGCTCAATACACCGTCAACTCTCTTAGAGTGTACTTGTGAGCGAATCGCACGTCCATTTATTCGGCATACGGCATCATGGCGTTGGCTCAGCGCGCAGCCTGCTTGCCGCCCTAGAAGCCCTCCAGCCGGACGTTCTGCTGATCGAAGGTGCGCCCGAAGGCGATGCCCTGTTGCCTTACGTCCTCTACCCGACCATGCGTCCACCAGTGGCAATGCTCATCTATGCGCCCGACCAGCCCAAGCGCGCTGTTTTCTACCCGTTCGCTAATTTCTCGCCTGAATGGCAGGCACTGCGCTACGGCTTGCGGTATGGCATTCCCACGCGCTTTATGGATTTGCCACAGACAATCCGTTTCGCCCTGCCTGAGCCTGCCGATCCCGAACCGCAAGCCGATCTTGACCCTGAACTGCGCCGCCTACGGGCTGATCCGCTGCGCCGTTTGGCAGAGGCGGCTGGCTACAGTGATGGTGAGCGCTGGTGGAACGATTTGGTTGAGCAGCGCCGTGCCACAGATTCAGACATCTTCACAGGCATTCTAGAGGCAATGACGGTGCTGCGCGAGGGCATTCCGCTTAATGATCCCTTAGAAAATTTGCGTGAAGCGCATATGCGCCAAAGTATACGCGCTGCACGCAAAGCAGGCTACCAACGGATTGCCGTTGTATGCGGCGCATGGCATACACCTGCCCTAACCGACCTGAGCGGTGCCAAGGCGGATGCTGCTTTGCTAAAAGGCTTGCCAAAAGCGAAGGTTGCCGCCACATGGATTCCATGGACCTATGGGCGACTCACCTTAGAAAGCGGCTACGGCGCAGGCATTCAATCGCCGGGTTGGTACGACTTCTTGTGGCAGACTGAACGGGCTGAGGATGTGGCACTTGGCTGGCTGACGCATGTGGCGCACTTGCTGCGCGCCAACGCCTTAGATGCCTCTACGGCGCAAGTCATTGATGCCGCACGCATGGCGGAAACACTCGCCGTGCTGCGCGAACGCGCCGCGCCAAGCCTTGTCGAACTGAATGAGGCGGTGCAGGCGGTATTCTGCATGGGCAGCGAAGTGCCAATGCGCCTGATTTGGCGTGATCTGATTGTGGGCGGCGTGTTGGGTGATGTGCCAGATAATGTGCCTTCTGTACCGCTGCTGCAAGATTTTCAGCGCGAGCAGAAGCGCCTACGCCTGACCGAAAAAGACATTGCCAAGCGCGATGCCAACCGCGAAAAGCATTCGCCCAACCTTGAGCTAGACCTGCGCGAAGCCTTTGATCTGGATCGCAGCCGTTTGTTACATCGCCTGAACATGCTCGATATTCCTTTTGGCAAACTGAAAGAAGCCCGTGGGCGCGGCACCTTCAAAGAGGTATGGCGCGTGGCGTGGGAGCCTGAATTCACCGTCGGACTGCTGGAGGCAAGCCAATGGGGAACATCTTTGGCAGAGGCAGCGGCTGCCTATGCGCGTGATGCTGCCCAAAGCGCGGCTGATCTGCCAACGCTTACCGCACTGCTAGAAGAGGCGCTGCTGGCTGATCTGGGTGAGGCGGTGAGCTTGATTGTGCGCGCTGTGCGCGATCAGGCAGCGCTTGCCACCGATATTACGCACCTGATGGATGCCTTGCCGTCATTGGCACGCATTGCACGTTATGGCGATGTGCGTGGTACGGATGCCATGCTTGCCTTGCTGGTTGTTAACAGCCTTGCGGCGCGCATTTGCATCGGCTTGCCGAATGCCTGCCTCTCATTGGATGATGAGGCAGCCGCAGGTATGTTCAGGCGGCTGAACAGCACACATGCTGCCATTAACTTGCTGGCAAATGCAGCACTGCGCACTGATTGGCTGGCAACACTGATGAGAATGCTCAACAGCCCAACCCTGCACGGCTTGCTGGGCGGGCGCTGTGCGCGCATTTTGCAGAATGCGGAGATGTGGTCAGGTGCGGAAGCGGTGCGGCAGCTTGGCTTAGCGCTCTCCACTGCGGGTGACCCTGCTCAGGCTGCTCACTGGTTGGAAGGTTTTTTGAGCGGCAGCGGCGAGATTCTGCTGTACGATGCGGCACTTTGGCAAGTGGTGGATACGTGGTTGTGCAGCCTAACCGCAGAGGCATTCCAGATGCTCTTGCCGTTAGTGCGGCGCACTTTCTCCACCTTCAGCGCGCCAGAACGCCAGCGGATGGCAGATCGGGTGCTGCATGGCGGCGGGCGCAGCACAAAGCGCACACATACCTTTGACCCTGAGCAGGCGGTGCAAGTGCTGCCTAGTGTGGCAAAGCTGCTTGGCTGGTCATAAGATGCTACCCTCTGGGCGCATTCTTCGTTATAATGTTAGGCAAGTCTTTTTCGGGATAAAGCATAGGCGGTCTGCGCTGCACAGTTGGATGCGCCGCCTTGAGCGTTCAACAAAGGAAGTTTCTCCGTGCAAACTCGCCAAAAGCTCACAGAATTTGAAAGCACCATTGCCTTTCTGGTTGGCGGTGGGCTAACACTCGTTGTCCTCGTCTTTGCGCTTGCTGCCGCCACCAGCGGCCCCAACGCTGACGTGAGCAGGCTTAATTTGTTTCTGCTCGGCGGCGCGCTGCTCTTGGTGCTAGGCACACTGGTTTGGCTTTTCACCTCACGCCCGTGGCTAACGCATGATGACTGGTCAGAGCCGCTGTATGTTGGGCATGAGCATGACGCACACCATGCTGATCATGTAGACGATCATACAGAACACGCCGAACACGGCGATGATCACGCCGCGCCCGCCGAGACGCTTGCCCATGCGGGCGCAACAGAAACCTCTGAATTGGCAGCGGCAATGAATATTGCACCCTCAACGGCTGCCGCTGTCGAAGTGATTGAGGCAGCCACCGCCGCTGCTGAGCAAGTTGATCCGCATCCAGTGTATGAGCCTGAAACACTTGCCGATAACACCTATGCAGCCATTGAGCCGCCTGCTTACGCCGAAGTGGCGGAGGCGCACCTGCCAGATGTGCCTGCTGAAACAGCGCCTGTCCCTGAGCCTGCACCTGAGGCTGAAACACCTGAGGCACAGCCCCCTGCACCCGCCACTAAACACCTTGATAATCTGACGATTATCGAAGGTATTGGACCGAAAATCTCGGCAGCCTTGGTAGCCGCCGGTGTGGATACCTTTGCTAAACTTGCCGCCATGCAGCCTTCTGAGATTGAGGGCATTGTGCGCGCTGCCGGGGTGCGGATGGTTGGCAAAGCAGAGACTTGGGCGCGCCAGGCGGGGCTTGCCGCCGAAGGCAAGTTTGATGAACTGAAAGCCTACCAAGAGACGCTGACGGCTGGGCGCAGCGCGTCGGATGAGTAAGTTGTTACCCTTTTGACGAAGCAAGGACGGGACCGCCCGTCCTTATCGTGTTAAGCAAACAGATTTAGGAAGGACGCTGGAATGCGTAAAAAAGTCACTGTCGTTGGCGCAGGTGCGGTTGGCTCTGCCGCAGCACACTGGATCGCCAGTAAAGAACTCGCGGATGTCGTGTTAGTGGACGTGGTGCAGGGTTTGCCACAAGGCATCGCGCTCGATCTGGCACAGTCAGGTCCTGTAGAAGGGTTTGACCTCAAGATCGTTGGCACCAATGGCTATGAAGAGACTGCCAACTCGGATGTTATCCTGATTACAGCCGGTGTGCCGCGCCGCAAAGACCCAGCGACGGGCAAATTCCCAAGCCGCGATGAACTCGTCAAGATCAATCAAGATGTGGTCGGTCCGATCACGGCGGAATTGGCGAGATATTCGCCCAACAGCATTATGATTGTCGTCACCAATCCGCTGGATGCCATGTGCCACGTCGTGAAGGAAGTCAGCGGCTTCCCGCGTGAGCGCGTGATCGGTCAGGCAGGCGCGCTGGATACGGCACGCTACAAGACCTTCATCGCTATGGAACTGGGCGTGAGCGTGGAAGATGTACACGGCATCGTGCTAGGCGGTCATGGTGATGAGATGGTGCCGCTGCCGCGCCATACCTCTGTGGCAGGCATCCCAGTCCGTGAGCTGATGCCCGAAGACAAGCTGCAAGCGATCATCGAGCGCACCCGTAAGGGCGGCGGCGAATTGGTTGGCTTGATGGGACGCAGCGCCTACTATGCGCCGGCTTCGGCTTCAGTCAGCATGATTGAAGCGATCCTGAAGGATAAGAAGCGCGTGATCGCCTCTGCGGTCTACCTGCAAGGCGAGTACGGCTACCACGACCTGTTCATCGGTGTGCCGTGTGTGCTAGGCGCTAAAGGGCTGGAGCGCGTCATCATCATGGATTTGAATGATGAGGAAAAGGCGATGCTCGAAGTGAGCGCGAAAGCAGTCCGCGCTGTGGTAGATGTGCTAGGCTACAAGAAGTAGACGGATAACTACATTGGGGCGGGGAGAACAGTCTCCCCGCCCTGTGGCTTACTCGCCTGTCCCTTTGCGGCGGACAGGTTCAACCTTCGCGTTCGGGTCAACCCAGCGCTTGCCGCGCTTCACCCAGCCGGGATGCGGCGGCGTCTCGCCATCGGCAGCGGCTGAAGCAGGTGCCGCAGCTTCTGCCTTTGGTGCGGCGGGCGCTGCCTCGGCTTTGGGTGCTTCCAGCGCAGGTGCTTCGGCAGTTGGTGCCTCCACCACTGCGACGGCGGCTGGCTCTGGCTGGGCAGGCACTGCCGCATACGGACCGGGACGCGATGGCTCTAGCCCTGCCTTCTTGCGTGCTTTCTGCACGTCGGTATGGTCATAGCCGCCGCGTGCCGCCTCTTCTTCGGCGGCGGTGGTCGGCGCGATGGACTGCCAGTAGCGCACCTCACGCGAGAGGCGTGCCTTATCGTGAATGTGCGTTGAGGTGCGGTCGTAGGATGCCATCTCGTAGTTGTGATCCATCTTGATGGCATCGAACGGGCAGTATTCAGCGCAATAGCCGCAGTTCATGCAGATGTCAATATCAATGTAGAACTGCTCTGGCTCTGGCTTGGGACGCCCTGTCTTGGCATCGGTGCCGCGCACAATCCAGATGCACTGCGGCGGACAAACCTTCGCGCAAATGCCACAGGAGGTACACCAATCCCTGCCCGGATAGTCGGGATCATCCTGATTATAGGTGACGAGGAACGGCGTGAAGCGGAAGCGCTCTGGCACTGCCAGTTTCTCATCGGGATATTCCACCGTCACCAAGCCACGGTTAGCAAGGCTTTGCTTCTGCTGGAACACATCCAGATCGCGCTTGCGCCCTAACCACTGAATATCATCAACAAAGGTGCCGATGAAGTGGCGGAGCGTGACGCCCAAGCCTTTGAGAATGCCTGAACCATACATAAGGGTATCTCTCTACTCCTAGCGATCTGTCTCGCCTAGCACAATGTCAATGCTGCCTAGAATAGCGACCACATCTGCCACTTTTTGCCCTTTGCTCATCTCGCCAAGCGGCGTCAGGTTGATGAAACTGGGTGCGCGCACGTGGTAGCGCCAAGCGTTGCCGCCGCCAACTGAGACACAGTAGAAGCCTAGCTCGCCCTTCGGATTTTCAGCAAAGCCGTATGCCTCGCCCGCCGGCACCTTGATCGAGTAGCTGGTCTTGCCACCAAAGATAGGCTGTCCCGCCGTATCCTTCAGGCGCGGCAAAATCTGCTTCAAGATGCGGACGCTCTGGCGCATTTCGTCAAGGCGTAGGTAGTAGCGGTCGTAAATATCGCCGTTGGGGCGCGTGCAAACGTCGAATTCCAGTTCGGGATAGATGCTGTAGGGATTTGAACGGCGAATATCATACGGCACGCCTGAAGCACGCAGCAAAGGACCTGCTGCGCTGTAGGCAATCGCCATCTCGGCAGGCAGTAAGCCAACACCGATGCAGCGACTCTTGATGATCTCGCTCTCGGAGAGCAGTTCATCCAGTTCATCAATCGAACGCGGCAAACGCTCATTGATGAGCTGATCGAGGTAGTCCATCGTATCCATGTCGCGCACTTTGTCGTTGATGAGTGCCGCTTCGCTGCGGATGCGCGCTGTGAGGTCTTTGAAGACGCCGCCAATCCGCATGTAGTTGCACATCATGCGCGCGCCTGCGGTTGCCTCGAAAAAGTCGAGGATGTATTCGCGGGTTTGGATGGCGTACAGCGCCGGCGTGAAGAAGGCGCCTAAGTCGTTCAACAGGAAGCCGATTGACCACAAATGATTGGTGATGCGCGTCAGTTCAGCCATCAGCACACGGATGACCTCAGCGCGGTAAGGGACAGTTGCTTGCCCGCGCATCATCTGCTCAACCGTTATGGCATATGCCATGTTGTTGCACATGCTGCTGATGTAATCCAAGCGGTCGGTGAAGGGCATGTTGCCATACCATGTATTGCGCTCACCGATCTTTTCGTGGTTGCGGTGCAGGTAGCCCATGACTGGCTCTAGCGACTCAATCGTCTCGCCCGTGAGCGCTACCATCATGCGGAAAACGCCGTGCGTGCTTGGGTGATGTGGACCGAGGTTGACGAGCAGGCGGTCGGTGCGGAAGGCAGGGTCGCCCATGATGTCCACGCCGAGCGCCATGCTCTGCTGGAACTCTGCCTCGGTTTCGGGCTTGTAGTCATCCAGTGTGAAGCCTGCTGGATAGCGCACATTATGCCCGAACGGGTTGTGTTCCTCGCCACGGAAGACATCGCCACCGGGCCAACGGCTATCAAAGGGCTTAGTCTCTTGCTCGTAGTATGCCTCCTGATAGTCTTTCCGCATGGGATAGCCTTCAAAGCCTTCCCACAGCAGAATACGCTTGAGGTTGGGATGCCCGGCAAAATGGATGCCGTAGAGGTCGTATGCCTCGCGCTCTTGGAAATCGGCGCCGGGATAGACGCTGACGAGGCTTGGGATCACGGCGTCATCGCGGGAAGTTTGCGCCTTAAAGACCAACGGCTTGCCACCGCTTGGCACGCGAAAGGCGTGGTAGACCACTTCCAAATGATCACCGTGTCCGAGGTAATCTACAGCAGTCAGGCTGGAGAGGTAGTTAAAGCCGAACTCATCGCGGATGGCGCGGGCGATTTCGGGCAGGCGCGCCGCCTCAACAATCACGCCTTCATAGCCAGCGCGGGTATCATCTTTGACCGCTTCTGGAAAACGCTCTTTGAGCGCGGCAATGGTGCTGGGCAGGTCGGTCACTTGTGGAAGAACTTGATCAGTCATGTACGTTTTGCTCCGTATGATGTTAGGCAGGTGCCTGCTCAGCGGCAGCCGCTGTGGTCGCCTCGGCAACGGTTGGCGTTATGCGGTTTTTTTGCGCTTCCTTGCGGAGCAGTTCAGCGTGGCGCGGATCAATGATGTCTGGACCGAGGATCGGTACGGGAATTTCCTCGCTGGGACCTGCACCATACCATGGTACGCTGGCGCCCACGCCTAGCGATTGCCTCTCAATTTTCTTTTGCAGCGCAATCAGACCGTAGAGGAGCGCTTGCGGTGTGGGAGGGCAGCCCGGCACATAGACATCCACTGGCACATATTTATCAATGCCACTGACCACGTTATAGCCTTCTTTGAAAGGACCGCCGCCGGAAGCGCAGGCGCCCATCGCCAGCACGTACTTTGGCTCTGGCATTTGGTTATAGAGGCGCACAATCGGCACAATCATCTTTTTGGTGACGGTGCCGGAGACGATCATCAAATCTGCCTGACGTGGACTGGCGCGCATGACCTCCATGCCGAAGCGTGCCAAGTCGTAACGGCTGGCAGCCGTGGCGATCATTTCGATAGCGCAGCACGCCAAGCCAAAGAGCATGGGCCAAATTGAGCGGCTGCGCGCCCAGTTGTAGAGGCTGCTCAGGCTAGTGACTGCAATGTTGGACTGCATCTCCTCTGGCACGGGAATATCGGGGTGATGCAGTTCGCGTAGGTTGACCTCACCGTTACTCATGAAAAATCCTCCTCAACGCTGCCGCCGTGTGCGTGCAGCGCTATAACCCACAAGCACTTAAAAACTGGCGTGTACTTCTTCCCACCACTCGCGCAGAATCTCGGTGAGCAGCTCTTCATTCGCCAACGCGGGATCGTCAGCAAAGTTGGGCAGCGCCACAATCAGCGCCTGAAGCTGCTCCAGCCCGATCGAGTCTACATCAGCGTGTGGGTGCGCCGCCACGAGCGCCAAGACGATCTCATAGCTGGCTTCCCAGTATAACTCATTTTGATAGTCTGCTTCTGCATTATATTCTAGCATGTTTAAGTAGGTTTTCACAGACGTTTGTGAATAGAAGTACAGATAGCATCTGCGCCATTATGCCTTGAAAAAGGTGGCAAGGCAAACCGTTTGCCCTAGATGGTAACGCTAGGACGATATTCGCCAAAGACGCCGCGCAGCACGTTGCAAATCTCGCCCAGTGTTGCGTAGCGTTCTACTGCCTCAATAAACAGCGGCATGAGTGCTGCATCGCCGCGTGCTGCTGCCTCGATCTGCCCTACAATTTCGCTCACACGTACCGAGTCGCGTTCAGCGCGGAGGGCTGCCAGCCGTTCGCGCTGCGCTTGCTCAATCGCCGCCGAGATGTGCATCGTCTCGATAGGCGGTTCTTCCGGCACGCTGAACTTGTTCACACCGACCACAATCTGCTGCCCGCGTTCCACAGCCTGTTGGTAAGCATAGGCGGCATCTTGTATTTCATTTTGGATATAGCCGCGCTCAATGGCAGCCAACGCGCCACCGAGCGCGTCAATTTGCGCGATGTATTGGCGTGCGCGCTCTGTAATCTCATCGGTCAGCGCTTCCACGTAGTAGCTGCCGGCCATCGGATCAACACTATCGGCAACGCCGCTCTCATACGCCAAAATCTGCTGTGTGCGGAGCGCTACTTGCACGGCGTTTTCAGTGGGCAGGGCGAGTGCTTCATCCATGCTGTTAGTATGCAGGCTTTGTGTGCCTCCTAGCACGGCGGCAAGTGCCTGCACCGTGACGCGCGCCACATTGTTCATTGGCTGCTGTGCGGTGAGTGTGCTGCCACCGGTCTGGGTATGGAAGCGCAACTGCCATGAACGCGGATCGCGCGCGCCGAAACGCTCGCGCATGATGTGCGCCCACAGACGCCGCGCTGCACGAAACTTCGCCACTTCCTCAAAGAATTGATTGTGTGCGTTGAAGAAGAACGAGAGCTGCGGCGCAAAGTCATCCACTGCCAAGCCTGCGTCAAGCGCGGCTTGCACATAGGCAATGCCGTTCGCCAGCGTGAAGGCAATCTCTTGCACGGCGGTGCTGCCCGCTTCGCGGATGTGATAGCCGCTGATGCTGATCGTATTCCAATTTGGCACATGCTGGCGGCAGAAGCGGAAAATATCTGTGATCAGGCGCATACTGGCAGACGGCGGATAGATGTAGGTGCCGCGTGCGATGTATTCCTTCAAAATATCATTCTGAACAGTGCCGCGCAGCTTGTGCATCGGTACGCCTTGCTGCTTACCCACCGCAATGTAGAGCGCTAACAAAACTGCTGCCGGCGCATTGATCGTCATGCTGGTGCTGACCTGATCAAGCGGAATGCCTTCAAACAGGCGCGCCATATCCTGAAGGCTGCTGATGCTAACGCCTACTTTGCCCACTTCGCCAAGCGCCATCGGATCATCAGCATCATAGCCGATCTGCGTTGGCAGGTCGAAGGCGACGGACAGTCCCATCTGCCCTTGCGAAAGCAGGAAGCGGTAACGCGCATTTGATTCCTCTGCAGTGGCATAGCCGGCGTATTGGCGCATCGTCCACAGCCTGCCGCGATACATGGTTGGCTGAATACCGCGTGTATACGGATATTCGCCGGGAAAGCCGACTTGCTCTAGGTAGTGTGCATCAGCATGTTTAGGCAAATACAAGCGCTGAATAGGAATACCTGACGAAGTTTGGAAGTCTGACGCACGCTCAGGCGCTTTTTTAAGTGTTTCGGCGAGCGTGGTTTGTTCCCAGCGCTGGAGCGCTTCCGCAAAGGTCACTTTTTCGTTCTCAGTCATAAAGTTCGGTCAGCCTCTGTAAGTAGGGCGTGCGCGAGATCGGCACGCGCCAGGTGGCGAAAATTTTCAAAGGTTAGGTCGTGGAAGGGTAAGCGCAGCCGTTCGCGCACGCTGAAGAACAACTCGCTGTAACTTTGAGCGAAGCGTGGTGCATCCGCCATGCCGAGCTGTGTAATGACGGCTTCAAGGGCGGTGATCGAGGCGCTTTCTACCTCCACAAAATCACCGAAGGGCAGTTCATCCAGCACCACTTCGCAATTATCCAGACGGTAAGTGGTGCGAAACTTCTCGTAGCGCCACGCAACCTGAAAGCCAAGTGCCTGCAAAAGCTGATCTGTCGTCTCAAAGTCGCTCACGCTGATCTCTAGCTCAGTGCGTGTGCGCGGATCATCGCTATGCGGTGCTTTGAAGGTCAGGCGCGCAGCGGCATCTTGGCGCAAACGCAACACTTGCCCTTGTGCGCTCAGGCTGCCATCAGCGCGGTCGTAGCGCAAATTGCGCTCTGCCGTGCGTGGGCTGTGCAACTGTGCGCCAAGCGCGGCAAGGCGTGCAGCAACGGCAGCCAGATCAGATGCCCACAGTTTAATCTCGGTTTCGGTGTGTGAGGTAAGCACAGCGCTACTCCATCGGTGTTTAAGCCGATTATGGCGCGAGAGTGGTGGATACGTCAAGAAGCGGTGCTGAGTGTGCCGAATTAGGCTATACTAGTTGTTCCTGACCGCGGTAAGCAGGGCTAACTGTGGAAGCCCTCAAAGCACTTTTATAAGGCAGAGAATGTTCCTACGCGGACGGGCTTAGCGTAGAAAATTGCAGATCGTTTGTCCGCCTAATCAGTTCTGGCGCGCACCGTGAGGTGTGCGGCTTCCACTTCAGCAAGTGTGCCGCCGTTCACGGTGGCGCGCACACGCAGCACCGCAGCGCCATCAGGCATATCAGGCGGCAAGCGCAAAGCATGATAGGTATCAAAAGTGCCTGCGCCGAACACATTCGCGGCAAACTCGGCGCGTTGTTCTGCCTGACTAAGCCTGATCTGCACTGTGATCGGACGGCTGGCAGGCCGTTTGACTTCCCAACGCAAGCGCACACGCAGCAGATCGCCACCCGTGCCAAGTTCGGTCGTCGGCTCTGCCTCGTGCAGGTGTAAATCAGGGCTGAACGCCTGATCCACAATGAAAACGCGCCCTAGAAAGCCCGTGATTGGCAGTGCGCGCTGGAAGAAACGCTCAGATTGATAAGGTGTATAGCCAAGCATTGTAAAGGCATCGGTATAGCGCCAGTCGTCCTCGGCATGGGCAAGGTAGAGCATATCAGGCGCGTAGCGCACCAGCGCCGAGTGCAGATCGCCACGCTCCAACATACGGCGCAGGTCAGGCTGCAAGCTGCCATCCAGCGCGATCAGCTGTTGATCTAAGCGCCATCTTTGGTAGAACACCGAGTCTTTACGTGGCACGGCAACGCTCTGCGTCCCTTCTGGCACAGAAAACAAAGGCGGCAATGCACCCGGCGCCATGAACATACTGAGTGCAATCACAGATGTGCCGACCGCCACACCAACACCCAGCACGCTCACGATTGGCGCACGCTGAAACAACCTGCCCGCCAAAAGCGCTGCGGCAGGCACAATCAGGGCGTAGGTGAAGCCGCCTTCCAGCCGAAACACACCGCCCCAAACACCCACATAGAGTGCAATCCACGCGCCAAGCAGCGCAATGAACGGCTCGCGGCGCGCCTGCCACCACATCGGCAATGCAGCCAAGAGCAGCAGTCCGATCAAAGGCAGCGAGAGCGCATCCTCAGCAGGTGGCACGCTGCGCCGAAAAGTGAGCAAGCCTTCCACAAAGCGCACATCCAAGCCATAGTGCAGCCACAGCGCGGCGAATGCCGCACCCAATGCCGCCGCCAACGCCAGTGTGAAACGCCATGCTTTGCCCTGCTGCGCCGCATAGAGCGCCATTAGCGCGATCACCACAAGCACCTCTATGCCGCACAATGCCGCTGCTGCAAAGGCAAGCCCTGCCCAACGCCAGCGCCCTTGCTGCGCCAAGAGTAAGCCTAGTAATGCAAGTGCCGTCATTGGCGGATAGCCCATGCCGGCAGCAATCCATAACGGATAGGCAAGGATGAAAATGCCTGCCACCAACAGCCGAAATGCACTGGTGAGCGCTGCGCTTTCTGACAAGGAGTAGAGACAGGCAGCACCAAGCGCTAGGCTCAGGGCGAATACGGCATCCGCGCCGATGAGGGCTTGCGCTAACATAGGCAGCGGCGCAGCCATCAGCAGTGTGTTCTCGCCGCGGTTGAAGACAAGCTGCCCTGTGCTGCGAAACTGCTCAGCATAGCGGGCGATGATCAGCCGATCATCGGGTAGGCGGGCAAAAAATGAGGCAGCCATCAAACCAATCAGCAGGGCGACAAGCGCCACCGCAAAAGGCATCGGATCAAAGACGCGCACAGAGCGTTCAGCCATAACATACCACCATTCAGGGCAACCAACAGGCAGCCATTATAGCACGGCACGCGCTGTGCGGTGTTCGGCTAGGGCAGTGGCGGCAGAATGCTCTCGATCAGGGCGCGCTGCGGCTCCAGCCAGGGTGGCAATCTAAGCGTGCTGCCAAGCGCCTCAAGCGGCTCATCCACCGTAAAGCCGGGATCAATCGTCGCTAGTTCCACGATATGCCCATCAGGATCGCGTGTGTAGATGCTCTTGAAGTAGACGCGCTCCATCACCGGCGAGACGGATAAGCCCGCCGCGATCAGTTTTTCGCGCCATTCAAGCTGCACTTCGGCATTGGGCAAGCCAAAAGCGAAATGGTGCGTTTGCCCTGTGCCAATTTGGGCGCGGCGCGACCCGCTAGGGCGCTCAAAATAGGTGATGAGCGTGCCGGGCGCGCCTTCGCCAACGCCCCAGTACCAGTGCGGCGCACCGAGATTATCGAAATCTTCGGTCATTTTGACGAGGCGCAAGCCGAACAATTCGCCATAATAGGCGTGTGTGCGCTGAATATCGCTGCAAATGGCAGAGATATGGTGCAAGCCGCGTGTAAGCGCCATATCGGGCGTGATTGCCTCAATCGGCTCTGCCCACATCTCGGCGGCGATTGCCTCTGCATCACGGTGGCGAGCGGTGAGTTCGGGCGGCGGCACCTGATGGACTGTGCCGAGTGATTCAGGCGCTTCATCGACCATAAAGCCGGGCGTGTTGGTGGCAAGTTCCACAAGGCAGCCGTCCGGATCGCGGAAATAGATCGACTCAAAATATTTGCGGTTATAGATGCCGTCTACACGCACAGCATGGTCATGTAGCCAGCGCTTCCACTTCAGCAAGGCGGTGCGGTCTGGCACTTGCAGAGCAAAGTGATGCGTGCCGCCAATGCCCGCTGCACCACGCGGTGCGTTTCCCCACTCAAAAAAGGTGATGGCGCTGCCGGGCGTGCCTTCATAGTTGCCAAAATAGATGTGATAGCTATCGGGCGCATCAAAATTGATCGTTTTTTTGATGAAGCGCAAGCCGAGAATGCGTGTATAGAACGCTACGGTGCGTGCCGCATCGGCACAGACTAACGTAATGTGATGCCAACCAAGACTTGTCATGCGGATTGCTGTCTGCTCTAGGCTGGGCTTTCGTTGGCGCTAAAGCGCACGGTCATGGTCAGGCTGCCTAAGGTCAGTTCGTCGCCATCATTCAACGGAGTTGGCGCGTTCGGCTCAAGACGCTTGCGGTTGATGAAAGTGCCGTTGGAGCTGTTCAAATCGGTGACGAGAAATTGCGTGCCGTTATAGCTGATCACACAATGCTCGCGGGAGACGCCGCGTTCATGCCCGCCAAAGCGCGTGAGATCGAAGCGTGCCATATCAGGGCTGTTAAGGTCTATGCGCCCTAACACAACCGAAGTGCCTTCCTCAAAAATGAGGCGTTCGCTCAGACCGCGAATCTGGATTTGCAGGGTATGCTCGCTGATGGTGAGCAGTTCGTGTGTATCGCCGGGGCGGCGCTTCAGGCGGATCAAATCTGGGTTGATGCGGATGTGAACGGTGCTGGTGCGTGGATCAAACAAGATCATGCCACACTTGCGGCAGACCATCTCACCGGCACGGTAGGGCGTTTGGCAATTTGGGCATTTTAGGTCAGGCATAGCACACTTGTATTCTCTGCACCTGTTTGGCTTATGCACGTTCAGTCTTTATGATCTACCATCATACATCAAATTTGAGAGGCGGTGAAAACTTTATGGCAATCGCCGTAATTGGAGCAGGAATCGCAGGCTTGACGGCTGCCTATACACTTGGCGGCGAGGTGGTTGTCTTTGAGAAAAGCCGCGGCTTTGGCGGGCGGGCAGCCACACGTTGGTATGATCGACCAGGCGGGCGCGTATATGTTGATCACGGCACACAATACCTCAGATCGGAGAGCAATCCGTTGCGCCGCTTGATGCTGCAAGAGTTAAGTAGTGCCGACCTTTCAGATATTGCGCGCCCAGTCTGGACGTTTGACGCCCAGCATGTTATCCATGAGGGCGATCCTGAACAGAACGCTGTGCCGAAGTGGTCTTATCGGCATGGTTTGGCAACTTTAGGCAAATTGCTGGCAGACTCACGGCGCTTTGAGGTGCGCCTGCGAGTGCGCATTGGCAAAATACAAGCGCACGCCGACGGGCGCTATCGTCTCTATGACACGGAAGGCAGCGCGCTAGGTGACTATGAGCAGGTTGTGATTGCCATTCCCAGTGGGCAAGCAGCCGATCTGCTCGCCGCCAGCGATCTGCCAGCGACCGAGAAAGCCATCTTGCAAACGGCGCTTCAAACTGCCAGCTACCGCCGCTGCCTCTCGATTGCGCTTGGCTATGAGCGCGACCTTGCGCCGCGCCCTTTCTATGCATTGGTCAACAGTGATAAACGCGATCCGATGGCATGGTTTGCCTATGAACATGATAAAATTGGTCATGCCGTGCGCGGGCAAGCGGTGGTTGTGGCGCAGATGAGCGGCGACTATAGCCTTGCCCAATGGGAAAACGACAACGACGCCATTGTGAACGATGTAGCTGCCCATGCGTCCAAGCTGCTTGGCGAACGCCTGACCGATTTCGACTGGGCAGATATTCAACGCTGGCGCTACTCACAGCCAAACACTTTGGCAGCGGCAGACCAGCTAAACGGTGTGTTGCGCGGTTTGTGGTTCGCCGGTGACTATCTGCGCGGTGGCAGGGTGCATTTGGCTGCCGAGACGGGTGAAGCAGTGGCGCTGTCTATTCAGCAGGCGCACAGCGCATCCTAACGCAGAAGACGCCGGGAAAAGCCAAGAAGAATAATTGGCAGAACGCCAAATGTGTGTTCTTCTTTCAAGAACAGTCTGCACAAAAACAGTGCTGAAGCACAAATCGCGGTAAAATTGCTGTGTGCAGCGGGTCTCTTCAAGCCGCACCATATTATAATGAAGGGAGGCAGGCGGCGCAGCTACCTAAAATAGGCAAAGGGTGCCGCTGAACACTTGTGGAGATTTCATCTACCTATATTCTTGCCGCGCTGATTTGTGCCGGCTACCTTGCCATGATTGCCTACAGCCTGCGCCGCAGCAGCAAAGTCAGCCGTGCGCGCCGTTGGCTGCGCGGCACATTGATGCTTGCACTGATCGGGCAAACCATTCATTTTTTGGTGCCAGAGGCGCACCTTGGACCGTTGGCGCCTGTCTTTGTGGGCAGTCTGACTCAACCTGCCATCGCGGTGCTGCTGATGAGCGCCATGTTAGCGGGCTATGGTGCGCTCACTGCCCGTTATTTGGGTGGGCGGTTTGTGTATGGCTTGTTTGGGCTAAGTGTATTGCTGTGGGGCGGTTTGTTCTTCGGCGCCGTCAGCGCATCTGAAAAAGTGACACTTGGGCAAGCAGGCTGGATCACAGCCGCTTTCGGTGCGGAAAATGCCACATTGAGCCTTGCCACGCTTGGCTACTGGCTGCTTCTAGGCACAATCACGCTTGTTGCCGCTGTGTATAGCTTTGCCACAGCACACCTTGCCGAAGTTGCCAACCGTTCGATGTTCTGGCTGCTGATGACGCCTTTGGTGTTGATGGGTGCCTTGATTGGTGTAAGCGGCAGCAATGGCTTGCGTGAGATCGGCTGGTTGATGCAGATCAGCGGCTTGTTCGGCGTCACTTATGCTGTGCTGAGCTTGCGTGTGTTGGACGTGCGGCGTATCTTCCGCCTGACCTTTGCCAGCGCGCTGACCTTGGCAATTACTTTTCTTGTGATTGTCGGCGCGATCCTTATCACACAAAACATTCCCGATAACGATCCGAACCGTTTGCTCTTGGTGATCGGCGCGGCTGCCGCAGCTACCGCCTTGTATGTGCCGCTGCGCTTGTTCAGCATTGCCCTTGTGGATCGCGTTTTTGGCGCACCCACAGAAGATAGCACCGCCTTCGTCCGCCAATACAGCCAAGATATTGCCGGCGTGGTGGAACTGCCCGAACTCTCGGATATGGCAATTGGCGCCCTGCGGAACGCACTGCGCGTAAAACATGCCGGCGTGCTGCTTGCCACTAGCGAAAACAACGAGACGATCCGCATGGAGCCCATGCGGAGCAGCCTGAGCGAGATGCCCGAACTACGCGGTTGGCTGCCACGCAGCAGCCCAATTTACGCCACACTCTTTGAGCAGCGCCGCCCACTCCTGCAATATGACATTGAGTATTCGCGGGACTATCTAGAGGTTGCCCCAGAACTCAAATCGTTTTTCAAGCAGCTCCGCATGAGTGCCTACGCGCCGATCATCATGCAAGGGCAGATCATCGGCATCCTTGCCATGAGCGCCAAAAGCAGCGACGATCCGTTCTCGCCGCAAGATTTAGAGCTGTTCACCACGCTTGCCACACAGACTGGCGTTGCACTGCGGAATGCGCGCCTTGTCAGCGATCTGCGTAAGGCACGCGATGAAACGCAAGCCCTCAACCGCGATATTATCAGCACCAAAGAGCGCCTTGAACTGCTGGACTCGGTGAAGACCGACTTTGTGACGATTGCCAGCCACGAGCTTCGCACCCCGTTAACACAGATTCTCGGCTACACGGATATTCTGGATACGCTCAGCCAGCAGCCAATGATCGAGCCTGATCGCGTTGGCGTGATGACTGGCAACATCCGCAAGGCAACTGAACGCCTTGAAGCGCTCATCGCCGATATGCTGGACGTCAGCCGACTTGGGTTGGACGCGATGGACTTGCGCTTTGTGCCAACCTCACTGGATACCGTGCTGCGCCTTTCGATTGAGCCGCTGCAAGAGAACATCAAGCAGCGCAAATTGCAGCTTACGGCACGCGGCTTGAAAGGTTTACCAGAAATTGAGGCAGATCAACAGCGCATGGTGCAGGCATTCAAAAATGTGGTGTTGAACGCTATCAAATATACGCCCGATGGCGGTAGGATAGATATTACTGCGCGCCTAGAGCAAGATGCTGATAACGATGAAGTAATCCATGTTGAGATCAAAGATACGGGCATTGGCATTGATCCAAGAAACCACGAGCTGATCTTTGAAAAGTTCTTCCGTGTGGGCGATCCCGGCTTGCACTCAACGGGCGCGACGAAGTTTATGGGCGCGGGACCAGGTTTGGGCTTGACGATTGCACGCGGCGTGATCAGCGCACATGGTGGGCGCATTTGGATAGAGAGCAGCGGCATGGATATGGAGAAACTGCCCGGCACTACGGTACATATCGTGCTACCAACACAGCTCACTGAACGCGACAAAAGCACCTCTCGCTTTGAGGTAACCTCACCCTATGCCAGCAGCGCACGCACTCCAACGCCAAGTGCCGGTTTACCGATTCAGGGCTAACACTTAAATGGAGACCATGCCAAAAGACGTTCAAAAACAAGCTGTGTTAGAACAACTGCGCCGTGCGCGGGCGAATCTGCTGGCAGCCATCGAGGGCTTATCGCCAAACGATATGCTGCGACCAGGCGTGGTTGGCTTATGGTCGGTCAAGGATGTGCTGGCACACCTCACGGTGTGGGAATCAGAGCTGGTGACGGCGTTAGCACGGCTTGATCGTCCGTCACAAGTGCCGAACATCGTACAGATTGAAGATGTGGACGAGTTTAACGCCGAACAGTATCATGTGAACGCACCGCGTCCGCTTGAATTGGTGCTGGAGGATTTTCATGGTGTGCATAAGCACTTGCTGCGCGCTGTGGAAGCGCTGGATGAGCGCACACTGACCGATGTGCGTAAGTTTCGCTGGATGGAAGGTGAGCCGCTCACCTACTTAATTGCCGATAGCGCGCACTGGCACGAAGATGAACACGCTGAGCAAATTCGGGCATGGCGCGCCGAACAGGGAGTGTGAGCATGACAAACCATCTACCGATCTTCCTTTTTGAGCGCAGCACAGCCCAAGGTCGCCTTGAACTGAGCGACCGTGATCGGCTGGATTTGCCACACCGCATGTCCACCAACGATGTGAACCGCCTCAAGGTTGGCGAAGGCTGCGCCACTGTGCTGACGACTGCCCTTGCGCGTATTATTGACCGTGTGGTGATCTATCATCGCGGCGAGACGGCGCTCATGCTGGCGAATTATCCGCAGGTCGTGATCAATTGGCTACGACGGCACGTCTTTTGGCAGGATCGCTTTAAGATCAGCGATCAGAGCGCAGCACTCGGTCAGTTGGAATTGCACGGCGAAGGCGCGGGCGCGCTCACCGAAGCGTTGATAAGCGGTGCGTCGGCGCTTGCCATGCATAGCTTTTTGGAAGATTCAGCACATGATCTGTTCATCGCACGCACTTTTCCGTTGCACGGCGAAGGCTTCACCCTGATCGCGCCGCCGCAACAGCTTGCCGCCCTGCGCGCAGAACTGCTCGGCGCACCACAAGTGCAAGCTGCCGATGCCGCCCTCTATGAGCAGCTCCGCATCACAGCAGGCTTGCCAGCAGCGCACCACGAACTGACCGAAGACTACATCCCACTTGAGGCGAATCTGTGGGACTCAGTCAGTTTCAACAAGGGTTGCTACATTGGGCAAGAGATCATTGCCCGCATGGAGAGCCGCAATCGGCTTGCCAAAACGTTGGTCAAGCTGCACCTGAGCGCGCCTGCTGCGCTTGGCACGCCCATCCATGCTGAAGGCGAGGCAGTCGGCGTGTTAACCAGCCTCGCCACACCCTTGCTGCCACAGGATGGTGTTGCGGCAATTGCACTTGGCTTTGTGAAGCCGAACCACGCTGCTTTTGGAACACGGCTGTGCGTTGGTGAGGCGCACGCCGAAGTTGTGCCTGCCCCGTTGATCACTGCGCGAGAGAGTGAGTAACCCGCTATGGAGTCCGCCCCTTCGGTTGTGCCGAACGATCTGAATGACTGGCTGCGTGCCAGCCACATTGCCCAACAGGCTTTGGAAACTGCGCCAAGCGCACAGGTCGTCACCGAAACGCTGCACGAAGTGTTGGTGTGGCTGTTTGGCACGGCGGTGACCATCCATGTGCTGCAAATCCAAGCCCCCGAAGTCTATGTGAGCTTGCCCGAAGCTGCACAAGAAGCAGCTATCAGCCTGACTCCGCAAACAACCGCTGATGGCTGCACAATGGTGCTGCCGCTGTTGGCAGGCGATGAGCCACACGGCTTGGTGATGCTTGAATCACCCACGCCGTTCGATCCGATCCGCGCTTCGCTCGCCTATCAGTTTGTGAACAGTGCCGCCGCTGCCCTAGCGCGCTTGGCGTGGCCCGCCAGCCCGCAAATCTTCCGCCAGTTGGTGGAAAATGCTAACGTCGCTATTGATGTCGCCGCGTTGGATGGCACTATCACCTATGCCAACCTTGCCGCTGCACAGCTTTACGGCTATGAGTATCCTTCCGATTTGATCGGGCGCAATGTGAGCGAACTCTACTACGCAGGCGAGGAAACGCGCATCGCCCGCGATTTAATCGTGCAATCGCGCACGGCAGCAGGCTGGTCGGGCGATGTGACGCAGAAAACACATGATGGCGAACCGCTGCCTGTGCGCCTTGCTGTTTTCCCGATGCGCGATCACCAGCAGCGCATGACCAGTTTCGGCGCGATCATTCAAAATCTGGGCGAACAACAGCGCTTGCTATTCTCGCTGCAACAGCAAACGCGCCGCCTGCGTGCAGCAGTGGAAGTTTCCCGCGCTGCTACTTCCAAACTGGATATTGAGTCCTTAGTGCGGCAGGTAGCCTCTGTGGCGCAGGCGCTCTTCGATTTCGATTTGGTGGCGGTGCTGCTGTGGGAAGCCAATGCACTGCACATTAAGGCGGTCTATACGCCGGAAGGTCGTTTGCAAACCGCTGAGATTCCACTCCGCTTGGAGGCTGACGATCTGAATTATGCGGCACTGGCAACGCGCACAGCCCTACTCATCGGCGATTCAGAGAGCGACAAGCGCTGCGGCTTGCGCCACACCCTCATGAGCATTGGCTCGGAAGTGGTGCTGCCGATGCGCTTTGGTAACGCCGTGATCGGCACGCTTGACGTACAGAGCCAACATGCCTATGCTTTTCAGCCTGAAGACGTGGAAACGCTGCAAGGAATTGCTGATCAGCTTGCCGTGGCAGTGGATAATGCACGCTTGTTTGCCGCGGAACGCTCTAAAGTAGAGCAACTTGCCGCCTTAAATGCCATCAGCCAAAAATTGGTGGCAGCCTACGATCTGGATGAGGTGTGGGATGATATTCGCCAGCAAGTGGCGGCGCTGTTCCACGTCTCCACCTTTTATGTGATGCGCTATAACGAAGCCACTGATACAATGCAGGCGCTTTACCTGCATGATGAAGGCGAAACGCTGCCGAGTGGGCAAATTTACCCAGTCAGTGGTTTTGGTGGTCATATCATTCGCAGTGGCTCGCCACTCTATATCGAAGATGTCCACGCGCAGCAGAAGCGCATCGAAGGGCTTGGCATTCGGCGGCTGCCTTTCAGCAAACAATCCAACACACTGCATTCATGGCTTGGTGTGCCGCTGCGCGCCCGAAACGGCGCCGTGATCGGTGTGCTGAGTATGCAGAGCAAACGTCCAAACGCCTTTGGCAGCGATGAGCAGCAGGTCTTTACCACCATTGCTACGCAAGTCTCACTTGCCCTAGAGAACGCGAATCTATTTAGCCAACTGGCAGCGGCTGCTACACAGCTTAAAGAGCGCGCACGCCGCTTAGAGTCGCTCTATAAGGTCGGGACGTTGCTCTCCGCCTCGCTGGATCGTAATCACATCCTGACGCTTGCCGCCGAGCAGATCGTGAAGCTGCTCAAGGTAGATCACTGTGGCATCGTGCTGCTGGATGAAACAGGCGAACGCGCCCGTATTGTAGCGGAATATCCACCTAGTGATTATGGCTTAGGCGATGTTCCGACACTGGTCTTTGATCACTTGCGCGACCAAGAGGCATTGGTAAGCCATAACGTTGATGAAGACCCACGCCTAAGCGGCTTGCTGCCGCTGCTGCACCGCAACGGCATCCGTTCGCTGATTGTGGCGCGTATGTTCGTCAAAGGGCGCTTGATCGGCTCAATCGGTGTGGATGTGATTGAGACCGCCCGCGATTTTACCTATGAAGAGATCGAGACGTGCCGCACACTTGCCACGCAGGTTGCCCTTGCCGTAGAGAACGCCGACCTCTACACGCAAGCACTGGAAGCCAACGAGCTGAAAAGCCAGTTCCTTGCTACCATGAGCCATGAACTCCGCACGCCGTTGAACGCCATCATGGGCTATACCGAGATGGTCATCAAAGGCGTCTATGGCGATCTTTCCGAACGGCAGCGCGAACGCTTGCAGCGCGTCTATGATAACGCCACGCACTTGCTGATGCTGATCAATGACGTGCTAGACCTTGCCAAGATTGAATCAGGGCGCATGACGTTGAATTTCGAGGCGCTGCACGTGCAGCCCTTGATCGAGGCAGCTATCGCTCAGATTGCGCCTTTGGCAGAGGCGAAACAGCTCACCTTGCGCGCCGAAATTCCCGACGATCTGCCTATGGTGGAGGCGGATACTATCCGCCTACGCCAGATCGTCTTAAACCTGATGAGTAACGCTGTGAAGTTCACCCGTGAAGGCGGTGTGGTGGTGCGCGCCTATCTATGGGAACTACCCGATTTCGTGGAAGGCGTGCCGCTGATGCCCGGCAATTGGCTGTGCATTGCGGTGGAAGATAGCGGCATTGGCATTGCCCAACAAGATTTCGATCTGATCTTTGATGCGTTCCGCCAAGTAGACGGCTCATCGGTGCGCGAGTTTGCCGGCACCGGCTTAGGCTTGCCCATCACGCGCCAATTGGTGGAGATGCAGCACGGCAAAGTTTGGCTGGAGAGCGAGATCGGGCGCGGATCAACCTTCACCGTTGCGCTGCCTGCTTTGCCTTCCACCGCCAATTAGGTATACTTACGCTATTCCACTGTTCAGGAGATATACACATCGTGCGTGTTTTAATCACAGGTGGCGCAGGTTTTCTTGGCTCACACCTTGCGGATCGGCTGTTGGCAGAAGGTCACAGTGTGATTGCCATGGATAACCTGATCACCGGCAACACAGACAACATTCAGCATTTGATCGGACGCGCCGATTTCACCTTCATCCGCCATGATGTCACCAACTACATCTATGTTGGCGGTCAGTTGGACGCTGTGATGCACTTTGCTTCGCCTGCCAGCCCCATTGATTACCTGAAGCTGCCCATTCAAACACTGAAGGTTGGCGCGCTTGGTACGCATAACGCGCTTGGCTTGGCGCTTGCCAAGCGTGCGCGTTTTTTGTTGGCAAGCACTTCAGAGGTGTACGGCGATCCGTTGGTGCATCCACAGCGGGAAGATTATCCCGGTAACGTGAATACCATCGGACCACGCGGCGTTTATGACGAGGCGAAACGCTTTGCCGAAGCGCTGACAATGGCATATCACCGCTCGCACGCTGTAGATACGCGCATTGTGCGTATCTTCAACACCTACGGCGAACGAATGCGCCTTGACGATGGGCGCGTTGTGCCAAACTTCATTGGGCAGGCACTGCGTGGCGAACCACTGACCGTCTATGGTGACGGTGCGCAAACGCGCAGCTTTTGCTATGTGAGCGATCTGGTCGAAGGCATTTACCGCCTGCTGATGCTGCCACCTTCCGATGACGCTTCAATGCCTGTCAACATCGGCAATCCGTTCGAGATGTCTATCTTAGAATTTGCTCAGATCATCAACAAGATGACGGCAAATGGCGGCGGCATTGAATTCCGCAAGATGGATCGCATTGAAGGTGATCCACAGACGCGCCAGCCCGATATTACACGCGCCAAAAGCCTGCTGAACTATGCGCCCATCGTAGACCTGCGCGAAGGTTTAGGGCGCACCATTGAGTATTTCCGTTCGCGGGTCGGGGCTAGCTTGAATCCGCCACAGCACGCCGCCTCTTGAAACCAACGCCGTGCTGCGCCTAGAACGTCTGCCCTCACTGCCGTTTGGCTGGCTGATCGCCGCGCTTGGCGCGGGTGCGCTTGCTGCCTTGCCGCCCGATTACGGGCTGCTGCTCTTAGGCAGTGCGGCGCTGTTCGTGTTGAGCCTGATCGATCTGCGGGTGGCGGTGGCGGCAACCTTGATTCTTGCGCCGATGAAGGCGTTGATCGAGACCGAGTCAGCGCTGCGCTTACCGCTGGATATAGGGCAGATCGCCTTTGCCTTTACCGCTGCGCTGTGGCTGCTCAAACAGATTGCCGAGTCGCGCCGTGTGGTGTTGCCGCGGCTGAGCGTGCTTGTGCCGCTGGCAGCCTACATCTTTGCAGCATCGCTCAGCCTTTTCACGGCAGACTCGGTGGGTGCAACGCTCAATGAGCTGATCAAATGGCTGCAAGTGGCGCTCATGGCGCTCATTACAGCCTCGCTCTGCGGGCGGCACGGCATTGGTTGGCTGCTTGGTGCGCTGCTGGCGGCAGCCGTTGTGCAGGCGATCATTGGCGTCTATCAGTTCGTCGGTGGCTCGGGTGCGCCGCATTTATGGATACTCGACTATCGCTACTTCCGTGCCTTTGGCAGTTTTGGGCAGCCCAATCCGTTCGGCGCCTTCATGGGCATGACGCTGCCACTGGCGCTTGGCGCAGCCTTTGGTGCTTTCAGCATGGCAGGGCAGCCGCACAGCACGGCACGCCGCCTATGGCTGATGCTGGCAAGCGCTTTAGGCACTTCGGCAGCCTTGATCGGCGTTGGCTTGGCGGTCTCTTGGAGTCGCGGTGCGTGGCTTGGCTTTGGCGCGGCACTTGGTGTGCTGATCTTGCTTGCGCCGCGCCGACGTTGGCTGGGTGTTGTTATGGTAGTGGGATGCGTGGGTGTGTTTTTGTTGGCTACGATCAGTGGTAGCCTGCCCAGTGCGTTGCTGGCGCGCTTCAGCGATTTTGCCCAAGACCTAACAGGCTTCCAAGACGTGCGTGGCGTGCCGATCAGCGACGCTAACTACGCAGTTGTCGAGCGTCTGGCACATTGGCAGGCAGCCCTGAGCATGGCAGAGGAGTCGCCCTTGTTTGGCGTGGGCTTTGGCGGCTATGAAGCAGCTTATGGGCGTCATGCATTGGTAAATTGGACGTTGGCGCTAGGTCACGCACACAACTATTACCTGAATGTGTTGGCAGAAACGGGCTTGGTCGGCTTGCTGGCATATGTGGGCATGTGGCTTGCCCTAATCATGCTGAGTTTGCGTACCTTGCGCTTGCCTAACGCTTTTTGGCGCGGCGCAGGGCTTGGTATACTGGCAGTGTGGGCGCATGTCGCCGTTCATAGCCTGTTCGATAAACTGTACGTCAATAATCTGTTCTTGCACTTTGGCGCAATACTTGGTTTAATTGGCACGCTTGTGGCTGCGGCACGCAGCACCACTCGAAAAGCATAACGACGTGAGGCGACAATCTCCTATGAATTCATCCGATAGCCTTCCGCTCGCTTCTACCGAGCGCACGGGTATCATCCGCCGCATTAGCATCCGCTTTGGCGGCGAAAAACCACGCGAACTGGAACGTTTCCTAAAGTTTTTGGTGGTTGGTGCTATTGGCGCAGCCATTGATCTTGGAACAACCAACATTCTGATGCGCTTTGTTTTTCAGGTGCAGGATGAGCAGTTGGCGCCAGTCGTCTTATCCGCCATGATAGGCTTCACACTGGCTGTTTCCAGCAACTTTCTATGGAATCGCTATTGGACGTATCCTGACTCGCGGTCGCGGCGCATTCGGCATCAATTAGCGCAGTTCTTTGCCGTGAGCGCCGTCGGTTTGGCAGTGCGTGGCGGCGTTGTTGCGCTCTTTTCGCCCATTTTTGCCAACTTTGTGCGTTACCTTGCCGCCAATCACCTTGTGACGCTCAACCTGCAAGATAGCACACAGTGGAAACTTGGTGCGAATATAGCGGTGATTATGGCGCTGGTCATTGTGGCGCTGTGGAATTTCTTCGCCAATCGCTATTGGACCTATAACGACGTAAAGTAGGCGCGGCGCGTGCCAATCGGCATAGATTACACGCCTGCCTGCGCGCAGGGCGGCGGCATTGGGCGCTATGTGCGCGAGTTGATCGCTGCCCTTGCCATGCAGGACGCAGCACAGCCCTACCGCCTATTTGTGGCGGGCGCTCAGCGTGCTGCACTGCCACCCGCACCTGCTGCTAATTTCCGCTACACGCCAACGCGCCTTTCGCCGCTAACCCTGGCGCGTTTATGGCAGCGCGCACGTCTACCCCTGCCAATAGAGCTTTTCATAGGCAACGTGCGCCTTTTCCACGCCACCGATTTTGTGCTGCCGCCAACCTTGCCGCGCACGCACACCTTGCTCACCGTACATGATCTTTCGTTTGCGCGTGTGCCACACTCTGCTGCGCCGCGCCTGAAGGCATACCTGGAGGCAGTGGTGCCGCGTTCGGCACGCCGTGCTGATCACATCCTTGCTGATTCCGCCGCCACCAAAGCCGATCTGATGGCATTGTATGGACTTCCTGAGTCAAAGATCACAGTCTTGTACAGTGGAGTCAGCGCAGCCTTCGCGCCAATCCGCGATGTTGCCGCGCAGGCAGCCGTTCGCGCTAAGTACGGCGTTGGCGATGCACCATATGTATTAGCCGTTGGCACAGTGCAGCCGCGCAAAAACTACGAACGGCTAATACAGGCAATTGCCGCGCTGCCCGCACGGTTTGCTGATGTAAAGTTGGTGATCGTCGGTGGGCGTGGCTGGTTAGAGGCGCCGATCCATGCCCAAGCGCGGGCGTTGGGTGAGCGCGTGCAGTTCTTGGGCTTCGCCGATGAGGAAGATTTACCTACGCTTTACAGTGCGGCGGCGTGCGCTGCCTTCCCATCGCTCTATGAAGGCTTTGGCTTGCCCGTTTTGGAAGGCATGGCGTGCGGCGTGCCTGTCCTCACGGCAAACGTTTCCTCGCTGCCGGAAGTGGCAGGCGATGCAGCCTTGATGATCGATCCCTACTCGGTGGAAGCGATTCGCGTCGGCTTGATCGCGCTTTTAGAGGAAGATAGCGCAGCGCGTGCCGCACGCCTTAAACGCGGCTTCGCGCAAGCAGCGCGTTTCACGTGGCAGGCAGCGGCACGTCAGCTCAAAACGCTCTATGACCAGTGGCGCTAGTGCGCTTTTCGCAACACAGCACGCACTTGCTCACCAAAAACGGCACTGCCAAGCGCAGCAGTGTTTGGCTCGGCAATATCGCCTGTGCGCGCCCCTGACTCCAGCACTGCTTGCACTGCTCCTTCTAGAGCGGCTGCCTCATCGCCCAGATTCAGGCTGTGGCGCAGCAGCAGCGCCGCGCTCAGGATGGTGCCAATGGGATTGGCGATGCCCTTGCCGGCAATATCCGGTGCGCTGCCATGAATCGGCTCATAGACGCCAAACGTGCCTTCGCCCAACGAAGCAGAAGGCAGCATACCGAGTGACCCTGCTAAGACTGCCGCTTCATCGGTCAGAATATCGCCGAACATATTCTCGGTAACGATCACATCAAAGCGCGAAGGCGTGCGGATAAGCTGCATGGCAAACGAATCAACAAGGGCGTGATCAACCTGGATATCGGGATACTCGGCGGCAACCTGCTTTAGGGTGCGCTGCCACAAACGCGAACTTGCCAGCACATTCGCCTTATCTACAGAAGTAACGTGCTTGCGGCGCCCTTGTGCGGCACGGAAGGCGACGCGTGCCACGCGCTGCACCTCTGGCACGCTGTAGATCATGGTGTCGTAGGCAGTATCACCGTCGCCCTGCTCTTGGCGTGCGCCAAAGTATGCGCCGCCGGTCAGCTCACGGATAAAGAGCATGTCCACGCCTTCCAAGAGGTCAGCGCGCAGCGGCGCATGGCTTGCCAGCATTGGATAGGCACGCACTGGGCGTAAATTGGCAAACAAGCCGAAATGTTGGCGCAGGCGCAGCAAGCCTTGTTCAGGGCGCACTTTGGCGGTTGGGTCTGACCATTGCACGCCGCCGACCGCGCCAAGCAGCACGGCATCGCAGTTTTCGCACATAATGCGCGTTTCAGCGGGGAACGGATCGCCAGCGGCATCTATCGCACAGCCGCCAAAAAGTGCCTCTTGAAAGGTGAAGGTGTGCCCGCCGAGTGCGGCAACATCTTTAAGCAGTGCAACGGCAATCGCCGTTACTTCAGGTCCGATGCCATCGCCGGGCAACACAGTAATCGTCGCTTGCATAGTCGTTTCGCCTGTCGGGTGTGAAAAATTGCTTTGCGCGCCAAAGTATAGCCAAAAGCAGACGGTGCAGCTACGCGCCCCGTGCAATCTCCCAAGCAAGGTGGTTGAGTTCGGGCAAGATGAGCGCCTCGACCGCCAGTTTCACCGCCTTAGGTGAGCCGGGTGTGCTGATAATCAGCTTGCCGCGATAGACGCCCGCCGTTGCGCGGCTGAGCATGGCAGCCGCGCCAACCTGTTGATAGCTGAGCATTCGGAACAGTTCGCCAAAGCCGCTGAGCGTCTTTTCCAGCTTACGGGCGATTACATCGTAGGTGGTATCCCGCGGCGCAATGCCCGTGCCGCCGTTGAACAGCACGATTTGCATATTGGGCAGGCTCACCATTTCGTCCAGCACAGCCGCAACCTGATCAGGCTCATCTCTGACGATGCGGTAGCCTGCGACAACATGCCCAAGCCCACCAAATGTCTCGCGCAGCCAGATGCCGTTTTCGTCTGTCTCCGGCGTGCGTGTATCACTCACCGTCACGATGCCAAGCGTCACTGCGCCGCGCCCTGCTTTTTCCCGATGATCGACTGCGCCCATCGCCTAGCCTTTCAGCTGCTTATCTTTCAAGATAGGTTGCCCTGTTAGGCGCTGGCGGAAGACACGCCAACGCTCAACGAACGCGTTTAAGAACGGCGGTGATTGCTCTGCCTCTGCGTAGAATGCCTGCAAAATGGTGCGAAGGCGGTTGGCATCAAGGCGGCGGATCATGCGCCCGGTGTTAGTGACGGAAATTTGCCCCGTCTCTTCTGAAACCACTACACAGACACCGTCGCTGACCTCACTGATGCCGAGGGCGGCACGGTGGCGCGTGCCAAGTTTGCGGTCGGTCAGGTTGCGCCCGCTAGACAGTGGCAGCACGCAAGCTGCCGCCGCAATTTTGCCTTCCCGCAAGATCACGGCACCATCGTGCAGCTCAGTTTTGGGATAGAAGATGGTGAGTAAGATTTGCGCGCTGACTTCGCCTTCCAGCCGCACGCCGGTATCAATATATTCTTGCAGGCTGGTTTCGCGCTGAATGACGATCAAAGCGCCTTGCCGCCGTTCGGAGAGGCGTGCGGCAGCTGCGCAAATCTCATCAATGATCTTTTGGCGCACACGCTGGCTTTCCGGCAGCCGATTCAAGCCAAAGCCTGCCCTGCCAAGCTGTTCAAGCAGGCGGCGTAGTTCCGGCTGAAAGATGATCGGAATGGCAACGGCAGCAACCGTCAGCACATTTCCGATCAGCCAGCGGAAAGCGGGAAAAGGAAAAATGGACGCCGTGAGGCTGACAACTGCCAACAGGATGATCACGCCGCGCAGCAGCGAAAGCGCTTGCGTGTTCCGCAGCAGCAAGCTGACCCCGAAAAAGATGAGCGCCACGACGAAAATATCGAGCAGCGCCGAGACATTCAGGTAGCTTTCAATCAGCCAGCAGGGTTCGCCGCACATGGATAATGCTCAGCCTCAACAGCCCATCTGCGCCAACAGACTTTGGTACTGTTCCACGTTTTGTGGGCGCAAACTCACAATTTGCTTGATGGTGGCGCACGCCTCTTGCAGCAGACCTGCATCGAGCTGCATTTCACCGAGCGCGTCAAGCTGCTCGATTGCCTCTGGAATGCGCCGCAACTGCTGATAGACAGCTGCCAAGCGCGAGCGCAGCCCCATCTCGTTAGGGCGTGCCGCAACCATACTCTCCAAAGTCGAGAGAATCAGGCTGCCACGCCGCGATTGTGCATATAGGCGCAGCAGGTTGTCCAGTTCACGCATCGCCTCAATCGGGTTGCCAATGCGGAAGTGAATTTCAACCAGCTCACGGCGCGGCTTATCATCACTCGGCACCAGATCGCGTGCCTGTTCAAAGGTGCGCTGTGCTTGCCGCCAGTCAAGGCGTGTCATGTAAATATCGGCAAGGCGGAAAAGTATCTCAAGGCGTTTTTCGACGGGCGCGTTTAGGCGCTGCGCCAAACGGTTGGCAGCAAGGTAGGTATCGCGTGCCTGATCTATCTCTGCCAATTGATAATAGGCGCTTGCCAAGCCGATGTATTCATCCAAAACGCGCGCTTCTTCGCCTTCACGCTCCAACAGGTCAATCAGGCTGAGGCGCAAGTTAACATCCATGGGTGCCACTTCGATCACCTCATCAAGGATCATAGCGGCACTGGTGCGGTCGTCACGGGCAAGGAAGCTATTGATAACCACATTGTATTTGGTGATGGCAGCCTGCATTTGCCCTTCTTCCATCAGCACTTGCGCCACACGCTGATGGGCAGGCAGCGAGGTTGGCTGTTTCTCGATGATCCACATCGCCTCGTCGGCTGCCAGGGTGAACAACCTGCGCCGAATGTAGGTGTCTACCCGTGTAAGCGCCTCGACGATGGATGGGTCTTTGACAATATCAATCAGTTCGTTGCTGCCGCCGCCGCGAATGCGATCATCAATGGCGCGCCGCGTCTGTGGAATGCGGATTTTCCAATCCGCGCCGGACAGCCAGCGGTTAAACTCGGTGCAGGTTTCGGCAAGGTCGTAATCCTGCATTTGTTTGGTGGCAGCCAGCAGTTCGTCATAAACAGCGGTGAGCTGATTTGCCTCATCAGGGTTCATAGCAAGCTGTAGATCAGCCAGCTGCAAGGCACGGATGAACTGTTCGGCTGCCTCACGCATCTGCCCGATGCCCACATATGCCTGCCCCATGCCGTGGGCTACCCCTGCTGCGTAGGTGGACTCCTGCACACGCGAGAGGTACTGCACGGCGTTTTGCCACTGCCCAAGCACCACATGCAGCGATCCCAAGCACATATACAGCGCAGGATGCCGAACGCCCATCTTCTCGGCAGCTTGGAAGGACTGAATTGCCTGCTTGCTCTCGCCAATCTTCTGGAGTTCGATGCCCTGAATCGCCTGCGCCTCTGCCATCGTCAAGCCGCCTTCCAGCAGATGCTCGGCAAGGTGTGCCAATGCCTTTTCAGTTGCCTCGCCAAGCGGTCCAGCGGCATTCGATTCAGCCAGCGAAGCAGGCGCATTATCCGGTGGCGCGTCAAATTCAAAGAGTTGGGAAGTTTCCTTGGGCTTGCTGTCCTTTGAATGGTCGTTCTGTTGCGGCACTACCATCAGTTCGCCGGACTCAATGGCGCGTTTGGCGTTCAGCACCTGAACATTGCTTGGTTCTAGGCGCAAAGCGCGCTCAATAGCCTGCATCGCACGGTCACGGTCTTTGCTGCGTTGAAAGTTGAAGGCAAGGGTGAGGTATTGCAGCACGGCGGAGCGTTTGCGCCCTGTGCGCTCATAGAGCTGTGCAAGGCGGAAATGAATTTGCAGCAAGCCCGGCGTGAGCAGCGTAGCGCGCTCAAAGTTGCTAATGGCTTTCTCAATATCGCGCTGGGCAAGGTAAATCTCCGCCACACTGACGTACTGCGTGGCTGCCTCTTTCAGGCGACCAAGCCGTTCTAGCACATCCGCGCTGCGCTCTAGCGGCACAGGATCATCCGGGGCGATTTTATGGCATTTCATCAACACCTTCAGTGCGTCGTTATAGCGCTTGGTGTTCATGAGCGCCAAGCCGAGATACTTGTAGGGATCGGGTTCCTCAGGGCTTTCTTGCAGGGCGCGTGCATAGGCATTGACTGCCTTATCCCACTCCTGATCCCATGCAAGGCTGTGACCCAAGTTTAGATAGTGTTCGTATGTCTCTTGTTTCGCCGCCATCGCTCCGCCTATCCGATCCCCTACCTGGAACTCTTGCTTTGTTATGTGCTAGCTGCCCATCAGGCGTGCCAAAACTGCCTTTTGTGCGTGCAGCCGATTGGCTGCCTGCTGAAAGATCAGTGACTGTGCGCCATCGGCAACCTCATCAGTAATTTCTTCGCCGCGATGTGCCGGCAAGCAATGCAAAACAACCGCATGTTTGGCGGCAAGGCGCAGTAAATCGGTATTGACCTGATAGGGTGGGAACACGCGCCGCCGCGCCGCTGCCTCTGCCTCTTGCCCCATGCTCGTCCACGTATCGGTATAGATACAATCCACCCCTTCGACGGCTGCCTTTGGATCATCTGTCAGGGTGAGTGCTAAGCCCATGCCGCGCAGATGGTCTGCCGCTTCCGCGCTCATCTGATAGCCTTGTGGGCTTGCCACGCGCAGCAAGGCACCATAGCGCGCTGCCGCCTCACCCAGTGAATACGTCACATTGTTCGAGTCGCCCACGTAGGCGATCTGCAAGCCGCGCAATGCGCCAAAATGCTCAAAGAGCGTCAGCATATCGGCAAACGCTTGGCAGGGATGGCTGGCATCGCTCAAGCCGTTGATGACCGGCACACTTGCCCATGCTGCCAATGCTGTAAGATGTCCCGGTGCAAACACACGCGCCATAATGCCCTGCGCGTAACCGCTTAACACACGCGCCACATCGGGAATGCTCTCCCGTTTGCCCAAGCCGATTTCATCTGGGCTGAGGTAGATCGCATCGCCGCCCAAATGCTTCATGGCAACCTGAAAACTTACCCGTGTGCGAAGGGATGGCTTTTGAAAGACCATCGCTAAAATTTTACCGCTAAGCACTGGGCGATTGCCGCCACTTTGCCATTCTAATTTGAGGTGAACAGCGAGATTGAGCAGCGCCTCTAGCTCTGGCGCTGACCATTCCGCAATTTCGAGAAAATGCCTCATATCTGACTGCAACCTGTCTGTGATGGGAGAACCGCTTCTAGTCAGGAGTATAGCACGGGTAGCCATGTAAGGATAGTAGGGTATCCGCCGAAAGCAAAATGCGGCAACACCAAAAATTGTTTGGCGTTTGGTGCCGCTGCGGCGCTGATCGCCCTTGCGTCGGTGGTGTGCGTTTTAGGCGATATGCAGCGCGTTATAAAAGCGCAGGTAAAGGGCATAGGCAGCCTCGCCAAAGCAGACGAAAATTACGCGCTGAAGGGTCGTGTCGGTAGCGAGAAAATCGCCCACAGTCCGTAGGGCAATAGGCGCTGCCCGCTCCATCGGAAAGCCGTAGCTGCCTGTGCTGATGGATGGAAAAGCGATGCTGCGAATGTCATGCTGGACTGCCAAAGCCAAGCTGGAATGGTAGGCGCGGGCAAGCATCATGTCTTCATTATCAACGCCGCCTGCCCAAATCGGACCGACTGTATGGATAACATAGCGTGCCGGCAGGTGATAGCCTTGCGTCAGGCGTGCCTCACCGGTCGGGCAGCCGCCAATTTTCAAGCATTCCTCCAAAAGCTGCGGACCTGCCACACGGTGAATTGCACCATCTACGCCACCGCCACCTAATAACATTTCGTTGGCAGCATTCACAATAGCATCCACTGCCAGCTTGGTAATATCGCCTTCGACAATCTCAATGCGCTGATCGATCATGATACGCCCATCCTGTTGCATTGATCGTTGAAACACTCAAAGTATAACGCACCTAGCCCAGCAGACCACTACACCCGCCAGACGCTTATGCGTTGCTTAGCAGCCCCAAATGCCCTAATAACGCTTCAATTGCCAACAAGTAGCCGCGCCAACCGAAGCCGCAAATCTGACCAATGCACACTGCTGCCATGTACGAATGGTGGCGAAATGGCTCGCGGGCATGAATATTGGAAAGATGCACTTCCACAGTTGGCAAGCCCACACCGCTAATTGCATCGCGCAGGGCAATTGAAGTATGCGTATACGCGCCCGCATTCAAAATAATGCCACGCGCCCACGTCCGCGCCGCGTGAATGGCATCTACTAAAGCGCCCTCGTGGTTGCTTTGTATGGCGCGCAGCAGCACACCACGCGCTGCTGCATAGGCAGTTGCCCGCACCTCGATCTCCGTCAAGGTGAGTGCGCCGTAAATACTCGGCTCGCGGCTACCCAACAAGTTAAGATTCGGTCCGTTCAAGAGGAGTAGTTCTGGTTGGTTGCTCATGCTCTGCCTTGCGCCTTGTAATCGTGAATCACAGCCTGCTATGCCTTAAACCAGTCCGCCAAACCAACGTTTGCTTGACAGATGAACCGCACCTTTTTAGAGTTAAGCGCATCTAGCACAATCTTTCAACCCAACTGAGGAACCCACTATGTCCAAAACGCCTTTCTTACTGCTTCTGCTGCTCATCGCCACCCTGACCGCCGCCTGTAGCAGCGCGCAGCCAACCGCCTTGCCAACAGAAACACCTATCCCTGCCGTCGATTTGGAAAATGCTACCCTTAGCCCACTCGTCAGCACACCGGACCAAGCGGTGCTACAACTGAGCGATCCTGCTACAGATTTGGCTGTTGCTGTCAGCTTTGATCTGCCTGAAGGTTGGGAGATCACCGGTGGACTGAGCAACCGACGCATTATCCTGAGCATCACCCTGCAACCCTCAAGTGGTTCAGGCAGCACCACACCTGCTGAGGCTGTGCAGAACAGCGTGCAGCAGCCTGTCGAAAGCGTGCGGATTAACGAGCGCGAAGTGTTTTTTGCACAAGGCGGCAGCGCACCCAATGCGCCACTAAGCCTTGCCACCACACTTGAAGATAGACCTTACTTTGTGCAGATCACAGTGCTGCAAGTGTTGGAAGGCACCGCTGATGACTACCGCGATGCCTTACAGAAGATCATTGCCAGCGCAAAAGTTGTGGAGTAAGCCTACCACCTACCACTGCACCTGATTGGTCGGATCGTCGCGCCCTTGTTCGGCACGGCGTATCTGACCTTCTTTCTGCAAGTAGCCTTGATAAACCTGTCCGACGTAGCCTTTTAGCTCCCAGCCGCTCATTATGAATGGCACATTTGGCACGCCGGGCAGGCAGGCGGGGCAGTCTGCCACGATCCATTCGCCGTTATAGCGCCGTGCAATATGCACATGCGTGCCGAGCGAGTTAAGGTAGAGTCCCTGACAGGACGGACGCCCAATAGGGCTGCCAACCTGCACCACTGTGCCAGCCGCCGTGCGGTCGGCATCTGCAATATGTAAATAGACCAACGTCCAGCCGCTGCGCTCATCGCCATCCATATCCAGATCAACCACCACCACACCATCACCGCTGCGGACGACCAGCCCCGCTGACATACTGGTGGTGAAGTTAGGCGAGACGTAGCAGTTGCCCTGTGTATTCAGGATGGCATCCGGTGGTTTGGGTGGCGCGAAATCTATAGCTGCCCAACCACTCTGGCGCGCATCCCAACCGCCGTGCGGTCCTGAGGTGAGGTACCAAATCTCGCCACGTGGGAAAGGCAGCGCTAATTCAGGCTGCTTAAGATCAGGCGACACAATCGGCTCAACCGCATAGCGGAACGGATCGCCAAAGAGCGCCATGTAGGTTGTGAAAAAGCCTTGTGGACTAACATCCAACAACCATTGGTTGCGATCACGTGCGGAACGGGCAAGGTAGTTCTGCACGCCGACTGTGCCGCCGTTCAGTTCGGGCGCAAAGGCAAGCCGCGAACGGTCGGCAAATTCTAGGGTGCTGAGTCCGCGTGTGCGCCAGCCGTAGTAACCGCCATTTAGCTGTGCGGCTGCCCAATCCATTTGGCTGAGCAAGCTGCGGGCGCGTTCGTTGCGGTTGCCCATCGGGTAGGTCATCGCGTCGCCGGCTGGCACCGGGTTGGTGATCCAGCCGCTGCGGTACTCCAGCAGCGCCAGCAGCAAGCGCGGATTCACACTGGCACTTTGGGCGATGAACTGGACAATCTCCGCGCCGCTCATAAAGCGCCCACCGCCCACATCTTCCGAATAAACACGGATAAAGCCGGGCTGAAAGCGGATATAGGTGGCGACATCAAAGCCTTTGAGGGCAGGCGAATAGACCAGCTCGCTATCGGGGATGATCTTAAAGTTCGGCGTGGTCTGGGTCGGTCGTCCGGGCATGGTGATGATCTGCCCAACTGCCAGCACGCTATTTTCGTTCAGGGCTGGGTTCAGGCGCAGAATTTCGCTAACGGACGTGCCGTAGAGCGCCGCCAAGCCTGAGAGCGTATCGCCCTGCTGGATGGTGTAGGGCTGCGGCGCGGCATTCATGGCAATTTGGTTAGGCGGGTTGGGCGTTGGCTGGATGGCGGTTGCCGTTGCACCGCTGGGTGTGGGTGTGGGCAGAAATGGGTTGGGAAGCAGCGCTTCCGGGCTAGGCACAAGGCTCTGCGGCGTGGCAGTCACATACAAAACGGGCGCGGTGCTCTGCGCGCAGGCAAGCGCCGTCACACCGAGTAGGACTAGCAACCAGAGCAGGGCATTCGGGCGGGGGCTAGGCATAGGGCATTACACACGGATAGGGCTGGCGCCGGGTACGGGCAAGGCAGCCAACATACTTTGAATGATGGCGCGGGCGGTGATCTCTTTTAGGCGGGCAGACGGTCCGACGATGACACGATGTGCTAAGGTTGCTTCTGCCAGCGCTTTCACATCATCCGGGATGACATGATCGCGCCCGGCGATGGCAGCCCGTGCTTGCGCTGTGCGGTAGAGCGCCAGCGCACCACGTGGGCTCGCACCGAGATAAATATCAGGATGGTGGCGGGTGGCGGTCACAATCTCAATGATATAGCGCTTCACATCCTCGCTGACGGCTACATTACGGATCAGCTTTTGGGTGTTGAGCAGTTCTTCAACGCTCAGCACTTGCCCAATGCTGGTCAGCGGATGGCGGATTTGCTGTGCATCCAGCATTGCCATTTCTTCCTGCGGCGTGGGATAGCCCAAACGCAGCCGCAGCAGGAAGCGGTCTAGCTGCGCCTCTGGCAGGGGAAAAGTACCCTCATATTCAATCGGATTTTGGGTAGCAAGCACCATAAAAGGCGGCTCAACCTGATAGGTGATGCCGTCTACGGTTACTTGGCGTTCCTCCATTGCCTCCAACAGGGCAGCCTGCGTTTTAGGTGTGGCACGGTTGATCTCATCGGCAAGCACCACTTGGGCAAAGATCGGGCCGGCACGGAATTCAAATTCACGGGTTTGCTGATTAAAGACTGAGACACCCGTCACATCAGATGGCAGCATGTCCGGCGTGAATTGAATGCGGCTGAAGGTGCAGCCAATGGAACGGGCAAGTGCCTTTGCCAACATGGTCTTGCCGACGCCCGGCACGTCTTCTAGCAGCACATGCCCTTGACATAGCAAGCCGATCACAGTCAGGCGGATTTCATTGCGTTTGCCGATGATGACACGGCTTACATTCTCGATCAGGCGTTCGGCAACAGTTTGAATGGCTTTCATGCGCTCTCATTAAACGGCGTTTCAGGTGGATAGGATACGCATAATTATAGCGCGCCGCACGGTGATCTGTAAGACGCTCGCCCTACGCTAAGCCAACACTCAGGACAAAACAAAGCCCTTCTTACAGTGCAGAAGGGCTTGTGTGCTTTTGCTATGGGCAGCTAAACTTGTCTCAGAGCGAGACAGAAGCGGGCGCCACCAGCACTTCGTACGCCTTGAGGGCGAGGTGCAAATTCAGGCGCACGTCAGCATCTTCCAGATCGAGTCGCGTGATCTCAGCGATGCGGTTCAGCCGATAGGCGAGCGTGTTACGGTGAATGCGCAGTTCTTTGGCAGTGAGCGCTGTGTTGCCGTTGTTAGCAAAGTAAGCGCGTAGCGTTTCGAGCAGGTCGCTGTGTTGGCGCGCATCATAGCCGATCAAGTCTGCCAGCCAATTCATGCAGAAGCGCTCTAATTCTTCAGGGCTTTTTAAGGAACGTAGCAGCATGAACAGGCTCGAATTGCCAAAGAAGGTAGCGCGGGCTTGCATCTGCAATTCATCGCTCAGGCGCAGTGCCTGCTCTGCTTCATGAAAGGAATGGCGCAGAGCATCCATGCCGCAGGCAGGGCGCCCAACACCGCAGTGAATATCGGCGCCATTCAGGCGGGCTGAAAGCTGTTTGCGAATCTCTTCAGTTTTGCGCTTTAGGCGCGTGGTTTGCTGTGGGTCTTCAATTGGATGAAACAGCACGGCGGCGTTATTATCGTAGGCAAGCACGGGTCCGTTGATGCCGCGTCGGTTCGCCTCGATGTGCAGAAAAGCCGCAAACTGCATGCCATTGGCTGCTTGCGTTGAAGACGGATCGGGAAAGAGGATTGGGCGGTAAATTACCACGGCATAATAGTGTGTTGGCTGAAAGCCATGCTGCTCTAGCAAAGCAGCGTCAGGTATTTCACCGTCCAACCAACGGTAGAGCCACTCGGCGCGAGCGCTGCGAAAGGTTGGTGCGCGGCTGGGCTGCGTTACGGCGTTGATCGCTTGTTGTTGATCGGTCACGAGCAGTCTCCCAAAGTATTCTTGCAAGAAGTTAACGAAATTTTACGAAGCCCTTGGGTGGCGCGCTTTATCCACACTGTATAATCTTTAGGGATCGTTTGTTGTGCGATCCGCACAAAGGCTTCTTAACCGACATTGTATGCTAAAGTAATAATAAGATCAACTAGCGTCAAGGAATAAGCAAGCGTGATGCGTTGGATGATTTTCGGCGGCATTCTGGTGGCGTGCGTGGTGCTGCCGCTGCTTTTGCTGCCTATTCAGCAAGTGCCAACCGCTTTCCTCGTGTTGAGCATTGGTTCTATGGTGGTCGCGCTCTTTGCCCGCCAACTGAAACTGACTCAGCTTGGCGCCGTTGGCACAACACAGGTGCGTTTCGGGCAGGTGGTGGACGGCTTGGGCGCGCTGCGCGAGGCGCGCTGGGGACAAATTGCGCTATTATTGGGCGGTGTGGCAACACTCTACATCGGTGGGGTACAGCTTAGCGGCGCGCCGCTCGATTCGCCCGGCGTGACCAGCGCAATCACCTTGTTAGGCGTTGGCGCGGGCATGGTCTTTTTTGCGGCGTATGGTGTTTCGCTGCCCCTGCCGCTAAAAATTGAGCAGCCTGCCGCTGTGCAGCCTGTCAAAATACAGTGGCGTTGGATGGCGCTCTCGGTGGGGCTGATCGTCTTTACGGCATGGCGCGGCGCACACGAACCACCGGTTACCTACATGGGTGAGCAGTTGCTAACGTGGGCGCTGGGACTAATCGCCTTCATCCAAGCGGTGAAGCCCTTGCCAATGGGCAGCCAGCATCCGAATACCTTTCCGTTGGCGCGCTGGGAGTGGTGGCTGCTTGCAGTGCTGCTGATCGGTGCCTTGTTGATGCGCGCCGTCAACCTTGAGACTGTGCCTTACCTATTTGATCAAGATGAAGCGATGTTCCCTGAGGAAGGCGCCAACCTGCTGCGGCAGAATTTCCTCACCTCGCCGTTTGCGCCGGGCGTCCTCTCTTGGGTGCGGCTTTACCAAGCGCTGATTGGTATCGCCATCGGCTTGTTTGGTCCAACGGTTGCAGCAGCGCGCTTGTGGGCGGCCATTTTTAGCGCACTGACTGTCGTGGCGATCTATCTGCTGGGCAGGGAACTCGGCGGCTGGCGGATTGGCTTGGCAAGCGCGCTGTTTGTCATCGCATGGTCGTTCCATGTACAGTTTGGGCGGCTGGCACTCAATCAGCCGGGCGATCCACTCTTTGCGGCATTAGCGTTTTACCTATTGCTGCGTGGCTTGCGGCGCGGCGCAACGGTGGATTTCGCCTTAAGCGGTATGGCACTGGGCATGACGCAGCTTTTCTACATTGGTGGGCGAGCGATTCCGTTCATTATGCTTGGGTTAATTATCTGGTTGTGGGTGCGCGAGCGTCCGATTATCGCCCGTCAGTGGCGGCAGTTGCTCATTTTGCCTGTCGCCGCTTTCCTGATCCTTGTGCCACACCACTACTACCTGTTGGCAAACCAGCAGCCACTCACCACGCGCACTGTCACCAACATCTTTGTAAGTGGACAATGGGATTTCATTGTTGAAAGTGGGCAGAATATTGGTCAGTACCTTTGGGAACAGGTGCGGAACTCATTCCTAGCGCCGATTTGGTTTGGCGATCTCGCCGGTTGGTATGATTACGGCGGCAGCAGCCTGATTGGTGTTTTTGGCGTTCCGTTCTTCTTGGTCGGTGTGCTGCTCATCGGACGCCTTATGTGGCGGCATCCCAAATGGTCACTGCCGATGGGCTGGGCAGTGGCGGTCATCTTTCTCGGCTCCACAATTAGCCATTCGCCGCCACATTTTCAACGCTACCTGATCGCAGATAGCGCCTTTGCCGTCTTTGTGGGCGTCGGCATCCTAATGATCGCCAGCACGCTTGCCGACCATCTAAAGCGCCCTCATGCCCTCAATGCGCTTGTGGTGGGCATTGGTCTGATGGTCTGTCTTGGTAACCTTTGGTATTACTTGGCTATTTATGTGCCAACAAGCAAAGGCTTGGTCAATCGTCCCAACCAAACCACTAACGCCCTTGCCGACGCAATGCTTCAGGCGCACCGCGATGGTCGTCAAGTGCTGCTGATTGAAGACGTATCCACTGGCGTTGAAAACACGCTGGTCGTGCGTTACTTGATGAGCGGTCGTCCATACCTGATTTATGATACACAAGGGCTATCAACTTTCGATGGACAGCAACCTTTCGCCATTTTTGCAGGCTTGGCGCGCCTTGAGGATTTAAGGCGGCTGATGGTTATTTATCCGAACGGGCATTTTCGGCGCGTTTACTTACTCGAAGATGGCACACCTGCCTTTTACGTCTATGAGCGACCATGACCACACCAAACCTTGAGCGCCTGCGTGCTGAAATTGACCTGAAACGTGCCGCGCTCTATGAGCTGCGCGCTGAATTGTTTACCTTACAAACTGATCTGGAAGGCTTCGTTACTGAATATGAGCAGGTGGTCGGGCGCATTGAGACAGAGATTGAACTGGTTGAATCGGCAATCAATGAGCTAGAGCGCGCACGACAGGGCAAGCCGCGCACCGATGAAGATTTGTTCGGCGGCGAATTTCGCTCCTTTGCCGAATATTTCGCGGCGCGCACCGATCCCAACCGCGGTAGCGAAACCTATGCCATCATCACGCCGCAGGCACCCGCCGTCAATGAGGATGATCTGCGTGCGCTCTACCGCCGCTTGGCGCGCCAATTTCACCCAGATACGGTGAGCGATCCTGAGCAAAAAGCGCGCTACACAGCGCTGATGGCACGCATCAATGCCGCCTACCGTGAGAAAGACTTAGCCGCCCTGCAAGCACTTGCCGAAACGCCTTCCGAACGCCTTGTGGCAGACGCCACACCACGCACCGAGAGCTACGCCGATCTACAGCGCATCAGCCTACAATTGGATGAGGAGATCGAATGGACGCACCGCGAGCGCCGCGAACTGCTGCACAGCCCACTGATGCGCTTGAAAATCTCGGTGCGGCTGGCACGCGCACGCGGTGAGGATATGCTGAAAGCGTTGGCGGCTGAGAAAACAAAGGCGCTCAAGGCTGCCCGTGAGCGCCTCGCCGCGTTGCGTGGCGGCTAAAGGTTATAGATCGCCATCAATGACGCTGGCTGCCACCACGCCGATCAGCACGCCAATAGGCAGCAGAATGCCGCCCGGTATCTCGCCGCGCCCTTGTGATGCCACAAAGACCACCGCCAGTAGGAACAAGCCGCCTATCCATGTGAAAATGTTCACCCGCCAGCCACTGGCAGTCTGCCACAACGCCGATCCCGTCAGGAGTGCGCCACCTGCAAACGCCACAAAATTAGGTGAAATATTTGGCATAAAGTAGGCGATGGCGAACAGCCCGAAAATGAGCAAATAGACCGTGATCTCAAAGCGCCGCTCGCGTGAGCGCCGCGCATTGCGCCGCTGCCGCCGCCGACTGGAAGTGTTCGATCTGCGTCGTGTCATCAAGCACCTTTCCTGTGCGTGGTTGCAGTATACCCCTAAGCACAGTATTCGCCAAAACGCCGCACTTAGGGTAAAGTCTGCACTATCTTGCGTTCACCCAAATGGCGGGCTGCGTCCGCCCTGCGATGAAGGAACACTATCCTATGCCTTATACTGCTGTGGCAACTTCAACCACGCCGGTTTTAATCATTTACCTGCTGGACATCAGCGGCTCGATGAGCCAAGCCCTTGGTGATAAACGCCGCGTCGAGATCGTCTCCGACGCGTTGCAAGAGATCGCTACCGAGATGGTGGCACGCTCCACAAAGGGCGAGTTGGTCGCGCCGCGCTATCGGCTGGCAGTCTATGCCTATGAATCACAGGTGCATGATGTGCTAGGTGGCATCCGCACCATTGATCAGTTCGTGCGCGATGGCGTGCCGGAATTTTCGCCACGCGGCGGCACCAACACCGCCGCCGCCTTCCTTGCCGCCGAAAACCTGTTGGCGCAAGAACTGCCCTACATGCAGGCACATCCCGCGCCGCTGATCTGCCACATGACCGATGGTGAATATCAGGGCGATGATCCAACGCCGATTGTGCAGCGCATCATGCAGATGGGGACGCCTGACGGCAACGTTTTGGTCGAGAACATCTTCATCAGCGATAGAATCCTCAAGCAACCTGTAGAGGATGCCTACGCATGGCAAGGCGTGACCAGTGAGGCAGATTTGGCGAACGACTATGCACGGACGCTGCTCCGTATGTCGTCGCCCATTCCAGAGAGCTACCGCATTGAGATGCAGGAGTTCGGCTATAACTTGCAGGCAGATGCACCCATGCTGTTCCCTGCCCAAACCCGTGAACTCATCCGTATGGCGTTCACCATGAGTGGTGCAACGCCCGTCGCTTAAGTGTTTGTGGGCAGGTGCGGATTTGCCCACGCAGCGCTGCTTATCGGGGAAGGCAAACACAGCGTGCCACACATCATCACCCTAAATCAAGAGACCGACACGCCCGCCCGCCGCGAATATTTCGGCGGCATGGCGCTCACCTACCTCTATGATCGCTCCCGCGATTCGCAACAGGCAGGCGGACGCGGACAGGATTTCATCGCCTTCTGCGCCACACATTCGCGGCTTGCCTTTGCCGTGTGTGATGGCGTCAGCCAGTCATTCTATGGCGATCTTGCTGCCCGCTTTTTGGGTGAAAAACTGACGGCATGGCTTGCCGACCTGCCCTTCCCTGCTGACCCTGAAGCGTTCCGCGCTGCCCTGAGCGAACAACTAAGCGCATGGCAGCCCGCCGCTGCCCAATTGGTTGCCGCACACCCTATCCGCGCCGATTTGCCGCCCATGCTGCGCGATGCGCTTATCCGCAAGCGCGAAAACGGCAGTGAGACGATGTTCATCGCCGCCTTGCTTGACCCGACAACGGGCAAATTTGCCGCCTGCTGGATGGGCGATTTGCGCTTGCGCCTGTTTGATGCCGAAGGCACAGAATTGCCTCTACCGGATGCCGTGTGGGAGACTCGGCAGCGCTGGTCAAGCCGACTGGGCGCCAAGAATGGCGATCCGCAGGTTTTGGTGCAGCCCTTAGCAGGTGTGGCGCGCCTAACCGCCTACAGCGATGGCTTTGGCAGCCGTGCCGATATGCTTAAGCGCTTCACCCTTGAAAGCCTGAACGCCCTTGCCGACGAACTGCTCAGCTTGCCCACCAGCGATGACCTTTCCCTGCTGGATGTTGTACTCAACAGCGCACCTGACCTGCTGCCGCCGCTAGAGACGCCTGCACCGCAGCCTATTTCTGGCGAGCCTGCCTTGCGTTGGCAGGCGGTGCCTGCTGCGGAGTGGTATCGGGTCTGGATCGAAGGTGAAGAGCGTGCCTTTACGGTAGATGTGCCAACGTCCCAGTCGCCCACCTTTCTGCTCAGCGCGCCGCAAGGCAGCTATCAGTGCGCTGTGCAGGCGCTTGCCAGCACGCACCAACCAAGCGCTCTGAGCGCACCTTTTCGCCTTGAAGCACCACCCGCTGCCGAAGCGGATATTACACGCAAGGCAGCGCCACCTTCCAAACCGATTACAACGAAAAAGATCGCCACCGAACAAGTGATGGTGCCAGCCATCAGTGCCTCGCCAAGCCCTGCACCACAGCACAGCGCACCTCAGACCGAACCATTTGCATGGCAGCTGGTGACAGCCGTTGCCTTCGCAATCTCGGTGGGCTTGGCAGCCGTTTGGTATCTCGTCAATCTGCGCGTATAGGGCATAAAACATGAGTCGGGCGCAAATTCGAGTCGAAGTCAACCAGCCGATTACGATCAGCGGCGTCACTTACCGTGTGGCAGAGCATCCCGCCCTTGCTGGCATTCCCTACGTGCAGCGCGGCGGACGCGGCTTCGTGATCCAAATGATCGCGCCTAATGCCGACCGCATGGCGCTCAAATACTTCAAGCTGAAATACCGCGTGCCAGATTTGGTGAAGGTGGCTGAGTCGCTGCGCCAATTTGCCGATCTGCAAGGCTTGCGCGCCGCCCAACGCACCGTCTTTACGCAGCGCACACACACCGATTTGATCGTTAAATACCCCGCCCTCGATTACGGCATGTTGATGCCATGGCTGCCCGGCGTCACATGGTATGACGTGATCAGCACACGCATGGCGCTCTCTGTGGCGGAAGGCGTGCGCCTTGCCCGCCAAACCGCCGCCATCATGGCAAGCCTTGAGGCGCGCAAGGTTGCCCACTGCGATATCGCCGGCGCCAACGTGCTGATTGAGCGCAAGGTCGGGCAGGTTGAATTGGTAGACATCGAAGAAATGTACGCGCCGAACATGCCCACACCGGTTGAAACACCCATTGGGCAAGATGGCTATCAGCACACTGCCAGCCGTCAACATGGGCAGTGGCACGCCGAAGGTGACCGTTTCGGCGCGGCGATCCTGATCGCTGAGATGCTCGGTTGGACGCACCCTAAAATACGCCAATACAGCGCCGATGAACACTATTTCGCCAGTGCCGAGATGCAAGACGCCACCAGCACCCGCTTTAAGCTGCTCTGTGAGGTGCTGTCCGAGCGCTTCTCGCCACACATTACCGATCTGCTGCGCGCCGCATGGCACAGCCGCAGCCTTGTCGAATGCCCACCTTTGGCAGAATGGCAAAGCGCCCTCGCCGCACTGCCTGAGTCAGCCCTCAGCGCACAGCCTGAAGGCTCACAGCCGACTGCGTCTAGCGCTTCACCCAGCAATCCGATCAGCACAAGCGGCGGCACTGGTGGCGTGATCAGCGGCAGGCGCGCCATCAATGTGCAACTACCCGCTGAAATAAGCGCCGTGAACAATACACCATCACCCGCGCCGCAGCCGCAAACTGTGCCGCATGTGCAGCTTGACGGCGTCAAACTCTGCCGTAACTGCGGCGCGCCCAACAGCACCAAAGAACAGTTTTGTGTGCGCTGCGGCTTCTACATTGGCACAGGTGCGCGCCGCCCACCGCCCAAACCTACGCCGCCGCCGCCTGCTGGCATGGTCAGCATAAGCAAGCCCGTACCACAGCCGCAAACGGTCACGCTCAACCGCAACCTGAGCGAGGTGATCGCAGCGCGGCGCGTTGGCGATCCGAAAGGCGGCGGCATGATCCGCATTGAATCTGCTAAGCCGCCCAGCGATCAGGTTGAGGCAAACGCTGGCAGCACCATTGTGATTGGCATCGTGATCGGGCTGATCATGATCGTTGTGCTGTTGGCATTGGTGGTAAGGTGATCTTGCGCCTTACGTGGCGGACGCCTGCCGGCGTGGTCGTGCTTCTATGCAGCCTCTACTGCGCGTTCGTGGTGCTGCACGCTGGCGGCGATATTCAAGAGCTGATCCGTCCGCGAGCGGCTGGCACACAGGGCTATGATGGGCAGTTCACAGCGTGGATTGCGGCTGATCCCATCCGTGCAGAAGTGCAAATTGGATCAGTGTGCCGCCGCCCAACCTTTGGCTACACCTACAACCGCGCCCTGCACCGCCAACTCGGACGCCTCTTTGATTGCGAACAGCCTGCCTATCGCTATCAGCGCATTTTAGGCGCGGCACTGGCACGGTTGCTCAGCTTTGGTCAGGCTGCCCTCATCCCTTATGCCCTTTTGATCATCAACCTTACCGCGCTTGGCTTCGGCACAGCAGCCTTGGCGGCGCTCTTGCGCGCAGAGCGCGTCAGCGGTTGGTATGCGCTGATCTATGGCTTGTTTGGCGGCATCTTTTTCGCGGTGCGCGCCAGCACCACCGAACCGCTTGCCTACGGCTTGTTGCTGATCGCGCTCTTGGCGCTGCACCGCCGTCAATTCGGGTGGAGCGCGGCACTCTTTGCCCTTGCCGCGCTCGCTAAAGAGGTCACGCTGATCACGGCGGCGGGTGCGGCGCTTGCTTTGCTGTTCAACCGCCAGCCGCGCAGTGCTTTTCTGATCGGGTTGGGTGCGCTGCTGCCTTTTGTGGCGTGGCAAATTGCCTTGTGGCAGATGTTGGGCAGTTTCGGCATTGGCTCAGGCGGCGCCGGCGCGACGCCCTTTGAGGTGCTGCCCTACAATGGCATTTGGCGGATTTTCGGCGCAGGTATGACGCCAACAACCATTGCCTTCGCCACCATTCCGATCTTGATCGGGCTGCTGCCTTCGCTATGGGCATTGTGGCGCACTCTGCGCGACCTGCTGCGCGGCAAGTGGGCGCGCTACAGCCTGATTCTGTTGGCAAACGCCGCGATCATCCCCTTCACGCCGCTTTCCACCTTTGCCGAGCCATTCGGCTTAGCCCGCTTTCTGCCGGGCTTGGTCATCAGCGTGATCCTATATGCCGCGCACTTCAGGCTGCGGCGTCCGTTGCGCTACAGCGCTTTTTGGGTGCTGTTTGGCTTCTTGTTCCTCGCCTAAAGGCGACTAAGGTATTGTTCTACTAACAACAGTAGCTTGGCAGAACGGCGTGGGAATGCACTGATCGGATTAACCCACCTTGCAAGGCTTACTGGCGCAAGAAAGCGATCAGGTCTTGATCAACGGTTTCCGCGCCCAGCGTGTGCAGCATGGCAAACGTTTGGGCGCGGTGATCGGTGCCGTGCTTGACGAGGTGGAGAGCATGGTCGGCACCTCGTGATTAATATTGCGTAGCAGCCTGCGGCACAGGGATGAGGTAGGCACAGCTTTCGGCGTCTTCGGCAAGCCTGCCCATGCTGCGCGGCACAACGCCAAGCAAGCCGCTGATCAAGCGCATATCCATGCCGCACAGTTCGCCGTGGTCGCCGACAAGTTGGTGATAGGGGCAGTTGTGCGTCCGCAAGATGTAGCCTTCGCTGCTGGTTTCCCAACGCGCCTCATAGCCGTGTGCGTTCAGATATTCCACCACATGATCAAGCCGCACCGCCATTGGGATGGCGTTTAGGGATGCCGCGGGCAAGTTTGCTTCCGCCACCATCTGGTCCGCCACACCTTCTAGGATAACGTTCACCTGAGAGACATCCAACTGCGCCTTAATTTGCTGAAAGAGGTGATTCATCAGATGATGATAGTTATTCGGGAACTGTTCACGTGCTTTGTCGGTCAGCGCGTAGACGTATTGCGGTCTGCCGGGCGCGCCGCTGCGCCGCACTTTCGGGGCAGTCACAAGGTCTTCGCCACGCAGAATATCTAGGTGATGCCGCACCGTGACCGCAGTGATGTGGTGCTGAATGCGCGTGTGCAGTGCGTTCACAAGTTCATCTACCGTTGCTTCAGTGCGTTCGCGCAAAATTTCAAGGATATGTTGTCGCGTTTGCTGCATGAGAGCGTATCCTAACAGTACATCAAGCTAAAAACGCCGTCAATTTATCTGATCATAGCATAACTTTTGCGCTTTAGGCTGTAGCAATTGCATGGGGACGGCATTTATCCCGTCCCCGTGTAGAGAACTCTATAGGGCAGCTTAGACAGGCTGCGCCAGAGACTCGACGATCTCAGCCGCCATCTCATATTTGCCGAACGGTGGGATGATATACGCGCCCTGCACCATGCCGCGCAGATCGCGCAGCAGTTCTGCGGCGATCTGGACGCCGACCGACGGTGCAACATCGCCCGCCGCGTTGATGCGCGCCATGATCGGCTCTGGAATGTTGATGCCCGGCACCTCATTGTGCAAGAAGGCAGCGTGCCGTGCGCCATACAGCGGCAACACACCGACCAAAATCGGCAGGGTGAGCGCGCCGTGCAGTTCTTGGTAGCGCTTCAAAAACTGCGCGACTTTGTGCGGTTCATAGACGCTTTGCGTCAGGGCGAAATCTGCACCTGCCTCAATTTTCTTTCGCAGCGTCTTGATCTCGGCGTCTATATCTTGTGGGCAGAGGTTCAGCGCACAGCCGACGGCAAAGGAGGTTGGCTGCCCGATGCTGTTGCCCGCCTGATCTTGCCCGCTGTTCAAGTTCTGCTTAATGAGCTTGATCAAGCCGCTTGGCACAATATCATACTTGTCGTTCGCCTCAGGATAATCGCCAATCGAGGTTGGGTCGCCCATCACCACAAAGATATTGCGCACGTTCAGGGCGTGTGCCGCCAAAAGATCGCCCTGCACACGCAGGATGTTGCGTCCGCGTGTGGGAAAATGCAGAATGGTCTCCATGCCCAGTCGATCTTGAATCAGGTGGCAAACTGCCCACGGACTCATCCGCATCCGTGCCATTGGACTATCCGAAACATCAATGCAGTCCACGCCTGCCGCTTGCAGCATCTGGGCGGCTGCCAGCACCTTTTGCGCGTTGAAGCTGCGCGGCGGTGCCATCTCCACGGTGGTGAAAAACTTGCCAACCGCCAACTTTTGAGCAAGGCGTGTCGGTAATTCTTGCGCGTCCGCCGTGTTAGTGCCGTTCGGCTCTACAGGTGCGATGACGATGTGCGGCGTGCGGTTGGGCGCATCCAGCGCGGCGCGCATGGCACGGATGTGGTCGGGCGTTGTGCCGCAGCAGCCACCGATGACATTGACGCCCATCCCGCGCAAGATGACGGCATAATCGCCGAAATAATCGGGCGTGGCAGGGTACATCACACGCCCGTTGACCGTCTCTGGAAAGCCGGCGTTGGGCATGACCAAGATCGGCAGATCAGGTTCAACAGCGCGCATGACCTGTGCGATGCGCGTCAGCTGAGAAGGTCCGCCGCTACAGTTGACGCCGATCACATCCGCGCCTGTGGCGGCAAGCGCATTTGCTACTTCACGCGGCGTGTCGCCATAGACTGTTGTACCATCGCGGGTGAAAGTCACGCTGGCGATCACGGGAATGTTCGGGTTGGCGGCGCGGGCGGCGCGCACTGCTTCGGCGATCTCGGCAAGGTCGGTGAAGGTCTCTAAGATGATCAGATCGGCACCACCAACGATTAGCGCTGCGATCTGTTCGTAGAATGCCTCAAATGCCTGTTCCGCGCTCACACGCCCATAGGGTGCCAGGCGCACGCCAAGCGGTCCGACTGAGCCTGCCACGTAGATCGGCTTATTGCCGATGGCAGCACGTGCCAACATCACGCCAGCGTGGTTAATGGCAGTCACTTCGGCAGCGCGGTTGTGATCTGCTAACTTAAAGCGATTCGCGCCAAAGGTGTTCGTCTCGATCAGTTCAGCGCCTGCCTCAACAAAAGCGCGGTGAACTGCCTCAACACGCTGTGGCGCGCTCAGGTTCAAGGCATCAAAGCAGGCATCCAGTGGCGCGCCGCCCTGATGCAAGGTGGTTCCCATGGCACCATCGGCAAGGACGACGCCCTGCTTCAAGCGCTCTAGAAAAGGTTGGGTGTGTGGCATGGTTGTGTTGTTTGTTCCTCTAAGACCATAGCGATTAGAAGCCTAGCGCGTTTTTTGCGCCCGTCCCACGAAATCGTAGGGATAGACCAGCTCCGCTGTGCTAACCGCATCAAGGCGCGCCAGATGCTCTGCGCTGAGCGCCCAGCCCGATGCGCCGATGTTATCCTCAAGCTGCGCGAGGTTGCGCGCACCGATGATCGGCGCAGTGACGCCCTTCTGCGCCAGCAGCCAGTTAATGGCAACTTGCGCGGCGGATTTGTTCGCCTCAGCAGCGACGGCGTGCAGTTCATCAATGATCTGCCAAGTGCGCTCGGTAGCAAGGGTTGACCACGCCTCGCTCCAACCATGTTTTTCGGCGTCCTCAACGCGAGTGTTGGCAATTGGTGCCGTCATGCCGCGCTTATACTTGCCACTCAGCCAGCCGCCGCGCAGCGGACTCCATGGGATGATGCCGATGCCTTCATTCAAGCAGACTGGCACCAATTCCCATTCAAGGGTGCGGTGTAGCAAGTTATAAAGCGGCTGTAGGCAGGTGAACTGCTCCCAACCGTTCGCTTTGCAGAGGTCTACCGATTTTTGCAGTTGCCAGCCTAGATAGTTGCTCGCGCCGATGTAGCGCACTTTGCCCGCCTTCACAAGGCTATCCAGCGTGCTGAGCGTTTCCTCTAGTGGCGTGATCGGATCCCAGCAGTGAACTTGGTAGAGATCAATGTAGTCTGTTTGCAGGCGGCGCAAGCTGGCATGAACGCCATCGAGGATATGTTTGCGACTCAGACCGATGTTGTTCGGCTGATCGCCCATCGGAAAGCGCACTTTGGTGGCGATAATGACATCTTCACGCGGTTTGCCGCGCAGCCACCGCCCAACGATCTCCTCTGAGACGCCGCGTGTGTAGACATCGGCTGTATCAATGAAGTTGCCGCCCGCTTCAAAGAAGCGATCCATAATGGCGAAGCTGGTTGCCTCGTCCGCCTCACGCCCAAAGGTCATCGCGCCTAAACATAGCTCGCTGACCTTCAAGCCTGTCTTGCCCATAAACCGATAGTGCATGGTGAAAAATCCTTTTCGGGTGAAATTAATCCAACTTAGGCTGCGCGAAACACTGCGCGGCAGTGATTGCCAAGCCTTCAAGCGGCGCACAGGGAATGACGCTATCACCGCGATAGATACGAATTGTATCTGTTGCATCAGCGCGGTATTGATAGACTTCTTCCGCCTCAGGGTAGACGATCCAGACTTCGGCAGTTCCAGACTCAAGGTAAATCTTCAATTTCTGGTTAATCTTGAGGGCAGTCTCATCGGGCGAGATCACCTCAACGGCAAGCGTTGGCGCGCCGGGGAATGGTTTGTGCTGATCCCATTCAGCGGGCAGTGCAGCCTTGCTGATGTAGGAAACATCGGGTACGAGCGCGCCTCTGAGTCCGCTTGTCTTGTGCATCAGATAGAGCAAACCATCCATCATGACATAGCCCAATCTGTTAGCACGAACGAACTCATTTAGCAATGTGAAAATGTTGCCCGCGATTAAATGATGCAAAAAACCAACAGGACTCATCTCGACCAACTCTCCATTGATAATCTCAACACGCTGATCGGAATCGATTCCTTCTAACAATGGCTCAGATGCCACTGCTTCTTGTACTGCACTGATTGGGTGCGCTTCAGTAGCCATGCCTACTCACTCCTGCTCACTTTTAGACCGAGATTCCTGACTGCCAGCACTTCACGCGCTGGCGTTCGATCACCATTGGCGCTGATGCGGCGCGGCGCGTCAAAATAGGTCAGACTGAAGCCATGCGCCGTGTAAAGTGCAACAATGCGCTCGGTCGCCTGATTGCTAAGCACGACTGGGCCCTGATGTTTGCTCAACCAGCCTGCCAAGCGCACCTGATCATCCCACGTGAAGCCACCTGCCGAATAGCTGGTGAATTCCACGTCGTAGGGCGGATCGGCGTAGATGAAATCGTCAGGCTGCAAGGCGATTGCCTCAAAGCTGCCCATTGTGAACGTCCAGTCTGTCAAGCGCGCCACAAAAGGCACAAAATCGGCAGTCCGCCAGTAGTTGATCGTCGTGTAGCGCCCGAACGGGACGTTGAAAAAGCCCTTGCTGTTAAAGCGGCACAAGCCGTTGAAGCCTGTCCGATTCAGGTAGTAGAAGAGCTGTGCCGCCTCGGCGCCTTCGGCTTGCCCTGCCGCAATCAGCGCGTTGAAGCGATCACGATGCGCATAATAGAGCATTTTGTCATTCGCCATCCGCAGATCAACCGTCAAGCCGCGCTGCACCTGCCGCCAAAAGGCGATCAGGTGCGGATTCAGGTCGTTGAGCAGGGCGCGCTCAGGCTGCAAGCCAAGCGCCACCGAAAGGCTGCCACAGAACGGCTCGACTAGCCGCCCATTTGGCGTCACCCTTTGATAGGCTTCCCAAAGGGGCAGCAGGTATGGCAGCAGCCAACGCTTGCCGCCCGCCCATTTCAGCGGCGTTTCAATGGTACGTTCGGCGATCACGCTCTGATCGAGACCTCAACTTGCGCGCCGAGTTTCTCTAGAAAAGCGGAAAGACGCTCCCAAGTGAGTGGAAAAGACGGCGTGTCGGCTGCGCCGAGATAGCCTAGCACTTCCATCAACACTTCTGTTTGTGGCACATCTGCCTCGCTTTCTGCAAGCGCAAAGAGCGCATCTTCTGCCCAATGCACCAGACTCTGACGGCTGATGCGATTGTTCAGATATGCTAAGAGTTGTTCAATCACTGTTTGTGGCGTTGGTACGTTCATTCTTCATCACCACCTACTCGCTGATGTCCCCTATCTATCGGATATTTATGATGTATTTCAATCAAAACACCCTCGTTATCATAAATTTCCTGATAGAAGGCAACCGTGTTTTCGTCTTGATCCACTATTTTGACGTAGCGTGCATAGCCGAAATCTTCACCTTGTGCATCATACCAGTATCGCCGCCCGCCTTCAGGCAGCGATACCCAGTTTGTAAATTTGCGTTCATTCTGCGTTCGTTTACTCATTCCGCCATAAGTTGCTCAAGACGCCCGCTACCAACGGCGTAATACTTCGCCGACGGATGGTGGGCGAAGATCGCGGCGGTGGATTGCTCTGGCACCCACTGATAGGCGCTGGTAAGCTGCATCCCGATCTTTTCTGCCGCCTCTGGCAGCAAGCGCAGCACCGTTTGATGATCGGCTAACTCTGGGCAAGCCGGATAACCCCACGAGTAGCGTTTGCCGCGCTTTTCAGGGATGCCTAGCTCACGCCGAATGTGGTTGTTCACATAAACGGCGGTTGCCTCTGCTGCCTGAACTGCCAACCCATGGAAGTAGTACGCCTCGCTGTATTGATCGCTGCTTTGCAGTGCCTCAAAGTGCTGTGTGGCAACCTCACCAACCGTCACGATCTGCAAGGCGCACACATCAGCACGTTCTGCCTCTGTTGGCAAGTAATAATCACTGATGCACAAGAACTCGCCATCGTCTTGGCGCGGGAAGCTGAAGCGCGCAATCTCAAGGCGCTCGCCTGTTTCGGCATAGCGCTGCGGATCGTAGATGAGCAGATCATCGCCGCTGCTGTTGGCAGGGAAGTAGCCATAGACTGCCTGCGGATACAACCAACGGTTGCGGATTGCCTCGCGTTTCATCTGGGCAAGGCGTGCCTCAAACTCAGCGCTCAGTTTCGCCCATTCCTCACCCTGCGTATTCTTTGCGCCCCAGCTTAGGCGGAACAGTTCGGGCTTGTGGATGTATTCCAGCACAATCTCAGTGGACATGCGATCAATGGTGCGCGTTCCCCAGAAAGGCGGCGTGGGAACATCGGGCGCAGGCATCAGCGTGCTACGGCGCTTGGCGGCTGTTGGGCGGCTTGGGGCAGCCTTGCCCATTTCGGTGTATGCTTCTGTCACAATCTGATTAAGGAAAGTAGGACGCACCGTGTCATCCACCAAACGATCCATCACTTCCAAGCCTTCAAAGGCATCTTTGCAGTAAAAGACGCCGTGTGGATATGGCTCACCGTTATCTTCCAAGAACAGGATGCGCCGCCCAAAGCGCCGATTGATGGCAGCACCGCCGATCAGCACAGGGAATTTCAGTCCGCGCCGTGCCAATTCATTCACCACAACTGGCATCTGCTTGGAGGTGCTGACCAAGAGCGCGCTCAAGCCAATGGCTGTGGCGTTATGCTGCACCGCCGCCTCGATGATCACGTTGGCTGGCACTTGCTTGCCCAAATCATGCACGATATAGCCGTTGTTGCTCAGGATTGTCTTGACTAAGTTCTTGCCGATGTCGTGAACATCACCGTAGACGGTTGCCAGCACCACAACGCCCTTTGCCGCGCCGTCTTTGCGCTCTAGGAAGTTTTCAAGGTAAGCCACGGTCTTTTTCATGGTCTCGGCGCTTTGCAACACAAAGGGCAGGATCAGCTCGCCCGCGCCGAACTTATCGCCCACTTCTTTCATGGCGGGCAGCAGCACGTTGTTCAGCACCTCTACCGCGCTCTGGTTTTGCAAGCAGGCATCTACCAATGCCTCAACGCCTTCCTTCTTGCGGTGAACGATCTGCCAGTGCAGCTTTTGTTCAGGCGTCATGCCTTCGGTTGGGTCAAGGTCGCTGCTGCTCTCCAACTGGACGGCGTTTTGATCAAAGTAGGCGATGAAGCGTGGCAGCGCATCCTCACGGCGGTTGAAGATCAGATCATTGGCAAGTTCGCGCTGTTCTTCGGGAATTTCTGCGTAAGGCTTAATGTGAGCGGGATTGACAATTGCCATATCTAAGCCTGCCTGCACAGCGTGATACAAAAAGACGCTGTTCAGCACGGCACGCGCGCCTTCGCCCAAGCCAAAGCTCAGGTTGCTAACACCGAGTGAGGTCAGCACGCCTTTCAGCTCCGCCTTGATCAGCTTGATGCCTTCAATGGTCTCTACGGCGCTGTTGGCAAATTCAGGATCGCCTGTGGCGAGCGTAAAGACCAGATCATCGAAGATCAAATCCTCAGGCTTCATGCCATACTCATTGACGGCAATCTCATAAATGCGGCGGGCAACTTCCAGCTTGCGCTGCGCTGTTTTCGCCATACCCACTTCATCAATGGTCATGGAGAGGACGGCGGCGCCGTGCTTCTTGGCAATCGGCAGGATGCGATCAATGCGTTCGCGCCCATTCTCCAGATTATTGCCGTTGATGATGCCGCGCCCGGGATAGACGCTGAGTGCCGCTTCTGCCACTTCGGGATCGGTTACGTCAATCATGAGTGGCGCTTCAATACTCATCGCCAGCTTCTTGACAACCGTCCGCATTTGCTGTGCTTCATCGGCACGTTCGGTGAGCGCCACACAGACATCTAAGATGTGCGCGCCGCTATCGACCTGCTCTTGCGCCACTTGCAGGATGCCCTCGTAGTCATCCGCCAGCAATAGGCGCTTGATCTTGCGGCTGCCCTGTGAATTAACGCGCTCACCAACCATCGTCGGACCTGGGATGAAGCGCATTGGCACGGCGCGCATGGCAGAGGCAACCTTTGGCTCAGGCGTGCTGATCTCTGCCTGATGTTTGCGGCGCGCCTGAACTTGCGCCACCAATTCCTTGAGATGTTCTGGTGTGGTGCCGCAGCAGCCACCGACGCAACTGACGCCCCACTCGACGAAATCGCCGAGCATGTGCGCAAATGGCTGCGGCTCCATCGGGTAGACTGCCTCACCATCCACGTTGAGCGGCAAGCCAGCGTTGGGCAGCACGCTGATCGGTTTGGTGCTGTTTTCGACCAGATAGCGGATTGGCTCACGCATGTGTTCTGGTCCCGTCGAGCAGTTCAAGCCGATCACGTCAATGGGCAATGCCTCTAAGATGGTCAGCGCGGCGGCAATATCCGTGCCGAGCAGCATTTTGCCGGAAACATCGAGTGTCACCTGCACCTGCAAAGCAACACGGTTGCCGCTTTCATTGAAATAGCGCGTGATGCCGTAAACAGCGGCGCGTACTTCCAGAATATCTTGGCTGGTCTCGATCAACAAGACATCTACGCCACCTTCAACCAAGCCGCGCGCCTGCTCCGCGAATAAATCCGCGAGTTCATCGAAGGTAATGTTGGAAAGATCAGGATCGTCGGAGGATGGCAGTTTGCCGCTGGGACCGATGCTGCCTGCCACATAGCGCGGGATGCCCGTCTCAGCCGCGAAACGATCAGCCACACGGCGCGCCAACTGTGCTGCCGTGCGGTTGATCTCCAACACCTGATCGCCCAAGCCATATTCGCCAAGCGTCAGGCGGTTCGAGCGGAAGGTGTTTGTCTCTAGCACTTCACTGCCGACTTCTAAGAAGCTGGCATGAATTGCCTCTATGACATCTGGGCGTGTGATGACGAGGTAATCGTTACAGCCGTTGAACTGTTCGCCGCCGAAATCCTCAGCCGTCAGCTTATAGCGTTGGATGCTGGTTCCCATCGCGCCATCGAAGATCAAGACGTGGTCGCGGATCGCCTCTAGATAGCGTAAATTATCAGCCATGCCTCAAAAACATCCCCTCTCGAATAGTTGCCAGCCACGCTTTGATATGTGCGGCGTGTTCACGGTAGTGTTGGTAACGCCACACAATGAGCTTGCCGCCGTGTATGTTTTGCAGCGATTGCCCGTCATGATAGGTGATCGTTTGATTGATCTGCGCCTGTGTCAGCGCTTCGGCAGCCGCCAAAAGCGGCGGAAACGACTCCGCAAAGGCGCCCAGCACGTCTTCAGGGCGATCATGGCGGTGTTGGTTATAGGTAAGCGCATTCAGCGCATCTACATCTGCCCATGTATAGCCCGCTTCGGGTATGGCGGGCTGCTCTCCGCGCCCGTGTGCCTTGATCCAGCGCGTGCCGCGTCTATCCCACGCGGTGATATGCGCCACAATGTCCTTAACCGACCACACACCAAGCACGCCGTGCTGCTGGAATTGTTCAGGGCGCACCTGTTCAAGGGCAACCTCAAACATCAAACGCTGCGCCTTCAGCGATTTGATCAAGCGTCCATAATCATGTTCTGCGAGGATGTGACTCATCGTCCGTTCGTCCTACCGGTTGTGTTATAAAGGATTGTGTGTAGTATGATCAAAATCCGCAATAACGCAAAGCGCCTCTCCATAAGCTGCGGAGAGGCGCGTATTTCACAATGGTTGCCGCGTCGCCGTCTCTCGCCATGCACAGAAGGCACATGCGGCTCCGTCCCGACGCTTCAGGGGTTGCCTAAAGGGTATGTTGCGGGTATTTTAACGCAGTCCACCGCAGAAGTCAACTGTCTTAGGCAATGGGGCAACACACAAACCCATTACAGTTACGCTAGGCACACCTGATTTGGTGTATAATGTGTGCCGAGATGCAGTTCAAGGATAAAACGCACTTGGAAAAACCTGCCACTTTTGCGCCCGCACCATTGATTGCCGCTTGGCGCTTGCTGCCTACATGGCTGCGTGGGCTAATCCGCACCATGCGCCCAACCCAATGGACGAAAAACCTATTCGTCTTCATCCCAATCCTCTTTGATCGGCAGCTTGGGCAGTTTGATTCACTGCTGCGCGTGACGGCAGCCTTTGCGCTCTACTGCCTGATGTCCAGCGCGGTCTACCTGCTGAATGATATTGTGGATGTGGAACGCGATAAGTTGCATCCCAAGAAGAAGCATCGCGCTATTCCCTCTGGGCAATTGCCGATGAACCTTGCTATTTTTGCGGCGGTTAGTTTGCCTATCCTGACCATTGTGAGCGCGCTGTTTGTGAATGTGCCGCTGGCATTGGTGCTGATCGCCTACTACACCAAAGACCTTGCCTATTCCTTCTACCTGAAGAACGTCGTGATCGTTGATGTGATCACGGTGGCAAGCGGCTTCATCATGCGTGTGGTGGCGGGTGTGGTCGTCATCAACATCGCCAATTTCTCGCCGTGGTTGTATGTGGTGGTGGGTGCTTTGGCGCTCTTTTTGGCTGTGGGCAAGCGCCGCCAAGAGTTGGTGTTGCTGGCAGAGGCGGCTCAGGATGTACGCGCCACCTACAAAGACTATAATTTGCCGCTGCTGGATGATATGCTGCGCCTGGTGACCAACGCCACCATCATCAGCTACACCTTCTATACCTTCGAGTCGCGTACCAATCTCGGCGGCAACCTGATGCTGCTGAGCGTTCCATTTGCCGTCTATGGCTTGTTTCGCTACCTTTACCTGATCCATGTGAAAGGTGAGGGCAGCGCACCCGATGAACTGCTATTCAAAGATAAACCGTTGTTGATCACAGCAGTGCTATTTGTTTTGGTGGTGGGTGCGCTCATCTACTTGCCTGCATGGATAGATCGCTTACGTTGAGCCATGCACACCTACAGCGCGCCTGCCAAAGTCATCTTGTTCGGTGAACATGCCGTTGTCTATGGTGAACCTGCCATTGCTGCGCCTTTCAACACGCTGCAAGCGCAGGTGACAGCTACAAGCGCGCCGCACGGCAGCGGCTTAAGCATTATTAGCCCTGACAGCAGCCTGCGCCTGCATGTGACGCTTGCCAACGACACCGCCGATAATGCCCTGATCTACGCCGCACAGCTTGTGCTAAAGGCGCTGACGAAAGCACCGCCTGACCTCACCTTAGAATTACATTCTAACATTCCGATTGGTGGTGGCTTTGGCAGCGGCGCAGCCGTTAGCGCCGCCCTGATGCGCGCCCTGAGCGCGGCACTTGGCGAACCGCTGGAAGATGATGCACTCAACGATCTGGTCTATCAGGTTGAAAAACTGCATCACGGCACGCCCAGCGGCATTGATAACACAGTCATCGTCTATAACCAGCCCGTCTATTTTGTGCGCGGCACAGCGCCACAAATCTTTCAGGTTGGCACGCCGCTCACCTTCCTCGTTGCCGATTCGGGTGTGAGCGCTTCTACACGGGAAACGGTTAGCGACGTGCGGCGGCTCTACACCCGCGATCAGGCGCACTACAGTGCCATCATCGGCGAGATTGGCAACCTAGCGCGGGCAGCGCGCAGCTTGATCGAAAGCGGCGAGTCGCTGCTTGAATTGGGCGAGCTGATGAATAACAACCACAGCCTGCTGCGGGCGCTCACCGTCTCCTCAGCGCACCTTGATCGGTTGTGTGCAGCGGCGCGGCGGCAAGGTGCTTACGGCGCAAAATTAAGCGGCGGTGGACGCGGTGGCAGCCTCATCGCCCTGATTGAGCCTGATCTCGCCCAGAGTATCTCGGCGGCAGTGCGTGATGCGGGCGCGGCGCAAACGTGGTTAATGCGCTTGGAGTGATGCGAAATGCTCACCTTTTTGAAGCTCGGCGGCTCGCTCATCACCGATAAGCGCGGTCAGCAGGCATATCGTGCCGAAATTATGGCGCGCACTGCTGCCGAAATTGCGGCTGCCTACACGCCTGCACAACCACTGCTGATCGGGCATGGCAGCGGATCGTTTGGGCATGTCACCGCTCAGAAATACGGCACAGCGCAAGGCGTTTACACAGCGGCGGATTGGGAAGGCTTTGCAGAGGTCAGCCTTGTGGCACGGCGGCTGAATGCATTGGTGCTGGAAGCGCTCTGTGCGGCGGGCTTGCCAATGCTAGGCTTTCAGCCTTCTGCCTCAGCACGCTGTGTGGATGGCAAACTCGTGGGCATGGAGAGTGATTTGATCAGCCTTGCCCTGTCGCGCCGCCTTGTGCCGTTGGTGCATGGCGACGTAGCATTTGACAGCCTACGCGGCGGCACTATCCTCTCGACAGAGGCGATCTTCTTCTACCTTGCTGAGCGCTTGCAGCCCGCCCGCATCCTCCTCCTAGGCGAGACGGAAGGTGTTTATGATGCCAATGGAACGGTCATTCCGCGCATTACACCATATAACTTTAGTGAGGTGGCAGTTGCTTTAGGCGGCTCTGATGGCACAGATGTAACCGGTGGGATGCTGGCAAAGGTGCAGGCGATGCTGGCATTGGTGGCGCGTGTGGCGGGCTTGCAGGTGCAGATCATGAGTGGGACGGAGACGGGACAAATCACGGCGGCGCTGCGCGGCGATCTGTACATTGGCACGCTAATCGCCGCGCAGTAGGGGCTGCCTAGAAGAACGTCTGGTTACGGAAGCTCTCTAGTAGCATTTGGGCGCGGGAGGGCTGCTGCGTGAAATATTCCGTAGTTGGTTTCTCTAAAAAGTCACTATAGCCTTCCATGTCAAGCTGGTGGTGATCGCTAATATGGTTGAAGCCCATCGTCCAACTTGGGAAGGAACGCACTACGATAGGTGCTTCATAGACGCGCAGTATATCTTGGTGGCGTGGATCTTTGAGGATTTCGGCATAGAGTTTCTCAACAACTTCCTTATCGCCTTCTAATGCTTGAATGAAAAAACCGTTTCGGTAGAGCAACATGCCTGTCACGTTCAGTTTTTCGTTATTCGTGCGGCATTCTTCCAGCAGAGCGCGGAGTTCAATGTCACTCATGGGATGACTGGCAAAGCTGACATACACTAAGCTAATAAGTGTCATAGGACTACCTCCTAATATTCTAGCAACGAGATATTAGCACGGAGACGCTTTGTCAGGCAAAAGATTAATAGATAATGGAAGTTGTAAAACTTTTCTAAAGCACCCTAAGTTTAGGTGCTAGAGCGCATTCACAAAAGGCATTTTATGTGCTAAACTGCGGATTAGCAAATGAGCGCGATGTACTAGTGGTGGTGAGGACATAATTCATGCAGGAAAAGTGGCAAAAACACCTTGGTGATTTCGGCATTGCGCTGTTCACCGCTTTCTTCGTCACGCTGGTCACACGCGTGTTCTTTCAAGGCAGCCTTCAAGAGTTTTTGCAATCGGTGTTTGGTGGTTCGCCTGAAAACGCACGAGACCTAGCAACGATCCTGTTCGGTACCCTGCTGACAGTGCTGCTTTTTATTGCCGCGCATTTTGAAGATGATGCCTTGCCTAAGCACGACTCATCGCGGGTGCGCGTGCGCTATGGTAAAGGTGAGTTATATCTGGACGCTGCCTCAGTCTGCGATCAGGTCTTTATCGCCACTTCCAAAGTAATGCATGTGAAGTGCAGCGAGGTAGAAGTATTCGGCATTAATGGGGATGCACACATCATCCTTTACGCGCAGATTGAAACCTCTGCCATGCTCAACGAAAAGCACGCCGAACTGCGCGCCGCCATTCAAGGAATGGCAGATCGTCTGCATATTCGGCTGAGCGGTGAACCGGTCATCCATGCTAAACTGCCACCACTGCACGGCGCACGCACCGTGAAAGATACGCCCACGCGCTTGCCTACATCACCAAGCAGCAGCAGCTTATTTGGCAGGCTGCGCTCAGAGCCGCCACACTCATCCAGCATTTTTGGGCGACCGAGTGTGTTTGGAAGATCGTCCAAGCCGCCTGAACGCCCTTCACCCTTTGCCAATTCGCCGCTGGATGGTGAGGCGTCCTCGCGCCCATCGGGCAGCCTGTTCGGCGGGCGCTTCCGCGATGTGCCGCTAGAGCCACCCGACTCTGATGACCAAGATGACGACAAGTAGGCGTGCGTCTGCCTGTTTGCCGCAAGTTTCTGTATCTCGACACACTCTAGAGAGTATTCACCATGCGAGAGAGACTGCAAAAGTTGATCGCGCAGGCGGGCATTGCCTCGCGGCGCGATTCTGAACTACTTATTCAACAAGGGCGCGTCACCGTCAATGGCAAACGTGCCATTCTGGGCGACCGTGCCGACCTAAGCGTAGACGATGTGCGTGTTGATGGCGAACGCCTCAAAATCAGCACTGAGCGCGTCTATATTATCCTTAATAAGCCACTGCAAGTGGTGACTGCCGTCACGCCGCAGCACCAAGAGACGCGCCAAACCGTGCGCGATCTGATCCCAATTGAAGGACACTTGTACCCTGCTGGCAGGCTGGACGTCGATAGCGAAGGCTTAGTGCTGATGACCAATGATGGTGATTTGGCAGAACGCCTGACCCATCCCCGTTACCAGAAGGCAAAGGTCTATGAGGTGACGGTGCTTGGGCGCATTCCTGAAGAAGCGCTCGAAATCTGGGCGCGTGGCGTGATGCTGGATGACGGCATGACGCTGCCCGTCGAGATCAAGGTGCTGAGCCGTGACCCACGCACCACCACCTTACAAATCACCATGACCGAAGGGCGCAAACGCCAAATTCGGCGCATTGCCAGCACACTCGGCTATCCCGTACAGCGCCTTATCCGCACCCATTTCGCCTCGCTGACGCTTGGCAATCTGCGACCCGGTGAGTGGCGCTACCTAACTGAGGCTGAAATCGCTGCCTTGCAGACACTCGCCAACAGCCTAAACATGGCGCCACGCCCGCGCTTCGTGCGGCGTGCGCCTACAGCGGATGCCGTCCGCCGCGATGGGCGTCCGCTGCGCCGTCCGATGCGTTCTGGGACAGGCGCACCACGTGATAGACGCGATGATAGACGTGGTGAACGCGGTGAGCG
>DAOUBW010000048.1:0-410634 GCA_034432555.1 Anaerolineae bacterium
AAACTAGCGCTAGCGGAAATTCCGCTGCGCGAATTGGTGTTGCAACCCACTTCGACCCGTGGAGGGTACTGAAACCGATTGCAGCCAGAAAATCCGCCGCGACTCCTGGCGGTTGCAACCCACTTCGACCCGTGGAGGGTACTGAAACGATAGCTTGACTGATCAGGAATTCATTGATATGATGTTGCAACCCACTTCGACCCGTGGAGGGTACTGAAACATCGAAAAACTCGATCATCTCGATTGCGTACTGCCGTTGCAACCCACTTCGACCCGTGGAGGGTACTGAAACTGATGTTCCATTCCAGTGGGAATGGCCGGCAATAATGTTGCAACCCACTTCGACCCGTGGAGGGTACTGAAACGCCTTCGGGAACAGCAAGCGCCACCGCCTGATCTACAAAATGCGGAGCAATCTGAACCCGCCTTCGTTCCGCAATGAAAACATTCAGGTTGTCGTGGGCGATTTCACGGACAGGATGATGCTTGCCCTGTATAGCGAATGCGATGTTTACCTATTTCCATCTTCCGGGGAAGGGTTCGGATTTCCGCCCCGTGAATTCACCGCGACCGGCGGCGCAAGCATTGTTACAAACTGGGGCGGGTTAGCTGACGACGTCGAGCAATGGGGGTTTCCTGTCGCTTGTCGTCTTGTCCGCGCCTGGGAGGACGATCCAACTTACCACGACTTAGGCGGACGGTGGGGGGAGCCACTCGTCGATCAGTTGGCAGACCGCTTGACGTGGATTTACGAACACTACACTGAGGTGCTAGAAACAGCACGTGCGCGCGCTGCCGCGGTTTGCAATCTATATCAATGGTCAACTTTCGGGCAACGCGTCTGGGAGATTTGGCAAGGGTTGTATCCAGTACAGATCAAAAGTCGTATTATCGACCGAACCTATTTGACAGGAGTGCCAGATGCCAGTGGAAATCTTTAGCGATTGGGACGATGAAGACGAAGCCATACTTGATGAGATTTGGGCGGAGATACACGCCGAAGAAGATAGAAAGAACGGCAAGTATGGCGTCAGATATGAAGACGACTATGAAGACGACTACGAAGACGACTATGAAGACGACGAGGATTACGACTCGTGATCCCGTACATAAAATCGCCCGCTGAAGTACGTAGTTACACTTACAATTGGGCGGACGTGCTGGACACGGCTGCCATTGTAACATCTGTGTGGAGCGCGCAGACCGGCATTACAATCGTAGGGTCTAGCAATACCGCTGGGAGTGCATCGGTAACGGTCAGCGGCGGGACAGAGAACGAAACGTACCTGCTCACAAACACGATCACGGCAAACAACGGGCAGACCTATGAGGCAGCCATTCTTGTCCGCATTATCCCGATTGACCGAGACAGCGTTTTGCGGCGGGCGCGGTTGCGAGCCGACATCGGGGATACGGGCGGGGCAGGGGCGATACCTGGCGTCTCCGTAGCGTTCACGGACAGCGAGCTAGACGACCTATGGATACGCGCCAAGTCGGAATATCCGAGCGACGAAGTTGCTTACGCATATATGCGGATACTCGCCCTTGACCAGCTGCTCGGTTCGGCGACCAGACAACACAGCTACGCCGCCGGTTCGCAGAGCGAGAATCTGAGCGAGATATTTCAGAACATAGGCATACTGCGCAATCAGTACTGGCAAGAATGGCAACGGATCAAAACGCAGAATTATGTCCCTGTGCGCTGGGGCACCTTACGTTACAAGAAAGGAGCGATTGATTTGCCAGATGGAAGCTGAACGATATATCTTTGACATACGCGGTCACCGCGCCGTGCTGACCAACAGCGGATGGGAATGTGCCAACCCGAAGCTAAAAAGGTATCTCAACAAATTTTATGCACCCAGCCGTTACACGGACAGCATAATCAGCAGAACGCTAACGGCTGCCTACGAGGTTTACTCCAGTCCGTTAGGCGCGAAGCTTATTGCGCCTAAAGAGTTACCCGCTGATAGGGCAAACTGACGTGCCGAATTTTCATCGCTACCTGATGGACGGCAAACGCTGGATCATGAACGCATTGCCGCGCGCCGTGCTTGCTTATAAGAGTTGCAACCCACTTCGATCCGTGGAGGGTACTGAAACCTATAATCCCTTATCAGCGCTAAGCCATCCCGTGTAAGCGTTAGCGCCAAGGCGCAGCCCGCTGGACTGTGAGAAGTCCGTGAGAGATTTCCCTTGACAAGGATGCAGGGCAGGGTAAAAATAGACCAACGGTGCGCCTGCCGCCTGATTGGGGAAATTCTACATTCTATGTGGAGCAAGGCGGTGCGCAATCAAGGACATTATCATTATGGCTGCGGTTCAGGAAAAGCGTCCGAACATTTGGCGGATGCTGGTCGGGAAGCCGTTAGCGACGAAAGACTTGCCGCATCAAGCGGTAAGCCGCGCCGTTGGACTGGCTGTTTTCGCTTCTGATGCACTTTCTTCTACGGCTTACGCTACCGAAGAAATCCTCGTTATCCTCGCTTTCGCAGGCTCGATGTACTTTGGTATCTCGATACCTATCGCCTTTGCCATCGCCACCTTGCTCTTCTTGGTAACCGTCTCCTATCGGCAGACGATCCTCGCCTACCCGAACGGCGGCGGTGCCTACATTGTGGCGCGGGACAATCTGGGCGAGATGCCAGCGCAGATCGCGGCGGCAGCGCTGCTGATTGACTATGTGCTGACGGTGGCAGTCAGCATTTCAAGCGGTGTGGCGCAGATTGCCTCTGCCGTACCGGACTTGCGCCCACTGCGTGTTGAGATGGCGCTTGCGGTCATCATCGTGATGACCATCATCAACCTGCGCGGCGTGAAGGAATCGGGGCGGCTGTTCGCCATACCGACCTATTTCTTCATCTTCATGTCCTTCACGATGCTGATCGTGGGCTTGATCGAGGTGCTGGCAGGGCGCTTGAATCCTGTCACCGGTGTGGAGATCATCCATCACGATGTGCTGGAGCCGCTGACGCTGTTCATCATCCTGCGCGCCTTTTCCAGCGGTTGTGCGGCGCTCACCGGCATTGAGGCGATCAGCAACGGCATCACTGCCTTCAAAGAGCCGCGCAGCCGCAACGCAGCCGCAACGCTCATGGTGATGAGTACTATCTTGGTGACGATCTTTGTCGGCTTCACATTGTTGGCGAACGCCGTGCAGGCAATTCCTTCACATAGTGAGACGGTCGTCTCGCAGATGGCACGCGCGATTTATGGGCGCGAGAACATCATGTACTACGCGACGCTGGTTGGCACGGCGCTGATCCTGCTGCTGGCGGCAAACACCGGCTTCGCCGATTTTCCGCGCTTGGCGGCGTTGGTGGCAGCCGATGGCTTCCTGCCGCGCCAACTGACCATTCGCGGCTCGCGGTTGGTTTTTTCGGTCGGCATCATCACGCTCGGCACGTTAGCAGGCTTGTTGGTGGTGTTCCTGCAAGCCAACGTCTCGTTGTTGATTCCACTCTATGCTGTGGGCGTGTTCCTCAGTTTTACGCTCTCACAATCGGGCATGGTGGTGCGCTTTTGGAAGGCGGGCAAACTCAAGCCGGGCGAATCGGTCACCAATGAGGTCACCACGCTCGAACACTTTCCGCACTGGCGCGCCAGCATGATCACCAGTGCCGTTGGCGCCGTGGCAACTTTCATCGTGATGATGATCTTCGCTGTCACCAAATTCACCAGCGGCGCGTGGTTCATCGTGCTGCTCATCCCAGCGATGGTCTTTGTGTTCAGCCGCATCCATCACCACTATCAGGATGTGGCGCAGCGCCTGAGCGCGGCGGGCTTACGCCTGAAGAGAGGCGAGAAGCACGTCGTTTCAGCGCTAGTGCTGGTGGATGACATTCACATTGGCTCGCTGCGGATGATTGACTACGCCAAGTCGCTCGGCGTCAAGTGGCGTGCGATCCATGTGGCAGTTAATCCCGCTAAGACGGAGAAAGTGCGCCAGAAGTGGCTAGATCGCATTGGCGAAGGTGAGTTTACCATCCTTGAATCGCCCTACCGCCAATTGATTGAGCCGATCCGTGATGAGGTGCAGCGCGAGTTAGACGCCAATCCCGAAGGCTACGTAAACATCATCCTAGGGCATCTGGCGATGGATACGGTTTGGGAGCAGGTGCTGCATCAGAACAACGCCTACATCTTCAGCCTTGCCCTGCAAAGCCTTGATCGCGTGGTGGTGACGACTGTGCCTTATCAGTGCCATCATGATGATGAGCCAAACGGCAATGGCAACGGGAATGGCAGCGGACATGACAAGAAGAACAGCGATGCCCTGCCGCCGGAAGTGGAAGCAACCAGTTAAGTAAACTAAGCACAGAGACGCGCCGTGGTGCGCCTCTGTGGCAAACGCGACTTGTTCCTATGAAAGCGGCGCTCCCGCGGGCGTGGTGAAGTGTGGGCTGTGCGGGATGCGCCTCACCCACAAAGTTGACAAAGCGACGGCGCCGTGTTTACAATGTGTGCGCTGCGAATGCCTACGCACACACTCCCACCCAAATAAAGCACGGAAATTATGCGCCTTTCGCCTGTTCTGCTAACTGTTGCTGCCTTGCTTGCTGCCCTCGCCGTCATTGCGGCAGGCAGTGCGCTGCTACAACCCAGTCGTCCACTGCTGATAGATGCCACCCTTAGCCTGACGCGCCTCACACCTAATGCCGATGGCATAGACGATGTGACCGAAATTCGCTATACCCTAACCCGTAACGCACGGCTCAGCATCACCTTTACCAACACTGCCACTGGCAGGCGCTTTGCCTTCCGTGAGGACGAGCCACGCGCCGTCGGCGAATACCGCGTCTTGTTTAGCGGCGTGGTGAACGGCTTCACCCTCCCTGATGAGCAGATCGGTGGCAGTGTGGAGCGCCGCCTAATGCCCGATGGCGACTATACGTGGGAAATCCGCGCCGAAGATGCTCAGAGCGGCGAAGTGCTGACGCACAGCGGCAGGCTCAGCCTTGCCGATGGCACAGCGCTGCTGCCTGATATTCAGAGCTTTGAAGTCTCGCCACAAGTCTTCACACCCAACCAAGATGGCTACGATGATCGGGTGCGCCTGAACCTCTACCTTGCCGCGCCTGCCCGCCTGACGGTCTACCTTGAAAATGCCAATGGTGTGCGCTACTACATCGCGGAGCGCTTTGAAGGGCGGCAGCCTGATGAAGGCGGCGCACGCACCTTTGATTACGACGGCGGCGTAGATAACAACAGCACGCCGCCGCCGAATGGTGATTACTTGTTGGTGGCGTTGGCAGAGGATCGTGTTGGGCAGCGCGTGCGCCGCGAGAATCGGCTCACCATTCAAGATAGCGGCTTGCCCAACGCCGAGATTGTGGCGCAGAGCAGCGGGCGCACCGTCACCTGGGCAACCGTGCCCTATACCGACGCCTTCTACACGGATGCTGCCACTGACGGCAAAAAAGTGCCGCCGCCGCTGGGTGTGCAATCCACAATGGCGCAAATTACGCTGCCACAGGGCGATCTGCTCATCTTCCGCCTCACCGTGCTGAATTACGGCACCACGCCGATCCGCACCATTGGGCCTTGGCAAGGTACTGTTTATCAATATGACCAGACCGACGCCGCCATGACCACGCCCGAAAATCGAGAGGCAATTAGCGGCGCGTGGCGGGTTGGCGTGCAGTGTGAGCGCTCGGAATCATCTTATCCGTGGCGCTGGGCGCTCGGCACGCAAGATGAATTAACCCGTGTGGCGCGTGACGGTGAGGTGCTGTGGTATGTGCAGCCCAACCAGCAGGTTACAGTGTGGGGCGCCGTCCGAATGACGCGCCTGATCCCAACCCGCAACCCACAAAAATGTTTTGCCGCCCTCATTCATGAGGATGTGGCAATCCCGCCGCGCCAAAACCGTGTGGGCGAGATTGATGTGCGCCTGACGCCGCGATAAGTAGCACTAATCGTAGGCGGTGATCTCCGGGACGATGACCGCTTTCCCATCGTGCATGACGTAACGCCCAGCGATCAGGGTTGGGTCGTGCTGAAAGATGAGCAGCGCACCCGTCTCCAGCGCCCAACGTTGCCAGACTCGCTTTGATTCAAGCGTAATCAGCGGCTCAACATCATAGGCAGTCATCCAGCCCAAGCGCTCAAAGTGAATGCTGTAAGACGCCAAATCGGTGACGAAAAGCGCTTGCTGCCCGTCGCTCTCTAGGCGGATGACCATCATGCCCGGCGTGTGTCCGCGTGCGACAATGCCGTGAATGCCCGTCATAATCTCCGTATCGCCATCTAATAAGCGCATCTGTCCCGATTCGACCAACGGCTGAAAGTTGACATCGTAGTAGGTGGCGCGTGTGCGTTCATTGGGCTTCATGGCATCTTCGTATTCGCGGCGCTGCACCACATATTGCGCGTTGGGAAAGGTGGGCAGCACACCCGTGAAATCGGGCTTGAAAACGGTGTTGCCGGCGCAGTGATCGGCGTGTAGGTGTGTATTGATGACCAGATCAACCGCTTCAGGCTGCACGCCATGCCGCGCAAGGCTGGCGACGAGTCCTTCATTTTCCTTCACCACCAAGCGCCAATTGGCACGTGCTTTGTCGTTCAGTTTGTTCCCTAAGCCCGTATCGATTACGATGGTTTTGCCGTGTGCGCGCACCAACAGGCAGGTCATGGACATGGGGACGAGGTTATCAGCGTCAGGCTGCACAAAGTGCTGGAACAGCGCCCGTGGCACCAACCCAAAGACGCCGCCGGCATCGACGTGCGTTGTGCCGTCGTTCAAAAAGGCAATTTGCATCTCGCCAAGTGTGATCATCAGTGGTCTTTTCCAAGAAGTCGGATAAAAGGGCTGTGGCGGGAACTTTTCCCGCCCGATTGGATTAGTGTTTATCGTGTGGCGTGTCCTCTGGCTTGGGGCTGCCCTTCGGCGGTGTGCCTTCGCGCAGATTAGCGTGCTTGGCAGGTGAACCGCGCAGGGCTGCCTCTACACGGCGGTAGGTTTTCATGGCACGGGCGCGCCAAAAGGCACCGATGTATTGCAGTTCGCGCCGCCCTTGGCTGAGGCGATAAGCCAAGCCCTTGGGCATCTTTTCCTGCATTGATTGCCACTGAAGTGCGGCGGCTGCCCAGGTTAAGCCACCGCCAAAGCCAACGATCACCACATTATCGTTTGGCTTTAGGCGACCTTCGCGCTCTGCCTCATAGAGCGCAATCGGAATCGAGGCGGCTGAGGTGTTGCCGTAGCGATGCACATTGCTGTAGAAAAGCGCCTCACTGACGTTCAGGTTGCGTGCGGCGGCGCTCAGAATACGCTGATTTGCCTGATGCGGCACGATCAGATCGACATCGGCAAGTGAAAGGTTCGCTTTTTCCAGCACGTCGCGCACACTCTCGGTGATGATATGCACGGCAAAACGGAACACTTCGCGCCCATCCATGTGCAGCTTGTGCATTTGGCGACCTTCTGCAAGCGTTGCCGTGCCAACCGTCGGAATGCCAAGCAGTTCTGCGCCAGAGCCATCCGAGCCTAGCACGGCATCCATGAAGCCGCCCGCTTGATCGCTGCCTTCCAACAGTACTGCGCCGGCACCATCACCAAACAGCACACAGGTCGAGCGATCATTCCAATCCAGCACCCGCGAGTTCACCTCACTGCCGATCACCAACGCCGTGTTGATGCTGCCGCTGCGGATTGCTTGCGCCGCCATATTTAGCCCATAGACAAAGCCTGAGCAGGCAGCGCTCAGATCGAAGGCGCCTGCCCGCGTTGCGCCGAGCAAGTTTTGTATCTTGCTGGCGCTGCTTGGGTAAATATCTTCTGGCGTAGAGGTTGCCACGATGATCATCTCAATGTCGTTGGGCAGCACGTCGGCGCGGTTGAGCGCGGCGCGTGCCGCCTCAAAGCCCATTTGCGTCACCGAGTCGCGCTCCGTGGCAAAGCGGCGCTCTTGAATGCCCGTCCGCGAGCGAATCCAATCGTCGGTTGTATCTACAACGGCTTCCAGCTCAACGTTGGTCACCACACGCTCAGGCACGCGCATTCCCCAGCCGGTCAGGTGCGCGTAGCGCATGTGGCGCGGTTGCCAGATATGTGGTGTATACGGACGCCCGTCACGCGCTGGTGGATGGGCGCCATTGCCGTTCAGACTTCCATCACTGGCTGCCATTAGCGGAATACTTCCCAAAGATCAGCACGGCGTTGTGACCGCCGAACCCGAACGAATTACTCATCACGTGCCGAATGGTGTGCGCCACCCCCTGATTAGGTGTGTAGTCAAGATCGCATTCAGGATCGGGCGTGTGTAGGTTGATGGTGGGCGGCACAAAATCGTGCAGGGCGCTCAGCACACTGAAAACGGCTTCCACGCTGCCTGCCGCACCCAGCATATGCCCTGTGGCGCCTTTGACAGAGCTAATCTTGATGTTGTAGGCGTGTTCGCCAAAGACGGCTTTCAAAGCGCGCGTTTCGGCAGCGTCGTTCAGCGGCGTGCTGGTGCCGTGCGCGTTGATGTAATCTATGTCGTGAATGGTCAACCCTGCGTTGCGGAGCGCTTTCCGCATAGCTACTTGGGCGCCGCCACCATCTTCCATCGGCGCAGTGATGTGATAAGCATCATCCGTGTTGGCGTAGCCTAAAATCTCAGCGAGGATGGTTGCACCACGCGCTTGTGCATGTTCCAGCGCTTCCAGGATCAGGATTGCCGCACCTTCAGCGATGACAAAGCCATCCCGATCTTTATCAAAAGGACGCGAGGCAGTGGCAGGGTCATCATTACGGGTGGAAAGGGCGCCCATATTGGCAAAACTTGCCACCGAAAGCGGCACGACGGCTGCCTCTGCGCTACCGCTGATCATGACATCTGCCGCGCCACGCCGAATCATCTCGGTTGCTTCGCCAATGGCGTTGTTGCCAGTGGCACAGGCTGTGGAGATAGACATATTCGGACCGCGGAAGTTGTATTCGATTGCCACGCGCCCCACCGGGCTATCGGTTAGCATCATCGGCACTAAGAGCGGACTAACGAATTTCAGCCCTTTTTCCGTGCCAACACGCGCACCGTCCAGCAATGTTTCAATGCCGCCCACCCCTGAGCCGATCAAACAACCAACCTCGTAAGGGTCTTCAGCTGCCATATCCAGCTTGGCAGCTGCCAAGGCTTGCATGGTGGCAGCCATCGCCAATTGCGTCACCCGATCCATGCGGCGCGCCTCTTTGTTGCCGAAGAGCGCCCGTGCATCGAAATCGCGCACTTCGCCAGCAATCCGCACGGGCAGCGGCTGTGGATCAAAGCGCTGGATGGTCTGAATACCGCAGACACCTGCCGTTAGGTTTTGCCACGCACTCTCGACTGTATTACCAATTGGACAAAGGATACCCATGCCCGTGACGACCACACGCCGTCTTTCCATAGCTTTTTATCGCTCCATCGTTCGTGGTTGAGGGAATGCCTGCTGCTTTGTTATTGACTGCGTGCGGCGGCAATTGCTTACCGCGTTAAGCGCACACCCATAGAAAATAACGCCGAAAGGCGCGTTTCGTTACGCAAATACGTGGTAAGGGTGAGCAAGGTGCAAGATTTCAGCCACAGCTATGCTGCGGCAGATGGTTGATCAGGCTGTGCCATTCGGCAAGCAGGAGGTGCGCTAAGTTGGGCTATAATGGCTGCTCGCAATGGTTTAAGGAGAGCAACTTATGACTCATCGTAACGACAAGCGCACTGTGATCGGTGTGTTTGGCAGCGCCGCCACACCGCCCGATACGCCTGAGTATGCCGCCGCACAGGAGCTTGGGGCTGCTCTTGCCCGTCAGGGCTACGCTGTGATGACTGGTGGCTACGGCGGCGTGATGGGTGCGGTGAGCAAAGGCGCCGCACAAGCAGGCGGACATGTGATCGGCGTTACGGTTGGCTTGTTCCGTGCGCGCGGGCTGGTGCCAAATCCATTCTTGCACGAGGAAGTACAGTTCGCCACGCTTGCCGAGCGCCTCAACTACCTGATCACCGCGCCCGATGCCTACGTCGCATTGCACGGCGGTGTTGGCACGCTCTCAGAAATCGCGCTGGCGTGGAGTCTACTGCAAGTTCAAGAGGTGCCGCCGCGCCCGTTAATTGCAGTCGGGGAAGGCTGGCGCGCCTTTGCCGAAGTCTTTAGCGCGCAGGCTGCCATTCGCCCTGAGGATATGGGCTATCTACAACTGGTGGCGAGCGCGGAGGATGTGCTGCCAACGCTCAGGCAGTGGTGGGCAAATCCGCCGCACATTGTGCCGCGCTTAGGCGACGTGCAGAAAACACCGCCGCTAGGGGATATTTAGAGCGCATGTAGATAAGCGCGTGCTTGAGCCGAATTTGGCAAACTAAATGCGCGGCGGCTCGCCCGCGATGACCGCCGCATAGCAATCAATCAGCGCATCCATAATCAGCGACCAATCGAAGCGTTCGGCGTGAGCGCGTGCCGCCTGCTGCGCTGCCTTCAAGACAGACGCGCTGCTGGCGAGCCGCCGCACGCCCTCGACCATACCCCACACATCGCCCACCTCCACCGTGTAGCCCGTTTCGCCTTCCGTGATCAGGTCGCCCGCGCCGCCTACCCGCGTCGAGACGACCGGCAAGCCCGCCGCCATCGCCTCTAGGATGACCAAGCCGAAACTCTCGAAGGCGGATGGGAAAACGAAAATATCGGCGCTGGCGTATGCTTCTGCCAAGCCGCGCCCAGTGCGGTAGCCCGCAAAATGGACGGGCAAGTCTGCAAAGTGCGCCTCTAAAGCCTCCCGCTGCGGACCGCCACCCACCAATGCCAAGCGCGTGTTTGGCACGTTTTCCAGCACGGTGCGCAAGCCCTCAAGGTTCTTCTCCGGCGCCAAACGCCCCACGTAGAGCAGCAGCACATCCTCAGGATGCCCATCGCTGAGTGCGGCGCGCACGTCCGCACGCCGAAAGCGCGGGTGAAACTGCTCTGCATCCACGCCGCGCTGCCACCAGCCGACTTTTTTAACGCCCTCAGCGCGCATTTTCGCCTGCATCAGGCGCGAAGGCGCAAGGCTATAGGCGCTTTGGTTAAAGCCATAGGTCACCAAGTGCTTTAAGAGCATCCCCAAGAATGGCATTCCATAGTGCGCCGCCATGTGTGCAATATCAAGGTGAAAGGATGACAAGATCGGCTTGTGCAGCCAATGCCCATGCACCACGCCCATCATGCCGATGTTGACCGGGTGAAAGCTGTGGATCAGATCGGGCGCGAACGCCTTCACCTTGCGGTAAGCGCCCAGCGTCGGAAAGCCGATGCGCCCTTCAGGATAGACTGGATTCGGCACACACGGCACGCCGATCACCTGCGCGCCAGCGTATTCACGCATTCCCTGCTCTGGTGCCACCACCACCGCCTGAATGCCGCGCCGCTGCAAGTGTTCCAGCGTCAGGCACACCACGCGCACAATGCCATCAATCTTGGGCAGAAAAGTTTCGGTGTAGAGCGCAACGCGCATAAGGCTTTTCTCGCTTTAATTCAAGGTGATCTTAACAATGGGCATATCATGGCTGGAGAATGGAATCGGCGTAATGCCAACCTCAAGCGGGCGCACACGGCGCAGCCACAAGTAATCCACACGCACGGCAGGCTCGTTCACCAAGCGGCGCGTCACAGCACGTTCCTCAGGAAAATCGGCAAAGGGGTCAATAAAGTTCTGGGGCGGCTGCGAAAGGAACAGGTAGATATCCGTCTTAGGCGCGTGGTTAAATGTGCCGCCGATGATCAGCGGATTCGCCTCACTGCGGTTCAGCTCCACAAAGGCAAGCACCTCTTGAATTTGGCGCGCCTGATCAGACTCTTGTTGCTCTATGGTGAAAACATCGCTGCGGAAGATCAGGCTGAGCTGCGTGTTGTAAATATCCAGCGGCTCACCGTTCGGCTTGAGCAGGCGCACAAACTGCACCGCCGTTGCCTTCCCGATGGAGGTCAGCTCTGCGCCACCGCTTTGCAGGATCGGTAAGCGCGAGAGAATCGCCAAGCCCTGCACGCCTTCCACCGTCGGCAAATACGCCACATTCATATTGAGCGTGCGCGCCAGCCACGCCGCCTGATCCACACCACCGCTGACCAAACGCCCTGTCTCCACCTCTTGCAGCAGCAGGATGTCTACGCCGCTGCGCCGTACTGCTTCCGCCGTCGCGTTCAAGTCCGCCCCGAAATACAGGCTGTAGCCGCCGTGCAAGTTGAGCGTGCCAACGCGCAGCGAGGAAGGGTCTAGCGGTGGTTGCAAAACAAGCGGGCGTGGTAAGGTCAGCGCCAGCGCCACGCCCAGCACGCTGATCGCCAAGCCACCCAAACTTTCCGCCAGTTTGCCGCCGCGCCACGCGATCCGTTTGCGCGCTGTGATGAGCGGCAAGCCCGCCAACAGCGCCGCAATTGCCGTCACCAATAGCCCTAAGCCACGCATTCCGCGCAGCAGGCTGCCGAACGGCTCTGGCACGCCGCGCACAAAGGCATATTCAAAGGTCAGGTAATCGGCAGCCGAGAAGGCGCCAAAGACGATCAGGGCGCCGATCAGGTTGAGCGCCGCAAAGGTGAAGCGCCACCTGCCATCGGAAGGCTGCACCGCCCACCACCACAGCAGCGTCAGCATAAACTGCGCGCCGCACAGCGCCAAGACTGCCAGAAGTCCTTCAAAGCGGAAGCCGACCGTCAGCAGCAAGCCAATGGTCAGCACCCACACCCAACCGCGATAGCGCCCATCAAACATGCCGATGAATCCACGTGCCGCAGCGCGCACCAGCGGCACCATTGGCAAAAGCGTAGCAGCCGCCAGAAAAGGGGCTGCGGTCAGGTAGTCCACATCGGCGCGCCGCGCAAGGCTGTTGGGCAAGCCAAGCACGGCAAACTCTAGGTAGAACAAGCTGCCAATGGCAAGCGCGCTGCTCAGATTGAGCGAGGCATAGCTGCTGCTTGGCGTTTGGCGCGCCGCGCTGCCAAAAATGACCGCCAAGAGCGCGCAGCCGAATAGACCGAGCGAGAGCGCCGTTTGCAGGTCGAGGTAAGCCGCTTGCCACGTAAAATCCGCGGTGTGATCGATCAAGCGTAGCAAGCCGTCCGCCGCGAAGGCAAGCGCCATGCTCGGCGCAAAAATGTTGGGGCGCCTGCCCAGCCCGATCCCCATATGCAGCAGCGCCGCACCAACAGCCACCGCCGCACCTGCCACGCCTAAGAACGTGCCGCCATTCGCCGTCATAAAGACGCGCCCTGCCGCCACCAACGCCGCCACGATCAACGTGCCGAACCATAGCCTGCCAAGCAGCGGCGCAAGGAACGGCAGCAGCAGCGCCGCGCCAAGCACAAGCAGTTCACTTTGAAACATGGCAGGCGTTACCACACCGCTTTGGTTGGCAAGCACGGCGCCATCCACTGTAAGGGCGGTCAGGTTAGCGCTGTTAAAATGGGCATAGAGTGTGCTATACAGGAAGCGGACGCCCTGCACGAAAAAAAGCGCCACAAACGCTGCTTCAAGCAGGCGGAACAGATCGCGTCGGTAATCTTTCATGGCGCGCCTTGCAATTCCCGTAGGTGTGCAGCCGAATTCTTCATCACGGCGCACATTATAGGCGAGAATGGCTGAAATGTCATCCGCCCGCTGCCGTGTTGGTCTTCAGCGCGCCTTTGTGCCAAATACCCTTATCTTTGCGAATCACTTGTGATAAAATGATCATTAAGCAGATTCTCGCGCAGGAAGGAATGCGAAGCGATGATCAAAAAGAGCTTCCTGAAAACAAAATGCAAAGTCACCTTTGAAGCACCACATAGCATCACCGATGGTGCGGAAACGGTCTATCTGGTGGGTGACTTCAACGAATGGAATGAGACTTCTCACCCAATGGAGAAGAAAAAAGGCGGGCGCTTCACGCTGGTGGTAGACCTACCGCTGAACCGTGAGTTTCAGTACCGCTTTTTAGTAGATGGCACTGCGTGGCACAACGACTGGGAAGCCGAAAAATACGTTCCCAATCCCTTCAGTGGCGATAACTCAGTCGTCACCACCTATCCACCCGCCGAATAGCCAGCACAACACAGCGCGCCGCGTGCGGAGCAATGCCCCAACGCGGCGCACGCCATACCATGCCCAACATCCTGCTGCTTGAACCCTACAACACTGGCTCGCACGCCGTCTGGCTGCGTGATTTGCAGCGCTTCAGCAGGCACACGCTCGCCGCGCTCACCTTGCACGGCACTTTTTGGCAGTGGCGGATGCAAGGCGGCGCGGTGACTTTGGCACGCCACTTCAACCAGAGTGACTATGCGCCCGACCTGATCCTTGCCTCTGATATGCTCGACTTGACGACCTTCCTCGCCCTGACGCGCCGCCGCACCGCTGCTATTCCAAGTGCGGTCTATTTTCACGAGAACCAACTGACCTATCCCACTGGCAAGCGTATTAAGCACGATCTTAAGATCGGCTTCATCAACTATGCCAGCGCGCTGGTTGCTGATGCTGTGTTTTTCAACAGCGCTTTCCATAAGCGTGATTTTTTGGCAGCGCTGCCCAACCTGTTAAAACATTATCCCGATCACAACGAGCTGGAGACGGTTGATCAGATCGCGGCAAAGGCGCACGTCCTGCCCATCGGCATAGACTTGGTTGCCTATGATGCCTTTGCGGCTGAAAAAGACCACAGCGTGCCGACTTTGTTGTGGAATCACCGTTGGGAATATGACAAGCAGCCGCATGTTTTTGCCCGTGCGCTGGAAAACCTGATCGGGCTTGGTGTGGATTTTCGCGTGATTCTCGCGGGCGAACCGATAGGCTTCACCGAGAGCGTTTTTGCGCCGCTTCATGAAAAACTCGGTAAGCGCCTGCTGCATTACGGCTATGCCGCGCACTTTGCAGACTATGCGCGCCTACTGTGGCAGGCAACGCATGTGATCAGTTGTGCCAACCAAGATTTTTTCGGCGTCAGCATGGCAGAGGCGATCTACTGTGGCGCGCTGCCGATCATGCCGCACCGCCTGAATTATCCCGCCCTAATCCCAAGCATCTATCACGATCTATGCCTTTATAACGAAGGTGAGCTGGTTGCTGCCCTGCTGCGGACGCTGCATACGCCCGCCCCATCGGCACTGCGTGCCTATATCGCCCAGTTTGATTGGCGGAATGTGATCACCGCCTACGATGCTGCCTTTGCCGCCTTAGCCGTTGGGCAGCCCTAAGGCTTTTTGCAGCCAGAATGCTAAAAAAGTGCAAAAAATTGCTTAACGTTTGCATTCTCTAGCCGTATCACATTGCACGCGGGCGCGCCTCATGCTACACTGCACATAGTAAAGCACCAAAGGAAGCAAACCGCGCATGGCTGAGAAAATCCTGATTGTTGATGATGACATTGACAGCCTAAAACTGATCGGCTTAATGCTGCAACGGCAAGGCTATGAAGTGACGGCTGCCAGCAACGGCACACAAGCAATTGCCCGTGCTACGGCTGAACGTCCTGATCTAATCATTTTAGATGTGATGATGCCCGATCTGGACGGCTACGAAATTTGCCGCCGTTTGCGCGCCAACCCAACCACACAGCCGATTCCGATCATCATGTTCACTGCCAAAACGCTGATTGATGACAAGGTGCAGGGCTTTGAGGCAGGCGCCGACGATTACTTGGCAAAGCCAACCCATCCCGCAGAGCTTGCCTCTCGCGTGAAGGCGCTGCTGATGCGAAGTGCTGCCCAGCGCCGCACCGCTGCCGATGGCGGATCGCTGATTGCCTTCTTGGGCGCTAAAGGTGGTGTGGGCACCAGCACACTTGCCGCCAATATTGCTGCCTCTATGCAGCAGAAAGAACCAACTGTGCTGGCGGATATTCGCCCCGGTCAGGGCAGCTTGGGCTTATCGCTCAATGCGCCACGCGCTGTGGGCATGATGAACCTGCTCGGGCGCCCACCATCCGAGATCAGCGCCCGCACTGTGGAAGCGGAACTCGCTACCCACCCTAGCGGGCTGAAACTGCTGCTTAGTTCGGCGCGCCCCAAGGATAACCTGCTGAATGTGAACGTTGATTCATCGGTTGCCATCTTGAAAACCTTACGCGGCTTAGCGCGGCACAGCGTGCTGGATTTGGGCAGCGGCTTAACGCGCCTGAATGCACGCCTTGTGCGTGAAGTCGATCAGGTGGTGGTTGTGGCGGAGCCGAACCGCGTCACGCTGAACATGGCGCGCGAGATGGTCAGCGAATTGGAAGGCTTGGGCTTGGGACGCGGGCGGGCAAACGTCGTCATTGTGAACCGCACACCTTCTCAGGTGCAGGTGCCCTGGCAAGAGGCAGAGCAACTGCTTGGGCATGAAATCCTTGCCCTTGTGACGCCTGCACCCGAACTTTCGGCACAGGCGGCTGAGGCAGGCACGCCAATGGTGCTGTTCCAGCCAACCTCTATCGTTGCCACCCAGATGACCAAACTTGCTGAAGAATTGGCGGCACGCGGCAGCGCTTTGGCTGCCAACGCCTAACTGTGTGACGAGGACTCATGACCGCTTACGAAGCTGTGATCGGCTTGGAAGTTCATGCCGAATTATTGACCGAGAGCAAGATGTTCTGCGGCTGCGCGGTGGTGGATAGCACCACTGCTGACCCGAACACCGTTGTTTGCCCAATCTGCTTAGGGATGCCCGGTGTGCTGCCTGTCATCAACCGCCGTGCCGTCGAGTTTGCCATTCGGGTTGGCTTGGCGCTGAACTGCCAGATCGCCACCACCAACGTTTTCGCCCGCAAAAGCTATTTCTATCCCGATCTGCCGAAGGGCTACCAGATCAGCCAGTATGAGCTACCGCTTGCCGTCAATGGCTGGCTGGATATTGATCTGCCCGATGGTAGCACTAAGCGCATTGGCATTCGGCGCGCACACCTTGAAGAAGATACCGGTAAATCTATTCATGTAGGCGGCAGCAGCCTGATTGACTTCAACCGTTCTGGCGTGCCGCTTTTAGAGATCGTGACTGAGCCAGACATCCGTAGCGCCGAAGAAGCAGAGGCATACGGGCGCAAACTGCGCGCCATTTTGCAATATTTGGGCGTGAACAGCGGCGATATGTCCAAGGGCGTGTTGCGGATGGAGCCAAATATCAGCGTGCGCCCTGTGGGCAGCAATGAATTACGCACGCGCACCGAAGTGAAGAACCTGAACAGCATCCGCAGCTTGGCACGTGCCAGCGCTGTTGAGATTGAGCGCCAGATCAAGACCTACGAAAGCGGCGGCACCGTGGTGCAGGCAACGCTTGGTTGGGATGAGGCACGCGGCACGGTCGTGGTGCAGCGCGAGAAAGAATCCGCGCACGATTACCGTTACTTTCCAGAGCCTGATCTGCCGCCGCTGGTTATCAGCACCGAATGGGTCGAGGACATTCGGCGCAGCCTGCCCGAACTGCCCGACGCCAAGCGCAATCGCTTGATCGGGCTTGGGCTGAGCGCTTATGAGGCATCCGTCTTGGTGGCGGATCGCCCTGTTGCCGATTATTTTGAGGCGACGCTCAGCAGCGGCGCGGAGCCAAAAAAGGCGGCAAACTGGATCATCAATGAGCTTTTTGCGCGCATGAACAAAGCGGCACTGCCCAGCGAGAGCATCGCAGAGACCAAGGTGACGCCTACGGCACTCGCTGATTTGATTAAGCTGGTGGACGGCGGCACCATCAACAACAATGCTGCCAAAAAGGTGTTGGATGCGCTCTTTGAGCAAGGCGGCACACCTGCCGATGTGGTGCGCCAGCTTGGGCTAGAGCAGACGCAAGATACTGCCCTGATCGAGGCGGCGATCACCAAAGTGCTGGACGCCAATGCCGACGAGGTGGCGCGCTTCTGCGGCGGTGAGGAAAAGGTGCTGAAATTCCTGATCGGGCAGGTCATGCGCGAAGGGCGCGGCAAATTCCCAGCAGAGCTGACCAATACACTTTTGAACGACCATTTGAAAAAGCGCTGCTAGGCGCGCTGGAAGCGTGATGTCATGAGTATTCAGATGCAAGCGCGCCACGCGGAGAAGGCAGCGGATGCTTGCCGCCTATAGCAGCACCTTCCCAACCTGAAAGCGATGGCGAAACACCGTGAGCAAACAGCGTAAACATGATGAGTCGGCGGCGATTGCCATTTCCGCCACACCACAGACGCGCCACAGCCTTGCCGCCGATCTGCGGGCGCTTGGTGTGCAAGCAGGCATGACGCTGCTGGTGCATTCTTCCCTCAGCAAGGTTGGCTATGTGGTCGGTGGCGCGATCAGCTTAATCCTTGCCCTGCAAGACGCCTTGACGCCTGGCGGTACCTTGGTGATGCCTGCCTTTTCCAGCCACCTGAGCGATCCTGCCCAATGGCAAAATCCGCCCGTGCCAGAGGCATGGTGGCAGATCATCCGCGACCACACGCCCGCCTTTGATCCCGCCATCACACCGACGCGTGGTATTGGCATTCTGCCGGAGCTGTTCCGCACCTTTCCAAATGTGCGGCGCAGCTATCATCCCATGGATAGCTTTTCGGCATGGGGCAAACACGCCGCTTATATCACCGCCGATCACAGCCTAGCACGCGGCTTGGGTGATGGCTCACCGCTGGCAAAGCTCTATGCGCTGGATGGCTACACGCTCATGATCGGCACCACCTACGAGACGAACACCATCTTTCACTTGGGCGAATACCGTGCGCCCAACCCGCCGTTGATACAGCAAGGATCACCCATCCTGCGCGATGGGCAGCCGATGTGGGCGATCTACGAAGATGTTGAGGCAAACACCGATCACTTTGAGGCAATCGGCGCAGATTTTGAGGCACAGAGCGGCGTTGTGCGTGTGGGCAAAGTCGGCTTGGCGGAAACGCGCTTGTTTCCGGGGCGCGCCGCCGTAGATTTCGCAGAGGCAGCCTTTACGCGCCTGCGCGCCGCGCAAGCCTAAACGCCAACGGGACTAGCTGCGCGCTAGTCCCGTTGATGGGTGGCGGGAGGGAAGGGATTCGAACCCTTGTCCCCGCTTTCGCAGGGAAACCGCTTAGCAGGCGGCCCCAATCGTCCACTCTGGCACCCCCCCGATTCGTTATGGGTTATTGTAAACGCTGACTTGCGCTAAGTCAAGGCGGAGAGAATGATTATCCAACGAGGCGCAGTATATTGGGTCAGGCTTGAACAGCCTGAGGATGCCCAACAGCAGATCGCACACCCGCATGTGGTTATTCAACCCGAATCAGTGGAGGCGGACGCCCATACCGTGATTACCGTCTGCGCGTTAACAACCAATGCAAATAAGGTTAGCCTTCACGGGAATGTGCTGCTGGAGGTGGGTGAGGCAAACTTGCCACGCCAAAGCATTGTGGAAGTCTCGAAGGTCGCCCTCATAAAAGCGTCACAATTAGGCGCATACATCGGCAGCTTATCTGAGCAGCGCATTCAGCAGATAGTGGCGGGAATGCGCTTTGTCCAGCGCTCATTTTTTAGCGCGCCTACCGATGAGTAGCGCTCAGCTACGCCCACGAGTTACCTACACACGCTGGTCATCTTTTAGCACGGTTGATCAGGCTAAAAAAGTGACATTTTTCACTAGCCCTGCTTAGCCGCTGCGCTACACTATAAATTTAGGCGCTTTGTAACGGACGCAGCCCTTGAATCATTTCGGTGAGGCGACGATGCCAACCTTTTTAGAGCGTGCCAGCCAGGCAATTCGGCAAGCCGGCGGGCGCATGACCGAACAACGCTACGTCCTGCTGGATATTCTGGCGAATGCCGACCAACAACTGGACGCTGAAACGCTGCTGGAAATTGCCAAGCAGCGCGTTTCAGGCATCAACCTGACCACCATCTACCGCACCCTGAACGTTTTGGAAGCAGCCGACTTGGTGCAAGCACACTACCACTCACCCGACCATACCCGTAAATTTTATGAATTGCAGCGCACCGAACCAACTTATCACTTCACCTGCCGCCACTGCCAACAGGTGACTGCTTTCCGCAGCGCGCTGACGGAGACCATTCGGCAGCAGCTTGCTGAGCAGCTCGGCGTCTCGGTGCGCGATGTATGCATCTGTGCCGATGGTTTGTGCCACGCCTGCCAGCTCAAACTTGCTCAACAGGAGCCCAAGCCATAAGCATAACGGTCTGATCAAGGTAAAGATCAGGCGTTGCTAAAACGCTGCGAAGCGCCCTAAATATCTATATAGCCCTATATCAGCGGTAGCACAACCGCGTCTACAGCCGCTCACCACACCATTCACCATTTGCCATCCTAGCTGCTTCAGGACACCTGCCCTCACCTATGGTATAGTGTTACTAGATGACGTTTTCAAAGGTAATTGGAATGAAACATCCACCTGAAATGTCGGGATCGTTTTTGCTTGGGCAACTTCCAAAGTTTGTGAAAGATCCGCTAGGCTTTTATTGTGGGATTGTGCCTACATATGGCGATCTATGCACGTACCGCATCTTTCGGAAACGCTATTATTATGTGCAGAACCCTGATTATATTCAGCAGATCATGACCAGCACCAAGTGGGTTCGCACCCAGATTTCGCGCAAGATGCTCGGCTCATTCTTGGGCGAGAGCGTTTTTTCGCAAGAGGGCGCCCTGCACTTAGGTCAGCGCCGCCTGATGCAGCCCGCCTTCCACCGTGAGCGTTTGGCACACTACGCTGAAATCATGGTGGCGCAGACCGCCAACATGCTCAGCACGTGGCAGGACGGCGAACAGCGCGATATGGTGGACGAGATGATGCGCCTCACCTTGGAGATCGTCTCGCAAGCGCTCTTTGGCACCAGCACCAGCCGCGAGGCAGCTGAAATTGGCGAGGCGCTCCTGATCATCCAGCGCGGCATTGAAGAAGACTATCGCCGCTATTTGCTTTTGCCCGCATGGCTGCCTGTCATCCGCTTTGGCAAGGCACACCGCGCCGTGCAGGTGTTGCAACAGACTACCCAACAGATCGTGGCGGTGCGCCGTGCTGCCAAGAACCAGCAAAACGATCTGCTCGACCTGCTGCTGAGCGCCCAAGATGAAGATGGCAGCCGCCTGAGTGATGCTCAGGTGTGTGGGCAAGTGCTGGCGCTGCTCTTTGCTGGGCATGAGACGACCGCCAATACGCTGGCATGGTTGTGGTACCTCTTGGCGAAACATCCACAGGTGTTGGCAAAGCTGCGCGCCGAAGTGAGCGAAGCGTGCGGTGATAGGCTGCCCAGCATGGCAGACCTGCCGCGCCTGAAATATGCCGAGATGGTCTTTAAGGAAACGCTGCGGCTGCATCCGCCGGCGTGGTATGCCGAGCGCACGCCGCTGGAAGATACTCAGCTTGGTGAATACACCGTACCAAAAGGGACGCCCGTCTCTATTTGTGTATACGCGCTGCACAGCGATCCGCGCTACTTTGAGCAGCCCGATCAGTTCATCCCAGAGCGTTTCGCGCCCGAAAACATCGAGAAAATTCACCGCTATGCCTACCTGCCCTTTGGCTTAGGCGCGCATCAGTGCATTGGCAATCAATTCGCCCTGATTGAAGGGCAGTTGATCTTGGCGACGATGGCGGCGCGTGTTGATCTGAGCCTGCCCGAAGGCTATCTGCCAAAGCCGCGTGCCTTCATCACCTATGGCATCGCAAACGGCTTGCCTATGCGTATTGGCGTGCGGCAGCCCACGCTTGCCTAGCACCAGCTGTACCCTAATGTTCGGTTCTGGGTGGGGAGGCTCTTCGGATGATCCGAAAATGTTTATTCTCCTGCTGCACCTTTGACCTAAAGATGGTACAGCGCAGCACGGAAACCTACAGTGATTTCGGGCGCACCGTTGAGGTCAGCATCCCACGCGACTAAGCACTCAGGCGCGTCCCTCTCCAAACCTTTGGAGAGGGGCAGCTTCCGCGCCAACGATCAGCTGCGGATAAAATGTGCTACACTGCCTGACCCATCCGTGCTTGCTTGCGCTTTTGCGCGTCCATGGCAGCGATAGCGGCGATTGCCACAATGTCATCTACCGAGTCGCCCGTTTGCAGCACATGCACCGGCGCGCCCACACCCAGCAAGATCGGACCGATTGCCTCTGCGCCGCCCAAATTTGCCAGCAGCTTATAGGCGATGTTTGCCGATTGCAGGTCGGGAAAGACCAGCACATTGGCATCGCTGACCTGCGCGAACGGGAAGCGCTCTGCTATTGCCTCAGGCGAGACGGCAAGGTCTGCCTGCACTTCACCATCCACCAGCAGATCGGGACGTTTGCGCCGTGTGATCTGCACTGCTTGCGCCACTTTCTCGCTCAGCGGATGCCGCGTGCTGCCAAAGTTGCTGAAGGAGAGCATGGCAATGCGCGGCTTTAGGTCAAGCTGGGCGGCAAAATCGGCGGCAAGGATGGCGATCTCGGCAAGGTCTTCGGCGCTCGGCTCAATGTTGACCGTCGCATCGGTGAACAAGTAGACCTTTTGGTTGGCAACCATGATGTACACGCCGCTTGCCAAGCGTGCGCCGGGCTGCGTGTGGAAGATTTGCAGGGCAGGGCGGATGACCTCTGGATACTCATAGGTTAGCCCGCTGATGTAGGCATCGCCATCGCCTTGCGAAACCAACATCGGTCCGAAGATATTCGGCTCAAGGATCGCCTCGTGGGCAGCGCGCAGCGTCACGCCGCGCCGCTGGCGCAGTTGGTAGTATGCCTCTGTGTAGGCGTCGCGCTTTTCAAAGCTGTGCGGATCGACAATCTGCGGCGAAAACTCCAAGCCCAGATCGGCAATCGTGGCGCGGATAGTCGCAGCGCGCCCGATTAAGATCGGCTTGCCGATGCCTTCTTCCGCTACAATCGCCGCCGCACGGATCACGCTGCTCACTTCGCCTTCACCGAAGATCAGGCGCTGTTTCTCGCCCATGCGCGCCTTCTGGATGATCTGAAGGCGCGTGCGCCGCCCAACACCTTGCCGCGCCGCCAACTGGTTGCGGTATTCCTCTACATCAAAGCGTTCGATGCGCGCTACGCCGCTCTCAAAGGCTGCCTGCGCCACTGCCGGCGCCACATAGAGCAGTACACGCGGATCCAGCGGCTTGGGAATCAGGTATTCGGCGCTGAACTTTAGGCTGGTTAAGCCGTAAGCGTGCAGCACACTGTCTGGCACGTCTTCCATGGTCAGCGCGGCAAGGGCGTTGGCGGCTGCCACCTTCATCGCCTCGTTGATGGTGCGCGCACGCACATCCAGCGCACCGCGAAAGATGAACGGGAAGCCAAGCACATTGTTGACCTGATTGGGCAAATCGCTACGCCCTGTGGCGATCAAGGCATCCGGGCGCACTTGGCGCGCCAATTCATACTTGATCTCTGGGTTTGGGTTGGCAAGCGTGAACAGGATCGGGCGCTCTGCCATGCCTTCCAGCATGGTTGGCGTGACGATATCGGCGACGCTCAAGCCCAGCAGCATGTCGGCGCCCTCAAGGGCATCTGCCAAAGTGCGCTTGTCAGTTGGGCGGGCAAAGGGCGTTTTGTACTCGTTCATGCCTTTGGTGCGCCCTTCGTGGATCACGCCGGTCGTATCCACCATCAGGATGTTTTCCATCCGCATTCCCAGCGAGACGTAGAAGTACGCCGTGCTGATGGCAGACGCGCCAGCGCCGCTGATAACCAGCCGCAAATCTTCAATGCGCTTGCCCACGATCTTCAGGGCGTTGAGCAGTGCCGCGCCGCTGATGATCGCCGTGCCGTGCTGATCGTCGTGGAAGACGGGAATATCCAGCTGTTCGCGCAGGGTGCGCTCAATGTAGAAACATTCCGGCGCCTTGATGTCCTCAAGGTTGATGCCGCCCAGCGTCGGTGCGATTGCCTTGCACACGGCGATCACCACTTCCGGATCGTGCGAGTCAACCTCAATATCGAACACATCCACATCGGCAAATACCTTAAACAGCACGCCCTTGCCTTCCATGACAGGTTTGCTGGCAAGCGCACCGCGATCCCCTAGTCCGAGGATGGCTGTGCCGTTGCTGACGACCGCCACAAGGTTGCCCTTGGCGGTGTAGTCATATGCCTTAAGGGGATCGGACTCGACAGCGAGGACTGCCTCTGCCACGCCGGGCGAGTAGGCAAGCGAGAGATCGCGTTGGGTGAGCAGTGGTTTGGTCGGCTTGACCTCGATCTTGCCGGGTCTACCACGCATATGGTACTCAAAGACATCTTCAGGGGTGATTTTCATGACGATTAAATCCTTTCTGGGTGCGGTGAGGGACGCCACACAAGGGCAATTATGACTCGGACAAGGCGGGAACACTGCCCGCCTTGTCTCTCACAAGTGACTCGGTTTTGCTACGCCGACCAATCGGCGTGGAAGCTGCCTTCACGGTCGGTGCGCTCAAAGGTATGGGCGCCGAACAAGTCGCGCTGCGCCTGAATCAGGTTGGCAGGCAGGCGCTCGCTGCGATAACTATCGTAGTAGGCGAGTGAGGCGCTGAAGGCAGGCGCTGGTACGCCGACGCGGATGGCGGTTGCCACCACCTCGCGCCAATCCGCTTGATAGTCGCTCAGCGCGGCGCGGAACTTTGGCGCCAGCATCAGGTTTGCCAAGTGCGGATCCGCCTCATAGGCATCGGTAATATCGGCGAGGAAGCGCGCCCGAATAATGCAGCCCGCCCGCCAAATGGCAGCCGTCTTGCCAAGCGGCACGTCGTAGTTATATTCTTTGCTCGCCAGCCCGATGAGCGCCATACCTTGCGCGTAGGCGGCAACCTTGCTGCAATATAGCGCACGGCGCACCGCCTCGATGAAGGCTTTCTTATCGCCTGTGAAGGTGTGCGGTGCTGGTGCGCCCAGCAGTTGGCTGGCAGCGCGGCGCTCTGCCTTGAAGGCGGAAATAATGCGCGCTTCGACGGCAGCCGTCAGGGTGTGCGTTGGCGCGCCCAGATCAAGCGCGTTTTGGCTCGTCCATTTGCCGGTGCCTTTTTGCCCGGCTGCATCTAGGATGTAATCTACTAGTGCGCCTGCTTGCCCCTGATCATCGGCTTTGCGGAAGATTTGCGCCGTGATCTCGATCAGGAATGAGTCCAGTTCGCCGCTGTTCCATTCCGCAAAGACTTCGGCAAGCTCGGCGTTGCTCAAGCCGACCACACGCTTGAGGATGTCGTAGCTCTCGGCGATAAGCTGCATATCGCCGTATTCAATGCCGTTATGCACCATCTTGACGTAATGCCCGGCGCCGCCGCGCCCTAGATAGGTGACGCATGGCGCGCCATCGCTCGGCGCTTTGGCGGCAATCGCCGTCAGGATCGGCGCAACCATGCTATATGCCTCAGGCGTGCCGCCCGGCATCAGGCTCGGTCCCCACAGGGCGCCTTCTTCGCCACCGCTGACGCCCAAGCCAAGAAAGCGGATGCCGTGTTCTGCCAAACGTGCCTCACGCCGTTCGGTATCGGGAAAGTAGCTGTTGCCGCCGTCAATGATGAGATCGCCTGCCGTTAGGAGTGGGATGAGCTGATCAATGACAGAGTCGACCGCTGTGCCTGCCTTCACCATGATCTGAATGATGCGCGGCTTCCGCAGCAGCGCCACAAATTCAGGTAAGGTGTGCGCGCCCGTGATCGGCTGCCCGCCGTGCAGCGCCAAAAATTCATCGGTAGTGGCAGCGGTGCGGTTATAAACAGCCACGTGGTAGCCATTGCGCGCCATATTCAGCACCAAATTCTGCCCCATCACTGCCAAGCCGATCAGCCCGATGTCATGCTCAGACATGCCTCACTCGCTTTCGTTGTCTATCGCTGTATACCGCTAAGCGTAACGCTATCGGCACAGCCTGTCAAAGTGGAGAAGGGGCAGCCGCCGAATCACGCATCCTCATCAGAATCTTCATCAAAATAGCTGCTTAGCGGTGGTGCAGATTTCTCGCTGCCTTCATCTAGGGCGGTGAAGCGCATAAAGGCGCGCTCAATCGGACTCATGTCCTCAGGATACTGGTTATCGTCATAGGATTCGAGAATGCGGTAGCCCTCTTTGATGTAGCTGCGAATGGTGTGCGGGCTGATGCCCATTTCATCGGCGGCAAGCTGCGCCGGCATCCCTTCAATGACGCATAACCACAGCGCTTGGCGAATGCGCTCTGTCAGTTCAGGATATTCACGCGGGCGCGGCAAAACATCGGTCACATCAAGCAGCGGCGAATGGTCTGCTTGCAGCATATCGCGCACACTTTTCGTCACGGTGAATGGCTTTTGCATGGCGTAGATGATGGCGTTCATCAGCAGCAGGCGCACCTCATTCCGCAGAAAGTAGGCGCGTGCTTGGGCAGCGTGCGCCAACTGCACACGCCTAGTCACGTTTTGGTGGGCAAGGCAGATCGCGTGCAGATTGGGAATAATATGCCGAAAATGCCGCACCATCCGAGACAGATCAGCATCGGCGTAGGTATCTGAGTCGAAGAGCAGCACATCGGGGTATTCCACATGCGGCAAATCTTCCAACACCGCCAGCGCCTGCTCGAACGACTCTGCCAAACTGACTACCCGTGTGCGCCGATCCCAGGCCATGTAGCTGTTAAGCGCACGCAATGCATAGAAATCATGGTCAATAATCATCACTTTCAGGTTTATGCGTTGGATCATTGTGCCACGTCCCTGTGTCAAGCCCTTGCCGTTTCCCGCCAACCTAAGCCGTGGATAAGTATAGCGCGGCACCTAGCATTCTGCCTTGCTTTTGGCTAGTATAGGGCGCTGTTTGTAAGACTAGCTATTGTCTGGATACTGCGAGTAACAATGATGAGACTTCGAGGGTGTTTGACATTTTTCGGGCGTGCGGCGGTGCTGATCGCCTTGCTGATCGGCGTGATTGTGCTGGCGAATGCAGCTTTAGGCAGCTTTCGTGAGCTAACCGCACGTGCCGAACGACGCGCCCTAATTGAACAGCACAGCACCGTCTTCCGCGGCACCGCCACCGCCGTGCAAGAAAGCAGGCTGAGCGTGCCGACTCCAACGCCGCTTGCCGCGCAGCTTGGCACGGAATTAGGCGCAGTGCTGCCCGCCCGCTACATGCCGCCCTTTGCCCAGCAAGGCAACGCTGCGCCGCCGCTGCTGCCAACCAACACGCGCCGCCCAACCCGCACCCCTGATCCAAGCGCCTTCACGCCCACCCCTGAACCAAGCCTAACCGCGCCACCTGCCACCAGCACCCTGCCGCGTGTGCCTGTACGCGAAACCTGCACTGACCGCCCACAGCCAACGGCAATCCCTGCCCGTGCGCCGCGCCTGCGCTCTGAGGATGATATCTTGAACATCATCTTGTTGGGCAGCGATGGCGATTTGCAGCCGAACGAACCGTCCTTCCGCACCGATACGATGGTGATCGTCTCTATCAACCGCACCGTTGGCAGCGTGGCGATGCTCAGCTTGCCGCGTGATCTCTATATTTGCATCCCACAGCTTGGAATGCAGCGCCTCAACGTTGCCTATGGCTGGGGCGAGTCGGTTGGCTGGTCGCCGGGTGGCGGCTTTGGCTTGCTGCAAGAGACAATCCTCTACAACCTGGGGATTCCCATCCACTTCTATGCACGGGTCAGCTTCAATGGGTTCCGCCAAATCATTGATACTTTGGGCGGGATTAATGTGGCGGTGGAATGCCCAATGATTGACCAACTGCGCTTCACTGGGCAGTACGATGCGCAGCAAACGCCTATCTACGCGCCCTATACCCTTGATGTCGGCTACTACCGCATGGATGGCTCATTGGCGCTCTGGTATGCGCGGGTGCGTCAACGCCTGAGCGACTTTGACCGCAACCGCCGCCAACAGCAGATTTTGCGCGCTATTTGGCGGGAAGCCTTAGCACAGGGCTTGCTGCAAAAGGCGCCCGAACTCTGGGGACAAGCAAGCGGCATTGTCACCACCAACCTGCAACTGCCCGATATGCTTGGCTTGCTGCCCTTTGCCCTGAACCTGACGCCGGAAAACATTCGCGGCTATCAGTTGATCGGCGGGCGTGAGACAAGCTCTTGGACGACGCCCGCCGGCGAGAATGTGCAAATTCCCGCCGATCTGATGTTCGAGACGCTGCGCCAATTCTACACGCCACCCACACGCAACCGCCTGACCCGTGAGGTTGGCAGCATCGAGGTGATCAACGGCTCGCCCAAGCCCAACTATGATCTGGTGGCGGTTGATCTGCTGGGCTGGGAAGGCTTTCGGGCGGTGGCACGCGGTCAGGCTGAGGCGGTTGCCCAAACCGTGATTTATGACTACACCGGTGCTGCTTCACCGCAGGTGCTGCAAGAGATGCGCCGCATCCTTAATATCCGTGCGGATCGCATCATCAGCCAGCCCGACCCGAACCGCACCGTAGATTTTCGTGTTGTGCTGGGCGCCGATTACGTCTCGTGCAGTGCGGCGGGCTTTGGCACACGAGTGAACTAGCCGCATGCACACCTTCAGCCTACTCAGCCAAAAAATTGGGAGCGGGGTCGCCTTTACCCCACCCTAAATCCCGCCCGCACGCAGAGCGGGACTTCACACCCTCTGATCCCCTTTCCCCGCTTGCGGGGAAAGGGCTAGGGATAGGGGTTGACTGCGTCGCCGAATGCTAGACTATCACCACACACTTCACTGCTCCCCACCTTTGCCTGCCCTTGACCCGCTGCGCTCACCTACGCTATGCTTAGCCGCACGCAGTTTAGAAAGGCTTTCCCAGTGACACCCATTACCCTAACTTTTAGCGTGCGGCGTGCCGCGCCCAGCGATGCCACACGCATGACAGCCATTTGGCTAGAGTCGGCAGAGGCATTCGCCAAAGCGGATGTGCGTGTGCGCTTGGCAGAAGACGCTGCCGCCCTATGGCAAGCCGCCCTTGAAACATGGTTCACGCGGGCGGATATGGCGCTTTTTGTGGCGGTAGACGAGACTGAGACGGTGATCGCCTACATCATTGGCGAGTGCGTGCCGAACGCGCCCGCCTTTTTGCCGCAACGCTATGGCGTTGTGCGCGATCTCGCCGTGGATTATCACGCCAAGAGCGGACGGCTTGGGCGCGAATTATTGGCAGCGCTGCGCGCTTGGTTTGCCGAAGAAGGCATCACGCAGCTTGAGGTGCGTGTGCCATACCGCCATCCGGTGGCGCAGGCATTTTGGCGGGCGCTGGGTGCGCGCAAAACTGCCGACCAAATGTGGCTGAAGGTGTGAGGTTGCCGTGATCGGACGCTTTATCGCGTGGCTTGGCATCGGGCGCGCACGCTTCATCTTTGGTTTGTTGGCAGGCACAGGCTTGCTCAGCCTGATGCTGAACGCGGTTCAGCCGCCTGAAGCATGGATTCCTACCGCGCAAACGGCGTTGGCAGCTCTCTTTTTGGTCGGCGCGGCAATTGCACTCATCACGCGCTTTGACGGACAAGAGCGCCGCCAAATCCTGATTCTGATCGCGCCTGCACTCGGCGCATTGATCCTTGGTCTGTTCGTACCGCAGTGGTTCGCGGCGTTGGCGGTTGTGGCGGCGGGCTGGCTTGTGGTTGCGCTCATCGCAGGGCGTGCCGCTGTGCGCCGCGAGTATCAGCGCGCCATCAAGCTGATGCGGAAAGGCGCCTATGATCAGGCAATCGCCATCATCAGCGATCTGATCAAGGCAGAGCCTGATCAAGCCGATCACCGCCGTTTCCGCGCCGATCTGTATCGGCTTTCGGGCAATTTGCGGAAGGCGCGCACAGACTATGAGAAGGTCGTCGCGCTCTCGCCTGATTCAGGCGTTGGCTATAACGGCTTGGCAGAAGTCTACCTGCAAGAGGGCAACTATGAGCGCGCCTTTGAGTATGGCTTGAAGGCGCACGCCTTAGAGCCGAACCACTGGGTCGCCGCTTACAATCTGGGCATGATTGCAGATCGGCTGGGCAGGTGGACGGAGGCGATTGACTATTTGAAGCGTGCGCTGATCGCCAACGTGCCGGATAGTCGGCATCGCCTGCTGACTTACCTATGGCTGACTCGCGCTTATCTCTATAGCGGTGAGGAGCAAGGCGCAGCCGAAGGGCTTGCCGCCTTACAGAGCGAAAAGCGCGGTCTGCGCGAATGGCAGATCATCTTCAGCAGTGAGCAGGCGTCCATTTTGCGGCAGGTGCTGAGCGAGGACGTAGCGCTGGCAGAGCAGCTTGCCGAGAGCGATCAAGGTGCCGCGTTCGATCTGTTGCGGAGCAAACGCGGCTGAATGCGGGCTGTGTTAGTCGAAAATATCGAACAGTTCGCCTAAGAAGCCTTTCTTCTTCCCGCGCCCACGATCATCCTCGCGGCGGAAGCGCTCAGGGCGGTAGTCATCATCGTCGTCCTCGTAGCGCCGCGCTGTTTCGGTGCGGCGGCGCTCGGCAAAGTCCTGCTCAAGGTCAAGCAGATCAGGGGCAGGGATGCCGCGTTTCGCCTTTGGTGGCGGTTCGCTGTAAGGCATGTCGAGCGTTGCGGCGGCGGTATCGGCGCGCTCAATCAGCTTATCCAGTTCGCCGCGATCCAGCCAGACGCCGCGGCATTTCGGGCAGTAATCAATCTCAACACCGGCGCGTTCGGTGATCCTCAGTTCAACTGTCAGACAGACAGGGCATTGCATTCTCAGTCACTCCAGAACAGTAAAGACCATGATAGTATACAGATTTTAAGATAAACGCCTGAAAAACCGTCCCCCTAAAAATCGGGGATTCACGCTAAAGCGGTGCGCTTGAGGCGGATCAGGCGCGCCGAATTCGGGATAGGGTTTGCTGCACCAGCCTTGAGCCGCACGGCGCCTCGAATCGCCAAAACGGTATGTTGTGGGCATAATTGGCGGTAAGGTTAACCGCACTTCTACACGGAGACTGCTTCATGCTAAATCTGCTCTACATTTTGGCTGTTTTGGTTGCAGTGCCTTTTTGGGCATTGATGATCCTCTTTCCGCGCCAGCACCTTGCCCAACAAGCGATGGAGAGCTATGGAGGCATTCTGGTGCTAGGCGGCATGTATGTCTTGGCGCTCTTTGGCGCATTGGTGGGCGGCATTGGGCGCATTCAGCTTGATTTCAGCTCGCCAACAGGTTTGGCGGCATTGTTGGCTGACCCGGCGATTGCGCTGGTGATCTGGCTGCACATTTGGGCAGTGGATACAGCCGTTGGCTATTGGATTTATAGCGATGGGCTGAAGCGCAACAAATCCACGCGCCTGATCTTGGTGTTGACGCTGTTCATCGCGCCGCTGGGCTTATTCGTCTACTTTATGAGCCGCTTGTTTGGGCGCGCCGCAGAGGCAGCACTGCGCCAAAGCAGCCAGTCGTCTGTGATATTGCAGTAGCGCCGTGCCACCTTCCGAACTTGCCGCCTTGCGCGGTGAACCAAGCTACGTTTGGCGCAGCGGGCAAGAACGCCGCTTGCAGATGATTGCAGCGGCGGCAAACTTGCAAGGCGCCACTGTGCTAGTGGATGGCTGTGGCATGGGCAGTTATGCTGGGCAGATTCGGCGGCGCTTTAACGCGCATGTTGAGGCGATGGACGTTGAGCCAGAGCGCGTTGCTGCCGCGCAGCGCCAGACTCCGCGTGCCTTGATCGCGGCGGCGGAACAGCTACCCTATCCCGCGAATGCCTTCGACATGGTGCTTTCCAACGAGGTGTTGGAGCATGTGCAAGATGACCGCGCCGCAGCGCGTGAAATGGTGCGCGTCACCAAGCCGAAGGGCGTGATCATCGTCTTCTGCCCTAACCGTTGGTATCCCTTTGAGACGCACGGGCATTATTGGCGTGGTAAGTATCACTTTGGCAACACGCCGCTGATCAACTACCTGCCCGATGGGCTGCGGAATCGGTTGGCGCCGCATGTGCGCGCCTATACAGCGCGTGGCGTGCGGCAGCTTTTTGAAGGGCTGCCCGTGCGCGTGGTGAAGCATACGCGCATTTTCGGCGGCTACGATAACATTGCCCGCCGTGCCCCAACGCTCGCCAAAATCATCCGCGCTGCGCTGTATGTGGCGGAAAATACGCCGCTGCGCGTCTTAGGCTTATCGCATTTTGTAGTGCTGCACAAGCAAGCGCCATAAACACACAGGGACGCCGCAGAGCGTCCCTGTTTACGAGCCGCACCACCCTAAGTTCCATCCTGCGTGCAAGGCGGGAAAGGGCTAGGGATAGGGTAATGCAGTGTTTGCCTAGAAGCCGAGCGTTTGGGCAATCATCCAGACGATGACGGCGCAGTTGGCTGCCATCAGCACCTGAAGCTGCACACTGCCGCTAATATCGGCAGCAGCGCCGCCGCGTGCATCGGCACGGCTGCGGAAAAGGTAGATCAGCGGAATGCTGACCATCACAATGCCAACGATCCACAGCGGAATGAGTCCGATAATCAGGGCGTAGATGAGCAATCCCGCTGCCGCGATGAGCGCTGCATACATCAACACATAGGTGATACGCTTGCCAAACATGATGGTGGTGTTGTACAAGCCCGCGGTGCGATCCATATCATAGTCACGCATTTGGTTGTAAAGCTGCCCATAGCTGGAGACGAGCGTCATTGCCAGAACGATTGACCATACCGCACCCAAATCGTTGTGGTAGCAGAGGTAGCCCACCACCAGCAATAAGCCGCTGAGCATCAGCGAGTGCGAGACAATATCCGTGACAGGGTATGCCTTCAGGCGAACAGGCTTCCACGAGTAGAAATGCGAGAGGGCAAGCGTAATGCCGCCGGTGATGAGGACGGGCAAGCCAAGCAGCGCGTAGAGGATCATCGCGGCGACTGCCACCAAACCTGAGACGAACCAGCCTTCAAAGATGCTGATCTCACCACAGGTGACGGGATTGCGGGCGGCACGGTCTGCTTCAAGGGCGTCGTCGGGCGCGTCTACAATGTCGTTAATCATGAAGGCGTAGGCAACCACCAACGTGTTTGCCAGGATGGCGACCAACAAGCGCCAGTCCAGTGCTGTGCCACTGGCACGCAGCGCCAGCATTGCACCGAAAGCGGTTAGTGGGGTAACATAGGTTACGTATTCTTTCCAGCGCGTCAACCGCAGGATTCCGCGCGTCTTTTGTCTGATGCGTTGTAGTGGTACGACAGTCACAAGCAAACTACCCTTCTGTTACAGATCAAGCCTGACTAGCAAACTAAACCCACTGCACCTGAAAAAGTTGCAGATTTTCGCACAGCGCAGCTTTTTTGCCCAGCGCGGGCAAAGTCTACACCGCCTTACGCACAGTTGCAAGAAAAAGTTTCGCGTTGTGCCGACCCGCGTTACACTAAGCGCGGTAAGTGCAAGGTGAAAGGGAAAAACACCTTCCATGATTAAACGCATTGCAGTCCTAACCAGTGGTGGCGATGCGCCGGGCATGAATGCTGCCATTCGCGCCGTCACGCGCTCTGCGCTGGAGCAGGGCTGGTCGGTGATGGGCGTCCAAGAAGGCTACCTCGGCTTGGTCACCAATCAATTCAAAGAACTTGATGCGCGCTCGGTGGGCGGCATTATTCAGATGGGCGGAACCATGCTGGGCAGCGCACGCTGTAAAGAGTTCCGCGAAGAAGCAGGGCGCAAAAAGGCACTGCATAACCTCAGCGCTCACGGCATAGATGCCCTGGCGGTGATCGGCGGCAACGGCTCTCAGACGGGCGCTTATGCGCTCTACCAAATGGGCTTCCCCGTCAACGGCGTTGCCTCGACCATTGATAACGACCTGCTTGGCTCAGACATCACTATCGGCGTAGATACAGCGCTCAACATTGCCCTGGAGGCGATTGATCGGCTCAAAACGACTGCCTCATCGCATCGGCGTGCCTTCTTGGTGGAAGTCATGGGGCGCGATTGCGGCTATCTCGCCTTGATGAGCGGCATCGCGGGCGGCGCGGAAGCGATTGTGGTGCCGGAGTTCGAGACGACGCCAGAGCAAGTCGCCCAGATCATCAGCGCTGCCTACGCACGCGGCAAATCACATGCCTTAGTGGTGGTAGCGGAGGGCGCCAAATACGAAGCCGATGCGCTCTTTAAGTATCTGAATGAGAACTATAAAGAGGAACTCGGCTTTGATGTGCGCGCAACAACGCTTGGGCATGTGCAGCGTGGCGGCGCGCCACTCGCCTATGATCGGCTGCTGGCATCGCGCTTGGGCGCCGGTGCCGTAGAGGCGTTAGCGCGTGGCGAGTATGGCGTGTTATGCGGCACACGCGGCGGGCAAATCACCACAACGCCGCTGGTCGAGATTGCCGGCAAGACCAAAAGCCTTGACGAGCGCTTGCTAAAACTGGCACAGACTTTGGCGCGCTAAACAAATGCTCATGCAACCTTGCCTACGCCCTTGCGTAGAAGGCGCAAGCGAAACAATCAATCAAAGAGCGTAGAGGACTTACCATGACGCTAAACGGTTCTGGGCGCGTGCCAGTGCTGCGGACGGCAAATGTGATCAAAGACTTACCACTCGGCGCGGAGACGGTGCATATCCTGCGCGGCATCAGCTTAGAAATCTACAAAGGCGAGCGCGTCGGCATCATCGGTCCTTCAGGCAGCGGCAAAACAACGCTGCTCGGTTTGATGGGCGGCTTGGATACGCCCACCAGTGGCAGCATCGAGATTGACGGCATAGACATCTCACGCCTTTCGGAAAGCCGCCTCACCGAAGTGCGGAATGAGAAAATCGGCTTTGTCTTTCAGTTCTTCAACCTTGTGCCAACGCTCACCGCGCTGGAAAATGTGGCGCTGCCTATTGAATTTGCCCGCAAGCCGCAGTTTCATCCGCGCCGCCGTGCTGCCGAACTGCTTGACCTGCTCGGCTTGAAAGATCGCCTGCACCACCGCCCGAACCAACTGAGCGGCGGTCAGCAGCAGCGCGTCGCCATCGCCCGCGCCCTGGCAAATAATCCGCCGCTGCTGCTTGCCGATGAGCCAACCGGCAATCTGGACACTGAGTCGGGCAAGGTTGTGCTGAAAGCGCTCCAAGATGTGCAGCGCGAAACTGGCACAACCGTCATCGTCGTCACCCATGATCCGCGTATTGCCAACCAGATGGATCGCGTGCTAACCTTACTGGATGGTCAGCTCGTGGCACATGCAGAGGCGTTTGTTTAATGACTGAGCGCAGCACTGAACGTTTACACTTTCCGCTAGACACTGAACATACCGGTATTCGTCTGGCGCTGCCGCTGATTGCCATCTTCAGTTTTGTGCTGCTCTTGTGGGTGTTGGGCTTCTTCTTGAGCAGCGAAAATGGCGGCTGCTTGAACGCCTCCCTAGCCGCCATAGGCGCCTTGGGTGTGATGGCACTCTCGGATAGTCTGCTAAAGCGCGTCTGGAAAAGCGGGCGCGCCCTTACGCTTACAGACAATCGGATCACACTGCAAGATAGCCGCCGCGACCGCACGCCTGAAACTCATATTGACCTGACGCAGCGTGTGAACGTGCTGGCATGGCGTTTCACCGTGAAGCGCGGTTCGGCGCGTGCCGTGCGCGGCTGGATTGTGCTGGCGCTGCAATTGGTGCAAGATGAAACGCGCATCACACTCTACACGCTGATGCCCGCTAAAGAGGCTGATCTGCCGCAGTTTGCCGATTTTCTTCAGCTCATTCCACGCAGTGTGATCGCCAAAGGCGAACTACCCTTACGCGAGATAACGCAGCAGCGCCGCTTACTCCAAGCCGAAGATCAGCGCTGGCAGGATGGCGCTGAGCTACGCCGCCAAGATTTTGTCAGGCTGCTGGATCAATTAAATACCCACCAGCCCGATTGGGCGAAAGGCTGATTAGGCTGCCGCGCTTAAGGCTTTTGCAGCTAGCCTCAACGACATTCCGTGTGCAGAACAGAAGGCTACAGGCTGTAATCGGGTCAGGCGCGGCGCACATCTCTAAAACGCGAAAATGCCCACACAAGGTGGGCATTTCGCTAACTCTATAGTGGGGAAAATCTATAGGTGTTAAATCTTTATCTTGCATCCATTATAGACGCCTGCAAGTTGCCCACAAGATCACGTACCTTAAGGAATGCGTGATGAAGCATTAGTGATTGTTTGCACATTTATGCTTTGGCGGCTTTGCACAGAATTTCGCCGTTTACACATTGTTGCAGCATCTTTTATGCCTCAATCGGCGCCTTGGACAGCACCGCCGCAATCGCCTGATCGTAGCCGTCCATCATGCGCTCCAGCGTGAAGTATGGCGCACGCGCACGCGCACGGCGGCTGTATTCGGCACGCAGATCGGCATCGCGCAGGAAACGCCGAATGCCCTCTGCAAAGGCAGTCGGATTGTCAGCCTCGACCAGCAAGCCCGCCTCACCGATCACCTCAGGTGCGGCGCTGGCATTGGCTGCCACAATCGGCTTGCCAAGCGTCATCGCCTCCAGATAGACGTACCCGAAGCTCTCTTGGCTGCTTGGGTGGCAAAAAACATCCGCCTGGCGCCATTCACGGGCAAAGGCAGCATCATCCGCCAGATGGGAAAGCCATGTTAGGTGCGCGCTGATGTCCAGTGCGTCCGCCAACTGATGCAGGCGTTCCCATTCCAAGCCGTTGCCCACAATTCGCACTTCTAGATCGGGAAATTCGTCGGTGAGCAGTGGCACAGCGCGCAGCAGCACCTCTACCCGTTTGCGCGGATAGAGCTTGCCAACTGCCAGCACAATCGGATGATCATTCGGTTGGCGCGCCTCAGCGTCCACCAGAGGCAGCCAAGTTGGCGTGATCATGCCATGCGGCACAACCTGCACCTTTTCGACGGGAATGCCATAGCGTGAGACAATCTGCGCTTTGGCGTAAGCGCTGCCGGCGGTCACGCGGTCTGCCTGCTGCATGTTCAGGCGGTCGAAGAATGCCTGAGCATAGACCATCGTGCGGATCGGATCGCTTTCCCAGCGGTAAAAATCGCCGTAGAGGGCATGGGCAGAGGCGATCAGCGGCGGGCGGTTGGCGGGATCGAGTCCGTAGCCATCATAGTCAAAGCCGATCAGCACATCTGCGTCTTTCAGGCGGCTATCCGTCCGCAGCTCGGTGTTGAACTGAAAGCGTTTGAGGGTCGCCTCGATATAATCGGTCGTATCGAAGTTGGGCGCAATCACTTCGACCGCATAGCCGCGCTCACGCAGCCCAGACAGAAAGGCGTTGAAGAAAACCGCCGTTCCGCTGCCACGGATCACATCGGTTGCCCAAGAGGTGATGATGATAATTCGCATAGTGAAATCCTATCCTTAAGGCGGCTGCCTCATGCGCTTTGGCAAGCCGCCACGTGCGATCTGCCACACCTTGAGCCTGAAACGAGTTCCAATGTGCAGCGCGTTTTCAGATTGTAGCAGTTTCAGGGTGGCGTGCCATGTGCGCTACTCATCAAAGGCGTCAATCCAACGGCTGACGATCTCCAACTGTGGCAATTCGTTTGACTCAAAATAGCTGCGCGGCGACCACAACAAATCGCGGTTGTCTGCCAAATAGCCGCGATTTGCCTGTGCTAACCACAGACCGCCTTCATCACCGATTTGGGTGCGCAGTTCCTGCACCTGCTGAAAATAGATCAAGGCAAGTTCGGTCTGCCCTTCAAGGGCGCAAATATAGGCGAGGTTGTGACGTGCAACGCTGAACTCAAACGGATGATCTAAGGCTTGCCAAGCCTGCATGGCTGCCTCGAAAAGTTCTTTTGCCGTCTCCAGATCGTCCAATTGGGCGTAGGTGAGCGCAGCAGCGCCCCAAACGGCTGCCTGCCAAGCGCGCAGCAGCATGTCCTCAGGGCGCGGCGAGAGCGCATCGGCTGTTTGGCGCAGCCCAAGTGCAACTGCGGCGGCGTCCTCCGCCTCTACTGCCTTACAGACGCTTGCAATACCTTGCTGCATTGGCGATGGCACTGTGTCCACATACTCGCAAGGGTTGCCAAGCCATGCCCGCCAATCCAGCAATGGGCGTTCGGCGCTGGTAACGCCAAAGCGCGGCGTGAGCGCCTTCGGATCGAGGTTAATATCCTCATTGGGTGGGCTGAATACAAAAGCACGCAGTTCGCGTGCTTCTAACGGGTTGAACTGCTGATCGGGCGTGAACACGGTGGCAGCCAACTCAATGCGGATGTGGGATAAGCCTTTTTGCTCGGAATAGAAGACCGCACCGACTTCGCTGCGCTGTGCATTGGGTGCAGTAAGCGTAGTGAGTTCCTGTTCGCCGCTGTTCAGCGCTAACCATGCTTGCGTTGAGTCCGTGCGGCTGTAGAGGCTGAGGCGCAGGCGTGCGTTGCCCTGCGTCGAATCGTACCAAGTGGCGTCATAGTCAGCGTGAAACCACACATAGCGCTCGCGCAGCATATAAACATCGGCAATCACGGGCTGCATGAATAAAGCGGCTCGTGCGCCGCCTTGCCCTGAAAACGTGAAACGTGGCGCCGCCACACCGCGTGTTAGCCCGTTATATTCGTTATAGGCGGGCATGGCGGTGGCGGTTGGTGGCGGCAGTGTTTGCGGCGCAATCTCCACGCGCACGCCACAGGCAGCCGCCACCAAAGCAAGCATCAACCATAAACGTGCGGCGTTTTTCAGGGTGCGGCAGGCAGCCATAGTATGATTGTCGTCCCTTCGCCTAAGGTACTCTCAGCCTGTAGTGTGCCGCGATGCAGCAGCACAATCTTCTTCACGATTGCCAACCCTAAGCCGCTGCCGCTGCCGCCTTCACGTGGGCGGGCGCGCACCAACGGCTCGAAAATCTTATCGGGCAGGTAGCTTGGCGGAATGCCGCTGCCGTTATCGCGCACCACAATCTGATAACCGTGATCATAAGCGTTCAGGCTCAAACTGACCACACAGCCCACCTCCGAATATTTTAGGCTGTTTTCCACCAAATTGCTTAAGGCACGGATGAGTAGATCGTGATCGGCGATGCACGGCGCGCTGGGCGGCATCTCTAGCTTGAGGGACTTGTTTTCGGCGGCGGCGCGTTCTTCATGCTGATAGAGGACTTCCTCAAGCACATCTACCAGATCAAGCGGCTCTAGGGCAGGCGGCACATAGGAAAGGCGCGCATCAAAGAGCAGGGAGTCCACAAGGCGCGTCAGGCGTTGCGCCTCGTTTTCAATGATCGCAGCGGCACGTGCGGCATTCTCAGGGCTAGGCGAGCTTTCAATGCGCAGATTGCTGGCGTGCGCGATGATCGCCGCCAGCGGATTCCGCATGTCATGCACAATGCGCCGCAAAAACTGCTCATAGAACTTGCTGCGCGCCGCCTCGCTGCCGCTTTGCGCGGCAACCACGCCCAATAAAGTCCGACTTTGCGGCACGCACTGCACGTTCAAGCGCGTGTTCTCATCAATGGTCAGAAATTGCGTTGTGTTGCGGCGGCTGCGAAGGGCGCTGTGGGCTGCCTCGCGCAGTTCAGGGCGCAAACGCTGATCTGTACCAAACAGCCATGCCACACCACGCGGATTGGCATAGCGCAGCCGACCGCGCCTATCACACAGCGCGATTGCCACCTCTAAGTAGCCATCCGCCAATTGGAGCAGGGCGCGCACCTGCCGTTGGTGGCGTGCTGCACCGGCGTTCAGCACACCGAAGGCAATCAGGGCGAGTACCGAGATGCCTAGCGCAGCCACAAACCAATACAACGCGCTAGGTGTGGCAGCGCTCAGGGTGAGCCACGCGCGGTTGGCAACGCCGAGCGCGTGCGGCATCCCAACCCACAGCAGCCCACCGATCCCGATCAGACACAGGCAGCCTAGTATAAGGCGCAGCAGCAGTGCTGGCTGTGAAGCACCTAACAAACGCCCAACGCCGAATAAGCTCAGCGCGCTTAGGCTGGCAGCCACTAACGCCCAGACCAAGAGCGGCATGTTCAAAGCGCGGATCAGGATGGGCGTCGCCTGCACAGGTGTGCCATGCACGCCACAGAGCGGCACAAGCAGCCAAATGCCGAGCAGCGCAGCAGCCAGCCCTGCTCTGCCTAACCCTATCAGCCGCCCTTGTTGGCTTAGCCCAGCGCGCATTTAGACCACCAACCGATAGCCTGATCCATGCACCGTTTCGATTAAATCATCGCGCTCTAGGTGCAGCTTGCGGCGCAGCGCGGCAATATGCCGATCCACAGTGCGCGGATAGCCCGCCCACTCATAGCCCCAAACCTGATCAAGCAGTTGTTCGCGTGTCCATTCACGGTTGGGATGCCGCGCCAAGAAGGTGAGCAGGGCGAACTCAAGCGGTGTGAGGTCAATTTCCGTGCCGCGCTGCGTTACGCGCAAATGCAGCGGATCGATCACCAAATCGCGCACATGGATCAGCGTGCTTGCCGCCTGCGATTGCTGTTGTGCTTCACGCCGTATGTGCGCCACCGCGTTCAGCGTCGTCCGAATCTGCCCAATTAGCGCATTGGTATCAAATGGCTTGGTCACAAAGGCAATTGCGCCTTGCCCAAGGCTTTCGACCTGCCATTCCGCATAAGAAGTCAGCATGATAACCGGGATGAATCGTTCAAAGGTTCGCAAGGCGCGCAGCACGTCCAGCCCGCCAATGGCAGTTGGCTGCGCCTCATCCAAGACCACATCCAGCAGGGCAAGATCGGGCGTCTGCTCCCGTGCCGCCGCTAACGCCGCAGCACCATCCGCCGCCAAGATCGGCTGAAAGCCCGCCCGCCCAAGCAGCGCAGCAAGGGCGGAACGGATTGCCTCATCATCGTCCACAATTAGAATGATCGGGCGTGTATCCATAAGGGCTGATCATAGCACGGCGCTGCCCATTTAGGGTATCTCTGCCCTAAGGACGGCAGCATTCGCCAGATCAACCCACGTCTGCGCGATGATGCGCTCACCATGCCTGAAAGTAACTCGCCACACCGTGCTGCTCGGCGTACCCTCTGGCGTCGCTTCTGCTTGCCAGCCCTCATGTTCCCGCAATGACTCAGCGATTTGTGAGGCTGCTGCCGCCAGCGTGATCGCCTGCGCTTGGCGTGCGCCGATCCATGCCTCAACTGTCAGCAGTTCAGGAAAGGTGATGCCCACCAGTTCCGGCGCGGCAAAGTCGAACGGATTGGTGCTGTTGAAGCGCAGCACAACCTGCACCACATCGCCGGCATACCACAGATAGATCGCCCATGTGTCCCGCCATCCCTCATACTCGATCCATGCCTCGTATCTATCCGAAGCCTCGCCGAGCAGTTCGCGCACATCAGGGTGATTTCTGGCAAAGTTCAGGGCAGCCTCTTGCCCCTTGCGCTGCGTGGCTGGGCTGGCATGGCTGTAATCTACCTCCAACCAATAGACGCGCCCTTTCGCAAGGTGTACATCTGCGTTGGCAAGGGCGGCATGGTTGGCTGTATAGAACTGCACGCGCCAAATCTGGGGCATTGCCTCCGGATTGTAGGCAAAGGCGTACCAGTTCGGCACTTCGGCAAGGTAGGCGGCAAGGCGCGGATGCGCGGCAGCCAGCGCGATAGCACGCTCCTCAGGGCTATCTTCAGCGCGCAGCGCACCCAGCGGCAGCACCAACAGCAACAAGCACACGATCAAGGCAATTTTGCGGAACATAGTCACCTCTCTTCTGCCCTAACGCGGGCGCACAATCGGCAGGAGCTTGGGCGAATAGTTTGGGAAGACATGATCGAGGGCAGGGTTCAGCACGCGCCCAGCCAGCACGGACGCCAACACGTCACGATAATCAGTTGTGATCGGCAGGTCGCCATCGTCAAGGGCTTCAGGCTGCAACCCGCGCCAATCGGCATGAACACCGCCGATCACACCGCCGCCCAGCACAAACATGGCATTGCCATGCCCATGATCGGTGCCTCGGCTGCCATTCTCCGCCACGCGCCTCCCAAATTCGCTCATGGCAACCACACTCACATTTGCCATGTGATCGCCCAGATCGGCATAGAAGGCGGCGAGTCCTGCTGCTAATTCTGCCAACAGGTTGGCTTGCTCACCTTCCGCGCCGCCTTGTTCTTCGTGTGTATCCCAACCGCCAAAGTCAATGCAGGCGACTTCTAGCCCAATGCCCGCTTTGATTAAGAGCGCAATCTGCTGCAAGCCTTTGCCAAACTCACCGTCTGGATACTGCGCGCCATGCGCGGGTGTGTAGTTCTCAGCATTCAGGCTTGCCAAGAGATCCATCACGGCGAAGGTATCTTTGGCGTGGGCTGCCAATTGTTCGCGCTGCACGCTGCCGCCTGCTTCAACGGTATATAGGCTTGAGAGGGCGCTACGCATTGCTTCAAGCTGATCCTCGCGCCCGCCCAGATGAAATTCTGCAATGGATTTAAGGGCAAGGGCAGAGACGCCACCTTGCAGGGCGGTTGGCAGCAGGCTGCCAATGCCCACAGCGCGGAAGGGCGAAGCGTTCTGCCAAGCTGCCGACTCCAGATGGCGGCTGATCCAGCCGTTGCGCGTGCTTTTCGCGCCGGGCGTGCCGCGCTCCATAAACTCCATCGCATCAAAGTGCGAGCGCGTTGGGTCGGGCGATCCGCAGGCATGAACGATTGCTAAATTGCCCGCCTCGTAAATTGCCTTGAGTGGGCGCAAGGCGGGATGCAAGCCAAAGAAGCCGTTCAGATCAATGGCGCTCAGCGGATCGCGGCTTGGCTCTGGAATGGCGAGGGTTGGGCGTGCGTCGTAGTAGGCTGCGCCTTCGGCATAAGGCACAACCACATTCAAGCCATCCATGCCGCCGCGCAGGAAAATTGCCACCAACACATCACCCGGCGCGCCGCTGCGCCGAAAGGCAAGGCGCGGCATCCACGACGGGAAAAGCGCTTTGCTCAAGCCAACCACACTGATCGCGCCGAACATGCCCAATGCCTGACGGCGTGAGGTTGCGCGTAGATTCACAGTCACTGTTTTCATCGGAAGAGTCCTTTCGGCGCTTTAGCACCACTGAAAATAGGGCGAGCTAATCAGCAAAGCGGCAAGAGCGGGCAGTTTGTCACGCCGTTCGTGTGGGCGCAAACGTTGCTCGGCTGTGTGCGCCACGAAGTTGATCAGTTGGGCGCGATCCTGCGGATCGAGGCGCAAAGCGGGCAACACAGCAGCCGAGACGGCATCCACCAAGTCCGCAGCGCTATCCGATCTATCAACCAAGCTATCCAACGGCGCACGCATTCCGTCTACCCAACCCAATGTAATGATAGGGAGCGCAAAAGCAATCTTCCAGCGCATGAGCATATTGTTGGTGTTCAGCCATGCTGCCGCCACATCCGGATAGCCGTTCGGCGGCTTCCAGCCGAAGGGTAGGTGTCCAAGCTGTTCCAGTGCGCCAAGCAGCAGCCAGTAATCCTCTGCCACTTCAAGTTGTGTGGTACGCATAACGGCTGCCACATATTCCAACGGGCGGCGCAGTTTTTGCCCGCCGCTCTCCATAAATTCAGCGGAAGTGAAGATATGGCGCAGCACAGCGCGCAGATCGCCATCGGTGGCGCTGAAAGTTTGGGCGGCGCTGGCAACAAGGCTTGGCGGCGGCGAGTCGCTGACGAAATGGCGGCACAGCTTGGTGGCAATGAACTGCGCCGTGCTAGGGTGTGTTGCCAGCAGGTCTAGCGCCTCTAAGCCTTCCTCAATGCCGCGCCCGCTTGGAAAGGTGCGCCCTAGCAGCCTTTTCTCGCCATAGTCGTGCATCTCAGGGTCAAAATAGAATGTGCCATTACGGGCTGTCCAGCCGGTGAGGATGCGTGCTAATTCCTTCACATCTTGCTCAGTATAGCCGCCCTCGACGCCGAGTGTGTGCAATTCCATCACCTCACGGGCGTAATTCTCGTTAGGATGCTCTTTATCGCTGCTGGCATTGTTCAAATAGTAGAGCATGGCAGGGCTTTGGGCAGAAGCGAACAGCAAACTGCGGAACTGCCCGAAAGCGTGCTTGCGGATAACGTCACGGTCGTCAATCAGCTTCTCGGCAGCCGAGTCGCCAATTGGCACATTAAAGTGATCCGTCCAGAACTCCACAACGCGCTCAAAGAGTTGGCGCTCAGTGTGAACGGCGCGGTAAAGCCTAGTCCACATCAGCGTATAGCCAAGCTGCCAATCTTCCGCCTCTTGGCGCTGTGCCTCTCGGTAGCTCGCCGAAAGGACTGGCACATCCTCCAAAAGCTGCGTGATCTTTGGATCGGGAATTGCCTCAGGCTGAAGCTGCCAATCGAGGTAGCCCTCAATGCCCAGCGCACGCATTTTCTCTAGATCAGCAGGGCGTACACCCCACGTCAGACGGTTCAACACATGCCGCAGCGGATCAAGCGTGCCTTCCGCAGCGGCACGGCGAACGCTGCCCGCCCACTGAATCGGCACTGCCAGCCCTAAGCCGGCTAGGCTGATCGCCTTCAGAAAGCCACGCCGACTGACCGTCCCTGCTTTTTGCTCTAAGGCTGCCATAAAACACCTCATTCTGATAAGCCTCAAGAGCAGTCTAACACGCCCGATGGGCTGAAATGTGACGGCGTGCAGCGCATTTGTGACGGTTTCTTCACAATGCAGACGGTATAACTTATAAAAGCATTATAAATTTCCCAAAAAAGATTTATAAAAGTTTTTGCTTTCCAACGGCATTTTTTTCTTGGTTTTGGAGAGCCGCTTATGAACTGTGCATAATCCCGTTCACGCCGTGTATTTCATGCTTCTCTAAACCTAAATGCAAGCCATAATTTTCAAGATCAAGGAGCCGCAATGAGTGCGCCTCGTATTTGCATGGACTACGATGTCGGTAGAACGTGTATGTCGTGTTTCTCGCAACACGCCAACACGACTACACAATTATTGAATGCCCTTCAACGTCAGGTTGATCAACTCGCATCAGGTGGCTGGCTTGGGCGCGGCGCGCAGCAATTCTACGCTGAAATGAATGGTGAAGTGTTGCCAGCTGTAGGGCGTTTAATCACAGCACTGGAAGAAGCCTGCCACTCCACACATAGCATCGCACAGCGCTTTCAGGCGGCAGAACGCGAGGCAGGTGCGCTGTTTGTAGGCGGCGCAGGTGATTTCGTTTTGGCAGCCAAGACAGTGGGCTTTGCCAAAATAGCGGCTGAGCAGGGTGAAGGTGGCGGAGGGGAACCTGATCCCGGCAATCCAAGTGGACGTAGTGAGGTTTACTTGCGTTGGGCAGAGATGCTAGGCGCTTTGGGTGGTGAAGGCAGCGGCATTCGTTTCTATAATGCTGCCGCCAAAGTGACAACCATCCTTGGGATGAGCGAGCAGTTCGGTTCAATACTCAACTTTCTAGGGATGAATTTATCGCCCAATGCCGCTGAATTATTAAACACTATCGGCGCAGACCTTTTCAGCCTAAACCAAGATATTTACACGGGACTCAACGACGGCACGCTTATTGCACCTGATGGGCGGCTGATCAGCCCGCTGACAGGGCAGCCAGTTAATTCAGCGCTGGAGTGGGATTTAGACATGGTGCGCCGTGAGCAGCAAGAAGTCGAACGCATTATTCAAAACGCGTTTGCCAATGGGCAAATCACGGAAAGTGATGTTCGCACCATCAATGGTCTGTTGAACATTAACCGCGTGCCTGTGCTGGCGATGGGTGCGCCTTTCATTGCCGATCTCAGCGATATTGAGCGCGCTCAGCGTGCCGTCAATGGTTTTATGGGCGGAAATTTAGATTTTGGGCAGCTTAATCACCGCATCGCCATTGGCTGGTCAATGGTCTTTGCCATGCACAACCGCGCTGGCGAATACGGCGATTATGCCATTGATCAGGGCATTGTGCCACCCCATCCACAGCCATCACGTCCGCCTACACCGCCGCCTTTACCACCCGTCACGATTACGCCAGAGCCACCACTTACCATTACCCCTGAACCCAGTAGGTGACTCTGATGATACTTCTATCACAGCGGCGAATGCGCCTCTATACATGCGTCCTACTCATTTTGCTCAGTGTGTTTACCTTGTTCTCGCGGTGGGTGGTGAAGGGGCAGCCACCACCCACTGCGCTGCCCGAAGGGTTGGGCGGCAAACTCGCCTTCACGAAAGCGCTCAGCGGCGGTATTATGCCACTCCACCTGATTACATTTACCGCGCAGCCGCCGACTGAGCAATCATTGATTCCCAATTTCAGTTGTGCAGGTGAAGGACAATTGTGCCGCCATACACAGCTTATGTGGTCGCCTGATGGACGCTATCTTGCCTACCTAGAAGGCGGCACACTGGCGCTAAGTAGCCGACTGCTTATCTTGGATACACTGACGGGCGAACAACGCCTAATCGCTGACGATGCATGGCACTTTGATGCGCCTGTGTGGTCGCCCGATGGCAAAAGGCTGCTCTACGCAGCAGATCGTGACGGGAAAACCGTGCTTCAGCAAGTGGACTTGGCGACGAATGTCAACACAGCGCTGACTGAGGCAACCGACGCCTCACAGTTTGCGCCTGCTTTCTCACCATCGGGCGATAGAATCGCCTTCACAGAGCAAGAATCTGAACGCAGCACAGTGATTCTTATCAATGCCGATGGCGGAGATCGGCGCGTGTTGACAGAAGGCGTTTTCCCAAGCTGGTCACCACAGAGTGATCAAATCGTGTTCAGCAAGCGGCTTGCTAACCAGACGGCACTTTATCTAATCCGACCTGACGGCACACAGCTTCAACGCCTAACCTACGGCACAACCGATGCTTACACGCCGCGCTGGTCGCCCGATGGTCAGGCGATTGCCTTTCTGCGGCGAGATTCAGCGGAACGCTATGTTCGCTTGTATCTGATTACACCAGCGGATGCCACAGAGCGCCAACTAGCTGATTCCGTCATACTGGGTGAGCCGTTTGTGTGGTCGCCCGATGGCGCATTCATTGCCTTCATCGCGCCTTACAACCGCATTTTTACGGCGCTCGCTGTTGTCGAGATCAGCAGCGGGCGTGTTTTTCAACTCGTGCAGGGTGGTCAGCTTAGCCAACTGGCATGGACAGGCGAAACGCCCTGAATAGCGCACCTTCACACAACCTCGGCGTGTGATATGCGTAAAAGGACACGGAAATACAACTAGGGAGAACGCAGCATGTTCCGTACTTTCCGTGTGTTTAGCATTCTGATGCTTGTGCTGATGCTGGCATTTAGCAGCACGGCACATGCACAAAGCACCTTTGACTCGCAAAGCGTGGATGCCTACCTGAGCAGTATGCAGCAGCTTTATGAAATACCCGGACTGGGTGTGGCAATTGTGCGTGAAGGTGAAGTCATCTTTGCCAAAGGCTATGGCGTGCGTGATGTAGAGACCAACGCACCTGTGACGCCACAGACGCACTTCAGCATTGGTTCAGTCACCAAATCCATGACGGCTTTAGCTGCCATGCGCCTTGTAGAAGCGGGCAAACTGAACCTTGATACGCCTATCGTGGAATACCTGCCCGAATTCACGCTGCGGAATGCTGACCACGCTAACGCCGTGACGCTGCGCCATTTGTTCAGCCACACCAGCGGCATACCGCTTGCTGAGTTAGCCTGGTATAACGGCGAGGTGACCGATGCCGAAGGTATGTTGGCGCACCTTGCCGCGCAGCCTGTGCAAAGCGCACTCGGCGCACGCTATGAATATAACAATTGGGGCTATGCGTTGGCGGGGCTTGTCCTGGAGCGTGTGACGGGTAAGCCTTATGCAGACTATCTGCGCGAGGCAGTGCTGGCGCCGCTGGCGATGCCAACCGCAACCCTCAGTTATGCTGCCATGCAGCAAACCGCCGACTTTGCCGCACCACACCGCTTTGATCTGCGGAAGGGCGCACAGCGCATTCCCTTTTTCCCCTATCTGGATCAGGTCATCGCGCCGGCGGGCGCAGTAACCGCTAACGTTTTGGAGATGGCAAACTACGCCATTTTCCAGATGGGCGATGGCACTTTCCAGAACACACCGATCCTCTCTGCCCAAAGCCTGACTGAAATGCACACACCAATTAAGAATGGTTATGGCTTGGGGTGGGTGACAACCGATCTGGAAGGCTTTCAGACGGTTTGGCATAATGGCGCCATAGATGGCTTTGCCGCCGTGCTGGCGATGGCACCTGAGCAGCAAACTGCCGTGATCATCCTTTCCAATGGCGACCACGGCGATAACCCGAATGTGGTGGAGATGCTTGCCGCCGGCGTGCTGTACCTGACCATCAATCCGCAAAGTGCCGATAGCCTTGAAACGCTCACCGCAGGCTTCAAGGCGTTTGATCCGAAAGTGCGCGCTGAGCGTTTCGCAGCACTGCGCGCCTTCACGCCTAACCCAAGCCAATATGCAGCTTACGCGGGCAAATATGCCAGCTTGTTTGCCCAGATCGAGGTCCACGTGCGCGAAGGCGCGCTCTATGCTGATGTCGTGCAGCAGGGCGTCAGCCTGTCCTTCGAGTTGGTAGCGTTCGCGCCGCGTTCGTTCATCGCCAATATGACAGGGTTAACGAACGAGGTTTTTTCCTTCCGCCTGAACGAGAACGGATCGGTCACGCTGCTGCAAAACGAGACCGTGATCGCGGTGAAGCCCGCACAGTAGGCAATCGGTGTGGGTGGTGAGAGTGCTTGACTCTCACCACGCTTTTAGCGCAAGCTCAGCACGCGGTACGCCTCGGTGTAGACGGGCGGTTCGCTCTCAAAGTCGGCGTCGTTGCTTTCGCGCAGCCGTTTGGCAAGCGCCTCAAAATCCTTCACTTGGCTGCGGTGCTGGCTGATCGCCTCAATTTTGCGCTCAAGGTAGGCGGTAATATCCACCTTGAGGTTGGGATCAAGCGTGCCAGCAAGGTAGACTCGGCGTACTTTGTGCGGCGCTAAGCCTTCATCGCGCCACAGTTCCACAAAGGTATGCCGATCACGTGCCGAAGGATAGATTGCGGCAAGGGCAGCTTCACCAATGGCGCGATGATCCGGGTGGTTGATGCTGCCTGCGCGTGTCCAGACCGTTTGTGGATCGTTGGTGACCACAATATCCGGGCGCAGTTGGCGGATCAGGCGCGTTAGATCGCGGCGTAGGCGCAAGGTATGCTCTAGCTCACCATCCGGATAGCGCAAAAAGATCACAGTGTCCGATCCCATGCAGGCAGCGGCGGCGCGCTGTTCAGCCTCGCGCAGGGCGATCAGGCGTTCGGCAGTCATCTCTGGATCATCGCTGCCCTTATCACCGCTGGTTGCCAAGGCATAGCTGATGTGCTTGCCCTCAGCCGCCCACTTTGCCAACACACCGCCGCTGAAAAATTCAGGATCATCCGGGTGTGCGTAGATTGCCAGCACGCGCTGGAGTGGTGCATTTTGATCGGTCATGGTCTGTGTCTACTCCCAGCTTTCGCCATCATCCCAATCTTCGTCAGCGTCCGCACCGCCTTCGGGCTTAGCAGCTTTGCCGTGCTTAGCGCCACAATCGCAGCCACCGCTCTCGTGGCGCGCACAGCCACCTTTCGCCTTCTTTTCAAGTGTCTCTAGCTCATCCAGCGGCACTAGGTCTTCGCGCCGTACAAGGTAGCGAATCTCACCCACCAAAACGGTGACGGCATCTTGCAGCGGATGGACATCCAGCACTTTGCCTTCGCCTTGCGGCGTCCGCACGCGCTTGTTACGTTTGGGAAGCAGCTTGCGCGCCTCTACATACTGCTCATATTCATAGACAAGGCAGCACCGCAGCCTGCCACACATGCCCGTAATTTCGGACGGATTCAGCGAAATGCCCTGCATCTTCGCCATCTTGATCGAGATCGGGCTGAAATCGGTCAGGAAGGTGGAACAGCAGCGCGGAATGCCACAAGCGCCCATGCCGCCGATCAGTTTTGCCACATCGCGCGGACCGACCTGCCGCAACTCTACCCGTGCGGGAAAGCGTCCGCTCATGGCGGTTTTGAGACGGTTGATGTTCAACTTGGTGTCTTCAGTGCTGTAGAGGATGGTCAGCGTGGCGCCATCGTAGCTATATTGTGCGGCAAGGAATTTGCACTGCTCATAGCCGCCTAAGTTTGCCGCCATCTCGCGGCATTCGATGAGCGTCTCTAACTGTTTATCTTCCCATGTCTGTTTCAGCAGCAGATCGCGTGGTGTGGCAAGCCGCAGAATCGGCTTGTAGTCGGTGCGCCCTTCTTCAGGGTCGTAAAAGGCAGCGATTTGCCCCATCTGCTGCCCACGCATCGTCTCGACGATCACATGATCGCCGATGACCAAGTCGGGCATATTAGAACAATCGAAGTGGTAGAGTTTCCCTACCCGCTGAAAACGCACACCGGCAAGCCGCGTCGGTGTGGCGATAGTTTGATCAGTCATGGCAATAACAACTCAATTTGGTGCGCGTCGGTTTCAGCAGCCGATCATAGCACAGCACGCCCGTAGAGCAAATTTGCCCTAAGGGATGGTTATGAAAAGCGCAATTGTGCGCCGCGCTCGCTTCTTTCATCGCAGCCCTTTGTGCCGAACGCTCATAGAATTCGTAGGATCAACTCTGCCCAAATCCCTTTACAATTGCTAGTATCTGTTGTGAGAATGATTTTTTAGGTGAGGTGACTATGCCAACCACAAGACGTGGTCTGCTTTTCGCAGGGCTGATTGCCGCAGTGCTAGGCGGTCTGCTGCTGCTGCCGATCTCCAACGCGGTGCATTCACAAACCAACACCGCCACGCCAACTAGCCTAACACTGCCCACCTTGGCGGTGGCTGCCAGTGCCACACCAACTCGTCCGCGCCTCGCGCTCGCCTCACCCACGCCCACGCCGACCGCCAACATCCCAGAGCCGCTGCTGACCCTGACCGCCTTCAGTTCGTCCATCATCGCCACCTTTGAGAACCGCCCCACTGTGACGCCCGGACCTTCGGCGATTATCCTTGATGGCAAGCCGCACTACATCCGCTTCACGGCAACCTGGTGCCAGCCTTGCCGCGTCATGCGCCCGGATGTGCAGGCGATGAAAGATAAGTACAGCGATCAGGTCACCTTCTGGGATATTGATATTGACAATCCCGCCTCACGGCGTCTCATTCAGCGCTACGGCGTGCAGTTTATCCCGTACACCGTCCTGCTGGATTCGCAAGGCAGAACCTTTGAGGTGCTGGAAGGCTTACAATCTCGCAGCGAACTTGACACGGCAATTAGGGCGCTCTTGGCGAACGAATGATGCTGACTCGACGGCAATTTTTGCAGCGCACCAGCGCCTTTGCAGCACTGTTCGGCATTGCACAAGGCAGCCAGGAGGCAACCCTCAACTCACCCTCGCTCACGGCGCTTGTCTCTGGCACCACGTTCGGCTTGCCTGATGATGCGCCCTTGCTCGGACGCTTGTTCAGCGCCACACAAGTACGCGCCAAGCCGCAAGCAACCGCTCAAGCGCTCAAGCGCTTGCCCGCCGATAGCCTGCACGCCATTCAAGGCGTCAGCCCGGATGGCTGGTGGTATCAGATTGCCGATGGCTACTTGCCGCGCGAGGCGATGCAGCCCATCTTGCCCTACGAGCGTCCGCCGCAGCCAACCGAGCTGCACAAAGGCTACTATGAGGTCATCGCGCCCACAACGACCTTGCGGCGTGCTTGCTCACCCTACGCCGCGCTGGTCGGGCGTTATCCTTTCGGCACGGTGCTGTATGTGCATGACTGGCTGACCGATGATGCGCGCCAAACCTGGTATGCGCTTTCGCTGACGGCGGATGGGCGCGGCGTGTTTGGTTGGGCATCCGCGCTGCATTTTCGGCGTTGGCTGCCGCAGCCTTCGCCGCTGCATGCGCCTGCGCTGTGGCTGGAGGTGGCACAGCAATCGCTCAGCCTGTATGAAGGCGAGACGTTCGTTGGCAAGACGGCAGTTCACGGCGGCGCGCTGCCGCCCGACTCAGGGACGTTGCGCGTGCGGCTGCCTTGTGCGCGTGCCAGCGAACCGCCACACCTGCATATGTGGCAAATGCTCTTACAGCCGCGCTTGGGCAAGCCCGTGCCGATCTATGCCGCCAATTGGCACAACCGCTTTGGCTCGCTCAATCATAACCGCGCTGTAGAACTGCCGATCTTTGCGGCGCGTTGGCTTTATACCATGCTTGGTGGTGCGCCAGTGGCAGAAATCCCTGTGATAATTGACTGAGCGCTACGCCACTTGTTCGCGCAGCAGCGCCCACAACCTGCCGAACAGCGCGCCATACTGCGGATCGCTCCGCAGCGCGACCGCCTCTCGCGGGCGTGGCAGCCTCACGCGCTCATCGCTTAGAATGCGTCCCGGTCGCGCCGACATCACTAAGATTCGATCTGCCAGCGTCAGCGCCTCGTCAATGCTGTGTGTGACGAATACAACTGTGCTGCCGCTTGCTTGCCACAGTTCCAAAAGCGTATCCTGCAAGATCAAGCGCGTTTGAGCATCCAGTGCGCCGAACGGCTCATCCATCAGCAGCACTTCGGCGTTATAGGCAAAGGCACGCGCCAAGCCGACGCGCTGCTGCATTCCGCCCGAAAGCTGGTGCGGATATGCCTCTGCAAAGCGTTCCAGTTTCACGCGGGCGATCCACTCACGGGCGACGGCAATTTGCTGGGCGTAAGGCACGCCGCGTGTGCGTAAGCCATAGCTGACGTTCTCTAGGACGGTCATCCACGGGAAGACCGCAGCGCCCTGAAAGACCATCGCCGTAGCAGGGCGTTTGGCGTCTGCGCGCTGCACGTGCAGCTTGCCGCTGCTGATCGGCTGTAAGTTGGCGATGGCGCGCAGCAGGGTTGTTTTGCCGCAGCCACTCGGTCCGACGATGCACACAAACTCGCCCTCGCCCACTGTGAGCGTGGCGTGCTGCACGGCGGTGATCTCACCGGCGCCGCCGCGTTCGGTGAAGCGGATCGTCACATCCTCAAGGCTGATTTTAGGGCTGCTCATGTGGCGTTCCCATCAACCGGGCATAAAGCGCACGCCGTAATGGCGGCTGCTGTAGTCGTACATGATGGCGGCATATTGCTTTGGATCCGGGAAGCCGCGGTAGCCTTCTTTGATTTGCGAAAGCTGAATCATGAAGGTGATGCTGCCAAAGCTGATTTTGCCATAGAGCGACCAGCGTTCTAGGCGCTCTAGCAGGGTGAAATCGCTGGCAAAGGCAGGGAAATTCATCCGCAAGTGCTGGTAGGCTGCCTCAAGATCATCCACCACAAAGCCGAGATGGTGAATGCGGCTCGGCACGCCGTCGCTCAGCGGCTTGCCCGCCTCTGCCTCAAATAGGAAAAGCGCGTTGTTGCCGTTCGGCGCGCTCAGCACTGCCAGATGTTCATCATCGCGCATGGTGACCATGCCCAAGCCGCGTGTGAAGAACGCTACTGCCGCACGCCGATCTTCCATGCTCAGCGCGAGGTGATCAAAGCCAACGTTGCGCCACGGGCGGGCTGTGGCGCTCGCTTCGGGCAGCGGGCGGGCAATGACTTTTAGGTCTGCCGCGCCATACTGATCCTGAATTTCGCCGCAGAACATATCGGGATAGATCAGATCGTCCGTCTGCGTCTGTTTGATGCTGATGCGCTTATTCTTCATAAAACCATGCGGCAGCAGTTGCTCCATCGCCTCATGCACAATGGCGAGGCGTGGCACTTCGCCGCTAAAGGTGCTGCCATTTTCTAGGTGAAAGGTCACAGGAACTGTACTCATGCTTGGGTCGCTTTCTGCTGTTCATAAGTGATGAAGGCGGCTAGGGCAGCCTGCCAATCGCGCAGGGTAATGCCGAGCAAGGCGGCAAAGTCGTTCCGCAGGGCGGAATAAGTGGGCGGGCGGGACGGGCGGTTGAACTGCGCCTTTGTGATCGGTGTGATCGGGTAATCGGGCATACCGTAGGCATCCAGAATGGCACGCGCAAAGGCATAGCGCGAGAGCGCACCCTGATTGGTCAGGTGATAAGTGCCATAGCGCCCTGTGGCAATCAGCGCGGCAATGCCTTCAGCAAGGTCGGTGGCATAGGTTGGGCAGGCAACTTCATCCGTCACCACCGAGAGCGCCTTGCCTTCCCGCGCCAAACTGCTGATCCGCTGCAAAAAATTACGCCCGTTATGGGCGAACACCCATGAGGTGCGGACGATGAAATGCTGCGGCAGCAGTTCGCGCACGATCTGCTCACCAACATACTTGCTATAGCCGTATGGGTTGGCAGGGCGCGGTGGGTCGTATTCGCCATACGGCGCGCCGCCTTCGCCATCAAAGACCTCGTTCGTACTCACATAGCAGAGTGCCGCGCCTTGCTTTTGGCAGGCGAGCGCGATGTTTTGCGTGCCAAAGCCGTTCACGTGCAGCGCCTCGTGCGGCGCTTGCGCGCAGCGATCTACGTTGGTGAGCGCCGCGCAGTGAATGACTATCTGCGGCGCACTGTCGCCTATCAGTTGTGAGACAGCGGCGCTGTCGGTTATCTCAAGCTGGCTGTGTGAGACTCCAACCGCCTCCACGCCGCGCTGTGGCAAACACGCCAGAAGTGCCTGCCCTAAACCGCCGCCTGCGCCCGTGATCAGGACTCGCATGGGAAACTACCACTTTCGGTATCCAAAACTGCTCAAGGTGCCTGCCACACAGCACAGCACCACCCTAGATTATAGTGAAAAACGCGCTGATTTGCCCTAAGCACCCAAAGTGCCACAACCACCATTAATGAAATGTTGATATATTTTTCAAGTTTTGAACATACAATGTAAAAGAATATCGTAATGTGCCGTTGAGGAATTCGTTGTCCTGTGGAAATCGTTTTTGATATAAGCCGTGCTTTTATCCGTGAGAAACCTGCTGTTCCGCCGCTGTATAATCCGCCTCTGATCCCTATCCAAGAGGCGGCAGGTCGGTTTAACCTTGAGAGCCGAACCCCCTTGCTCGGAGCAACTGTGGCAGGGCGCACCTTAGTGATCAACACGCTGCATTTGGTCTATTTTCACGTTGTGCAGGGCGCGGTGGAAAACACGCCGTGGCTGGCATCCTTTTGCCTGATCTGTAATGCGGGTGCGTGTTTTTCGCCCCTGATTGATGGCAAAGTTCACCACTTTAGCGAGCGCGGGCTGTATAACGCCATGACGCTGCTGGGTGACGAAGAAAGCGGCTCAATCTGGGATCACTACACCGGGCGCTGCTATCATGGTCCGCTGCAAGGCAGGCGTTTGGAGACGCTCTCGGCGCTGCAACATACCACGCTGGCACAAGCACTCAGTGTTGTGCCGGAAGCGCTTTTTGTCGTTTCTTCTTTGGAATCCGAAGCACAAACCACAGCCGAAGCATGGGACGATTTTCGCCGTTCGCCCACCGCCGAACTGACGCCGCGCACGGCTGCCACATTGGGCAAAGAAGATGACCGCTTGCCACGTTTTGAAGCGGGACTAGGCGTGTGGGATGGTCAGGACACTTGCTTTTACACCTATAAAGCGCTCAACGCCGCCGACAATGTGCTGTTCGATACGATCAATGGGCAGCGCATCATCGTTTTTATTGACCCACTCACGCAAAATCCACAAGCCTATTTCACAGAGGCAAAGGGTGCAGCCTGGCGCGGTGATGTGCTAGTGCTGGATAACAATGACTATATCCGCGATAGTCTGTTCTTCACACGCAATGGGCAGCGCGTGCAGCCGCGCCAGCCTGAGCAGCTTTTCCAACGTTGGTATAGCTTCGCCCTGCGCTTTCCTAGCCCTAGAATCTACGGCGTTTGAGTGTACTTTCTTGCCAAAACGTTCTGTAGAGGGCGTCTAAACGCCCTCTCATGTTGTGTGTTGCCTACACCACACTTTCACAAAGGAACTTTCTTTTAGACTCCTTTCAGGCTTGGCGTGTCATAGCGGCATTCCTGACCAAGTCCAATTTCATTGACAGCAATCTGTTAAATTCGGTAGACTAAGGGAGAAAGTTCATGCAAAAAATGAGGTGGTTGGCGCTGGCTCTGAGCGCTTTAAGCGCAATGGTGGTGCTGATGAGTTCGGTTACCCACGCACAGCAAGGTAGTTGTGGCGATCCTTTTAAGGATGCAGGACGGCTGCGTTTTTCAACAGCCTTTTGGCAAAAAACAGATTTTTGCAAGCACAGCGTCCCTTACGACGAAATTTTCAGCGGCGGTCCGCCGCCGGATGGCATTCCGCCCATTGATCAACCGCGCTTTGAGAGCATTGCCGATGCCGCGCAGTGGCTCAGCGATCAATCACCGCTCATCGCCCTAGAGATTGCGGGCGATGCACGCGCTTACCCACTGGCAATCTTGATCTGGCACGAAATTGTGAATGATAGCGTTGGCGGCGTGCCGTTGGCAGTTACTTTCTGCCCACTCTGCAACAGTTCTATCGTCTTTGATCGGCGCGTGGACGGGCAAACACTGCGCTTAGGCGTTTCGGGCAACCTACGCAAAAGCGATATGATCATGTGGGATGAGCAAACGCAGAGTTGGTGGCAGCAGATCACGGGTGAAGCGATTGTCGGCACACTGACTGGCACGCGCCTGAGCTTGATCAGCTCGCAAGTGGTCAGCTTTGAGGCATTCAAGGCAGCCTTTCCCGAAGGTAAGGTGCTAAGCCGCGAGACGGGTCATGATCGCAGCTATGGGCGTAACCCGTACACCAGCTATGACTCCAATCCGCGCCCCTTCCTCTTTGAGGGCGAGCTTGATCCGCGCTTGCCACCGACAGAGCATGTGCTATCGGGCATTGTGGGCGGTGAGGCAATCGCCTATCCGTTTAGCCTGCTGGCACGGGAAGGTGTCATTAACGATGTGGTGGGCGGCGTGGCGGTGGTTGCCTTCTGGCAGGATGGCGCGGTGAGCGCCCTTGATCGCGGCGATATTGACAGCTCGCGGCGGGTAGGCATGGCTGCCCTTTATGAACGCACCCTTGATGGGCGTCGCCTAACCTTTGAGCGGAGCAAAGAGGGCGTGCTGCGCGATGTGGAGACGGGCAGCACGTGGAACGTCTTTGGGCGCGCCACAGAGGGCGCTCTGAAAGGCGCACAACTGGAGCGCGCCTTTGCCAATCCGCATTTTTGGTTTGCGTGGGCAGCCTTCCGCCCGGAAACACGCATCTACGGGCAGTAGCGCTATACGCGCTACGGTGCAGGGCGTCCGGCAAGGTCAGCTATCGAAAAATGGTAGAGGACGGCGCCGGATGCCACAAAGATGTTATCGCGGTCGGCGTAAATGCCCGTCATGGTGCGGAACAAGTTTGGGTCGGTGGCGCGGAAACGGTAGCGAAAGGCGCCTGAGAGCGTCACCTGATAGACGGATTGATCAGCGGCATCCAACAAGTAAATCGCGGGCAGTGGCGAATCACCATCAAGGTACATGGCGCGCCCGCTTTTCAGGCTCATCGGTGCGGGCATCCCGCTCAGGGCGAAGCGCTGCTCCACGCCGCCTGTGAACTTCCTCAACTGCCCATCCTCAAAGAAAATGTAGACATTCCCGTTTGGATCAATGCCGAAATCAACGGCGGTGGTCAGGTCAGGCTTTAGTTCGCTGTCGAAATATTCTTCCGGCGGGTTGGGATAGCTGCTGCCAAGCGGACGGTAACGCCAAATCTGGTTTGCCTGTGGGTCAAGCAGATAGAGGTTGCCGCGCCAAGTGGCAAGCGCAATCGGCTTACGCCATAGGTCAGCGCCAGCCAGCCGCTGCGCTGTCGCCGGTGCGAAGGTTGGCGAATAGGTGATCAGGATGCCTTGCGTATCGAGGGCAGCCAGCACGTTGGCGCGCTGCACGCCGCCCTCTGCCAACCAGACCGTATCGACCACTTCGCGCACGGAAAAAGCACCGACAGCCTGCCCGCGCTGCACGACAGGCTGTGTGTTCCGTGTGATGAGCGTCACGGTCTCTGGCGCCAGCGTATCGCGGTAGATGGCGCTGCGGCTAACATCCAGCGTATAGACATCCGCGCTGCCGCGGATAATGGGGTTGACAAGCTGCGCGCCTTCGCCAAAATTCCGCAGCGGAGTCGGTGTGCGGCGCGTCACCTTATCAAAGCGATCCAGCACGTCTTGCGCCTTTGCCCGAATGCGGTTAAGCGTTGGATCGTTGGTGCGCCCGCCAGTTGTCTCCACATATGCCACGCGCTCTAGGATGCCCAGCCATGCCGTGCGTGCGACTGGCTCATTCTCCAGCGCGATCAGCTCTGCTTGGCGGGCAGCGTCTTCCACTTCGCGCACCATTTGCTCAAATTGGGTGAGGTCGAACTGCGAAAGTTGGAGGGCAACCATCACAAAGACAACGATGACTGGGATCAGGATTGCCAAGACTGCTGCCAACATGGTTGGGATGCGCGGTGCGCCATCTTCGCTAGGCTCTGGCAGCAGACGGCTAAGCGCACGGTTCAGCCCTTTGGCAAAATTGCCGAGTAAATTGCCGGTGGCAAGCGTGGCGCGCTGCGAGATGGGCGCTGTGGGCGTCTCAGGTGCGCGGAGGGGCGGTGTTTCGGCGGCAGCGCTTGGGCTGGGGACAGCCTCAGCGGCAGGTGCAGCAGGCAGCGGCGCTTCCGCAGCGGTTGTGGGTGGCGGCTCAGGCTTCGGGATAGGTGTACTTTTGCGCGGCTGGGGAATCGGCGTCGGGTCGGGCGTTTCGGGCGTGGCAAACTCAATGATGACTGCCTGCGCCTCTTTGCCTGCCAACGCTTTCAATGGCTCAATGGCGGCGGTTAGGTTTTCGGCGGCAAGTGCTGCGTTCAGCGCGGCGCGTTCGGCGTTGGCAAGGTTGCTATCACACAGCACCATCTTATCGCCGGGCATAATCTCACAGCGCGAGAGCTTCACGTCTGGCGAGGGTGTTGCGCCAAGCGGCGCGGAGTCACTGGGCGAATCAGGGTAGCAGGTCAAATCACCGTTTTGGCGCAACAGGCAAGCGCTTTGTGCTGCGCGTGCGATGTAGACCTCGCTGCCGCGCATGACAGCGCAGATCATGTTCAGGGTATGGCGCTGCCCTGCCTCCGAGATTTGGCTGTTGACGGTGTAGATCGCCTCGCGCAGTCCGCTGGTGACGCTGCCGCCGCTGCGGAAGTAGACATCGGCGGCAAGGTGTGCCAACGCCTCGTAAACGTTGGCAGTGGCGTGCGTTTTGCCAAAAGGCGTGATTAAGGTGAAAAAGGTATCTGCCTCACGGCTGCGCTGCACCTTGCGCGGTGGCAGTTCCACCAAGGCACCCGGCGGCGGCGTGCTGACTGCCCGTCCACCGACCACAAACAGATACCCTACCAATGCCTCGATTACATCTATCATGGGCTTTGCGTCCTAACTTATCGTGTCACATTGTAACCCAAAACACAGCGCGTCAGCACTTTGGGCAAAGCAGGCCACCTAGCCGCTTAACACATCGCACAAACCAACAGGCTGTGCTATCATAGGGGCTATCTTAAGATGCCCGCCTTTCGGGCTATCTGCTGGATGAGGGATCAGCATGGCGACAAGAATCATCCCACGCTACAAGCTGCTGCTGCGCTATAACATCAACCCTGAAACGCACGATAATTACTATGAGTTCGTCACACAGGAATTTGTGCCGAGTATGCAAGCACTGGGACTCTATATGTTCCGTGTCTACCACACTGCTTATGGTGAACAGCCGATTCGGCAGGTGGAATTTTTGGCAGAAGACCTGGATACAGTGCGCCTTGCGCTGAAAAGCAGCACTTGGCAGCGCCTTGAGGAGCGGTTGAAAGGCTTTATTTCCGACTACAGCCGCAAGCTGATCAGCTTCCGAGACGGCTTCCAACTATGACCTTACGGCGTTTGCGTGGCGCGCTGCTGCGGCGAGGGCTGGAATCGGCGTTGAGCGTTGGCGCGGATGCAGCAGCAGCGGCAACCGCCAAAAGTTTTCGCCAAGTGTTCAGCGTGCAGCCGCCGCTGACGGTTTATGTGCGCGCCAGCCATGCCGAGGTGACCATCCTGCGTGGCGCGCCACAGAGCGTCTCGCTAGAGGCTGACCTGCACGCCAGCTTTGGCTGGGACTTTGCCACCGATCAGGATGAGGCAGGTGTGTACATCGTGGCGCGCCGCAAGCCGATTGTCGGTGCGCTTTCGTGGGCAAAGTTCAGCCTGACGGTGCCGCTGGACGCACACCTTGCCCTGAACCTGACGCCGGGCAGTGTGCATCTGGCACACGTGAACGGCAAACTGACTCTGCCCACCGCAACTGATTAACCTTCTCGCCAACACGCCAACCCTATGCCCTCTCTAGGGCTTGCTTGTCTCGCTGAACGGTTGTGGATACAATGAGGTGTTATCAAGCCTAAATTTGTTTGTTTACTTGGAAGTCCCAATGAAAATTAAGACAGATGCCGTCGCTGCGCCACCTGATCTCTTTCGGGCGATAGGGCGCATCCTCAGTTTGCCAATTATGGGCATTCTGCACCTGCTCGATCTGATCATCGGCAGCCTAGAGCGCCTGATAGGGCATCGGCGAATGCCTTATTTCTTCGTGCTGCCCAACATGCTCATCTTCGTGATTTTTGTCATGCTGCCGCTGCTGCTCAACTTTCTATTCGCTTTCACAGGTGGCAGCAGCATTTTGCCAGAAAACCGACCTTGGGTTGGCACGGGCAACTTTGAGCGCTTGCTCTCCTGCGGCGATATTTGGGATGTCTCGACCTGCCGCGAAGATGTGTTCTTCTTCGCTGTGCGGAACACCTTCCTGTTCGTGATTGTGGAAGTGCCGAGCATGATCGTGTTGGCGATGCTGATCGCGCTGGCGCTCAACCGCGATATTCGGCTGCGCGGCTTCTTCCGCAGCGCCTTTTTCTTTCCGGTGCTGCTCTCGCCAGTGGTGGTCGCCCTAATCTGGAAGTGGATGTTGCAAACACGCGGCGGCTTGATTAATGCCGTGCTAGGCTTCTTCGGCATTGCGCCAATAGCCTTCGTGCTAGATGGCAACTGGATGATGTTCTGGGCGATATTCGTCAGTGTGTGGGCGCAGGTTGGCTTCTATGCGCTGATCTTGCTGGCAGGCTTGCAGGGCATTCCGCCAGTGCTGTATGAAGCTGCCGAAATTGACGGCGCTACGGAAGTGCAGCGCTTTTGGAAGGTGACGCTGCCGCTGCTGCGCCCAACGCTGTTGGTGGTGTTGGTGCTGACGCTCATTCGCGGCGTGCAGATGTTTGATCACGTCTACGTGCTGACGGGCGGCGGACCAGGCACAGCAACTGTCCTCACCGTGCAGTATATCTACCGCACCGCCTTTGAGCCACCTAACAATTGGGGCATGGCGGCGGCAGTCTCGCTGATGTTGGCGGCGGTGCTTGCCGTGCTGACCGTTATTCAGCTCTTTTTGAATAGACGCCAAACCGAATCCGCTTAGCAGGGAGACGAGACATTATGGCACACGCAAGCGCAACTGAGCGTGATACGGCAAATTACCGCTGGTGGGGAACAGGCTTGTTCGCCTTTCTGTTTCGGCGCAAAGGGCGCAAACGCCTTTCGGCTGCCGATGTGATTACTTACCTTTTCTTGGTGGTTGGCACCGTCATTATGTTCTTCCCGGTGCTGTGGTTGATCATGTCTTCGTTCAAGCCGATCACCACACTGTATCTAACGCCGCCTACCTTTCTGCCCTACTATCCCGTTATGGCGCAAGTGGCGGGCTACCCTGAGCCGCTGCCTTTGGTAGACGTGCGCCAAGAGGATGGTACAATCAAACGCATGGCGCGTGTTGGGCGCGTGATCGGCATTGAGGCGCGTGTGATAGACCTTGACGCGCCCGCTGAGCCGCCCGTCCGCATTCGCATTGAGAACATGACGCCCGTCCAAGAAGTGCGCTTTGACCTTGCCAATTACACCAACGCCATTGATCGCTTTCCATTTGGCGTCTATCTGCGGAATAGCGTCGTAATCACAGTCTCGGCAACGGCGCTCACGCTCCTGATCAACAGCATGGCAGCCTACGCCCTGAGCAAATATCGCTTTCGTGGGCGCAATACAATCTTTTTGTTGATCCTCAGCGCGCTGATGGTGCCGCTCTCGGTGATTATGATCCCGGTCTTTTTGGTGATCAGCCGCGTTGGGATGGCGGGCAGTTTGCTGGGTGTGATCATCCCACCGGCTGCCACTCCGACGGGCGTCTTCCTGCTGCGCCAATACATGCTGACCATTCCCGACGAGCTGATCGAGGCGGCGCGCATTGATGGCGCGACAGAATGGCGCATCTACTGGCGCATCGTGATGCCATTGGCGGCGCCGGCGCTGGCAGTGCTGGCAATTTTCAGCTTTATGTGGCGCTGGAACGACTTTTTGTGGCCCTTGATTGTGCTGGGCGGGCGCAGCGATCTTGCCACCTTGCAGCTTGGCTTGCAGAGCTTTCAGGGTGAGCTGAATGTGCAGTGGGACTCGCTGCTGGCGATGACGGTGCTTTCGCTGCTGCCGGTGGTGGTGGTCTTTGGCATTTTGCAGAAATACATCACGACGGGCATCGCCTCTACGGGCTTGAAGGGCTAAGCGGCACGGCGTGTATCGCTTCCTCTACCGCCACTTGCTCTCGCGCACGGATGCCGAGTGGATGCACGGCATCGCGCTGCGCGGGCTGGCAGTGGCGGGCAATTTTCCGCCCAGTCGGGCGCTGCTGCGCGCCGCCTTCCTGCCGCGCCCAGACGGGCTAGGGGTGTGTGCCTTCGGGCTGTCTTTCGCGCACCCGTTAGGGCTGGCGGGCGGCTTTGATAAAGATGGCGTGGCGCTGCACAGCCTAGCCGCGCTCGGCTTCAGCTTTGTAGAGGTTGGCACGATCACGCCGCAGCCACAAGCAGGCAACGCAAAGCCGCGCCTGTTCCGCCTGATGGCAGATCGGGCGCTCATCAACCGTATGGGCTTCCCAAGCGGCGGCATGGTGTCTGCGGCTCAGCATTTGGTGCGGCGTCCGCAGGGTGTGCCGCTTGCGATCAGCTTGGGGAAAAACAAGGCTACGCCGCTGACCAATGCGTTGAGCGACTACCGCGCCGTGCTTGAATATCTTTACCCATACGGCGATCTGTTTGTGGTCAACATCAGCTCGCCAAACACGCCCGAACTGCGCCGCTTGCAAACACGCGCCTACCTTGCCGATCTGCTGGCAGGCTTGCGCGAAACGCTAGACGCACAGGCAGCACCCAAGCCGCTCTTGATTAAAATTGCGCCCGATCTCAGCCTTGATGAGATCGGCACCCTTTGTGAGTTGGCGCTGCACTATGGCATCAATGGCATGATCGCCACCAACACAACTGTAGCGCGCCCGCCAACCTTACGGAGCGCCGCTGCCACCGAAAGCGGCGGCTTAAGCGGTGCGCCGCTGCGCGCCAAGGCAACTGAGATCGTGCGGCACATCTACCGAGCCACAGGCGGCAAATTGCCCGTGATCGGTGTGGGCGGTGTTTTCAGTGGCGCGGATGTATGGGAAAAGCTGCGCGCTGGCGCCGTGCTGGTGCAGGCATACACAGGCTTCATCTATGAGGGCATGGCGTTTGTGCGGCGCGCCTTGTGCGAATTGCGGCAGATTATGGCGGCGGAAGGCGTGCGCGATTTGTGTGAGGTGATCGGCGCGGATGGGTAAACAGGCGGGAGAACGTTTCCCGCCTGCGCGGTGTGCTTAGCTTTCCTGCGCGTTGCCTTCGGCGGCGTCGGCTGGCTCACCATGAACGCTGGCGCCGTTGCCATTGGTTGGTAGTTCGGCGTGCGGTGTTTCTTCCAAGGTGCCTTCAGGTAGTTCAATACCTTCAGGATCGGCAGCTTCTGCCGCACTTGCAACAGGTGTAGGTGACTCGCCCTCGGCAGGCAGATCAACGCCCCAGCGCTGCGTAAAGCCGACGCGGCGCTTATCGGGCTCCAAGCGGCTGATCCGCAGCGGCAGCCGATCACCCTTTTTAACGTAGCTGTGCGGCTCTTTAAGGGTGCCATCGCCCATTTCGCTGAGGTGCAGCAAGCCTTCCAAGCCATCATCAAGGGCGATGAAGGCGCCGAAATCTACGACGTTGGTCACCGTGCCTTCAACAGGCTGCCCCTCATGATAACGATTCATGGCGTCTGCCCAAGGATCGGGCAGCAAGCGCTTGCGGCTGAGCGCGATACGGTTGGTGCCGCGATCAAGGCTTAACACATACACCTCGATCTCGTCGCCAATGTGCAGCACATCTTTGGGATGATCGACGCGGTGCCACGCCAGCTCGCTCACGTGGATCAAGCCGTCAGCACCACCTAGATTGACGAATGCGCCAAAATCACGCAAGCCGGTGACAATACCCTTGACAATATCGCCTTCCATCAGTTCGGAAAGCAGTTTCGCCTTCTGCTGGATGCGCCATTCTTTCTGCGCCTCGCGCTCACTGAAGATCAGGCGGCGGCGGGTTTGGTCAACCTCAATAACCTTTACGCCAAGCACACGGCTAGTCGCATTGAGCGACTCGCGCCGATCTGCGCCGCCCACACCCACTGAAAGCAGATGCGAGGTTGGGATGAAGCCTTCCAGTCGCTTCCAGCGCACCAAAATACCACCGCGGTTATAGCCCGTCACCACGACTTCTACAACCTCATCAGTGTCCAGCAGGCGGCGCGCTTCTTCCCAGTCCTGCTGCTGCAAGCCTTGGCTAATCGAAACAAGCAGGCTGCCGTCTTGGTCACGCGGGTTAATCACATAGACAAAAACTGCATCACCAACCTTCAGGGTGGCGCGCATCGTTTCATCTAGGCGCTCCAAATCTTGGGATGGCACAATGCCATCTTGTTTTGCTCCCAGATCAACGATGACATCGCCCTTGCCATCAATCTGAAGAATGGTGGCGCTGCGAATTTCACCGCGCTCTGGTGGCGTGTAGTTGAACGAGGCGTCCAGTAACTCTAAAAACTCTGCCCGTTGTGCCTCTTGTTGCTTTTCACGCTCAGACTTATCAGCCATCATACCTTTACTAACCGCCTTACTGCGAGAATGCCCTCCGGTGAGGTACAAAATGTGGAAACACAATGCAGTTCTGCACGATTGTGCGCCGTTGCACTTTTGTGCTGTGCCATTATGCCCATGCTTACTGAGATTCTATCAGGCACAGTAACACTATGCCAAGTGAAAATCTGATGAGATCGCCGAAATTTAGGGCAAATTCAGAAATGCGCTGTGCCTTTGGTCAGGCATTGGTGCGCCGTTGGCTGTGTTTGTTTCCGCAAGTGGTGCTTCACTTGTTGGGATGTTCAGTATACCACAGGCTTACCGAAAGCGGCAGGGTCAGCCAGTAGGATGTGGTGAAAACATGGCTATCTGAAGGCTGGTCGGTCGGCGGGCAACTCTCGCCCACCGACCACACGCCACCGCAAGCACCCTAAAAGGCGTATCTTGAGGTCTCCGCGCTTACCATCTACCGCGATGTAGAGGCGCTCAGCATTGTCGGCGTGCTGGTTTACGCGCAAAGCGGCGCCAACGGTGGCATCTTCCCTGATGAGCAGTATCGGGTTGCCTTGAATGGACTTTCAGCACAAGACAGGCACGCGCTCTTTTTGCAAAGTGATGCACCGCCGCTGCCGTATCTGGGACTTTTGGAGCAGGCAGTCTGGGAAGACCGCTGCCTTTCAGCGCGCTACCAACCCGTCGAAGGCGATGAAGGCGGGCGCCTGCTAGAAGCCTACGCGCTGGTGGCGAAGACGCTCAACGCCCTGTTAGCGGCAATGCGTACCTGCCGTGCGGTGCGCTTGCAGGCTGTAGCGCTTAGCCAACAGCGCTTTGTGCGGGAGTCTACCTTTGATCTGCCCACCTGTTGGCGCGCAACGTAGATGCCTAACACCTACTGAAACTTGCCCTTTATCAGAAGGTATGGCATAACTGAAACAGCGCTATATTGTGCAGAAAACACCGCTGCCGTCAACTGAAACACGCATCTATAGGGCACCAAGCAGATCACAGGATTTCAGCATGAACGCCTGGCAGGTTGGCGAAAGGAGAAAAGGCGCGTTTCTGCCCTTACCATACAGTAAGCGGCACTGGCGCCAAGTCTGATGAGTGTTGATCCACATTGGGTAGAACAGCATATTAGCAACGAATTGGGCTTGACCGCACGTGATCTGATGCGGTTGTATGGGCTGGAGCAGGGCGCGCTGTACGACTATCTGCTGACGCTTGCCGATGATTCGGCAGAGGTCTATCAGCACGTGCTTGCCGACATAGACGCGGTGCGCGTTGGCTATCGGCAAGTGCGCGTGAACGACGAACACATTGAAAAACTGCGCGCATTGCTCAGCGTCTATCCTTTTCATCCGCCAGTTGGCGTCAGCCTGTGGGATGGGCGCGATGGCTGGCGGCTGAGCGCAGATGACGCACAGTACGTCGCCTTTCGGGCAGCAGATATCGTCGGGCTGGACTTTGAGGCAGGCGATCAGCTTCGGCTGCGCCTAAACACGCTCGTCATCTGGCAAGCCGATACACCACCCACCTTCGGCAGAGCCTTTCAAGATCGCTTGGTGGATATCACGCTCTATCTGATTGAATTAAGCGGCGTGCTGTAACACTGGTTTGCTCTCGAACGAACGCTTGCAAGACGCTTGCCCTACGCTCAGCAGGCGCATAAGTTGACACGCTGCGAAAAGTGCATGATACTTCAAGGTAGAAACGCAACCAAACGGCGCAACTTGTGCGAAAAGCCGCCGCTGCGAGGCGTTGGCGTCGGAACGACTACCCTAAGGAAGGATTCTCTACTATGCGGCGTATTGCCTTGATCCTTTTGATCCTCGCGTGCTGTGCGATGATGCTGCCTTTAGGCGGCGAGGCACACGCACAGGAGACAATTATTCACGTGGTGCAGCGCGGTGAGAATCTCTACCGCATTTCGCTGCGTTATGGTGTGCCGGTCAGCGTTATTGCGGCGCGCAATGGCATTGTGAACACCAGCCGTATTTACGTTGGTCAGCGCTTGATTATTTCAGGCGGCAGTGGCGTGATTATCCCACCCACTCAGCCGCCCGCCACAGGCACAGGCATTTATGTGGTGCAGCGCGGCGATACGCTGGCGCGCATCGCACAGCGCTTCGGCACAACGGTAGCAGTCTTGGCGCAGCTGAACGGCATTGTGAACGTCAACCTGATCTTCGTCGGGCAGCAATTGCGCGTGCCGGGTCCCGGCGGTGTGGTTGTGCCAACCCAACAGCCCGGCGGCGGCACACCCGTAGCAGGCTTTGAGATCGGCGGGCAAATTCAGGGCGGCTTGACTGCCAACAGCGACGCGGTGATGAAAAGCGCCAAGATGAGATGGGTGAAGCGCCAGTTCCCATCCGGTGATGGCAACGCAGTCAGCTTCATCCAAGAGGCAAAGGGCGCAGGCTTCAAAGTGATGCTGAGCATTGTAGGCGATAAAAATCGCGTGCTGGACGGCGGCTATCAAGATGAGTATGCCGCCTTTGTAGGCAATTTGGCACGCGCTGGCGCGGACGCTATTCAGGTCTGGAATGAGATGAACATTGACCGCGAATGGCCACAAGGTCAGATTAACCCCGCCAGCTATGTGCAGCTGCTCCAGAAGGCGCACGCTGCCATCAAGAGCGCCAATCCGAACACGCTGGTCATCACTGGTGCGCCTGCACCCACTGGCGCAGAAGGCGCCTTTGGTTTGGCGCGTGTTTGGAACGATGATCGCTATTACAACGGTATGGCTGCGGCTGGCGCAGCGCGCTTTGCCGATTGCATCGGTGTGCATTATAACGAAGGCGTGGTCAGCCCAACCGCCACCAGCGGTGACCCACGCGGTGATAACTACCCAACGCGCTATTTCCTGACCATGCTCCAGCGCGCTTTGGCTGCCTTCCCCGGCAAGCAAGCCTGCTTTAGCGAGCTAGGCTACCTCTCGCCCGAAGGCTACGGACCGCTGCCCGCCAACTTCTCTTGGGCGGCTGGCACCAGCGCTCAGCGCCAAGCGCAGTTCTTGGGTGAGGCAATCCGCGCAGCGCGCAACAGTGGGCGCGTGCGCCTGGTGATCGTCTTCAATGTGGACTTCACTACCTACGGCGATGATCCACAGGCAGGCTACGCCATGATCCGTCCCGGCAACATCTGCCTAGCGTGCGCTACCATTGCCGCCAATGCACCGTAGGCTGACGCATACTTGTGAAAAGGCTTCCAAAGGCGTGACTAATCCTCACGCCTTTCTCTTTTTGTGCTGTGCCGTAGCTTTTGCCACCTCTTGGACGTAGCTGAGGGCAGCCTCCGCAAAAGCTGCCCACTGGTCAGCGTGGGCAGGTGTTACCTGCACCCATTCACGCATGGCGGCACGGTCGGGCAGCGGCTGAAAGCGCGTGCTGCCTTCAAGGGCAAGGGCTGCGCTGCGCTGCGGATCGCGCAGCTTAAAGACCATGTCACCGTTCAGCCACAGCGCGGCAAAAATGCGCCCGTTGATCTGCATGGCAGGCAAGCTGAACCAGTGCGCCTTCATGGCATCATGCGTCACGCTGAGCGCCGTCAGAATATCCTCAAAATGCTGGCGGCTTGGTGTCATCGCTCAAATCCACTGCCAGTTGTCATAGGCGGCAATGATCTCAGCCGCCAGCGCATTCCGTTCAGGCAACGGCAAAAAGACAGACTCGGCGGCGTGAATGGTCATTTGCCGCAGATCGGATAGTGAGCAGCCCAACACGCCAAACGCTGTGCATAACTCATCAGTCAGGGTGATGTTACACAAGAGTGGATCATCCGTGTTGAGCGTGACACGCAAACCGTGATCGCGCATTTTCCGCAGCGGATGCGCCGCTAGGCTTGGAAATACGCCGCTGTGGATGTTGCTGGTTGGGCAGACTTCAAAGGTGATGCCGCGCTCACGGGCAAGCGCCACTAACGACAAATCTTCTAAGCTGCGGACGCCATGCCCAATGCGCGTTGCGCCAAGCTGTTCAATGGCAAAGCGCACATTTTCAGCGCTTGCCCACTCGCCGGCATGTGCGATGACGTTCATGCCTTCTTGCCGTGCCTCTGCAAAAAGCCCGCGAAATGGCTCTGCCGAAAAGCCTGCCTCTTGCCCTCCCAAGTCCACCGCCACAATGCCCCGCGCTTTACGCGCCAGTGCTGCATAGACCGCTTGCGCGCCTTCGGCAGCATTCTCATGCCGATTCAGCGAGATGATCAGGCGCACCGTAATATTGTGCGTGCGCTGCGCCTCATCCACACCGTCACACATACGCTCGATGACTTCAGCAAAGCTCAGATGGCTTGCCGCTGCCAATGCCTTTGGCGTAAAGCGCAGTTCAAGGTAGCGGATATTATCAGCAGCGGCATCTTCCACAGCTTCCCGCGCCAAGCGCTGGATAATTTCCGCATTTCGGTAGAATTTGCGGATCACGCTGAACTTGGAGAGAAAGTGCGCGACGGTGTGCGGTGAATTGGGCATGACCTGCACATGAGGGCGCAAGCCTTCCACATCGTAAGCAGGCACATCGAGCTGGTGCGTGCGGGCAATTTCGGCAAGGCTGCTTAGGCGTAGTGCGCCCTCAAAATGGCGGTGCAACTCAATCTTAGGCAGTTGGGCAAAGCGTGTTTTCAGCTTGACGAGATCAGTTAGTGCGGTCATGAAATCTTCTCGATGCTAAATTACTCATACAACACCCATCCCCAATAGCGCCACGCAACCAATAAAACTGCCAACAAACCGCTGATGATCAGCACACTGGCAGCCAAGCCCTCTAACGACAGCGAGGGTAGCCACAGCGAAAGCAGTGCGCCCAAGATCACTGTCCCAGCACCTAAATAAATGAGCCGATGCAGCGGCGGACGTTTAGTAACGTTGCCCAGCCGACGGCTCAGGGCTGCCAGCAAGAGCAGTAGCGCCAACACACCATGCAGCGCAAAGACAAGCAGGGCGTTCATACGCCCCTACCTACAGGCTGATCTGCGGCATTGCAGCAAGCAGCACGCACTTAAGCTCCTTGTTGGGTGTTCGTATCCCGCAAAGCACTGCGAATGACATCCACCAACCCGATAATATCTACGGGCTTTGCAAGGTAGCCGTTGAAACCAGCAGCCAGCACGCGCTCACGGTCACCGGGCATGGTGAAAGCTGCCGTCACCGCCAGGATCGGGATGTGCCGCAGCGCAGGGTCGGCACGCAGGGCGCGCAGCAACTCCCAACCATCCAGTTTGGGCATCGCCAAATCCGTTAAGACAAGGGTTGGCGCCTGCGTATGGATAATCTGAAGTGCCTCAAGCCCGTTGGAGGCGGTTGCCACCTTTGCGCCGAAATATTGCAGCGTATCTGCGAACACTTCACGGTTGGCGGGTTCATCATCCACGATCAAAACATACCATGTTGCGACATTTTGCCAATCTACCACAGGACGATCACACTTTCGTTGCTTGCACGGGGTTATCGAGCGTTTGTGGCACAATCATCGGTAGGCTGATTGTAAAAGTGCTGCCGACGCCTAAGGTGCTTTTCACCGCGATCAAACCTCCCATCAGCTCTACCAGATCACGGGTGATGGGTAAGCCTAGCCCAGTGCCTGTCACACCACGCTGCATGTCGGTCTTAATCTGCTGATATTTCTCAAAGATTGTATCCAATGCCTCCGTGGGAATGCCCTCCCCTGTATCGGTCACGCTGATCACCCACATTTTGGCAGCAGGGTTTGCGTGAGCGCGCAGGCGCACTTCACCTTCGCGGGTGAATTTGAAGGCATTGCCCAGTAAATTCGTCACAATCTGCTGAAGGCGCTTTTCGTCGCCCAAGAGCAGCGGCGGCAAATTCGGGTCAATCTCTTGAATGAATTTAAGCTGATTCTGCTGCGCCAGCACGCTCAGTTCAGAGGCAGTGCGCTCTAGCATGGCGGAAGGCGCGTAAGGCGCGATGTTGAGATCAAGCCTGCCTGCCTGAATGCGCGAGAGATCGAGCAGATCGTTGATGAGCGAGAGCAAACGGTTGCCGCTATCGCGGATAATCTGAATGCGGCGGTGCTGCACTTCGCTGAGATCACCGGACATATTCAGCAGCAGCATGTCGCTGTAGCCGATGATGGCTGTCAAGGGTGTGCGAAGTTCGTGCGACATGGAGACGATGAAGTCACGCTCGGTGCGAACTGCTTCATTGGCAGCGGCGTTCGCTAACATCAATTCGCCGTTCTTCTCGTCCAGTTCGCGTGTTTTGGCGTGCAACATCTCAATATTCCGCACAAGGCGCTCAGTCATCTGGTTAAAAGCGCTGGCAACCTGATGCAGTTCATCTTGGCGGGCAGGCAGTGGCATTCGGCGGCTGTAATCACCAGCCGCGATCTTATCTGCACTGGCGACCATCTGTGAGAGAGTCCGCACGATGGGACGCCCTAGCAGCACCGCAATACCCGATGCGATCAGGCTGACCAGCACCACCCAAATGACGAGCGATTGGAGCGTGCTTTGGCGGGCTGCGGTCAGCGCGCTGCGTGAACGCTGCAACACAATGGTCAGCACACCTTCGCCCGACTCGGACATGATCGGCTGGTAGATGAGGGCAGCTTCCCTTTGCGTTTGATCAATGGTGAGGCTGCCGTTTGCTGCAGCGCGCAAGGCAGCCGAATCAAGGCGTGCTGTATGCCCCTCTGTGGCAGCTAGGCGCTTTTCACCGCTGTAGAAGGCAACTTCGGCGGTGGTCAGCGTGCGGATGCGTTCAGCATCGTCAAGGCGCACGCGCCTGCCCACGATCAAAACGCCGTTCGGGTCTTCACTGGCACTGGTGCGAATAGCCGTCAGTGCCACCAAATAGACATCTTCGTTCAGCAGCAGCAGGCGCGTAATCGGAATGCTGCTCATACGCGCCTGCCCAAGCAGATCGCTAAGCTGCTGCACCACCTGATCGGCTGCACCGTATGCATAATTCAGGCGATTATTAATGTTATAGATGCCGACGATTTCCAAGCCGTGGGTGGTCGTAATGGAAACTTCCGCCTCTGGCGCAAGATTGACTCTGATCCACTCCGCATCGGGCTCATCTGAGGCAGATTGCGCGTGCAATTCGTCCCAGTTGGCGTAATCTACTGTGATGTTGGCAAGGTTTGCTTCAATATCTTTAAACAGGCGCACAACGCCTTCAGCGCTTTCCTCAAGGTTAACGCGCTCAATCTGGGTAAGATTGCGACTGGTGATCAGGTAGGCGGTTAGGCTCACCAGCAGCATTGGCACAATCGCCAACAGTAGCAGATAGATGAATAAGCGTCTTCGTAAGGACATAACCGCGCAAGCCTCCACAAACAATTATAGCGTAATCTGGTTTGCCGCGTTATCTCAAGTATACGGGTGCAGCGAAGGCGGTAGTGGTTGAATCGCATTACGCCGAATTATCTATACAGAACGCAGCGGGCGAGGAAATTTCCTCGCCCGTTGGTTTTAGAATGGTTTGTGCCGAAAAATTATTGGATGGGTGCTTCCACCGTGAAGGGTTCGCCCAGCTTGGTCAGGCGCACATCCAGATCGAGCTTCACATCAATGTTGGTGGGCGAGCCGGTCAGCATGGCAGCCATCTGACCATCTACCACCAACGAGACAGACAGCTTGAAGCCGCGGAAAGTGCCATCTGTGCCGTAGTAGGTGGTGCTGTCAATCTTTGCTTCGCTGAACAGCGCGCCCAACAGAGGCAGCATGCCGCCGATCTGTGCAACACTTGGATCATCCTGCGGGATGATCTGCGAGAGTGCTTCAGCAATCTGCGGGTCAGCCAGTGCCTGCAAGACGGGCTTCAGGTCGGTGCTGGCAGTGATAGCGCGGGTGCTGCCATCAATGTTGGGACCATCAGTGGCGCTGTAGGTGGTCACGGTTGCGCCGAACAGACCTGCCAGTGCCGGATTATCGAGGTTGCCAAGCAAGCCACCGATATCGCCCATGCCGCCGCTCAGGGCGCCTAGCTGGCTGAACAGTTCCTCAGCCGAAACCTTCCGCCAGGTGTCGGTACCATCAAAGCCCTTGCCGTAAGCGTTGCCATCCACAATGCGGATTTCCACGCTGCCAGCCTGATCCATGCCGCCGCCGCTTGCCTTGGCATCCATCGCAACGCGGGAGATCAAGCCCGCCAACGCAGCCGTTACGTTTTCGGCAGTCATATCCACTTTGCTGGTGTCAATGCCGCCGCTGCCGCTCACCTCTAGGGTGATGTCGCCACCTTCAACGCCCTTCACCAAAGCATTCACGGTGAAATCCATGGCGAAGGAAGACAGCTTGGAAGCGTTCATGCCCATTGCATCTGCCATCAGCTTACAGTCGTCGGCGCTGATGCCAGTTGGGCAATCCTGTGCCGAGACGGTCAGGGCAGGCACAAACGCCAGCAAGCCGATCAAGGCAAACATCACGAACTTGTAGAACGAGAACTTCATGTTTTGAACTCCTGTTTTGTTGAACCGAGAGGCAAAAGCCAGTGAACTAAGCACCAGTAGACAAGCACCTAGACACTGCTCTATATACGCAAACGATCTAGAATGCGTTGCAGCAAACGCTGCACAAGGCGCACCACAACCGTTTGGGCGGCTGCAAGGACGGCTGTTCTGATGATCAGGCTCAAACATCCCCCGGGCATAGACAAACACACTCCCATTAAGCAGCACCATCAGGCAGTTTAGTGAGTTTTATGCTTTTTAGCAAGCCTACATATGTGAGGAATTTGTGAGAGCGTGCAAAAATAATTTATATTTTCATTTGTGCCTTAAGTGTGCAACCCATAGACAAGGAAAACAAGCGCGCTTTTCATCGCGGCGCGTTTGGGCATTCAGTTGCAATTGCGCCGCGCACAGTTTACACTCTGTGTCAGATCACAAGCGCTTGTGCGCGCATACATAGCTTGCCGATTTTTGGGTAACGCCGCTTGTTCAAAGTTGCACAATCTGCTTTTTTAGCAGTGGGTTGCCGCACAGCGCGTATTGAAGGCAGCCTTGGCGTGTGGTAAGATTAAGCGCTAATCAATCAATCTTTTTCACGTTTCACAGTTCCATAGGGAGTTTTACAGGATGTCGCCATCTGGCAACGGCACAAACTATGCAGAGGCACTGCTCGAGCAGCTTAAGAGCTGGCAGCCAACCATTCGCTCCGTAGAAGTTGGGCGGGTGTTGGAAGTTGGTGACGGCATTGCTCGCGTCTCCGGCTTGCCTTCGGTCAAGCTAAGTGAGCTAGTCGAATTTTCTAACGGCGTGTTGGGCATTGCCTTCAATCTTGAAGAAGATAACGTCGGCGTCATTATCATGGGTGAATACATTCACATCCGTGAGGGCGACGAAGTGCGCGGCACAGGGCGCATTGCCTCGGTGCCGGTGGGCATGGGCTTGATCGGGCGTGTGGTGAACGCACTTGGGCAGCCCATTGATGGGAAAGGCGCCATTCAGGCAAGTGAATATTACAATGTGGAGCGCATCGCGCCCGGCGTGATCGAGCGCCAAGACGTGGATACGCCGCTGCAAACCGGTATCCTCGCCATTGATGCCATGTTCCCGATTGGGCGCGGTCAGCGTGAGTTGATCATTGGCGACCGCCAGACCGGCAAGACGGCAATCGCCCTGGACGCGATCATTAATCAGCGCGGGCAGGATGTCTTCTGCATCTATGTGGCAATCGGGCAGAAAGAAGCGCAGGTGGCAGCGGTGCGCGCCACCCTCGAACAGTATGGCGCCATGGAGTACACCACCATTGTGGTTGCTTCTGCCTCAGAGTCGGCAGCACTTCAGTACCTCTCGCCCTATTCCGGCTGCGCCATGGGCGAATGGTTCATGGAAAACGGCAAGAACGCCCTCATCATCTACGATGACCTCTCCAAGCACGCCTGGGCATACCGCCAAGTCTCGCTGCTGCTGCGCCGTCCGCCGGGACGTGAGGCATATCCGGGCGATGTGTTCTACCTACACAGCCGCTTGCTAGAGCGTGCCGCACGTCTCTCTGACAAACGCGGCGGCGGCAGCCTGACCGCGCTACCCATCATCGAGACGCTGCTCGGCGACGTTTCGGCATACATTCCCACCAATGTGATCTCGATCACCGACGGGCAGATTTTCCTTGAAAGCGACCTGTTCAACGCCGGTCAGCGCCCTGCCATCAACGTTGGTATCTCGGTCAGCCGCGTCGGTGGTGACGCACAGCGCAAGGCAATGAAGAAATTCGCCGGACGCATGAAGGGTGAACTCTCGCAGTTCCGCGCACTGGCAGCCTTCGCGCAGTTCGGCGCTGACCTTGACCGCGCGACGCAGCAGCAACTAGAACGCGGTGTGCGCCTGACCGAACTGCTGAAGCAGCCGCAGTACAACCCAGTGCCGCTGGCGGATGAGGTGATGTTGATCTACGCCGGTACACGCGGCTACATGGATCAGGTGGCTGTCGCCCAGATCAATACGTGGCGCGCTGAATTCTTGCGCTACGTTCACGCGCAGTATCCGCAAATCGGCAGCAGCATCAGCAGTGCTGAAACAAAATATGACCTGACCGACGAAATGGAGAACTTGCTGAAGAAGGCGTTGGATGACTTCAACGCTCAGTGGCAGCAATCCCAGGCAGCCAAAGCCTAAGCGAGGTCAGAATGCCTAACCCACGTGAAATTAAACGTCGCATCCGTTCGGTGAAGAACGTTCGGCAGATCACGATGGCACTGGAGGCGGTCTCCGCCTCCAAAGTGCGGCGTGCCACTGCTCAGGCGCTTTCGGCACGCGCCTACGCCAATACGGCGATGCAAGTCCTCACCGATATTTCAAGCGCCAGTGGCTCCGTAACAGCACTACACCCACTGCTGGCAAGCCGCGAGCGCATTGGCAGCGTCACCATTTGCTTGATGACCAGTGATCGCGGCTTGTCCGGCGCTTACAATGCCAACGTGATCCGTGTGGCGCGCCAGTTTGCCCAGCACCTTGAAAAACCGGTGCGCTGGGTAGCCGTTGGGCGCAAAGGGCGCGATGCTTTAGTGCGTCTGCGCGAAAACGTTACGGCAGAGTTCATCAGCCTGCCCGCCTGGTGGACGATTGACGCGATGCGTCCGATCCGCCAAGTGTTGGTGGAAGACTTTCTAAAAGGCTACACCGACGAGGTCTACGTTGCCTATACCGAGTTCATCAACACACTCACGCAAAAGCCGATGGTGCAACGCTTGCTGCCGCTGGCATTTGATGACCAGAGCGCGCTCAGCCGTCCTGATTACCTGAAAATGATGGAAAAGCCTGAGAGTAGCGTCTCGGACTATCTTTTCGAGCCAAGTGCTTCGGCAATTCTTGAGGAAATTGTGCCGAAGTTTGTTGAGAACATCTTGCTAGAGCTGATTCTGGAGAGCCAAGCCAGCGAACACAGCGCACGCATGGTCGCTATGCGAAACGCCTCCGATAACGCGAAAGCACTTGCCGAGGACCTGAACCTGACCTATAACAAGGCGCGGCAGTCGGCAATCACGGCAGAAATTCTGGATATTGTGGGCGGTGTGGAGGCATTGCGCGAACAACGCACTGCCGCTCAACCAGCAGCCGAAGAATCGGTTGGCTAAGCACCCCACTTGCTTTGGCAGATAAGGCGTACCTAATTCAAACAGACTAGGGAACAAAAACACCTATGGCAAATTCAAACGAGATCAAGGGCAAGCTGGCGCAGATTCTGGGCGCCGTGGTAGACGTAGAGTTTCCCCAAGAAGGCAACTTGCCCGATATTTACGACGCGATCCGCGTCCCTATCGAAGGCGCAGACGATTTGATCCTCGAAGTGCAAATGCACTTGGGCAAACATCGCGTCCGCACTGTGGCGATGGATAGCACCGATGGTTTGGCGCGTGGCATGGAAGCCTACGCCACCGGCGCGCCGATCAGCGTGCCCGTTGGTCAGCCGGCGCTTGGGCGCTTGTTCAACGTGCTTGGGCGCGCGATTGATCAGCTTGGCACAGTCACTTCCGATACCTACTATCCCATTCACCGCCCTAAACCGACCTTTGACGACCTGACCACACGCCCTGAGATGTTCGAGACCGGCATCAAGGTCATTGACCTGATCGCCCCCTTTACTAAAGGCGGCAAGATGGGCGTCTTCGGTGGTGCAGGCACCGGTAAAACGGTGACGATCTCCGAGCTGATCCGTTCGGTGGCAGCCGTGCATAGCGGTGTCTCAGTCTTTGCGGGCGTCGGTGAGCGCACCCGTGAAGGCACGCAGCTTTACTATGAGATGAAAGACGTTTACCGTGTGATCGACAGCACAGTGATGGTCTTTGGGCAGATGAACGAGCCGCCCGGCGTCCGTTTGCGCGTAGCGCTGACGGGCTTGGCGCATGCTGAGTACTTCCGCGATCAGGGCAAAGACGTGCTGCTGTTCATTGATAACATCTTCCGCTTCTCGCTGTCTGGCTCGGAAGTTTCGGCACTGCTTGGGCGTATGCCTTCCGCAGTCGGTTACCAGCCCACGCTGGCAAACGAGATGGGTAACTTGCAAGAGCGCATCGCCTCGACCAAAGTTGGTTCGATCACCTCCATGCAAGCGGTCTATGTGCCAGCTGACGACTACTCCGACCCAGCGCCGGTGGCAACCTTCACGCACCTGAACGGCACCATCGCCCTAGAGCGCGAGTTAGCAGCCCAAGGTCTGTTCCCGGCGGTTGATCCGCTGGCGAGCAACAGCCGCCTGCTTGATCCTGCCCTTGTCGGTGAGGATCACTACAATACAGCGCGTGAAGTGCAGCGCGTGCTGCAACGCTATAAGGACTTGCAAGACATCATCGCCATCTTGGGCATCGAAGAACTGCCCGCCGAAGATAAGGTGTTGGTGGCACGCGCCCGCCGCATTCAGCGCTTCCTGACCCAGCCGATGTTCGTGGCGGCGCGCTTCACAGGGCGCGAAGGGCGCTATGTGCCGATTAAAGAGACCATTCGCGGCTTCCGCCTGATCCTGAACGGCGAGTTTGACCATGTGCCGGAGCAGATGTTCTACATGGCAGGCGGCATCGAAGATGTGATCGAGCGCTACGAAGAGGCGAAGGCAAAAGGCGAACTCTAGTAGCAGCGGCTGCCGTGCCGTGTGGTGCGGCAGCACACCTACGGAAAAGGATACAGTATGCCAATTCGTGTAGATATCGTGACCCAAGAAGGTCCGCTGTTCAGCGAGCTTGAAGCTGATATTGTGGTGCTGCCCGGCTCCGAAGGCGAGATGGGCATCCTGCCCGGTCATGCCGCGCTGCTGGCAACGCTCGGCTTTGGCGAACTGCGCGTGCGGAAGGGCAACGCAGAGGAGAGCTTCATCGTCTATGGCGGTGTGGCGGAAGTTCGTCCAGAGCGCGTGATCGTGCTGGCGGATACTGCTGACTCGACCTTTGAACTGGATGCCCAAAAAGCACAAGAGGCGCGCACCGCCGCCGAAAAAGTGATGCGTGAAGGGGTGCCGCCGGATAAGACTGCCGCCGTGATCCAAGAACTGCGCCGCGCCAACTTGCAGGAAAACGTGATGCGCCGCGTGCGGAACCGCCCGCCAACCATCCGCATCCGCGAGTCTTCCAACGGCAATGGTGGCGACAAGAAAAAGAATAGCTAAACACACTAGGCGGCTGTAAAAAGCCGCCTCATGATTTTAAGGAGACACGTTATGCTGTCACCCGTCAAAGCGCTTTCGGTAGAGGCGTTTGATCAGTTTGTTCAACTGCCCGAAAACGCCGAAAAACTGTTTGAATATATTGGTGGAGAGGTAATTGAGGTGCCATCTAATCCGCTTGCCTCAAAAATTAGCAGCATTTTGCTTGGCGAACTGTATAGCTTTCTGCGCGATAAGGATTTAGGGCATCTGACGGGTGAGGCGGGTGGCTATATCGTCTCCGGCGAGCGCTACGCGCCTGATGTCGCCATCAGCAAGGCGCGCCAATCTGAACTGCCTGCTGAGGGTTACAATCCGCAGCCACCCGACCTTGCCGTTGAGGTAGATTTGCCTTCCACCTACCAATCACAGCGCCAACTACGCATTAAGGTAGCCAACTACCTTGCGGCTGGCACACAGGTCTGGTTGATCCTGCCCGAAGTGCGCCAAGCCGAAGTTTACGCGCCGAACCAACCCGTGCGCCGTCTCTCTGAAAAGGATACACTGGAAGGTAGCGGCGTGTTGGCAGGCTTCAGCTTGCCCATGACGCGCCTATTTGCCTAGCGCCTGACGCCAGTCGGTGCTTTAGCGGCGCAGCCCTGCGCCAGACCAAAGATTTTTAGCATGTCCCTAGAAGTTGACCTCATCACGCCTGAACGCCGTTTCTTCCACGAACCTTCCGCTGAAAGCGTCCTTGTGCCGACCACCAAAGGGCAACTCGGCATCTTTAGCGGTCATGCGCCGCTCATGAGCCTTGTTGGCATGGGTGAGCTGCGCGTGCGAACGCCTGAGGCAGAAGAAAGCATCGCCGTCTATGGCGGCATCGTCCGCATTTGCTGCGATCAGATCACCTTGTTGGTGGACTCTGCCGAGTTCGCCTACGACCTTGATCCTCAGACAATGTACCTTGCGCGCCTTGCCGCCGAAACTGACTTGCAGAGCAACGCTTGCCCCGAAACACGCTACGCTTTGCAGCGCGCCAAGCTGCGCGAACGCCTTGCCCGCCGTGTACAGCAGCTAGAAGCGCCGCGCCTCTACCATGTGCCGCTGGATGAAAACGGCTTGCCCAAAATGGCGGCGATGGTGCCGCGTTTGCCCATCGAACTTGATGTGCCGCACCATAAGCCCGATGCTGAATCCGAGCAGGATAGCCCATTCGGCTGAGGTAGGTACACAAACTACCCTCAGCTTGGTTTGGCTGAGGGCAGGCTGTGTTTAGCCTATTTGCCGCCGCGCATGGCAAGTGCCGCCGCACCGATCAGGCTGACATCCTCACCCAAAATCGGCGGCACGATCTGCAATTGCCAACCTGCATATTGGTAATAGGATTCGTCTATCACATTCGCCTTGATCGCCTCCCACGCTGGCGCTAAAAGCAGATCGCCCGCACCTTCCGCCACACCGCCGCCCATGATGATGATCTCAGGGTTGAATAGGTGCAATAGCGTGACGATGCCCAAGCCCACCATCATGCCAGCGCGCCGTAGCAGCTCCAAGCCCAGCGAGTCGCCTTTGCGCGCCGCTTCCACGACGTGCCGCGTCTCCACCTGGCGAATATCACCGCCTGCCAACGCTAAAATTGCCGAATTGCGCCCGCCGACGATCGCCACCTGCGCCTGACGCGCTATGGCGCCGCCTTGCGCCTCTTTTTCAAGCGTGGTGGCGCGCATCTGCCCGCATTCATAGGTCACCATCGCCAAGTGACCGCCCTCTGCGCCAAAGCCGCGCCAACCGACAATCGGCACACCGTCTACAATGATGCCCGCGCCAATGCCCGTGCTGATGGTTAGATAGATGATGTGCCGAAAGCCTTTGCCCGCGCCGCGCTCGTATTCAGCTAAGGCGGCAAGGTTCGCATCATTGCCCAAATAAACAGGCACGCCCAGCGCTTCTTCAAGACGGCGCTTGAGCGGCACATCGTGCCAGCCCGCCAAATTAGGCGGACGGGTGATCACACCCGTCTTTAGGTCAATCGGACCCGGCGCGGAGACACCAACCGCCGCGACCTGTTCGCCGTCCTTTGCCCACACCACACGCGCTTGCGCCACAATGCGCCCAATAACTGCCTCGACGCCTTCTTCATCAAGCGTAAGCGTCTCGGTGCGCGCCAAACGCTCTAGGTTGGCAGTGTAGCGCGCCGCCCGAATGCGCGTGCCGCCTAAATCTATGCCGATGTAAACCTTGTCCGCCATGCTGTGCAGCCTTTCATATTCTTTTCGCCTAAGCCAAGCATCCTGCGGCTGATCTTATCCCTGAGTGCCGCACGAGACAACACTTAGCCCGTTCAGGGTGTGGTGACAATCACGGGTACGGACTGCCACCCTAAGGTGCATTGCCCTAACGCCTCGTCCCCTGATTCCCTTTCCTTGCGGGCGGGGAAAGGGATAGGGATAGGGGTTCCTCATGCCGCTGAACGCCTACTCTTTTAACCCATATTCATAGCCGAACTGCCAGGTTTGGTTGTCCATCGGCAAGTCGGCAAGGTGATTGCGCCGCAAGGACTCGAAGCGTGGGCGCATTTCACCCAGCGAATCGCCGCCGATCTTTTCAAGCAGCGCATCAGCCAGCACGAAGGCAACCATCGCCTCGATGATCGGCACGCCACGCGGCACTTGGCAGAAATCGCTGCGCTCATAGTCAATTTGGCGCGGCTCGCCACTCGCCAAATCCACCGATGCCAACGGCGTGAGTGTGGTTGCAATGGGTTTGAGGGCAGCGCGCAGGATGATCGGTTCACCCGTGCTAATGCCGCCTTCCAAGCCGCCAGCACGGTTGCTCTGCCGAATTAGGTTGCCATCCGCATCGCGCACAATCTGATCCTGAACAGCGGTGCCGCGCAGCTGTGCCAGCTCAAAAGCGCGCCCGATCTCGACACCCTTCACCGAGTGAACGCTGCCAACCGCTGCCAAAAGCTGCCCGTCTAGCTTGCGATCCCACTGCACATGCGAGCCGAGCCCGGGCGGCACACCCAGCGCTACAGCTTCAATTACGCCGCCAAGCGTATCTTTCGCCTGAATGGTGGCGCGAATGGCAGCGTGCATCTGCTCGGTGGCAACAGGATCAGGGCAGCGTACATCGCTGGCTTCGGCGGCGGCAAAGCGCGCCTGATAGCTTGCCGCATCGGGCAAGTCAGGCAAAGCGGCGTTTACATCGCCAATGCTGGTTACGTAACCTTGCACCTGAATGCCAAAAGCTGCCAACAGCCGCTTACAGACTGCACCGACGGCAACGCGCATGGTTGTTTCGCGTGCGCTGGCACGTTCAAGGCTTAGGCGCAGTTCACGGTAGCCATACTTCACGGCGCCGGTCAGGTCAGCGTGGCCAGGGCGCGGCACCGTCATCGGCGCAATCGCTTTGTGCGCCCAGTTGCGGTAATCGCGGTTTTCCACCAGCAGCGCAATCGGCGCGCCCGTCGTTTTGCCTGCCACCACGCCGCCGCCGAAATGCACATGGTCTTGTTCAATCGCCATGCGTCCGCCGCGCCCATAGCCTTGTTGGCGGCGGGCAAGTTCAGCGTCAACATCGGCGGCGGTCAGCGGCAGGTCAGCGGGCATTCCATCGAGGATAGCCGTTAAGATCGGTCCGTGTGATTCACCGGCGGTTAAAAAACGCAGCATGTGGTCAAAGTCCCTCTAAAGTGGCTGAAAGTGTGGCAATTTTACCGCAAAGTGACCGAAAGGCGGCAGATTGGGCGAGGCTTTGGTAGACTCCCTGAGGGAGAATAAAACAACTGCTTATGACACTAATCACCTTGCCGATTGATAAGATACGCACTGTGTTAACTGCCATTTGCAGGCAGCGCGGCTTGACGGCTGAAGAAACAGCGCCGATTGTCGAGGAATATGTGGATGCTGAACTGTGCGGCGTGCGCTCGCACGGCGTGCTAAAAATGCTGGCATTGCCTGCTGCGATTCGTGCGCGGCAAGGCACACCACAGATCAGGCAGGATCGCGGCTATGCCGCCTTGGTAGATGGTCAGCGTGAGCTGGGCATTTTGGCAGCGCATTTCTGCACGAGCCTTGCCATTGAGCGCGCTGCCGCGCATGGGCTGGGCATGGTGGCGCTGCGGAACGCGGCACGCTACGGGCGGATTGCGCCTTTTGGCGAGCGCATCGCTATGGCGGGCATGATCGGCATCATCATGAATGTGGGCGGCACTTTTGCGGCGCCGCCGCATAGCAATGCGCGTGCTTTGGGTGTTAATCCGCTGTGCGTTGCCTTGCCACGTGCCAACGCCGCGCCCATTGTGGGCGATTTTGCCACCACAGAGGGCGTGTGGAGCGAGGTGATTCTGGCGCAGCTTGAAGGGCGCGCTTTACCGCCCAACCGTTTTATCGCCGCGGATGGCAGCTATACGACCCTGACTCAACAAGCGCACGCGGTGCGGATTTTTGGCGGCGCCAAAGGCTTCTTGCTCAACTTGGCAATCGAGGCGTTATGCAGTGCCTTGATCGGCGCGCAGCCTGCATACAAGGCACAGACAGAGTATGATCTCGGCTTCGTCTTTCTTGCCTTCAACGGCGCCTTATTTCGCGCTGACTCGGGGCAGGTTGCCCAAGAGATGGCTGACCTTGCCGCAATGCTGCTTGAACTGCCACCCAGCGAGGGCGAAACACCGCGCCTGCACGGCGACCGCAGCCGATCACAACGCGCCGCGGCTTTGGCACGCGGCAGCCTTGATCTGCATGTGGGGTTATGGGAGCGCCTTCAGCGTTTGGCGGCTGATCCGCAAGCCGAATAAAGCACAAGGCGGGAAATTTCCCGCCTTGCTGTGCGTGGTGAAGCCTAGAATTCTTCTTCTTGCTTCTTGCCACGCTCTACGACTTCTGGTTCGGGCATGATGGTGCTGTCATCGGTGGTTTCCTCTGCCGAAGCGCCCGTCAGCGACTCTACGCGGGCAATCACTTCATGGGCATCCGCCAGATATTCCACGCCACTAATAGCAGGCAAATCTGCAATGGTCAGCTTTGCGCCAAGCGCCTTTAGCTGTGAAGCATCCACCTCAACGTGATCGGGAATGTTGGTGGGCAAGCACTCGACTTCAACCGAGACGACAGGATGTGCCAGCATCAGGTCAGCGCTAAGTTTCGGTACGTTCACCAACAGGATCGAGACCTCAGCACGTAGTTTCTTGCTCAGATCAACCTTGAGGAAATCCACGTGCAAAATATCGCGGCGGATCACATCGCGCTGAACAGCGCGCACCAGTGTATCGTGCGTGGTGCCGTCCACACTGATATTGACAAGGTGCGTGCCGCTGGCTTTTTGCAGCACAATTTCAAGGGCGCGCCGCTTGCAGGTGACGTGAATCACCTCGCCCAAGCCGTAAATAACTGCCGGCACCAGATCAGCGCGGCGCAGTTGTTTCACCTGCTTGCCGATGATCGTGCGCGGCTCTGCTTCTAATGTATAGGTTTCCGCCACGAGCGTTGACTCCTCTTAGCTTAGATATGTCAAAATCTAATCGGTCATTGTAGCCGAGAGGCGGCAGCCCGTCAAGAGAGAGTCTTGCGCAAGGCAGCCTATCGCCCTCCTCTCACAACGCGGTCAGAGTCTTGACGGAGAACTGCCATCTATGGTAAAGTCAGCTTTAAGATCGGTTTATCGGTGGTTGCAGAGGTTTGCATGATGCAAGTGCCTGATTTACCTTCCGTCTGGCGCACGGACAGCCGCCGCTCATTAGCAGACCTGCTCATACAGATTGACTCTGATCTGTTGCGCGCCCAAACCGCCGAAGAAATCTTGGGTGCGTTGCGCCCCGTCTTAGCCTATTTTCAGGCACAGCGCGCCAGATTGCACTTCCTCTACACCGATTCAGACAACCGCCCAACCGAGGCGTGCCTTGTGGCTTCTTTGCTACAAGATGGCAGCCTTGAACCGCTGACCAGCTTGCCTGCGCACACCTTTCGGCTTGCCGATTATCCCTTTGTGGCGCGCACGGTTGAGCAACGCCAGCCCTACTTCATCGAAAACATTTTCACACACCCTGCCATTGATGAGCAGATGCTTGCCTACGCACGTGCTGCCGATTACACTGCCATCATCGCGCTGCCGCTCTTTATCAATGAGCGTTGGCTCGGCTTCCTCTCGTTGGATTGGCAGCAAGCGCAATATTTTAATGATGCAACGCGCATTTTCTTCAAGACGGTGCAGACCAATATCGCCTCTGTGGTGGCGGGCTACTGTTCTTACATCGAACGGGAAGCAGCCCACCGCGAAATTGAGCTGCTCTACCGCATTGGTGGCGCTGTGAACGCCGCCCAGACTTACGCGGAGTTGATCGAGGCAGTGGCGCGCTACGCCCCAACGCACCCATACAGCCTCTCCATTACCCATTTTGAAAACTACGCCCTGCAAAATGCCACCTATGCCGAAATTGTGGCAGTCTGGGGCGCCAACAAAGAGCGGTTAGGCACGCGCATCCCTGACCAGGCGCTGCTGCCCCTATCCATGCATAAAAAGCCCGTCATCGTTACGGATATCAGCGATCTGTCGCAGGTTAGCCCTACTGTCAGCCAGACCTTGCGCACACGCGGCTATGGCGCCTTCCTTTCTGTGCCGCTCACCTATGGCGAGACTGTGCTTGGCGCGCTGAACTTCTTTTCGGATAAGCCGCGTGACTATTCAACAGCAGAGCAGCGCCTTGCCAACGGCATTGCCGACTTGGTGGCAGTGGCGATGGATCGCATTCGCCTACGTGAAGAAGCGCTGCGCACACAGGCGCGCACCGAACGCATCGCCCAAATCAACACTGCCCTGCTGCTGGCAACCGATGAGGCAGATATTGTGCGTGCCTTTGCCGAATATGCCGCACAGCTTGGCGCAGTGAGCGTCTCGCTCAGCTATGTCGAAAGCGGCGATGCACTAAAGATCATACGGCTTGCAGCAGTCTATAACAAAGACGGCGTCCTCACAAATTTCCCGCTTGCCACGCCTGCTGCTTTGAATGGCAAGTTTTCCGCGCAACTCTTTGAGAGCGCTGAGCAGCTTGTCTTTGTGGAAGATGCTCAAACGGATGCACGCCTTGATGAGCAAGAACGCGCTGCTTTGGTTAACGATGGCATTAGCGCAACGGCTTCCATGTTGCTTTACAGCGGCGGCGAATGGGTTGGCATACTAAATATGAATTGGCAGCATCCGCGAACGTTTCACGAAGATGAGCGTGCCGTTTTGGAGGCAATTCTGCCGCCGCTTGCCTCAGTAGTTGGGCGGCGGCGGCTGTGGCTTAAGCAGCTTGAAACGTTGGCGCAACTGCGGCAACTGGATCGCCTGAAGGACGAATTTCTCTCCAATATGAGCCACGAACTCCGCACGCCCTTGAATGCCATCATCGGGCTTTCCGATGTTATTCTGCAAGGTATGGATGGCGACTTGACGCCACGAATGCACACTGACGTGCAAACCATTTACAATGCTGGGCAGCAACTGCTCGCCATCGTCAACGATGTGTTGGATATTGCCAAAATTGGAGCAGGGACGCTGGCTTTGCGCTTGACCGCCATTAATATATGCACGCCGCTGCGCGAGGCGCTGGAGACTGCCCAAGTGATGGCAAATACCAAAGGGATATCCCTGATTGCCGACCTTTCGGCGCAGCTGCCGCTTGTGCGCGCCGATGCCAACCGCATACGCCAAGTGGCGCTGAACCTACTCTCCAACGCTATCAAATTCACTGATCGTGGCACGGTAACCTTAAGCGCCTATGCTGAGGGCGATAGCGTTACTTTTTGTGTGCGTGACGAAGGCATCGGCATTGATCCTGCTCACCACTGCCTGATTTTCGAGCGGTTCCGCCAAGTCGAGGGTAGTTTGCACCGCCGCAAAGGCGGCTCCGGTTTGGGCTTGGCGATCAGCAAGCGCTTGGTCGAGCTGCACCAGGGTAAAATCAGGCTAGAGAGCGCGCTGGACAAGGGCGCCGCCTTTTATGTGAGTTTGCCTGCTATCCGAACCCAATAACGCAAGCATGAGCGGATCACACGTTCTTTACGTTGAAGATAACGAGTCAAACGTGCTGGTCGTTCAGCGCGTCTGTGAGCATTTCGGGCTGCCTTTGCAGGTAGTCACCAATGCCTCTGACGCGATTACCAGGGTGTTGGAAAGCTGCCCACGCCTCATTTTAATGGATGTGAGCCTGCCGGATATAGATGGGTTAGTTGCTACAAACCTGATCCGTAACTTATCCGAACCGATGGCAAGTTTGCCAATTATTGCGCTGACCGCCAGTGCCATGGTTGGCGATCGTGAGCGCTGCCTTGCCGCAGGCTGCAATGATTACTTGGCGAAGCCGTTTCAGGTGCGTGCTCTTGTTGGTATACTCGAACGCTATCTAAACAATGGAGACTAATGCCTTTATGATTGCCGTTGTGATCGAAGACAACCCAACCTCAGCCGATATTATCTGCCGCCAGTTTAACGCGCTTGGCTTCTCCGAGACGCACGTCAGCGGCACGGCTGAAGGCGGTATGGAGCTTGTTCAGCGCGTGCGCCCAAACCTCGTCATTGTCGATGAGCGCTTGCCCGATGCCAGCGGCACCGAACTGGTGCGCGCCCTCCGCATTTTTGACCCAAACCTTGTGGTGGCGATGTGTACCGTCATTGATGATGAGGAGACCATTCAAGAGGCGTTTGAGGCAGGCTGTAATTACTACATCGTGAAACCAAACGGCTTGCGGCGGCTGTGTGATGAGCGCAATTCGCCAAGCGCCATGCTCGATGCTGGCTCGCAAGTGATTTTTCGCTAATAGTGCATGGGCTAAATTTAACGTTTAGCCCATGTTTGGCTATACTTATCGTGAAAGGCGACGCGCACCTTCACCTTTTAGCATCGTTCATCGTGCAGTGAGGTTCACGCATGGCAAAAATCCTAATCGTGGAAGATGATACAACACTAGCAGATACGCTGGTGGATAACTTGCAAGAAGAAGGCTACGAAGTCTTCAGCACCCGCGACGGCGAAAATGCCCTCGCCCTGATCCGTAGCAAGCTGCCCGATCTCATCGTACTTGATATCATGCTGCCCACCCTTGATGGGTTAAGTATTTGCCGCATCATCCGCAAAGACCCAACCACCCTCCACATTCCGATTATCATGTTAACCGCACGCGGCACAGAGGTCGATAAGATCGTTGGCTTGGAAAGCGGCGCTGATGACTATGTGGTGAAACCATTCGGTTTGGGCGAATTTTTGGCGCGTGTACGCGCTGTGATGCGCCGTATGCCCGGACGCCCCACCTTGCAAGACGAACTGCTCTCCGGCGATCTTCGCATAGACCTTGCCGGCAGGCGTGTTTTTCGTGGCAATCAGATGCTGCACCTGAGCCACAAGGAATTTGATCTGCTCTCTGAGCTGATGCAAAATCAGGGTGTGGTGCTTTCCCGCGATCTGATCCTCACCAAGGTATGGGGCTACGAATATTTTGGTGATAAACGCACCGTAGATGTGCATGTGCGCTGGCTGCGCGAAAAGATCGAGGAGGACGCCAGCAATCCACAGCGTATTGTGACCGTGCGCGGCGTCGGCTACCGCTTTGAGGGCTAGGCAAGCGTGAGTGATTTTGGCTTCTTTGCCCTGCTAGGGCTGCTAGGCATGTGTGCTGTGTTGTGGTGGCGGCTTGGCGCAGCCGTGCAGCGCGCTGACCATCTGCAAGGGCGGCTGGACGGCACGCGCCGCGATCTAGACATCAGCCGCGCACACCTGAATGTGCTGCAAGGGCAGGCAACCGCGCTGGCAGATGTGCTGTTTGATCCGCTGCTTGTGGTCAACGTTAGCACCGCGCAGCACACCGTGATCACCATCAACGCGGCAGCGGCAGCCTGCTTTAAGCTGAATGCCTTTGCCGCACAAGGGCGCACCGTGATGCAAGTAACGCGCCACCACGAGATCGACTCGTTGGTGAACGACCTTGCCAACGGTATAGAGCAGCCCGAAATGCAGATCATGATTGAAGATAGCACGTTTCGGATGCGTGGTGCCTGCTTTGGCGAAGGCAGCCAACGCCTTGTGGTGATCGCCTTGCAGGATATTTCCGAGCTGCTGCGCCTTGCCCGTGCGCGCCGCGATATGGTGGCGAACTTCTCGCACGATCTGCGTACACCGCTCAGCAGCATCAAACTGCTCATCGAATCGCTGCAAATGAATCTGGGGCGCAACCCAGAGCGCGACCGCAAACTGCTGGGTAAGTTGGCAGGCGAGGCGGATAGCCTGCACCACATGACTCAAGAGCTGATCGATCTGTCCATGATTGAATCCGGGCGTGCCATCATGCGCCTTGTGCCTGTGTCTGCGGCTGAAGTGATTGATGGCGCGCTTAAAATCATGGAGACGCAGTTTGACCAAAAGCGGCTGCGTGTGGTGCGTTCAGTGCCTGCCAATCTATGGTTGCTGGCGGATTCTGATCAAGTTCGGCGTGTGCTGACCAACTTGCTGCATAACGCCGTCAAATTCACACCGCCCCAAGGGCAGATCACCTGCGAAGTGCAGCCTGTTGACGACTACTTACAAATCAGCGTGACGGATACCGGTACGGGCATTCCGCCGCACGAACGCGCCCGCATCTTTGAGCGTTTTTATCAGGTGGATACCGCCCGTACCGGCGGCGCAGGCACTGCTAATCGCGGCGGCACGGGCTTAGGCTTGGCAATCTCTAAACACATTGTGGAAGCGCATGGCGGCAAAATTTGGGCAGAGGCAGGCTTGCCGCCGACCGGCGCACGGCTGTGCTTTACCCTGCCGCGTGCTGAGCCACCCGCTGCTCAGGCAGCGCCCAACAAAACGGCAGCACCACAGCGCACTTGATGAATGTTTGCTATAAAGTTCTGAAAAGCGTGGCAAAGCCTTTGCCGCCTGCTATACTCTCACCTCTATGATTTAACATACACGATGAAGTACGAAGGTATACACAGCTATGGCAAATGCAAAAGCCCCGAAAACCGCCGCTGCCTCCACCAAGAAATCGGTGAAGGAACGCCGTGCCGAAGCACTGCGCCGCAAGCAGCAGCAGCAGGTCGTGCTGCTCTCAGTCATTGGTGCTGCCATCCTCTTAGTGGTTGGCTTGTTTATTGTAATTTCTTCCCGCCCTGTCGAAGCGCAAGTGGCAGACAGTATTCCCAATAAATACACCGAGATCACGTCACAAGGCTTCTACGGCACCACCCCTGAAGGCTACTATTTCATCGGCAACCCAGAGGCAAAGGTGACGATGGAAATGTTCTCCAGCTTTAGCTGCCCCGCTTGCCAGCAATATAAGCGCAGTTACTTTGATAACATCAAGGATAAAATTACCAACGGTGATGTGAAGTTCGTCTATGTGCCGCTGACGCAGTATGGCAGCTTCCCCTCTGAAGGCATGGCACGCAGCGCCATCTGCGCTGGTGAACAGGGTAAGTTCTGGGAGATGCACGATGCCCTCTTTGATTGGGCGGGCTTGTATGGCAGCGCCGCCAACGACGCGCGCTACGGGCTTTCGGGCGCGGAAAAGCTGGGCTTGGATAGAGAGAAATTCTCTGCCTGCTTTGGCGATACCAAAACGACTGAGATTATCCGCAGTGCAGCAGCGCTTGCTACCGAGCGCGGCGTGAACGCCACACCCACCGTCTTTTTGAACGGCAGCAAAATCTACCCTGAGCTGGCAGGTGGCGGTGCTGCGCCCGGCTTGAGCGAACTGCGTGGTTTGATTGAAGCGACGGTTGCCAACTAAAAGGCGGTTGCATGACGCACATTGTGCTGGACGCGCACCAAGACCTCGCTTGGAACATGCGCGATCTTGATCGAGACTTCCGCCTGAGCGCCTATGCCAAGCGCAAGGCGGAAGCGGGAACGCCTATCCCTGACAAAGAAGGGCTGTGCATGGTTGGCTTGCCAGAGGCATTGTTAGGGCGTGTGGCGATCATCTTCGCCACGCTCTTTGCCAATCCGCAAGGCAGCGCCTACAGCCTGCCTTCGCGCCATATGTACAGCACGCCTGCGGAAGCCCACCAGATCGGCATGAGCCAGTTAGATTACTATCACCAACTGGCTGATGAGCATCCACACATTGCCCTGATCCGCGATCGGCGCGAATTGGATGCCGTGCTTGCCACCTGGCAGCCCGACGTGCCGTTTGAGCAGCACACAGTCGGTTTGGTCGTGCTGATGGAAGGCGCCGATCCGATCCGCGAGCCGCAGGCGTTTGAGGAATGGTATACGCGTGGCGTGCGGATCGTCGGCTTGGCGTGGAGCCAGACGCGCTACAGCGGCGGCACAGCTGCGCCCGGTGGCTTGACGAAAGCAGGGCGCGAACTGTTAGATGTGATGGCAAGTTTCCGTGCCGTGCTGGATGTTAGCCACATGGCGGAACAGGCATTTTTTGAGGCGGTGGATAGCTACGATGGGCAGATCATCGCCAGTCACAGCAATCCGCGCCGCTTCCGCGACTCGGATCGCCACCTCAGCGACGACATGATCCGCCGTTTGGTGGAGCGCGGCGGCGTGATCGGTGTGGTGCCGTATAACAACTTCCTATGGCAGCCTGAGCAGCGCCCAACGCGCAAAGCTGAGGCACCTTTAAGCCGCGTGGCAGATGTAATTGATCACATTTGCCAGCTTGCAGGATCGGCGCGGCACGTGGGCATCGGCACAGATTTTGACGGCGGCTTCGGCGCAAATAGCACGCCTGAAGGCTTGGATACAGTGGCAGATTTGCTTGGCATCGCGCCGTTGTTGGCAGCCCGCGGCTATAGCGAGGCAGATATTGCGGCGATCCTCAGCGGCAATTTTTTAGGTGTGCTGCGCGCCGCCCTGCCCTAACCTCGCATAGCGGCAGGTGAATTGAAGGCTTGCCGCTCTGCTGTTCCTTCCCAAAGCAGCCACCTGCCACAGGCAATTCAGCGGCGGATGGGCTGCCTTTCTGAAACATTGCATTCATCAGGGCGTGGTCAATTGTGTGGGGTAAAGGCTGCCCTAAGGCATGATTCACGCAAGTTTGGCGCGCCATACCTTTCACCACACCGCGCATTGCTTGTCTAGTAGGACAGTCGGTGTTAGGATCGGTATGGTTGTGAAAAGTGTAAAGCATCTTGGGAAAGGCTCTAGCCCTGTGAGCGATCATACCCAAACCTTTCAGTTAGAGCGCTTCAGCCTGATGATTCCTGCTCAAGCTGCAGCGCCTGCCTCCGGTCATCTTATCTCACGCACGGCAGGCATTCGCCCAGAGCATGTCATTGAGGCACGCCGAATCGCTACACTCACGCCGCAGCGTGCCGCCACACCCTTAGCACCGCCGCCCGTCGCACTTGGTCTGTTCCGCAGCGATACCGTGGACTACGTAGCGGCAAAAGCGCTACCGACCAATGATGGCAGCACCGCCATTCAATACCTGATTGTGCCGTTCGCAGTGCTGCGTGCGCTTGGCGGCAATCTGCGCGTGCTAGAAGGCTTTGCCCGTGAGCCATTTCCGCCGCCCAATGAAGCGCTGACGCCCTTTGTGGTCGCCAACCCACAACCGCCCACCGCTGCCCAGCAGACCGACGATCTCTTAGCGCTGCTCGGCTACTGCCGCAACAACATTCGCACAGTCAGCGGCTTGTTGGCGGGCATGGTGCAAGGGCTGGGCGTGATCATCACCAATGCGCCCGCCTCTCTGCGCGACAGGCTCACTTTTGTGCAAGGGCTGCTGTGTATGCTGCCCGCGCCAGTGCGTGCTGCCGTCACTTTTGCCACCCACAGCCCCGATCCTTCCCAAACCCACGCGCAGATCAAGTTTACGCCCACCCTGAGCGAACTGCCCGATCAGCACGTCATCTTTGATTGGCGCACCCAAACGCTGAGTGGGCAGCCCGCCGAAGATGCCTACACCAAATTCATGCGCGCCCAGCTCCAGCTGGATACCTCGCTGGTCATTGAGCAGACCGAGAAATTGGCACGCACTGCTACCTGGCGTGCCATGCGCCGCGAGACTATGGCAAGCGCCTTAGCGTGGGCATCCAAGCGCGCCGCGCTGGATGAATTGGTGTTGCAGCGCCAGCCGGCGGATCGGGCGATGGTGGCTGCCGTGCTGCGCGAAGACCCTACCCTCTCTGATGAGCTGCGCGTTGCCTATTGTGGGCATTTGCTCTCGTTTTCGCTGGCGCTGGGCGATTACAGCCACACCGAGATGATCCCTGCCCTTGCCGCCCAGAGCAAAGAAATTGCCGATACCGTCTATGAGCAGTTGTGGTCGGCTGCCAGCGGCGAGCGCGCTATGGATGTCTATCATTTGGTCTCGCGCTGGCTGGCACAAGCACCACACGGCGCTGATCTGAGCCGTTGGCGTCCCCTGTTGGCGATGGCAGCCAACGCACGTGCGAACCTGCTGCTTAGCGCGCCGCCGCGTGAGTTTGCCGCCTTCCTCGAACAGTTCACGGCTGCCACCAGCGGCGTCCCAATGGAGCAGGTTGCCGCGCAGCTCATCACCCTAGCGCGCCGCCGCGCCAACGAAAACGCCGAAACTGCCCGCGCTGTGTTCCTATTGGCAGCCTACTACCTTTCGTTGGGCAATATGCAGCGCCTTGTGGCAGAGACAGCCTTTGTGGCGCAATTGCCGCCTAATCTGCGCGCCATTTTTCCACACCTGCGCGCCGATGCGCCCAAGCCCGCGCCGCAGATGGTGCTGGCACGCGCTGCGGAAGCGCTTGGCGAGGCACATCAACCTGTTTTGATCGGCAGGCTGACCGACTGGGCATTGAGCGTCCAGCGCAGCGACCTAATTGATACCGACGCGCTCTTTGCTTTGGTGAAGTTGGCAACCTCGCCCTTTGCTGGGCGCTTTGATCAGGTCATTCAAAATGTGGTGGATGATCTGGGCAGCCTGAACGCGCTGCGCGGCATGAGTGTTGAGGCGCAAAGCAGTCTCATCACACTCAATTTGGCGCGTGGGCGCTACTACGAGGCAGTCGAGCAGATCACGCTCTGCAACGACATGATTTATCAGGGCGCACGCCAAGAACAAATTGCCGAAGTAGTGCATATCACCTTCCGCGATGCACCTATCGGCACGCCTGAATTGCTAACAGCCCTGGCCGCGCTCCAACACAGCACGCTCAAGCCTGTGCTGCGCGCCCGCGCTGATTTAGGCGCGCTGGAAGGGCGCAATTGGGAGGCTGCCATGCAGCCGGTGACGGATCGCCTCTCGGCGCTTTTCTATAACGATCCGCGCCTGATCGCCGTCATCGGCGTTGAGCCAGCCATACGCTTATTGCAAGCGGCTGCCGAACGCAAGGATGCCATCGAGTCGCTGCGGATGACAAACGCGCTTGCCAGCTATGCCCTAACCTTTGGCGACCAAGACAGCCGCATGGCTGAGCTGATTAGCCGTGCCTACGCGCTCTTGAACTGGTCGCCTGAGGTGCGTGAAGCAGGCTTAGAGATCGTGCGCGACTATATTCGGCGCACCACGCCTGATCAGGCTGCCAAAGTGCCGCAGTTGGTTGGCAGTCGGCATGGTGAGGCAATCTATAAGGCGCTAGAGGCAACCTACCGCGTCCGTTTGGTGACCAGTGGCGCGGATTTTGGCGTGTTCGCCGAACAATCGCAAATCGCGGCGCTGTTGCTCACCGATATTGCCGCCTACTATGAAAACGAGCGCGAAGCGCCGAATATTCCCAAACTGCGCCGCAACATCGAGGTGATGAGCGGCGGACTTTCTGAGGCAGAACGGCGGCGGCTTGCCGAGAACGCTATCCTCATCAGCGAGTCGCTGCTTAAGCTCTATCAGCGCCATCAGAAGCGCTTTGCACGGCGCAGCCGCCAAGAGCTAGAAACACGGCAAGCTGCCCTCGCCCGCTCAGAGGCTGTGCCACAGAGCGGCATCGAGATGCTGCAATGGCTTGGTGCGCGCTTGGGCGAAGGGCGCACCTATGTGCTGCGCTTGCAGCGTGAGGCAAGCAACTATCTGTTTGGCACGCGCTCCCTGAATATGCTGCTGCGCGAATCGGCATTGGTGGTGCCGCTCTTGAACGGCTTGCTGGCAGCACTGCCCGAAGAAAGCGCCGCCGAATCGGACTTGAACGCGCTGTGCAGCGAAGTAGACAGCCTGTGGCAGGCTGTGCCAGCCGCCCGCCAGCGCGAATTGCAACCGACTCTTGCGCCAAGCCTGCAACACGCCGCCACCGCCATCCTAAAGCTGGGCGAGAAGGCGAACGAGCGCGCCCTGCAAGATGCCAGCCGCCGCCGCCAACTGATCACAGGGCGCACACCGCCGCGCAACGCCCTAGAGATGTTCTTCTGGCTGAGTGGCTACTTTAACGGCGATCAGCGTTAGCCGTGCGTGCGCCGCTGTGGGTGATCATAGGCGTGGGACTGCTGAGCGCCTTCAATGGGCTTGGCGCGTTAGGCGTTATGGCAGCACTGCCCACGCTGCGCGATTTGCCGTTAGGCGTGCCGCTTGTGGTGCTGCTTGGCGTGCCGCTGCTGTGGAGCGTTGTATTTGCGCTGCTGTGCTTTGGTATTTGCGTGCGGTGGCAGCACGCATGGCGTTTTTTTGCGCCGCTGCTGAGCGCCTATGCCCTCTCGCGCTTGGCATTAGCACTGCTTGCCCAAAGTGATTATGATCAGGGGCGCCTTGGCGCACAGGTGGCGCTCACAGTGCTATTCAGCGGCACGGTGTGGTGGTATGCTTGGCGCAAAGGCGGGCTTGGCAAGCACAGATAAGGATAATAGATGGCAACCCTGCAACTGACACCTGACCATTTAGTGCATATTGAGCGTTTTGTGCCTGCCTTTCGGCGCTTTCTGGATGACTATGAACAGGCAGAGAGCGTGTTGGCGCGCCGCGCACGCAACACGCTTTACGAGAACCTGCTGACGCCTGAAGCGCTCGACGGCATGACCGAACTAGAGCTAGGGCAGATCGTTAGCTCGCTGTGGGCAAACCGCCAGTGGGGCAACAAAAGCTACCTCGTCGATAAGCTGATTGCAGCCAACAGCCTGCCGGCGATTGCCAAACACCTGCGTGATTTGCTGTGGGGCGTCGAAGAAGTGGGCAGGCGTTATGATACCTTTCGGGGTGCCATCAAGGGCTTGGGCTCAGCTTCCATCACCGAGTTGTTGGCGTTCGCCCATCCGCAGACGTGCGGTGTGTGGAACGACGCGGCACGCGGCGCGCTCGAAATCCTAGGGCTGCGCGATGTGCTGCCCACTTTGCGGAAAGCACAAATCAGTGGGCATGAGTACCGCCGTTTCAACGCACTGTTGGCGTCGTTGCGAACTGCCTTAGAGTCGTTTGGCATTGAAGGGCTGGATTACCTTGACCTGAACAGCTTCCTCTATATGGTCTGGGAGCTTGGGCGTGAGCAGGTGCGCCCAACGCAGCCGCCCAACGCTGAGGACGACACCGATGATTTTGATCATGACATCGTGGTTGACCAATTGGTGAATATTGGGCAGTGGCTGGGCTTTGTGGCGGAAAAAGAGCAGATCGTGGCGCGTGGCGCAAGAGTGGATGCGATCTGGCAGGCGCGCATTGCCAATTTAGGCGTGGTGACCTACGTCTTTGAGGTGCAGCGGCGCGGCTCGGTTGATTCGCTGATCCTGAATTTGCAGCGCGCTCAGAATAATCCGACGGTGCAACGGCTGATTGTGGTGGCGCGTGCCGATTCGTTAGAGCGCATTCGCAGCGAGATCGCTACCCTGCCAGAGAATTTCCGCAAATCGGTTGGCTTTATGGAGGTTGGGGAGGCGGTGCGCGCTACGGAGCTGATCGGCGAATTATCAGGCATTATCGGGCGCTTGGAGTTGGTGCGGAGTGTCTTTGATGTGACCTGAGTTATCACCTAATCCGCCTCAAAGCCGGGCAAGCGCGGTGGCTTGCTGAGCGCCGTCGCCACGAATTTACAGCGGTGGTGTGGGCTTAAGCCATGTTCGCGCAAGGCAGCAAGGTGCGCGGTGGTGCCATAGCCGCGGTTGTGATCCCAGCCGTAGTGTGGGTGCTGCTCATGCAGCTCCGCCATGATCTGATCGCGCTTGACCTTCGCCACAATCGAGGCGGCAGCGACGGACTCAAACTGTTCATCAGCGCGCACCACACAGCGCACACGCGGCGCCTTTCTGCCTAAGTTGGTCAACCTCAGGTTCCCATCTACCACATAGTGCGCTGCCTCAAAGGGGCGCCAAATCAGCGCCTCAAAGATGCTGCGATTTGCCCAACCGATACCGTTCGCATCAATATCCGTCACACTGATGATCTCGATCTCTACGAAGGCTGCCCACTCATAGATGTAGCGCACCGCCTCAGCGCGCTGTTTCGGCGTCAGCTTCTTAGAGTCCCGAAAGGGCAGATCGGGAAACTTTTCGGTCAGGCGGAAGTTAGGCGGAAAGGCGACCATAGCAGCCACCAGCACACCGGCTAAGGCGCCGCGCCCTGCCTCATCCAGCCCGCAGGTCAACAGCGGCGCATTCATAGCACTTCTTGCACCTCATAGACCACCACAGCGCCACGCCGACTGCGTAGCTGCACCTCGCCCAGTTTGCGCGCCACCACACGGTTACCCAATTGGGCAATGACAGCCTCCTCCACCAAAATCTGACCAGGTCGTGCGCTTTCTTGCAGGCGGCGCGCCACGTTGACGGGATCGCCAACGGCGGCATAGCTCATGGCACGCGCCGTACCAATGTTGCCGACCACTGCCTCGCCCAGCGCGATGCCAATGCCAAAGGCGAGCGATTCGACGCCTTGCTGGGCGTTGACTTGTGCAACCGCTGCTTGCAAGGCAAGGGCTGACTCTAAGGCGCGGTAGAGGTGATCGGGCTGTTCCAGCGGCGCGTTGAAAAATGCCATTACCGCATCGCCGGCAAACTTATCAATCGTCCCTTCGCGGGCAAAAATAGTATCGGCGGCAAGCGCAAAATAGGTGTTTAGCAGCTTCAAGGACTGTTCGGGCGGATGCTGTTCGGCGTAGGCTGTGAAGCCACGCAGATCGGCAAACATCACGCTGATCTCGCGGCGTGTGCCGCCGAACTGCATTGCTTGCGGCGCTTGCAACACACGGCTGACCACACTTGGCGCAACGTAGCGCTCAAAGGCGCCGCGAATCTGCATCTTCTCGCGCTCTTTGATCTCCTCAAGGGCGTAGAAGTTACGGGCGTTCTCAATGGCGATGGCGGCATAGTCGCCTAGCGCAGAGAGCAGCGCGGCATCATTATCGGTAAATTGGCGGGTGCCTGGCGTCAGGTTTTCGATGTTGATGACGCCGATCACGCTGTTGCCAACCAACATCGGCACATAGAGCGAGGCGCTCGGTGCGTGTGGATTCATCTGGCGGAGCTGCTGCAACTGTTGCGGTGTCAGCATGACGGGGCGCGCTGTGCTTACAGCGCGGTCTGCCAACCGATCCTGTGCCACTTCTTCAGTAGATTGGGCGTGCTGTTCGCCGCGCCGTCGGATGGCACGCAACAACAATGCGCTGCCTTCCACCAACAGCAGGCTGGCTTGCTCTGCGCCCGTCATGCTGATGGCAGCATCCACCACACGCGCCAAAAGCTGTGGCAAATCCATCAGGGCAGCCACGCTCTTGCCAACGCTATAGAGCGTGTTTAGCTCTTTAATGCGTGTGTGCAATTCTCGGTTGGCGTTCAACAAGCGCATGGTGAGCGCTTCTTTTTCGCGGCGCAGGCGCACTTCGGCAAGGCTGTTCTCAATGGCGTTCAGCATTTCCTCAGTGGTGTAGGGCTTTTTCAGGTAATCGCGCACGCCCATGCGGAATACTTCAATGGCAATATCCTCTGAGCCATGAAAGGTCATCAAGATGACGGGAATGTTCAGCCCATCACGGCGAAGCGCCTCTAAAACGCCAACACCATCTAGGCGCGGCATCTGCAAATCCAGCAGAATGAGATCAGGTGGCTCGCGGCGCACAATCTCAAGACACTCCACGCCGTCACGCGCTTCCAATACGCGGTATTCGTTTGGCTGCAAGATATATTTGATGATAAATTCACGGTTTTCGCGTCCATCATCCACGACCAGAATGCGTTCGTTTGCCACGGTACGACCTTTTATGCGCCTAAGAAGGTTGCCTACGCTTAACAGTATATGCAGATCAGGCAGGTTGCGGCAAGCCCACAGTGTTATAAAATCGTATTGAAACAGGTGTCTGCCATAGATTCAGGTAGCGCTTACAGTGACGCACAGGCGGCTTTCGCCTAGACTCAGTCTTAAGCGGTTTTATACGGCAAAGGAGCATCGGCGTGACAAAACTTTTTGTAGCCTTTTTCAACGACTCAGCGCGGGCGCATCAGGTGTTAGAAGAACTGCAAGATATGGAGTTCGAACAACTGATTGACCTGCAAGATGCGGTGGTGGTCACCAAAAATGGGCGCGGCAAAATGCGCGTCTATCAGACGCATGACGTTAATCCCGGCTTGGGCGCGCTGAGCGGCGCGGCAGTTGGCGTGATTGTTGGCAGCATCATCGGCGGACCGCTTGGGTGGGGCTTGCTGGCAAGCGGCGCTGCCGTTGGGCTGCTGGCAGGCTCAGGCGTTGGCGCGTTGGTGGCAGCCCTAATTGATAGTGGCATTGATAACAATTTCATTCAGCAAGTGGCGGAAGCGGTGCAGCCGAACACCTCAGCGCTGTTCGTCTTGGTGCGCAAAGGCGAAATCGAGATGATAGCGCGCGAACTGCAACGTTTTGCGGCGCGCCTGATCGAGACGGAAATCGCCACAGAACAAGTTGCCGCCATCCAAGAGGCGGTGGATAACCTGCCCAACCTCCCACGCGAAGGCGACCCACAATGAGCGCCACACCAATGCCTGCGCGGCGTGCCGCCGTCCCATGGGCAGCCCTTACCACACAGCGCCTTGTGCCGCTGATTTTCTTTGTGCTGCTCTTTGCCCTAGCAACGCGCCCACCCACTGATACGGATACATGGTGGCACTTGCGGACAGGGGAGGTAACACTGCAAAACGGCGCGCCGCCGCTGACCGATGCGTTTTCGCACACGCGCTTTGGGCAAACATGGGACTATACCGGCTGGTTTGCCCAAATTGTGATGGCGCTCAGCTATCGGCTGCTGGGTGATGCGGGCTTGGCGCTGCTGACGGCTGCCCTTGCCGTGCTTGGCATGTGGTTGGTGTGGCAGGTGTGCGAGGGCGATGTCTACACACGCGCTTTTGCCGTGCTGATCGGGGCAACGGCTGCCGCCATCTTTTGGTCAGCGCGCCCACAGATGTTCAGCTTTGTGTTCTCGGCAGTCTTGCTCTACCTGCTGCACCGCTTCAAGCGTGGGCAGAAAGATCAGCTCTGGTGGAGTGTGCCACTGCTCATTGTTTGGGTGAACACCCATCCTGGCTATTTCATCGCCTTTATCTTATTGGGCGGCTTCATCGTGGGCGAGGCATTGGGCAAGCTATTCGGTGCGCTGGAGACTCAGGCGCTCACCTGGCGGCAGATCGGTAAGCTGATCCTGATCACGGTGATTGGCTATGCCGTCTTGGCAATTAATCCAAGCGGCACTGCCACCTGGTCATATGCTTTTCGCACCTTTGGCATCGGCGTGCTGCAAAACTTCATCCAAGAGTGGGCATCGCCGAACTTCCATCGGCGCGAGACGTGGGCGTTTCTAGCGCTCTTTTTTGCCACCTTCGCAGCGGTTGGCTTCTCTAAGCGGCGGCACGACTTCAGCGATCTATGCCTATTCTGTGGGACGGCGTTCATGGCGTTCTATGCAGGGCGCAATATCTCGCTGTTTGCGTTGGTCGCCACACCGATCCTGACTCGGCATGTGAATGCCTTCCGCGAACTGCGCGGCTGGCGGCTGCCGAGGGCGCGTCCACCAAAGGGTGCGGCGCTGGCGCTGAATTGGCTGCTTTTGGCGCTGATTGTGAGTGGTGCGGCGCTCAAAATCTTTGCGGAACTCACACCAAGTGCCATCCAGCGCGCACAAGCAGAGCGTTTGCCACTGGGTGTGGTTGCCTACCTCAATACGGCGCGTCCGCAAGGTGTGCTGTTCAACACCTATAACTGGGGCGGTTATCTGCTTTTTGCCGCGCCCGATTTTCCCGTCTTTGTGGATGGGCGCACCGATCTGTATGATGACGCGCTGTTGACTGAATGGCTGCGCGCCTACAGCGGTGTGGCATGGCGTGAAGTGTTTGCGCGCTGGTCAATCGGGTTGGTGGTGCTGGAGCGCGATACGACGCTTGCGGCAATTCTGCGGAATGATCCTGAGTGGCGCGAGACCTACAGTGATGAGACTGGCGCCGTTTTCGAGAAACGATAAGGGCGGCGGCGTGCCGCCCTTTACAAAGGTTATTTCAGGGAGCGCGGATCGAAGGCATCGCGCAGTCCATCGCCCAAGAAGTTGATCCCTAGCACTGTCAGCATGATGAAGATGGCAGGGAAGAACCAGTAGAACCAACTATCAAGGTAGCTGTTTGCCTCGCCCATAATGTTGCCCCACGTTGGCGTAGGCGCCCGCACACCCAAGCCCAAAAAGCCAAGATATGCCTCTAGCAAAATGGCAGCTGCCACACCGAGCGTTGCCGAGACGATGATCGGCGCGGTGCAGTTGGGCAGCACATGCCGAAAGACGATCCGCCAGCTATGCGCGCCAATGGAGCGTGCTGCCGTCACATATTCCTGCTCTTTAACAGACAGCACCACTGAGCGCACAATGCGCGAGACGCGCATCCAGCTTGTGAAGCCGATCACAAACACAATGACGACCATTGTGCTGCTGAAGCGCCTGCCCATAAAGTTAAAGTCCGGGAACTGCGTTGGATCGGAGAAAATGCGTAAGGCGATCAGCGCGAGGAACAACTGTGGAATGCTCAGCATCGCCTCTGCTAGGCGCATCAAGAGTGCATCAACCAGCCCGCCTAAATAGCCGGCTGCCAAGCCAACCGCCGCGCCGACCAAAATCTGCACAAGCATTGCCGTCACGCCGATGAAGAGCGAAATCTGCCCGCCGTAAATGGTGCGCGCCAAAATATCGCGCCCGATCACATCCGTGCCGAAGGGATGCTCGGCTGAAGGCGCTTGCAGCGCACGGCGCGGATCGTTGTAGATCGAGACTGACTCAGGGATCAACAAAGAGCCGATCAAGACATACAGAAAGATGAACAACAGCAGCAGCGCACCAACCATCGCCATGCGGTGCTTTCGCAGGCGGCGCATACTGCGCGCAAAGTTGGAAACGCCTTTGGCTGCTTGCTGCGGATTCAACGAAAGCACTTTTTCTTCTTGCCCGCTGCGCAGGCTGCCGGCATTGGTTTGTGTGGTCATTGACTTAGCAGCCCCTTCATGAATAACGAATACGCGGATCGAGCAGGGTATACACAATATCAGTCAGCAATTGGAAGACGACGACCGCGATACACAGTACCATTAAGATCGCCATCATGACTGGCACATCGGCGCGTTCAAAACTCTCTATGAACAGCCGTCCCATGCCGGGCCAAGCAAAGATGCGCTCTGTAACCACGGCGCCTGCCAGCAGGAAGGGCAAATCCAGCCCGATGAGCGTCACCAGTGGCAGTGAGGCATTCTTGAAGGCGTGCAGGCGCACCACACGCGGTTCGGACAAGCCTTTTGAGCGCGCCGTGCGGATGTAATCCTGCCCTAGCACTTCCAACATCGAAGACCGAATGAAGCGCACATAGCCCGCCAACTGAATGGCGACCAAACAGAACACAGGCAGCACCATATGCTGAAGCTGGCTGCCGAGCGTGCCATCGCCCGTGCCGCCCCACTTAATCGGCTCTAAGCCCCAGCGTTTGAACTGCACGGCAAAAATATAGATAGTGACCAGCGCAATAAAGAAGATCGGCATGGAGTAAAAGAAGAAGGATAAGCCTGTGATTAAGTTATCCCAAAAGGAATACTGCCGCACTGCCGAAAAGACGCCAATGGCAATTGCCAGCACGACGGTGATCAAATAAGCTGGGATCATCAGCGCAAGCGTCCACGGTAAGCGTTCTTGAATGCGCGTCCAGGAAGGCTGGCGCGTAACGAAAGACAGCCCTAAATCGCCGCGTAGCACGCCGCGCCGTGTGCCGTACTCCATGCGTGTGCCATCGCCTTGAACATCCACCAACATCCAGTCGTTGCCCACTAACCAGATTAAATACTGCTCTAGGATAGGTTTATCCAAGCCGAGACGGCGCGTGATCATCTCACGATCTTTGGCGCTAGGGCGATTGCGCGACTCAGCATAAACTGCCAACGGATCCCCTAAAGCATTGGTGAAGTTGAACAGGATAAAGCTGATGATGAACAATAACGGAATTGATTGCAGCACACGCCGCAAGATATATCGAGCCATAAGCAACCTAGTTTATTTCAGTGTTGACAAGATGGCAGAACGCCACTGCCTCTCGGACTAAGCCAACAGAGACGGGTAATCCGCCCGTCTCTGTTGAAAAGCCTATCAGCTAGGCGTTACTTGAGTTCCCAGTTCATGATGTCGAACCATTGGTTGCCCACGCCCGACCCGATCCGAATTTCTGTCGTGAAGCGAGTGGTGTTGTAAGCGTAGTTATCGCCACGCGGGAACAGGTTGATCAAGGGTGCGTTGTCGCGCATGATCTCCTGAATCTTGTAGGCGGCAGCCAAGCGCTCATCCGCATCCAACGAGGTCTTGGTCACCAGCGAAGCGGCATCCATTTCCTCGTTGCAGAAGCCCGTGAAGTTCTGCCCACCAGGATTGTCATCATTGGGGATTTGCTTGCAGTTCAGCGCCTCATCCACCGTCACATTGGCGGGATTGGTCAGGGCAGTGTTGTTGGCATACTGAGCAAGGTCGTATTCACCAACGGCATTGATGCCGCCATTGGCGAAGGCACCGAAGAATTCAGAAGCGGGGTAGCGTTCTAGGATGACGCTGACGCCAACCAGTGCCAACTGCTGCTGCACAACTGCCTGAATGTTGTTACGCCAGCCGGCAGTGGTCGTGCTGTAGCGCATTTCCAGCTTCACGCCGTCCTTCTCGCGGATGCCATCGGCACCAACGACCCAGCCTGCCTCATCCAGCAGCGCCTTGGCTGCTTCGGGATCGTAGGCGGTTACGCCGAGGTCTTTGTTCTCGAAGGGTGAGCCAGCGTAGATGCTATCGGTTGGGCTAGTAGCGCCTGCTAGCAGTTCCTTTGTGATCGTCTCGCGGTCAATGGCGAGGCGCAGCGCACGGCGCACGCGCACATCCTTCAGCGCCGGGTGACCGGCGCGTGGGTGAGTGTCCTCACGCAGGTTCAGCCACAGGCTTTCGATGTAGCCACCGAAGACAGTCGTGATTTTGATATCAGGGTTGCTGGCGGCAACACGCGGAATGTCGCCTTCGCTGACGTTCGGCACAAAGTCGAGCTGGCCGGCTGCCAACGCTGCATACTGCGAGTCAGTGTCGGGGAAGAAGCGGATCAGCACACGCTTGATCTTTGGCTCGCCAAACACATAGTTGGGGTTCGCCTCAAAGAGCATGGACTCGCCACGTTTCCATTCGCGCAGCACATACGGACCGCTGAAAACCTTCGGGTCTTGGTTCTCAGGGGCGTTTTCGATGGTGCCTTCTGCCTCATAGATGGGGCGGAAGATGTGCGCAGGCAGGATGGTGGACAAGCCGGGCGAGCCGATCTGATCTTCGGGGAAGGGCTTGGCAACATTGAACTTGAGGCGGAAGGTTGTTGCGTCAATCAGTTCAACTTCTTCCAGCGCATCGCGGATGTTGCTGCCTTGCAGCATGTTGTTGGCAGGGTCTTTAATCATCTGGTAGGTGAAGACAAGGTCGTCTGCCGTCAAGGGCTGACCATCGCTCCACTTCAGATCGGGCTTCAGCTTCACGGTATATTCGGTGAAATCTTCGCTAATGCCACCATTTTCACGGCTTGGCACTTCAGCCGCCAACACCAATACAGGCGTCAGCTCGTCGCTAAAGTCGTAGAGGCTTGCCTGCACAAGGTCGTTTGCCCACTGGGCGAACGCCATGCTGCTGTAGAAGCCATTCATATTATCTGGCTCTTGGGCAAAGCCAACGGTTAGGGTATCTTGGGCGCGGGTGGGCGCCGCACCAACTGCTGTAAACACCATCGCAAAGGCGAGGGCGAAAGCGAGTACCAAACGGACACGATTTTTGATCGTCATAGGGCGATCTCCTCAAAAATTTTATGGCTATTTTCAGCTAAGCCAACGTGAACAAGCTCTAATATATAACGAAGATGTTATAACTTTGCAAGAGTCGAGCGATTTTTCTATGCAAACTGACGAACCGCGCCGACTTATAATCAAAATGCGGAATGCCTCATCAAGAGGCATTCCGCATTGTCTTTTCGCAGTTGGGCTGCGGCGCTTAGTAGAACAAGCCCCAGTCCTGCGCAGCACCTTCTTCAATCATAGAAGGATCCCACAGTTCGGGGCTGAATTCAATGGTTGTTGGCACGCCTGTAACATCCTGAACCGTCATCCGCACCTGCTCCAACATTTGTGGTCCGTAAGGGCAAAATGGCGTAGTGAGCAGCATCTTGACATGCGAACGGTCTGTTTCAAGCGTCAGTTCGCGGATCAACCCTAACGAGACGACGTCCATCCCGATCTCAGGGTCAACCACTTGGCGCAATGCCTCACGAACAGCTTCCTCACTCAGCGGTGCGTTATTGCTTACCTCGGTCATGCTGTGGGTCTCCTTCAGTTATCTTCCACACTAAATATACACAACTTATCGCCATCCAACACGCATGAGGTGCGCTGCACAGCGCGCCCCAGCACAGAACGGATGATTGTGCCATCAATGCGGCATACTTCCGGGTGGCGCTGCCCAACAAAGACATAGGGGCAGTTCAGTTCGGCTTGCAGCGTGCGGCTATCCACGCGGCGGACGGCAGCCCGAAAGCCTTCTTCGCCAAGGATGGCGACCAATTTCTTCAGACGCTCTTCAAGTGTGCCGCGAATGTCAAGCGATCCGTAGCGCGCTGCCGTATTTGCTGCCATACGGTCTATAATTGCCTCCACCTGCTGCGGAGTCAGGCTTGCCTTCAATTCATCCAGCAGCCGTTCGGCAAAGGTGAGGTAGGCAGACGGGAAATACCGCGCTGCGGCTTCCGTCAGCGTGTAGAGGTGCTTCGGACGCCCAACCGACTGCCGCTGCAACTCGATATTGAGCAGCCCTTCGGCATGTAGGCTGGTTAGATGGTGACGTACCGAGATCGGCGAGATGCCGAGCGTTTCCGCAAGCGAAGCAACCGTTGCCTGCCCTTGCTCACGGATCGCTTGCAGCACTGCAAAGCGCGTATCGCGCATCTTGCCCTACCTTTCGCCTCAAAAAGTTGCCCAGACTTTAGCACGTCTCTGGGGAAAAGTCAAATTGTGTGATATTTATCTTTTTAATTGACACTTCCTTGCCAAACTGCTATACTCTCACCAGGCTGAACATATCAATTCAACTCGATTAACTTACTAGGAGGCATTCTGCCCAATGACAGCTGTTCTCGAAATTCGCAATTTGCACGTCAGCATTGATGGCAAGCCGATCTTAAAAGGGGTGAACCTGACAGTGCGTCAGGGTGAAGTTCACGCGTTGATGGGGCGTAATGGGTCGGGCAAAAGCACGCTTGCCTACGCACTGATGGGGCATCCTGCCTATACGGTTGACGAAGGGCAGATCATTTTCGATGGGCAAGATTTGCTCGAAATGGAGGCGGATGCACGCAGCCGCGCCGGGCTGTTCCTCGCCTTCCAATATCCCGTGGCTGTGCCGGGCGTTACGCTGGCAAACTTCCTACGCGCCGCAATCAATGCGCGCCGCAAAGAGGCAAACCCTGAAGATAAGGGCATTAGCATTCAGGACTTTCGCCGCCTGCTGATGAGCAAAATGCAGTCGCTCAAGGTCGATCCGAGCTTTGCTGGACGCTACCTGAACGACGGCTTCAGCGGTGGCGAGAAAAAGCGCGCCGAGATTTTGCAGCTTGCCACGCTAGAGCCAAAGATCGCCATCTTGGACGAGACCGATAGCGGCTTGGATATTGACGCGCTGCGCGTGGTTGCCGAGGGCATCAACAACCTGATCGGACCTAATCTGGGTGTATTGGTCATCACCCACTATGAGCAGTTCTTGAACTACATCAAGCCGCAGTTTGTGCATGTGATGTACGACGGGCGTGTGGTTGAGGAGGGCGGCTTTGACCTTGCCGAGAAGATTCAGGCGCAAGGCTATGACTGGGTGGCGGAAAAGTACGCCACAGCCTAAGTATCGCACGGTTTAGCGCAAGAAACAGGGAAATGCTATGAGTGAGCAGACACCACCGCTCGATCAGAGCCAGCAGTTGGCAGAGATCAAGCAGGATTACGATGAAAAGTATGGTTTTCACGTCTCAGAGGCAAGCTATGCCTTTAAGGGGCAAAAAGGCTTAAGCCGCGATGTGGTTGCCGCCATCAGCGAGATGAAGGGCGAGCCACAATGGATGCGTGATTTCCGCCTGCGTTCGTTGGAAATCTTCTACCGCAAGCCAATGCCAACATGGGGCGGCGATGTGAGCGGCATTGACTTTGACGACATCTACTACTACGTGCGGGCAACCGATCGCCAGCAGCGCTCTTGGGATGAAGTGCCAGAAGACATCAAGTACACCTTTGATCGGCTGGGCATCCCGGAAGCCGAGCAGAAATTTCTCGCCGGCGCCGGCGCGCAGTTCGAGTCTGAGGTAGTTTACCATTCCATCCGCAAGGATTTGGAAGAAAAAGGTGTGATCTTCCTTGATACCGACGGCGCGCTGCGCGACTATCCCGATCTTTTCCGCGAATATTGGGCAACCGTCATCCCACCCACGGATAACAAGTTCGCCGCGTTGAACAGCGCGGTGTGGTCGGGCGGTTCGTTCATCTATGTGCCGAAGGGCGTGCATGTGGATATGCCTTTGCAGGCGTATTTCCGCATCAATACCAATAACATGGGTCAGTTTGAGCGCACCCTGATCATCGTGGACGAAGGCGCATCCGTGCATTACGTTGAAGGATGCACGGCACCCACTTATAGCTCTGACAGCCTTCACAGCGCCGTGGTCGAGATCATTGTGAAGAAGGGCGGGCGCGCGCGCTACACCACCATCCAGAACTGGTCAAATAACGTCTATAACCTTGTTACTAAGCGCGCAGTCGCCTATCAAGATGCGGTGATGGAATGGGTGGATTGCAATATCGGCTGTCTCGCCGAAGGCTCAACGGTCACCACACCTGAAGGCGTAAAGCCCATTGAACAGGTTAACGTAGGCGATCTTGTGCTGTCTTGGGATGAACAGAACGAGACGCTGTGCTTCCGCAAGGTGCTTGGCAAGCGTTTTTCAGGCAATCAGCCTGTGCATGAGGTCTCGGCAGGTGCGCGTAAACTGCGCGTCACAGCCAATCATCCCTTCTACACATATCTCTACGATGCCAAGGCGCCTAGTCAATCAGCGCGCTATCGGTTGGGCTATGTGCGTGCCGATCACTTGAAGAAAACACTTGTGCCGCTCACGTCGCTGGATTACGGTGTGCCGTATCGCCTTAAGCTGCCTAAGCTGCTCACAGCGTTTGAGGCGTCTAATCAATCGGATGATTCACTGACCATGGCTGGCGTGCCTGAGTCACGCCTAAGGATGCCTGAATACACCACCGATGACATTATGTGGCTGTTTGGGTATTGGCTAGGAGATGGGAATCTTGAGATCAAGTCGGCGAAGGCGCGCAACGCGATCCGCTTCGCTAAGGTCGGTTTTTCGGCGCCGCGCACAGATCGCACCCGCCAACGCTTGGCTGGGACAATGAACGCCCTGATCGAGGCTGAGCCAACCGAACGTGCTGAGGGCGTTCATTTGGCGTGGCGCAGCAAGGAATTGGCTGAGTTCTTCGTGCTGAATGGCTTCGAAGGCAGGGCGCGTCATAAGCGTGTGCCGCAGTGGGTCTACTCGCTGCCTGAATCGCAGCGTTTGGCGTTCATCGCTGGCTACCTGGATGCAGATGGCACAGTCGTCAGCAGCAAGCGCCGCTATAGCTGGAAATCTAGCAACCCTGCGCTGTTGCAAGATATGGCGGATTTGCTCACGACGCTTGGCATTCCAACGCGCCTCTACACCGAATTTGATCAACCGCGTGAAGTCGAGATTAGGGGCAACCGCGTCACGGCGCATGGTGCATACCGCCTAGAAGCGCCTTGCGATCCGCGTCTGCTGCCGCATGTTAGCCCAACACTGCGCCAGAAAGTTGAGCGGATCACGCCCGCTAAGCCGACGATGAAACGTAAGATTGGGCGCTCGAACATTGAACTCAGCCCTAATCTTGAAGTGGCTGCCGTAAGCGTTTCCACCGCTTCTGAGACGCCAGTGCCAACATGGGATATTGAGGTAGAAGGCACAGGCAACTTTGTTTCGCAGGGCTTCATCGTTCACAACTCCAAACTCACGATGAAGTATCCCGCTGTCTACCTGATGGAGTCCGGCGCGCATGGCGAAGTGCTATCTGTCGCCTTTGCCGGCAAGGGGCAAACGCAGGATGCCGGCGGCAAGATTGTGCATGTGGCGCCGCATACCAGCAGCCAGATCATCAGCAAGTCTATCTCCATGCACGGTGGGCGCAGCAGCTATCGCGGTCTGCTGAAGGTGAACGAAGGCGCGGAAGGCAGCAAATCCAATGTGGTGTGCGATGCCCTGCTGATGGATGAAACCAGCCGCACCGATACCTACCCCTCCATCGAGATTGATGAGCAGGACGTGACCATCGGGCATGAGGCATCGGTCAGTAAGGTCAATGAGGAGCAGGTGTTCTACATGATGTCGCGTGGGATTAGTGAAGATACCGCCAACGCCATGATCGTTAGCGGCTTCATAGAACCAATTGCGAAGGAACTGCCGGCTGAATACAGCATTGAACTTTACCGCCTTGTGCAGTTGCAGATGGAAGGCTCTGTTGGCTAAGCACAGCCCAACAGCCTGATTGATCCGAGCAGAAGGCGGCCGTTGTCCGCCTTCTGTGTGAACCTGAATGTTATTCTTGCCCACACGGAGAAAGTTGAACCGTGACTCTACGCACCCGCAACAAATTAATCGCGCCAACGCTCACCCGCGAAATGGTCGAGCAGTTGAGCGCCAGCAAAAACGAACCCGCTTGGCTGCTAAACGCACGCCTGACGGCTTGGGAACTCTACGACACGCTGACCATGCCTTCCCTGCAAACGGAAGCCTGGCGACGCACCGATTACACCACCATTCGCTGGGAACAAGCAGGCAGCCTTGTGCATGGCAGCACAGCAGGCGTTGAAGCAATGCCTGCTGAAAATCTGGCGCCGCTGATCGGCGAGGCACAGGGCGGCTTGATCGCGGCTGTGGACGGCAAAATTGTGCATAGCGAATTGAGTGAGGCGCTCAAGGCACAGGGCGTCATCTTCTGCGATTTTGAGACAGCCACTCGCGAACACGAGGTGCTTTTCCGCAAGCATCTGATGACGACTGCTGTGCATCCTAATGAGGATAAATTCGCCGCCATGCACGCCGCCTTCTGGACGCACGGCGTGTTCCTCTATGTGCCGCGTGGCAAGGTAGTGGAGCTGCCGCTACACAGCGTTTTCTATAACACAACCAACGGCTTGACGCTGGGGCATGTGCTGGTGGTGGTTGAGGAAGGCGCGCAGGTTACCTACATGCACGAATACCTCTCGGCAGCGGGCGTTGAGCAGCACATGGCATACGTCGGCATGACCGAACTGCTGGTGGGTGAGCGTGCCAATTTGCGCTATGTGGCGCTGCAAGACTGGGCGGATAACGCCAACGACATTCGCCACGAGCGCGCACGGGTTGCCAGCCATGGTCAGTTGGATTGGATTATCGGCACGATGGGCGGGCGCTTCGTGAAGCAGTTCGCCGAGATCGAGCTAGACGGCGAAGGCGCTTTCGGGCGCATGTCGGGCTTGTTCTTTGCCGATACCACACAATTTTTTGACCACGACACACAGCAAAATCACAACGCGCCACACACCACCAGCGACCTGCTGTTCAAAGGCGCGCTGAAAGATGAGGCGCGCACCGTCTGGCAGGGCATGATCAAGGTGTTGCCCAATGCCCAAAAAACGGACGGCTTTCAGGCAAACCGCAACCTTGTGCTGAGCAAGGCAGCACGCGCCGACTCGATCCCCGGCTTAGAGATCGAGGCGAATGATGTGCGCTGCACACACGCCGCCACCATCGGTAAACTGGAAGATGAACCGATCTTCTACCTGATGTCCCGCGGGATGACGCGCCAAGATGCCGAGCGCCTAATCGTAGCCGGCTTCTTTGATCCGATCATGCAGCGCATTCCTTTTGAGGAAGTGCGCGCACGCCTGACGGCGCATATCGAAGAAAAGCTCGAGCGCCTGGCGCAATTAGCCTAAGGAGGATGAAGAATGATAGGGATTGATCCGAACATCAGCGCAAAGGGCTATGTGCAGCCTGAGGCGCTTGTCAGCACGCAGTGGGTGGCAGAAAACTTGACCAATCCTGCTATTCGCCTTGTCGAATCGAATGAGGATATTCTGCTCTACGATCAGGGGCATATTCCCGGCGCAATCCAAATTGACTGGGTGAGCGATCTGAACGATCAACTCCGCCGCGACTACCTTGACAGTGCGCGCTTTGCCGAACTGATGGCACGCAGCGGCATCAGCAACGATACTACAGTGATCTTCTACGGCGATAAGAACAACTGGTGGGCGTGCTATGCCTTTTGGGTGTTCCAGCTCTTCGGGCATACTAATGCGCGCATCATGGATGGTGGACGCCAGAAGTGGATTGAGGAAGGGCGCCAACTCTCGCGGGAGAAGCCAAGCTACCCACGCGCTGAATACACCGCCCGCCAACGCGATGATAAGACCTTCCGTGCCTTCCGCGATCAGGTGCTGGCGCACAGCGCTGCACGGCTGCCCATGATTGACGTTCGCAGCCCGAAAGAGTTCAGCGGCGAACTGCTGCACATGGAAGCCTATCCGCAGGAAGGCGCGCTACGCGGCGGACACATTCCCGGCGCCAAGAATGTGCCGTGGGCAACGGCTGCCAATGAGGATGGCACCTTCAAAAGTGCCGACGAACTGCGCGCTATTTACGAAGGGCAGATCGGCTTGACGCCAGAGGCAGATGTGGTCACCTATTGCCGCATTGGTGAGCGTAGCAGCCACACTTGGTTTGTGCTACACTATCTGCTAGGCTACCCAAAGGTTCGGAACTATGATGGTTCGTGGACGGAATGGGGCAATTTAGTTGGCGCGCCGATTGAGCGCCCATAGCGCAGTGTGCGTTGAGGTGAGGGATGGACAGGCAGTTTTACATCGAGAACTTGCTCGATCACTATGAAAATCCGCGCAACCGCTACGAAATGGAAGACGCCAGTGTTTCGATCAAGGGCGGCAACCCGGGCTGTGGCGATATTGTGACGATTTACCTGAAAGTGGCTGCCGATGAGCGCGTGATCGCCGCCAGTTTTGAAGGCGAAGGCTGCACAATCTCACAGGCGGCGGCTTCCATGCTCACCGAGATGCTGATCGGCAAAACGCTCGGCGAAGTGCGCGAGATGGATATAGACGCCTTCATTGATGAGATCGGGCGCGAGGTGGTCATCTCGCGCCCGAAGTGCGCCACGCTCGCCCTCAACACGGCGAAAGCGGCTGAGCGTAAATATCGTGCGGAGCAGACGAAGACGGACTGAAAACTGCCCGCCTTACTTCGCCAACAAAAACTCTCGAATATCTCGGATCAGGCGGTCAGGCGTATCCACCATGGGCAGGTGTCCGGCGTCCGGGTAAAGCAGCGTTTTAGCGTGTGGCACGCCCTTTTGGAGCGCCTTCGCCTGATTAGGATGCACGATGAAATCCCACTTGCCGTAGATGCCTAAGGTCGGTGGGCGCACCTGATTGAGGTGCGGGCGCAGATCGGTGCGGCGCAGTGTACCAATGCTCTGAAAGAAGGAATGCATGGAAACCTGCGTCATTTCGGCGCGCACTTGCCGATAGAACTTGTAGCCGGCGCGTGGCGTGGTCAGGTAGCCCCCTAAGAGTGTGAAAAAGGCAAGCAAGGGCGGCACGCGAAACAACAACCCTGCAATGGCAGGGATGCCAGAGAGCTTTAACAGGACATTCAGCGAGCTGCCATGAATCGGAGAGCCGATGACGGCTACCTTGACGATCTTTTCAGGGTAGCGCATAGCCGTGCTAAGCGAGACGGTGCCACCCATCGAATGCCCAATCAGCGGTGCTTTGACAATGCCCAGCCGATCAATGAACTGATTGACCATCTCGACATAGTTATCTACAGTGTAGCTTGTCCCGACCGATTCGCCAAAGCCCCAGAAATCCAGGGCGTAGGTGCGAAACTCTTTACCGAGCGATTCAATCGTCTGCCGCCAAACTGACCACGACTCCATCCAGCCGTGCAGCAAAATGACGGGGCGACCGCGCCCGTATGCCTCGTAATGAATAATGCCCTGATCGGTTACCAGCGATGTCACCCGAAGGGTACTCCTGTGGGTAGCCTGCGCCGAGGGTTAGCTCGGCACAGGGTGTGGCGTCATGGTTGGTGCAGCGGCTCTTTAGGTGTCCATCTCCTCTAGAATGGAATAGAGCAGTTCAAGCAGCACAGTCTTGACCTTCTCCTTATCTTTGGCAACACAAGGCAGCAGCTTGACATTCTCATCAATCCGCAGCGCAATCCGCAAATCGTCAGCCGGCCACGCTTCTTCCATATCCTGCTTATTGGCTGCCACCACATAGGGCGTGGGCGCGTAGGCGCGGAAGGTCTCTAGGATTGATTTTGCCTCGCGGAAGGTTTCGGGCTTGGTGCTGTCCACCATCACCACAAAACCGAGCATTCCCTCCGCAAGAATTTCCCACATGAAGTCGAACCGCCGCTGACCGGGCGTTCCGAACAAATACAGCACCAAATCATCATCAATGGTGATGCGCCCGAAGTCCATCGCCACGGTGGTCTGATCTTTCACCGTTGCCTCATAGGTGCCTTCGGAGACCTTTGTATCGGTAGAGACCACATCAATTTCGCTGATGGCACGGATGAACTCCGTCTTGCCCGATGCGTAGGGTCCCGTGATGACCATTTTTACCGTTTGCGTTGCCATAATGACCGCCCTGTTTGCTTTGCCGTGTGGCTACACACAGCTTATTGAGAACTGGATAAAAGTGTTATTGACGATTGCCCGTGCCAACCCTTACAGACTGCGAATACGGTCAATCAGTTTATTAATGACCGGACGCTGTGGCATAGTGTTGGCTGTTTGGCTCGGACGCCGTGGCTTCGCCGCTTCAGGTGCAGCAGGCTTCACCAATTCTACCAAACCCGCGCTGAGGAGCCCGTAGACAATCTGCCGAATGCCCATCTCAGTCATGTTGCAGGCTTTGGCAATCTGCCGAATGGTGTTCTTGCCATTGATGAATGAAACAACGCGCCATTCCTCAACGCTCAATTGTACCTTGACCTTGGCGAATTTTTCAGCCGGTGATTCGGGAAAGCGCAGCGCAAAATCCAAATTAGGCAGCGCTTCCACCAACATTTTATCGCGGCTATCGCGCCGAATCATCTCAATGATCACGTTTTCCAAATCAATTGGCACAGTGATCTTATCTGGCGAAGGCAGGTCGCCTTCTTCAAAGATGAACGGCTCTTTCGTCCAGTTGGCAAGGTCATAGATGATCCCTAAGGTGTGCTGTTGCACGCTCTGGATAATATCCACCTGAGAGACATAGTTCGCATTGATGAGCAGCAGCGCCAACGCCTTATCGCTGGCGCGCGCCGCTTTACTCAGGATGATGCGGTGTTGTTCGTCGTTTAGCTTGCCCGCTTTGTGCAAGACGGTGGCAAGGTGATCTTCTTGGCTGGCAAGGCGTGCATGGATCAATTTGCCTTCCCGAAACGAGACCCGTGCGCGTTCCGCGCCGGTTTGCAGCTCTGGGCGTTTGGTTTCGCCATCGCCCATAATGATTTCACGCCCGGTTGGCACACCTTCATAAATGCGGAGGGTGCCTGTTTTTTTGGCAAGGTTAATCAGGTGCAGCAGTTGGGTGGTATGTAGGTCTTGAAGGGTGCCCTTCAATTGTCTTGGTCTTGCCATTATATCCTTGCCTCACTGGATTTCTTAGCTTGACGGTTATACTTACAATGACGCGCTATGGCAAGCCCAACACGCTTTCCGCCACACACTGGCGGTGTGTGGACACTCGGCGTAAACCACCGCTGTGAACTGAGGCTTGCTTTGAACCCTGAGTGCGATTATACAACGGGATTTTGTAGACTTCAAGTAGGCTAGGTAGCCTCAGTGAGCAGGATCGTTTCACGTTTTGCTAACAAACGCACAGGCGTTGGGCAAGTTTTTCCATTGACTAGTCTGTTGTGTGTGCGCCTACACCTTCTGTATTGGGCAGATGTTGGGCAAACCACGCCAGCATGTGTGTGTTAAAGGCTGCCGTTGCCACCCGCGAAGCCTCATGGTGCGCGGCACCTGCCACTTGCCAGACCACCGCCCAAGCGCCGCAGCTAACCGCCAACTCTGCCACTTCTGCCGCGCTGATCAGGTCGTCAGTGGCGCCGTGAATAAGCAGGATCGGCGCTTTGAGGTGCGGAATCCAACGGATGGCATCCACCTGATCGATACGCCCGCGTGTGAGAATTGTTGCAATTGCCAAGCTCCAGGCTGCCACCAGCCAGCCTAACGGATGTGGCACGCCATAGCGCCAGAAACGGCGCGCAAGTGTGCTTTTCAGGCGCACCACTGCGCCTTCAGCCACAATCACCACGATCCGCTCACTGACGGCAGCCGTCAGGATGGCAGTCGTGGCGCCCAAGCTGAAGCCTAAGACGCCCGCTCGCGCTATGCCGCGCCCTGCCAAAAAGTCCAACGCGCCAAGCAGATCATCGCGCTCATACATGCCAAAGGTGACCTGTTTGCCCTCAGAGTCACCGTGTGCGCGGAAATCGAACATTAGCACATTGAAACCGGCGGTGTGCAGCGTTTTGGCGTGTGGCGTCTCGCGGTCACGGCTGCCCTCGCGCCCATGGCAGATAATGATCGTACGCTGTGTTGGCTGTGCGGCAGGAATCCACCACCCTGAAAGCAGCAGCCCATCGCGGCTTGGGAAACGAACAGACTCAAAGGCAAGCCCGTAATCGCTTGGCGGATTGGGTGGGCTGGGCAGAGGCGGGCGAATCAACGCCCGTGCAATAAGGTAACAAGCGAGATAAAAGCCGACCAGAGCAAGGATCGGGAGCAGACAAAGTGCATTCAACTACGCCTACTTTTACGGCTTGGACTCGGTGATCACGACGCGCAAGAGTGTATCACCCGGCGGCGGATTCGGAAAGCGCAGCGCATCAAACGGATCGCGCTTGGTCAGGCTTCGCAGCACGTCCATGCCTTGCCGCACCATCCCAAAAATCGTATATTGCCGATTGAAACCTTCCTGTGGCTGCGGCGCCAGTGTGATAAAGAACTGCGCGCTGGCGCTGTTTGGCACGCCGCGCTGATTTGCCATCGCCACCAAGCCTTCGCGGTCAAAAGTCAAGCCGTTATCATGCTCATCAGCGATGAAGTAGCCGGCTGTGCCGCCGCCGCTGCCGCTTGGATCGCCCGTCTGTACAATGTCGTCCGTCACCAAGTGAAATGAGATGCCATCATACCAGCCTTGCCGCGCCAAAAAGACGAAATTATTGACGGCAACAGGTGCGGCGCGTGTAAAGAGTTCTATCTCCACCACGCCCTTTTCGGTGTAGAGCGTGGCAAGATAGGTTGCGTCAAGGTCAATTTGTAGGGCGGGCTGTTTCTCAAATTGGCGCTGCCGCAGCAGGACAAGCCGTGCTGCATCGCTCAGGGCACGCTCATCAAGGCGACCGCTATAGGGCTGCCCTTGCAGCGTGATCGCCGGCGCGGCACGCAGACCGCGCCGCCGCGCTTCCTCAACAGCGCGGTTGATGAGTGCCGCATAGGTCTGTGAATCGAGGGCGGCATTGAAGGCGGCAAGATCGGGAATGCCTGCCCGCTCTGCGTAGCTTGGCAGGGCGGCACGGAATTGCTCAGGCGTCAGCGTGCGCCATGCCGCCTGTTCGGCAAAGAGCAGGTCATGCAGTGACCAAAAAGCGCCTTGTGCAGCGGCTGCCTCCAGCGCTTGTGCGGCAAGCATAGCCTTATCGTTCTCAGGCTGCGGAAAATGCCGCCAAGTTAGGCGGATTTGATCGGGAAACTGTGTGTAAAGGCGCAGTAGCGCACGGGCTGCCACCAACGATGCTTCACTCTGTAAATCACCGTAGTGAACGATGTGCAGATAGGCATCTGCCGCACCCAGATCGTGATCGGCACTGCCGAGATCGGGCGTTGGCGTGCGCAGCGGCAGGGTCACAATAAGGGTGGGCAGGCGCGTTGGCACGGCGGTTGGCGCTGGCGCACCACCACAGGCAACCAACACCGCCGCCAACAAGAGGCACGCTGCACGCCCTCGCATTGGGCTATGCCCTACCATAGACAGGCAGCGCCGCACCGCTGATGTCGCGTGCGCTCTCGGAGACGAGGAACAAGATCACATCAGCCAGTGACTCAGGCGTTACCCATTTGCTGTGATCGGCATCGGGGTCGTTTTTACGGTTTTGGGGTGTGTCAATCACGCTCGGCATGACGGCATTGACCGTAATGCCATATTGCATCAGCTCGGCTGCCATGCTCTCGGTCAGGCGCAACACCGCCGATTTGCTGGCGCTGTAGCCTGAAAGGGTTGGCGCGCCGCTGAGCGCCGCTCGGGCTGCCACATTCACAATCCGCCCGCCAACGCGGCGCATGACCATGCTACGTGCCACCGCTGCACTCAGCAGAAAGGCAGTTTTGGCGTTCATGCTCATCAGGAAATCCCAGATTTCTTCGTCCATCTCGTGAACGGGTCCGCCGGCTTTGAAGCCGCCTGCCACGTTCACCAGAATATCTACCTTGCCATGCTGCGCCACCACCTGCGCCACGAACTCATCAATGGCAGCTCGCTTCTGCGTCAGATCAAGGGCGCCGATCAAGATGTCGGCATCGTCCACGCCTGCTTCACGCAAGCGCTGCCGCAGCGTATCGCCTTTGTGGTCTACCAATGCCAGCTTGATACCTGCCGCATGGAAGCGCCGCACCAGTGCCATGCCCAGGTTGCCACCTGCGCCGCTCAGCACGGCGACCTTGCCCGCTAATTCAGGATAAATTGCCATAAGGCACGCTCTTTCATAGGTTGGGATAACTGCACGCCATATTATACCAAAGCCGTGCGTGCTTTGCGGCAAAGCGTAGCTATAGCGTCATGCAAGCGGTGTTTTTCAAGCGCATTTCTAACGCTGTGCTGCTCAATTTTTTGTATAAACCATATAGCTTTAGCCTAGCACAGTTGCCTCGATGGATCGCTGATCAAGCAAGCCGTCAAGGCAGGCTCATGCTCATTGAGCGGGTTACTCGATTTGCGATGAACCAACTTGGTGGCTACTGATTTCCGTAATATGAGGCAAGCCGTTGTCTAAGCAGTGACGCTAGATCCCCTAACGTTACTTTGGAACGACCTACTTTGAACTGCGCTGAGTGTCTCTGCTCAAGACCATGACTTAACTGTTCAAGTGCTGCGCCATTCGGAAAGATGCAATGAACAGCCCGATTTACCCAAAGCGCATCGTTCATTGCCAGCTCATACCAGACAACGGCTTCTACAGTGGTCAGTTCTGAAATAGCGAAATCCGTCAATGCCTATTGAGGATTGCAAAGATGTCAGCCTGATCCGTTGGTTTGTGATTGCCTGAATTGTTCGCGTAATTCGTCAATGACAACTAAATCGCCTTTGCTGTCCTCAAAGTACCAATGTTCCCAACCGTTACAGGCGGGAAGATTCCCGATGACAGCACCCATTTTATGGATTGAGCCTTTCTCTCCATTATCCAGCCTAAGCGTACCGTCAGCCAAGATAGTAGCCGATCTTTCGCGTTGCTTCTTGAAGTACACGGTTTGACCGGGTTTCAGCAGCCCATTTTCCAGCAGTGCCGAGAATGCAACACGGGGGGCCGAACGTTTCGTCACATACTTGCCGTAAACCGCATCATCGAACATTGAATGCTGAATCGCGTTGATGCGTGCTTGTGCGCCACGGATGTACTTCTCATCGCGCTCAATGCCGATGAAATGCCTACCAAGTTTCTTTGCCACAGCGCCTGTTGTACCCGTGCCAAAGAATGGATCGAGGACAACATCGCCGGGATTTGAACTCGACAGAATGACGCGGTAAAGCAGCGCTTCTGGCTTCTGGGTCGTGTGTAACTTTTCGCCGTTGAGCATCAGCCGTTCGCTGCCTGTGCAGAGAGGAATTTCCCAATCACTGCGCATCTGTTTGTCGTCATTTGCCGTTTTCATGGCGTGGTAATTGAAGGTGTAGCGCCTCTGCTCTTTCGACTTTTTGCACCACAGAAGTGTTTCATGGGCATTGGTGAAGCGCACGCCGCGAAAGTTTGGCATTGGGTTTGTCTTCACCCAAACAATGTCGTTGAGTATCCAGTAACCCAAGTCAAGCAGAATTTTCCCTACGCGATAGATATTGTGATATGAGCCGATGACCCAGATCGTACCCGTGTCTTTCAGCACCCGTCGGCAGGCTGTCAGCCAGTTACGGGTAAACTGATCGTAAGCCGCGAAATCGCCAAACTGATCCCACTCATCGTCAACCGCATCAACGACAGTCAGATTCGGGCGGAGTAGCTTGTTTTGCAGTTGAAGATTGTAAGGAGGGTCAGCAAAGATGAGATCAATACTCTTTTCAGGCAGGGCATTCAGCGCTTCAACGCAGTCGCCCTGATAAATGTGATCGAGCATTAGTTCAGAGCTACTCGTGTTTTGCGGCGCTTCACGCGGCATTTCGGTATCCTTCAGTTTGCTCGCTTCCTGCACAGGCATTGTACTTTTTTTGAGTGCAGATCACAACACTTGTTCTGTGACTGAGATAAACCCCCTGTTGCCGCTGGGCGGCTTGAACGGGACAGAGACGCTCAGCGCGCCGAACTCTACAACAGGGTTGTCCGATCCGCTACTGCTAGAGTGCCGCGCCACAGAGTGCGTTTGCCAAGGCATTCTACCAAATACCAAAGCCGTGTGCGCTTTAGGGCAAAGCGTAGCCATAACACAAGCACACCACTTTATCAGTCCTGATCAGCCTACACTGCGATAGACTTCTTATGCACTTTTTACCAAAGTATGCTATGATTAGCGATCAGGTACACCAACAAACGGTCAATTTATTTCGGGAGGACGTGCGGAGATGCCACTCTATGAGTATCGCTGCAAGAACTGTGGAACACGCTTTGAGGTCAATCAAGCGTTTACCGATGATCCAATCACAACCTGCCATGTCTGCAATGGCGCGGTGAAGCGTGTGGTTGGACGCGGCACAGGCGTTATTTTCAAAGGCTCGGGCTTCTACGTCACCGATACGCGCTCGACGAACAGCGCCAGCCCCAAGCCCGCCAATGGGAATGGCAACGGCAGCACCGCTGCTGCCAGCACTGAAACCAACAGTACACCAACTGCCGAAAAAGCAGCCGCCACCAGTGGCGATTAAAGCACCTCAGCCGCGCTAACCAAGCCCTTATGTTGCCGAGTAGCCCTGCTATTCGGCATTTTTCATGCCTTTTTCACGAAACCTCAAGCCTAGAAGCCTAGACAGATAGCCTTGCTTGGCGTATCGTATAGGGTAGGTGAGGAAGTGGTTTAAACATTGATGAAAGCAGGCGTATCGTTGAGCAAAGTTGCCTTATTGAACACCGCCAGTGAAATTATGGGTGGCTATGTGCTTGCCTTAACGCAAAGTGCGCCCGAGCAGGATTTGCCCGATCTGTTGGTAATGCACGGCTTTCACGCGCTGAATGCCTATACGTGGTATCCGCTGCGCGCATGGCTTGAACTGCTCAACGACCTTTCAGCGCGCAGCACCCTGAGCATGGAAACGCTTGGGCGGCGCGCCGCCGCACACATGGCGCTGCCACACTGGATTGATAGCCTTTCAACCGGTTTGCTGTGGTTTGAAGAACTGTATCAGCGTTCGCATCGCGGCGGCAATCATGGCGAAGTGAGTGTGCGTGTGGTGCATGGACGCTATATCCGCTTCACCATCCGCACGCCCTACCCATCGGCGTTCATCAAAGGGATGCTGCATGGCTTGGCAGCGCGCCTTTTGCCCGCCAACACCAAATTGGACGTTCGGGAAGGGCGCAGTCCCGACCGCACCCTTACCCTTGATGTGCGTTGGTAAGCCTTAGGGCAGCCTTATGCCATAGCCGCACTTAAAATGCTGTACCAAGCTCACGGTTCTTGACCACCACTAATTTCATCAGCGGCATCATCGTCATCCATCGGTTCAGGTTCTGGATATTGTTCGTCAAAGCCACTTTTTTCTGCGAATACATAGAAATACATAGATAATAAGTCCTAAAACAAAATGGGCGAGTACGAAACTCGCCCACTGCCTTATTTCTCGGTAGCTTCTTCGGCTGCCTCGTCTTTATCTTCCCAGCTCACAATCCAGATGCACAGCCCTGCCACCAGAACTGAAGCGACGATCAGCGCCAGCCACTGCCCCAGCAGCAAGCCGACATCTCGCGCCTCGACCAGAAGCAGAATCACGATGCCGAGTGAGAGGACGATCCACGCAGCAAGGCGCGGGCGGGCATCCGCAAAGGTGACCAGCGCGCCAAGCACGGGCAATTGTTTCAAGCGTTCCATGCAAACTTACCTATCCACAATGAACATTAAAGCGGCTTCAACACACGGTCAGCGCGCAGCTTTTTCGCCATGATTTGCGTGTTAGGTGGCTGCGATTCCTGTGCGGCATCCCGCCAGGCGGGCACCTTGATCGCGTCAATTTCCATGCGTTCGTAGCCGCTGCTGGTGAACGCCTGAACAATTTGGGCAGGCGCGTTTAGCGGCAGGTAGATGAAGCCAACTTCGCTCTGAAGCTCTTTCGAGGCATCTTCCACTGCTTGGATAAGGGCGCGGGCAATGGTATCTACCGGCGCATCAGGTAGCAAGAGAAATTCATCCACACGGGTGATCAGATTCTCGACTTGGAAGCCCGTCACACCCATGATTTTACCGTTCATCTCTGCCAGCATGTAGGATTTCTCGCCAAAGGCGGTCATCACATCCATACGGGTGAGGTGTTTACCCAACATTTGGTTTAGCACCTGTGCGATCAGCTCAGCGTTGCGCGGCATTCCACGCCGAATATCTACAGCGGCGGTAGGGGCGGGCTGGGGCGGCGGTGTTGGAGTCTTGATTGGGTCGCTCTTGGGGCGCGTCACATCTTCAAGGGACGGCAGCGGACCTGTCTTGTGGACAGGCGGTAGATTGGGCAGCGCACCGGTGCGCGGTTTGGGCGCTTCGGGCGTAGGGGTTGGGCGCAGCGGTGGCAGGGCTGTTTCGGTGGGCGTGGGTGCCGCCGTCGGTGCCACGGGATGCATGGATTGCGTATCAGTCTTGCGTGCCAGCTTGAGCGCGTTCAGCAGTTTGTGCCACTCTGCCTCCACTTGCGCCCATAAATCCTGCGGCGAGCCATTGTTGGTGATCACCACATTGGCACGCGTTAGCTTATCGCGCTGTGCGTTCTGCCCTTCAATGCGTTTGCGCGCTTCCAGCGGACTCATGCCGCGCTTTTCGACAAGCCGCTGCAATTGCAGTTCGGGCGTGGCGTCCACCACCCAAATCGTATCCACCTGCGCGGCAAGGTTGCCTTCCAGCAGCTTGATCGCCTCAATGACGATGATCGGCTGCTTAGCGCGGCTGACTAAGGTATCAATGCCCTGCCCAACCACCGGATGCGTGATCGCCTCTAGGCGTGCCAACGCTTCTGGGTGCGAAAAGACCACCGCACCCAGCTTGGAGCGATCTACTCTGCCTTCGCGGTCTAGCACCCAGCGCCCGAACGTTTCCACCACAGGCAGGTAGGCAGGTGCGCCGGGCGACATGGTTTGATGCGCTAAACCGTCCGCATCAATCGTATACGCGCCGAAATTCTCAAGGATTTTCCGCACGGCGCTTTTGCCCATGGCGATGTTGCCGGTTAGCCCAATTACGTACTTATTTGCCCAATGCCCCACGCTTCAACCCTCCACCTGTGTTTTAGCTGTGCAAGTTAGCGCTCTATATGCCAAGCATTGTAGCTTGAACTACGCCGCACGGCAAAACAAAGCTCTCACAAGAATCAGGCTGTGCCATCTGCCTACGGATGCAGCCCATAGAAAGTGAGGGCAGTTTCTTCAGCATAGCCAAGCATGATGTTCATGCACTGCACCGCGCTGCCGGCGGCACCCTTGCCCAAGTTATCGAGGGCGGCAAGCGCCACAATGCGCCCGCTTTCTGCTTCCGCCTCCCAACCGACATCCGCGAAGTTAGTGCCAGCCAGCCATTTGGGTTCGGGATGGCGATGCACGCCGCTTTTATCATGCACAATCCGTATGAACGGCTCGGCGCTGTAGGCTGCCCGATATGCCTTCCAAAGCTGCTTATCGTCTATGCCCGCCACGCTGAAGACCTGTGCCGTCGCCATCACGCCGCGCACCATCTCAATCGAATTAATAGAGAGGTAGATATTCGCCAAGCCAAGCGCTTGGGCAACCTCTGCCTCGTGCCGATGCCCAACCGCGGCAAAGGTGCGTACTGCGCCGCTGCGCTCTGGGTGATGGCTGGACTGCGAGGCAGTGGCGCCACCTTCTGATGAGCCAACCTTCAGATCAACGGTGACGGGCTTGCTGGCATCAATCAGCCCGGCGCGTGCCAGCGGCAGCAACGCCAAGATGGCAGCCGTGGCGTTGCAGCCAACGCCGCTGGCATACTTCGCGCCGCGCAGTGCCTCACGGTTGATCTCTGGCAAGCCGTAGACGAACTTATCTGCCCAATCGGGCGCGGCGTGCGGCTCGCCATAATAGCGCTCATAGACAGCCAGATCGCGCAGGCGGAAATCGGCTGAAAGGTCTATGATATAGGGCGCCAGTGCCGCAAAATGGGCGATGCGCCGCTGCGCCTCGCCGTGTGGCAGGGCGAGAAATAGCACATCGCAGGTTTGCAGTGCCGTTGCCGAGACGAATTGCAAACTGGTCGCCTTCCGCAAATTCGGATGGACGGCATGAACGGGCTTACCTGCATTCGATTCAGAGGTGACCTGTTGCAGCGTAACATGTGGATGTGCCAAAAGCAGGCGCATCAGCTCGCCACCGGTGTAGCCCGAGCTACCTACAATCGAGACGCGCACTTTATCGCTCATGCGCGCACCTCGGCGGCGTGCTTCAGCACATAATCCACCACACGGGCGGGAATATCTACGCCTGTTGGCTGGATGCTGTTGCGGAATTCCATCGTGTGGTTGATCTCATTCACCAGCAAGCCGCGTTCAGGGTCTTCCAGCAAATCCACAGCCAGCACACCACCGCCCACAGCCTGCGCCGCACGGACTGCCAGCGCGCCCATTTCGGGCGTTACAGGGCAGTTTTCCGCTACGCCGCCCAGTGCCGTGTTGGTGATCCAGTGTTTGCTGGTGCGGTAAATGGCGCAAATGCACCTATCATCGATCACAAAAGCGCGAATATCACGGTTAGGCTTATCAATGAAGCGCTGAATGTAGAAAATGCTGTGCTGATAGCCGCCTAGCACTTCCTTATGCTCTAAGATTGCCTCTGCCGCCGCCTTATCATTGATGCGTGCCAACAACCTGCCCCACGAACCGACCACAGGCTTTAAGACAACGGGATAGCCCATGCGCTCAATTGCCGCCAACGCCGAGTCGGACGTGAAGGCGACCTCGATCTCAGGCTGCGGCACGCCTGCCTCTTTTAAGGCGATGGAAGTCAGCAGTTTATCGGCGCAGGTATGGGCAGTTTGCCAGCGGTTGATGACAGTATTGCCCATCATTTCAAGCAGGCGCAGCGCATACAGCCCACGCGAAGTACTGACCGAGCGCTCTAGGATAACGTCATAGGGCAGTGGCGCAGCCTGTGTGCCAATGCTTAGAATCAACTCGTCATCAAAAATGATGGTTGGCTGAATGCCGCGCCCCTCAAAGGCAGCCAGCAGCAGTTTTTCTTCAACGCGAATGCGAGAGGCAATAATGCCGACGCGCAACGATGCACTCACAGGTTATTCGCCCCAGTCCTCTTGTTCCATCGGTGCTGGCTCAAGCTGAAGCGGATCAACGGCAATCACTTCCAGTTCTGCGCCGCACTCAGTGCAGGTGACGATCTCACCGCGCAGCACGTCGGTGAGCGTCAGCGTGGCTTCGCACTCTGGGCAGGTAGCATTCATGTTTTGGTTCCCTCTCAAGGTGGTGTGGTCTAAGGTGTTTCGCGCTAAGCATAGCGCTTATTTGCCCGAATCGCAATATGTGTGTGGGGTGCGGGTGGGTTCCTTTTTCCCACAAGGCTTGCCGAGCCTGCTGTCTTGCGCTAGAATGGCGCGAATCGTGAATGGGTGAACAAGCTGCCTATTATCGGCAGCACACCCTGACCACCGTTTGGGAAATATGTACCGTATGCGTAAGTTATTTGTCGTGTTGGCTGCTACCCTTGTCTTTGCGCCGCGCCTTGCCTTGCTGAGCGCGGAGAACGCAGCACGCCAACTCGACTTGCCACCCCATAACGACTTTTTGCCGCTGCCGGATGCCCTGCCAGCAGCGCACCTTGCCCGCACGCCGCAGCCTATCCTGATGTTGGGCATCCTGGCTGCTTTCGCCCAGTGGCGCGCTGCATTTGGCAGCGCTGGCAGCCTGACGGCTGGCACACCGCCCCTGCATCACACGGCACAGGCAGCCTTCCCATCGCTCCTTGGTATGGTGTTGTGTGCAGCAGGTGCGCTCCTGATCGGCTGCTGCGGCTATGGGGCGGCACAACCGCGCCGTCGTGCGCCGCCAAGCCTCTGCCCAAATCCACGCTGACGGCTCGGTGTGGCATCTTGCCTGCCGCACCCCACCTTAGATTTTTTCGCTGAATTCGTTTCAACCAACCTGAAGGGAACTTTGACGCCTATGCAAAGAGGAACTGGTGCATGGCTGGCGATTGTGATCGCCATAGCCGTCCTTTGCACCTACATGATTCTGCCCAATGCGGGCTTGTTTGGTCGCCCAGTTGAAGTGCGCCCCGGCCTTGATATTCAAGGCGGTGTGCGCGTCCTGATGCGTGCCGACCAAGACGACGTAACGCCAGAGCAAATGGAAGAAGTGCGCCGCGTGATTGATCGGCGCGTGAATGCGATTGGTGTGGCGGAGCCTATCGTGCAGACTGCCGGCAGCAACCGCATTATTGTGGAACTGCCCGGCATTCAAAATCCTGACGCGGCAATTGACCTCATCCGCCAAACGGCACTGCTTGAATTTGTGGACTTTGCCGCCATTGGCGGCTGCACTGCGCCCATGCCGCCGCCCGGCACATACATCTTGACCAACCGCCAGCAGGCGCTGCGCGAGCAGACACCTGACGCTACGCCAGAGCCAACCGCCGAAGCGACGGCTGATCCGACGGCAGCGCCAACCACCGAACCTACTGCCGAAGCGACGGCTGATCCGACGGCTGATCCGACGGCAGCGCCAACCACCGAACCCACTGCCGAAGCGACGGCTGAGGCAGCCCCTGAAGCGGCTGCCACGCCTGAGTCACCCACCGAACCTACGCCGGAACCAACACCCGATCCGCTTACGCCCGGCAGCAAGGCAAACCCACTGCTGAACCCTTGCACGAATTTGCCCTTTAACACCGTCATGACGGGTGCAGGGCTGCGCGATGCCCAAGCGCGTTTAGGCGGTCAGACTGGCACGCAGTATGTGGTGGGCTTTGACCTGAACAGCGGCAGCCCTGAAGCACAGGCTTTCGCGGCACACACCGGCGCGAATATTGGGCAGCCGTTGGCAATCGTGCTGGATGGCGAAGTGCTGAGCGCGCCCACCATTCAGGCACGCCTTGATGACGGCGGCGAGATCACCGGCAACTTCACCCGCGAAGAAGCGGTCTCCCTTGCCGTGCAGTTGCGTTCGGGTGCGCTGCCCGTCTCGCTCAGCATTGAATCACGCGAGCAAGTTGGCGCAACGCTTGGCGCGGAATCTGTGGCGCAAGCAGTGCGTGCAGGCGCGCTTGGCATCCTGACCATCTTCATTTTCCTGATCCTCTACTACCGTGTGGGTGGTTTGGCGGCGGCGCTTGCCCTGATCTTGTTCGGCATGATCAACTTCGCGCTCTACAAATACATCCCTGTGACGTTGACGCTCTCAGCCATCACCGGCTTTCTGATCTCGATTGGCTCTGCCATTGACGGCAACATCCTGATCTTTGAGCGCGTGAAGGAGGAGCTGCGCGCCGGGCGCAAACTTGGTAAGGCAGTGGATCTCGGCTTCTCCCGCGCTTGGACGACCATCCGCGACTCGAACATCTCCACTATCATGATCGCCATGATCCTGTACTTCTTTGGCGGTCAGTTTGGCGCCAGCGCAGTGCGCGGCTTTGCCATCACCCTAATCATTGGGTTGGTCATCAACCTGTTCACGGCGGTGGTGGTCACCCGCGTCTTTTTGAATGTGATCCTTGCCATTGGTGGCGAGCGTTTGGCACGCACCAAGCTGTTTGGGCAATAGCCAAGAAAGCGAGAGCATAAACACATGGTTAACTTTGTAAAACGCCGCCGCCTCTACTACCTGATCTCAACACTCGTGATCTTGGGCGGCATCGCGGCGATGGTTATCTCCACACAAACCTATCGGGAGCGCTCAATCATCCGCCTGAGCATTGATTTTATCGGCGGCGCGCTCTTTCAGCTTGAGTTCACACCTGTGCAAGGGCTAACGCCCGGCAGCCTGACGGGCAGCGCCATCCAGAATGCGTTCACCGCCGCCGGGCTGAGCGATGTCACCGCGCAGCGCGTGGGCATTGGCGAAACCTACACCTGGCAGGTGCGCGCCAACTTCGGCGATGACAGCGCTGAGCAGATCAACGCCATCGCGGAAAACCTGACCCAACTTGGCAACACGCTCAACCTAACCTTTGATGCCCAGCGCTTCCGCGAGAACTTCAGCGAAGTTTCGCCCATCGTTGGCAATGAAGTGACCAACGCGGCGTTGGTGGCAACCCTTGTCGCCAGCGGCTTGGTGCTGTTCTGGATTGCGCTTGCCTTCCGCAAACTCAAGCATTCCTTCCGCTATGGCGTTACGGCGCTCGTAGCGATGGTGCATGATGTGCTGGTCATGCTTGGCGCAATGTCTATCATGGGCTTGGTGGCAGGCTGGGAGGCTGATGCCCTATTCCTGACAGCTGTGCTGACTGTGGTTGGCTACTCGGTGCAGGATACGATTGTGGTCTTTGACCGCATTCGTGAAAACGATGTGCGGCACCGCGGCGAGCCGTATGAGCTGATCGTCAATCGCAGCCTGCTAGAGACTATTCAGCGCTCACTGATGACGCAGATCGCCGTGGGCTTTGTGTTGGTGGCGCTGCTTATCCTCACCACCAGCTCGATTCAGCAGTTCGTCGGCATTCTGCTTGTTGGTCTGCTCAGCGGTTCGTATAGCTCGATCTTCATCGCGGTGCCGCTGTTGGTCTCTTGGGAAAACGGCGAGATTCCGTTCGTGAATCGGGCAAACCGCCGCGCTGCAACTGCCTAACCGCAGCAGTAAACCGCTTTAGAGAAGCGCGACAGACGGTTGCGCTTCTTTATCCCTGCTAGGCGCTTACCCTACGCTGCCCAAACCGCCCTTGTTTATGCGCCGTGAGGCAGGTATGCTAGGGCGGTTGAGAAAAATCGAACGAACACCCGATGAGACAGACCGCCCATGAATTGTTTGCCCTCTCGCGCCCTTGTGCGCCATTGGCTTAGCCTGTGCCTGATCGCTGCGCTGCTGCTGCTCAGTTTGCCGCCCGCCACCGCCCAAGATGATCCGCCGCCGATTGGCTTGGCGCTCTACCGCAGCGAGCAATTTAGCGTACCTTACCCAAATTTTTGGGAAGTGACCGAACGCGGCATAGATGTCTATTTTGGTGCAGGGCGCACGCCTGTATGCTCTGAGGCGGGCATGATCGCGGCAGCGCTTGGCGCAGTGGGCAACCGCACCTTTGAAGACCTCCTCAGCGAATATACGCGCACCTTTATCCGTGTTGACCTCTCGCCAGAGCGAGTCGCCATTCGGCGAAATGGCTTGAGCGCTTCTTTCATCGCACCCTGCACCGACGGCACACCGCGCCAATACCGTGTGACCTTTTTCATCGCCTACGGGCAAGCCTACCGCCTTGCTCAGTTCGCGCCACAAGCTGCCTTCAGTGCTTGGGCAGATGTCTACGGGCAGATCGTCAACGAATTCTCGCCAACCACTGTTGGCGGCGGTGAGAACGGCAGCGCCATCGAACTGCCGAACGTCTCGCCGTTGGCGCTCATCGCGCACTTGTTCGGCGGCAATGTCTACGTTGGCACCCTTGCCGATCTGCCCGGTAAAGCGATCACGCAAGGTGCGGCGAACGGACGCAGCTACCGCTACCCGACTCTCTCGCCAAACGGCAGCCTGATCGCCTTCACCGATCCAACGCAGCGAACGCTTTGGCTTAGCGCCACGGCAAACGGCGCAACACAGCAGATCGCGGACGATGTGGCAGAAGGCTATCCGTTGGCTTGGTCTGCGGATGGCAGCTTGCTGGCATATATGGCACAGCAGGAGGATAGGCTGCAACTGCGCGCCGTCCAACTCCCTGATCTCAGCCTGCGCGATCTGGGCGAAACACTGGCAGCCCTTGCTGACTGCCCAACGCTGAGCAACGATCCTGCGGATCGCTTGTATTGGGCAGAGACAGGCGCAGAGGGCAACGCGGCGCTAATGGCATGGGCAGGCGATGCGCTCTATTATTCGCTGCACTGCGGCGTTGGCATCGCGCAGCTACGTGAGGGCAAAAGCACACTGATTAACGCCGAAGTGCGGCGCGCTCAGCTCTCGCCGGACGGCAAAGCGCTGCTCGGTGTGCTAACAGCGGACGGCGCGCCGCAATTGGTGCGCCTCAATCTGCAAACGGGCGCTTTAGAGCGCATTCAAACGCCGCTGCCTGCCGATCAGGTGGCATGGCGCGCCGATGGCAGCGGTTTCTTCTATGCAACGGCAACGCTCAAGGAAGAAGCGACGATTAGCGAAGGCGATGCCGCACGCGGTTTGGCGCTTTTTGGCGCTTTTCCGCTGCGCTTGGCGGTCTACGAAGTGCAGTTGTGGGAAGTAGATTTAAGGACGGGCATCATCGTCTCGCACTTCAGCGGTGAAGGGCGCGCCATTGGGCGCATCGCGCCCAGTCCAGACGGGTCGGGCGTGTTGTTCAGCGTGGTGCAGAGCGCCAAACGCTTAGTAGATGCCTTCGTGAACAACGTCTCCAGTGGTGAACTGCGCCGTGAGGCGCCCGTAACACAGCTCTACTGGCGCACCTTGCCCGCAACGGAGGATGAACGCGCCCTTTTGATTGCCATCAGCAGTGCGCCCACTTGGGGCAAACTCGGCTCGGCGGCAGCGCCCACACCCACCAGCAGCCCGCGCCGTCCGGGCGAGCGCCCTAGCGCCACACCCACCCGCACAGCAACGCCTTCTGCCACGCCAACCCTGCCGCCAACGCTCACACCCTCTCCCACAGCAGGCGAACGGCGTACTGCGCCGCCGACCAACACGCCGCGCCCCACAGCCACACCCTGAGCTGCGCCGAAGTGTGTAGGGATAGTTTACGGGTCGGCTTTGCCGACGCGATAATGCTCTTGCAAGCTCCGCACCCTCAGCGGCTTTTTCCGCAGCGCCTGAATGCCTTGCACGGTTGCCTGCGCCGCCGAGAGCGTGGTGACAATCGGCACACGGTATTTTGCCGCCGCATTACGGATTGAGCGCCCGTCGTCGTGCGCTTGCCCGCCCAACGAGGTGTTGATGATGAGGTGAATCTCGCCGGCGCGCAGTGCATCCAAGATAGCGCTGCTGCCTTCACTGACCTTTGGGATAGGCGTGACGGGCAAGCCCGCTCGCTGCAAAAAGTGCGCCGTACCTTCAGTGGCAATCAGCCTGAAGCCCATGCCGTGCAGATCGCGGGCGATCTTTGCCGCCGCGCTCTTATCAAAGTCGTTCACCGTGATCAGCACCGCACCGCTGCTTGGCAGTGTCATGTCCGCCGCGCTCTGCGATTTGGCAAAGGCGTGTCCGAAAGAGGAGGCGTGTCCCATCACCTCACCGGTGCTCCGCATTTCGGGACCCAGCCGCGCCTCGCCGCCAAGCAGCTTACGGAAGGGTAGCACCGCCTCTTTCACAAAGAAGCCATCCACCTGTGGTTCTTGGGTGAAGCCGATCTCGCTCAGCGTGCGCCCGGCGGCAATCTCGGCGGCATAGCGCGCCAATGGTATGCTGGTTGCCTTGCTGACGAAAGGCGTGGTGCGGCTGGCACGTGGATTCACCTCTAGCACATAGACCACATCGTTTTTGATGGCGAACTGGATGTTGAACAAGCCCTTTACGCCAAGCGCCACGCCAATGCGCTCTGTGTATTCGCGGATTTGGTCTAAGTAGTAATAGCTGATCTTGTAAGGCGGCAGCACGCACGCCGAATCGCCACTGTGGATGCCTGCTTCCTCAATGTGCTGCATAATGCCGCCAATGGTGACGCGCTCACCATCACACAGTGCGTCCACATCCACCTCAAAGGCATCCTCAAGGAACTGATCAATCAGCACTGCCTTGCCATCCCAAGCAATATCGCCCGAGTCCAGCACAGCAGCCAGTTGATTGCGGCTGAAGCAGATCGCCATGCCACGCCCGCCCAACACATAGCTAGGGCGCACTAAGACAGGGAAGCCGATCTGTTCGGCGGCGGCGTACAGTGCTTCCGCCGAGCGCGCAATGCGCCCTTCTGGCTGCGGAATATCCAAGCGCCCCATGAACTGGTTGAAGCGCTCCCGATCTTCGGCGCTCTCGATTGCCTCAATCGCCGTCCCCCAGATCGGCACGCCGGCGTCTGCTAATTGGCGGGCGATGTTCAGCGGCGTTTGCCCACCAAACTGCACCAGCACGCCGTCAGGCTGTTCGGTCTCAATCACATTCATCACATGCTCAAAGGTCAGCGGCTCAAAGTAGAGCCGATCCGCGGTATCATAATCAGTGCTGACAGTCTCAGGATTGTTGTTGATCATGATCGTCTCGTAGCCCATCGCACTGAGCGCATAGCAGGCATGGACGCAGCAGTAATCGAACTCAATGCCCTGCCCGATCCGATTCGGTCCACCGCCAAGGATGACAACCTTCTTACGCTCCGTCGGCGCTGCCTCGCAATCCCGCTCATAAGTGCTGTAGAGGTAGGGCGTGTATGCCTCAAACTCTGCCGCGCAGGTATCCACGCGGTAGAAATGCGCGCTCACACCTGCCGCCTTGCGTTCGGTGCGCACGGCTGCCTCTGTGCTGCCGATCAGGGTTGCCAGCAGCCGATCTGTGAAGCCTTGCTGCTTCCACCTGCGCCAATGGCGCTCACCACGCCTGTACTGTTCACGGATTGCGTTCGCCTGCGCTGCCAACAGGCTTAATTGGCGCACAAACCACGCATCGTAGCCCGTCAGGTGGCAAATATCCGCCTCAGGCGTGCCGCGCCGCAGCAAAGACGCCACCTGATGCAGCCGCTGTGCCGTTGGTGTGCGAATGGCATCCGCTGGCACGGCGTATTGTGCGTCATCGTGCTTATCGCCAAAGCCGAACACGCCAATATCAAGGCTGGCGATTGCCTTTTGCAGCGCTTCGGGAAAGGTGCGCCCGATTGCCATCACCTCACCAATTGCCTTCATCTGTGGACCGAGCGTTGGATCAGTGCCGCGAAACTTCTCAAAGTTCCAGCGCGGAATCTTGACCACCACATAATCCAGTGACGGCTCGAAACTTGCCCGCGTCTTGCGCGTGATGTCGTTCGGAATCTCGTCAAGCGTGTAACCGACGGCGACTAAGGCGGCAATCTTGGCGATTGGGAAGCCGGTCGCCTTGCTTGCCAATGCCGATGAGCGCGAAACACGCGGATTCATCTCAATGACCACCACTTCGCCATCGGCAGGGTTCACGGCAAACTGGATGTTTGCGCCGCCCGTCTCCAAGCCGACGCGCCGAATGATGCGCTTTGCCATATCGCGCAGGCGCTGCAACTCGCGGTCGGTCAGCGTTTGAATGGGCGCGACGGTGATCGAGTCGCCGGTATGCACGCCCATCGGATCGAGATTTTCAATGCCGCAGACCACAACAAAATTATCATGCTTATCGCGCATGATCTCCAGCTCATATTCTTTCCAGCCCAACACTGATTGATCGATCAGGATTTGGTGAATGGGCGATTCAGTTAAGCCATAAGCGGCAAGGGCGCGCAGTGCTTCGGCATCTTGGGCGATGCCGCCGCCGGTGCCGCCTAAGGTGAACGAGGCGCGCACCAAGATCGGGTAGCCGATCTGTTCGGCAACCTGCAACGCTTCCTCAACGGTGGTGACGGTCTGACTGGCGGGCATTTTCATGCCGATCTCGGTCATTGCATCGCGGAAGCGCTGCCGATCTTCGGCAAGGGCAATCGCCTCGGCAGTCGCACCGATCAGTTCGACGCCAAGCGCGGCAAGCGTGCCGTTCTGGTGGAGCGCCATAGCAAGGTTGAGCGCAGTCTGACCGCCCATCGTGGGCAAAATGGCATCGGGACGTTCGCGCTCAATGACCATCTGCAGCACCTCAGGCGTCAGCGGCTCAATGTAGGTGGCATCGGCGAATTCAGGGTCGGTCATGATGGTGGCGGGATTGCTGTTAATCAGCACAACGCGGTAGCCTTCGCGCCGCAGCGCTTTGCAGGCTTGCGCGCCGCTATAGTCAAATTCGCAGCCCTGCCCGATCACAATCGGACCGCTGCCGATGATCAAAATGGTGTGTAGGTCGGTACGTTTAGGCATGTGTTCCGTTTTGGCTGGTCTGAAAGATTTTCCCCAGCGCGCCATTATAGCGCAGCCGCTGCGCCCGTTGCACCTTGTTCGCACGGTGCGCTTTCCGTTATACTTCAAGAAAGTTGCGAGGAGTGCATGAGATGGTTGCGCTGCCTAAATACGAACATCAGTGGACAGAAGCGGAATACCTTGCCTTTGAGCGTGCCAGCGATGCTAAGCATGAATATTATGATGGACAACTCTACAACATGGTTGGCGGCTCAGCCAATCATTCCCAAATTACAGCAAACACAATCGCGGCGTTCCACATTATTCTGCGTGAGCGCCCTTGTCGGGTATATACAAGTGATCTGCGGGTGAAATTACTGCGCGCCTATGTTTATCCTGATGTGAGTGTGGTATGTGGCGAACCGCAGTTAGCTGATCAAGATACACTGCTCAACCCAACTTTGATCATTGAGGTTCTCTCACCCTCTACTGCACAGCACGACCGCACCACCAAATGGCAGCGTTACCAAACGCTCAGCACGCTACAAGATTACCTGTTGATTGCCCAGAATGCGCCGCGCATTGAACACTATGGGCGGCAAGGCGAAAAGCAGTGGCTGCTCACCATTTACGAAGGGCTGGAAGCAGTTGCCGAATTGCCAAGCCTTGCTGTGCGCCTGCCGCTGGCAGACCTCTATGCCAAAGTGGAATTTACACCCGAAATAGACGAGGACGAGGATGAGGCATGAACCCTGCCCAACTGCGCGCCGCCGCCGATGTGCTGCGCCAAGCAGAGCGGCTCGTCGTGCTGACGGGCGCTGGCATGTCCAAAGAGAGTGGCATCCCAACCTTTCGGGATGCTTTAGAAGGCATGTGGGCGCAGTTCGACCCTGAAGAACTTGCCACACCACAGGCATTTCAGCGTAATCCGCGCTTGGTGTGGGAGTGGTATGAGGCGCGCCGCCTGAAAGTGTTTGAAGTGCAGCCGCACGCAGGGCATTATATGCTTGCCGCCCTTGAAGCGCGGTTGCCGCAAGTGGTGGTGGTTACCCAAAACGTGGATGGCTTGCACAAGCGCGCCGGCAGTAGCGATGTGATCGAACTGCACGGCAATATCACACAGCATAAGTGCTTTGCCAACTGCCAGGGCGCCCCAACGCTGCTAGATGTAACGACGCTTGCCACCGATTCCGTGCCGCCGCGCTGTCCATACTGCGGTGCTTATGTGCGCCCAAACGTGGTCTGGTTTAATGAGGTGCTGCCAATGGCTGCCTTAGAGCGCGCCCAGTCGCTGTGCCTGAGCGCCGACGTGGTGCTGATCGTTGGCACATCCGGCATTGTCCAGCCGGCTGCCTCACTGCCTTATCTTGCCAAGCGGCACGGCAGCGCCTACCTGATTGACGTGAACCCGCAGCGTGACGAGATTGCCCCGCTGTGCGATCTGTTTCTGCAAGGCACGGCGGGTGGCGTGCTGCCACAGCTTGCCACCCTGCTTGAACAGCCCGAAGGATGAGACTTGGCTGATAAATCAGAGATCGCCATTGCAGGGCAGCTTGTCATGGTGTTATGATAAGCGGCTTGTTAGCCTATGGAGCGTGATCCCCTTTGAAGACGACAGCGCGTTTGTGGCGCAACTTCGATTTTGTGCTGTTTGGTGTGGTGATTGTGCTGATCATCTACGGCGTGTTGATGATCCGCAGCGCGACGCTTGGCGCAGTGGATACCGAGCTGATCTCGCGTGTGCCGCGCCAGATTCAATATGCCATCATCGGCGTGGTGATGATGTTCATCTTCGCCGCGCTGGATTACCGTCTGTTGGCAGCTTTGCAGCCCTATATTTATGGTGGCTTGGTCTTTTTGCTGGCGATGGTGGCAGTGCTTGGGCAAGTGGGCGATGGTGGCGCGCAGCGTTGGCTGACCGTCGGTTTGCCCGTGCAACCTTCAGAGCTGGCAAAGGTGCTGATCGTGATTGTCCTTGGGCAGCACCTGCAAAAACAATATCCCAAGATGGATAAGCTGCAAACCGTGTTGATCTCGTTGGGCTATGTGGGCTTGCCGGCGGGGTTCATCTTCTTGCAGCCAAGTTTGGGCATCACCATCCTGATTATGTTCATCTGGCTGGTCATGATTTGGGCGGCGGGCTTGCGGATGAAGCACATTGCGCTCTTTAGCCTTGCCGCAGTGGTTGGCTTTCCCGTGCTGTGGACGAACATGCAGCAGTACCAGCGGGATCGTATTGTCAACTTCATCACCTGTGAAGATACCCGCGACTCGGATTGCTACAACATCTTTCAGGCGCGCATCAGCATTGGATCGGGTGGTGTGCTGGGCAAAGGCTATGCCAGCGGCACACAATCGCGCTTGCGCTTTCTGCGTGTGCGCCACACCGACTTTATCTTTAGCGTGATCGCTGAGGAGCTGGGCTTTGTCGGCGCGACGTTCGTCTTCGTGCTGATGGGCGTTGTGCTGTGGCGGATCGTCCGTGCGGCAGCACTGGCACGCGATGCGCTCGGCTCGTTGATCTGCTATGGCATCGCCGCAATTATCTTCTTTCAGACGGTCGTCTCGACTGGGATGAACCTAAATGTGCTGCCCGTAACCGGGTTGACTCTACCGTTTGTTAGCTCAGGCGGTTCATCTTTGTTAACACTGCTTGTTGGCATCGGGCTGGTGCAAAGCGTGGTGATGCGCCGTGAACGTCTATGAGTCGCAGCGGCGGCAAAGTGGTTTATAATACTACCTTATGGTACACCACACCCAACGCCCGATCATTGAGGCAAACCGCGTTTATTCACGTGAGGAAGTTGCCGAAATTCTAAACGTCAGCCTAAGTACGGTGAAGCGGCTGATCGCCTCGCGTCGGCTGCGCGTTAGCCAACCGCCGGGAATGCGCCGCGTGCTGATTCGCGGGCAGCACATCCTCGATCTGTTGGTAGAGAGTGAGGTCATTCCCACTGATGATGAGGCTGAGACCGACAGCGCCGAGTCGTCTGAGGCTGCCGAAGCTGCCAACTAAGGCATAGGCTGCCTTTCCCGTCCTTGTGTGTTTGGAAAAATCCCCATGAATGACTGCTTATCTCGCTTGCGTGTGTTCTTGCTCTTGCTGCTGGTAGCGGCATGTTCAACGCCTGACCTTGCCGTGCCGAATGCGCCGACGGTGCCGCCCAGCCTAGGCGATGCGGTCAACACAGCGCGCAGCTTCCTAGATGCGTGGGTAAAGAACGACTATAACACCATGTATGGGCTGCTCTCGCCGCGTTCGTTGGTCACCAGCCGAGAAGCGTTCACCGCCGTCTATGAGCAGGCAGAGCAAACGCTCAATCTGTTTGGCGAGAATGCTAAGCGCTATACAATCCTTGATGATGAGACTGAACGGCAGGGCAGCACGGCGATCATCCACTACGATATGTCGTTCAATTCTCGCTTTCTGGGCGAATTTACCGATCCGTCGCGTACCATGCGCTTAGTCCTCACGGATCGGGGTTGGCGGATCGCGTGGAGCGCGATGGATATTTTCGAGGGGCTGGCGGGCGGCGCGCAATTGGTGTTAGAGCGCACGCCGCCGTTGCGCGGCAACATCTATGATCGCAACGGGAAGGTCATCGCCCAGGACAACGTGCCAAACTATGCCGTGCGCCTGCTGACACGCCAATATCCGACGGGCAATCCGGATGCCTGTTTCCGCGCCCTTGCCGAGACGTTTCGGCTTTACATTGGCGATTTCGAGCAGTATCGCCCCTTCACAGGGCAAGATTTCGGCTACACCATCGGCACGCTCTTTCAGAGTGACTATGAAGCCTTGCGCCCAAGCCTAGATCGAGTCTGTTTGCTGCAATATGTTCCGCAGACCACGCGCTTTTACTATGGTGGCAACATCGCCGCGCAGACGGTGGGCTTCGTCGCGCCTATTCAGGCAGATCAGCAGGCAGCTTATCCGAACGTCGCGCCGGGATCGCTGGTTGGGCAGTTCGGCGTGGAGCGGGTTTGGCAAGAGCAGCTCAGTGGCGTCAGCGGTGCTGAACTGCTCATCCGCACTTCAGATGGCGTCAACGTGCGGACGATCTATCGCAATCAGGCGGTGCGCGGGCAGGATGTTCACCTGAGCCTTGACCGCGACCTGCAACTCAAGACCGAGCAGGCAATCGCAGCTGCCTACAATGAGGCGAATTGGGCGCCGCTGCGGAATGGCGCTGCACAAGCACGCCTTGTGACGGGCGCGGCAGCCGTCGTGCTGGACGTGAAGACAGGCGACGTGCTGGCGATGGCAAGTTTTCCGTCCGTCCACTCTGATGCGTGGCGGATTGGCGGCACGTGGGACTCAACGGATGTGATCAGCCGCTATTTTGCCCAGCGCGCCATTGTGAACCACGCCACGGAAGAACTCTACGCGCTCGGCTCGGTGATGAAGGTCGTCTCGACGGCAGCGGCGGCAGGCTCGGGCGCCTTCCGCATGAAAGAGACGCGCTATTGCAGCGGCACGCTCAAAAGCCCTGACGATGGACGCATCCTGACCGACTGGATTTACCTTGAACCGGGACGCAACCCGAATTATCACGAAGAAATCAACCTGCATCAGGCGCTCACCTCGTCTTGCGATATTTACTTCTGGCTGATTGGCGAGAAGCTGAACAGCATGGATCCTTCGTTGGTGCGCCAATATGCTAACAAGATGGGCTTAGGCGTGCCTACCGGGATTGACTCAGTGGTTGATCTGGAAGGCATCATCCCTGATCCAACGTGGACGCGCACCAATGAAGGGCGCGCTTGGGGCGTGGGCGATAGCCTGAACATCATCATTGGGCAGGGCAATGTTAAGGTCACAGTGCTGCAAGCGGCGCGCATGACGGCAGCCGTTGCCAACGGCGAATATCTGCCCAACCCAACCCTTGTGCAAAAAGTGGGCTATCCCGGACAGCCGCCAACCTACAGCGCGCCAGAGCGCGAGGCAGCACCGCTGGAGATTGACCCAGAGGTGATGGCAGGCGTGAAGCTGGGCATGTGTGAGGTGATCACCAACCAGCGGCTTGGCACAGCAAACTGGGTTTTCGTGGGCTGGGATCATGGGCGCGTGCGCGTGTGTGGCAAGACGGGGACAGTTCAAAGCGGCACACTGTATCCGCACGGCTGGTTTGTGGCATATGCAGGGCTGCCCGACCAAATGCCTGATATTGCCATTGCGGTGTTGGTGCTGCACTCCCGCGAAGGCTCGGAGACGGGCGCGCCCATCGCACGGCGCATCATCGAGGCATATTACGGGCTGCCCTACGCACCCTTCCCAAGCTACTGGGCTGATCCCTACGAAGTGCTGCCAACGCCGGGCTTAAGCGGCGGGCAGTAGCCCTGTAAAAATCTCATAAAAACACTGCAAAAAGCTGCAAAAAATTCGCGCTGCACCTGCCAAACGCCTGCCACTCAGTTCGAAAAGCGCTTGGCATGTGCTATAAACAACGCTGTGCTACCCATTGTTAACTTCCTCGCACAACCAAGCCATTTTCTCTCAATAAGGCGTGGTATGTATGGTTGCTTCTCACATCCGCATGGATTACGAGGCGGGCAAAGCCTGTTCAGCGTGCTTTTCGGGATCGGCAGATAGCCTTCGCGGGCTGTTGAACAGCCTGCAACGGCAGATGGATGTCCTTGCCAGTGGCGCGTGGCGTGGGCGCGGAGAGTTTCTACGCCGAGATGAACGCGGAAGTGCTGCCGGCAGTGGCGCGCCTTGCGAAGGCGCTGGAGGAAGCCTGCCGTTGCACACGGACGCTTGCCGAGCGCTTTCAGGCGGCAGAGCGCGAGGCAGCCGCGCTGTTTGTGGGTGGTAGCATAAGCGAGTTAACGCCACCATTTACGCCTACGCCAACGCCTACACCGACGGTAATCCCTGTACCCGTCCCAACACCACCACGCAGAGGAACACCAACGCCGCCACCGCTAAATCGGTGTGTAGATAGCCAAATGGCTATTCAAGTCGGCACATATCCACCGCAATGTGTCAGCCGCCCCGGCACGCCATCTTTCATGTCAGCCAACGGTGTGAGCGAAGAAGAAATCAGACGGATTGCATCCACGGCGAGCGTTGGTTCGCTGGAAAATTCCACAAACAAAAGCCTCGCTTACTCTTGGCACACCCTTAAGCTTTTTATTAAGGGCTTGCACAAAATTGCTTATTGCGGACACTCGTTCAAATTGGTACAATTGGTACTATGCATGGATTGTTTGTTTTGTTTAAGGCTCTTTCAGATTTACCTTTCAGCAATTTAGTTTATTGTTAAAAATGATTACTCTGTCAATGTTTCCGCAATTAAATTTTAATGCTATCTCACTCGCAAAATATTTGGGGGATTTTGTATGTCGGCTTACCTTATCGTAGATATAGAAGACTTACTGGGTGGTCTGCAACGGCGTGCCTTCGCCATTGATCTATATGATTTAGCGTCACGGCTGCGTAGCACAGCCGCGTTAGCCGCCGGGCTAATGAGCGTTGAGCGCCTTCAGGCAATTGCTATTGCTAACTGGGAAAGCCTACAAACGCTCAATAGCTCTGCACAGCAGATTATGGAAGGTGCAGGCTTCCAGACCTTCAATGTGGCAGAGCGCGCCGAATTTGCCGACGCCATGCTGCAAGAATATTTCGCTAACGATCCACAGCCGATTGATGAGCTGATCATTGTGGCAACCAGCCCACAGGTGCTTTCGCTGATTCATCGTGTGCAAAAGCACAAAAATGCGCGGGTGCGCGTCTGGGCAGATAGCGCACCTGAAGACGTCGGTGATGTTATTTACCAGCCCCTCGAGTCAGTCTTGGGCATTCAATCCAAGACGGTGGCGCTCTACATTGATTTTGAGAACATCGCCATCAGCCTGAACGAGCAGGGCTATGCCGTCAACCTTGATCGGTTGGTGGAAGGCGTCAGCGCGCACGCTAAGGCGCACGGGCAGATCATTAAAATGGCAGCTTACGCACCGTGGGGAAAGCGCGGCAGCCTGCCACCCCTGATCGACTCGGCAGGGCGTGAAGTCTCGGACGAGGCGAGCAGCCGCCTTGCCCTTGCCAACATTGATCCTGTCTTTAACTTGCCCGGCAAGAACAGCGCCGATATGCGGATTGCGAAAGATGTGCTTGCTGATAGCGCCCAGCCCAACTTTGCCGATATTTTCATCATCGCCAGCGGCGACCGCGACTTTAACGAGGTCTTTTCGGCGCTGCGCGGGCGCAACAAACAGGTGATCGTCTGGGGCGTGCGCGGCAGCACCAGCCGCCTGCTAGAGACCAACCCATCCTTGCAGGTGGAATATCTGGACGACTTTTTAGGCTTGCCGCGCTATGAGGCATTCGTTGGGCAGCCAAGCACCTTGCCAAGCGTGGCAGTTGGCAGCGTTGGGACTGCCTTCACGCCTTCGCAGTGGTCAAGCCTGATCTTACAATATGATCGGCTGGCGGTTAGCGTTGGCAGCAATGATGTGACACTAGAAGCGCTCCAAGAGCAGCTTCAAGAGACGCACGCCGTTGTTTCGGCAGCACGCGGGCGCGATCTGATCATGCAGGCGGTGGCGATGGGCATTATGCGCCTCATCCACACCGATGGGCTGGACTTTGTGCAGCCGATTGATGAACATTCTATTGTGGAGCGCACGCGCCTTGTCCGTGATCGCATCGTGCTGCGTGTGGCGAATACGCTAGAAGTGCGCGGCTGGGAATATGTGAACTACGGCTTTCTGCTGAAAGGCGTGGCGATGGATCGTGATTTGGACAAGCCCGGTATGAACGCTGACGACGCTTGGCGCTCGGAGTGGGTAGATTGCCTTGTGCGCGAGAGCATCCTGATCCGTGAGATGGTGCCGCACCGTCACAACCCTGAAGACCTTGTGCCAGTGATTAAGCTGGCGCCCGACCTGCCGCCGATGGCACGCCCTGCGCCAATAGGCATCAATGGTAGCACGCCTTCCTACGATGATCTTGACTCTTCCTCAACACAAGTCGTCAAGCGTGACCTTGAGACGGAAGACATGATGAAGCGCATCCTCGTTAGCGTGGATCAATTCACCAGCTACCGCAATTTTACATGGTGTCCGTTGGGCAGCCTGCACCGCCGTTTGCGCGCCTTTGATTCAGGCGTCACCTTTCAGCGTGCGGTGGAATGGCTGCAAGAGCTAGGCGCCGTGCGGATTGACGAGTATGACAATCCCGAAAGCCCTTACAAAACGAAGGGCATTTCGGTAGTAGCCTTCTCAACCATCACCCAAGAGACGCTGAACGAACGTAACGCCTTTATTCAAGCACTGCTGCGCCTCTACGATCAGCGCCAGCCGATCAACGCAGTGAACATTACCCGTGAGACTGGCGTCAGTGGCGCGGAATTGACGTTGTGGATTTCGATCATGGAAGCGGAGAACATCCTCAATCCGATCAACGGCAAGCCGGGCTTATACAGCCTGTTCCGCACGCACCACACCGTGAACTTGGTGGCAGAAATGCGCAGCTAGGCTTGCGGTGCGCTGCGCGCTGGCGCGTTCAGCGCATAGATCAGGCGCAAGCCATCCAGAGTCAGCATCGGCGCGATGATTTCGATCACGGCGGTGTGCTGTTGGAACAAACTCGCCAAGCCGCCGGTAGCGATCACTTTTGCCTGCTCGCCTTCAGGCATGGCAGCCTTTAGCTGTTTGACCAAACCTTCCACCATACAGACATAGCCCAAAAACAAGCCGCTCTGGATGGCGTGCGTCGTGTTGCGCCCGATGGGCGAAGGCGGCGGCGCCAATTCCACCTTGTAAAGCTGCGCGGCGCGGCGCACCAATGCATCATGGGCGATGCCAATGCCCGGCGCAATGCTGCCGCCGATGTAGTTGCCCTGCCGCGAGATAATGTCAAAGGTGGTGGCAGTCCCAAAATCAATCACGATGGCGGGTCCGCCGTAAAGCTGATGGACAGCAGCAGCGTTCACAATGCGATCCGCGCCGACCTGCTCAGGATTATCCACCTCAAGCTGAATGCCTAGCGGTGTGCGCGCATTGATGATCAGCGGTTCGAGTCCAAGGCTTTTGCGCGTCAGTTCGCCGAAGGCGTGCGTCAGCGGCGGCACCACGCTGGCAATCACTACGTCGCTCACCACAGCATAGCTTAAGCCCGCATCACGCAGAAAGCTGCGGAGCAGTGCCGCATATTCATCAGGCATTTTGTCGTGGACGGTGCGCGCACGCCAATCATGCCGCCATACGCCGCCATACCACAAGCCAAGCGTGATGTTGGTGTTGCCAATATCAATTGCCAGCAAAGCGGCGCGCTCCGGGATGTGCATCGCAGATTCCTCACTTCTAGGCATGTTCGCCGCGCAAAAAGGCGTCTACCTCAGCGCGCTGTGCTGCACCTAGGGAGCCAACGCGCTCCAACTCGTCCAGCAATTCGCGCAGTGTGATCAGGGCGTGGAAGCGGTAGCCTTGTTCTTCAAGCGTCTGGCGTGCGCCCTGCCCGCGATCTATGACCACGGCAATATCGCGCACATGCAGCCCAACTGCCTCCAAGCGTGCAATTGCCTCAAACTTGCTCTCGCCCGTCGTAGCGAGATCATCGACCAACAAAGCAGTATCGCCGCGTGTGAAGACGCCTTCCACCGCAACGCCGGTGCCGTAGTCCTTCGCCTCACGGCGTGGATAGATAACTGAGCGCCCGGCAAGCTGACCTGTCACTACGCCGATAGGCAGCGCTGCATAGGGAATGGCTGCGATGTGGTTGAATGCCAACGGCTTGATCAGCTCTGCCAACCACAAGCAGACATCGTGCAGGGCGTGCGGAAAAGAGACGAGGCGGCGTAGATCGAGGTAAATCGGTGATTCGGCGCCAGATTTCAGCTTGAACTTACCAAAGCGCACACAGCCCGCATCGCGCAGTGCCAGCGCCACACGCCGCCGCTGAATATCACGCGGTTGTGGCAAAACGGGCGTATGGGTGGCACGCGCCGCGTTGATCGCATCGCGCAGGCGTTGCGCCTCTGCACGTGGATCGTCAGCCCGCCCTAAACTGCGCGACGAATTGATCAGCACACCCAGTCCGTCCTCACGGAGGCCGCCCTGCACGCACGACTCCAGATCGCCGCCCTGCGCGCCGACGCCCGGAATGAGCAGCCAACTGTGCGGATCGGCACGCCGCAAGTAGGCGAGATCGCTGCTATCCAGCGCGCTTGCCACCAACCCGACTCGATCCGCCTTGTTAAGCGCCTTCACCTGAGAGGCGATCACTTCCCAAAGCGGCTGAAAGGTATCCGTGGAAAGCTCTTGCACGGCACGCGCATCAGGATTGGTGGTGCGGCACAGCACAAAAACGCCCTTGCCGCTGTAACTCAGGAACGGCGTTAGCACATCATAGCCCATGTACGGATTGATCGTGATGGCATCTGCCTCAAGGTAGGCAAAGGCAGCCGCCGCATAAGCATCAGCGGTGCTGGCAATATCGCCACGCTTGGCATCCAAGATGATCGGGATATTCGGATCACGGCGGCGCACATAGGCGATCACCTCACGCAGCACAGCGTAGCCTTCTGCGCCAAGTGCCTCGAAAAAGGCGCTGTTCGGCTTGAAAGCACAGGCAAGGTCATGTGTGGCGTCAATTAGGCGCAGGCAGAAGGCGTGCGCGGCGGCAGCAGTCTGTTCGGGCAGCAGGTCAGGGTGCGGATCAAGCCCAACGCACAACAACGAGTTGATCGCGCTTGCCCGTGCCGCTAAGCGTTGGAAGAAAGTGGGTGTCGTCATGCGCTTATGCCTTACCTAGCACCAATGCCAAGAGCGCCATACGCACGAACAAGCCATATTCCATTTGGCGGAAGTAGGCAGCCCGCGGATCGCTATCCACCGCCATGCTGATCTCACCCACACGCGGCAAAGGATGCATCAGGGTCATATCCGGCTTGGCAGCGCGCAGCACTTGCGGCGTAATGCTGTAGATGTCCTTCAGGCGTTCGTACTCGTCAGCATCGGTGAAGCGCTCTTTCTGAATGCGCGTCACATACAGCACGTCGGTTTCGGGCAGCACGCCTTCTAGATCGGCATGGCGTTCTTGGCGCACGCCGCGCTCAGTCAAAGCGGTGACCAACTCATCGGGCATGTTCAGCGCCTGCGGCGAGACGTAGATCAGGCGCACGTTGAACAATGCCAGCAGCTTTGCCAGCGAATGCACCGTGCGCCCATACTTCAAATCGCCAAGCATGGTCACCGTTAAGCCATCTATGCGCCCGCGTTCTTGCAGGATGGTGAACAGATCAAGCAGCGCTTGCGTAGGATGCTCACCGACGCCATCACCGGCGTTGATGATCGGCTTGCGCGCATAATGTGCTGCCAAGGCTGCCGAACCGACTTCATAGTGGCGCAGCACAATCACATCAGCGTAGCATTCCAGCGTGCGGATTGTATCCGGCAGCGACTCGCCCTTCGAGACGCTGGAGTAGCGCACCTCGCTAATCGGGATGACCGTGCCGCCTAAGCGCTGCATGGCAGCGATGAATGAGGATGAGGTGCGCGTGGAAGGCTCGTAGAACAAGTTGGCGAGGATGTAGCCCTTGAGCAAGTCCATCACGCCGATGCGCCGCACTAGCAGGCGGAATTCTTCTGCCACATCGAAGATGTAGGCGAGATCGTGAACGTCGAACTGCGAGACGGAAAGAATATGCTTGCCTTTGAAGCGTCCGTCATACTGCGCCTCGAACGGCAAGCGGCTCGATTGGATGTTGATCGTGTTTGCTGCAAATGTCATAGCCAATATCCTGCTTACGTCTGATGAATTGGCGCGAGATTGCGCCCAAAGCCTGCTTGCACCTGAAAGCTGCCGCCCTGATAGACCTCTACACCGCGCAAGGTGACTGACTCAACACGCCCGCGCAGCGTCCAGCCCTCGAAAGGCGTCCACGCCGCACGCGAATGCATCTGCGCGCCGTGCGGCTGCCAGAGCGCGTCGGTATCCACCTCGATCCACGTCTGCTCAGGGGCACGGATGCCAAACAAACGGCGCGGATTATACGCCATGCGCGCCAATACGTCATCTAGGGTCAGGCGTCCATCGTGAACGGCAGTCAGCATGAGGGCGAAGGATGTTTCGACGCCGGGAAAGCCGGGCGGCGGCGAGTGGCTGTCCTTCTCGCTGAGCAGGTGCGGTGCGTGATCGGTGGCGATGCAGTCAATGTATGCCATATTTGCCCACAGCGCAGCTTGATCGGCAGGTGTTGCCAAACGCGGACGCACTTCAGAGCGTCCCTTGCCCAGACGCGGCGCGTCCTCACGGCTGAGGAATAAGTGCTGCGGGCAGACCTCACAAGTCACGGCGATGCCACGTTCCTTTGCTGCCCGAATGAGGGCAATCTCATCGGCGCGGCTGACATGCGCGATATGTACGCTGCGGTTTGCCAAGTGCGCGCACAGAATGGCGCTGGCGACCATCTGCCCTTCGGCGTGGCAGACCATCGGGCGATCTTTCGGAAAGCGCTCGAAATGCTCGCGCACCGTATGCAGATCGTCGGCATCAATCCGCAGCGTGCCAAACGTATCGTTTAAGTAGCACTTCATGCCGCAAGTGCGCGGTGCAAGGTCTGCCGCAAAAGCGATGTTCTCGGCGGACGCACCTAGATAAATGCCATAATCGCAGCAGGCACGCGCTGCGGCGGCACGCTCGGCAAGGGCAAGGCTTTCAGAGTCGATCAGCGGCGGCTGTGTGTTGGGCATCGCCAGCACGGCAGTGATGCCACCTGACAGCGCGGCGCGTGTGCCGCTCTCAAAATCTTCTTTATATTCACCGCCCGGCTCACGCAAATGCACATGAACATCGATCAGGCTTGGCAGGCGAAGGCGTGGCATGGGCGCGTCACCCTTTCCAGTTAAGGGCGAAAGGCTGCCAGCGGATCGCGTTCGCCTTGCTCTGCCAAGCGGCGCGCTTCCCGTGCGCGAGAGATGGCGGTGTCTATCTCGAATTTGAGTCTATCCGGACTCGGCACAACCAACACCAAGCCGCGCTCAAGGCGCACGCTGAAGAAAAATGGGTGCAGGCGCTTACGAAGTTGGCGCTCTGGCAAGGGATAATCTGCTAACTCGATCTCTAGCACGCGGTCTTTATGCACCTTGCTTAGCCACTTGATCAGTACCTTATCGCGCCCGCGCACTTTTTTGGTCTCCAGCGCATCCCGCGGTATGGTCAGCTTGGTGGTGTTGATGCGCGCATAAGCACAGGCAACACGCCCGCCGGCTGTGTTGATCAGCAAATAATCGGGCAGGCACTGGGCATACGCCTGCCGCCCTTCCAACAGCGAGACGACGAACAAGCCCAGCCCAGTCAGCAGTGCTGCCATGCCGATCACCGAGAGCTGATCATAGGTGATGAATGCCTGTGCAAAGCGCAGTTCTGGCATGTAGCGCGGCAACTGCGCCAGCGCGCCAACGGCGATCAACAGCACGCCTACCGGACGGTAGCGGCGCGCCAAAAGACGGTAGACAACTAATGGATATTTGATGCCTGTTTTTGTTTCCGAGCCTTCACGCGCCATACGATTTAGCGATCCTTCCGTGAGCCTGTGGCATATGTGGCTATTCTAACACCAAAACGGCAATAGCGCAGAAGGGCTTTTCAGCGCGAGGAGCAATATCTTGGCATCGGAATGCGCCTAGCACGGGTTATCCTGAAGCTACGCGCCTGCCAAGCTGACTCGCCAACACGAAGCGGGATGCCTTAGAAGCTCTTTCAAAACGGGTGTGGGCAAAACAATGCCACCTCCATCACGCCAACGGCACCGCGTTCGGCTTTGGCACACGGTGCTGCACAAGTGGAAGCGACACGTGGGCGAAGGCACGTCATCAGTGTGGCACCTTCATGCACGGGTTTTCTCAATAGTCGCCCGATGCCACATCCGGACGGCTACTTTCGATGATATCGTCGATCTGTCCATAAAGCGCCTTTAACACACCAGATTGGCTTGCCTCGAAGGCGTCGTAAGCATCTGCTAACGCTTGGATCTGATCATCGAGTTCTTCTTGGGTAAGCGCGGCGGGACGCTTGGGAAGAAACTCGCCCGCAATCTCTCTGGCATTCTCCAACGGCTCGCCTCCAAAAACGATGCCCAAGCCGCGTAGTGCAATGCTCACTGCGCCAAGGCGTTTATTCAGCCCAAGTGCTTTAATGTCCTTCTCCACTGTACGCTGCACCAACTTATAAATATCACAATGCGCACGTTGCGCTGTGTTTTTGATGATCGTTTTCAAATCGTAAGCGGCACTTGGCGGATGAACCATTGGTAGCACAGCGAATAGGTTATCTTCAAGGGTGCCGCGTGGTGTATATACACTCGGCACCGCGGCAAAGTAAAAATTGAGCTGTTCGTGCTTCTTCTGCGCACTACCGCTTATTCTTAAGCTGTAGCGTACATACAGCCGAATGGCTCCACGCAGCATCAGACCGACCAAAGCCAGATAAATGACAGAGCCATTAGAATAACTGCTGAACACGCGCTCACTTTTGTGAGCATTCTTTAAATCACGTAAATATGACATCAGCACACTCACCGGCAGATCGCTCTCTACAGAGCTGTGCGGCGCCTCCACGTACATCAACGGATAATGAATTTCCGTCTTTTTACCAAAGAGTGTTTGTGTGTATACCCATTCACCGTGTTGGCTGGTAAGGCTGAGCTTGCGCCCGTTTAGAAAGGCGAGGGCGCCATAGACTGTCAGGGCGAGTGGTAAGATTGTCCCAATAAAAAAGAAGAAGACATCGCTCTCATCCTGGAGTGTAAGCCTTTGGTTCAACAGATTGTCTACGAAAGGAACAAGCGTTGCCGTCAGCCAGAGGATGCCTAGCGCAAAAAACCAAATCGGACCGGACTCCTGCTTTTCAACACGGTAAGGACACTGCTTCGTTTGGTGGTGCGTGCAGTTGGCTAATGTGGCATCCAGCTCACGCCCGCAGCTAGGGCATGTGGGCAACGTTTGCAAGGCATTCGGGCTGTAAATTGGTAGCGTATGTTTAGGCTTGGCGGATAGCTCGTCTTCTGATGCTTGCGCGCCTGGATTTGGTTTTCCCAATTTCTCTCGCAGTTTTCCGAGCCACTGACGGGCGAGCGGATGATCGACAGCCTGGAGTGTTTCGATGGCTTCCTGATAGCGCCCGTCAGTGATCAGCTGGCGGGCTTTTTCCATGCGCTCTTTCTGTGCTTGGCTAAGAGGCGGCTGATGACTCATCATGGTTTTACTCCGTATCACTACTCCGATTAATAAGGCTTACAGCGCTTCTCGCCGCGCCCACCGCAAGATCACGATCACCCACACAATGACTGCGCCACTGATGACAGCGTTGCCCGTCCCTTCGGCGATAGGCGACGCGCTCACGAAGTCGAACAGTCCATGCCAGAGTGCTACCATTAGGATGCTGTGACCGCTGCCGCGATAGAGCCACGAGAGCAGAATGGAGCCCATCGTGATGCTGACGATGTAGCCCACAAAGCCACCCACGCCTAGCGTGATGAAGTTCTCCTTGTAGAAGAAATACGGCAGATGCCATAGCCCCCACAACACGCCGATAATCACCGCTGCCCGCACCCATCCTCTGGACTCCAGGCGGTGGAAGGCAAAGCCGCGCCAGCCGATTTCCTCGCCGAACCCATACGTCGCAATCCATAGTGCCAGCGCTGCCAGCACGCCGACGTTCCCCAGATAATCAACTTCGCCCAATAAGGTCAGTTCGGGCAGCGCATTGTTGCTCAGCCTGTATAGGAGAACTGCCCCCAGCCCCAGCAGTAACGGCGTACCGATGGCGATCAGCCACCAGCGGAAGCTGACGTTGGCACGGATGATGCGCTGCCACAATTCGGATAGCCCGCCCCGCCCCCCGATGAACATAGTCACCATAACCGCAGCCACCGTCGGACCAAAGGCACTGATGTAGTGCAAGGCTTTCGGCACACGGACCACTCCGTGATAATCTGCAATGAGCAGCCCACCGATCAGCCATGAAAATGCATAGGCGATCAGGAAAAAGGCAGCGATGGGATAGCGGCTGATGATATTCTGCGAAGCAGCGCTTCTGTTTTGAACCGTCGTCGTCATAATCTCACCTCACTTTTCGCCTGATAGTTGCGCACCAGATGCTTACCGCCATAGCGCCACACCACCAGCACTAGCACCGCCAGCAGGATGAAGCTGTTGTAGGTGAAAATATCGGCAGGCATGACGAAAATGCGGCTGGTCAGGTTGATGGAAAAGTGCAGCAGAATGATCGCCAGCACGCTGCGGGCGTTGTTGTTATAAACCCACGTGAACAGCACCGAGTAGATGACCACCACGTACAGATAGCCCATCATGAACACTGGGTCTCTGCCATTTTCGTACAGGAACGATCCCGCCACCGCGAGCATGGGCAAGTGCCACGCCCACCAAATCACGCCCAGAATAACGCTGGAGACAAGCGCCGAATAGCGGGCTTGCAGCCAGTCGAGTGCATAATCGCGCCAGCCCAGCTCTTCGGAGAACGGTCCGAAAATGAAGATGAAGATGACCGTCGTCACCAGCGCGCCGGGATTGCTGAACATCTGGACGAGCGGCGAGGCGTCCAGCGAAGCGCCTAGGATCAGGAAGGTCAGCAGCACAGTAGCGGGATACAGTAAGAGAATTGGCACAAACCAGATCGTGTCGATTCGTTTCAGATCGAAGACGCGCCGCCAGTAATCGCGGATAAAGGCTTGGTCGTTGGTGCGATAGACCATGATGATGCCCGCGATAGCTGGACCAAAACCACCCAAGACTGCCACAACACCCACTTCTAGATTGGTGAAGATATTCTGCCCCGTCAGCGCAACGAAGAACCAGCACGTCCAGGAAATGCCGAACGCGATGAAGATAAACTGCCAAGGGAATTTGCCCGTCAGTTCCTGCGGGACTGCTGCGTGTAAGCTCAGTTGAGAGGACATCCTGGGACTCTTTATATGACTTTACGTATATAATACGGCTCATTAAGCTGGAGGTTGCATGACATTTGTAACTTTGCGCCCTGATGAACGTCATGACGTGTAGAGATGCCGCTGACCGACTTTGCTCTCAAAAAATCAGCCGTCGTCATCCGCAAGGGCATGGCATGGGCGAACTACACAACGACCTCGATTCGGCGGTGGTGCAAAGCGTGTTGTCCCACTGACCGCGTGGCGCGTGCGGGCGCTGGCGAAACAACTGCGGCAAGACAGTACCAACACTGCCTTTGTGCTGATCGGCAATGCTGAGACGCTGCCAACCGAACTGTGGAAAATGCTGACGGCTGCCAACGTGCCGAATGGGTGCATCCTTGAGGGCGGTGTGAGCGCTTGGCTGGATCACTTTTGCGCCGAAGATCAAGCTGGCAGGCAAACGCGGCGGCAGTGGCGGCTGCGGCTGAGCAACCCGATTAAGCCACTCAGGGCAGAGCAGCCTGTGGAGCGCGCTACACGCTCCACAGGCGTTTGAAATGCCTTCTACTTATCGCGCCCAATGGCAAACCCACTCATAAACTGCTTCTGAAGTAAGACGAAGACGATCACGGGCGGAATGCTGGCGATCACGGCGCCGAGCATCAAGGGTCCGTAGGTGATGCCCGTATCGGTGCTGATGAGAGATTGCAAGCCAACCTGCACCACTTGCCGCGACGAGTCGGTAATGACCAAACGGGGCCACAAATACATATTCCAAACGTAGACGAACTGAATGACTGCCAGCGCGCCGATGGTGTTCCAACTGATGGGGATCAACACACGCCACAAGAATTGAAGGGCATTAGCGCCGTCAAGCTGCGCTGCCTCTGAAAGTTCAGCGGGAATATTGGCAAAGTGCTGCCGAAACAAAAAGGTGCCTGTGGCACTGGCGATGAAAGGCACAATCAAGGCTTGATAGGTGCTGCCCCACCCTAGGTCGATCACCACGAAGCGCAGCAGCGCGATGATTAGAATCTCGGTTGGCATCATGAGCGTGATCAGCACAAAGCCAAAGACCAGCCACTTGCCCGGAAACTTGAAGTACACAAAGGCAAGCCCTGCCAACAGCGAGAGGATCGTCTTACCGACCGTGACGGCAACCGCTGTAAAGACCGTATTCCACATATAGGTGCCAAGGTTGCGTGTGTTCATTACCACATTCAAGTTATCGGCAAGTGCATCGCCAAAGGTGAAACGGTAGGCGAATACATCGGCGTTGGTTTGCGTGCTGACGACGACGGCATACAGTAGCGGAAAGCCGATGACGAAACAGGTGATGATCAAGAAAATATGTGCGCCAAAGCGCTTTGGCAGCCACCGACGGTCGGCGCTGAGGGCTGCCTTAGGCACGCTCAAGGTTAAATCCTTATAGAGGCTCTCGCTGCTCATAGGTTAGGCTCCATAGGTTACGCGCCGTGCGGTTGTGCGGAATTGTAGGGCGGTGATGCCAATCACCATCAGGAACAAAATGACAGATTGTGCGGCAGCATAGCTGATTCTGCCCTGCCCAAAGCCATCCTGATAGATGCGGTAGATGAGTGTGGTAGTGGCACCGACAGGACCGCCTGCGGTCATCGTATCAATCGTGCCGAATAGGTCAAAGAAGGCGTAGGTGATGTTGGTAATCACCAAGAAGAAGGTGATCGGCGAGAGCATCGGTACAGTGATAAACCAAAAGCGCTGGACTGTGTTCGCGCCGTCAATCGAGGCTGCCTCACGCAGGTCGTTCGGCACATTTTGCAAGCCTGCAATGTAAAAGAGGATGTTAAAGCCTAGCGATTTCCACACACTTGCTAAGACAACCGCTAACACAGCCAAGTTCGGATCGGTGAACCACGCCAACTGCACGCCAAACAAGTTATTGGTGAAATAATTGGCGATTCCGGCAATCGGATTGAAGATGATAAAGAAGATCAAGCCTGCCACGGCGGGCGAAATAGCGTATGACCACACTAACAATGTGCGGTAGACGCCTGCACCGCGGATCGGCTGATAGGCAACGGAGGCGATCAGAAGTGCCAAGAGCAAGCCGATGCTAATGATGGCAGCGGCGATGATAAACGTCGTCAGCACACTTCGTAGGTAGGCAGGATCGCCGAGCAAGCCGGTGAAGTTATCCATGCAGACAAAGGGCGTGCGGCGTGCGCGTGGTTGCACGATCAGGGTAGAGAGTCTGAAGGTATCTAAGAAGGGATAATAGAGAAACAGCACTAACACGGTCAGGGTTGGCAAGAGCAGCAGCCAGGGCATCAGCCAACCCTTGAAAGTGCCTTGTGCCACCTGCGGCGCGTGCCGTTGGCGCGGGCGCACCACAAACCACCAACGCAGCGGCATAAGCAGCAGCGCCATGCCGGCGGCGATGAGCAGCACCCCTAAGAAGACATCTTCTAGCGTGCGTTCGATTTCAAATGTGCAGAAATTCAACGGCAGCATGAAAATAAGTGCGCCGCCGCCGCCACCCAGCGCACCCAACGCAGCACCTAAGGCAGGTGTGCGCCCTGCGCGCTGAAATGCAACGCCTAGAAAGGCTGCACCAAATGCTGCGGCGGTGCCTATAACTAAGATCGGGTCAACAATCATTGGGCGCGTTACTCCTTTGGTTCGCTTTGTAGGGTTGATTTAAGATAGCGTGCCGCTTGCTGAGAAACAACAAAGGCGAGGTATATGCCTCGCCTCTGCCTGCTTTTAGCGATTGTAGCGCGGCAGTCTGTGCCCTTAGCTATTCGTAGAGGGCGTTGTACTCAGCCAACACCTTGTCAGCTTCAGCCTTGGCTGCCTGCATCTTCTCCGCTGGGTTGCCGCCCTGCAACATCAATTCTTCCATCGTGCGGGTGACGATGTCACGGGTCTGTGGGAAGGTGCCGAGCAGCGCGCCGCGCGTGGCAGGCGTCACGGTTGTGTCACGAATCTGCTCAACGGCGGTCAGGAAGTTCGGGTTGGTCTCGAACCAGCCTTCAGCCTCCAGCAGCTCGACCGAGCTGTTACGCAGCGGCAGATAGCCGGTTGCCTTGTGCCAGCCGGCGATATTCTCGGTATTGGTAAACCACAGCAAGAAGGTCAGTGCGCCTTCTTCCATCTCGGCAGTCAGACCGTCCACCAACCACAGGCTGGCGCCACCGATCAGGTTGCCTGTCCAGCCCTTATCGGCATCGTAGGGCATACGGCTGGTCAGGATGTCAATGCCGTTTGCCTTAGCAGCGTTGCCAATGTTGGCAGTGTCTGCGCTGGAGGTGATGATGAAGGGCACCTTGCCGCTTTGGATCGCCTGCTCGGTGGCACCCCAGTCGCGCTGGCGTCCACTGTAGACGTAATAGCCCATCTGGTGCATCTTCTGCCACCAGGTCACAATTGCGATGGCATCTTCGCTGTCAAGGAAGGTCTCGGTGGCACGTGCATCGCGCCCATTGCCATTGTTGGCGAGCAATGCGTTGCGCTGCGCCATCCATTGCTCGACAAACCAGCCGTGGTTGGGCCACGTCACACAGCCATCAATGCCAAGCGCTGCCTTCATCTCGAGCGCCTTAGCACAAGCCGCTTCTAGCTCCTGCCAAGTGGCGGGCGGAGTTTCCAAGCCGAGTTCCTTCAGCATGGCAACATTGGTGTAGAGCGTGGGCGAGGAGCTGTTCCACGGCATCGAGGTGAACTTGCCATCCAGCGTGTAGTAGTCCACTACCGGTGGGATAAAATCGTCAAAGTTGACCGAAATGCCGTTCACTTCGGTGCGCCCTTCGAGTGCATCTGCGATGCTCTTGAAATAGCCGAAGTCGCGGGCGCGCTGCGTGCCAACCTCAAACCACTGCACAATGGCAGGTGGGTTATTTTGCTGAATAGCGAGGTCAGTTGCTTGCTGGATTTCTTCGTAGTTGGCATAGCCATCGACTGTCACGTTGAACTGTGGGAACTGCGCGTTGAATTCAGCGGCGCGCTCACGCGACCAGTCTAGGCGTGCATCGGTGAAGGCAATCCAGACCTTGATATCGGTCTTTTGCTGCGCGAAAGCTGGCACAGAAAATGCACCTGCCAGCAGCGCAATTGCCAGAGTGGCAATCAGGAGTTTACGAATGTTCATGTGAAAAAGTCTCCCAGTGTTTGGTTGAGGCGAAAGCAGTTTTGCTCACAACATGCAAATCTAGCAGTCAAGCGTTAACGCTTAACGGCTAGATGGTTAAAGTATAGCCAAGTATGTTTTAAGAGCGTGTTAAAACAAAGCGCTTAGGCAAACCACCGCCACAGCGCTTGGCAGCCCAGCGCAATGCGGCGGGACGAGTTTAGTGAGTGTAGTAGGGGGCAGGCGTACAGCAAGCGGCGGAACTTCACCAGCGCGCAACACCTACTGCACCCCCTCTCTGGACAAGCCCCCGCCTTTTTGCTACAATGCAGCACACTAAAACGCTGTTCAATCACCCAGTTAGGGAGCTTAGAGAGACCATTGGCTAATCATAAGTCTGCCATTAAGCGGATTCGCGTGAATAAGCGCCGCCGCACCGAGAATCGTCTGCACGTCAGCCGCACGCGCACCAAGCTGCGCCAAGCCCGCGAAAGCCTCGCCAGCGGCGATTATCAGGCGGCTCGTGAAGCAACTCTGACCGCCATCCGCGTGTTGGATAAGGCAGTCAGCAGCGGTGTTTTGCACCGCAACAATGCCGCCCGCCGCAAAAGCCGCCTGATGGCACGCCTAAACGCGCTTGAAGCCGCTCACAAAGCTTAAATTTCGCCGTTTTCGTCTGCGCTATGCGGAGTACCGTTTGAGCAAAGTTGCCCGTCTCGCCGCGACACCTGCCTTCAGCGCGCTGCGTGCGGCACTCCAAACGCATCAGGCGCACCTCCTTGAGGAGGCGATCACGATCCAGCAGATCGCCGCTCCAACTTTTGAAGAAGCGCAGCGCGCCGCCTATGTGCAGGCGCGCTTTGCTGCGTTGCCCGCCCTGGATCCCAACACCATCAGCACCGACGCCCTGCACAATGTGTATGCCTGTCTGCGCGGCAGCGATCCGAGCCGTTCGGCAGTGTTAGTCAGCGCACACACCGACACTGTTTTTCAGCGCGAGACTCCCTTAACCGCTACCCAAACAGCAGACCTGATCAGCGCACCCGGCATTGGGGATAACAGCTTGGGCGTGGCAGCGCTGCTCAAGGCGGCGGAACTGCTCTGCCAAAGCGAAGTGCGCCTGCCCGCTGATGTATGGTTTGTGGCAAACAGCCGCGAAGAAGGCTTGGGCAACTTAGATGGCATTCGGGCGGTGCATCAGCGGTTGGGCAGCCAGCTTGGCAGTGCCATTGTGATTGAAGGCATGGCGCTGGGGCATGTCTACATTGGCGGCATCGCCGTGCGGCGTTTGCAGATTAGCTGCCACACAGCGGGTGGACATAGCTGGCTGCATTTTGGGCGTCCAAGCGCTATTCACAACCTAATGCGGCTTGGCGCCCAAATCAGTGCGCTGCGCCCAACCGAAACGCCGCGCACTACCTATAATATTGGCGTGATCGAAGGCGGACGTTCCGTGAATACCATTGCCGCAGACGCCTCGCTGCTGCTGGACATGCGCTCTGAAACACGCGAAGGGCTGGCGGCGCTGGAACGCAGCGTCCGAAACCTGATCGAACAGAACCGTATGCCCGATGTGCGCTTTGAGGTAGCTACCGTCGGAGATCGTCCTGCGGGCAGTATTCCGCGCAGCCACTCATTGGCGGCACTGGCGGAAGAAACACTTAGCTACTTGGGCATTCTGCCAGTCTTTGAGCATGGCAGCACGGATGCCAACGTCCTCTTGGCAGAAGGCTTGCCCACCATCACCATTGGCATCACACGCGGTGGCAACGCACACCGTGACGACGAATTTATCGAAACTGCGCCCATCCAAGAGGGCATGTGGCAGCTCTTGCTGCTGATCGGCAGCGCGGCAGGCTTGCCAGCATCGGATGCCTGAACCGCAACGCGCCCTGTGAGGGGGAACACAAGGCGCGCTGCTGCGGTTGATTCAAAAGCGGATTGGGCGTGTGCTGTTAATCCATGCTGTTCACGAAAACATCCTGACGGTGTGGCGCCTCTCGCTCAAATTCGCCGAGGCTGATGCGGCTGAGGATGACCAACGTCACCACAAAGCCGATGCTCTGGATCAAATAGACGCTGCCATAGGCAACTGCCTTATTGCCGCCCACAAAGATGAGCGCTATATCAAAGAGGATGCCGCCTAAGGCAACGCCTGAACCTCGCGCCAACGTCGAGGCGACCGTCCACAAGGCAAGGTAAAGCCCGGCGCCCCAGACACGGGTCATCGCCATCATCAAGCCGAGCGTGCCAACCGTCCACATGCCCAAGCCCAAGCCCATCGTCACCAAACCAATGGTCACCAACGGGCGAATTTGCAGCACTGCGCAGAAGGTGAACATCACAAAGGTGATGATGAGTGTGATGACGCCCCAGCGCGAGAGCGCTATATTGTTCACCCGCTGCGGAAAGCGCCGCACGGCAAGCAAGCTCAGCACGATTGCCAACAAGGTCATGCTGCCCCAGTAGGCAGAAAAGCGGTTGGTCGTCGAGAGTGGCATCCCAAAGACTTCACCAGCAAATGGCTCTAGCACCACGTCTTGCGTGTAGAAAAAGCCGTTGGTCAGCATCAGGAAGAGGAAAAACAGGCGCGTTTGGCGGCTTGCCCACACCTGCTTAATCGTCTGCCAAAAGGGCGTGACCGCTTCCGGTGTGCCATCAGCACGCCGCTTGATGGGCGTCTCTTCGCCAATGAGCGAAAACACCCACAAACCCATCATCACCGCTGGCGCAATCAGCATCAGCGAGAGGAAGCCCGCCCGTGAATATTCTGGCAGCAAGCGGCTGTACAAAACGCCAGAGACGGCAAAGCCGAGGATCAGAAAGAACCAAACTACGCTGACGGCACGAGTGCGCTGATGGGCGGGTGTGCGGTCATGCACCAAAGATAAGAAGGTGGTGCTGCTGAAGGTTGAGCCAACGCTGAACAGCACAAGAGAGACTACCACACCCAACCAACCAAGCACACTGCCCGCATTGGTGGTGACGGTGATGTTCATCCGTTCCAGCGAAAAATCGCGTAGCCACGGATTGTAGCCGCCCGCCAGTTCAAGCGTAGAGATGCCCAACAGCACATAACTGAGCGCCATCACCAACCTGCCACCCCACACATACGGCAGGCGCCGATAGCCGCGCCAATTGGTGACATCGGAGCGCCGCCCAACCCAAATCGAGAGCGGCGCAAGGAAGTAGCGCAGCGCCAACAACAGCGCAATTGGCGTTGCCGCAAAGCCTAGCTCCTTGATCATGATACGATTCCAGACGCCGGACGCCAAAATATCGGCAAGCGACGAGCCAATGTGGAAGGTGCCGATCTTGATGTTTCGCAGTATCGTAAGGTCGCGTTGGCTGCTCTGGGCGCGTTCGGCAGCCTGTTCAAGCGGTGGCGCGGCACCCTCCAGCGATGCTGTACGGCTATTTAATTCTGCTTGCATAGGGTGGAAATCCTATAAAATCTACCAAAACTTGAGATATGTGCAGATTTTAGAGATTTATGTAGACTTTGGCAAGTGCAACTTGTCAGGCTAGAGGACTGTGGCTGCCGTGTCCTTTCAGAATCACCATAAACGGGCATGAAAAAGCAAAGCGACGGGCAGGCGGGCGATATGGCGATGCCCCATCCCAACACAGACTCTTTACCTGCGCTTGGCTGAGCCTTAACAAATTAGGCTTTACAAGGCACAGCGGACGTGGTATAAAAACGGTGTGCCTGCTGTGTGCGTGATGCCGCACCCTAAGTTTTGAGCCAACACCCATCTGACGGGCATTCACATCCAGCCCTAGCGCGGTAGACAATAGTCAAGGCGTGAAGGTTGGCGAGATGACCCACCTGCGAAAGCAGGTTCAAAACACCGCGTTCACACGGCATAGCGGGTACTTTTTGAAGCAATAAACAGGCGAGAAGAACTTCTCGCCTGTTCTCGTTTATTGCTTATTCGCCCCACAAGGCGCGCCGCTTGCGGAGTGCCATCGCGTGCGCCGGGAAGTCCTCATAGTCGGCGAGCGTTACCGTTGTGTTGTGCAGCCGCTCGTAGCCTTCGCGGTTGCAGTAACCAATGCCGCTGCGCTTCAAAAAGTCCCACACACTGACCGATGAAAACGAACGCGCAAAGCCGCCCGTCGGCAGGATAGCATTCAAGCCAAGCGTGTAGTTGCTGGTTGGGATCGGTGTGTAGCTGCCCAGCAAAATCTCGCCCGCGTTCTGGATGCGGTTGAGTGTGCTAAACGGATCGGCGGTCAGCACCTCAAGGTGTTCCGGCGCATAATCGTTGACAAAGGCAATGGACTCCTCAAGGCTGTTGGTGATCAGAATACCACCGTAGCTGCTCAGGACGCTCTCGATAAAGTTGCGCCGCCATTCGGGCAATTCGGCGATGTAGCTCGGCAGCTGCCGCAGCGCCTCATCCGCAACGGCGCGGCTGTGGGTGACCAACAAAGCGGCTGACTCGGCGCCGTGTTCAGCTTCCACCAACAGATCAAGCGCGGCGAGGCGCGGATCAGCCGTCTCATCGCACAAGATGATCGACTCGCTGGGCCCAGCAGGCAACCCAACATCCACCACGCCGTAGAGCAGGCGCTTTGCCGCCGAAACATAGCTGCTGCCGGGACCGATGATTTTGCTGACACGCGGCAAGGTCTGTGTGCCAAATGCTAAGCCCGCCACCGCCGCCATGCCACCGACGGCATATACTTCGCGCACACCGGCAATATCGGCGGCAACTAAGGCGGCAGGGTCTGCTTTGCCCTGCGGATTCGGCGGTGTGATGACCACAATACGCGGCACAGCGGCAACCTTCGCCGGCACCGTCAGCATCAGCATCACAGACGGGAAGGCGCCCTTGCCACGCGGCACATACAAGCCCGCGCTGGCAATTGGCGTAATTTTTTCGCCTGCCATAATGCCCTGTTCGACTTCCATAAACCACATCGGTTCGGGCATTTGTTCGGCATGGAAGCGCTGTATATTGGCGTGCGCGTGCCGAATCGCCGCCACGACATCCGCGCCGACTTCGGCATAGGCGCGCTCAAAATCTTCATCGCTGGCGCGCAGATCAGCGGCGGTGTAGTCTTTGGCGTCAAATTGGCGCACATAGTCCACTAAGGCGGCATCGCCGTTTTGGCGCACCGACTCGACCACTTGCTGCGCTTGCGGCAGCAGCGAGGTGATGTCTTGCTCGGCACGGCGCATAATCAGCGCCAGCTCATCGGGCGAAAGGGTCGCCAGTTCGCGTACTTGAATCATAATGGGGTGACTTACCTTTTGGGATAGCTTGGTTATCGTCAGCCTGATCTTAGCACTGGCAGCAGCACGAGACAACCTAACGCGGCAGTCGGCTCAAGGTCACGGCGTTCAGCATCTACCTGCCGCAGCGGGCGGGCTAACTGGACTGAGGGAATACAACAACTTATACATTCATAAATCGAATGTTAGTTGCTCACTCGCAGGATGTTCGATCTTTGGTGGGTAGAAAACGCCCAAAACCATCCATGTGTTGTAAGGAAAGCGCGTCCCCATAAAAAAGCGGGTGTCATTTCTAGGCGCGCATAGTTGGTCAAGGAACTTCTTCTTCACACTTTCTGCTGCTGCCTGTTCACTGCCCAACCGATCTACTTCTTTGAGGAATAAAACACCCAATTCCCAATCTTCAATCATGGCACTGTGTGGTTTAGTGCTATCCTCACACTCAAATATATAGCTGAATTTGTAGGGAATCTTGCGGAGTGGTTTTTGTGGTTCACCGAACAGCTTCAGTTGATCGAACAGCACTTGCCATTCAGGTTTCCATTCGCGGCTGGCGGGCGTGATTTTCAAATCAAGGATGCGTGTCGGGCGCACAACACCCAGTGAAACACGCTCTGTTTCATAGCGCTGCTTATATTGATTGAGCGTTAAGTGTGGTAACGGATCAATGATGGCACGGCGTGCTGCCCAACCATTTGCGGTGGGTAATGGATCACCCAATATGCGAAGCGACTCCAGCAAGGGGCGGCGACTCTCTTTTCGGTTATCATTTCCAGCACCACGCGGCGCCAGATCAATCTCTACCCACTGATACTTTCGGAATTGTTGATCTCTCGAACGGTAGCGATAATCAATTGGGTAAAGGCGTATCCATTCACCTGACTCGCTTATTCCGGCGGTGCAAATTAGTTCCTGATACCCTCTTGACGGAAGCGGATACGTCATAACTGTGATCAACACTTTGGTGCGTTGGTAGCTCTCGCTGGGAATGATGACGCTCATAAAGCTCCTTAAATTCGTTCGCGACAACACTTTCTAGGCAAAAAGAAATCACCCATACTTCAACTGTCAAATCTGCTTGCGCGCCATGAATTGCCCGCCATGCTTCAAAAAACGCCTTGCGCGAGGCAAAGCCTTCCGCACGAGCGTCCTTCATGGAGATTTTTTCAAGCCGTTCACGGCGCAGCCCTGTAATCCTAATGCGGGCAACTGCTTTTTTGCCACGGCCCGGCTGCACTGCATACGTCTTGTTTACTTGATAGACATTGCGTTTGCCCGTTATATAGATACATTGTTGATCAGGCGTGATTGTTTCACCTGCTTTGACGAGGCGGCGTGTTTGCGATTTGCGTTCGCTCAAAACAAGGTTCAGCGTGTGGGCAAAAATCATAGCGGCTTTACTTTTTAGGCTAGGGATGGCACTGTACGCCGATTATAACATAAGTTCTAAGCGGCTTCTACCTGCCTCTTGGGTAGGCAGTCCCTCAAGGTGTTCACCCAAGAGGGCGATGTGGTGCTTGATCCGTTTATTGGCTCTGGCACAACGGCTGTGGCAGCCAAACAACTAGGGCGGCGCTGGATCGGCATTGAGAAAGAAGCAAGCTATATCCAAATTGCACAGCAGCGCCCTAGCCCAACAGCCTGCTAGACAACTTGCCTCAGAATGTCTATCATTGGCGGCAAATGCGTTCATACACAAGGAGTGTTGCCCGTGCTTTCCCTTCGCCGTGCCGCTATGCTGAGTATACTTATCCTATGTGTTTGCCTTGTCGTGCCGGCTGCGGCACAAGGGCAGCCGCGCCCCAATGTCTCGGTGCAGGTCTACAGTTATACCGAGCCTGCTTCGCTGCCAACGTCCTATGCTGCCGTCTTTGCGCCTGCCACGCCCAACCCGCTGGTGCGTGTGGAAGTGGAAGGCAACAGCTACGTGCGCTTCTCGCCTGATGGACGCTGGATGGCGTCTGTCTATGGCGCGGATACGACCGGCAGCGCACGGCTGACCTACGGCGCAGTGGGCGGCAACAGCTTTGAGATCAACTCGGAGCCGACCTTTGGCATTCTCGGTCCGATCTTCAGCCCTGACTCCGCCTATCTCAGCTACACACTGACCAGCTTTGAGCAACTGCGCTGGGAACTCGTCATCATCGAACTGGCAGGCAACCAACGCCTGACCTTTACCGGGCAGTTGGTCTTTGACCGCAGCGATTTGATCGGCACGCCTGCCGTCATTGGGTGGAGCGCCGACCGCACCCGTGTCTATGTGGTTGGCTACGGTCCGCACAGCGCCGAAACTGTGCCGTTTGAGCTTGACCTGAATCCGTATGTCTTTGGCAGCGCCGAGAAATTCCCTCTGCCCGATCTGCGCCCGCTGATGCCACGCAACGCCTTGCGCCCACAGACTTCCTACTACGTCTCCGATGACGGATCGCGGATCGCCTACCTATTCAGCGAACCGACCCGCGTCGTCACCAATTACGTTGGCTTTGGCGATCCGTTTGCAGGCATCGGCTTGTTGGAAGTTGCCAGCGGGCAGAACAGCATTCTGCTGACGGCGCCAACCGATGAGGCGATCTTGGGCATGGTCTATGCCACCGATGGCAGCGCGATCTACTACATCACGGCGCGCTATGCGGAAGACCCCAGCATCGGCATCGCTGTACCAGTGAACGTGCGCCTGTTCCGCTACGACCTGATCGGGCGGCAGAACAGCGGCGGCGGTCAGCTTGCGCCCGATCCAAATTGGAGCATTTTCTCGTTTGTGGTATGCGGCGATAACGCCTTCTACGTCAGCAACATACTCGGCAGCAACGATTACACGCTCTACAGCGCCACACTGGTGAACCTGAGCCAACCCACAGCGCTACTCAGCGGGCAAATTGCCGTGAACTTTGGCGCTTGCGTACCGTGAGCGACGGTTGATCAGCGACTGAGCGTTGCTTGATCCTGAGCGCGGCTCCTGCTTTAATGAGAGTGTTCCTCATGTGAAACAGGAGTCGCCGCGATGAGACGTAAACCACCCCTTTTTTTGCTCGCCCTGATGGCGCTGTTATTGGCAACAGCACCCATCTACGCACAAGACGGCGGCACGCGCTTTGGCACGTTCCGCGTTGGTGAGGTGCAGACAGGTGCTAATGTGCCTGCCTACAGCGCCGATGCCGATCTGGGCAATATCGTGCTGAGCGATGTGCTGACTGCTGATCAGCGTGCCTACCTTGCGCGCAACCTCTTTGTGGTTAGCCCAAGCAAGGAAAAAGAGTTCTTCACCATTTATGAGAAGGCGCGCTACGCCTACCAACCACTGTTCATCACCACCGACTCGCTGTTGCACAGCTATCACCTCATGTTCAGCAAAATCTTGCGGACGGCAGAGGCAGACCAATTTTTGCCGCTGCTGCAAGAGCTGAGCAATGCCACTTACCAACAACTCGAACAGTTTCAGTTCATCTTCCGTGAGGGCGACCTCTATCCAGGCGTTGATGCCGAGTGGAGAAGCGCCTACCGTATGGCAAAAGCGCACATCAGCCTAGCGGCGAACCTTGCCCATGGCGAACTGCGGTTTGGCAATGATGACATTTTCGAGCAGGTTAAGTCAGATTTTAACGCCGCGTTGGCGGCTGAAGGCATTGCGCCAAGCGCCATCTTCCCCGACTTGCCCATTGGCGAGGACTGGACGCAGTACAAGCCGCGTGGTCACTATACGCGCAGTGAGGCACTGGAGCAGTATTTCCGCGCCATGATGTGGCTTGGGCGGATGACCTTCCGATTGGACAACACAGTAGAGACCCAAGCCGCCGTACTCTTGGCGATGGCGCTGCAAAATGCTCAGCTTTCCGAGGGGCGCAGCGGCTTGCAGGCGTGGGAAGACCTCTACGCGCCAACTGTCTTTTTCGTTGGGCGCTCCGATGATCTGACCCTTCCGCAGTACCTTGAGGTCATCCAGCGTGTTTACGCGCCGACCAACTCAAATATTCCTAGAAATGTCCTGCATATCGTCGAGACGGGCATTCAGCCCTTCCAAGAAGCAGCAGCCGCGCTGCCTTCGCCGCGCATCCTGAACACAGTCATCACTGACGAGATGGATGAGGAGGCAGAGACAAAAGGAATGCGCTTTATGGGGCAGCGCTTTGTGTGGGATGCCTACGTTTTCCGCCAGTTGGTCTATGAAAATGTTGGCAACCGTGCTAAAGCGCGCCAACTGCCGAACGCGCTTGATGTTTTCGCCGCCATGGGCAGCCAACGCGCCTTAGAAATTCTCAAGGCGGAAGGCGAGACGGATTATGAAAACTACCTCGCGCAGATGGAGAAGGTGCGCGGCGAAGTGGCAGCCATCAGCGAGGCGGAGTGGACAGAAACGCTGGCGCACGGCTGGTTGTATACCATCAACACGCTTGGGCAGACCTACGGTGAAGGCTATCCCGCTTTTATGCGGAATGCGGCGTATCTTGACCGCAGTCTTTATGCCGCGCTGGGCAGCTACGCCGAGCTAAAGCACGATACGCTGCTCTACGCCGAACAAGTTTATCCAGAGATGGGCGGCGGCGGTGGCAAAATGCCGCCACCTGATCCGATTGTGCCGCCGAACTACGTTGAGCCAGTGCCGCTTTTCTGGGCGCGCTTGGCTGCCCTTGCCGAGATGACCCGCGAAGGCTTGGCGCTGCGCTACCTGATCACGCCCAAGGAAGGCAATGCGCTCAAGACCATCGCCGATCTAGCGCGCCGCTTCCAGCGCTATGCCGAGAAGCAGCTCCGCAACGAGCCGCTAAACGCCGCTGAACAGAACGAACTGCGCTTTTACGGCGGCTTGCTGGAAAAACTCTACGAGGCGTCCACCGATCTGACGGATCCGGATGCGCCCGCCGGCGCGATGCTTGCCACTGAACCGCGTGCAGCGCTCATCAGTGATATTGCCACCGATCCCGCCAATGGGCGGGTCTTGCAGCTTGGCACGGGCGATGTGTTCAACATCTACGCCGTAGTGCCGATTGAAGGCAAACTGTGGCTGGCGCGTGGCGCTGTCTTCAGCGTCTACCAATTCACGCAGCCGATCAACGAACGCCTGACCAACGAAGCGTGGTGGGACATCCTTGATTCGACTGATCCCGAACGCAAGCCGCCGCTGCCAGCTTGGACGCGCAGCTTCCTCTCGCAAGAGAGCATTGAAGGCGAGTTTGCACAGATCATCAAGCGTGTGCAGAGCGCTATCACTTCTATGCTTTGGTACGAGCCAAAGTATTCACTTGCCCAACTGAAAGAAGTTGCCGTACCCAACGGCGCTGAGCAATGGTTCATTCGTGAACTGACGGCACTCGTGGAAGATGGTCACTATGAAGGACGGCAAATTGTCGAGACGAACATCCGCAGCGTGGACTTTGAGTCTGACGGGCGTGTGATCGTCGCTGTGCGCGAGACGTGGCGCGGCTACCTGCACCAAGCCGATCCCAATAGCGAATATGTGGACGGTCCGCTGCTGGCACAACGGCTCTACACAGTGGATACGACCTATACGCTGGCGCGCAACCAGCATGGCGGCTGGGACGCCGTGAATATCGTCATTAAGGGCGAAATTCCCGACTGGACGCCCGTTCAGCCCTAAAGCCTATCAGGCAAGTTGGAGACACACCTACGCTTTCTTGTCATGGGTCGGACGCCTCCGACCCCTTTTGCGCCCGAATATGCCATAATCTTCACAAGTCTATGTGCTGGCAACCACCCAAAAGGATATGCACATGCTGTTTCCAATGCTTCCCGAAACACTGCGGCTGGCACGCCTGCAAGTGCCATCAGGACGCCTTCGCATGGTGTTGGATACCGACACTTACAATGAAGTGGATGATCAGTTTGCGCTTGCCTACGCGCTGCACGCGCCCGAACGCCTGACGGTCGAAGCGATCTATGCGGCGCCCTTCCACAACAACCGTTCTGCCTCGCCTGCCGATGGCATGGAACAGAGCTATGAGGAAATTCTGCGCCTGCTGGACAAAATGGGACGCGCCGAGTCCGAGACGGTGCTGAAAGGTGCCGCAGGCTATCTGGATGCGGCACGCCCTGTGGCAACCGCCGCCGCTCAAGATTTAATCCAGCGTGCGCTGAACAGCCCTGAGGGCGATCCGCTCTACGTGGTTGCCATCGCTGCCATCACCAACATCGCCACTGCCATCCTCTTAGAACCGCGTATTATTGAAAAGATCGTGGTGGTCTGGCTCGGCGGACATGCCCTACATTGGGCGCACACCCGTGAATTTAACCTGCAACAAGATGTTGCTGCCGCGCAAGTGGTCTTTGATTCAGGCGTGCCGCTGGTGCTGATTCCGTGTGGCGGCGTCACAACACACTTGCAAACCACCGTCATCGAGTTGGAACACTACCTGAGCGGCAAGAATGCCCTGTGTGATTATCTGGTGGGCATCGTCAAGGATTATGAAAGCAATCCCTATGCATGGTCAAAGGTGATTTGGGATATTGCCACCATTGCCTATCTGATCAACCCTGACTGGGTGCCGACGCACCTTGTTCACAGCCCGATCCTGACGGACAACATCACCTGGAGCGTGGACACAGGGCGGCACCTGATTCGCTACGCCTATTACCTCCACCGCGATCCAATTTTCCGCGATCTGTTCAGGCGGCTGGGCAGCGCCTAACCGCGCAGCACGTTATCAGCCAGCCGTGCAGATCGCTTGTCCGTTTTGGCGAAGCTGTGCATAATCAGGGGATGTTTTACCGATCAAAAATGTGTCCGCTAAGGAAGACAAGACCTTGAGCATTCAACCTTTGGCGCGCCGACTGCTAGGCGTTGCTTATTACCCTGAACATTGGCACGAATCGCGCTGGGCAGACGATGCGCGCCTGCTGCGCGAAGCAGGCATTACCGTCGTCCGCATGATGGAATTTGCGTGGGATAAATTAGAGCCTGCCGAAGGGCAGTACGCTTTTGCGTGGATGGATCGCGCCCTGGACGTCTTCCAAGCGGCAGGCATTCAGGCGATCCTCTGCACGCCCACACCGACGCCGCCCGCCTGGTTGGTTGCCGCGCACCCCGATATTCTGCGCGTAGACCCACACACAGGCGTGCGCGACTCGTTCGGCTCACGCCGTTCGGTCACCTGCCATGCGCCTGCTTACCGCGCTGCCTCTGATCGGATTGTGACTGCTATCGCTGAGCATTGGGGACAGCATCCCAACGTCATCGGTTGGCAGATTGACAACGAATTTGGCTGCCACAACAGCACCGAAGATATTTCCGACCATGCCCGTAGCGCTTTTCAAGCGTGGTGCAAGGCGAAATATGGCACCTTAGAGGCGCTCAACGCCGCCTGGGGAACGCAGTTTTGGAGCGCCACCTACACCGACTGGGCGCACATTCCCGTCCCAGCGCCCACCACCGCCGCCCATAATCCCGGCTTGCTGCTCGATTTCCGCCGCTTTTCCAGCCAAGGTTGGGTGGATTTTCAGCGCAGCCAGATCGAGATTTTGCGCCCACGCATTGGCGCAGAACGCTTCATCACCCACAACTTCATGCTGAAGTTCTTTGAGCTGGATTATTACGCGCTTGCCGCCGATCTGGACTTTGTCGGCTACGATAACTACCTGCATGGCATGTCAGGTCCGTTGGAGGCTGCCTTCAACCTAGACCTGATGCGCGGCATGAAGGCAGGGCGCCCTTTCTGGGTGATGGAGCAGCAGCCCGGCACCGTCAACTGGACGCCCTACAATCCGCCGGTGCCGCCCGGACAGGTGCGCGCTTGGACGCATCAGGCGTTCGCGCATGGCGCAGAGGCAGTCCTCTACTTCCGTGAGCGCGCCGTAAACATCGGGCAAGAGCAGTATCACGCCGGCGTGCTGAAACATGACGGCACACCTGACCGCTGCTGGCACGAGGCGAAGGCAGTCAGCGAAGACATTGCCAAATATCCGCTGCTCAGGCGCGGCAAAGCGTCGGTCGCCATCCTCTTTGACTATGAGGATTTCTGGACGCTGCGCCTTGATCCGCACAATGTCGAGTTTTCCTACTATCAAGTCGTGCTTGATCTCTACCGTGAGTTGTGGGAAAAGCACATCGCGGTAGATGTGCTGCCGCGCAGCGCCGATCTCAACGGCTATGCGGCTGTCTTCGTGCCATCGCCCGCCCTGATTGACGAAGGGCAAGCTGCCCAGTGGCGCGCTTATGTGGAGCAAGGTGGCAAGTTGGTCGTCACCTTCCGCGCCTTCTTCAAGAACAAGGGCAACACTTGGACGCATCAGCCGATGCCTGCCGGCGGACTTTCCGAATTACTCGGCGTGACGGTAGATGAATTCCTGAGCATTCCGCCGATCCCAAGCGTAGGCTGGCGCACGCCCAACGATCCCTCGCCCGATTGGGACGATGATCGCGGCGCGCACGTCACCGATATTGCCGCTAAAACGGCGGGCATCGGCTTTGGCGAAGGCTTTGGTGTAGCGCCCAAGCTGCGCTATCGCCTGTGGGCAGAGGTGCTGACGCCAACCACCGCCGAGGTGATCATGCGCTATGCCGATGGCTACTATAAGGATGGTGCGGCTGCCACCGTGAATAAAATCGGTGAGGGCGCTGCCTACTACATCGGCTGTTGGTCTCAGCCGCTCATTCCGCGCTCGATCTGGCAAGCCCTTGATCTGGCACGCTTTGAGCCAGCCGCTAACGACCTGCCGCGCGGACAGACCGTTGAGATTGTGCCGATGCAAGACGCTGAGGGCAAGACAATTGAGGTGCGAATCAATCACAGCAAGCGCACCGTCACCTTTACGGAGCAAGGGCAGTGACCGTCGCCATTTGGACGACCGAGCGTGAGGGTATCCTCACGCTTGGCACAGCACACTCGCGCTTAGAGTTCGCCCTAGACGGCACAGGTTTTCGCTTGTTAGCAGAGAGTCGGCTGGTGCTGCAAACTAGTTCCGGCTGGGGCGAACCTTGTGAGCGACTCTGCTTGTGGCAGGCAGAAGGCAGCGAGGCGATCCTCACCTTTTATCGCGGCGCGCACGGCTTTGGCAGGCTGCGCGTGCTGGCGCTGGAAAACGGCTGGCAGTTGGTCTGGGATCAGCCGACCCGCGATACGTTCGATCTGCTGGTCGGTGTGCATTGGTATGGGCAGGGCGAGATCATCCACCAATGCTATCCACTCGAACAGATCAGCTTGTGGGAAGCGCCACTGCTGACGTGGGATAACGGCGCAACCGGACTGGGCAACATCCAAACGCCTGTGTGGCTGTGCGCCACCGGTGCCGCGATCTTGGTGCAAAATGCCGCTGATTCGTTGCATGTCGGCTTCAATGCGCCGCCCAGCCATATCCCACCGCCTCCATGGGATTTAAGTGCTGCCCAAGCGCCTGCCAGCGAGCGCCCGCCGCTTTCCAGCCTGCACGCCTCTGCTCAACTGACGTTGCACAACCCAAACCAGCCCCTGAACTATCTGATCTTGGTCGGTGAGCATGTCCGCGATGCCTACCAACATGTGATCGGGCAGTTGGGCAAGCCGGAGCGCATTCCGCCCGAAGATTTTCTGCGTGAGCCGATCTGGACAACCTGGGCGCGCTACAAAACCGAGATCGATCAGGCGCGTGTGCTGGGCTATGCCCAAGAAATCCGCGCCTATGACTATCCCGGCGGCACCTTCGAGATTGACGACAAGTGGCAGCGCGCCTATGGCGATAACACCTTTGACCCTGAGCGCTTCCCCGATCCGCAAGGCATGGTGGCAGCCCTGAACGCGCTAGGCTTCAACGTCACGGTGTGGGTGCATCCCTTTTTTGTGCCAGAATCGCCCAACACACAAGAGGCAATCCAGCACGGCTACCTGATCAAACGCCCTGAGAGCGATGATCTCTACACCGTGATTTGGTGGCAAGGCTTGGGCTATCTGCTGGATGTGAGTAACCCAGCGGCGTTGGCGTGGTATGCCGCCAAACTGCGCGAATTGCAGCAGCAAGTGGGCTTGGCGGGCTATAAATTCGATGCCGGTGAGGCGGGCTTTTTCCCTGCAGATGCGCGCACACATACGCCTATGCACCGCAACGAATACAGTGCCCGTTGGGCAGCCTTTGCCGCCGAACACTTCCCTTACTGCGAGGTGCGGACGGGCTGGTTTAGCCAGCGCTTGCCGATCCTCTTTCGGCAGTGGGATCGCTTTAGCAGCTGGGGTTACGATAACGGCTTGGCTTCGGTGATCACGACGGCGCTGATGCTCTCGCTGACGGGCTATCCGTTCACCTTGCCCGATATGATCGGTGGCAACGCCTACGGCGATTTGCTGCCCAACAAAGAGCTGCTCATCCGCTGGACTCAGGCGAGCGCACCCATGCTGGCGATGCAGTTCTCCATCGCACCCTGGGATTTTGACGACGAAACAGTTGCCATTTGCCGTAAATACGCCGACCTGCACGTGATGCTGGCGGATGAACGCCTTGCCGCCGCCCGCCGCGCCACCGTCGATGGCACGCCCGTCATCCGTCCGCTGCTGTGGGAAGCGCCTGAAGATATGACCGCGCTTGGCATCGCCGATCAATACCTGATGGGCAGATACCTTGTGGCGCCGGTGCTAACGCCCAACACCACCGCACGGAATATCTACCTGCCCTACGGCGTATGGTGTGACTACTGGACGGGTGAGCATTACGTGAGCAACGGCACCTGGCTGCGCGATTACCCCGCGCCGCTGGATGTGCTGCCGCTGTTCGTGGATGAAGACCCACGTTGGGATGATCTCGCGTGAAGGGCGCCTTGAAGCATTGGGCAGCGCTCCTGCTGCCTGCCCTGATCGTTTTGGTGTTGGATCAGGTGGCGAAACACTGGGTACGTGCAACCTTAGCGCTTGGTCAGACGATCACGCCCATTGAGCCGCTGCGCGAAGTGTTCGGCATCACCTTCAGCCAGAACACCGGCGCTGCCTTCAGCCTGCTGCCGCAAGCCGGCGATCTGTTCTTGCTGATCGCGCTCGGTATGGTGATCGGCATTCTGATCTTTTACCCGCGCATGGCGGCGGACAATTGGGCAACGCGCATCGCGCTAGGCTTGGTGCTAGGCGGCGCCTGTGGCAACGCCCTCGACCGCCTGACGCTTGGCTACGTGGTGGATTGGTTCTTGGTGCGGATTCCAAATGTGCTAGCAAACGTCAGCAACTTTGCCGACCACGCGATTGTAATCGGCATTGGCGTGCTGTTCCTGCTCAGTTGGCGCACCAAGCCCGCCCAAAGCACCGAGCCAGGCGATTTGCCCGAACAGTAGCACGGTGCTGCCCTAGCCTTGCAGCACCTGACGGTAGAAAGTGATGGTTTGCGCGGCAACCTGCGCGTGCGTGAAGTGATCCAGCACGCGCTGCCTGCCTTTTTTGCCCAACATGCTGCGTAAAATCTCGCCGTCGCGCTCAACCAAATGCCGCATTTGCACAGCCAGCCCTTGTGCATTCCCTTCATTAAATGGGAAGCCACCGTGTCCCATCACATCTTGAATCGCGCCACTTTTCGCACCGATGATCGGCACGCCGCACGCCATCGCCTCTACGATCACGCGCCCAAACTGCTCTTTCCAGTTGGGCAGCGTGCGTGAAGGCACCACCAACGCCCTTAGATCGGCGTAGATACGTGGCATTTCGGTGGAAGGCACTTGCCCAATAAAGGTGACGCGCTCGCTGATGCCCAAAGATTCCGCAAGCTGCGCTAGGTTCTCCCGTTCGGGACCTTGTCCCACGATCCGCACCTGAAAGGAATGCCCTTCCCGCGCTAAAATTGCCGCTGCCTCCAGCAGCAAATCCGCGCCTTTTTCCCGCACCAAGCGCCCGACAAAGCCAAAGGTAGGTCTTTCAGGCACCTGCTCCGTTGGCTGGAAAAAGTCGGGATCAACGCCGAACTGCGGAATAACCGCCATCGGCAGGCGGCAGCCTTTGGCGCGCAGCACATCGGCAGCGCTTTGTGTGCCAGCCAAGGCGCCATTGGCGGCGCGCAGCAGGTACGCCTCGCCGAGCGAGAAAGGCGGCGGATAGTGCCGCAAGATATTCTGCCAGCTAAAAAAGAGCGCCTTGGCGCCGATCCGCTTGGCGTGCCAGAGCGCTTGCCATGCTGCCACGTTGTACGGCTCTTCGTCAATGTGGACGAGCTGTGGGCGCACCTCGCGCATGATCTGCCCAAGTGTTGGGTAGTGGTGCAGGTGAAAATTGCCGTTCAGGCGCAGCGGCACTACTTCTAGCCGATAGCCTTGCGTATAGATGCGCTCTAGTGGCTGCGTGCCGCTTGGATCGCGCCACTCGGAAGGCACAACAAGGGTCAGGTCAAGGTCGCTGTGGTGCGCCATTTCTTCCAGCTTACGCTGGTAAATACCCACCACACACGCCTTCGAGATCATCAAAACGCGCATAGATTCCGTTGCCTAAGCGTATGAAAATTGTGAGACACACTTTGCCTCAGCATGATATAATGCCCTCTAAGTGAAACGAATGCTAATTGAGAAGATCATGAGCCAATTTGCGCTTACTTGGGTGCGTCTGCTGGCGCTGACACTGATTACAGCGGCACTGCCCTTCTTTTCGGCAGGCGCACAAGCTAACAGCACCACTGGCACGGTCTGCGTGCTTGCCTACCACGATGCTAATCAAAATGGCGTGCGTGACGCAGGCGAAGAAGCACTGCCCGAAGTCAGTTTTAATCTGATGATCGCCTCGAACGTTTTGGTGGCGAACCATGTTGCGTTGCAAGGCGAGCCGTATTGCTTTGAAAATTTGCCCGCGCAGCAGTATACGCTGAGCGCCGCCAGCCCGCTGTATGTGCCGATAGATGGCGCAGTCACCTTTGCCCTCCAAGAAGGCGCACATCTCACTTATCAGTTTGGCGCGCTCTACCGCGCACCGCAGAGCGTCAGCTTGCCTGAAGATGCGCTGATTGTGATCCCAATGACGATGAGCGTGCGCTTGGGCATGTCTGTCGGCGCTGCCCTAATCGTGATGTTGACACTCAGTGGCATTGGGATGGTCATCTATGGCATGTTCTTTCACCGCCGCCTTGCCCTGATCAGTGCGCCGCGCAGCCCAGCCGTCCGCACGCCGCCTGCCAAAGCCGTTCGGGAGACAGGCTCGCGCAGGGTTGCCAGCGAACGCCTGAAGCGCAGCACCCGCCAATTTGAGCCGCTGAAGCCGACGTCCGCGGAGGTTGCCCGCACCGATCTGCCACGCTCTGAGCGCTACAGCGATCTGGACAGCCTGGATGAGGACGACGCCTAACCTAGATAGACCTCACCGGTTTGTGTGTTGCGCGCCGCCGACCAGCCGCGCCGATGCCGCACCCACTCAAAGGGCGGGAAGCTGGCGCGCTCTAACACGCTGACCGCCTCGTTCGGGAAAAGCTGCCCTAAAATCTCGCCACTATCACTCGGTACTGCCCGAATCCGCAGCGCGGTAGTGGTACGCACCGCCACCGTGCCAAGCGTGCTAGTTGGCGTATAGCCTGCCAGCCAAGGCATTGCCACGCCGCGCACGGCTGCCAATTGCGGCGCGCTGGCGGCACCCAAACGCCAAAAGCCGATGCCTGCTGCCCCCTGCTGCGGCTCTAAGGCGGCGCGCCCTGCTTCGCGCATATCGCCTTCCGCACCGAACTGCGTCAGCACAACAATCGGCTTGCGGTAAGGGCGCAAGGCATTGAGCGCCTGCGCGATGAGCGTTGCTGGGCGCCCGCCCCATTCGGCATAGAAGACCTTCGGATGCCAGCTATCCACAAAGGGCAGCCACTCCATCAGGTTTACCGCGCCGAATGTGCTAGGGCGCCCATCAAAGCTGACGCCGATGCTGGCATTGGCGGGCAGCGCACGGCGCAGTGCGATCATGAAATTGCGGATGCTGGCAGAATCGCGCAGCACCAAGCGCGACGGATCAAGGTCTAGCACCACCGAGCGCACCCCATCAGCAAGAGCTGCCTGCACAATCTGGCTGACCTCTGCGGTAAGGTTGCTGCCCTGCAAGCCGTGCCACGCATACAGGCGCACCCGTGCCGCCGTCAGCGCGTCCGCAATGCGCGAGAGATCAACTGCGTTCCGCACGGCAAGCGCGCCACTCCCGCCGAGCCATGTTGTGCCGCTGCTGCCCCATACAAGCAGCGCGTTCACGTTGGGCGCCGCGTTTTGAAGGCGTGTTGCGAATGCCTCTGCGGTTGGGTCGCTCAGCGGATCGGTGGCAAGGTGTGCCAACGCCACGCTGCCTGCAAAAGGCGTGTTCTGCCGTTCGTAAATGGGAAAATCGGCGTGCAGGTTCTGAAAGAACGTTGTGAAGATCGGATTCTTCGGCTCGCCGCGGGCGTTGACGATGCCCGCCTCGTCCATCGTATCGTTCCAGGCGAACCAAATCACCGCACCAAGCGCATAGGTGTACACACCGCGCAGGTAGTCAATGGTCTTATCCATATAGTTCGCAATGCGCGACCAATAGCTCTGGTTGTTCACATCGACACGCGCCACGCCGATCTCGCTAATCCAGATCGGCTTATCGGGAAAGGCGTCTGTGAATTGGCGCATCAAGCCGTCTAGGGAGGCGGTGTAGTTGGAGAACGGCGCAACATTGGTGCCCGGCGGCACATGCCCATAAGGATGCACGGCGATGCCATCCACGGGCAGCACACCGCCCAAGGCTTGCCGCACCGCCCGCATATAGGCAATACCGCTGGCGGCGCCGCTTGCCAAGCCACCGCTGATGACTTGCGCGGCAGGGTCAGCTTGCGTGATTGCTTTGCTTGCCAAGAGCAATAGCGTCGCGTAGTCAGTCGGCTTGACGTAGTGCGACGTTGGCGCACCGTCAAGGTCGCCCTCGTTCCAAATTTGGTAGGCTGCCACTTGCCCGCGGTAGCGCGCTGCGATCTGCCCGGCGCGTGCGGCGAAATCACGGGCGTAGCGCGCCCAATCGCCGTTCACCCAGGGCAGATTCCCTAAGAATGTATCTTGCAGCAAGATGAGCAGAATGCGCGTGCTGCTTTGGCTGTAGGCGCGGATGATCGGATCATAGAAGGCGTAGGCGCGTTCGGGCGCTTCGCGGCGGCTATCCATATGCAGCACAAAGCGCACCCAGCCGACACCGCGCAGTTGATCGGGCGGTGGGTTGGCGGTTGGGTTGTTGGGATCAATGTTGATGCCCCACAAGCGCTCACGCGGTGGCACGCCATCCGTCATGAAAACTGTGCGCCCATCTAGCGAACGCTCTGCACACCAACCGCGATCAAAGTTGAGCCACAAATAGCCGTCCGATTCAGCGCGGCGTGCCGCATCGACCGTGATCACCTCATTGCGAACCAGCGTTCGTCCGGTGCGGAAAGCCGCTTGGGTGGAAGGTTGCGAACGGATATTCAGGTTGCTAACAATGCAGCGGTATTGTCTAAGTGCCATAGCGCAGCCTTTCTTAAGAAATGCCTTTTGGCGCAATTGGCTAGATTGTAGCACGAAACGCGATCCACGCTTGTGGAAAAGTGCGCCGCCCTGCGTAACGCAAACGGGCGGGAAAATTTTCCCGCCCGCCAAGTCTTCAGCCTAGGTCTGGCTTTAGAAATCCATGCCGCCGCCGCCGCCACCACCGGGCATTGGCTTCTCATCTTCCTTGATGTCGGTGATGAGCGCCTCGGTGGTCAGGATCATGCTGGCAATGCTTGCCGCATTCTCCAACGCGCCGCGGGTCACCTTCGCAGGGTCAATGATACCTGCCTCGATCATGTTGACGAAGCGTGCGCTCAGCACGTCGTAGCCCATGCGATTATCGCCCTTGCTGGTCTGCTCAGCGCGCACGGACTGCACGATCACCGCGCCATCCTGCCCGGCATTGGCAGCGATGCGGCGCATGGGTGCTTCCAGCGCACGGCGCATGATCTGAACGCCGGTGTTCTCGTCGTCCAGGTCCAGCTTCACGCCCTCCAAGCTGCTGATGGCGTTGATGAGCGCCACGCCACCACCCGGCACGATGCCTTCTTCAACAGCGGCACGAGTTGCGCTCAGGGCATCCTCAACACGGTGCTTCTTTTCCTTCAATTCCGTCTCGGTGGCAGCGCCCACGCGGATGACCGCCACGCCGCCTGCCAGTTTGGCAAGGCGCTCTTGCAGCTTCTCGCGGTCGTAATCGCTGGTGGTGCGGTCAATCTCGATTCTGATCTCGGCAATGCGCCCCTTGATGGCGGTTTCTTCGCCGGCGCCGTCAATGATGGTGGTGTCGTCCTTGGTGGAAACAACCTTGCGCGCACGCCCCAGATCGTTGATGGTGACGCCTTCCAACTTGCGCCCGACATCCTCACTGATGACTGTACCGCCCGTCAGCACGGCAATATCTTGCAGCATCGCCTTACGGCGGTCACCGAAGCCGGGCGCCTTGACTGCCAGCAGGCTCAACATGCCGCGCAGCTTGTTCAGCACCAAGGTCGCCAGTGCCTCACCGTCCACATCCTCAGCGATGATGACCAACGAACGGCGACCGACCTGCACCAGTTTCTCAAGGATCGGCACAATGTCCTGTGCGGCGCTGATCTTCTTCTCGTAGATCAGGATGTAAGGCTCTTCGAGGACGGCTTCCATTGTGTCGTTGCTGGTGATGAAGTAAGGGCTGATGTAGCCGCGATCAAACTGCATCCCTTCAACGTACTCGGTCTCGAATTCCAGACCCTTGCTCTCCTCAACGGTGATGACGCCATCCTTACCAACGCGATCCATCACGTCGGCAATCAGCTCACCGATGGACTGATCCTGTGCCGAGATAGCCGCGACGGAAGCAATCTCTTCCTTTGTGTCAATCTCCACTGCCATCTCACGGATTGCCTGTGCGATGCGCTCGGTGGCTGCCTCGATGCCGCGCTTAAGCAGCATTGGGTTGGCGCCAGCGGCAACGTTTTTCAAGCCTTCGTTGACGATGGTCTGGGCAAGGACGGTAGCGGTCGTCGTGCCGTCACCGGCGATGTCATTGGTCTTGGTGGCAGCCTCTTTCAAAAGCTGCGCGCCCATGTTTTCAAAGGGGTCTTCCAGTTCAATTTCTTTGGCAACCGTCACGCCGTCATGGGTGACAGTTGGCGCGCCGAACTTCTTATCGAGCGCCACATTGCGTCCCTTCGGACCGAGCGTGGTGGCAACTGCCTCTGCCAGCTTATCAATGCCGCGCTTGAGCCCGCGGCGTGCTTCTTCACCAAACACGAGTTGCTTGGGCATGGGTTAAAGTTCCTTTCTGCGTTGTTTTCGGAGCAATTAGTCAGTGAGAACGGCGAGAATGTCGCTCTCTTTGAGGATCAACAGCTTTTTGCCGTCAATTTTGATTTCGGTGCCGGCATACTTGGCGTATAGCACCTTGTCATCAACCTTCACATCCATTGGGATGAGTTCGCCGTCATCATCACGGCGACCTTGACCGACGGCGAGAATCTTACCCTGCTGTGGCTTTTCCTTTGCCGTTTCGGGCAACAGAATGCCGCTGGGCGTTACTTCTTCGCCTTCCATTGGCTCGATCACAACGCGATCCGCGAGGGGACGCAATTTGAGCGTCATAAGTCTTTCCTCCAAAGTTCGTCTGCGTATGAAGGGCTTTTAGCACTCTCATAGGGTGAGTGCTAAATACTATGCATAGTGTATTCAGGTTAGGAAAGCGTGTCAAGAGCCATTTTAGCAGACTCCGTTAGAGAGTGCTAAAAATTTTAGAATGTGCGTGGCAAGTCACCATTTGCACCTAGCCTTTGGGCGTTCCTATGCTATGATTCGCCTAAGGCTTGGCTGAGTTTGTGTGGGAATGCTATGACAAAGCGTGTGGTCGTCGCCATGAGTGGCGGCGTAGATAGCTCGGTGGCGGCTGCCTTAATGGTGCGGGCGGGCTACGAAGTGATCGGCATTATGATGCGGCTGTGGGCGGAAGATGGCGAAGGCGCACACGGCTATAACCGCTGCTGCACGCCCGACCAAATGACTGACGCCGGCAGAGTTGCCCGCAAACTGGGTATCCCGTTCTACGTCTTGGATACACAAGATGTCTTCAAGCGCAATATCGTGCAGTTTTTCGTCCAGCAGCACGCGCAAGGCGTCACGCCCAACCCATGCCTAGAGTGCAACCGTCACATCCGCTTTGAGTGGCTGCTGAACCATGCGCTCTCGCTGGAGGCGGACTATCTGGCAACTGGTCACTATGCGCGGGTGCGCCAAGCACCTGATGGCAGCTTCCAACTGCTGAAGGGCTTGGACGAGGGCAAAGATCAGAGCTATGTGCTAAGCGTGATGGGACAAGCGCAGCTTTCGCGGGTGCTGTTTCCGATTGGTGAGCATCACAAGGCGCACGTCCGCGAAATTGCCGCCGAACTTGGGCTAGATGTCGCCACGAAAGGCGATAGCCAAGATTTGTGCTTCCTTGCCGATGGCGATTATCGGCGCTTCTTGCGCGAACACAGCCCTGTCCTTATCGGCAAGCAGATCGGGGCAGCGGGCGAGATCAAGCGGCGGGATGGGCGCGTGCTTGGCAGGCATGACGGCTTGCCAAACTATACGATTGGGCAGCGCAAGGGATTAGGCATTGCCAGCGCCGAGCCGCTCTACGTGATCGATCTGGATACAGCGCAGAATGCGGTCATTGTTGGCACGAAAGACGAGCTAGGTAAGGCGCAGCTTACGGCAACGCGGGTGAATTGGGTGAGCGGCGCGCCACCAAGCACGCCCATTCAGGCAGAGGTGAAGATTCGTTACAAGGCGCAGCCCATCCCTGCCCTTGTGAGCGCACTGCCCAATCAGCGCGCTCAGGTGGATTTTGAGTCGCCGCTGCGCGATATTACGCCCGGTCAGGGCGCCGTCTTTTATCAGGGTGAGGTCTGTTTGGGTGGCGGCATCATCGAGAAGCCGCACCACACCTAACGCAGCTTGATGACCATAAACAAGTGTCCGAACTGGAGCAGGTCACCATCGCTCAAGCGGTAGTCGCGGTTTGGGTAGAGCAACTGCCCGTTCAGGCGTGTGCCGTTGGTGCTGCCCAAATCGCGCAAGTGCAGACGATTATCAATCACCACAAACTCGGCGTGGCGGCGCGAAACGCCTTTATCACGCCCATTGAAAGGGGTGAGGTCAATTTCGGGCATGAAGCCGTCTACCTCATCAGGGCGACCAATGGCTGCCCGTTCGGTGATTTCAAGGCGCAGCGGCTTGGCAGTCTCGCCTTGCACCAAGAGCGTAACACGCCAGCCCAACAACGCATCGGTGCTGTAAAAAGGTTGAATAGTCGGCTGGCGAGAGAGGGCATCTTCATCGAGGCGCATTGTGCCGCGCTCATTACCTACAGTGTTAAGCGATTCTGCCATCCTTGCAATCTCCTAAACCAGCGGTTTGCACAGCGTGAAGGGTGAAAAAAAGTGTGTGTCATCCGCTATGCTATTAATCATACTCGAAAGAAACGTATAGACAACCGCCTTTATACAGGTTCTACCTATTCTATAGCCTTTTGGCTATGCATGGTTCTCTTAGTTGGCTGCGCTGCGGAACGCCGTTATGAAGTTGGAATAACGCGCCTTGCCGCCGAATTACCGCCACAGAGCGCGGCAGCGATCAGTGCTTCGCGGCGTGGCGCATGGTTGGCATGGATGGGCGATCTGGCTGCACCTGATCTTTACGTGCAAGCCGCTGATTCCGATCAAGCCTTACAGTTCCCGATCAGCGCGCAGCCGCGCCGCCTCAGCTTGCTGCCCTTAGCAGATCGGCGTTTAGCGCTGCTGTGGCTGGAGGCGGCTGAAGACAACACAGCGCGCTTGGTGAGCGCTACGCTGGAGGCAGAGGGCAGTTTGCGGCGTGCGCCTTTTGAGGTTGCTAGTGCGGACGCCTATCACGCACTGCCAACGCCTAACGGCGGCGTGATCGCGCTTGCCGTGAACAATGGCGTGCTTTCAGCCGTGCCGCTGGATGCCTTAGGGCGTCCGCGGGCAGCCGTGCGCCTTGCCGAAGCGGCAGGCTTGCCAGCGGCTGCCTTTGATAGCGCGGATCGGCTGCATGTGCTGTGGTTGATGCCGAGCAGCGGTCAGTTGTGGTCGGTGATGTATATGGCATTCAGCGCCGCGCAGCTTGAGCAGCCTACGCCAAGCCTTCCCACACCGATTCCGCTTGCCGTGCTGCGCCTTGAGGATGGGCAGTTTTTCGAGTCGCTCAGCGTTGGCACCGATGCACAGTCTGTCTATGTGGTGTGGAACGTGGTTAGTGTGGCAGCAGCGGGCGAAGCGGCGCGGTTAGCGGGCATTCGTTTTCCGCAGTCAGCCAGCAGCCGCAGCACGGCACTTGATCTCAGCGCGCTGCCGCCCAATCTGCGCGGCGTGAGCATCCCACCTGCTGATCCGCTGCAAGGCGGTGCGCCAACCGTCGTGGGCAGCCTGCCGCCCGATCAGATTGCCTACGGCGCACTGACGCGGCAGGGCGTCTTTCGGGTGCGGCAGATCAAGGCTGCCCTTGACGGTGAGCGTTTAAGTGGCAGCGTAGCAGCCGCGCTGAGCAGCAATAATGCCTTGCATTTGGCGTGGTTCACGCTAGATGCTTACGGCAAGGCAGCCTTGCAGTATGCCACCTATCCGCGCCCACAGCCTGCCACCGCCCTGAATTAGCTGCCGTTAGCCCACACGCTCCCAACGCCCAAAGCCTTCTGCACTCTCGATCAAGGCAAAGGTTTGCCGTCCCAGTGTGGTGATGAAATGCTTACCCGGTCCCGGCACCCACTTACCTTCGGCGTCAATCACGCCGCCCGGCTGGTAGACGTAGGAAGTGTTCAGGGCAAATTCGGGCGTGGTTGCCCAGCCGAGTTCCTCGCGCAAGCCAGGCGTCGTGCGCCACAGCTTGCCGAAACCGCGCCGCGGCTGGTAGAAGGTTTCGGAGGGTGGCGTCAGGTTTGGGTCAAATTCAGGCTCGCCCTCCCTGAAGGTATCAGGATAGATGCGCCACTCACCTGTATTCGGATTGCCCGGCGTCGTGATCAGCACCCAAACTACATTGCGCGTGCTGATCCAGAACATGAAGCCGTTCTGGAAATCCTGCTGGGCAATGAACAACTGCGCCCGCGTCTCGGTTGGGAAGGCGTTCAGGGTTGGCGTCAGGCTTGGCAGCGGCGTCTCGGCGGTTTGGGTTGCCTGTGGCAAGGCGGTGAGTGTGGTCGAGACGGTGGCAGGTGGGTTGAGAGCAGCCGTTGTCGGCACGGGTGTTGCGGCGGCGGGCGCAGCCGGCGTGACCGTGATCAGAATCGTATTGGGATCGGGCGTGGGCGAAATGACCACAACCAATTGCATTGGCGGTAAGCCACCGCAGCTCACTAACCCGAAGATGCCAAGCAGCAATGCGAGCAGCAAGCCACTATATCGCTTTCGCATAAGGTTCTCCACAAGCGTACAACAACGAGTGATAGACGGAAGGCATTGTACCACATTTGGGTGTGGGCTTATTGGGCGTTTGCCCTACGCTTTGGTGGGGAGTATACAGAAGCCGTTCGGTCATGGATGGCTGAGACCTTGGACGGTTCGCTTGTTGCCACACGGACGCGCCAAGGCGCGTCCCTACAGCAGCAAGGCAGAATTTAGGCGAGATAAGCTAGAAGCATTAGAGTTTGCTACAATAAGCGGCTAGGGCATACAATCAGCCCATGTGTAACGACACAGCAGCACGGCGCAAGCGTGCCTTTGAGCAAACCTTGCGAAAGCATAAATGCACAACACAAAATTCACTTTTAGTACTTTGTGCAAATCTTCACACAATTTGGATGTAAGATTCATACGATTTGTTCATGAAAATTTTAACGATTAGTGATAATGTATTAGCAACGCTGGAGAACCGCGAAAACTTGGTGCGGAACTACGGCGATGTGCAAGCGGTGGTGAGTTGTGGCGATATGCCAATTCACTACCTAGAGTTCATCACGGATGCGCTGTGCGTGCCGCTGCTGTATGTGCGTGGCAACCATGATGTGCATTACACCACTGACAGCCCAGGCGGCGAGAACCTGCATGGGCGCGTGACGGCTTTTGGTGGCTTGCTGTGGGCGGGCTTGGAGGGCTGTATTCGGTATAATCGGGAGCCGATCCAATATACACAAAGTGAGATGTATCGTTTGGTGCTGGCGCTCTACCCAGCGGTGCTGTTGGCACAGGTGCGCTGCCGCCGCCGCCTTGACGTGATGGTGACCCATTCGCCGCCGCGCCATATTCACGACCTGCCCGACCGCGCACACATCGGCTTTAGCGCTTTTCGCCTGCTGATGCGCTTATACCGCCCGCGTTACCTATTGCATGGGCATGTGGATACGCACGGTGTGCAGCAAACCCATACCCGCTTCCTAGAGACGGAGGTCATCAACATCAATCCGTCGAAGGTTCTAACGTTAACTGATCAATAAGGAGGACGCGCCTTATGATGATGTACCCTGATGATCCGGCGGCTGTCGCTCAATCTTCACGCCATTTCTCGAATGCACGGATGCAAGCCTTTTGGCAAGAGGTTTGGGCGCTGCTGACCGGCAAATCTATAGACTTGCTGCGCTTTGAGGAAGTGAAACAGCGCTTGCGCCTCACCGATGAGCGCTACCTTGGTCTGCGTGAGATACCCCTTGAAAAAATTGTGGGCAGCGTGGGGCGCTACCGCGATTTTACACGCACGTTTCTGCCGCGCACCAACGCCGTGCGTTCACGCTGGCAGCGCCTCGATGCCCTTGCCCGCGGACCTGAGGGCTTTCCGCCGATTGAAGCCTACAAGGTTGGTGAGGTCTATTTTGTGATTGATGGCAATCACCGCGTTTCGGTGGCGCGCCAGCTTGGCGCGAAAACCATTGAGGCATACGTTACAGAATTGCGAACGCCGGTGCCAATTGACGAAAACACCACCGAGAAGGACTTGATTCAGAAAGAAGGCTATGCCGACTTTTTGCGCCGCACCCGCCTAGATAGCCTGCGCCCTGAGACACAAATCATCCTCAGTGAACCCGACCGATACCGCCAACTCTTGGAGCATATCTCGGTGCATCGCTACTTTATGGGCATGGATCAGCAGCGGGAAGTGACCTGGGAAGAGGCGGTGTGCAGTTGGCACGATAACGTCTACATGCCGCTTGTGAATCTCATCCGCAAATACGAAATGCTCGATCACTTTCCGGGACGCACGGAGGCAGACCTGTATGCCTGGTTGATCAAGCACCAGGAAGCGCTACGCCTGCATCACGGCGGCGAATACCTGACGCCTGAGGCAACCGTGACCGACTTTTTGAGCAAATTGCCCGAAGCACGGCGCTAATAGGCATGGGTCGGATGCCTCCGACCCGTGCCGTACTTGAACGCCCAAATCCGCAAACTGGGAAAATTCATAATTCGAGATAGACGCACCTCTGTGCGGTGCTTTGCTTGCCGCGATCCACACTAGGCTGTGCTACAATCGCTCTATCAACTGGTAACAACCTTTAATGGAGAAGAGGGCTTATGCACGCTCCCACTCACAAACGGCGCGCCATGCTCATGACGGTGCTACGCGGCTTCGCTTTTGGCGCGCTGCTGGGCGCGGTTTTTATCGCAGGCTTCTTGTTTCGCGGCGCGATGCCTTCCCAAGCGCAAGGCAGCCGACACTATCCGTTGCTGGAACAGGCACAAGGGCTGCTGACCGACCACTACTTGCGCGAACTGCCGAACCAAACGCAGCTTGAGTATGGCGCCATCCGTGGGATGCTCGGCACCCTGAACGACCGCCTGACCTACTTCATTGATCCGCCAGTGGCTGCCAGCGAGTCGAACGTTTTGGCAGGGCAGTATGGCGGCATTGGTGTGCAAGTCAGCCGTGACGAGGCAGGGCGCTTCCGTTTGTATCCCTTCCGCGATGGTCCGGCAGCACGTGCCGGCGTGCGCGATGGCGACATCCTCTTGAAGGTGAACGATCAAGACGTGCCGCCCGAAACGCGCCAAGACGCCGTGGATCAGCTTTTGCGCGGTGAGGTGAAAGAAGGCAACGGCGTCAAGATCGATGTGCGCGCCGAATCCGAGGCGGAAAACACGCGCACCTACACCATTCCCTTTGAGACAATCGAGGTGCCGTCGGTGGTCTGGCGCACCTTAGAAGAAGAGCCTGCCTTTGGCTATATTCAGGTGCTGCGCTTCACCAGCCGCACGCCAAGCGAGCTAAGCAAGGCGTTTGAAGAACTGAGCGCTGCCAACATCCGCGCTTTGGTGCTGGACATGCGGAATAATCCGGGAGGCTTGCTGCAAGAATCCATCACGGTTGCCAGCCAATTCTTGCCACCTGATCTGGTGGTGCTTTATGAGCGGAGCAAACAGGGCGAAAAGGAATATCGCGTGCGGGATGGCAGCACCTTCACCGAGCTGCCAATGGTAGTCCTGATCAACGGCGGCACGGCAAGTGCTGCTGAGCTGGTGGCAGGCGCGCTCAAGGATCATGGGCGGGCATCGGTAATCGGTCAGCGCAGCTTTGGCAAAGGCACTGTGCAGCTCATCTTCCAGTTGATAGATAAGTCGTCCATTCATATCACCACAGCGGAATTTTTGCCGCCCAGCCGCCAAACCTTAGACGGTGTGGGCATTGAGCCAAACGTGCCGATGATCCCTGATAGCAACGGGCGTGATGTGGAACTAGGTGAGGCGATTCACCGCCTGCGCGATCTGATCGCGGAGGGCTGAGCGCAGCGCATTATAGCATAAACAAGGGCGCGACAGAGTGAGTTATGAACTCTGCCGCGCCCTATTCAAGCCTTAATTGGGTGCGATCACTTGCCCGACCGTATTTTGTTATACATCGTTTGGGTCGCTTTGGAAGGCGGAATGCCAAGCGTGCGTTTCAAGATGTCTACCAACTTCTCATACTGAGCGATGGCTTTGGTCGTCTCGCCGCGCAGGCTGTAGAGCGACATCAACTCGCGGTGAATATCCTCACGCTGCGGCACTTCGCGCATGGCACGTAGATAGAAATGGATTGAGCGCTCCGTATCATTCTGAGTGCGATAGACACGCGCAATGCCGATCAACGCCTCTGCATAGGCAAGGCGAAGCTGCTCTCTCCGCTTGACCACCCAGCTCATGTCATTTTTGTAGAGGAACGGCGTTCGGTAGAGTTTGATGGCGTTATACCACACTTGCGGATCATCGGGCGGATTCAAGCGGCTTTCCTCAATAATGCTCTCAAAGCGTGCGACGTCGTAGTGGACTGCCATTTGCCCTGAGGGACGGTAGAAGCCAGCAGAATATTGGGTTAACTCATAGCCCAATCGCTCGCTGATCTTTCGTTTGGTCACATGAAAGACGTTCGTCGCCTCTTTTGTGGGCAGATCGGGCCAGAATGTATCGAAGATTTCGTCACGGGTGACCATAGGATGATCGACAAAGAAGTAGAACAGATTCCTAGGTAGCGGACCGTCCCACGTCGTAATTGGCATACCATCTACGAAAACATAGCCTGCTGCCAAACCGTAGACTTCGAGGTGAGCAGGTTCAGCCCGATTCGGGTTGAAAATACCACTGTCCAGTGTTTCGCTATCGCCCAGAACGGTTGCCACGCCTTCTTGGACTTTATTGAACCACATCTTATAGTCAAGCAATCTGCTGTTTAAGACGAGCTTAATGTCATTAGGGAGTGCTTCAGCAAGGCGGGTGAAGAAAGTATCAAGCGCGGCACGATCTACCTCAGTGTTGTTCAGCAGAAGGTCGGCGTTGTCCACCACAAGGTAGCTAGGGTTCGGCTTTGCTTTTTTCAGGTCAGCTACCAGCGCTTCAGCGCAATCGGCAGCGTCAGCCTTTCTGGAAGCAGCCTGTGCGGTCTGGGCACCAAACTTAGGGTCAAAGTCGCGCAGTGCCTCTGCCATTTCGCTTAGGAAAGTATGTAGGGTAGCCTGCTCATTGAGCGCGAAGTAGTATGCCTCACTGCCAGCTTCTAAGAACCATGCCAACAAAGTATTCCTGCCACGAAAGCGTGGTGCAAGGAGTATCAAGTTGCGGGCTTGGGTTTGAATTGAGATTTCTTCAGGTGTAAACACAGCATGGTTTCTCATAGCTCTCTATCCGAAAAAGTTAGCCAACGGATGCACAGCACAACACGACATAATTTAATAGGTATGCGTTGCATTATAGGAGCTCCTTTACACAATAGCAAGTGCTTTCTTGTATGCTTGTAGGTAGAATAAACTGACCAACAATAAGTTGCAGTTTAAGAGAATGCCCATTTGAAGGCTGACCATCTATGCTTCTGTTGATTCAAACGGGATATTACTAAACGCACTTTCTAGGGCAAAATAAATACTCTCTCATGAAATTCTCATGAGATTCGGGCGAATTACAGCAGCGTTTGTGCAATTTGACTAACTTCAGTCTGTGAAGTAACCTGTTCGTATTGGTCGCTGAGGCGCTTCAATTTGACGGTGCCTGCTTGTAGTTCATCTTCACCCAGCACTGCCACCAACGGAATGCCGCGCTTATCGGCATAGGCAAACTGCTTGCCCAGCTTGGCGCTGCCCGCGAAGACTTCCACCGAAAGCCCCGCCGCACGCAGTTGGCTTGCCAAACGCAGCGCCGCAGGACGCAGCGGTTCGTCAAAGACTGTCACCAAAACCTGTACCACAGTGCGCCGCAAATGCGGCGGATACATGCCGCGCTTTTCCATCAGCACAATGAGGCGTTCGATGCCAAGGCTGATCCCAACCGTTGGCAAAGGCGTTTTGCGGAACAAGCCGATCAGTTCATCGTACCTGCCGCCGCCCACCAAACTGCCGACGCGCTCTTCAGGATCAGCGCTGAGCAAGACCGCCTCAAAGATCGGACCTGTGTAGTAGCCAAGCCCGCGTACCATCGAAGGATCAAACTCTACCAGTGCGCTTGACACCTCAGAGGCGGCAAGGTAGGAAAAGACTGTTTCAAGCTCTGCTAAGCCTTCAAGGGCAAGTGGCACTTCGGAGAGCGTCTCGCGCAGGTGACCGATCAGCGCCGCCGCGACAGCATAGCCGCGTTCGGCAGTCACGCCGCTGCCGATCAGCGCCATAATGCGCGCCACCGTCTCGGCAGCCATGCCGCCCTTGAGCAGTTCTTCGCGCACGCCCTCTACACCGATTTTGTCGAGTTTATCAATAGAGCGGTAGAGGTTTGCCAGCGCTTCGCCTTCCAAACCAGCGTAAATACCAATGCCGCTTAGCAGTTTGCGGTTGTTAATCTTCAGGGCGAAATCGCTAAAACCAAGCCGCTGAAGCGCCATCACCGCCACGCTGATAACCTCTGCGTCAGCTTCCATGCCTTCCACACCAACGCAATCGGCGTCGCATTGGTAAAACTCGCGGTATCTGCCACGTTGTGGGCGTTCGGCGCGCCACACCGGCGCAATTTGGTAACGGCGAAAGGGCAGGGTGAGCTTGCTCTCTTGCAGGGCAAAAGCACGCGCTAAAGGCACTGTCAGGTCGTAGCGCAGGGCGAGTTTTTCCTTGCCGCCGGGATGCTGCGCGTGGAAGATCAGCTTTTCGGCATCCGCGCCATACTTGCCGAGCAGGGTTTCTTCAAGTTCTAGGACGGGCGTTTGGAGAGGTTCGTAACCAAATGCCTCGAAGACGCGGGCAACAGTTTCAATCACATATTGGCGGCGCAACACATCTTCGGGCAAAAAATCGCGCATACCACTGGGCAAACGCGGTGTAATTTTCTCCACTATAAAGTGTCCTTATGTGAAAGCATCATCCATCAGATACTAGCCTAAGCATAACACGCCAAAGTGCGGCAAGCAATGCCTTTAGCGTGAAATAAATAGTACTTATATTAAAATTTATGTGGCTTTTACGAAATTTTAAGGCAAGCTGAGCCGCAGCACGATGAAGCCGCCCGTCTCAAGCGTATAGCTGCCCTCTGCATCGGCAGCCGCCAATTCACTTAACACGACCGCTGCTGATTGCGGCGCAAAGGCAAGCCCACCTGCCACGTAATAGCGGTTCGGATCAAAGGCTTGTGGCTGCCCTGTAAAGTTGATCGCTACGAGGTAAAGGGCATCCTCTGACCAGCGTTGCAACACATAGAGCGCGTCCTCTGCGCGTGGAATGGCAAAATTGCCCGCACGCAGGGCAGCGTTTTCGGCGCGCAGTTTGCCAAGCACGCGGTAGAGCGCCAGCAGTGAGCCGAGATCGCCCTCTTGTTCCTCCACGCTGATCCCATCGTTCGGCGCGTTGTTGCGGTTAGCAGGTTTAAACCACGTCGTCATGCCTGCGCCCGACTCAGCGGCGTACCAATCCAACGGTTCGCGGCGGAATTCATCAAAGTAGGGATTGCCGCCACCCTTCACGCCCTTCATGCCGATTTCCTCACCGTAATAGAGCGTTGGCACGTCTGGCGCGGTGTAGAGCCACACAGCAGCGGCGCGCAGACGTTGCATGTTGCCTTCGACCATGCTCATCAGGCGGTTGGTATCGTGGTTGTGGCTGAAGTGTGCCATGAAGGTTGTGGGCGCAATGGTGCGGCGCATAGCACGGATTGCCGCGCCAAGCGGCGCTGCGCCACCCATCCCGTTAATGATCCCATCGCCGTTACGGTCATGGTGACCGCTCAGTGCGTTGAAGGCGGGAAAGTGAAAGGCAGCATCCAGCGCAGTGCCGTCCAGAAAGCTGCTGATAAGAGCGCCATCTGCCCAAATCTCGCCCAAAATCACCGCGCTAGGGTTCAGCTTATCCATCGCAGCGCGCAGTTCACGCCAAAAATCCAGCGGCACATCCTTCGCCACATCAGCGCGGAAGCCATGCACACCATCGGACGGATCGCCATCACCGTTTGGATCCAGCCAGTGCAGCGCCACATTGATCATGTACTCGCGCACTTTGGGCGAGTCGTAGTTCAGTTCAGGCATGAAGCCAAGCCCGGCAAAGCCCTGATAGCGGGTGTGTTCGGCGTTGTTCCAGATGAAATATTCGGCGTATTCGCTCTCAGGCTTGCCCAGTGCAGCGCGGAAGAAGGGATGCTGGTTGGATGTGTGGTTCGCCACATAGTCAATCAGCAGGTGCATTCCGCGTTGGCGCATCGCCTGGATTAGATCGAGGAAATCTTGGCGCGTGCCGTACTCAGGGTTGATCGCATAATAATCAATCGTATCATAGCCGTGATAGGATGGGCTGGTGAAGATCGGCAGTAGCCAAATGGTGTTGACACCGAGTGCCTGAATATAATCCAAGCCTTCGATCACACCGCGCAGATCGCCGATGCCATCGCCATCCGAGTCGCGGAAGCTGCGGACAAAGAGCGAGTAGATCACGCTCTCGCCAAACCAAGCCGTCTCAGGCTTGCGAACGGGCAGCGGGTCGAAATCTGGCGCGCTGGGCGTGGCGGCTTGTGCGGCAGCTTCCACAATTTCGGGCAGCAGGGCAAGATCGCCCTGCCAATCGGCGTGTGTGCTTAAAATCCAGCCAACTTGACCATTCGGCAGGGCAACTTGGGCAAAACGGCGGCTGCGTGCCGTAGCCGTGATGGGCTGCGCTGCCGCTAATTCGGTAAGCACAGCAGCGGCGAGCGAAGGCTCGCGACGGATGGGCGTGGCGCGATTGGTGGTGCCGTTCAAGCCAATGGCGGGTGCCGTTGGTTCGGGCGTTTGGCTGGGCGTGGGCGTAAGGGTCGGCGGCAAGGTGGCGGTCGGCGTGCGCGTTGCCGTGTTTTGGACGGCGGCGGTCAGTGTTGCGCCAACGCTCAGGGTGCCATCGGCGCGTGCCGTGACGGTGGCGATGGACTCGGACGAATCGCAGCCGCTCAGCAGCAGGGCGGCAGTTAGCACAAGGTAAGTGAGGCGTTTAAGCATAGGGACACCATCCTAAGTGAGTTTATCGCTACCGTATGAGTATAGGAAGGCAGCGGCAAGCGCGCAACTGTGGCGCGCTCAGGCACCTGTGGACGGGGCAGGAATCAGAAAGAGTCGCGCTAAAGCGCAACTCCACCATATGGAACAGGATTTACGGCAGCGGCAAGCCCTACTCCCACGTAATGTCGTAGACTGCGCCGTCCGCGTCAGGGTTTTCGGGGTTGAGATAGGTGCGCCGAATGTGGAATTTCGCGCCAGCGGGCGCAAAGCGGCGGCAAATGCCGTAAAAGTACCCGTAGATTAAATCGTGCGGGAAAGCAGTTGTGTCCGTAACGCGGAGGTGCTGATCGCTGATTTGCTCAATCTCGTAACGCTCAGTTTCTACGTTACGCATATTCAAATCCATGACCATGTTCAGCGTGTGCAGTGCCGAGAGGATCGAGTTGACTTCAGGCGGCAGTATCGCATTCTGATAGACCTTCACACCAATCGAGACGAGGTTTTCAGAACCGTTGGGCTGCTCAGATATGGTCTTGTACATCGTCAAGACAAGCTGGGTGGGATACCACGCCTCAGGATCGACTTGCGTCAATCCATTCTGCTCGACAAGGTCGGCAAATTCTTCCAATTTGATGCTGGACAAGACAGCGTTGAGCGCTAAACCAAGAATGCGGGACTCCGGGTTAGGGGAGACGTACTTTGTTACCATGAGTTATACTCCAATGTTTGGGATGTGGAGGTTGGCTGACTGCTTAAACGGAATTGCCAATAGTCAGGGCAAACTATTGGTGCCTAAACGGATTTTCGCTACAATCATAAACTGAAGCGGTCTAGCAACGCATTATAAAGATATTCCAAACCTATCACAGACTGCACCAGTTTGTGATGGCAGGCAGCCTCTTGTGCAAGCAGCCTACCACAGCGACACACACCAGTATGAAGTACTAGCCAAGTTTCATTCGAAAAGGAAAACCTATGCCCTTGCCCACAACTTATCGCAAGCTCGTTGCGCGTAAGCTCAGCCGCGATTTCCGCGATGCGGCTGAAATCGTTGAGGTGCCACTGCCAATACCTGCACCCAATGAAATTCTCGTTAAAAACCTGTTTGCCGGCGTCAACGCTTCGGATGTTAACATTAGCGCGGGTGTCTATTTCACCAACCCAACCCTGCCCTTTGATCTGGGTGTAGAGGCTGCCGGTGAGGTGGTGGCAGTCGGCACTGAGGTGGCGTCGCTCAAGGTCGGTGATCATGTCCTCACCACAGGGCTAGGCGGCGGCTACCGTGAGTATCAGACAGCGCCTGCCAGCCTAGTGATTCCCGTTCCGCAGGCATCGGCTGAGCTGTTGGCTGTCTCCGTCAGTGGGCTGACTGCCTCGATGACGCTAGAGATCGCGGGCGAGATGAAAAGCGGCGAGACGGTGTTGATCACAGGTGCGGCAGGCGGCGCCGGGCAATTCGCGGTGCAGCTTGCCAAGCAAGCAGGCAATCATGTCATCGGCGTGACCAGTACGGACGCAAAAGCAGAACAGTTGAAGGCGCTTGGCTGTGATCGTGCCATCAACTATAAACGAGAAGACTTAAACGCCGTCTTACAGGCAGAATATCCTAACGGGATTGACTTGATCTATGAGAACATCGGCGGCGAAGTCTTCGATGTGTGTATAGCGAACATTGCTAAGCGCGGGCGCTGCATAGTGAGCGGCTTCATCTCGGAATACCTGACGGGTCCGATCAGTGTGACGGCGCCGCGCATTTACCACACCTTGCTCTGGAAATCTGCTACCTTGCGCGGCTTCCTGTTCTCAGACTATGTGCCACAAATTCCGGAGCATATGGGCAAGATGCTAACCGCCTTCGGGACGGGGAAAATTCAGGCGGTGGTTGATCCGACCGAATTTAGAGGTGTGGAATCTATCGTGAGCGCTGTTGAGTATATGCACGCAGGCAAAAATTCGGGCAAGGTTGTGATTCGCTTCTAAGCAAGCCTCAGATTTTTCGAGCGCGGCACGTGCAGTCAAAGCGCGGCGTGGGATGCATCTCGCGCTGCGCTTTCGTTGCTGCCCTTGCCTCTAGATGAGAAATATCTCATGGCAATGGATGGCACTGACGGCTATAATCGCACGATGGCGGCTCATAACGCTATCATAAGCGCCAACCATAATCTCAGGAGTGCCTACTTTGGGTCTTAGCCCGCTCGATTGGTTACTTGGTCTATTCTCGCTAGATATTGGCATTGATCTTGGCACGGCGAACACGCTCGTTTATGTGCGTGGCAAGGGTATTGTGATCAATGAACCCTCCTATGCTGCGATTGAAAAGAAAACGCGCCGCCCAATCACCTATGGGCAGGAAGCCAAAGAGATGGGCGGTAAAGCACCCTCACATATCTTGGTGGTGCGCCCACTGCGCGATGGTGTGATCTCCGAGTTTGAGATCACCGAAGGGATGCTGCACTATTTCATCGGCAAGGCGCACGAGCAAAGCTGGGTGCCGATTCCGCGCCCGCGTGTGGTGGTTGGCATTCCCAGCGGCGTGACGGAGGTCGAAAAGCGCGCTGTCTACGACGCCACCATCAGCGCCGGTGCGCGTGAGGCATTCCTGATCGAAGAGCCGGTCGCGGCTGCCATTGGCGCCGGCTTGCCCATTCAAGAGACACGCGGCAGCATGATCGTGGATATTGGCGGCGGCACCACAGAGGTTGCCGTTTTTTCGCTCGGCGGTATTGTGATCAGCCGTTCGATCCGCGTGGCGGGCGATGAGATGGATGAAGACATCATCCAATATATGCGGACGAAGCACAACCTGCTGATCGGTGAGCGCACTGCGGAAAAGGCAAAAATCATGGCTGGCTCTGCCTTTGCCCTGCCCGAAGAACAGACGATGGTGCTGCGCGGGCGCGATCTGATGAGCGGCTTGCCGCGTGCCGTGGAAGTTAGCACCATTGAACTGCGCGAGGCGCTGGCGGGCTCTGTGGATATTATTGTGGATACCGTGCGCGATGCGCTGGACGAAACGCCGCCCGAATTGATCTCCGACCTGATGGAGAGCGGCATTTGCTTGGCAGGCGGCGGCAGCTTGGTGCGCGGCTTGGCAGAGCGCGTTGCTGACGAGGTGAAGGTGCGCGTCTGGGTGGCAGAAGACGCCATGACCTGCGTGGCACGCGGTGCGGGCAGAATCCTTGAAGACTACGACAACCTGCGGAATTTGCTGGTTGGCTTAGAGCGTGGCAGCACGCAGCACTAAGGGTAATGTGAAATGCTGCGCGGCGCACCTAATCGGCTGATTTTATTCGGCGTGTTCACTTTCGTCATGGCAGGCGTGTTCTTCGCCAGTCTGATTGGTTTGCTGCGCCCTGTCGAGTCGCTGGTGAGCGTGCCGCTCAGCCTCTTTCAGCAAGCCGTCAGCGGCATCACGCGGCAGGTTTCCGAAACGCTGGATACGCTGGCAGACCTGCAAGATTTACGCCGCCGCAACAATGAGCTAGAGCGCGCCTTGATCAACTTTCAGGCAGAATTGGTCGAGCTGCGCGAATTACGGGCAGATTATCAGCGCTTGGCAGCCTTGCAGGGCTACCGCGGCGCCAACACCGACAAACAGTATGTGGCGGCGACGGTCATCGGGCGGGATACAACCGGCTTACTGCGGAATATCGTCCTTGATCGCGGATCACGCGATGGTATTACGGTTGGAATGCCGGTCGTCACCGAGTTGGGCTTGGTCGGGCGTATTTTCCGCGTGGGTGCCACCAGCGCACAAGTGCAGCTTATTACCGACCCGAACAGCTTTGTAAATGCGCGCTTGCAGCTCACCCGTGCGGAAGGCTCCGTGCAAGGCACGGCTGCCGGCAGCTTGCGGATGATCTACATTCCGCTTGCCGATGATGTGCGCGATGGCGACTCAGTCGTGACTTCTGGCATTGGCGGCAACTTTCCACGCGGCATCACCATTGGTCAGGTGACCAGCTCGCGCCTCGATGAATCTAAGCTGTTCAAAGAGGCGCAAGTTCGCAGCCTGATTGATTTCAACCGCCTTGAGATCGTGCTGATCATCACCAACTTCGAGTCGGTAGACCTGACGACCTTCGGCACACCCAGTGCGCCCTAGCGCACGTATTTCAGCAGCGCCACGCGGCTTTGCCCTTGCGTGCCTTGCAGCGGCAAGCGCTCGAAGCCTTGTGCGTTCAGCATGGCAAGGCTGGACGACAGCGATTGATAGGCAGTTGTGGCTATCCAGTTGCCGAGCAGTTCAAGGTCGCTGAGGGCTGCCCGAAGCATATACTTGCCCAGTCCGCGATTACGGACACCGGGAATCACGCCGATGCTGGCAATATAGATGCCGTAGCCATTGGGCGTTGGCACTGCCTCACGCGGCGTAAAGCGTGGCTTCCAACGCTCGTGGAGCGCCTGACCATCCAGCCCGAACCACCACATGCCCGCTACCACAATCTCACGTTCATCAAGGGCAAGCAGCCCGCCGAAATCCTCACGCCCTTGGTCGGCGTTCAGTTGCGAGATGACATCGTTGAGCGAAACCGTTTCATAGAGCGGCGGCGTGGTCAGCATTTCGCGGACGGCTTGGGCAACAGAGGCAAGATAGTCAGCACGGTAGGGGATGAGTTCGATTGTCGTGTTCATGAGTCCAGCACTTCAGTACGCTAAACGGATAAAAAAGATGATATGCACAGCATACACCCATTTTACAAACGCCTGATATCACACAAATGTACCAGTCAAGATGAGATGATGCTGAGAGTGAGGCAATCGGAAGCAGTGCGCCGCCCGTTTAGGTGGCGCACCGAAAAGGGATTGTGTAAGGCATTAATCCGCGTTGGCAAGCGTCAGGCGGACGGTGGAGGTCTGCACCGTGCCACGCCCGCTGCTGCCAAAGTGAAGCGAGCCGACTGTGCTTTAAGAAAGGTAAAACGTTGCGTAAACGTATGAATTGCGTAGACCTCGCTATCAATTGAGGTTGTTTGTAAGCGCAACCATTGGCACAAATTTTCGGCACGGCATACAATTTCCCAAAGGTCACTTCGGCAGCGGAGGCAAAGAGAAATGCGTAAACTATTTTTGCGGTGTGCGGCGGTGTTGTGGCTTGCCGTGTTGATCGGTGCGCTGATCAGCGCCCAAACGGCAGCCGCACAGGGCGACGCAGCCCAGTTGGTGGGGCGTGCGGTGATGCCTGCTAACACACAGGTAGACGGACAGCCTGCTGGCGCGGCGCTCGCTGCTGGCGCGCTGGTCAACGGTGTGAAGTTCCCTTTTGATAGCCAGCCGGTTGGCACCATCAGCGCCGTGCTGCCCGGTGAATATCCCGGCACGTGGCTGCTGCTGGTTGATGGGCAGTTTGGCATCCCTGCCCAAAGTGGCGATTATCTGCTGCGAATGTATACCGTTGAGCTGGCATTCCGCCGCGCTCAGAGTGGTGCCGGTGATGTTTCGCTGTTGAATTGGCAGCACTTGGGCGATCCTGATAGCAAGGTGGAGCGCCGCATTGTGAACGCCGAGACGCGCCTACGCTATCTGAGCGGCGCGGACTTTGTGCCGCGTGCTTTTCAGCGCACGCCCGGCGGCACCTTTTGGGTAGCAGATGCGAATTTTCCCGCCCTGCTGCGCTTTGATGCCTTCGGCAAGCTGCTCGAAGCGCCGGTTGCCCTTGAAGGCGGCGCGCTGCAAGGCATGAGCATCTATCCGGATGGCTCAGCGCTCATCATCGCGCAGCGCAGCACCACTAATCGGCAGCAGGTTGTCTTTCGCGCCTACGACCTGACCACGCGCACCTTTACCGATCTGCCCGCCACCTACACGCTGGAGAACGCTAATCATAGCGTAGGCGGCTTTGCCATGATCAACAGCCAAGAAGCGTTCGTGGTGGAGGCAGATGCCAACGAGAACCGCGCTGCCGCCTTTAAGCGCGTCTTCCTGATCAACATAACCAATAGCGGCAAAATACAGGTTGCCGATCTGCTGAATTTGGCAGACCCAAGCGGAATCTCGACCAGTGAGGTGTTCAGCACGCCGCCGAATGCTTTCGGCTTGGGCGATCCATTCCGCTTCTCATTCGCCGTGATCAGTGCGCTGTATCCGATTGACGAGCAAACCATCCTGATTGCTAACAACAACCGTTTGCCCTATGGTTTAGGGCGCAGCAACGCAGAAGCAGACGCCACTGAGTTTATCGCTGTGCGCTTGGCACAGCCATTCGCCCTCGATTCCGCCTTTCAGCGCCCCATCCGTTAGCCCGCTTAGAAGGGATGTTTTTGTGACTGTCACGCCCAATGCACGCTATGCCGAGCTGTTCAGCGCCCTTGCTGAGCGCCGTCAGCGCGTTTACGATTACTTGTTCAACCACACCTACGGGCAGCGCCTGCGCCCTGCACACATTCAGGAAGCCGCGCTGAGCTACCTGCGCTTGGGTGGAAAATCGCTGCGCCCCGCTGTGCTGATGCTGTGCTGCGCCGCCGTCGGTGGCGATGAAGCACATGCTGTGCCTGCCGCAGCTGGCGTTGAACTCTATCATACGTGGACGCTCGTCCATGATGACATTATTGACCGTGACGAAACACGGCGTGGCGCGCCAACTGTGCATGTTGCCTTCGCAGCGCGTGGTGCCGAAGAATTCGGCTTCAGCGCCGAAGAGTCGGCACATTACGGGCGTGTGATCGGCATTTTGGCGGGCGATGTGCAGCAGTCATGGTCCTACATGCTCTTTCACGATATGTACACACGCTACGGCGTTGACCCTGCCCTTGTGCTGAGCCTTGTTAGTGAGTTGGCAACCGATGTGCAGCTCACCCTCGTCGAGGGCGAGACGCTCGACGTGCAGTTTGCCGCACGGCGCGATACCATCCACCTGAGCGAGAACGATGTGCTAGAAATGCTGCGGAAGAAGACCGGCGTCTTGTACGCCTATGCAGGGCGGGCGGGCGCACGCATCGGCTTGGGCGATGTGGTGGGTGATAATCCGCTGGTGGCAAAGATCGGTCAATTTTGCAGTCAATGCGGGACTGCCTTCCAACTGCAAGATGATGTGCTGGGCGTGATCGGTGATCCTGCCAAGACGGGCAAGCCCGTTGGCGCAGATTTACGCGAGGGCAAGAAGACACTGATCGTCTTTCATGCGCTGCGCCACGCTGATGCGGATCAACGCCGCACCTTAGCGGGCATCATTGGCAATCCGCACGCCACGCCCGAACAGATTGAGCAGGCAACCGCGCTCTTGGAAGAGCTGGGCAGCATCGCTTACACACAGCAGCTTGCCGAACACATGGTCAGTGAGGCGATCAGCGCCTTGCACGCCGTGCCGCCTTCCACCGCCCGCAATCTGCTTCAGCAGTGGGCAGACTATCTCATTGATCGCAGTGTATAGCGTGCGCCATGTCTGAATCACCCGCTGATAAACGCCTGATCACAGGCAAGCGCCGCAGCGAAGATCAGGAACAGAACCTGCGCCCACAGCTCCTGCGCGAGATCATTGGGCAAGAGCGCGTGGTTGCTAACCTGCAAATCTTAGTGGAAGCTGCCAAAGGGCGCAAAGAGGTGCTGGATCACATCCTCTTTTATGGACCGCCCGGCATTGGCAAGACGACGCTCTCGCACGTCATGGCAAAAGAGATGGGCGTGAACATCCGCATCACAGCGGGACCTGCTATCGAGCGCGCCGGCGATCTGGCTGCCATCCTAACCCATTTACGCGAAGGCGATGTGCTGTTCATTGATGAAATTCACCGCTTGGGCAAGGCTGTTGAAGAAATCCTCTACCCCGCTATGGAAGATTTCGTGCTGGATATTGTGGTGGGCAAAGGACCTGCCGCTAAGAATGTGCGCCTGAACCTGCCCAAATTCACGGTGATCGGTGCCACCACACGCCTAGACCTGCTGACGGCGGCACTCCGTTCGCGCTTCGGCGCTATCTACCGCCTTGATTTCTACGATCTGGCGGCGATGACACTGATCGTGACACGCGCCGCCGCCTTGTTCAAAGTGCCGCTGGCGCCAGACGGCGCGCACGAGATCGCCAGCCGTGCGCGCGGCACGCCGCGCATTGCCTTGCGCCTGCTAAAGCGCGTGCGTGATTATGCCCAGGTGCGTGGCGATGGCACTATCACCAAGCAGATCGCCGATGAGGCACTCGATCTGCTGGATGTTGATCATCTCGGCTTGGATGACATTGATCGGCGCGTGCTGCGGACGATCATCGAGAATTTTAACGGCGGACCTGTCGGCGTGGATGTGATCGCGGCGTCCATCAGCGAGGAAGCCGGCACCATCACCGATGTGTACGAGCCGTATCTGCTGCAACTGGGCTTTTTGAACATCCTGCCACGCGGCAGAGTTGCCACGCGCCGCGCTTACGAGCATTTGGGCATTCCTTATCACGGCACGGACGATCAAGTGCAGCAAGTGCCGCTTTTATAATGAGGTGAACCGATGATGCAACCGCCCCCACCAAACTATCCACCGCCGTTTGTGCCGCCTGCCTACGATCCGAACGTGCCAGAGCGCGTGATCGGCGAATGGCGGCGCAGCATGACCTCACCCGGCTTTTGGCTGCGTGTGGTCTTCAGTCTGACGCTCTACTATTGGCTGTATTGGGAGCGCAACAAAATCGTGCTGACCAATCGGCGCATCACGCAGCACATCGCCTATCTGATCGGCGGTGAAGAGCGCTCGATGAGCCTGCACAACGTCACAGAGGTGCGTGTGTTCACGCCGCCGCTTGGCACGCTGCTTGGCTTTGCCAATGTGCAGATACAATCAATGGGCGGCGATCAATCGCCCGAAATTCGCTTTGATGCGCTGGAGCGTGCGGCACAGCTCAAGCAGATGATCTTCGCCGTGCAAGATCAGTTCCGCGCACAAGGGCAGCCGCGCCGTTAGCTTTCGTCGGGTTGGGCAGGTGCATCATCCAAAATGGGCTTGCCCAGCTCAAAAAGCTGCTGGAGTGGCAAGCGAAAGTTGGGCAGCAGGTCGCTGCTTTCAAGGGCGCCATCCGCCGCGATCTGCTGGACTTCAAGACGGTTGGGCGCTCCAGCGGGGCGGTAGACATCAGCAGTTTGGTCATCGGGATAGATGATCCACACCTCACGGACGCCCAGCGCCAAATAGCGCGCTGCTTTACGCTGCACAGTCGGGATGGAATCCGAAGGCGAGACAATCTCTACTGCCAGATCAGGCGCAATCTGAAAGAAGCCGCGCCGCCGAATGCCTTCCAAGCGTGCCGCCGCAATGAACGCCACATCCGGTGCGTAGTGATCGGTGCTTGAAAGGTCAAAGCGTCCATCTGCGCCTGTGATAAAGCCAAGCGCATTCGCGTAGACATGGCTGCCAAGCAGAATCCCAAGCCGCATGGCAATAACAGTCGGCAGTTCGCTGGAAGGTGACATCTCGTGCAGCACTCCATCAAGCAGTTCGTAGCGCTTATCGGTGTTTTCGGGCAGGCTGATGAAGGCGTCGAAGTCAGCAATGGTCATCTTTTCGCGGATCGTCATGGCGCGCAGTCCTCTCCACAGCAAACTGTGATAGCTATTGTACTGCATGGGAACGGAAAATGCCCGCAGGAATGCAGGCATTTGGTGGAGGCTCCGGAGGTAGGACTCGAACCTACAACCTAGCGGTTAACAGCCGCCCGCTCTGCCATTGAGCCACTCCGGAATACAGTCAAAATAATAACAGGGCGTGCGGGAAATGTCAAGATAAGAATTGCTGCGGGCGTGGGAAGCTGCTTTGTGCGCAAACCGCCAGCGGTGTTGTTCCCACTTTCATCTTGACAATCGGCTGCCCCTGTGTAGAATACGAGAGTAAGGCGACGTAGCTCAGTGGCAGAGCAGGGGACTCATAAGCCCTTGGCCGCAGGTTCGAATCCCGCCGTCGCCATAGGAAACGCCCCTTTCAAGGGTTGATAGTAGCACATCATTTCGGTTATAATTGCTTCTATAAGCTACGTAAAGCTAAGAGAGGCAGTTAAACGGACGGGATTATACGCGCATACGCTGCGTAAATACGCCGATACAGGTGTAATCCGTCGCGGTACGGATGGCATCCAGATACACCGTGACGTGAATAGCGCGCGTGGGATTTTCCTGCGCGCTTTGGCAGAACTGCCCTCGTTGGAGTCTCTCCAGCGTGCATTGGTGAGCAATGCTGCCAATCCATCAGCATTTACTAGCTAAAAAGGTTCGGTTCTCTTTCACAGTCCCCTGCCCTGACAGGGGATATTTTGCGTGCACCGCCAGGTTATCTCCATTTCTATTGCTGCATTGAGATACAAAATATCACCCCTTTTTCGCTAGACCTCACTTCAAAAATGCCGACTGATGCTAAAACAGAAGCATGAGCAGACATGCCCTAACAGACGCGCACTGGGCAGTGGCTGACGGCAACCGGTTGCCCATCGGCTTGCCTGTGGACGGCGCACAGCCGCACGAAATCAGGCTGGCTGAGACCACCTTGTAGACGATCTCCGTGCCTTTTGCCGCGTCGCCAGCATTCTTTGGTGCCTTGACCGAATTTTGAATTGCGTTTCAGGCAAGCGCCTAGCTGGGCTTAAGGCGCGCCATATGGCAGCGGTAGCGCACCATTGCCTCGCTGGCGCCAAAATGGGCGGCAATCTGCGGCGTGCTGTAGCCCTGCTGAACCGCCCATGCCAAGCCACGTCTGGGAATCTGCAAACAACTCCCCAGATAAGTTGCCTCTGCCTCATGTTGTGGATTGCGAAGGGGAAAGCCTGTGTGTGGATCAATGCCAATCATCGGATGCGCTAAGAGGATATGCCCAAACTCGTGCATCAGGTTTGCCTCGTGGCGTGTAGGCGCATGGCACGGATTGTAGATAATCACCCACTTTGGCTTGACCATAAAAATCCCTGCCGACCACTCCGTGCTTGCCGACAGATAGGCTTTGTGCGTCTCATCCAGATGGGTTAGGGACTGAGGTGGCAGCGCAACCACGCCGAGATGCGCTACAAGGAGCGCGGCGGGCAGCGGATCAAAGGCTTGTTTGCCTAATTTGGCGCGTAAATCTGTGGAGATTGCCTCACAGCGGAGCTTGAATTGAGCGGTCAGCTTCATACATCACGCACGGTCATCTGTCCCAAATTGTTGATACACCGCACGCAAAATCGCCTCAAGTGCCTGCGCCATCTCTGTGCTGAGCGTGGCGCTGGCACGTAATTGAAGCAGTGCATTCGACTCTTCAGTGTTGTCGGTTTCGATGAATTCGGAAGGGTGACACTCAAGCCATGTGCAAAAGCTCAAAAAGTGATTCATATCTGGGCAAATGCCATTTTCAACCCGCGATAAGGTGGTGAGGCTGACGCCTTCGATTTCGCCAATTACCTGACGCATAGTGCGCTCACCGCGCTTCTTGATAACTGCCTCTCGCAGTTTCGCCATATTAATGTAATACATTCCCGCACTCCTTACTAGGTGTTTCATCCCTAAAACATGTTTCGTTTCTGAAACAGTGCTAAACCTATTGACTCAGTAGCCGAAACCAATTTATTCTAAGAATGGGTGGCAAGATGAGATGGTAAGGAATGTTGATGGATACTACCACAGACACACAGGCTATGCAAGAGTCGAATAATATATTTGACCTACTTATTTTAGGTTTAGCAAAAGCAGTGAACACCCCAACCGCCACTTATCCAAATCTATTGCGGCGCGCCATGAACGCGCTTTCGCTGAAAATGGGCGATCAGTTCCCAAAGACCTACACGGCTTTTCTGAAATTGTGCGAACAGTCGCTCTCCACGTGGTATCCTTTCAATGATGTCGCTGCTCTAGGTGAAAATTACACCATATTGGACGGCGGACGATTGAGTGAAATTACCCAAGACTATTTGTATGATCTCGTAGAAAATATAGGTGAATTAGCTGCAACAGATGCCTTGCGCCAGCAAGACATTGATAACCTTCAGCTAAAAAAACTGATTGTGCGGCTGCGACAAACAGAGGATCAAGTGACGGCGCAAAGGGAATACGGTGTGCTGCGCACCTTCCTAATTGAACATTCGTGGGCAACGCAGCAAGAACTGCGCGCTTTATGTCAACAGTTAACGCTGATCACAGTTAATGAGATCACCAATTTGTATGAGGCAGCCGATACAACAGCAGCAGATTTTTATGTGTGTGAGGTGTGTGGCGTGTTGCGTATGGAAAATGGCGTGCTGTCTGGCGTGAAGCCGCAGTACTGCAACGATCATCAGATCGGATTGCCGCATATCCGCAAGCATCCGATGTCCAATGATCTGCGCCGTTTACGGTTAGGCATTCACGAACGCACCTTTTTGTCCGGCAGAGCAGAACTGCGCTTATTTGAACATGCCAAAAAGCTGCACGAGCAATATCCTAAGCAGCTGCGGTCAGTGATCTGCTATCCACACATAGATACTTACGACTTGCAGCTTATTTTTGAGGATGAATGCTGGGCAGTAGATGTGAAAGACTACAGTTCTGCGTGGTGGTTGGCAAGACACATCAAGCCGCTGTATGGCGAAGGTGATCTTGCCTATCAGCAGGCTTTTTATGTTATTCCACAGCGCCGCATCCAGCGCACGCCAGACTATATCGAGATACTTCGCCGCGCAGCGGGCTCACGGCTGCCGAATGCTCTCTGCCTAATTGGCGAGGATGCCTTTTGCAGCAGGATCGAAGAAAAATGTAAAGCATTGGCAAAGCGAGCGCGGAGAAAATAAGCATGTATGCCCGTCCTCAAACCTACAAAGACCTAGTTGCTGCGCTTAGGATGCACCCGGACATCGGTGCTGGTGCAGAGGTGCTTGTCCAAGTGGAGTTGGTGCTTACCCTAGCCGCACAGCTGGGTTTCGACGCTGAGCCGATCACGGTTGGCTGGGTGCTGCTCAGCCATACTACCCTTTATGATCCGCACCTGCGCCGCCTGACCCAGCAGCAACGGCACATGCTTGCCAATGCCCGCCAAATTGTACCGCTCAGTTCGCGCTTCGCATGGGAGTCGGCGCTGCTAACCTACGCAAAATTGCCTGATATGCATCGCAATTACAAGATCGGGGCGCACAGCTTGCAAGAGCAGATTATAAATGCTTGTCGCAAAAATCCGCTGCCGCACCCAGAGCATCAGGATATATACACGCAGTGCTTGATGGTTTCTCTCGATTTTGCGCGGGTTGATCAGCGCTTTCCGAAAGCCGATACGCCCTACAAATTCACTGTCTCAGATGGAAAGGGCATTCCCCAGCGTGGGACGGTGACTTTTAACGCGGAAATGATTGCGCAAGGTGATCAGCTGCCGCCGCATTGGTTAGATACACCACGTCCGCGCCAACCCTTTAGCCTAACGTGGGACGAACTGCACCAAACCGCAGCATGGCTTGATGAACGTGAAACGCACAATGGCGAACGCACACATTGGTTGGAGGATTTTGAGAAGATACGCTTTCAGCATGTCCATCATCTCTCTGAAGAACAAGTTGAACTGGAGGATGCTGACTCACTCCACTTTGATGGCTTTCAGCATTGGGCGGGCATGGTTTCCGCAGGTAAGACCACACTCGCCAAAATTATTGTCGCCCATATTATTCAGCATCAGATGGCTATTCGTGTCACACTGGTTGTTGGCGACACCAACACAGCGCTTCAAACTGCCCATCAGTTTAATCAGTGGTTTCGTACAGACCCTGCGACAGATACACCTGTTGCCGTGCCGATTTTAGGGCAAAGTACGCGCCAACTGCACCTTGAGCGCTTTTTGGCATCCCAAGAGTACCGTGAAGCAAGGCACGCTAATCGCGCACACTGGGGCGAGCGCTGGCTCAGTACGGTTTGCCCATTACAGGCTGCGGCAACGGGTCTCTCTGATTTGCTACCCATCGGTCGGGAACCTTGCGAACGGCTTAGCAGACCTTCAAACAAATCGAGAAGAGGCGCTGAGCAAGGCACGCCATACTTGTGTCCTTTGTTTACCACCTGCCCATCAAAGCAGCTGTATCGGGATATGCCTGACACATGGCTTTGGATCACCACACCCGGCGCGCTCTCACAATCACGGTTACCGCGCCACCTCGAACCACGTCCCATCAAGTTAGGCGACTTGGTTTACGAGCAATCCGATTTGGTGATCTTTGATGAAGTTGAGACCGTCATGAATTGGTTTGACAATGCATTCGCCAGCACAGTCTCGCTGACCAATGGCAGTAATGGCCTGCTTGACAAGCTGGATAGAAGCGTGGCTGATTATTGGCTTGCCAACCGATCTCTGCCCACTGAACACCGCCGTTGGGTGGTCGCTGAACGCGAGACGTTGAAGGCAGTTTCGGCAACGCTGACCATGCTTGACGAACGCAGCGCAGCCGCAAACGAAGTGATTCGCCGTTGGGTAAAGCGTGGGTACTTCACGCCTAACGGGTTAGCCTTTCGCCTAGCACGCCGTCTAGCAGGGCTAAAAGAATCAGACTCAGCGGACACGCCGCCGAATGTGCGCCAAGAAAACGAGGCTAAGACCCGCGAAGTTTTTCGGATTTTCGATGGACTTCTGAACAGCTGCTATGATCCATTACGCCACCGTTTGCCTCAAAATGCATCCGCTGAACAGGAGATGGCGCATTCGTTGAGCGAAATTATGCAGGCGATGAACAATGCTGATGATGTTGTGGATCAAGATATTTTTGTGGACTGCCTGAATTGGATTGAAACCTACTTTCCAAACATGCAGGAGCAGCTTGATAACTTGCGCGCTGAGCTTGCCGCCAGCACTGCGCCCGCAGACAAAGACTACCTCCAGCATCGCCTAGACCGCACATTGGAAGATTTAGCGCACCGTCTACGCTTTGTCCTAAACGTAGCGCTTCTGGATCGGCATATCAACATCGTTTTTAACGAATGGCACAAAAAACCGCTTGAGATAGGCGCTGAACAACCACACAGCCGTATTCCACGCAGTCTGTTAGATATTTTGCCGCTGCCACCTATGGGCAGGCAATATGGGCTATACAAACTGCCTAATCATGCTGATCCAAACTCACTGGCGCAGTTTGCTTACACCAACATTGGGCGTGCGTATCTGCTGAACTTCCACAAACTACGCACCGATTTAGATGGGCGGCGCGGTCCGAACGTGGTGGCGATGAGCGGCACTTCATACCTGCCCGACTCAACACGCTTCCATGTACCAGTGTCGCCACACGCCGTTCTACAGCCGGACTGGCGGACGAAAGCGGCGCTTAACGCCAGCCGCTTCATCTTTTTGCCGTGCTACGATAGGCGCGGCAAACCAATCACCGTTTCAGGGCAGCACGTCAAAGAAAATGCGTTATTAGCAATGATCGATGCGCTCTTGCGGGCAAGCGCCACCGAAGGTGGCCTCTTTGGTGAGGTTCTGGCGAACATTCGGCAGGGCGCACAAGATGCACCGCACTGGTGGCAAGACCGAGAACGCCTCCTGCTGTTCACAAATTCGTACAGCCAAGCCCGTGCTGTTGCCCAACGGCTTCGCGCGCAATGGCAGGCGCTGGCAGGGTTGATCTTTCAACTGGGAAAAACCAACCGCGAAGGCGAGGTTACTTCAGTGGAAGGCTTCGATGAAGCAGGTCAAATCAACCGTGTGAATATCGAGCAGTTCGCTCTGGGCAGCAGCAAAATCTTAGTCGCACCTTTAGCTGCTATCGGGCGCGGTTTCAACATTCTTAACCAACATGCCACTGCTGCCTTTGGTGCGGTCTTTTTCCTCACCCGCCCCATGCCACAACCGGGTGACATGAGCGCCATCGCACAAGAGATCAATCGTTATGCCCTAGAATGGGCTGCCACTGACTCGCTTCCGTTGTGGTCAGCGCATGATGGACTATATGGGCGTGCGCTCGGCTTGCGTGAGAATGCTATGCGGTTGTGGCGTGCTATTGAAAACCGCCGTGGCTACAAAGACCTTGGCTGGCACGCTGAATTGCGGATTGATTCGCGCCGTGATTTGGCAGCAACCACAGTTGGCATGGTCATTCAGGCAGTAGGGCGGCTTCTGCGCGGCGGAGTCCCTTTCTATGGTTACTTCACCGATGCAGCGTGGGCGCCGGAAAGCGCAAAAACTACGCAAGCAGACTTTCGGGAAACTGAGGAGACCAGCCTGCTGCAAGCAATGATGCGTGTGCTGTCCGACTATGTAGATAAAGATGACATCGGCAAGGCGTTATATGGCGAGCTTGCTGAGGCGCTCTGTACAACCGAGCGCCTAAATGGAAACTAAGGCGCATCCGTTAAGGAAGATAAACCACATGCCGCGTAAAAATCAACCGCCGCTTTTGCCCGCACGCATGGCGGTGAATTGGGAACGGCTCAGTCAATATCGGTTCGCTTCTTTAGTCTTTCCCTATGCGAAGGCATTGGATGGCTATATTAAGCGTATCCAAGATATTGCCAAACACAACGGTGTAGCGCTGGAAGCGCGCCATTACCCAGCATGGCGGCTGTTGAACAATGCCATCATGGCGTGTGCACCGGGCATAATCTATGCTTCTGAAGGCACTGGTGTGCAGCGCAATATGTTGGCATTTCACAACCCAACCCTCACCCTAGACGAGCAGTATCCATCTGTGGAGCAGCTCTGTGAATTAATTACGTTGTGGCTGCCGATGTGGCGCTCGAACGCTGGGCTGCCTAGCTTGCTTGGCAATGCTGAGCAAGCGGCATGGGACGAACTGCAAGCAGCTTTAGATCAGCCTGAAACCGACTGGCTGATCAATAACGCGGCGATAAGCCCTAACCATCCCTTTGTCTATTCAGCGCTTCCCGCCGTGCTTGCCGAAATGCTCAACGGGCACAGCACACAGCTTAGCGGCAACACGGCTCAGAAACCAATCCGTTGGCGCAAGGCAAACAGCGGTGAGCAAAAAGGCGTCTATTTGGTCAGCCAGCCTTACTACCGTGAATATTTTGAGGAAGGTGAAGATGGTTCAGCTACCAAGCAGTCGGGCTACTTTGTCTATCGCCTTCAATTTAGCCTGCAAACCCAAGCCGCCCGCATTGAACCTTGGATTTTTGTGAAGGTGGGAATGCAGCGCTTTCCACACCTTCCCTTTAAGAAGGATGTTCATCACCGCCGCAAAAACTTGAATGTGCTTGTGGGCTTCAACCGCAGCGCAATGCGTCCAGATGGGCAAAAACGCCATCAGTGGGAGCGTGATACAACCCTAGTCACCCTGCCAATTCATCTCCGTGAAAAACGCTGGGCAGATAATCTGGCTGACTTGCTGAATGAGTACAGTGTAGGTGAATTGGCAAATGCGGAAGATGTACTCAAAAATCCCACTACCTTTGGCAATCTTGAGGATCGCCCTAATTGGATTAACGACGAATACTACCTGATCCATGCTGAAGGGCGCAAATATGGCGAGTCAGGGCAAGGGCGTAACCATGGTGTGCCGCTTGGCTTTACCCTAACCGAGTTCACCGACCTGCTGGAACAAATCTTTGCACAACTAGACGGCGTTCTCATCCCTGATCACCCATTCGCAGCAGATGATGCTCAAATGCCCAAAAAAGTGCCATTCATCCTTCGTTCCGCCGAATGGCTGGGTAACAAGAAGCGGTTAACGCTAAGGTACTCCGCAATTCACGAGGCGCTTCAGCGTGCTGTGCAGCATACCCACCGCCCTAATCTTGATATTGCCATCTTTCATACAACCTCGCATTTTGCCGAGAGGGTAACTCAACAAGTGCGAAGCATTCTCGGCTTGGCAGAGGGCGAGCTATTGCCTGCCCGTCTTTGTTTACATCAGAAAGTCGTCTCATTAACGCTCCATGCACCACTCGATTCGGGCAACCTGAACCCGCAAGATCATTTCAATCCGAACCGCTCTAGGGATTTCCACAAGCAATGGTCAGACCAGATGCGGGATAGTCACAAAGCCAAACGTGAGGCATGGAAAGCAGCCTTTGAGGGCATCGCGTGGCGTCCCGATGCACATCGTCTCGCTATCATCGAATCACACTATAAAATTTCAAAGGCACACGAATCCCAGCAAATTAAGGGGGCAGTGCGTGATGCTGCTTGCCGCGCAGGCGTTTTATCACAGTTTCTTGGTTCCTTATCATCAAGCAGCACAGATAAGCTGACAGCTCCAGCAAGAGGACGGCTGGAGAACGCTGTGCTAGACTTGCTCATCCGCCAGACCGCTGCACTATATGGCGCACCGAGTGATTTGTACGTGCAAGTTGCCAAAATGCCGCCGCACATCGCCCGGACGATGGATGTGATCGCTTTTGTGCGCCACCAAACCAACAATCCCGATTTGAAAATACGTTATGCGTTGGCTGTGCGATTACGCTGTGATGGTAGCGTAGATGTGCTGCTGCCAAATCAAGATAAGCGATGGATTCCTTATGTGGAGGCATCTGCGGTGCTTGGTCGGCTTTTCTCCGAGTCACGTTCGGCAACACGAAAGAACAGCAGGCAGCACGCGCTCCACCTAAGTAACCGTCAAATGATGCAGTTTGTCTCAACGGTGCTCACCAAACGCCTAGAGCGCCCAACGCTTGCCGTGATCAAAGCGAATGGCTGGCGCGATGCACGTGCCGTCGGCGATAACGATCCGTTGTGGATACAGTTGCGAAATTCTGATCTGCCCAAGTCACGCCACATTTTAGATTTTGGCAGGCTAGGCAAATTTAGACGGCAAGATGAGGCTGTGAGCAACCTGCTTGGTGTGGTGCGCCTTCGCTATGATGCAGAAACACCACAATATACCACGACCACAATGTGGTCGGTTGATGGTGTAACCATTGAGGATGTCCCTAATCTAAGCGGTTATGTGGATGACAGTGTGGCGGAATTAACCCACTATTTCTCGGTAGCAGGTGTCTCTAAACTGCAACGCCGGCAAAAAGCGCGCAAACACCGCTTTGTTTACAAGATGACGCAGCATGAAGCATTGGCGTTCCGCCACGCCCAGTTAGTGGAAATGGTGCCGTTTTTTGTTCATCCCGATCTGCAAAGCCGCGAATATCAGTGCGCCCTGTGCCGCTGCATTCACTTTTTGCGGGTGGCGCCGGCGTTTAAGTCGGGCGAGGTGTTACTACCTTATCCAATGCATCTGGGCGAGGCATTGATCGAGGATTTGTTGTGCATTGTGGGTTTAGATTAAGTTAGGAGGGAATCATCAACCGATGCTGGAATTAACCAACCATGTGTTAGTGGATGTTGGCATTCACACCATCACTGCCTTTGCCGGCGTACAGTCGCCAGCGCAGGTTACACCGCAGCACCTAGATGCCATCGCTGATCAATTGGCGCAGATTTATTCAACGGGCATTGGGCGCAGCTTATCGCAAGGCATTGTCTTTCCGAACTCTGGCTTCACGCAGGCAGCCTTTGATAAGCCCGAGTTTGCCTACAAGCGCCGTGCATGGGCAGATTTGGTGCTGCGCGGACATCAACACCTTGATCTAGAGCCAATTATGAATGCCCTTGGCAAGCCTGAGTACCGTGCGATGGTGCTGCGCGGTACCGCAGATGCACCGTTATGTGTCTTCACGGGCAAGCCCGCCTATCTGCGCGTCAGCCGTGATATGTTCCCGATGCTCAACGGGCGCGGTGTCATCAATTTTAGCGGGCTTGGCACGGCAGGCGTGCCGGTGAGCGATGTGGCACTGCTGGCAATCCATGCCATGCCGCTTGGCTGTGTGATCAGCCAAGGGCGCCTGTTGGCAGTCGAGAGCGATGATTCAGAGATCACCTTTGGCATTGTGCGCCGCAACTACGAAAAAAATGTCGCTTTCCTGAATTTGGCGGCACAAGGCAACATGACGGGCTTTCCTAACATCTCATCCTTCAAAACGCGCCTGATTGACCTGCTAGTCAGCGTGGTTGAGGAGCTAAGCGGCGGCGACTATGAATATCGCATTCCATCGCTCACTGCCTACCACTTCTCCAACAGTGGGCAAGATGCCAAGATGGATATCTACAGCCTGCCATCGTCTGTTGTCGCCTTCGTGCGACAAGCAAACCTGGGATCGCGCCGCGCTGCCTGGCAGGAAATTGTTAAGCGTGCCTGGCAACAGGAGAAAGGAGAGCAAGAGGAACTTCAAGAGGAAAGACCAAAGATCACACGGCGCAACTTCCTCTACGAAGACTTATTCAGCCTGCCACAGAACGCACGCGCCTTCCTGCGTACCTACATTTTGCGCCAGCCACTGAAGGCGCTCAAAAACGATGTGCGCGGCACCTATGATCTGCGCCGTGAAAGCGATTTGGTCTCTTGGGAGATCACCGATCTGTTTCTAAGGAGGATGATGAATATGGAAAAAGCACGCATTGATAAAATCCGCGAACTGGGCGATAGCCTTTCTAAATACATCAGCCAGCACGATGATCGCCGCCTGCTGAGAGCGTTATACCAAGCTAAAGACTACCGCGCCTTCCGCATCAACTTGCTGCGCGCCATCTCCACACATCGCGGCGGTGAGGAACCACTCGTCCCCTTTGATACCTACATCAAGGTGTTCGAGGAAAACGATGAATTTGAGCGGACGGACTGGAATCTGGCGCGTGATCTGCTGCTCATCCGCGTTTTTGAGCAGCTCCACCACGCCCACAAGCTTGATGAGCTTGCTGATGCCCTTGAACCCGAAAGTGCGACGGAAACAAACGCTGAGTAACAAACGACCCTACTTTGAAAGGATATTCGATCATGGCTTATTTAACCGTACTGCTCATTATTGATGCGCCAGCCAGCGCACTGAACAACTCTGGCGAGGACATCCCCAATGCACGCACCCAAAATACTACCGCCGTCAAATTCATCCAGAAACGCGGCAGTGGCAGCTATCCTTACGTCTCGGCACAGGCATACCGCCGTTGGTTGCGCCGTTCGCTGGAGCAAGACCCACAAGGTTGGGTGATGTCACCCGTTTACCGTGAGGAAAAGGTGGCATACACGGATGCCAACCCGATCGACTATTGGGATGATGATTTGCTTGGCTATATGCGTGCGCCGGGCAGCAAGGCGAAGAAAGCGCGCCAAGACGATGAGGCGTTCAAGGGCATGACGCCGATGGGTGAGGAGAAGGACGACGGCAACGCGCTCACGCGCATGTCGCCCTTGCGGGTCAGCACCTTTGTCGCGGTTGCACCTGTGATTTTAACCGCCGATTTTGGCGTGATGGCGCGCCAAGAAGGTGATCCGGCGCCCTTTGAGCATCAGTTCTACCGTGCCACGCTGCAAGGGCTGCTCTCGCTGGACTTGGCGAATGCCGGCGTGTTCACCTACAGCCGCCGCACCGGCTACCAAAACATAGATAGCATCCGCCGCAAGCTGGCAGAGGACGCAGGGCTGGAACACATTCCGCAAGAACGCGCCTACCGCTTGCCACTGGCAGAGCGCGTGCGCCGTGTGCGCCGCCTGATCGAGGCGCTGCCCTTGGTGCAGGGCGGTGCCAAACAAACGCTGCACTACACAGATGTTTCGCCGGTGGTGGCAATTGCAGCCATCACGCGCTATGGCAATCATCCGTTTAACTACCTGTTTAGCGAGAAGGATGGCGCAGCCTTCTTCAACCATGAGGCGTTTGAGAAAACCGTCCGCAGCAGCCGTGATCAGTTCCTTTCACCGATTTGCATCGGATGGCGTCCCGGCTATGCACCAGAGCAAGAGGCAAAGCTGGATCAGCTTGCCGAAGACGTGAGCGGATTGCTCTACCGTGGCACACCTTTAGAGGTGTTCCGTGCGCTCTCTGAGGCGCTGGCAGAAAATTCGGGATGGCTTGATTAGGAGCGCTTCACAATGAGCGAAACAACGCGCCAAGTGGTGAAGGTGGTGCTGAAAGGTGCGGTGACATCCTTTCGCTATCCACACTTTGTGCAGCAGGTGCAGCCGACCTATGAAATGCCGCCGCCTTCCACCATCTATGGGCATTTGTGTAGTGCGGTTGGCAAGCGCGACTTGGAGGCGCGTGAAGCAGTAACCTTTGCCCTGCATTTCACCTATGAGGCAAAGTTCAGGGATTTGGAACATATTCACCTTGATACACCGTACTTGCAGGCGAATCCGTTTCAGCGGGAGCTGCTGTTCAACCCAAAACTCACGTTGTACGTCTCGCCTGTCAGCTACTTGGAATATTTCCTGAATCCGCGCTATCCGGTGGCGTTAGGGCGCTCACAGGACTTGATGACTTACGAATCGGTGAAAGAAGTTACCCTTCACCGTGCAGAGACGGCGTACTTTGAGCATACCCTGATCCCACAAACCTACGCTGTCTTGTTTCGGCGCACCATCGCCGTAACAATGGCGAAGTTCATTGATCCGTACACGCGCCAGCCAAGCTGGGGACAGTATGCAATCCTCAAGGATCGGGTTAAATATCCGGATGAGGAGTTGCCTGATATGCCACTGCTGCCGGAAGATACGCCACCGCCTGAAGTGTGGGTGGATTTAGATGTGAATGATGAAGAACCATACACCACCTATGATGGTCTCTATCGTGGGCTAATTTTCCATCGTTTCGCCTAAGCATTAGGGCGTGCGTCAAAGCGCTTTTTGACGCACGCCCTTCCGCCCTGATGAGTGGTGCCTGCCAAGCGTGCTGAAAGGAGCGTTGTCCATAATCCCGATGCCATCCCTTGCGGATGAACTCCATGGGCTTCTTGCCAAAACGAAACCGAAAGAGAGCCTCGTCACCCATACGTGGCATGTCCTTTCCCGCCTTGCTGACCAAGTGCGGCTGCGCCCACATTTGGCAGCGCAGACAGGCAATCCGCGCTTGTGGCATCAGGTATACTGGGGAACCTTCTTGCACGATTTTGGCAAGGCGGCTGAGGGGTTTCAAAAAGTGATGCGCCGTGAGCAGCGCCGTTTTGCCTATCGGCACGAGGTGCTGTCACTCGCTTTTGTGGATTGGCTGTTCCCAGAGGGTACCCTAGATCGGCAGCCTGTGATCGCCCTGATCGCCTGCCATCACCGCGATGCTGAGGTGATCTGCAAACAGTATGGCAAAAACATCTCGGATGAGGAAGACGACGCTACCACAGCGCTGATGCGGCAACTGAGTCCGATAAATGCTCAGTTGCTCTACCGCTGGTTGGCGGACTATGGCATGGTCTGGGCAGAGGCACTTGGTTTCGCGCCACATATCCAGCCGATCCAGTTGCCCGATCAGGCAACTGCACTGGCTATGCTTCGTCCTAAGGCGATTCACGATGCAATCCGAACGCTGAAGGCGTATACAGAATCGCTCAAATTCGGCACGAATGGACAGCAGGCAGTCTGCGGCACGCTCATGCGTGGCTTAATTATGATCGCCGATCACAGCGGATCGGCACATAGCGAGGCATTCCCAAGCCTTCAGCCAAGCACAGCACCCATTACGCCACACCCGCTCTACGATCACCAAGTGGCAGCCCAGAACAGTGCGCAAGGCTCAGCCTTGTTGATCAGCCCAACCGGCAGCGGCAAGACGGAAGCTGCCCTGCTCTGGTTGCTGCGCCAGACGCAGATAGACGGCGCGTTGCCGCCACGCTTTTTTTACAGTTTGCCCTATCAGGCAAGCATGAACGCCATGAAACTGCGCTTAGCAAGCACCTTCCCTGAAGCAAGCATCGGCTTGCAACACAGCCGCGCCTTGCAAGCACTCTATCATCAAGCGCTACACAGCGAAAATGATCCTGATGCGGCAGCCCACTTTGCCCAACAGCAGCGCCAGCTTGCCAACCTGCACTATTTCCCGATCAATGTGAACAGCCCTTATCAGTTATTAAAGGCTGCCTACAAACTGAAAGGCTATGAGGCGCTGCTGACGGATGCGTACGGCGCCTATTTCGTGTTGGATGAGATTCACGCCTACGAGCCAAAACGGTTGGCATTGATTGTTACGCTGATCCGCTTTTTACAGACCCACTTTGCCGCCAAGTTTTTCATCATGTCCGCCACCATGCCGCGTCCCGTGCGTGCTGTCTTGCAAGCTGCCTTGCCCAATCTACAGCAGATCACCGCTTCGGAAAGCACCTTTGAACAATTTCGGCGGCACCGCGTCCACCTCTTGGCAGATGATCTGCTCTCGCCCGATAATCAGGCGCGCATCCTTGCCGATTTTCGGGCGGGCAAATCGGTGCTGGTGTGCTGCAACACAGTTCGCCGCGCCATAGAAGCCTACGAAACACTAGCGCCGCACGTTGATCAGCGCGATATTTTGCTGGTGCATGGACGCTTCACCAGCACAGATCGGCTGCGTAAAGAGAACGCGATTATCGCACGCACCGCCGTTGGCGTTGCGGCAAATGGGCATGTGCGTAAGCCGATTGTGATTGCTACACAAGTGATTGAGGTGAGCCTGAACATTGATCTGGACACGCTCTATACAGAGGCAGCACCGCTGGAGGCGCTTTTGCAGCGCTTTGGACGGGTGAACCGTGCGCGTGGAAAGGGCGCACCGTTGGCAGATGTTTATGTGCTGCGCGATCAGCCCGAAAACGTTAAGTATGTTTATGATCCGCAGTTGATCGCTGCCGCTTTAGGTTGCCTAGAAAGCGTAGATGGGCAGGCAATTCACGAACAACAGGTCAATACATGGCTAGATGCCATCTACACCGACGCGATTTTGGCAGCTTGGCAGCGCGACTACACTACACATGCTCAACAGTTTGAGCGCGATGTTCTGGCGCACCTTTCGCCATTTGATGGCAGCGATCTGGAAGCCTTGTTTTATCAAATGTTCGATGGCATTGATGTGCTGCCTATGTGTTTCCTTCCTGATCATGACCGTCTTTTGGCGGAAGGTAAATTCTTAGAGGCGTCAGCTTTAATGGTCTCCATTTCTTATGGGCAGTTGAATCGCCTGAAACGGCACGGCATGGCGTGGTATGAGCCTGCCGCGCAGCGCAAACACAAGCTATTCTTCTACGTGGTGGATGCACCTTATACGCCTGAGCAAGGGCTAGACCTGACCACACCTTTTATCCATTCTGAAACTGAAAGCTATGAGGCAGATTAGTGATGACGGATACGACTACCCTTCTTAGCCATCCAATGGATCATTTCTTCGTGCAGCACTATGTGTTCGTGGGGCGCGCCCGCGAATGGATATCTTTCGGCGCACAGCCCGGCACAGCCATTCGTGGAGCGATCTACCATGCGCTGATTGACCTGTTCAGCCCGAATGATCCCATTCCCAGTATGCCGCTTGATCCGGTGCGCCAACTGCTGGCGGCAGAGGATGAAACCAACCCACGCGGGCGGAACATTCCACGTGCCTTCACAGTAGAGCCGCCGCCACCCAATGCACGCTATGGCAATGGGCAGCAGTTTGAGTTCGGACTCTCGTTGTTTGGGAACGCGCTGGTGATGGCGCCTTACCTTTTTCGGGCGGTGCATTACGTCAGCCAGCATGGTGTTGGGCAAGGGCGCGGGCGCTTTGAGCTAGAGCGCATCGCTGAATATAACCCACTCAACCACACCCGCCGCGATGTAATGCATCACGGGCGTGTGTTCATCCCGCGCTTGCACGTCAGCCATCGCCGCATCGTGCGCGAAACGGCGATGCGAAACACGGATCGCATTTTGGTCAATTTCCTCAGTCCCACGCGCCTGACCGAAGGTGGAAGGTTGGTTCACACGCCGCATCTAGGCACACTGCTGCGCCGCCTGATCGAGCGCGCACAGTCTTTGGTGGAGCATTACAGCACCGATGCCGCACATGTGCCTTCTCAGACAGATTGGCGTGCTGAATGGGAACGGATTGGCGAAATAGGCGATGCGGTGCAGCGTGAGGGGCTGTTATTTGAGCGCACCAAATGGCTGGATGTGACCAGCTTCAGCCAAAGACGCGGCAAGGAATCGCCCATCAGCGGTTTTGTGGGCAGGGCGGGCTGGCGCATTCCGCAGCGGGAAGTGGTGCAGTGGCTTCTGTGGGGACAGAGCCTGCATGTGGGCAAAAACACACCCAAAGGGAATGGCTACTTTATTTTAGAGTAAGCCAGCGCCATGGCTGCTTGATCGAACATTAGTAGCTTAGAAAGGTAGAAATTGGGATGGCAATTGTTTCGGAGTTGTACGCGGATACGTATGGATCACACATCAGCAAGCACAGCGAACGGCTGCAATTGATCAAAGCAAACCAGATGTTGGTGCAGGCGCCGCTGATGCACCTTAAGAGTGTGATCGTTGCCTCGAAGGGTGTCAGCATTTCAGCCGATGCTATTGAGGCTTGCTGTGAGCGCGGCATTCCCATCTTTTTTGTGGATAGGTTGGGCAACCATTATGCGTCGCTCTACGCAGCGGGCTTGGGCGGCACAGTGCTTACCCGCCGCGCACAGCTGGCAGCCTATGGAGATGGGCGTGGCGCGCACATCAGCCTTGCTATTGCAGCTGCCAAAATCAACAATCAGGCTGCCACCCTCAAATATATTGCCAAATCGCGCAAGGAAAGTGATCCTGAAACTTGTGAACAACTGCAAACTGCTGCCCTTGAAGTCAGCCATCAAGTGCGCCACTTAGAGGCTTTACAGGGGATGGTGCTTGAGGAAATTCGGGATGCCCTGATGGGCTATGAAGGGCAGGCTGCCACCCATTATTGGGAGATGCTGCGGCGGGTTGTGCCTAATGACTACGGATGGACAGCGCGAGAAAAACGCGGCGCAACCGATCCGATCAACAGCCTGTTGAACTATGGCTATGGAATGCTGCGTAAGCAGGTGGAGCGCGCCTTAGTTTTTGCCGGGTTAGATCCATTTGCAGGGTTTCTTCACGCAGATCGACCGGGCAAACCTTCTCTAACGCTCGATCTAATGGAAGAATTCCGCAGCGTAGCAGTGGATCGCCTTGTGGTAGGGCTTGCTACACGCCACTTTACAATTACGATGACAGAAGAAGGGCGGCTCGAAGATGAGGTGCGCCGCGCCTTTGCTGAAAAAATTAAACTCCACCTGATGGCAACCGTGCGCTATGAAGGTGAACGTTTCCCAATTGAGCTGATCATCCAGCGGCAGGCACGCAAATTGGCTGCCTATTTGCGCGGTGAGCAGGAAGCCTATCTGCCTTACCGTGCGGTGTGGTAGCAGAGAATTGCCCTGATGCGAATTCTGTTGATTTACGACATTGCCGATGATCGGCGACGGACGAAAATCGCCGATACGTGCCTTGATTACGGGCTGGATCGTGTGCAGTACAGTGCTTTTGTTGGGCAGCTCAGCCGCACGCATCAAGAGGAATTGATGCTTAAAATTGGGCATATCCTCGATCAATCGCCCGGCAAAATTCACTTGTATCCGATTGACCAAAAGGCTTGGACGCGCCGCTTGATTGTGGAAACCGTGAGCGAGGAGGACTACAGTGAGTGCGATGCACTTACCGCCGATTGAACCCGATGATCCAACAGATTCCGATGCTCTCGAGGCGCTGCCCACACCTGATTCTGATGAACCCTCCACAGAAACATTGGAAGCCGCGGTGCTAGATGAGATGATCGAACGCGCCGAACTGGCTGATGCACTGACCATCACGCTGTTGAAAGAATACGCCTATTGCCCACGCACGGTCTATTATGAGACGTGTACGCCGGGTGTGCGCCCAACCACCTATAAGATGGAAGCAGGCGCGGCACTGCACACCCAAGAGAAACGTCGCGCTGCGCGGCGCACATTGGCTGCTTACCAAGTTCCTGAAGGGGTGCGCCAGTTCGACGTGCGTCTGCGTTCGGTGGCGCTTGGCTTGGTGGGTATGGTGGATGAACTGGTGTTCATGCCTGACGAAGTTATCCCAGTTGATTACAAAATGTCGGCTTGGTTGGGCGATAATCACATCCTCCAAATCACTGCTTATGCCCTGCTGGCGGAAGAAACCTTCCACCTGCCTGCCAAGCGCGGCTATGTGTATCTGCTAAAGGGTAAACGCTACGCGATGGTGGAGATTACAGCGGCGCTTCGGGACGAAGTGTTGGCTGCCATCGCCGAAATTGATCGGATTCGCCGCACAGAATATATGCCGCCGCCGCCTCAGAATACGAATAAGTGCCTTGTTTGTGAATTCAGGCGCTTTTGTAACGACGTCTGATGTGCGGCGAACAGAGCGGGAACGATACTTGCTATAGCCGTTCAAGGTGCTTGATCGGTGAAGCATTGCCAACCAATTCGGTGTGCGCTTGGCGCTTCAAGGCTTGCCCGACGCGCTAAAATGTGGTAAAACTAAGCACCCATGAACAGACGTTCGGTTGACAGCCGCCGCAATGTTCACGGAAAATTCCGCCATGCCTGATCGCATAGAGGTGTTAAATGCGTGAAATCACAGTTGCCACTGTCCAGATGAAGCCAGAATTGGGCAACGTTGGCAATAACCTTGTGAAAATGTCCGATTTTGTCTCAGACATCGTCAGTGAACAAAAAGTAGATTTGATCGTTTTCCCTGAGTTGGCGATCAGTGGCTATGAGTTAGGTGTGCAGTTCACTGAGTTGGCGCAGCGTGTGCCGGGTGCGGCTGTGAACCTGCTGGCACAGCGCGCCGCTGATGCTGGCGTTTACCTTGCTTTTGGGATGCCAACCAAAGAGAAGGTCGAGAGCATCCTCTACAACAGCGCCGTCCTGCTCGGTCCGAGCGGCGATCTGCTCGGTGTTTACCACAAAGTGCATCTGCGTGGTGAGGAACGTATGGCCTTTCGGGAAGGCTTCAAAATGCCTATTTTTGACACGGGCGAGATTGGCAGGCTCGGCTTGCTGATCGGTTGGGATCTAGCCTTTCCCGAAGTGGCGCGTGTGATGGCGCTGGAAGGCGCTGATGTGTTGTGTTGTCTAGGCAGTTGGGAACAGCAGCACATTGACGAATGGCGCACCTATGTGCGTGCGCGCGCCTTGGAGAATGCACTGTTTGTGGCAGCCGTCAACCGTATTGGGGAAGATGTCACGCTGAAGTTCGGCGGCGAGAGCATGATCATCGGACCGCGTGGCAAGATTCACGCCTCGCTTTCCGTAGAGGCTGATCTGATCCGCGAAATGCAGCGCGAGCAAGAGTCGCTTATCAAAGAGCTGGAACAAGTGCAAGCACTGCGCGCCAAAGAGCTAAAAGAATCAAAGGCGGCGCAAGAGGCACTCGCCGCTGCTCAGGCGGCTGCCCTTGAAGCTGCCAAGAAGATTGAGGCGTTGGAGAAGGCGGCTGAAAAGGTGGCTGAGCCAATGGCAGTGGCTGCCAATGGCGCGGAAAAAGCCGCTGAGCCTGACTCGGCGAAGCCATCAGCACCTGAAGCAGCAAAAGTAATTGCTGATCCCGCCAAACCAACCGAAATACCCATAGTAGTTGCCACACCAGAGGTGCCTGCCAGCAGCGCCCGTAAGGCAGAATCACCCAAGCCTGCTGAGCCGCAGGAAGGCTACTGCATCGCACGCATTGATTTAGACGAAGTGCGCCGCTATCGTGAAGAATTCCAGACCTTGCAATCGCGCCAGCCGATTGCCTACCGCATGATTGCGAAACGCTACTAAGCCTGTTTAGCTTGTCAGGGCGCAGCGCTGTATGTTACTGCGCCCTGTTCTTATGCCACAGAGGACGGTTGCCATGCCTGAGCAGCCAACCATCACAACGGCGCGGTTGACGCTGCGCCCGTTTCAGCTAGAAGATGCAGACGCACTTATGACGTTGATCGGTGTGCGCGAAGTGAGCGACACAATGCTCGCTGTGCCACATCCGTATACTTTGCAGGATGCTCATAACTGGCTCAGCACGCGCCAAGCTGCTTACGATGAAGGTGTTATGGTCAGTTTTGCCATCACACGGCGCACAGACGGCGCATTTATGGGCGGCACAGGGCTGACCTTTGGGCATGAGCGCGCTCACAACAAGGGCGAAATAGGCTATTGGATCGGCGTGCCATTCTGGGGGCAGGGCTACACGACTGAGGCAGTGCGCGCCGTGCTTGCCTACGGCTTTGAGCATATCGGCTTGAACCGTATCTATGCCAGCCATTTTGATTTTAACCCGGCTTCTGGGCGTGTTATGCAGAAAGCGGGAATGCGCTACGAAGGCACCCTGCGCGATTACTATCGCAAGGGTGAGCGCTACATCACCGCCGTGATGTACGCCATTCTGCGCGCCGACTGGCAGCCTGACTGACTTACATTGCGATAACCGTTCGGCAGAAACAAAACGGGCGGTCTGAAGACCGCCCGTTCGTGTGTGCGGGATGCGCGCCTTACGGCACGACTGCACCACTAAGCGCATTCAGCACGCGCAGCAGGGCAATATTTGCCGCTACCGTGCCAAACTGATCAGGGTTAGGTGCGGTGAAATCGGCAGAGTCGGGCGCGGCTGTGAAGTTTGCGCCGCTGATCAGGCTTGGGTTCAGGGCGCCAAGCTGATACAGGTTGAGCAGCGGCACGTTCTTTACCTGCGCCACATTATAGATGACCGTATTGTACTGTGCTACGGTCAGGTCACCTATCGAGCCTGGCAGCGTGAGCAGCACTGGCACAATGCCGCGTGCGGCAAACTGATCAACAGCGTTGTTCAGCTCAGCCGTGAACTGCTCCAGCGGCACGCCGAAGTTCAGCGCTTGCTGACCTGCGCCGTAGAAGACAATGCTCACATTCTGTTCGGAGGCGCAATCCCACGCTGGGCGGCCTTGGCAGGCGCCAAAGCGCGGCGAGATATTCGGGAATGCCTCAGCAAAGCGATCTACCACAGGCTGCAATTCAGCGCCGAAATCAGCAAGGTTGAGCGTTGGTGAGCTAAGCGCGCCCGCACCTAGCAGGCTGTTATCACCGTAGATGGCAAAGTCGTTGGCGTTGCGCGGGAGGCTCGGATTAAGCGTCTTGCCTGTTTGTGCAATCTGCGCGACGTTGCCGAATAGCGCACGGTCGTTCAAGTTAGGCAGCAGCGGCACGCCAGCCAAATCAATCACCGGGACAGCCGTCGGCTCTGGCAGCGGTGTTTCGGTTGGCACCTCAGTCGGAATTTCGGTAGGTGTTGGCTCAGGCGTCGGTGTCTCGGTTGCCGTTGGCTCTGGCGTTACCGTTGGAATATCCGTAGGTGTTGGCTCAGGCGTCGGTGTTTCGGTTGCCGTTGGCTCTGGCGTCAGCGTTGGGATGTCAGTGGGTGTTTCTGTCGGCAGAATCACGACAGGTTCCGGCGTGTTAGTCGGTGTTTCCGTCGGTGGCAGGGAGACTTCCGGCGTATTGGTGGGCGTCTCGGTTGGGAGGACGATCACCACGTCGGCGGTTGCTGTTGCCGTAGGTGTTTCCGTCGGTGGCAGGGAGACTTCCGGCGTGTTGGTGGGCGTCTCGGTTGGGAGGATGATCACCACGTCGGCGGTTGCCGTTGCGGTAGGAATGACGATCTCAACGGTTGCCGAAGGTAGCTCAGTGGGCGTTTCCGTCGGCAGCAGTGGCTCAGGCGTGAAGGTCGCCGTTGGGATGGGTGTTGGCGTCTCGGTTGGCGTCGGCGTAATGGTTGGCGTTTCGGTCGCCGTTGCGCCGGGAACAGTTGCTACCACACCCGTGATGTCCAGGAAAGCGACGTTGTTCGTCTCGTCGTATTCGGTGACAAGGTTGCTGCTATCGGCGATGATGGTGAGCTGCTGTGCGCCTTCCAGACTGAAGGCAATATCAAAGCGCAGCATTTCCTCTTGTCCCGGCGCCAAGATGTTGAAGACCGGCTGCGTGACGACAACGCCATTCGGCTGCCGCACCGAGACGAGGAAGATCGGTGCAGGCGCGGCACCTTCATTACGGACGATGACCGAGACGACCAACTGACCAACGCGCGTCACGGGGTCTAGCACAACAGTTGTGCGGTCAGCCTCGACACGGCTGATGATCAGCTCTGGCAGCAGTGGCGTTGGCGTGATGGTCGGCGTGGCGGAGGGCGTTTCCGTCGGCAGGGTGACGCCGGGCGGCGGCGTGAGCGAAGGCGTTGGGCTTGGCGGCGGCGTTGGTGAAAAAGCGAGCGCTGTTTGTGTGGCAAAGATGGCAGTCGAGGTCAGTTGCCCGATTGTGGTCTGCCCTTGCGTAGGTGGCACAACTTGGGAAGGCGTCAGGGTTGGCAGCACGATGACTGGCACAGTGCTGGTCTGGGTTGGGAAAAAGAGGGTTGGGAAGGGCGTAAAAGTCGGCTGGATAACAATTTGCGTGCCGGGTAGAACCGTCGGCGAGGGCGGAATCGGCACGACGCCAACCGTGCTACACACGCCAAGCTGCGTTACGAAACTGGCGCTCACCCAGCCTACAGAGCCAGCCGCCACCACTTGGAACCACGAACGCTCAAAATTCGTGCCGATGACGGGCAGTTCTGCGCCTAGAGCAAGGTTGGCAAAACTTGGGTAGTTGGTGCCGGGTCCGTTGCGAAGGTTGAGCCCATTGACGTTGACACGCGCACGGCAGCTTGGGTCAACGGTTTGGGTGACGTTCGGCGGCAGCGCCGTAACAGCAGGCACGGTGATCTGTGAAATATTCTGGCGCACAATCAGCGTGATGCGCTTGGGATTGCCGCGTGTGTTGCCGCGAAAGGCAACCACTTCCACGATATTCTGCCCAAGCGTCACAGGCGTCCAGGAGAGGATGCTCTCCAGCGGCGAAACGCCAGCAGGATCAGGTGCTGCGATGGCATCAATCGGCAAGCCATTCACGCGCATTTCGACGCGAGTCACGCCCGTGCGGTCAATGGCGCGTACAGCAATCTGGACGGCAGTTTGCACGACGACCTCGCTGTTATCAGCCGGCGCAAGAATCTCCACCTCTGGCACATCGCTCAGGGCAACGCTGGTCTGCGTCACCGCTGAGGTGGCAGTTGCCTGTGGTTCAGAAGGCGAGAGGTTGCACGCCAGCGCCGCCAAGCTGAGCATCAGCGGCACGAGGACAACGCGCATAGAAAAGGTACGTATGCGGTGTGGCATGTCCCGAAAATCCTTTTGCAAAAGTTCGTTTCCTACCTAAACAGTCTAGACCATGCGGCAAGGTGCGTCAAATATTGTTACCCTACGCTTGTTAGGCGCTTTGGTAAAAATTCCTAACAGCGCACAATTGCCTCTTGACAGAAATTTAGTTAACAGTGTAAACTATTAACATTGTTCACAAAATGAATGGCGTTTGCCATAGAAAGGTGTTCAGCACTGTGGACTCTTCCAAAACGCGGCGCGATCTACGGCGCGAGGAAACCTATCAGGCGATCAAGGCAGCCGCACACCAACAGATGGTAGAAGGCGGCACGGCGGCTGTTTCGCTGCGCGGCATTGCTGCACAGATGCGGATGAGCGCAGCGGCGATCTACCGCTATTTTGAGAGCCGCGATGCGCTGATCACCGCGCTGATCCTTGATAGCTTCAATGCGCTGGGCGATGCCTTAGAAGAGGCACGCCATACAGCACAAGGCGATGCCCTCGCACGCTTGATGGCGGTGCTAGAGGCGTACCGCGCTTGGGCAGTGGCGCACCCCGTTGATTTTCAGTTGATCTACGGCAATCCCATTCCGGATTACCACGCGCCGCGTGAGCTGACCGTGCCGGCTGTCATCCGCGGCTTTGTCGTGATCGTTGGCTTGATCGAGGAGTGCCTGCACAGCGCATACTACGCACCCCGCGCACCCTATGCCGAAATTCCGCCGCCTGTGCGCGAACGCCTAGTGGCGCGCCTTCAGCAGGATGGCTATGCCGTCTCGCCGTTGGCACTCTATCTCGGTGTGGTCGGTTGGTCGCAACTGCACGGCATCATCATGCTGGAGTTGTTCAATCATTTGCAGCCTATTGTAGGTGATAGCGCGCACTACTACACAGTGCAAATGCGCCTCATGCTCAGCGCGTTCGGCTTAAAGATGCCGTAAACACGCCGCTTTTCTCAAAATTTTTTCGCACGTTCTTTAGCCCGATGCAAAGGCATCTCATCAGGGAGGATCGGATCATGTCTGCTCAAATGGCAAATCAGGATAATCGGAGTGAATTGCACGTCATCATTGGTACGGGCGCTGTGGGCAAGCACACGGCACACGCCTTAGCGGCACTTGGTAAGCGCGTGCGGCTGGTCAACCGCAGCGGCAAGGCGTCAAATTTACCTGTTGGTGTGGAAGTGGTGCGCGGCGACGCCTACGATGCCGCCAGCATCCGCACGCTGACCGAAGGCGCCGCAGCGGTCTATCAGGCAGCGCAGCCGGAATATCACGAATGGCAAGAGAAGTTCCCGCCACTGCAAGCCGCCATCCTAGAAGGTGTGGCTGCCACAGGCGCCAAGCTGATCGTGATTGAAAACCTGTATATGTATGGGGCGACAAACGGTGTGCCGCTGCACGAAGAGTCACCGATACAGCCGCAGACCAAAAAGGGAAAGGTGCGCGCTGCCATGTCTGCCGAGCTGCAAGAGGCGCACGCCAAAGGGAAGGTGCGCGTTGTGATAGGGCGTGCTTCCAACTTTTTCGGACCTGAATATATGCTGAGCGGCGAGTTGTTTTTCTATCCCGCCCTTGTGGGCAAGCGTGCCAACCTCTACGGTAGCCTTGATGTGCCGCACAGCTTCACCTATGTGCCGGATTTTGGCAAGGCGCTTGCCCTCCTGGGCACACGGGACGAGGCATTAGGGCAAGTGTGGCATGTGCCGAACGCACCTGCCATCACGCAGCGTGAGCTGGTGCACCTGACGGAGACGGCGCTTGGCAAACCAGTGAAGATTGCGGTTGCCAACCGTCTGATGATGCGCCTCTTTGGTCTGTTTAGCCCAGGCGCACGCGAAACGGTCGAGATGATGTACGAGTTTGAACAGCCCTTTGTGGTGGATAGCAGCAAATTTGAGCGCACCTTTGGCTTGGCTGCCACGCCCATGCCACAGGCAGTGGCAGAGAGCGTCGCTTGGTTCAAGGCGCATCCACAAGACGCTCACTGATCAGCGGGTGGCTCGCTAGGCTGTTCGCGCAGATCGGGCAGGGTAGGGCGTGCGCCGCTGTTGGCGCGGAAATAGGCGGCTGCTGAGACAGTTAGCCCGCTAAAGACCAGCCCGATCAGCACACCTGTGAGCAACGCCCGCCCAAACGAGTTATTCTGCGAGAGCATGAATAACACGAAGCACAGCGCCGAACCGACCGCACCAAAGGCAAAGCTGGCAGCCAACGACGCCCAGCGCCGCCGCACCGCAAGATAGGTGAACAACGTCGTCAGGGCAAATAAGACCAGAAAGATGACGGAAGCAGGGTTTGCCATCGTAAAAGTTAGCCTTTCTAGGTGCGGCGCGCCACAAAGAGCAGCATATCAGCCTCGGTTGAGGCTGTCATCGGCGCGAAGTCCAGCGTGAGCGCCTTTTCTAAGGTGAACCCTGAACTGTTCAACAAACGCTGCACTGCCTGCACAGGATAACCGCGCAAGGTGTGCATTTCTTCGGCGCGTTGCCAGCCCGCCACGTAGTGAAAAACGGTGTAGAGCGTGTTCAGGCTGAGCGTTTCATAGCTGAAGGCACTGCGCGCTGTGATGAGGTGATGATCCCCATCCGAGACGATGCGCTCAGCAGGCGCATTCGCCAATCCACGAATGGTATGCAGATCGAAGATGAACGGCTTTTTCGGCGAACAGGCGGCTGCTGCGCTGCGAAACACCGCACCCAGATCGTTCATGGTGGGCAGATGGTTCAGAGAGCCGCCGATGCACAGCACTAAATCGGCGGGCTGATCTGCCTGATAGGTGCGTATATCGGCTTGGATGAACGTGGCAGCGGCGTTTTGTTCATCGGCAAGCGCTTTGGCGTGCTTGATCATAGTGGCAGAGCTATCTACCCCAACGGCGCGGATGTTGCGCCCGGCAAACCAACAGGCAACCTCACCATTGCCAGTGGCAAGGTCTAGCATACGGCTGCCTTCCCAACTCATGTCGTAAATGAAGTTAAGGAGCTGCCCTGCCAAGGTTGTGCCATAGGCAGATAGCCCACTCACTTTGTAAACATCAGCAAGGGCGGTGAACGGCTCTAGGCGTGGATTGATGGACATCCTTCAGGCTGCCTTTCTGTTGCAATGAGCGCCTCTGGGCGGAAGCCAAGTCCGCCCAGAGACCTAACGTAGATTAATTCAGGATTTGCCGCCAGATGACGTCAAGGGATTGCAGCACCAGTAAATTCCGCACCGTCATGCCATATTTCAGGTTTTCAGGCGTGAAATCGGTGGCGGAGCCGGGCGGCAGCGAGAGATGGATGCCATCCGATTCTAGCCCGCCGTTCGGCAGATTCTTGACGGCATCTGCAAAGTTCATGATCGGCACGTTCTTCTCTCGCGCCAAAGCCAGCACCATTTGGTTCACTTGGCGCGAAAGCTGCGGCACGGAAGGATTCTCTGGGAAGGTGCTGAGCAGCGGCACCACACCGGCTGCTAGCGAGTCATCCACGATGTTCCGCATAAAGCGGTAGAACTGCTGCGGCGTCATGACCAGCACATCGGCAATGCCGAACATGATCACGGCAACGGCGGGCTTGTTCAGGCGAAATTCACATGCCAGCGGGCGCTCATCAGGATTGCACACAGCGGGGTCTGCCCACTGCGTCTCGCGCACAGCGCTGGAGTTAAAGCCGTTGTGCGCCGCCTTGCTGCCAGCATCCCAAGAGCTGCCGACATCATCACGCGGCTTCACATTGAAGTAATCAATGGTTGCCTGCAAGTAGCCGTACTCACCCAGATTGTACTGTCCCCAGGCGAACGGATTCAGGAATTGTGGATGATCGGTCATGCAGTCGCCCACTTTGGAGAACACACGAATGTTATTGCCCATCGCCTGCCCTTTTGCCACCACAGCGCGCATAGCTGCCCGCACGCTGCCGCTGATCTGCGGGATGAAGGGCGCGTTTAGCGGCGCAGTGCCGCTCACGTTCGGCGGACGAACGGCATCCGGTGGCGCGGCGGCTGCCACTTCCGCCCGATTCAGGATTTCATTACTCTGGGCGATTAGGCGCAGCTGCACGTTTTCCGAAAGGCGGAACAAGCGCGTTTTGCCCCAGCCGCGCAAGCCGTTCTCGCTTTTCACCAAAATCCAGCTTGTATCAGCGTTGCGCGCCTCAATTTGCAACTGCACGCCAATCTCCAGTGTGGTGATCACTTCATAGTTCGTGCCGGGACCGGTGCGAAGGTTGGTTGCCGTCTCCGTCCAAGCGTAGGCAGTTTCGCCCTCTTGCGCTGTGACATTCGCAACGGGTAGCGCGGCTGCCATAAAAAGCAGCACACCGCCGATTAGGATCAGTTTTCGCAGCATGAGTCATCCACTCCAATCACAATAAACCTTAGCGCAATGTGGCATTCACCACATTGACATGCTGGCATTCAGGGTCGGCATCAAACACGATGGTCTGTGTTAGTGTATAACTAGTTGGGCTGGTAAAGGTCAGCGCGATGCTGATGCGCCCATTACCCATGCCGTTCCGTCCATTATAAACGTAAACGTTCTCGCGGACTCGCGTCAGGTTGTAGGGTGTGATCTCCTGCCCGCGATAGGTTAGCCCGCTGCCACGCGGCGAGATCGCCACCATGTGCGCGCAGTAGTTGAGTGCGCCTAACCTGCAGGTGCCAACCAACTGATCAACGCCCACTTCGGCATTCCAAATGGTGCGTGTGCTTGGCGCAAAGCCACCGCCACCTGGCACGCCTGCTGCGCCTTCCGCGCTGCCGCCCGCCATCATGCCCACCTCAACCTTCTCAACCTTTTCGCAGGCGCCCACCACACGGATCGCGCTTTGTTCGACCCAATTTTCGGCGCGGTTATCGTTGCGGAGTTTCCACCACTTGTTACCGTCGGCATCGGCATTCCAACCCTCAACCGTGTAGGTTTGGGCGGGCTGCATGAAAAAGAGCGAGGTGTACTCCTTAGCGCTTGGACCTGAGCGCACTGCGACCCGTGCATCGGTTGGCACAACGCCTGCCAAGCACGAGAGCGCCTGCGGCATGAGCGTCATTGGCACGCCTTCCACAGCCGCAAAGGGCAGCTTGGTCTTTTGCTTGGGCGCGGCAACGGCTGTTAGATCATCGGCGCCGCCAAGCCGCACTTGCAGCATTTCGCCATCGGCAATGGCTGCCTCTGCACCGAAAGCGCGCACCGAAACAACACCCTCAATCGCCATTACATCCAGGTGATCTTTAGGTGCGGCGCGCAGGACGAGAGTTGCGCTGAGGAAAGATAGTTCAACACCGTTCACCAACAGACTGACGGGATCAGCACCACTTTCGGCGCTGCGCTGCAAGAGCAGCCCACTGGCAGCTTCAGCGCAGGCGGGCTTGCCGCGGGCTGGCACGTTACTGAGGGTCATCGCCTGCATCGGCGCAGTGTATAGAAAATCGGGCGCGATGTTGCGATCATCGAGGATGGGCAGCGACTCAATATCGCCTTCCAACCGAATTTGGTTCATGGATGCCCAGCCCACCAGACCGTCTAAGCGCACGCGCACCCATGTATTTTTGGCGTTGCGCCCGTCGGCTGCGCCTTCCTGCTTAAAGGTCATACGGGTGACTTGTGGGAAGTTTGAACTAGCGCCTGCCCGCAGCAGCACAGGCAAATCGTCAAAGGTGCGGACGGTCAGCGTTTGGGTGGTGGCAGCCTCAGCACGCACGGCTGAAGTCAGCACCGAATCGCCAAAGAGCGCGCCGCGCACACCTGCCGCACCTTCGGGCAATCCCGCTTGAATATTCAGCACTGCGATGCCCCAATCGCCGCTTTCAAGGCTGGCAGCAGATGTGGTGAGCGATTGGATTTGACTCAAGGGCGCAATCTGCCCAACGCTGTTCAGCACAGTGCTATCTGCCGCACTGCTGACCACCACATCCGCATGACCGTAGCACGCGCTATCTGCACCTGCACTGCTGCACGCGGCGGCAGCCGCCGCAATGCCTTCATCCACCAAAGCACGGCAGGCGCTGCGGTCTTCTGCCCGCACCGTTGGCGCTGCCACATAACTTGCCAAAAGTAGGCTGCCTAGCAACACACTTAAGCCCAATAACACTACTCGGCGCATCAACCTGTCTCCTCTTGCTCGGTTGCCATCTGGTAGATGACTATAGCCCTTCATGGCGCACTTTGCAACGCAGTGATTCATGCTCACGCCACTCCCACACCATGCCCTTCACAACGCCCGTTTTCCTTGAATGGCTTGCCGCAGCGCTCCCTGATCGCCTATAATCCGCCCTGAACACCCAAAAAGACTGTGCAGCGCTGAAGTTTAGGTGGAGAGATTTCTATGAACATGGGCAGTACAATCAGCGTGTTGGTAGCGACCCAGATCAGCTCTATGGTGCGCTACCGCGAATATCTTGCCAAAGAAGCCAGCCTCAAAGTGACCTATGCCACTGCCTTAGAGAACGCCCGCGAAATCTTGCGCGATGCCAGCAAGCATTTTGACGTCTTCGTGCTGGATAACGCACTGGGCGATACCTACGACCTAATCCGCGCTGTGCGCCTAGAAAAGCCGCGTTTGCTGATCCTAACCGTAGATGAGGAAGCTGATTTCGGTATGCCCGGACGGGCTGATGATGTTTCAACCGATCCGTTCAAAGACAATGAGCTGATCCGCAAGATCAAGCGGCTTGCCGAAGAACGCCGCCTAGAGACGGTGCGTGCCGATGCGCTGCCACCGATCCGCACCTTTGCGAAGGCAATTGCCAAGGCAACCAAAGGCTTGGGCAAGCAGCAGGCTGCTGTCAGCGCCGTGATGGACTTGGGCTACGATCATGTGGCGTTCTACACCATCGAGGCAGGCAGTACATCACTGGTGCTTTCCGCCCAGATGGGCAACAACGCCGTGATGAGCGCCCTGCCACAGCGCACCGACTATAACGGCTTGCTTGGATTGGTGGCGCAAAGCGGCAAAAGCCAGATTGCCGCACCCGGCGATGAGCGCTCGCACTTCCTGCTGGAAAAAGGGCGCTTTGGCGCGGCAGTTGCCGTTGCCGTTGGGCAGACCATGCGTTTTGGCGTCGTGATCGCCTTCCGTGAGCCGCCCGGCAGCATCAGCCAAGAGCATGTCATCATGCTGGAGTTGGTCTGCGCGCAGCTTGCCTCTGCTTTGGCAAAGGAACAGCGCGAATAGCCGCCATGCCAACGCTGCATCGTTTACTCAGCCTGATTACGCCCTACCGCCGCTGGATCAGCCTTTCGGTGCTGCTCGGCTTCCTGACGGTTGCCAGCAGCGTTGGCTTATTGGCAGCCTCTGCGTGGATCATCTCGCGTGCCGCAGAGCGTCCGAGTATTGCTGCCCTTTCGGTGGCAGTCGTTGGTGTGCGCTTTTTCGGCATCACACGCGGTGTTTTCCGCTACCTAGAGCGCTTGGTCTCCCATGAGACAACCTTTCACATTCTGGCAGGCTTGCGCGTTTGGTTCTATGGCAAGATTGCGCCCTTAGCGCCTGCACGCCTGATGCAGTTCCGCAGTGGTGATCTGCTCAGCCGCGCCATTGGTAACATCGAGACGCTGCAAGAGTTCTATGTGCGCGCTGTTGCGCCGCCTCTAGTGGCACTGCTCATCGCGTTGCTCATGGCAGTCTTCTTTGGTGCCTTTGACCTCATCCTCGCCGTGACCGTGATCAGCTTTATGCTGGCAGCTTCTGTGGGTGTGGCATGGCTGGCGCGGCGGCTTACACGGCAGAGCGGCGCGGCAGCCATCGCAGCGCGCAGCGCGCTCAACGCAAATGTGGTGGATATGGCGCAGGGCATGGCGGATGTAGTTGCCTTTAATGGCGAAGTGCGCCAAGCTGCCAAGATTCAGGCTGACTCGGACGCCCTGAGCGCTGCACACCATCAGCTTGAGCGCGTTAGCGCCCTGCAAACGGCGCTGATCAGCTTGCTCATCAACCTGTGCGCGCTCGTCGTCCTAATTTTGGCTGCGCCGCGCATGGAAGGCATCCTGCTGGCAACGCTTGTGCTGGCAGCCATCGCCAGTTTTGAGGCAATTGCGCCGCTGCCGATTGCCGCCGCGCAGCTTGGCACGCACCTCAATGCCGCGCGGGCGCTCTATGCGGTGGTAGATGCCGATCCGATAGTCAGCGATCCGCCACAGCCACAGCCCATGCCAAACGATTGCACGCTGGACGTTGAAGGGCTGCGTTTTCGCTATGCCGAAGGTGAACCTTACGCGCTGGACGGCATCACTTTCAGCCTGCCGCAAGGGCGCGCCTTTGCCATTGTTGGCAGCAGCGGTGGCGGGAAAACGACGTTGGTTAACTTGCTGCTGCGCTTCTGGGATTATCAGGAAGGGCAGATCAGGCTGGGCGGTGTGGATATTCGCCAACTGGCGGCGGCAGATGTGCGGCAGCGCATTGGCGTGGTGACGCAGCAAACCTACCTTTTCAACACCAGCCTCCGTGAGAACTTGCTGATCGCCAAGCGTGACGCGACAGAGGCACAGATTGTCGCCGCGGCGCAGCGCGCCCAACTCCACGATTTCATCGTGCGCCTGCCGCAAGGCTACGAGACGCGAGTCGGTGAGTTTGGCGTGAACCTGAGCGGCGGTGAGCGCCAGCGGCTTGCCATTGCGCGTGCCTTGCTCAAAGATGCGCCGCTGCTGGTGCTGGATGAGCCAACCGCCAACCTAGACGCGCAAACGGAACACAGCGTGCTGGAGGCAATCCGTGCGCTGATGGCAGGGCGCACGACGCTCATGATCACGCACCGTTTGGTTGGTTTGGATCAGGTTGACCAGATTTTGGTGCTGCAAGGCGGTAAAATCATAGAGCGTGGCACACAGGCGGAACTTTTGGCGGAACGCGGCGTTTATCAGCACCTCTACAGCGCACAGCGCGAATGGATCGGTTAGGTTTCTGCCCGCGGCGGAAAGGCGGCGTGCGGATTATCGGCAAGTTGGTGAAAGATGTATTCTTGCACAGGCTTGCCGCCGCGCAGATGTTCCTCCACAATGCGGGCTAATTTTTCTTCGTTCAGGTCGTAATACCACACGCCTTCGGGATAAACCACAGCGATCACGCCGCCGCTGCATACGCCTAAGCAGGGCGTTTTGCCGCGTTTGACGCGCAGCGCGCTGTGATAATCGGTCAGGTCGCCGAGCAGGTCTTTGAGTTTGTCGTAGAGTTTTTTGCCACGTGCCTTGTGATCGCACGAGTCGCCGGTGCAGATAAAGATATGGCGCGCATAGGGTGACATTTCAGGGGATCGGGTCATGGTTGGTGTGCAAACCGCCTTTCGGGAATGACCTAAGGTTGTACGAATTGGAGAAGCATACCATGTTTTATCGGACGAAGCATTACCCGAACCTTGCCCTAATTCCGCCAACTGATCGGGAAGGCGCCGCTTGCCAGCTCTTGGCGTGCGCCGCTGAGCGCATCCAGCACAAAATTGCGGAGGATGCCATCCGCTTGGCGCGTCTGCACGTAGAGCGCCAGCCGACTCGGACTCCACTCGGCGCGGATGACCTCACCTTCCAGTGGTTGACTCAATTGATACGGGCGTTCCGTTCCATAGCCCACATAGAGGCTTAGGTTGTTCCCGCCTTCATAATTGCGCCCATCTGGGGACGGTCTGCCCAAGAAGGCGTAGCGCCCGTCGGGCAAGCGTGCGCCATCTTGTAGCCACAGCCCAAGTGCCGCGCCATCAAAGACGGGCGTGAAGGCGGCAGTATAGCGATCTACAATGCCAAGCTGCACGCCGCGTTCAAAGGTTGGCAGCGTGGTGGCAACCCAACCGACTCCGTTGGGCAGCCATGCTGTGCCGTTGAAGGGCAGCACGGCGAACAAGCCGTCCATGCGTTCGTTGGCAAAGCGGCTGCGCCCAGTCAGGATGCTTGCCGCGATGCCACCACCTGCCGTAACGTTGATCAGCAGCGCATCTTGATCGTCTGCCCAAGCCAAACTGCGCGCCACACGGAAGGGAAACTCATTCGAGCCTTCTACATAGTGGTTTCGCAGCACATGGCGCGGCTCGCCGCCAAGCGCCACCACCCAAACGCCATCATCATTGGCGCGGATCGGATCAAAGCGCAGCATCTCAGCGTTGGGCGTCTCCACCACATAGGCGAGATACGCCCCATCCGACGACCAGCGCGCCGCCACAAAGCGCTGATTGGCATGTTTACCGCCGCCAGTATACAGGGCGCCATCAATAAACAGGCGTCCGTCCTGATCAATCAGGGCGCGCCGCCCTGTCGCGCTTACATCGAAGGCGCGGGCGGTCTCGCTAGGCGGCAGCAGCAGCGTATCGCCGCCGATAATGGCAAACTCGCCCTCGCTGCGCGCAATCACAAAGGGTGTGGGCGGTGCGGCAGTGGCGGGCGGCGGCTCAAATGGCACGGGCAGCGGCGTGCCAGTGCTAAGCGGCGCGGCGGTTGGCAGAAAGGCGATGATGGTCGGCGGCGGTGTATCGGTGATAGGCAGTGTGGGCGGCGGCAAGATAAGCAGCAGTGCGGTGGGTGAGGGTGAAGCAGTTTGCGTCGGCAGCGGTGTGGCAGTCACAAGGCGGACAGTCGCTGTCAAGGTTGCCGTTGGCGCAAGGGTGGGCGTCTGCGTTGCGGAAAGGGTCAGGCTTGCCGTTGGCGTGACTGTATTGGATGGTATGGCGGTTGGTGTGGGCGTGGCGGTTTGGGTCAGCGTGGCAGTGGTGGTGAAGGTGGCTGTATAGGTTGGGCTTGGCGTGGCAGTGCGCGTCGGCTGATCGGTGGGTAGATCGGTGGGTGTGGTACTAGGCATTAGGGTCGGCGTCAGGGTGCGCGTTGGTGTGGCGCTGGGCAGATCGGTAGGGCTGGCAGTTGACGTGTGGCTTGGGCTTGGTTGCAGGGCGATGGCGGTTGGGCTGGGCGTATGGGTGAGTGACGGACGCAGCGTCGGCGCGATGGTTGGCGTGATGGGAATGCCGGGCGTCAGGTTGCAGGCGAGTGCTGCTAGGCACAGCGCACTCAGCACGAGTCCGAGCGCGCTGCGCGTGAGCGTGTTAAGCGTCTTGCGGCTCACGCTGTGGGTAAGGCTCTTCGGTGACGATCTCTGCCTCGATCTGCGCCAAAACTTGTTCATAGAAAGCCAATCGCTGTGCGCCGATGCGCTGTCCGGTCGGTGTGACAAGCGTTTGATACCACAGCCGCGCCCGCTCTAACGGAAAGCCGCTCACCAATTCGCGGGCAGCGTCGTTCACCTGCCTGTTGCCCGCTCTGCCCAAGGTCAGCAGCGACTGCACAATGTTACTGGCGCCGATTTTATCGAGCGTCTCGGCGTCCATCAGCAAACGTGCCTCGCTGCCCGCATTGGCAATGATATAACGCATTTGCTCAGCAATCGGTATATCGTCTTCCAATTCGTAGTGGTGGCGGCGGACGGCTTCTGCCACACGCTCCACAAACTGCGGTGCATAGCCTTCTTCGGTCAGGAATTTGGTGGCAGTTTCTGCGCCCCGCAAGCCGTGATATTCATAATCCACCGTATAATGATCCACATCATGAAACAGGGCGGCAAGATCGCAAACCGCACGGGAATCCAACGGGATCCCTTCGCCATCGGCAAGGGCACGGATGTTCTTCTGTACGTTCAGGCTGTGCTGCCAGCGGTTTTCGGCACGGAAGACGGCATTGTGCGGTGAGTCGCATTCGGCGGTGCGGCGGAGGTAGCTGCGCACGAAATCGGCGGCGCGCTGCATCTGCTGATCGGTAAGGCGCATCTCAAAAAGCCCTCAAAAGAAGTTTTGTATGTTCTAGAGATTGTAGCGTGTGGCAGCGCGCAAAGGCAAGGGATTCGTCAGAGGTATGCTCAGGGTGTTGCGGAAGTCTACGAAGGCAGCTGTTCGGTCTGCCTGCCGACTGCCTCGGCACGCAGGTCGGCGCGAGGGATGGTCGTTCAGGCGCAGCGGCGCGGTCCGCTAGCGAAAAGCGTACTGTCAAAGGTGATGATGGTGAGTTGGCTGCTGCTGTTTGCTTCTTGGATTGCCTCGCGGAGGGTGCAATCCTGTGCCGTGCAGCCATTGGGTGCGGCATCCGCTAAGGTGTTGACGGACAACGAGTCAGGTAACGGCGGCTAAGCGCGGGGATAGAAGGTGGTGGTCAGCGGTGTGTGCCTTTCGTGAATGATAGCAGCGCAGCCTTGAGAGGTAGCAAAGGCTTCCCATGCCCAAGTCACAGCCTTCCCTTGCCAATCACGAACAAATGTACTATGATTCAAACGGCAAGTTCAACACATCTTGCGCTATAATCAATCGGTGTGGTTGGCTGAGCGCGCATAAAGGGAACGGCATGTTTGAGCGTGTGGGAATCTTAGGGCATCCGCTGCGCCCTGCAACAGGTGAGGTATGCAGTGCTGTGGCAAGCAGCCTCACCGCACACGGCGTCGCGGCGTGGTGCAATCCTGCTTGGGATGCCGAGACCATCCATCCGCTGGTTGCCGAATCCGACCTTGTGATCGCCATCGGCGGCGATGGCAGTATGCTGCGGGCGGCGCGTGTTTGCTCGAAGCATAATGTGCCAGTCTTTGGCATTAATGCTGGCTATCTCGGCTTTCTGACTGAGGCAAGCCTTGCCGACTGGGATAACCTGCTCTCGGATTTGCTGAGTGGGCAGTATTGGATTGAAGAGCGCATGATGATCCACGCAGAGACATGGCACGCTGACGCGCTCATCGCCAGCGGCGATGCCCTCAACGACGTGGTAATCGGGCGCGGTGCAGTTGCCAAAAGCGTGCTGCTGGATGCCTTCATTGATGGCAACTGGACGACGCAGTACAACGCCGATGGCTTGATCATCGCCACACCGACAGGCTCCACAGCCTATGCGCTGGCAGTTGGCGGTCCGATTCTGCCGCCTACGCTCAAGAATATCCTTGTCGTGCCAGTTGCGCCGCACCTAACGCTGGATCGTCCGATTGTGCTGGCGGAAGGCGCCACCATTGAGGTGATCATCGCAGAGCGCACCGCTACGGATGTCACGCTCACCCTCGACGGTGAGAGCCTATGCAGCCTTGTGCCGGGCGATTCGATTATTGTCTATGCCAGTGAGCATATTAGCCGTTTTGTGCGCTTGCGAGAGCGTAATTACTTCTACCGTTCATTGCTAGACCGCATGGAGCCGCGTCTTTCGCCGCGCCGTGAAGGTGCGCCACAACCGCGCCGACTCAACTTGGAGAAAAAGCATGACTGAAGCGCCAAGCTATGCGCCACCTGCCGATGAAAAAACTTTCTGCGCCGTCCATACCGATGTGGAAACAGCGCTGCGCTGTAACCGCTGTGCGCGCTATATGTGTCCTAAATGCGCGGTGCGAACCGAAGTCGGCTACCGCTGCCGCCAATGCGTTTACCAACAGCAAGATAAGTTTTTCAAGGCAAGCCAGCAAGAGCAGATCATCTCGTTGGCAGTTGTGTTCGGCTTAAGCTTGGTGGCGGGCTTTATTGTGCCGCGCCTGTTCCTGATCGGCGTGCTGTTCCTCTCGCTGCCGGCGGGTGTTGCTATTGGTGAGCTTGCTCTACGTGCAGCAAAGCGGCAGCGCGGGCGTTATGTGCCGCAAATTGCAATCGGGTTGGTCATCTTAACGGCGCTGATCGCCAACATCGGCGTGATTGGCGATGTAATCACATTGGCACAACGTGCGCCACGCGGCATTAATGTTGGAACTTACCTAGTGCAGGAATTGTTGCCGATTGGCTTATATGCGGCGCTCTGTTCAGCAGCAGTTTTCGGCAGGTTACGTTAAGCGGGTGAAACCTTATGCTCAGTGAAATTCGGATTACCGATTTTGCGATTATTGACCAGTTAGAGGTGCAGTTTGCGCCCGGCTTCAACGTGATCACGGGTGAGACAGGCGCCGGCAAGTCCATCATCATTGATGCGGTAGATTTAGTGTTGGGCGGGCGCGCCGACTCGGATTTTATCCGTGCCGAGCGCGAAAAAGCAGTCGTAGAGGCTGTCTTTAAGCTGCCGCCATCCCTTCAGGCGGCGGTGCGTCCGCTGCTGAACGCTGAGCATATTGAGATGCCCACTGACGAACTAACCCTGACCCGTGAACTGCGCGCCAACGGACGCAATGTTTGCCGCGTGAACGGCAGCACGGTGAATTTGCAGTTTTACCGCGAGATCGGGCAGCGTTTGGTGGATATTCACGGGCAAGGTGAACACCTCAGCCTGCTGCGCGCACCAGAGCATCTCTACCTGTTGGATCGCTACGCCAGCTTAGATGTCTCCCGCGCTGCGTTGGCGGATTTGGTCGATCAGCTTGGCAGCTTGCGTGCCGAGATCGATCAGCTTCAAATGGATGAGGCAGCCCGTGCGCGCCGTGTGGACATGCTGACCTATCAGCTTGAGGAAATCCGTGCCGTTGCGCCGCAGCCCGCCGAAGAGCACGCCTTGCGCGAAGAATCGGAGCGCTTGGCGAACGCCGAGCAGATCGCGGCACTAAGCGTGGAGGCAGCACGCCTGCTGGATAGTGACGACGAGACGCCCAGTGCGCTCAGCTTGCTGAACCAGATTGCCGCCGTCCTGCACAAGCTGGCGCGCTTTGATCCGCGCATGGCAGAACACACCACCAATGCCGATACTGTTGTGGCACAAGTTGAAGATATTGCCCGTGCGCTCAGCCACTACACAGAGAGCATCGAACATAATCCAACGCGCCTTTACGATGTGGAAGAACGCCTCGATGCACTCAATCGGCTTAAGCGCAAGTATGGCGGCACTCTAGAGGCGGTGTTAGACTTTGCAGCACGCTGTGAAGCGGAACTGCAAAACATCACCAACAGCGCAGCGCGCATTGCCGAACTACGCACTGAAGAAGAGGTACTGCTGCGAAAGATCGGTGAGCGTGCCGCACAGATCAGCGCAGCGCGCAGCCAAGCCGCCGCTAAACTTGGCGAAGGCATCGTGCGGGAGCTGGCAGAACTCCGTATGGAAGGCGCCCGCTTTGAGGTCGCGTTGACTCAAACGGACGATCCTGAGGGCTGTTTTGTGGGCGAGCGGCGGTTGAAATTCGACTCGACGGGCATAGACACGGTGGAATTCATGTTAGCTGCCAACCGTGGCGAGCCGTTGCGCCCGTTGGCAAAAGTTGCCAGCGGCGGCGAGACAGCGCGCATCATGTTGGCGCTCAAAACGGTGCTTTCACACGCCGACCACACACCAACGCTCATCTTTGACGAAATTGATCAAGGTATTGGCGGGCGCGTTGGCAGCGTGGTTGGACAGAAGCTGTGGAAGCTCTCGGACGGGCATCAGGTGCTGTGCGTGACACATTTAGCGCACATTGCCGGCTTTGGGGATCGGCATTTCCGCGTGACCAAAGGCTATAGCGGTGGGCGCACCATCGCCATTATCAGCGAATTGAACGACCGTGCGCGTGTGGAAGAAATGGCAGAAATGCTCGGCGCAGAGACGGTGAGCGCCAAGCAAAGCGCCCACGACATTTTGATGTTGGCGCGCAATGTGAAGGATGGCAAAAGCGTGCAGGAGAGCCTACTGTGACATTCAGCGAAATTCCTGCGCCCGAACGCATAGACGTGCAGGCGCCAGAGGGTAATTATGCAGTATATATCGGCAACAAGGCGCTCAAAACGCTGGACGTGATCATGCGGCTGCATGGTCTAGGTGGCAAGGCAGCCATCGTCACCAACCAAGTTCTAGCGCCGCTGTACGGCAATATGTTGGCGGAGTTACTGGGTGTGCCGCTGATCATCATTTCGGATGGTGAACAGCACAAAACATTGGACGTTGTCCGCTTTGTCTATGATAGGCTGCTCGAATTGGGCATTGATCGGCAAGGCGTGCTGATTGCGCTTGGTGGCGGCGTGGTGGGCGATTTGGGGGGCTTTGCGGCTGCCACCTTCCTGCGCGGCATTGCCTTTGTGCAGGCGCCAACCAGCCTATTGGCAATGGTGGATGCCAGCATTGGCGGCAAGGTCGGTGTGGACTTGCCACAAGGCAAAAACTTGGTGGGCGCTTTCAAGCAGCCTGCTTTTGTCGTGGTTGATCCATCGCTGCTGCCAACGCTGCCTGATGTTGAATGGGTGTGCGGCGCGGCAGAGATCATCAAAAGCGGCTTGCTGCGCGATGCAAGTTTGCTGGATGCAGGGCTTTACCGACGCGATAACAAGGCATTCACAGGCGTGATTCGGCGCGCTATTCAGATCAAGGTGGATTATGTGCAGCGCGATCCGTATGAGCAAGACATCCGCGCCGAGCTGAATTTAGGGCATACCTTCGCGCACGCCGTCGAGAAGGTCAGCGGCTATACGTGGCGGCACGGTGAGGCAGTCGGCTTTGGATTGGTGGCAGCTGCGCGCCTTTCACAGGCAGTTGGTTTGTGCAGCGCGGCGCTGCCTGATCAGGTGGAGCAGTTGGTTGGCGCAGTAGGCTTGCCGACGCGCTGCGGCTTTGAGCCAAGCGACGTGCGTGCTGCCATGCGTACCGATAAGAAGCGGCAGGGCGAGGCGATGCGCTTTGTGCTGCTGCGCGAAGTGGGTCAGCCTGAGATACGCGACGATGTGCCATCGCAGGCGGTGCTGGACGTGCTAGAAAGCCTGCGGGACTGACATGCGGTTATTCCTGCAAAATATACTGTTCCCATGCTTCACAGGCAATCGGCGCGATGTGCTTCACAAACTCGCGGTAGATTGCCTCTGCATAAACGCGAATCTCGTATTGCGCCTCATCCGCCATTCGTAGCTTGAGGAAATGCAGCATGTTATGCAAATTCTGCGTAATGTAGCCGGTGTAGTAGACGGCAAAGCCGCTCAGGAATAGGCGCGCTTGCTCACGCGCTACGCCTTGCGCCAGCGCGTGTTTGTAAAGCGCGTGTCCGCGTTCGTAGTGCGCGATTAGTTCCCGTGTGAGCGCGGCGCCTGCCTCTGATTCTAATTCACCGAGGCTGCCCTGCTTATTGCTGGACGATTGCTTGCGCCACACCGTCGGCGTGTGATATTCATCCTCAGGCAGTTCGATATACCGTCCACTCATGAGATTATAGGATGCCATGCGGTGCCTGACCCACTGCCACCAGACGACAAGCGGCGCATGGACTCTGAAGGTGAACACCACATGCTCAAAGGGTGTTGTATGACGGTGCTTCATCAGATAGTGGATCAGCTTACGGTCTGCTTCTTCGCCTTTGCTCTCGCCCATGAAGCTGACACGCGCCGACGCCACAATTGCTGCATCGGCACGGATGCCCGTGGCAGGGTGCGGCATTACGTCTTGCAGCTCCACATAGCCGCGATCCAGCACGGCAATGCGCTTGCCTACAAGGCTGTTCAGGTCATCACCCACAAAAAGACTCCTTCTATAGCAAACTGTTGAGGATACGACTCAGGATAAGGACATACAAAGGGATACCGAGAATCGCCATCAGCACGATGAGCGCATCGCGTAGGCGGCGGCGGCGCGCCAGCCATAGCACATAGGTGGCGGGAACGGCGTCTGCACTGCTCAGCGCGCAGCGCTCGGTGAGGGCGGCACGCAGCGCCTCAGGCTGCGCCAAGCGCGCCGTGAGCAAGAGACGCTGATGGGGCGGTGCTTCACTAGGCAAGGCAGCGCTCAGCGCTTGCGGTGGTAGATCGGGCTGAGGGGCGGGCAACTCACGGTAGAGCAGCGCTAAGCCGCCGCGTTTGGTCAGGCTGAAGCCGCGCACTTGCCCATAAGGAATACGCCGCACACGCCCACTCACAGAGCCTTGCAGGAGAAGATACGCATCATAAAGGCGCACGCCGCGCTTTTGGCGCAGCACTTGCAGGCACGCCCAAATGAAGATGCCGCAGGCGCTGCCAAAGAATGCCAAACCGAACACATTTCCTAGCCACAGCCCAAGCGCTGCCATGCCAAGCAGAATGAGCGCAACTGAGGGCGTCAGGCGCTCTGTATGGTAAGAGAAGATCATAGGTGTGCTTAGAACCAGCCTTCGGCGCGCATACTGGCAGCAGCGCGGTATGGGTCTTGCTCATCCAGCGGCATGGTCAAGTGGTAGGGCTGTGGCTGCGGCTCTAGTTCCACATAGAGGATGCCTTCCGCGCTTAGTGCGCCAATCATGGCGGACGCACTGCGTGAGACTTCCTCAATGGGCAAGGCGGCATTCACGGCAATTTCAATGGCAATCTCGTGGAGCGTGGTCATGCCATCAATCCGCAGCCACAGCTCCGCGCCGAATGGATCAAGGCGGACGTGGCGGTTTTGGTAGCGGTCATGGACGATGACAGCATCAGGCAGCACACTGTAGACGCCATCGCGGCGCGGGTAGCGCAGCAAGGTTACCGAGAAGGGAGCGATATTCGTCATGGCACGCCTCACAAATCCACACGAAAACGAACAGGCAGCCGCCTAGCCCAGATTTTGCAGCGCCAGCAGCACCCGTGCCTCAACCTGTTGTGGTGCATCGCGTGGTAAGCGCTGCAAGGCGCTTTGCGCCTCCACAATGCTAAAGCCCATGCTGGTTAGCGCGGCGATCACATCCGTATCCACATCGTTGATGGCAGCCAGTTCACTGAGCGCGTCGGCAGCGATACCGATTTTATCCTTTAATTCAAAGATAATCTTCTCGGCTGTTTTTTTACCAATACCCGGCACACGGGTGAGCAAATCAGGTTCGGCGCGGCGCACAGCAAGCCGTAGTTGATCGGCGCTGAGCGTGCTGAGGATGGCGAGCGCAATTTTAGCGCCAACGCCAGAGACCGTGATCAGCACCTCAAAGATGGCACGTTCATCCTCACTGCTGAAGCCATAAAGGCTGATCTCATCTTCGCGCACAATCAGATGCGTGTAGAGCATCACCTCTGCGCCAAGCTGTGCGATCTCAAAGACGCTGCGCGGCACGCGGACGCGCAGCCCAACGCCGCCGACCATGATCACGACCGAATCCTTATCGCTCTTGACGATATGCCCACCAATACGTTCGATCATCACGTCACCAGTTTTTCTTGCTCACGGGCGATGTTGATCAGTGGCAAGATTAACAACAGTCGCACGCGGGCTAATCGGCATTAAAATCCTCCGAGTGCCGAGCGATCACCTTGTTGACCGCAGCCCGATAGGCAGGGGCGGTATAGTAGCGCTTGGCATTCTCGAACTTCAGATAGGTGTTCAGCGTCTCGGAATCCAGATCGCGTAGCAACCTGTTTTTCGCGCAACAGCGGATGAATCTGATCATAGACGCGCTGCCCATCATCTGAAGGGATGCAATACGCGCCCCGTTGCTCACCCAAAGGAATGCGGTTCATGATTTTTCCTCATCTATTCAGAAGAAAAGTTCTTCTGTGTCGGCGTCTTCATCTACCAGTTGGTAGCAACGCTCATCCGATTTTAGCGCAATTTGCACCACCCTGCCTATGAGACTGGTAGCATGGCTACTCGCTCACCAAGTGTTCCCAGCGCGAGCTTTGCAGCGCCGTAATCGCAATTGCCAGTGCGTCGGCGGCGTCATCCGGCTTGGGAATATGATCCATGCTCAGCAGCGTCTTGACCATTTCCTGCACCTGCTTTTTTGGCGCATTGCCAGAGCCTGCCACCGTCTGCTTGACCTCTGCTGGCTTATATTCGCGGATTTTCAAGCGGGCATCGGCAAGCGCCATCAGCGTGACACCACGCCCTTGCGCCACTGTGATCGCCGCTGTGATGTTTTTGCCGAAAAACATTTCTTCAATGGCTGCCTCATCAGGCTGATGTTCGGCGATCAAGCGCTTCACTTCGGCATAGATGTGCTGGAGGCGCTGCGGCATCGGCGTGCTGGGCGGTGTGGTGATCACGCCGTAGGCGACGGCTTGCGGCGTGCCGTCCACGTCCTCACGCACAAAGGCGTAGCCTGTGGTTGCCGTGCCGGGATCAATTCCCATGATGAGCATTCGCCAAGACCTCACTCTTTAGGTAACATTTCCCAATTATACCACTGAATGGACGTGATCCCGCGATGCGGCTCGCCCTTGTTCACGATTGGCTTAACCAAGTGGGCGGCGCAGAAGATGTGCTGACCGAGTTGGTTGGCATGTTTCCCGAAGCGCCGCTATACACCAGCCTCTATTGGCGCGAAAAAATGCCCGTTGCGTGGCAAAATTGGCAGATTCGCACGCTGTGGATGGATAAACTTCCGCAGATTTACCAACACCATCAGCGCTATTTGCCCTTGTATCCGATGGCGTTTGGCGGACTCGACTTGTCTACCTATGATGTAGTCCTCAGCAACAAAAGCGGCTTTTGCCATGGCGTGCGAACGCAGCGCGGCAGCCGCAAAGCACTGCATATTTGCTATTGCCTTGCGCCAACACGCTATGTGTGGCAGTACGACGCCTATGTGCAGCGCGAGAATCTGGGCGGCGCGGTGAAGGCAGCCCTGCGCCCAGTGATCGGGATGTTGCGCCGTTGGGACTATGCTGCCGCGCAACGCGTGGATCATTTCATCGCCATTTCCACCGAGATACAGGCGCGCATCAAGGCGTTTTATGGACGTGATTCAACGATCATTTTTCCGCCAACCGATACAGCGCGCTTCACGCCTGTGCCTGCCGATCAGATCGGCGATTACTACCTGATCCTCTCGCGCCTTGTGCCATATAAGCGCGTGGATTTGGCAGTGCAAGCCTGTACGCGGCTTGGCTTGCCGCTCTTGGTTGGCGGCAGCGGGCGTGATCGGGAACGCTTGGAGCGCATGGCGGGCGAGACGGTGAAATTCTTGGGCTATGTGCCAGAGGACGACGTGCCGCAGCTTATGGCGCGCTGCAAAGCATTCATCTTTCCCGGTCTAGAGGATTTTGGCATTACGCCGGTGCAGGCACAGGCAGCAGGTAGACCGGTGATTGCCTTTCGCGGCGGTGGCACCTTAGATACCGTGCGCGAAGGCGAGACGGGCATCTTTTTCGACGCGCCAACCGTGGAGGCATTGGTAGCGGCGCTTAATCATTTTGAAGATTTACAGATGGCACAGTGGGCTGATCGGCAAGCAATCCGCGCCCATGCCCTACGCTTTGACCGTGCTATTTTCGAGCGCGAACTGCGCGCTTTTATCGAGGCTGCCTACGCTCAGCGGCGTTGAGCATCCACGCTGAGGGTGTAGCCGCGCCCATGCGCTGAAGTCACTACACGCGGGCGGTCGGGATCATTCTCCAGCTTGCGGCGCAAATTTCGCACATGGTTGCGCACAAGGGCAGGGTCGCCGCTGCCGGGCGGATAATGCCAAACAAGCTGGAGCAGTTCGGTGGCAGTTAGATATTCGCCGGGCTGCTGGCTCAGCACTTCCAAGAGGTCAAATTCGGTGGGCGTTAGCTCAACGGGGCGTCCGTGCAGTTTGATAGCGCGCTCATTGGAATAAATGATCAAGGGTGCGGCAGTTGCCACACGCTGGCTGCGCCGCAGCAGCGCACGTAAACGCGCCGCCAGTTCACGGGCATTAAGGGATGCACGTCGCAAGCAATCATCTGCGCCAGCATCCAGTGCTTGGGCAATGGCATAGGCGCTGCCACTCACGAGGCACAGCAAGGCAGACTGGGCAGCACGCGGCAGCGTTCGGACGCGACGGCAGAGCAGTTCGGCATCGCTTGGGAAACTAGCAAGATCAAGAATGATCAACTCGATGGTGCAGCGGTGCACCTGATCCGAGAGCGCTTCAGGCGTTTCCACAGCTAGAATGTGATGATCGCCATCCAAGGCTGCTTCACGCAGCACAGCTAAGACGGTGGCATCTCTGGTCAAAAGTGCAATCGCAGACATAGTCGCTTGCCTCATCGGATTCGGTGCAATTGTTTAGAAATGCTAACGGCTTTTGCACGGTTAAGCTAACTTGCACTCAGTATAGAGCAAAACAAGCTAAAAATTCGTGAAACTTATGTGAATTTTGTCCGTGGCAAGCGGGCATTTTGGGCGGATAAGTAAGGGGCAGCCTGGCGTAAAAACCACCTAAATTGCCCTTTACAATTTTTAAGCGCTTTCCTGAACAGGTTTGCGCTAGAGCATCTCGCGGCAAGCGCGGTAAAGATCGTCCCAATCGTCCCGTGTTCGGACGACTGTCTCAAGGTATTCGAGCCACACGACGCGATCCTGAACAGGGTCTTTGACCACCGCGCCAAGCATTCCGCCCGCCAGATCAGCGGCACGCACCACACCATCGCCAAAGTGCGCCGCCATAGCGATGCCACTCGTCACCACCGAGATTGCCTCAGCCGTGCTGAGCGTGCTGCTCGGCACTTTCAGCTTGGTTTTGCCATCGGCTGTGATGCCGCTGCGCAGTTCGCGGAAAACAGTCACCACACGCTGAATTTCCAGCAGGGAAGGCGCTTCGGCAGGTAGTTCGAGCGCACGCCCGATGCTCTCTACGCGGCTGCGGACAATCTCGACTTCTTCCGCCTGTGTTTCGGGCAAGGGCAGCACCACCGTATTAAAGCGGCGCTTGAGTGCGGAGGAGAGGTCGTTCACGCCGCGATCACGGTCATTAGAGGTGGCGATCACATTGAAGCCTTTCACCGCTTGCACTTCGGCGTTCAGTTCAGGAATGGGCAGCGTTTTTTCGGAAAGAATGGTGATGAGCGAATCCTGCACGTCGGATGGGATGCGCGTTAGTTCTTCCACCCGTGCGATCTTGCCGAGCGACATGGCGCGCATGAGTGGGCTTGCCACCAACGCCGCTATAGATGGACCTTCCGCCAGCAGGCGTGCATAGTTCCAGCCATAGCGGATTGCCTCTTCGGGCGTGCCGGCGGTACCTTGAATGAGCAGCGTTGAATCGGCGGCGATGGCAGCCGCTAAATGCTCACTGACCCATGTCTTGGCGGTTCCCGGCACGCCAAGCAGCAGCAGAGCGCGATCCGTGGCAAGCGTGGCGATGGCTGCCTCAATTAAGCGGCGCTGCCCAATGTATTTCGGCTGAATAGTCATGCCGTTGGGCAATGTGCCACCGAGCAGGTAGGTTGCCACTGCCCACGGCGAAAGCCGCCAATTGGGCGGACGCGGGCGCGTATCGCTTTCGGCAAGGGCAGCCAATTCTTCGGCAAACTGCTGCTCGGCGTGCTGGCGCAAAACAGCGTTGAGTGGCTCTGTCATGCGGGTTATCTCCTCCACGGGTCGAGTCAAGTGTGGTGCGGTTTACTCTGGCACGCCAAAGCGTTGGCGCAAGGCAGCGCGCCCATCCAGCGTGAGTTGGAGTTCCTGTGGGCTATCATAGACCAGCGCATCAAAGCGCGCACGCGGCGCACGCTGGCGCAGATCAGCCAGCAGATCGGTGGCAAAATCACGCCGCGCCAAGACCGTAATGCTAATTGAAGCGCGCACGGGCAGCAAATCCAGCAGATCAGGCGTGCTGAAGACGACGGGACGAAACTCGCTCCAATAGCGGCGGGCTGCCACCAACACCCACTCGGCGCTGAGATCGGGCGGCACATATAGAACGTGATATGTGGTGATGCTCTGCACTAAGCGTCCGGCTTCTCAACTGGCGGCGCGGCTTTGGCTTGCACCTCTGGCTCGTCCGCAACGGCTGGTGGCGCAGTTTCTTCCACAGCGGTTTTCGCCACAACGGGCGGTGGCGCTGCCTTAGATTGCATCTCTGCCTCGTCGGCGACCAAAGTCAGGCGTTCCGTCAAGCCCACCATGCGGAACAACTTGCGATTATGCGAGTTTAGACCGTAGGCAAAAACTTTGCGCCCGGCGGCGGTTGCATCTTCCACAAGGCTGATAATCAAGCCAATGCCCGCGCTGTTCAGATAGTCGGTTGCGCTGAAGTTAAAGCCGATTGCCCTGACGCGCTGCACTGCCAGTCGGTTATATGCTGCATAGGCGTTTTCGCGTGTTTGTGCCGTCACATCACGTGGGAAATCAATATAGCCAAGTGTGCCTGTGCTGTCTTGCCGCGCGCCTACTTCTGGTTGTGCCACCCTTCCCATCCTTTTCTAACGCATTGCCTCGTTCGTATTGTAACTTAACTTTGCCCACAGGCGCATTGTGCAGATTGTGATGTGCTACTCCAAGACTGCTAACAATGCCTCTAGCGCCTGCAGGGTGAGCAAGTTGTGCAAGTTATGCCCTGCTTGCAAGTCTTCCACTGCAAAAGACGCCACATCACCGCTCTCGGGCTTGGTCATGTGCGTTGGTTCGTTCGGATCAATGCCCTGATAGGGCAGCGGCTCAAAGGCGCGCCACAGGTTGATCAGCGGCAAGTTGTAGTCAGCCGCAGCCTTCACCACAATGCGATTATACAACACGGATTGATCCACAAAGCCGGGCTGGTTGGGAAACGTGCTAACCAGCGGGATGATGCCGCTGTTGACCGTCTCGACCAGCACACGGCGCAGATAAAAGTCAAACTGTGCCGTCGTCAGCGATTTCATGTCATTTGTGCCAAACAAGATCAGGGCGAAGGCGGGCTGTGAATAGCGATATTCACAGGCTAAGGGCGACTCGTCAAAATCGCACAAGGCGGGATCGCTCCAAGTAGCATCCAGCACAGAGGCGGCGTTGAAGCCGCTTTCGGCTGCCAAACTTGGGTTAGAGAGCGAAGTGAGCGCATCGCGCACCGGCACATTAAAGCGCGTGATGACATCTTCTAATGAGGTATATTCAGCCAGCGTATAGCCGCCTGCAGCAAATGGGATCAAGAAATTTGGGCTTGCCGTCATGCAATCACCCACTTTGGAAAAGGCGCTGCTGTTCAGGGCGCGGCGTTTGCCTTCCGCGTAAATGCTGCGAAGGTATTCAGCCTTGACGCTGAAATCGGGCAAAACGGGCAGCGCACGCAGATCAATGCTGGCAAGGGCAGCCTCATCCACCGCCCCTTCAGTTGGTTCTGGCAGCGGCGTGAAGGCGGCAGGCGTCGGTGTTGGGTCAGCAGCAACGGCAGGCACTGCCATCATCAGTATCGCCAGTGCTGCACAACACAGCACCGCGCTAAGGGTCAGAAACAAGCGTTTGAACATCACAAGCACTCCCTATTGAGCATAGCACCATTGTACCGCGTTGGTGTGTGGCTCACAATGCACACGCCTGAAATACGCTATACTTATCCCAACATTTTTCTTGAACTGAGAAGGATTTTTGCCGCCATGACCAACCATCTGCTGCATACACCTGCTTTGGCACAAGACCATCCGCCGCGTAATGAGGGGCTGCCATTGGATTTAGGGTGGGTGGAAAGTGTGCGGATTAACAAAAGCGCTGTGGAGCGCCGCGCTGCCACACTCAACACGCGCCGCACCGTCAAGCAGATTTGGCAGGCGGCTTGGCTGCTGCGCGCCATCACCTTTATAGACCTGACCACGCTCGCCGGGGATGATACACCAAGCAATGTGCAGCGCCTGTGCGCCAAAGCGCGCCAACCCGTCCGTGCAGACCTGCTGGCAGAACTTGGCGCCTCAGCCTTGCCGATTCAGGTTGGCGCGGTGTGCGTTTACCATAACCTTGTAGGGACAGCGGTTGAGGCACTGCGTGGCACACACATTCCCGTAGCAGCCGTCTCGACGGGCTTCCCCGCCGCGCAAACGCCGCTGCGCCTGAAGATTGAGGAAATTCGGCAGTCGGTGGCGGAAGGCGCTGCTGAGATTGATGTGGTGATCTCGCGGGTGCATGTCCTCACCGCTAATTGGCAAGCGCTCTATGATGAGGTAAAAGCCTTCCGTGAAGCCTGCGGCGCGGCACATCTCAAGGTGATTTTGGCGGTTGGTGAACTCGGCACGCTGCGCCACGTTGGGCAGGCAAGTTTGGTTGCCATGATGGCAGGCGCGGATTTCATCAAAACCTCCACCGGCAAGGAGTCGGTGAATGCCACCTTGCCCTTCGGCTTGGTCATGGTGCGCGCCATTCGGGACTATCAGGCGCGGACGGGTTATCAAGTTGGCTTTAAGCCTGCCGGCGGCATTCGGACTGCCAAAAACGCGCTGGATTGGCTGATTCTGATGAAAGAAGAACTTGGCAACGCCTGGCTGACACCTGCCTTGTTCAGGCTAGGCGCCAGCGCACTGCTCACCGACATTGAACGGCAGCTCTCGCATTATGCTACAGGGCGCTACTCTGCCGCGCATCGGCATCCCATGCCCTAATGAACGGGCAGCACAAGCGCCAGTTCGTTGAGCGTTGGCAAAAAGACGGATAGCCAGCACTTTGGATCAGTCTTGATCAGGCGCACCAACTGGCGGCGTAAATCTTTCGGCACAATGCGCTTGATGCCTTGCCATAGGCTACGCGCTGTGTTCAAAAGCTGTTGCTCGCGGCGCGCACGTTCGCTCATCAGGCAGGCAACCGTGTGATCATAGGCGTTTTGCGCGCCCCACTGATATTTGTAGGGCTGATCACCGCGATGCAAATCAAAAATCGTCAGCCCTTCGGCGATCGCCTCTTGAATGGTGATGCCCGTCAGCATGTCGCCCGGGCTGTATTCGGCAAACTGCATATCCCAACCCGCGGCAAAGGCATAATAGCGCCCTAGATAGACGTAGCCGTAGTCGGCAGCGGCAACTGTGCCGTTGATGATCAGCCGATAGAGCCGCAGCCAACCCAGTTCAAGGAAGCGCTCGGCGGCTGCCCGATGAAAGGCAGCCAGACGCGGCGTGCCAAAAGCGCCTTGCGCGTCAAGCGCCTCCCACTTTGCCTGATGCAGCCGCACCAGGTCATCAAAAAAGGCGGGCAATTCATCGGCAGTTTGCACACGCGCCCAAGACCAGTTCCCGCCGAACGCCTCTGCATAGCGGCGCTGATCGCGGCGGTAGTTCTTGCGCTTGCGCTGACCCAATATTTCGTTGTAGTAGGCATCCCATGTAGCAGGCAGCGCGATGAACGGGCAGATTTCAGGTTCAGGCTGTGCTTGATCAGGGTCGGCGTAGGTTTGCAGCACTTCGAGCGTGGGTGAGCCTTCGGGCAGGCTGGCAAGGCAGAGCGTATCCCATTGGTGGCGTTCTTCGTACAGGCGGGCGATGAACGCTTCGGCAACTTGCGCCGCTTTGCCCGGCGCGCACACAAAATCAAGGTGATCGCAATCCACCTGTGCCGCCAAAAAGCTGATTTGCTGCCACTTCGTGCTGCGAATGGGCGAAAAATCGTGCCTCAGCAGTGCCGCCACACCGATCAAGTTATCCTGAGAGTCGCGGGCAGTCAGCAGCCACAGATCATCGCCTTCGCAGAGGTGTTGCCACACCAAAGTGACCCACTCCCAACTGTTATACAGGCAGCGGTTAGCGCTCTGTGCTTGTAAGGCGTCCCACTCTGCCTTTAGGGCGCTCAAATCGGCAGGATCGTGGCTGAGTGAGACCTTGAGGTGCAGGACGCTGCCTTGCGACGCTGTGGCGGCTTGTTCCAAAGTATCGGTTAACATGGCAATAACTCCCACGACTAAAATTGATCAAGCTGTATCGCGGTCGAAAGCTGGGTCAATCTGACGCTGACGCACCAAACCCATGCCGACTGCCCGCGCCTCACGGAGCGGCTGGCGTGCCATTAGAAATAGGAGCGTCATATAAATACTTAACGCAATCAGCCCTGCCCCGATCAGGTTTAGCAAAACTGGCAGTGGCGCGGCAACTTGCTGCCACACGCTAAGCGCTAGTAGCAGCCCGACGCTTGCCGCTAGCGGTGCGCGGAACAGCCCAACGAACACCTTCGGCGAAAACTGGAGCAGCCGTGCCATAATCAGCAGGCGCACCACTGCCGCGATCAGCGAGGCGATCAGGTTGCCGAACGAGGCTGCCGCTGCGATGCCGGTGCTGGAGCCCAACAGCCAGATCAGCGGGAAGGTGTAGAGGCTCTCCACCAGGAGCAACTTCGTCTGCAAATCAGGGCGCCCAATCGCCTTGACGGCATCGCCGGCTGCCCAAGGGATGGTATAAGCAATGCCAAGCAGCGATAGCACCTGAAAGAGTGGCACAGCATTTGCCCACTGATCACCGTACACAAAGGTGACCAGCTGCGGCGCAACCATAAAGAGCGTGAAGCCAATGCCGAACGTCACAAAGGCTGTATACTGCGTGGTGGCAAGAAAACTGCGCGTGAGCGCGGCACGGTCATCTTTCAGGCGCGCAAAGACGGGGAATAAAATGCGCGTCAGGATCAGGCTGAAGTTCGCCATCAGCAGTTCGGGAATTTTATAGGCAATGGTGAAGTAGCCAAGCTGTGTTGCGCCTAAAATCAAGCCGATCACCAGTTGGTCTGCCTGATCAAGCGCCACTGCCAACAGGTTAAAGAGCAAAATATGAACGCCATACTGCCACAAGGCACGCGCACGCGCCCACCCAAAACGGAAACGCGGACGCCACGCCGAAAGCCACCACAGCGCCGCCACACGCACGCCCACACCCACCAAATGCCCGTAGACCAAACTCCAGACGCCTAAGCCCAAGAACGCCATCAACACAGTGGCGATACCTTTCACCACTGCCGAGATCAGATCGGGCAAGAAGCGCTTGCGGAAGCGTAGGTCTTTTTGCAGCAAGGCAGCGTGGGCTTGCCCTAGCCCTTCGAGGATGAACGCTAAGCCCATCACGCGCACAATCTCGCTGAGGGCAGGATTGCCAAACAACTGCGCCAACAGCGGCGCTGCTGCAAAGAGCAAGCCGTATTGCAGGGCGCCGACGGCAAGGTTGATCCAAAAGGCTGTATCAGCGGTTAGGTCACGTTCTTCGTCATGGTAGATGAGCGCATCGTTGATGCCAAAGCTGCGGACGACTTCCACAAAGTTGAGGATGATCAGCGCAAAGCCGATCAGACCGAAGTCGTCGGGCAGCAGCAGACGCGCTAAGATCGCCGTGCTGAGCAACGTCATCAAGCGCCCACTCATGTAGGCGCTGTATGCCCAGATCATGCCTTTGGCAGCGCGTTGTGAAAGGCTCATCTATCTGCCTCGTTGCAGGATTGCGACAATGTACGCCAGACAACGTGTGTCAAAACACAGTATAGCATAGTTTCATCGGCAAATAGATAAAAAGTTAGAAAGCTTTTCAAAAAATGAATAAAAGGAAGGGTTGTGAGGCGTTTTCTCGCAAAAATCAGCGTGCGCGTGCAACAAACGCGCATCCTAAGGCATATCCCTACAAAGCCTGTGTTTTTTGTAGGGATATGCCTCGCGCTTCGACGCTAATCGTTGCGGCGTTTGCGCGCCGAAAAGGGCAGAATAATGCCCGATGGCTTGGTTTCGCCTTCGCTGGGTGGCGGTTCGCTCAGGGCAGGCGGTGCAGCGTCAGCCTCTTCCTCTGCATAGTCCTCATCTTCTTGCATGGCAAGGTCGCCCAGCACCTCCGCTGCCATGTTTCGCAGTGTGGCAAGCCGATCCAGCGTGGCGCTGCGCCCACGTGCGCTCAGCTCACCGATCAAGGCTGTCATTACGTCTAACAATTCGCGTCCAAACTCAGCGGCGCGTTCCACCAACATAGCGTGTGCGCCCTCAGCCGTTGGCTGCTGCAACAATTCGTTGATGAACTGAATGGAAGGCGGCGCACCTTGCTGAAGCAGCGCCATGATGCGATCCATCACCTCACGCAGGCGCGCCGCCGCCACCTGATTGCCCGTTTGCTCAGCGTTTTGGATGTTGGCAGACAGCACTGAGAGGAACGTATCATCAATCATATCAAGGCGCGAGCGAATGGCAGCCTCCAGGTCTTCACTGTTGATAATCGCCTGCAAAGCAGCCGCGGCTTGCTGTGCCAACGCCTGCGTCTGCTGGTCAACAGCCTGAGTCAGCGTCAGCAGATGATCACGCAGGGCGATCAAGGTTTGCTGGTCGGCGTCGGCGGCTGCCTGAATGCGCTCTGCCAGCAGTTGGAAGAAGCTGTAATCTAGGGCAGGGCGCGCCAAGCCAACCAACACCTCGATCTTATTGGCGGCATCTTCTTGGGCATAGCGCACCGAAAGATCGAGCAGCATCTCGCGGCTGATCTGGTTGCCCATGGCGTTCAGGTCACCCGCCACCGCTTGGATGAGCGCCTCTTGCTGTGCGGCTTCACCCGTCAGGCGCTGCCCCATGCTGGAAAGGCTAAGCAGCTGATCGCGCAGACCAAGCATCGCCTGTGCCACATCACGCCGCCCATTGCTGAGCGCTGCCTCTGCCGAGGCGGTGATCATGGCGAAGAATTCCTCATCCAGATCGGCATCATGCTGTTGGACGAGTGCTTCCCACTGGGCGGGATCGGTTTGCAGGAACTGCTCAGCAAGGCGTAGCTTGTTGCGGCGCGCCTCGATCATCTCTTTGGTGATGCCATCCGCCTCTAGGATCGTCTCCATCATGCCTTGCAAGGTGAGCGTAGAGCGCGGCATTAACAGGTAACCCTTGCGCTGCTCTTGTGGCAGGCTGTTCACAATTGCCTGCGTCATCGAGCCGATCACGCGCTCTTGTTCAGCAGAGGGCAAGCCTAGCTCCATTGGAATGTTGATCAGCAGCAGTTCTTTGGCGGCGTCGTGGTAGAGGACGGGCGTCGTCAGGCGGAAATCATAGTTGCAGTATGGGCATTGCGCGGTGTTGGTGCGCCCGCCAAGGAAGCGTGCCTTTGCGTTTGGATCGCGCCCGCCATCAATGATCTGTTCGATTTGCGCGGTGAAGGGTTGGCGGCAATTCGGACAGTTGATCTGCCGCGCCATTGGTGGAAACATAGCTAAAGGACTCCTTGCAAAGTAGCGGCGGTCGGGACGAACCGCCCTGCCGATCATACACGAATTAGTCAGGAAACGAGAAGGCGCGGCAGCCATACATGGAAGGTTGAGCCTTTTTGCGGCGCGCTTTCCACGCTCAGCTTACCGCCATGCGCCGTCACAAACGCACGCGCCAAATACAGCCCTAGTCCGGTGCCTTGCGTGCGGCGGCTGAGGGCGCTATCCACACGGTAGAAGCGCTCGAAAATGTTGGGCAATTCTTCCGCCGGGATGCCCACGCCCTGATCGCTAACGCTGATGGTGACGCCTTCCGCGTCATAGCTGCCGCTGATCCGAATCTCGCCGCCGTTGGGCGAATATTTGATGGCGTTGTTGATCAGGTTATCAAAGACCTGGCGCAAACGCACTTCATCACCGCGCACAGCGGGAAAATCGGGCGGAAACACCACGCTCAGGCGGTGCTTTTCGGTCTGTGTCTGGAAGCGCTCTGTGGCGCGTGTCACCAGCTCCACCAAATCCACTTCGGCAAGCTGGCTCAGGCGCATTCCTTCCGCTTGCAGCTTAGAGGCAGCCAACAAATTCTCGATGAGCGCTGCCAACCGATCCGCCTCATCTTCAATGACGGCAAGCGCACGCTGGACGGTTGCTTCATCCCACTGGGCGTCCTCGCGGCGCAGCGTGCTGGCATAGCCCTTAATGAGCGCGACGGGCGTTTTAAGCTCATGCGAGACTGCTGAGATGAAGGCAGATTTTGCCTCTTGGGCGCGCCGAAAGTGTGAAATATCGCGCACGTTGGCGATGATATTTTGCAAGCGCCCCTCCTCATCGCACAACAGCGAATAGGTGACCCCCAAGCTAATGCGCGATCCGTCCCGCCGCCGCAGATCGCCTTCTACGTAGCGCGTATTAGGCTCATCAGCCTCGGTGGTGCGCTGCTGAGTCCAGCCGCTTGCCAGTGCTGCGCCCAAAGGCTGCCCATGTTCCACACGCTCCCAGAAGATCAGGCTGTCGTGCATCTGACCGAGCGCCTCAGCCTGACTCCAGCCTGTGATGCGTGCCAACGCCTTGTTAAAGCCAACGATACGCTGCCCCGCATCCATGATCAGCACGCCATCGGCGCTGTGTTCAAGGATGGCGCTCAGGCGTTGCTGTTCGGCGCTCAGGCGCTCATAAAGCTGCGCATTATGGACGGCAATGGCAGCTTGATCGGCAAAGCTCTGCAAGACGCTCTGATCGTTGGCGCTGTATTCGCCGCTGTAATTGCGAAAGACAAAGACAATGCCTAAAATTTGTTGGCGCACCATCATCGGCAGCGTGATGGCTTGGCGCAAGCGCAGATCAAGCGCACGTGCCACAAGGCGCATTTTCAAATCGAGCTGGCTATGTTGAATGCTGCTGCGTGTTTCGTTCAGCACGATGCTCTCCAGCAGCGGCTTGAAGACATCCAGCTTATCCTCAGGCACGCCCACGCTTGCCCGCGCCCGAAAGTGATCATCGGGATCGCGCAAGGCGATCAGACCGACCTCACCGCCAAGCATGGCAATCGAAGCACCCAAGACAAGCCGCAGCACCTCGTCCACATCCAAGCGCGAGGTGAGCGCACGGGCAATTTCAAGCAGGTAGTCGCGTTGGCGCACGCGATAATCAGGCAGCATTAGCATAGGCAAATTGTACCATATGCCAGAAGCGGCGCAGCCTGATCAGCCAGTTTTCTGATAGATTTCTTGTATGTCTAGACGTTGATCGGCTTTAAGAGCATATCCATACCAACGGCGCGCAAGGCAGCATCCTGAGACGAGTCCATCGAGACGCGCACATCAAAATACATGCCGCCCAGCGGCTCAAATTGCAAATGGTCGGCATCCACCGCTTGGAAGGCGTCGATCCGCACACGCACGGCACGCCCTGCTTGATCGGGCGTCAGGCTGACTTTGGCAGGCTGCGCGGCTTTGTCCACCGGCACCACCAAACTAAAATCGCTGCTGCCCAATACGCCACCTAAGGCACTCACCCGCAAGGTGATATGCACGGCTTGGGTGAGTTGCGGTGTGTTGGCAGTGGGCGGATTCACGCCTACAAAGAGATCGGTGGATGTGTTGGCGCGCAGCACACGCGGCATCACGACCGTCAAGCGGCGTGGCACTTTGGGCAGTTCGGCGCGCCCGCTGCCTGCGGCTGCGGCAATAGCAGCATCATAGTCTGCTAATTGGCGGGCAGCCAGCGCACCATCGCCGGTTAGTTCGTAGTTATCAAGACTATATTGAATCAGGCGGAAATTGATCAACCGCCGAATGGCACGCCCAACTAAACGCGCCGAAAGTTGGGCGCCTTGCTCAATTTCGGCGCTGGCTGCCGCTGCCTGATGCTTGTGCAAAAAGCGCAGCACGTCGAGTGCCTCTGGTGGCAGTCGCTGAAGCGTAAAGGGTAGCTCCATAGGTCGTTCTGGCTACTTTCTCGGTTTATTGTGCATGATTGGTAAGAGTCTACTCACTTTGGCAAATTGGGCAAGGCTATGCGGTGCGCTTGGTGCTTTGGGCGGCTTGTGCCTGCTTTGTTGCATACTGTGGCGGTTCGTGTACAATAAAGACTGGCGGCTGTGAGCGTTGCCCACAGCACAGAGAGTCGCTTTCCCAGAAAGAAAGGTCGGTTTTTGCGTATGACTCAAAGAACGACATGGCAATCCATCAAAACGTTCTTTTCGCCCGATACCATCCCATTTCTCGTTTCGCAGGGCGCGCCGCGTCGGTTGCTGCCCGTCGGTACTCTGCTGATCGGCTTAATTCTGGGCTTTTTGTGGGCGTATGTGATCTCGCCAAATGTCTACACGGCAGCCGAGCCAGTGCATTTGGGCGAATCGTGGAAAGAAGAATACGTTAAGCAAATCGCGTGGCAGTTCAGCGTTTCCCAAGCCAGTGAGGTTGCCCAACGCGCTCTGGATGGGCTTGGTAATGCGGGCGATCTTTTGAACGGGATGTTGGTTAAATTTGCCAACGATCCCGATTTGCTGCCGCGCTTACAGGCAATCCAGCCATTTGCCCGCAATAATCCTGAGCAAGTGGCAAAAGTGACGCCTTCGCTGCTCAACAGCAACCTGACGCCATTCTTGTGCGTGATTGGTGCCGCAATCGTGATCGGTGGTTTGGTCATCTTCAACATGATCATCCCCTTCAGCACGCTCATTCGGCGCAAGGCAACCACTGAATCTACTGTGGTGGAAGGGCAAGAGGCAGAGCGCCGCCGCCTGCTGGAAGAATCCAAAAAGAAGCAAGCAGAGCTTGAGGCAGCCCAAGCGGCTGCACCGCAGGCTGTCGCCTCACCGGTCGCAGGCTTAACCGCCATCAGTAGCTTTATGTCCGCCTATATGATGGGCGATGATTTCTACGACGACACCTTTAGCATCGAAACACCGAGCGGCGAATTTTTGGGCGAGACCGGTGCCGGAATCTCTAAGACGATAGGCGTTGGCGATCCCAAAAAGGTGACTGCGCTTGAATGCTTCGTCTTTGATAAGAACGACATTCGCACGGTGACCAAAGTGTTGATGTCTGAACACGCCTTCAATGATGAGGCGATCCGTGCTGAGTTGGCACCACGTGGCGAACCTGTGCTTGCCAAGCCCGGCGCAACGGTCTACCTTGAGACGCTGACGTTGATCATTCAGGTGCAAATCATTGATATGGGCTATGGGTCGGGCGCGCTGCCGCCAAACAGCTTCTTTGAGCGCCTCACCTTAAAGATCAGCGCTTATCCGAAGACCAACAGCGCACCGCCGCCCATGCCGCCTGCCTTTGATGATACACAGTCGGGCGGCTTCTAATTGCACCGCGCCGCGGACAGGTGACTCTCTGCCTGTCCGCTGTGTTTCACCACTGCGGGAGAGATGCTTGTGAGCCAATCTGCGCTTGTGCCGCGTGTGGTCAGCGCCCTGATCCGTGCCGAACTGGGCGGCGTAAACGCCCACACCTTAGCAGTTGCCCTCAGCCGTTCGGAAGCGGCAAATGTTAAGTTTGAGGCGCTCTCGGAGCGCGGCGCTGCGTTGGTGCTGCTGCAATACTGCGGCTACCCTACCAGCTTACCCGAACTGAATGTCTTTCTTGGCACGCCCCACACCCTAACGCCTACCATGCTGACTGCCCACTTGATCTCTGATGATCAGGCGGTCAACTACATGCGCTGGCTGCCCGCCTTTCTTGAAGATATGGATTTGCCCTTGCAGCGCAACAGCCGCACCTTGCTGCGTTGGTTGGTGACCGACCGCGCCGCTGCTATTGCCGCTGATCAAACCTCGCTTGACCTGCTGCGCCGCCTTGCCGATGATCCTGAGACGAGCCCGAAACTCTCCGCGCTGATTGCCTATACGCTCGGTAAGTGCGGCACGCTGGATAACGACTATGAGCGCGTGACGCGCCACGCCGAAACCGTGATCGCCCACGACCGCGAGAACCTCGATCTGGTGGCAGAGGCGCTCTATGCGCTCTATCCGCCCGCACTCATCAACGCGCTGCAATATTTCTTGGAGCAAACCGAAGGCGGCGCGCCCAACCGCCAACAGTTGAACACCGGGCTTTCACTGTTGGCAAAGGTTGCCGAAATTGAAGACCGTGCCTTTTGGCAAGCATACCATGAGCCGATGGGCAGCTTGGTAGACCGCCTGAGCGCCTTTGGCGGCAGGAACAATGCTGTGATGCGCTTGCTGGATCAAGTTGAGAAGCAGCTTGCCTATGCTGCTTATGATGCGGAAGATCAGGACGATTAGGCATGTGGCGCGTCACCCAAAAGGCGCACTTTCGGTTAGAATGTAAAGCAATTGTGCAGCAGGCACTTTCGGTGCGCCTGCTTTGTCCACACTTTTTTGCCAATTTTGCCAAGCGAGGTGCAGATCAATGCCCCGTCACCGATTAACCCTTTCCCTGATCGCGCTGATTGCGCTGTTCAGCGCGGCGGCGTTGCCGTCCGCCCTCGCGCAATCGCCCGCGCCAATTGTCCTGAATATTGGCGTGCTGGATTCGCCGGACAGCCCGACCGCACGCGGCGTTTGGCTGGCAGCCCAAGAGGCGGTGGCGCGCAGTATGCTGGTGCTACCTAGCGGTCAGCCCTTTATCTTGAAGCCGATCACCATCAGCCGCCCGCCCACTTCGCTAGAGGAAGTGCGCGAGAGTCTCGACGCCCTGCTCAGTGCCAGTGTGGTTGCCGTTTTCGGTCCTGATAATGGCGCGTTAGCAGAAGAAAGCAGCGCCGCCCTTGCCACCGCAGGCATCCCTATCTTCCTAAGCACAGCTGCCCAAAATGCACCCATTGGCGACCTGATCTTTCGCGGGCAGGCGCTTGATCAGCTTCAGGCGCAAGCGCTCATCACAGCCCTAAACAGCCAGTTGGTGGGCAAGGCAGCCATTTACCTTCGCCATAAGCCAAGCGGCAGTGGCGCCGCAGAGGCATTCGCCCAAGCCGCCAGCAGTGCAGGCGTTGTGGTGCGCGGCGGCTTGGTGGTGGAGAACGACCTGACCGACCCGCAAGCCGCCAGCGCCGCGGCTGCCCGCCTGCTCAGCGAGCGCCCACAGATCATTTTTGTGGACGCCGCACCGCTCCAAACAGCAGGCTTATATCTGGCGCTGCGTGATCGCGGCTATGCCGGACTGTTCATCACGCCCAGTGCCGCCGATAATGTCTTTATTGAGGCACTGCCACTGACCCTGCGCGATGGCATTTACGGCGCCACCGGGTGGAGCTATACTGCCCAGAGCAGCGAAAGCCTCTCGTTCACGCGCAACTACACCACTGCCTTTGGCGCAGTGCCAAATGCGCTGAGCGCCGCCGCCTACGACTCGACCTTCCTACTGATCGAGTCGATCAAGACGGGCGGCGTGGCACCTGCCAGCCTTGCCGCCGCCTTACGTGGGCTACCGCCATGGCGCGGTGTGCAAGGTCGGCTTGACCCAAGTGCCGCCGATGGCGTGCTGAGCAGCAACGTGAGCGTCTTTATCACCAGCCAGTTTGGTGTGCCGGGCATTTTAGTTGCCTATGGTGCGCCAGAGGTTGCCCAAGCGCCTAGCAGCACGCCGCCGCCGCCCGGACGCGGCACGACGCTGCCCACTGCTACGCGCACCCCAACCATTACACCGACGCTCGCCCAATCGCTGACGCCTTCGCTCACCTTCACCCCATCGCTGACTTTCACGCCAAGCGCCACGCGCACCCTGACCAATACGCCTGTGCCAACCGCCACACCAGACGGCGTCACGCTGACCGTTATCGGGCAGTTGGTGAACGTCCGCACTGGACCAGGGCGCGCCTATGAGGTGATCAGTCAACTGACACGCGGCGAACAGGCAAAGCTGATCGGCGCCAATGAAGATTTCACATGGTTCGTCTTCAACTTCCGCCAACAGTTGGGATGGATTACTGGCGACGCGAACCTCGTCAGCCTCTTTGGTGATCCGCGCACGCTGCCCGTCATTGAGGCGCCGCCGCTGCCGACCGCCACACCAACGCTAACGCCCGTCCCGCCAACGCTCACCTTCACGCCGCAGCCGCTGCCTGATCTGGTGATGCTGAACGCGGTGCTGAGCCCACCCATCCCGCAGCCCGGTCAGCCCTTCACCCTGACGGTCACCGTTCAAAATCAGGGCTTGGGCGATGCCAGCGAGTTTGCGATTGCCACCTCCTTCAAGCCGGGCGAGGTCTACAGTGCGGCAGTTGTGCCGAGCTTGCCCGCCGGTCAGGTGACGAACGTCAATTTGACGGCAACGGTCAACGCAACCGGTGTTGAGACGATTGCGATCATCCTTGACCTGAATAAGCAGGTAGATGAAGGTCCTTCGGGTGAGGCGAACAACGAGCCATTGTTCTCTTACCGCGTGGATCGTCCCTATGTGTCGCAGAACACGATTCAGGTGGCGCCTTCCACCAGTGTAGACCTGTTCGGCGGCACGCAAGACCTGAGCTACAGCGGCACAGAGCTGACGCCCATCAACGGCGCGCAGTTCGGCTTGTTGGCGGGCTTGCAGTTCTCGCAAATCCACTACGATTTGCTCTCGCCGTCTGTCATCAACAGCGTTGCACCTATCCCGCAAGCCTCGCTGCCGCCCAACACGCTGATCGGCATCTATACGGCAGAAGGCTTGCGCGGCGTGATCCGCGTTGCCAGCTACAACGGTCCAAACATCGTCTTGGAATTCTACATCTACCAGTAGCCTACCTGTGGGGCGGAATCATACCCGCCCCTACAGCCCTACCCGCAATCCCGTTCGCACGCAGGGTGGGACTTCACAAACCCTCAGATTCCCTTTCCCTGCGTGCGGGGAAAGGGTTAGGGATAGGGCTTCTTCATCCATCACGCCCTCACCATATCCTTAGTTGATCAACGGGCTGCTTTGCGCTACCATTCTGCCCCTGTAATGGAGACTGCCTATGACTGATCGCAATCACGACCAAATGCCGCCCAACTCGGATGATCCGTTGGCATTTGAAGAACCCTTGTTTGACCCGAACGACACACCGCCGCATGGTGTGCGCGTGCCGCCCTCACCACCAACTAACCCATCGCTGCTGCGCCACACAGACAGACACCCGCCCGCTGCTCAGCGCCCTAACCCAGTGCTTGGCATGATCATGCTGTTTGCCGCACTTATCATCACCGCTGCCGCTGGTGTAATTTACCTGCTGCCGTCCGAGCCTGCACCCATGCCGCCCACTCAGAGCGCCGCGCTGCCAACACGCATCCCGCCGACCGAAGCAGCCACCCAAACCACAGCGACCGACGCGCCGCCGCCGACCGAAGCGCCCAGCCAACCCATCGCACCGATCCGCTACGATGGCGATGTGCCAGCCGATGTGGTGGCAGAGCTGCTCATGCGCGCTGGCGAAGTGGTGCCGCCGCCGAACATACTCTACCGCGCCCAAAATCCGTACACGGTTGCGCCTGTGCGCGGACGCAGCCAAGTGATTAGCTACCGCATTCAGCCCGGCGATACGCTGGAGAAGATCGCGGCACGCTTTGGCATCTCGCAAGATACGATTGTGTGGAACAACGACGGCATTTATGTGAATCGGCTGCTGCCGGGCGATACGCTCACCATCCTGCCCGAAGATGGCGTGCTGCACCGTACCCGACAAGAGGAATCCATTCAGGCAATTGCTGATAAGTATCAAGTTTCGCCGATCAGCATTGTGGATAGCGAGTTTAACCCACTGTTGCGGAATGCCAGCCCAACCACGCTCATCCCGGCGGGCATCTCGGTCATGGTCATCGGCGGCGTTAGCGATAAAAAGCCTGTCTATTGGAATCCGGGCATCACCATTGAAGGTGGCAGCAGCGGTGGTGGCGGTGGCGGCGGCACGGTCTCGTTTGGTGGCGGACCTGGCTCCTGCGGCGCGCAGCCAAATGCCGGTGGCACGGGCGCTTTGGTCAATCCACTGCCGCCTAACTACACCGTCACACGCGGCTTTTCTGCCTACCACACCGGTATCGATCTCTCTGCGCCAACAGGGACAACCGTTTTCGCGGCGGATGGCGGCACGGTCATCTTTGCCGGGTGGAGCAACTGGGGCTATGGCAACACGGTTGTGTTGGCGCACGGCAACCTGATCACGCTCTATGGGCATATGAGCCGCGTCAGCGTGAGCTGCGGGCAAGTGGTCAGCCGCGGCACGCCGGTGGGCGCCGTGGGCAATACGGGCAACAGCTCGGGCCCGCACCTGCATTTTGAGGTGCGGATTGGCGAAGTACCGCAAAATCCAGAGGGCTATCTCGCCTTTTAGGGTCTGCACCACGCGAGCGTGCCGCGTCTTTCGCAGGGGCGGGATGTATTCCGCCGTTTAGGTGGGTCGAACATGTCCGACCCGCCAGCGTTTCACCCTGTCAGGCTAGGCATCTTCACCGCGTAGATTCGGGCGGTAGCATAGCTCACCTTCGCTGAGCGCATGGTAGGCGCGGAATTCTTCGGTCAGGGCTGCCGCATCCGCCCAAAAGCTGATGATCTGCGACTCGTAGCAGGCGCTTGCCGCAATCTTACGGGCGAGTGCGTCCTCATCAATGACCACCTTATGCGGCACGGCGCGCAAGCCAAAATAGGCAGGGTGAGCGCGCATCGCCTGCGCCAGTTCGCTCACTGCGCGCAGACGGACTGCCCTGCCATCGCGTGCATAGGGATATTCCTCATAAAAGTAGGTGTTCGTCAAGCAGAAGCGTGCGGCAAGGCGCAGCGCCATCGCCCGCACCAACTGATGATCCACGTGGTGACCAACACCCAACGGCGCATAGAGCGTTACATTCGGAGCGAGGTGCGGGAACTGCTGTAAGAAGGCGGCTTCCAGGGCTTCGGGCGTTGCAGGATCATCAGGGTGAATCGCTCCGAAAATTGCCTCAACCGTTGGGTAGAGTGCTTCACCGGACTCAGCGCTGACGCGGTAAATGCCATCCGCAAAGCTGCCAAAGTGCAGGGCTGCGCCAAGCACTGCCGCCGCCGCCTGATCTTCGGCGCGCCGTGCGGCGAGCGCCTGTTCCGCCTGCATCCCGCGTTTCCAGCGTGCGTGCAGTTCGTCGGTGAAAGCGGTGGGCGTGAAGCCCAGCGGCGGATCGCCTGCCATCACCGTATAAATGGTGACGGATGCGCCACTGCGCGCTAACTGTGCAATCTGCCCGCCGCAACTAAAGGCGGCATCATCAAAGTGCGGTGAAAGGTAGAGGTGCTGCATGGCTTAGGCAACGGGCAGCGTGAAGGTGACCATCGTGCCTTGCCGCGGGACGCTCTGAATGTCAAACGTGCCGCCCATCAGCGCAATCAGGTTGCGTGTGATAGCAAAGCCTAGCCCTGTGCCGGGCTGCCCTAAGCCGTTATCAGCGCGCCAGAATTTCGTGCCAAGTTTGGCAACCTGCTCGGCAGACATGCCCACGCCGTTATCTGCCACCAAGAAGGCGATCTGCGCACCCTGCCGCTTGGCAGCAAGCCGTACAGTGCCGCCGTTTGGCGTGTATTTGTAGGCGTTGCTGGTCAGGTTGAGCAGCACTTGAATTAGGCGATCTCGATCTGCGCGGACGGCAGGTAGTTCAGGGTCTATGTCAATGTTCAGCGTGTGGTTGCGCTGTGCGATCTCGGTGGCAATGCCTTCGCGCACCATGCTGATCACCTCAGAGACGCTCACCTCTGCCAGTTCGACGCGCAAATTGCCCGTCTCGATGCGGCTGATGTCGTTCAGATCGCTCACCAAGATTTTCATGCGTTGCACGGCATTCTTGATGGTGGCGAGGAAGCCGCGTTGCTTCTCGTTGATGCTGCCCGCCATTGGAATCAGGTCGGCATAGCCGCTGATGCTGGTCATTGGCACCTTCAGCTCGTGCGCCACAACACCCACAAACTCAGATTTGGCGTTGTTGGCAGCGCGCACCGCGTCATAAAGGCGTGCGTTCTCAATGGCGATGGCGGCGCGATCTGCCATGCGGACGACCAACGCCTGTTGATCGGCGCTGAAGGCATTGGCGCGCTCGGCAGTCATGGCGATGACGCCGATCACGCGCCCGCTGCGGCGAATCGGCACAAGGAAGATCGAATGATCGGCGTTGTGATGCACAATCGGCGCTTGCGTGGCGATGACCTGCTGCATCAGCGGCGCGTTGCTATCCGCCGTGAGGTCATCGGCGGTGCCAGAGTGTGCCACAATGTGCAGCGCGCCGCTTTCGGCGTCTAGCAAGCCAAGCTTAGCGCTGTGCGCCTGACAGACGCGGCTTGACCATTCCAGCGTGACGCGCAAGGCGTTGTTCAGATCAAGTGTCTCGTTCAGTTGCCGATCCATGCGTTGGAGCATGGTCAGTTCTTCGACACGCGCATTTAACGCCTGATCGGTGGCGCTGAACAGCCGTGCGTTCTCAATGGCGACGGCAGCTTGTGCGGCGAAAGTCTCCAGCAGCTCTAAATCTTGCTCGCTGAACAAGTTGGTTCGCACGCGGTTATCCACGTAGACGACGCCAATGACCTTGCCGCGCACGCGCAGCGGACTCGCCATGATGCTGCGCAGGGCGTGGGCAACAATGCTCACCTGATTGGAAAAGCGCGGGTCTTCTTGGGCGTTGGTGGTGATGATCGCCTGATCGCTCTCCAAGACGCGGTTGGTGACGGTGCGGCTGATCGAGACGGCATCCACACCGATTGTCTCTTGGTCAAAGTTGCGGCGGACCGGAATAGTCAGGTTGCCATCGTCATCTTGAATGAGCAAAAAGCCGCGCTCTGCCTCAGTCAGGGCGATGATGGCATCCATCACCTGATTCAGCACCGTTTGCAAGTCAAGCGACCCGCCAATGGCACGGCTGACCTCATAAAGTTTGGCAACGCGCCCTTGTTGGCTGGTCTGTTGGCGCTCGTCAGCAAGCTGCGATAGCACATCTTCAACGCTTTTAAGGCGTCCTTCAAAGAAGGCGGCATCTACGCGCCCGCTTTGGGCTTGGCTGCGTAAAATAGAGAGCGTTTGGCGCGCACTGGTAAAGGCGGCATCCAGTTCACGTCCACGGAGCGTTGGTGTGGTCATGAGGTAGCATCCTTTGGCGGTTTTTGGCGGTTGGGTCTAACAATTTTGGCGTTTGCCTGAAAGTAGTCGCATTCGGCGGTAAGCGGGCAGCGTTCACAAAGCGGCTTGCGCGCTTGGCAAATGGTGCGCCCAAGTGCGATGAGGTTCAGGTGCGCGGGATAGTATTCCTCAGGTGGGATGAGCGACTCTAGGAGGGTGTGGGCGGCATCGGCGCTCACCTTCTCGCCGATCAAGCCAAGCCGCTGGCTGACACGATGCACATGCGTATCCACAGGGAAGGCGGGCTTGCCAAAGGCAAAGCACAGCACAATGGCGGCGGTCTTGGGTCCGATGCCGTCAATGGCGGTTAGCCACGCTTTGGCGGCGTCGGTCTCCATGTCGGCAAGAAAATCAAGGGTGATGCTGCCGCGCTCACGGGTGATGTAGCGCAGCGCGTTTTGAATGCGCGGCGCTTTTTGGTTCGCCAAGCCAGCCGGGCGAATCGCCTCTACCACAGCCTCCGTCGGCGCATCGCGCACAGTTTCCCAATCGGGAAAGCGCGCTTTGAGGGCGGCGAAGGCGCGGTCACGGTTGGCGTCAGTGGTGGTCTGGCTGAGGATGCAATCCACCAATTCATCAACAGGTGCATAGCGCGGCTGCCACTGGGGTGTGCCGAAGGTTGCCACCAGCTTAGCGCTGATCAGCTGATATTTTTTGCGGAGTGCCGCTTGTGCTGCCAAAATCGCCTCGATTATGCTTGATTGCGCTTGCTGCTTTTCTTATACCGTCAATTCTAGCGTTAAGTGGCGCGGCGGCAAGCGTGCGTTTCAAGAGGTGAGCAAAGGCAAGGCTGGCAGCACACTTAAAGGCATTCCGACGCCACAGCAGCGCTACGCTGCGGCGCGGCGTTGGCATTACTAAACGGATCGCGCACAAATCTTGGGCTGCATCTAGGGCATGAGGCAGCGCGCTGGCAAGGCGGCTGTGCGAAACAAGGCTGAGCAAGCCCTGAACAGTGTTCAGCTCCACCATCACCTTAGGCGTCAGCTCAGCTTGCTGCGCGCAGGCTTCCCAAATGCGCCGCGTGCAAAAGGTGCGCGGCAAAAGTGCCATCGGCACGCCTTCTAACTGTCTAAGTTCAAGCTGTGTGCAGCCCGCCAACGGATGATCGGCTGCCACGTACAGCACCAATTCCTCATCAAAAAGCACCTCCGCCTCAATGGCAGGCTGCGAAGGCGGCGAAAATCCCAAGCCGATTTGAAGGTTGCCTTCCAACAAGTGTGCCTCAATCTCGGCGGCGGGCATTTCCTCAACACTGATAGCGATGTTCGGGTGCTGTGCGACAAAAGCGCTTAACAGGCGCGGCATCAGGTAGGCGTTGACGGTCTGCACGCAACCAATGGCAAGCGTGCCACGTTCAGATCAAGCGTGGCAAACTATGCGATGGAAATTGCGCTGCGCCACCACACCACTAAGAAGAACCAAACTGATCAGGTGCAGAGTGTACCGCTTATCCCGCTGCGCTATATGATTGCCTTCATTTATCCCATCACGGCGACGATGCTGCCGTTTTTGAGCAAAAAAGGTCATAACCCTGAAACAGTTGATAAGATGTATCAGGCGTGGTTTAAAGCGGTGGTCTTGCAAGTTGTGCTATAGAGCTATCCCTACGCGCAGTCAGGCACATTTTAGCACACGCTACCGCTATCTTAGCCCAATAACTGTAGACGGGCGGGCTTAAATCCTGCCCGCTTGCCGTACCTTTTCCATCCCCACCACACCGTAATCCATCTCTGTTTGCGCCACGAACTAGAAAAAATGCGCGTTTCTGCGTACAATGGAATTATCTCACACGGATTTCCAAAGTCTCGTTTCGTTGTGCGCCCTTGCCGTTTCGCACGCCGCCAAGTGCGCTTTCTAATCATAGGAACAGGATTCGCGCTATGACCCAGAAGTACGATAAGTTTGGCGCACGTGCCGCTTTTGAAACAGGCAGCGGCAGCGCCACCCTCTACCGCCTCAACCGCTTGGAAGAACTCGGTATTGCGCCCATTTCACAGCTCCCTTTTTCGATTAAGGTGTTGCTGGAGACGGCGCTACGCTCTTTAGATGGCTACAACGTCACTGAGGATGACGTGACGGCGTGGGCAACCTATAACGCCGCGGCGCCCGCCGCCCGCGAGGTGCCGTTCATGCCCGCCCGCGTGCTGATGCAAGACTACACCGGCGTGCCGTGCATGGTAGACCTTGCCGCCATGCGTGACGCCATGCAGCGCTTGGGCAAAGACCCGCGCAAGGTGAATCCCTTGGTGCCAACCGATCTGGTGATCGATCACTCCATTCAGATTGATGCCTTTGGCAGCCGCGATGCCCTCATGATCAATAGCAAGATCGAGTTTGAGCGCAACTATGAGCGCTATGAGTTCCTGCGCTGGGCGCAGACTGCCTTCCAAAATTACCGCGTTGTGCCGCCCCGTTCGGGCATTGTCCATCAGGTGAACCTTGAATATTTGGCGAAAGGCGTCCAACGCCGCACCGAAAACGGCGAGACTGTCGCCTTTCCCGATAGTCTGGTCGGCACCGATTCGCACAGCACCATGATCAACGGCTTGGGCGTGGTTGGTTGGGGCGTGGGCGGCATTGAGGCAGAGGCGGTCATGCTTGGGCAACCTTATTACATGCTGTTACCAGAGGTGATTGGCTTCAAGCTGACGGGCAAGCTGCCCGAAGGTACAACCGCCACCGACCTTGTGCTGGTCGTCACCCAGATTTTGCGGAAGAAGGGCGTTGTGGATAAGTTCGTGGAGTTCTTCGGCGAAGGCTTAAGCCATATGTCGCTGCCCGACCGCGCCACGATTGCTAACATGGCGCCTGACTATGGCGCAACCATGAGCTTCTTCCCGATTGACCACATCACGCTGGACTATCTGCGGCGCACCGGGCGCACAGAGGCAGAAGTGCAGCTTGTGGAGCGCTACTCCAAAGAACAAGGGCTATTCCGCACCGATGCCACGCCAGCGCCAACCTTCACCGACGTGATCGAGCTGGATTTGGGCAGCGTGGAACCAAGCCTTGCCGGTCCCAAGCGTCCGCAAGACCGTGTGCGCGTCAGTGAACTGAAGCAGGCATTCCACGATGCACTCAGCGCGCCGCTCAGCGCACGTGGCTATGCGCTCAGCGATGAAGAACGCACCAAGCGCGCCGTCGTGCAGAATGGGCACACCGTCGAGGTAACACACGGCGCCGTTGTGATTGCCTCAATCACAAGCTGCACCAACACCAGCAATCCATCCGTCATGCTCGGTGCAGGGTTGCTCGCTAAAAAGGCGGTAGAGCGCGGTTTGCAGGTGAAGCCTTTCGTCAAGACCAGCCTTGCGCCCGGCTCGCGTGTGGTGACCGAATACCTGACCGAGTCCGGTTTAATGCCCTACCTTGAACAGCTTGGCTTCCATGTGGTCGGCTATGGCTGCACCACCTGCATCGGCAACTCAGGTCCGCTGCCGAACGAAGTGGCGCAGGCAGTCACAGATCATAACCTGGTGGCTGCCGCCGTGCTGAGTGGCAACCGCAACTTTGAAGGACGCATCAATCCATTGGTGAAGGCGAACTACCTTGCCTCACCGCCGTTGGTCGTTGCCTACGCGCTGGCAGGCACTGTGGATATTAACCTAGACAGCGATCCAATCGGCTATGATCAGGATGGCAAGCCCGTCTTTCTGCGCGAGATTTGGTACACGCAAGCAGAGTTGGAAGACTACCTGCGCGTTGCCACCAAGCCCGAGGTTTATCAGCGCCTATACAACGGCATCGAGACTGCCAACGAGGATTGGAACGCCATTCCGAACAAGGGTGATTTGCTCTACGCATGGACGGAAGACTCGACCTACATCCAAGAGCCGCCTTACTTCGAGAACTTCACGGTGGACATTGCGCCGCTGAGCGATATTCGCGGTGCGCGGGTGCTGGCACTGCTTGGCGACTCGATCACGACCGATCACATCTCCCCAGCAGGCAACATCGCCATAAACAGCCCTGCCGGGCAATACTTGCTTGGGCGCGGTGTGAAGAAAGAAGACTTCAACCAATACGGCACACGGCGCGGCAATGATCGCGTCATGGTGCGCGGCACCTTTGCCAACATCCGCATCAAAAACCTGATGCTAAATGGCGTGGAAGGCGGTTACACACGCTACTTGCCAACCGATGAGCAAATGAGCATCTACGAGGCTGCCATGCGCTATAAGCAGGATGGCACGCCGCTGATCGTGATTGCTGGCAAGGAATATGGTACGGGCAGCAGCCGCGACTGGGCAGCCAAAGGCACGGCGCTGTTAGGCGTGAAAGCAGTGCTGGCAGAGAGCTTCGAGCGCATTCACCGCGGCAATCTGGTGGGCATGGGCGTGCTGCCGCTGCAATTCAAAGTGGGCGAAGATGCCGCAACCTACGGGCTGACTGGCGAGGAAGTGATAAATGTGGAGGGCATTCACGATGGCATGGCGCCACGTGCTGAGGTGACGGTGCGCGTGGAGCGTCCGAGTGGCGAGTCGTTCACCTTCAGCGCCATTGCCCGCCTCGACTCTCAGGTGGAGGTAGATAATTACCGCAACGGTGGGCTGCTGCCCTCTGTGCTTCGGAAGATGCTGGCAAGCTAGCGAACCCTCTTGTCATACAGCGGGCGGGACACAATCCCGCCCCTTATTCACCTACTTAAGAAAATCGTGAAGGGACTGCCCATAGCCCGCAAGCTGTGCTAGAATGTTGAACAAGCCACTATGAAGGAAGTAGCCACCCGTGCTGGAGCCTGAAAGCGCCGAAACACCACGCCCTCACCTAAACCGCCGCCCACTTTGGCGCGACTTTGGCGAGATCGTCTTGCTGATCGCCATCATCTACACCTTTGTGAACCTGACCACCGCCCGTGCCGTTGTAGAAGGCAGCAGTATGCGCCCCAACTTCGAGACAGGGCAGCTTGTCATCGTGAACCGTTTCGCCTATTTCTTCGATAACCCACAACGCGGCGATGTCATTGTGCTGCACAATCCGCGCAACGGCAAAGAGGATTTCATCAAGCGCGTGGTTGGGCTGCCCGGCGAATATGTACAAATTTTGGAAGGGCGTGTCTATGTCAACGGTGTGCTGCTGGATGAACCCTACATCGAGCGCTTTTGCACCAGCAGCTGCGATGGTACTTGGCAAATTGGCGAAGATGAATATTTCGTGCTGGGCGATAACCGCCCCAGCAGCCACGATAGCCACGCCTTCGGACCGATCAAGCGTAGTCTGATCGTTGGGCAGGCTTGGGTGCGCTATTGGCCCCTGCCCGATGTAGCGATCATCGATCACCCGAATTATGCGCCTGTCCCGAAGGATTTCACGCCGCCGCCGCCCACACCGACGCGCACCCCTGCACCCTACACCCCGCCGCCGCCCATAGATGACCGTGAGTTTGACCCATTCAGCGGCATCTGAGCTGTTCTCAGCCCATTTTAAGGAGTCTTTTCGGCTGTGCTTGATCAGAATGTGACCCGCCTTTCCGCCCGACCGCCGCTGCGCGGTAAACGCAGCCTGCTGCGTGATGTGCTGGAGATCGCCCTCTTGGTGCTGATCACCTTCACGCCCATTAACCTGATGACAGCACGCGCCATTGTGGATGGACCGAGTATGCAGCCAACGTTCCACACCGGCAATTTGGTGATCGTGAACCGCTTGGCATATTTTTTCAGCCCGCCACAGCGCGGCGATGTCATTGTGCTGCATAATCCGCGTTACGAAGGCGGTGACGACTTAATCAAGCGTGTGATCGGATTGCCCAACGAGACAATCGCACTCAAAGATGGGCGTGTGTATGTGAACGGCGTGCTTTTGGAAGAACCTTATGTGCGCGATTTTTGCGGCTTGGGCTGCAATGGCACCTGGACGCTCAGCGAGACGCAATACTTTGTGCTAGGCGATAACCGCCCGCAAAGCTACGACAGCCACAACTTCGGACCGATTGAGCGCCATTTGATCGTTGGGCAGGCTTGGGTGAAATATTGGCCCCTCTCGGAGTTCTCGATCGTTGAGCATCCGAATTACCGCAATTTGCCTTAATGCTAGAATCTCTTTCAAAACTTGTTCGGGAAATTTTTGCCTGCGGAGCGCGTTTGTACCCTCCGCAGGCGGTGGTTTCGAGAGAGTTTCCCTCCCAAACTTACCCTTTGTTTGTTTTTAACGTTTTGCTAGTGTGGACGCGCCAAGGCGCGTCCCTACGCTTAAATCGTCAGAACAGCTTAAGCCTATGGGCAAGGCTGCGGCGGACGCGCCAAGCCCGGCGCGGCGTTGAACGTCGCTGCGCTGAAGGCAAAGCGCCCTGCCACGATGCCGATATACTGTGGTGCAGCACCTAACGGCTGTGCGCTCAGCGTAAGTTTGCCATCGGCGCCACGCACCGTGTAGAGTGCTGTGCCATTGGGCAGCCATTCCAGTGTGAACAGGTTATCCACCAACGGCAAATAGGGCGATTCTGCCCCGCCATCGGCGCCCAGATAAGCAGGTTTGCCCGTCTCATTCCGAAAAGCGACTCCCAAACTGTCAGGCGTCCAACCGAAAACGGTGCTGCCTTCGGGCAAGGTTTGGCGCACTTGCCCGCTGACCGTCTGAATGCGCCACACTTCATCAGCACGCACCAGCAGCCAATCGCCTTTTGGAGAAGGGATCACTTCCGCGCCGCGTGGGATGTTGGTGAGCGCGCCCAAATCTTCCGCTTCACCTTCCAACGGCACCAGAAACAGCCGTCCACCAAACGGATCGTCAGGCGGCGCGTCTTCAGACTTTGGCACATAGGCGTAGAAGCCGCTGCTATCCGCCAACCATGTGATCGAGGCGGGAATGATGCTGCGTCCATCGCCTTCGCCACTGGCTGGCACAAATTCTAGCAGCGGCGGCGGTTCGTCTACAAAATTGCGTGGATAGCGCAGAATGTCGTTGGCGCTCAGCACGATCATCGTGCGGCGGTCCGGTGAGCGGCGCACACTGAACTGCGGCTCTTTGCCGGTATCTACTTGGAAGGGCGCACCTTGCCCTGTTAGCGAGATATTCCAGACCGAGAAGGTGTAGATATTGTCACGGGTATCCATTAGTTCAAGGGCAGCCGCATCACCTTGCGGAGTCCACTGAGCGCGGGTGAACCAGGCATCTTCAGTAAGGCTGAAGCGCGTTGGATCGGCAAAGTAGACCACCTTACCGCTCAAAATCTCTACCCAATAGACGCCGTTATAGGTCAGGACGAGCGCGGCGCTGCCATCAGGCGAGAGGTCTACGCTGATTGGCGGATAGTCAAATTGGGTGATCAGGCGTGGGAAGCCACCCTGATCGGCGTATTGGAGGGTGCCATCTTCACCGCCAAACACTGCACGGAAATAGGGCGGTGCATCCGGTGCGGCGGTCGGTGTCGGTGGCGGCGGATCAAGGTAGGGACGCACACAGGTTAGCACGGTATTGCGCCCATCAGGGGCGGGCGTGGGCGGCACACCGCTGTAGGGTTCCAGCACGTAGCGCTGCCCAACGGATTCAGTCACAAAGCCACGCAGCCCGTCCGCCTCAACTGCCCACCAGCGGTCGCCATCAAGGGTGCAAAACGGCTGAGCATCCTCTGCCACGCGCAACAAGGCACCTTCGGCAAGGTAGCGCAGCACCAAGCCGCCACGTGCCGCGTTCGATTTTAAGTATGCACCGGGCGGTGCTTCTTCCTTGAAACGGCTGTTGCCAACCACACGGGCAAAGCTACCGCCGCGCAAACGCGAATCGGGCAAGCCAAGACAGGTATCCACCTGTGCCGCCCGCGCACTGGAGAGCATTGTCAGAAGGATCAGGCTGGCTAGGGCAACGCCTAGCACGCCTCGCCATACTCGGATCATGCCTGCCACCTATCTGTAAAACCATACAAACACGCCGCGATTATACGCGCTTTGGGCAGCGCGCCGCAACCAAGCAGAATGGGCAGGGGTCGGACAAGCCCAACCCCTGCGAAAGATTGGCGTGGTTGTGTGGGTGCATTGCCCTACAAGCGCACCACACGCGCACCGATCACGCGCCCATCGGTCAGGACAGCAGCCGTTGCATTGCGCGTATCAATGAGCAGGTGGCAGTTTTCGACAACCCAACGGTAGTCAAAGACCGAATGGTTGGTGACGATCACCACACAGTCGGCAGCACGCAGCCATTCCGCCGTAAGCTCAACGCTCTGAAGGGGCTTGCCATGCTCCAACGTCAGGCTTGGCACGTGCGGATCGTGGTAGGTAACCAGTGCGCCGCGCTCGTTCAGCAGCTGAATAATATCCAGCGCCGGCGACTCACGCAGATCGTCCACATCGCGTTTGTAGGCAGCGCCTAACACCGCGATGCGTGCGCCGCGCACCGCCTTCGAGTCATCGTTGAGCGCCTCTATAATCTTGTTCACCACATACACGGGCATAGAGGTGTTCACCTCGCTTGCCAATTCGATAAAGCGCGCTGTATAGTTGAGCGTTTTGAGCTTCCAACTCAGGTAGAGCGGATCAATCGGGATGCAGTGTCCGCCCAGTCCCGGGCCGGGATAGAAGGGCATGAAGCCGAACGGCTTGGTTGCCGCCGCGCTGATCACTTCCCAGACATCGACCGCCAGCTTATCGCACATGAGCGCCATCTCGTTCACCAAGCCGATGTTCACAGCGCGGAAGGTGTTCTCCAGCAGCTTGACCATCTCGGCGGCGCGTGCGGTGCTAACCTTCACGACCTGATCGGCAACGGTGGCGTAGTAGGCATGGGTAACTTCGCCGCACGCCTCCGTAAAGCCGCCGACGACCTTGGGTGTGTTCTTCACGCCATAGTGCTTGTTGCCCGGATCAATGCGTTCGGGCGAGAAGGCAATGAAGACATCTTCGCCGGGCTTCAAGCCGGCTTGGCGCATACGCGGCACAAGGATTTCTTCGGTCGTTCCGGGATAGGTTGTGCTTTCTAAGACGATCAACATGCCCGCACGGCTGATCGCTGCCACCGATTCCGTGGCGCTGATTACGTAGGACATATCAGGGTCTTTGGTCTTACGCAGCGGTGTAGGCACACAAATGCTGATAATATCCACCTGACGCAGGTCGTCATAGTGCGTGGTGGCGCTCAGGCTGCCGCCGGGCTTGCCTTCACGCACAAGTGCGGCAAGCTCAGCACTTGGCACATCCGTAACGTAGCTTTGTCCGTTGCGGAGCATCTCAACTTTTTTGGCGTCCAGATCAAGCCCGATCACCTTGAAGCCTGCTTGGGCAAAGGCAACTGCCAACGGTAGCCCAACATAGCCTAGCCCAATAATGCCAATGGTGGCTGATCGATTGCCAATACGCTCCAACAATTGTTGTTTATACATAGACTCTGCTTTCTCTTGACATCGGCTGCTGATTATAGCAGGTACTGAAGCCGATTCAACGCCTGCATTTTGACGCTTTTACGTCGGTTTGACAACGATCTACTCCGTACCTATAATCCTAAACCTAGTGACCGTTTCTATTGTAAAAAGACATACAGCCCTATGGATAGAATAAACAGCACGTCGAACAGGAATTATACACGGCGGCAGGCAGCCGCCAACGACATGCACCGCCCGGAACTGACACCACCACCGCCGCCGGACGAGAGCTATTGGGCAGCTTTGCTGCGTGAAGGAGAGCAGCTTTCCAGCCCGCCGCGCCACAGCCATGAATGGGATCACGCTTTTGAGGGCTTGCTGGCAGAAAGCGGTGAACGTGATACCGATCAGAGCCGCGCCGATTGGCAGGTTGTGGAGCGTGCCTATCTTGACGATCAGGCGGTGGCGCTGACCGTCATTGGCTATAACCGCGGCGGCTTGCTGGTAGAGTGGAATTCGCTGCGCGGCTTTGTGCCAGCCAGCCAGTTGGTAGATTTTCCCGCGGTTGGGGAAGGCTCAGCACGCCGTAATGAGCTTGCCCTGCGCGTTGGGCAAATTCTGACGCTGCGCGTGATCGAGCTGGATTATGAACAAAATCGGCTCATCCTGAGCGAACGGGCGGCACAAGTGCGCGCTGGCGCACGTGCCAACATCCTTGATACGCTGCGGCGTGGCGATACATGCGAAGGGCGCGTGACCAACCTATGCGATTTCGGCGCATTCGTTGATCTGGGCGGTGTCGAAGGGCTAATTCACATCAGCGAGCTGAGCTGGGGCAGAGTTGGGCATCCGCGGGATATTCTGGCACGTGGCGAAACGGTCACTGTCTATGTTATGGATGTCCATCGTGATCAGGGGCGGGTCGCGCTCAGCTTAAAGCGCTTACTGCCGGATCCATGGGTAACGGTCGCCCAGCGCTATCAGGTTGGGCAGATCATTGAGGGCGTCATCACCAACGTCGTGGATTTCGGCGCCTTTGCGCGGGTGGAAGAAGGCTTAGAAGGGCTGATTCACGTCTCAGAGCTGGCAGAGGGCAACTTTTTGCATCCGCGCAATGTGGTGCGCGAAGGCGAACGGGTGCGAGCGCGGGTGCTGAACATAGATGGACACTCACGGCGCTTGGGCTTGAGTCTGCGCCGCTTGGAAGGCGACCTAAACGAGCGCCTGCGTCACGATTCATACCTGACTGAGCATTGAATCATTCGCAGCAGGGCGGGAGAAATCCCGCCCACAGGCGCTGCCACGTCAAGTCACTTCTTGGTAGGTGGCTTGCGGGCTGCCATGTAAAGAAACCAGAACTTTGGTTGTGGGTAAGCCGCCTGAACGTTGTCACTCCAGCAGAAAGGCGCTTTTTCCACACAACGGCTGAGGGCGTTATCAAGCGCGGTCAGTTTCCCCTTCAGCTCATCGTTCAGCACATCCAGTTCAACCGCTGCGTCGCGCAGATGCTCAACGATCACGCGCTTTTCCATGGCGGAAGGGTAGTTATCCGCACAGGCGCGCAGATTTTCGGCGCACTCGTGGGTGAAATGCTCAAGGGCAGTCATGCGTGCCTTCAGCTCATGCAGCACTTTCCCCTCATAGTGAACTGCCCATGCCTGCTGCACTTCAGCGAGTTTGCGCTGCACGGCTGCCAAGGTCACCTGCTGCGAGGGCGAGAGTTGGTCGCTGAGCAGGCTTAGGCGCGCAAGGCGCATCAGCAAGCCGCCAACTGTCAGGCGTGGCAGGCTTGGATCGCTCAACATGCCGTAGAGTTCCGACTCGTAGACGTAAGGCGTCAGGGCATCCGCCATCGCCACGATAGCGCGCATATCTTGCGCCAAGTCAACGTTGAAAATGCGCCTTGGCTGAGACATTGGATTACTTCTTATACGTCTTTAGGTGTGTGTAGCCGGGCTGTCCTTGCACTGCCTGATAGCGCTGCTGCCCTTCCTCACTACGCCACCACTCCACCACAAAAACGCCGTTTTCGTCAACGTAGCTGAACAACGGCGGCATTTGCAACATTTGCGAAAAGCCGGCGACCAACGTCTTGTTTTCCTCAGAGGCGGTCAGGCGCAAGTAGCGGTTCGGAATCCACTCCATCGTGAGCGCGATGTCGTTCCACTTGCCTTCCATACGGAAGGGCGGTTCTGCACTGGTGCAGTCCATATAGATGTTGCTGAAGCGCATCGTCCAAAGGGTGTGGTTCACACGCTCCTCAATGTAGTAGGGACGGCGCTCCGGCTCGGTGTAAAACCATGTGCGCGAATTGGTTGCCATGCGGTCATTATCTCCTGCGAGTTCGTCTCGAAACTATCCTAACTATACCGTATTTTGCTGTCGGCGTGTAGTTCAGGCAGCGCGAGGAAGTGGTAAAGGGTAGGGATCGGTTTGCGCCGCTAGGAGAGCGTGTATCCCTGTTGCAAACGGCTATCGCCATACATTTCAGAACATCCTACCCAACATTCGATCTTGTGTGCCGCCCTGCGCTGTGCTATACTGCCCTTTAGCAGTTCGGGGTGTAGCGCAGCCTGGTAGCGCGCTTCGTTCGGGACGAAGAGGTCCCCGGTTCAAATCCGGGCACCCCGACACACTCAGGCAGGCATCCCACGTCTGCCTTTTTTGCTGCCGCGCCTGTGCAGATTGTCTTTTGCATCCCATGCCACTGCCGACTATAATTTGAGCGTAAATAGGCGAGCCTTGCTTCGCTGACTATCCCGCTGGAGGCTTGATCGCGTGCTGCAACCGCAAACACAAACCGCTGCATACTGGACAACCAATCTCAAAGTTACCCGCGCTGATGTTGAGGCGCTTTTTGCCCACTTCTTGGAAACTGAGCAACCGCTTACCACCCAAGAGGTGGCATTGCGCTTCATCGAACTGCGTCTTGCTGCCGAATTGGATCAGCTCCGCAAGCAGTTAGCAAACAGCACCCTGTTTCAGCCCGCCCAACACTATGAGATCGGTCAGGATTTGATCTTCCCCGCCCTCAACTTTGCCAGCGGTAAGGTGGTGGCGCAGCGCGAAGGGCGCAACCCTGATTATGGTGACTTCAGCGTGATCGAAGTGGTGTTTTCTGATCAGAAACGCCGTGCATTTGCTGCTGATTTGAGCACGCCGCACCCACTCAACGACATGACCCATGATCTAAATGCGCTGCTGAACAGTGTGCAGCCCAGCGCGAAAACGATCTTTGCCCAGCATGGGGAGGCAATTATCGAGGCGTTGGAAGCGCGCCTTGTGGACGAAGAAGACGCCGTTTTTATGGGCGGTTTTTGGTTTGTGCGGACGCTTTTGGCAACGGCGAATGTCGCACATCTGCACCTTGCTGAGGCAGTGCTGGATTTGCGGGAAGGCGGACCTGCTTCCGCAGAGGACTTGCTGCCCGATCTGGATTTTGCACCTGAACTGCCGTTGCCCTTACGTGCTTTTTCGCTGAATGTGGCACTCAGTCAAGATGATCGGTTTGATAATGTAGGTGCCGATGGTGATGTGCGCTGGTTTTTGCGCCGCCTAGAGCCAGCCGATGTAACGCAGATTCCGCCGCGCCTTGAATACCAACCCGTGCCTTATGATGAGCGTCTGCTGACGCCTGAACTGCGCGAGCTTGAGGCAGAGCTTGCCGATGAGTTTTCCGATATTCCCCTACCCGAAAGACCGCCAAATGAGACGCTGATCCGCTTGATCTACCCACATCGGCGGATGGGAACGCTGCCCATGAATGCCTATGTAGAAGCAATGCTGCCGCCTGCCACCGAAGCGCAGCGCTTACTCATCACCCTGATTGATGGGCAGACCAACGAACCGTTCAGCGCTTGGGTTATGCGTGAGGGGCGCTATTTGTGCGGCTTGAACGATTTTTACCGCCGCCACAAACTGCCCATCGGCACGCACATCACGCTGCGCGCCACTGAGAAACCTTCGCAATTCGTATTGGATTTCAAAGCGCACCGTCCGCGCACTGAGTATATTCGCTTGGCAATTCCAAATGCCGGCAGGTTGCGCTTTGAAAACTTCAAGCGCTCCATTGGCGCAGAATATGATGAACTGATGATTTTAGGCGCAGAAGATATTGACGGTGTTGATGAAGTGTGGGCAACCACGCGCAACCGCCGCCGCTCGCTCAGCGATATTTTGAGCGACCTGCTGCCGGAGTTGGCGCGCCTCATGCCACAGCACACTGTCCACGCGAAAACGCTCTACAGCGCCGTGAACATCATGCGCCGCTGCCCACCTGCACCGATCTTTGCTACCCTGATCGCCCGTTCGGAATTCGAGTCGGTCGGTGGTGGCTACTGGCGCATGGCAAACAGCGCACAGGCTTAGGCTGCACATCTTAAGAAACGAGGCTTATTTTGACAGGCACATCCCGTCCGCCGAGCAGTCGCGTAAGACCGACGCTCGACACAAAATTTCATATAGATTACGAATGGTGGCGGCGTGAAAACCGCGATCTCAAAGCCTATTTAATTAGCCACCTGCCGCCGGAAAAGCGCACGCAATTTGATAGCAGTGCTGAGCAGGAGATGATTGATTGGATCGATCCGCAGACTGCGGAAGTGCGCCAGTTGGACGCCTTGCAACACGCCATTGCCCAAGCGGTGCTTGATCCGCAGTTCGTGAATGAACACACGCCCTTGGTCGATGCGATTTTCCGCGTCTTTTTGGCGAATGGCAACAAGCCACTTTCACCCGAAGAATTAAGCCGTTTTCTGCCAAGGCGTTCGCCTGCGCTCATCTTAAGAACGCTCTCCAGCCCGACAGTTTATAAAGGCATTCGCCCAGTGATAGAGGAATGATGCTTTCAGTCCCGTACACCAGTCGGAATATGATAGTCGGGCGTGCCGCAGTGCAGCCAACCCCTATTCCTGCCTTTTCCTCGGCAGGGAAAGGATGAGGGATGGCTTCTAAACGTGGCGAAGAGTGGGTGATGGTGCAGCTTGTACTGCTGACGGCAATCGTGCTGCTGCCCTTTGGCGCACGGGAGGTCTGGGCAGCGCCGCTGGCTGATGTGGCGCGCCTGCTCGGTTTGCTAATCGGCGCGTTGGGCTTGCTGATCGTGGGTGTGGCGGCGCTTTATTTGGGCAGCAACCTGACGATCTTCCCTAGACCTAAAGCTGACGGCACGCTAACGCAAGGCGGTATTTATGCAGTCGTGCGGCACCCAATGTACTGCGGCGTGATCCTCTCGGCGGTCGGTTGGTCACTGTGGCAGACCAGCCTACTGGCGATCTTGGTCAGCTTAGCGCTCATTTTCTTTTTTGACCGCAAGGCTGCCCAGGAAGAACTCTGGCTGCAAGCACAATATCCGAACTACGCCGAATATCGCCGCCGCGTGAAGAAACTCATCCCGTTTATCTACTAAACGGGCGCGATGCGTGTGTATCGCGCCCGTCGCAAGGGGGCATGGTCAGCGCCGTACTGCCTACACAAAGTAGCTGCGGCACGCCTCGTCAATCAGGGTGTTGTTGAGGGCGATAGGTTTCCCTTCATACTCGCAGAGCGCCTTCACAATCTTGAGAAGATCGCGTGGGTGGACTGCCTGCAAAATGCGGTTCGGCTTGCGGTACCACTCGTTGACCAAGTATTTGAGGGCTTCTGGGTCAAAGGGAATGCCCATAGATTGGCAGTTTGCCACAAAGATTTGCGAGAACATTTGCAAAGAAGGGCTTTCGACCTGCACCTTCATCTGAATGCGCCGCAAGAACGCCCCATCTACCAATTGATTGGGATCTAGGTTGGTGCTGAACACAATCAGTTGGCGGAAAGGCATTTGAATGCTCTGCCCTGTGCGAAGGCGCAAAAAGTCTACGCCCGATTCCAGCGGCACAATCCAGCGGTTCAGTAATTGCTGCGGCGCCATCTGTTGGCGACCGAAGTCGTCAATCAGGAACATGCCGCCGTTCGCCTTCAATTGCAACGGCGCCTCGTAGAACTTGGCAACCTCATCAAAGCGCAGTTCAAGGGCTTCCATCGTCAGCTCGCCACCCACCATAACCGAAGGGCGCTTGAACAGTCCCCAGCGCCGATCATATTCGCCCAGCTCGTCCTGTTCCTCTTTGGTGATTTCGAATGGTTTGTGAACGAGCCTGTCGTAAATGCTGATGATCTGCCCGCCAATGGTGATTGCATAAGGCATCCAGATCGGATCGGTGCCTGCAATCACGCCGGCGATTGCCTCTGCCACCGTCGTCTTGCCGTTGCCGGGCGGTCCATACAGAAACAGGGATGTGCCGCCGTTGATGGCAGGTCCGATGCGGCGATGGAAGGTTTCTGGCAGGATCAGGTGACCAATGGCGCGCTGCACTTCCTCTGGCGCAACTTTTTTGCGGTTGCGCGTTTGCAGCAGGATCGCCTCGTTGTAAACATCCACCGATACCGGCACAGGACCGACATATTGGCTGCGCTCTAGGGAATCCCGCGCACGTGCCATGCCTTCATCCGTCAGGCGGTAGGTATAGCTGGTGCGTCCAAGCGTGCCAGCTTGGGCAATCTCCACCAAGTGATCTTTCTGCATTTTCAGCAGGATTTGGTCGAGAATTTTGAAGTTGATGCGAAGCACATCTACAAAGCGGCGCAGGCTGACATCGCCTTCGTTAAACATCATGCGGAACATCAGATCGGTGACGATTGAAGAGGGCACCCCCAACTCTTCAAAAGCCTCTTGTTGGCGCACGATGGCGCGCATATCGCGTGGCGCAGCAGGCGCGCCATTGGCGGCAGACTGTTTGGTGGCTTCCACAGAATTTATCCTAAAGCTATGCGTTTGTAGACATTTGTTAGCAAAGTGTGCTGCGTTCTGAAAGAAGTATAGGGCAGCTATGGCATCTGTCAAATAGCGATTTTCTCACAAAGGGTTAGAATGGCGCAGTGTAAGCATCTATCTGTCTGTGAAATCCTGTAGAATACAGTATAATCTTTCCAGGTTCGCCCGCGTCGGAATGTAAAAGGCTTGCCATGAGCGCAATAACCATCGAAAACGATCTTGTTCACTACGAAGCACTCGGACGTGGACGCCCAGTCATCCTTGTGCATGGGTGGCTTGGTTCGTGGCGGTATTGGGTGCCAACCATGCAGCACCTCAGCGGTAAATATCGCGCCTATGCGATTGATCTCTGGGGCTTTGGTGATTCGGGCAAAGACGCTAACAAGTATGCCATCAAAGAGCAGGTTTCAATGCTCTTCAAGTTCTTTGAAGGCATGGGCATTCGGAAGGCAGTTTTGGTTGGGCATTCGCTGGGTGCGGCGGTTTGCCTGAACTTTGCCCGCCAATATCCCGAATATACCCACCGCCTGCTGCTGATCAGCCCTCCGTTGGTGGATATGGGCGGCTGGGGCGATGAACTGCCCGCCAATATGCAGCCGCGCCCAACCGCACCGCCCAAACCTGCTGATCCAGTGCCAACTCCACCAAGCGCGCTCAGTCCATCCAGCCTGCCAAGCACGCCCGCCTCAAGCGCCCCAAACACGCCAAGCACGCCGAATACACAAAACGCGCCAAGCATTCCGAATGCGCCTGCTACGCCCACGCCACCACCTGCCGCCACACCGCCGCCCAGCGTCCAATACAGCCACACCAGCGAAACACTTGCCGCTAATCCGTTTCGGGCAGCCCAACAGCCACCCGCCGCGCCGGTGTTGCCGCTCTCGATTGCCACAGTGCCGAGCACGCCCGCCGAGCCGCCGCCAGCACCTATTGCACAAGGCTTTGCTGCCATTCTGGCTGCCCTTTCAGCGGGTAAGCCGCCAGCCCTATTGGTGAAACACGCCGCCCGCGACATGCCCGACCTCGAAATGCTGCGTGCCGAAGTGACCAAAGCCGATGAGGCAGCCTTCACCCGCACCGCCCAATCGCTCAGCGCACAGAACCTTGCCCTTGAGCTGAAACGCCTGATGACGCCGACGCTGTTGTTGCATGGCGAGGATGATACGCTGCTGCCGCCGCCTAGCGAAATGCTGATCCAGCGCATTAATCGCGGCAAGCAGAACGGCTATTTCCTACCATTGATTGAGCCGACCGTCGGACATTTCCCGATGTTGGAGATCACGGCGAAGTTTAACCGCCTGCTCCTAGACTTTTTAGAGGCAACTGATCTGACCAACGTCCAGTTCAAGGACCAGTGGAAGCGCACTGTGCGCTAGGATTGCAAAGATGGCAGAAGAACAGGCGGGAAATTTCCCGCCTGCTGCTTTGACGGCTAGATGCGTGGCTTTTCCGCCAGCACGAGCGTGGCGAAGGCGGTGCGCTGTGGTGCGATCCGCCGCCCCAACTTTCCGAAAAGCTCTGCCAAGCCCGACGTTTGGTAGTAGCCCTTCCCACGAAAGACCTGATGCAACCCATAAAACGTGAAGCTGTGCGAGTAAGGGACAACCTTTAGCACATTGAAGCCGACCGCACGGCAGAATTCGGCGAGCTGTGCGCCTGTGTAAGCAGTCTCGTAGTATTCTGCACGCGGCGGACGCGCCCGACGCGCTGGAATCAGGTGATCGGCTAGGGCGCGCAAACCATCCACAAAGGTTGGCGTTGGTGTGGTCAACACTAGCACACCACCTTTCCGCAGCACACGGAACGCCTCACGCAGAGCATCCGTTGGACCTTGCTCAAAATGCTCAACCACACCAAAGGAAAGGTAGCCGCCAAAGGTGTTGGCAGCATACGGCAAATGATGCACATCGCCCAGATGCAGCGGTAAATCGGGCAGATGGGCAAGGGTTGGTAGCAGTGCCTCTGGCGCATAGTCCAGCCCTAAGGCGGCATACCCTCGTTGCCGTAAATAATAGACAACATGCCCAGGTCCGCAGCCAGCTTCTAGGACGGGCGCGTCACGGTTGAGGTAAGGCAGATACGCATTGAGCAGTTCACGCGCACGCGGATAATCTAACGTTGCCAGTTCACGGGCAAAATTCGTCTCTTGCCAAATGCTCCGCCATGCCTGCCGTGTCTGATCATAGCTGGGTGCGGTTGCGTTGGTTGGCTGCGTCATCGGTTGGCGTTACTCCCCATCACCTTCGGCAGGTGCACTCTCAGGCAGACGATACAGGCAGGATTGATAGTAATCGTGACCTATATCCACACGGAAATCATAAGGCGCATTCGGATTCGGCTCCGAGATGACAAGCTGCTCCGAAATCCGCAGCGCACGGCGGATAATCTCTAGGCTTTGCGGCATCGCGCCGCCAGTGTAGTCATACAAGGCGGTGTAGCTGCGGTTGACTGCGCCTTCCGTGCCGAGCATCATCACACGGAAGCCTTCCGCCGCCAAGCGATCTGCCGCTACCTGATCATAACCACTCAGTACGTTAGCAGCCGACACCGCCACACGCGGATTTTCACCGCTGAGGCGGTTGCGCGTTGGCGGCGTAAAAAGGTTCTGAACAGCCTCGCGCATGGCTTCGGCATTTGGTAACCATGTAAAGGTGCCTGTATCTGTAGTATACCACTGCCTGAAGTGAACGTTCTGTTGCAGCACGATTTGCTGGACATTGGCTGGCTCTAGGCTAAGCGCCAATGGCACCAAGCCAAGCAGATCGGCGGCGCTCATGTCAGTTTCCACAATCTTGAGCAATTCTGGCACAAGCACGGTCGCTTGTGTGAGCAGCCCTGCACTGCGCGCTTGCCGCCAAATAGCGGTTAGCACTTCTAACTGCCGCCTGCCGCGGTCAATATCGCTGCTGCTGCCACGTGCGCGCACATACCACAACGCCATGTACGGATCAAGCGTGTGACGCCCAATGTTCAAGGTATAGACTTCATAGTTCTCAGGATCAGAAATATCTAGATCAGGTGACTTAAGGCGGTTACCCTGAATGCCGCAATCCACGCTGATCGTCAAACCGCCCAAAGCCTTGATGATCTCTTGAAATTCGGTAAAGCCAACCCGTGCGTAGAAATCCACCTTGATGCCGAAGTTGTATTGCAGCGTCTCTTTTATCAGACGGCTGCTACCGCCGGCACCATACATCTTGATGCCCTGATCGGCAACCGTGTTCAGCTTCCGCATGGTGTCGTTGGGCGCGTAGACGTATAAATCGCGGGGCAAGTGCAGCATACTGACGCTGCCTGCGGTGCGGTTGATGACGACCACCACCATCACATCGGTGCGTTGGGTTAGGTTGCGCTCAGTGGTGTCGCTGCCAAGCAGCAGGATGGTGAGAATATCGTCGCCTTCGGGATATTCGAGCAAGGGTGCCGCCAACGGAATAGCCGTCGGTGGTAGGACAACCGGCGTGACATAGGTGCCGAAAATGACGAGTGTTGGCTCAGGGATGGGCGTCGGCGTGCTAGAAAAGCTAGGTGTGGGCGTGTGGACAAGGCGTGGCGTATTAGTTGGCGGCGCGCCTCGCGTTAGCGTGCGTGTTGAGCGCGGTGTGTTGGTGGCAAGTCCTTGGGCGGCGGCATTGGGCGCCGCCGCCGAGAGTGCTATTAGTGTGAGCCAAGCGAAGGCGAGGGCAGCCAACAGCACCATGCGAAATCTACGAGACATGAGCCGACATCCTTAACAACCTTTAACAATTGCCAAAGACAAGTATAGCGCAGTTGTTAAGGTGTAGAAGCCTCACTAAGCCAACGCTTAGCCTACGCTTTTCAGCGCAGGCAGTTTAGGGACGGGTGCGCTGGAAGATGATGCGATAGCTGGTGCGTGTGCGCGTTCCGTTTTGGGCGGTGCAGGCGCTTGCCTCCAGCGGGCGGGTCGGTTCGCTAAGGGAAGGCAGTTCAGCGCGGTAAATTTCATCGGGCTGCATCTCAAAATCGGCATAGCCGCCGTCACGCTCAGGCTTTAAGCCGGTGAACAGGCGTTGGCGGGTGGTGCCGAAACGCACTTCAATCGCCACGCCGGGAATGCCGCTGCCATTTACATCCCGCACGGAAAACTCTAGGATGGAAGGCAAGCGCGGATCGCAAAACGGCACAATATTCGCCACGATAAAATCGCCGGACGGCGTGGGTGTGGTCAGCAGGGCAAGCGCGGTGGGCGTGCTAAGCGGCGATTCAGTGGGTGTCTTGGTCGGCACGACAGGGCGCGTCGGTGTGGCTGTTGGGAAAGGCGTTGGGCTTGGGCGCGGCGTCGGTGAAAAGACGGGGATCAGCGCAGAGGCGCAGCCGCTATAGCCCTGAGCGCCCGCCAATTCCACCATGCTGCGGATGGCAAGCAAGCCTGTATTGGTGCTGGCATAGCCGCTCTGGGCAAATTCACAAGCAGCATCTGCCACGGCTTGCCAATCCTTATCCAGATCGAGCAGGCGCTGCGCGGCAACCTCAATGCGCCGATCGCGGGCATAGGCAAGGCTGATCAAAATCAGCACGTTGCGCTTGTCGCTCTCGGCAAGCTGAGCAAAGTTGACATCTGTCGTCACACGCGGATCAACGCGCAGGGCGTAGAGCAAGCCGAGCAAGGCACCAATCAGAATGCCAATCAGGATCGGAATTGCCCACAAAATGAGTATCGGGCGCATAAGGTTATGATCCTGACCGCGTGCTTGGCAGCAAAAACGGCTGCATGGGTGTGGTACAAAGTCCCATCGCGCAGGAAAGCTGCACAAGGGTGCGGACGTCGCCCTCACGGGTAACGCCCGCCTGCACAATGAAGCGCTCGGTGAGGTCGCGCACATAGGTGAAGGGATCCGCCACACCAAGCAGGCGCAAGCGCTCTACGGCTGCGTTCAGGTCGTTATCCACCTGAAAGGCAGCCGCCACCATGATCGTGTACTCTTCTTTGTGGCGGCGGGCAAGGTCGCTCAGTGGGCTAGTGCTTGGTGCAATGGGCAGCACTAACCAGCCAAGCGTCAACCCAATGCCAAGCCCAACGAGCGTGCCAAGCAGCATCAAAAGCACAAAGCGGCGCATGGTTTTCTCTGGTGAATCTCTCTAGGGCGCGGTGCATTCATGCCTACAATCATAGCGCATTGAGTCAGAATCGCAATGTGCGCCGATGCAGAAGTGTTGCCGAATATGTGCGTTCAGCCCTAACCTTTGGGCAGTTGCCTTGTGGTATAATTATCCCATGTGTGGCACCCTCCAAAAGGTGCCGCATACCACCCATTGTGAAAAATCTGTGTGTTGCCCTAGTGTGGGCGCAGCCAAAACGAAGTGAGGCTTTTTAGGATGTCGGATGTGAAATACCTTACCGAAGAAGGTGCGGCGGAGCTTCGGCGCGAGTTGGAAGAATTAAAGACCGTCAAACGCCCTGAGCTTGCCGCCAAACTGAAAGAGGCGATCTCGCAAGGTGATCTCTCGGAAAATGCTGATTATCAGGATGCTAAAGAGCAGCAGGCCTTCTTGGAAGGGCGCATCAACTATCTTGAGGACATGCTGCGAAGCGCTGTCATTATTAGTGATATTGACAAAAAATCGGCAAAAGTCGTCAATCTTGGCTCGGAAGTAACCGTGCAAGAGGAAGGCGAAGCGCCTGAGACGTTCATCATCGTCGGTGCGGCAGAGGCAAACCCACGTGAGGGCAAAATTTCCAACGAGAGCCCGCTTGGGCAGGCGCTGCTAGGGCGTAAAGCAGGCGAAAAAGTGCAGGTCAACACACCCTCCGGCGTGCTGGTCTTTAAGATTAAGAGTGTGAAAGCATCCAAGTAGCTCACTATGCGTGCCATCCTGATTGCTGAACATGGCGGCGCGGAAAAACTGCGCTATGTAGACGATTTTCCCACGCCGCAGCCCGCCATCGGTGAGGTGCGCGTGCGCGTGCGTGCGGCTGCCCTCAACCGTCTTGATCTGTGGGTACGCGATGGGTGGGCGGGCATTAAGCTGCCCCTGCCGCATATTTTGGGCGCAGATGCTGCTGGTGAGATTGACGCGCTCGGTGAAGGTGTGGAAGGCTTGGCAGTTGGTGACCGCGTGGTGCTGAATCCGGGCATTGGCTGCGGGCGCTGCGATCTGTGCCTGAGCGGGCAAGATAACCTCTGCCCAAAGTTCGGCATTCTGGGTGAGGATATGCACGGCACGTATGCCGAGTATGTGGTGGTGCCTGCGCGCAATGCCTTGAAACTGCCTGATCACGTCAGCTATGAGCAGGCAGCGGCAGCCGCACTGGTCTATCTGACGGCGTGGCACAGCCTGATTCGGCGCGGCGGCTTACGGGCGGGCGAGAGCGTCCTGATCGTGGGCGCTGGCGGCGGCGTGAACTCCGCTAGCATCCAAATTGCCAAGCTGGCAGGCGCAGCCGTCTATGTGGTTGCCAGCACCCCCGAAAAAGCTGCCCAAGCGCTGGCACTCGGCGCTGATGCTGCCATTGACCGCAGCACTGAGGACTGGATACGCGCCATCTTTCAGCGCACCGAGCGACGGGGCGTGGATATTGTGGTGGATAACGTTGGCAAAGCGACCATCAACGGCAGCATCCGTGCCGTCAAGCGTGGCGGCAAAATCCTGATTGTCGGCAACACCAGCGGGTATGATTCTGAGATCGATCTGCGCTACCTTTTCGCCAAGCATATCAGTATTATCGGCAGCACGATGGCAAATCACGCTGATTTTGTGCAGGTGATGCGCCTGATGTTTGAAGGCAAGCTGACGCCGCTGATCAGTGCGCGCTATCCGTTGGCAGAAGCCCGTCAGGCGCACGAACGGCTGGCGCAAGGTGATGTGTTCGGCAAGATCATCTTAGAGGTGTAGACTTCATGCCCAATTCGGTGATGCGCCACCAATCCGCGCCGCTGCGCCTCATTGCGCTACGCTTGGAAGTGCCGGAATTGGAAGTGGTGGTGCGTTCGCCGAATGTCGTAGAAGGCTGGCGGCTCACCATTCAGCACCACGACGGGCGCGCACCGGATCAGATTTCTACGTGGATCAGGCTGCGCGGTCAGGAAGCAGCGCAGATGACCACCATTTACCGCCGTGCGGCTGAGTCACCTTTGCAACTGAAGCATGAGATTCCCGCTGAACGGTACAGTGCCTTCATGCACGGCGTGCGCCAGCTCAACTTTGATAAGCTGGACGACACACCGAACATCCCATGGATAGGTGCTGACTTGTGGTTGCTTGAACGCGCTGCCGGCGGCTTTCATCATGATGTCATCCTTGCGCCGGATCGTGCCGAAGGCGCACACGCCGCCCTGATCGCGCTCTTGCGCGATCACATCAAAGAGGCACTCCGCGCCGTGAACCCTTAACCACCCATAAAGGTAGACCCGCACTTATGCTCAAATCACTGACCACCCGCCCACAAACCGCCCAAAGCAATTTGCAAAAGACCGCTATCATTGACGTTGGCTCGAACAGTTTCCGCCTAATTGTGATGACCTATTTACGCGGCTATCACTTTCAACTGACGGATGAAGTGCGCGAGACAGTCCGCCTTGTGCAGGGCGTCGGTGCGACGGGCAAACTCAGCCGCGAAGCAATGGCGCACGCCGTTGATGTCATGCACCTCTATGCGTCCTTCTGCAAGGCGCTTGGGATTGAGGATATTGTAGCAGTGGCAACCAGCGCCGTGCGCGAGGCGACCAACCGCACCGAGTTCCTCAGCCGCATTCAACGTGAGACAGGCATCACGGTGCGTTTGCTGAGCGGTGAGGAAGAAGCCTACTACGGCTACCTTGCTGCTGTGAACAGCACGACCTTAAGCGATGGTTTTGTGATTGATCTGGGTGGCGGCAGCCTTGAGATCACCCGCGTGGAAGGGCGGCAGCCGCGTGAGGCACTCTCGCTGACGCTTGGCGCAGTCCGTACCACAGAGGATTGGCTGCCCAGCGCACCGCCCACTAAAGAGCAAGTTGCCGCCTTGCGGAAACATATTCGAGAGCAACTAGCACCCTTAAAGTGGTTCAAGTTCAAGAGCGAAATGCAGATTGTTGGTCAGGGCGGCTCGCTGCGGAACTTGGCGCGCATCGCGCAGAAGCAACGCAACTACGCATTGGATGAACTGCACGGTTACAACTTGCCCGCCGCTGATGTGCGGAAAATTGCCAAACAGCTAGAAGGCATGAGTGTTCCTGAGCGTGCGCGGCTGAACGGCATGAAGCCTGATCGGGCGGATATTGCCTTGGCGGCGGCAATCGTGGTGGAAGAATGCCTGCGCCATGCCGATGCTGAGTCGTTGATTGTGTGCAGTCAGGGTGTGCGCGAAGGCTTGTTCTACGAACGCTTTTTCAATGGCAACGGCACACCGCACAATCCGCCAATGTTTGGGAATGTGCGTGAGGCAAGCGTGATCAATGTGGCGCACCTCTATAACTTTCAAGAGCGCCACGCGCAGCATGTGGCGCACCTTTCGCTCAGCCTGTTTGATCAGCTCGCTGTGCTTGAGGCTGATCCCACCCGCTTTGAGCCGATTGAGCGCGAACTGCTGTGGGCAGCCTGTATGTTGCATGATATTGGCATGAACATTGACTATAACGATCATCACCGCCACAGCTATTATCTGATCCTCAACAGCGGCTTGCCCGGCTTCACGCACCGCGAATTGGCGCTCATCGCGTTGGCTGCCAAGTATCACCGCAAGGGTGTGCCGAATAGCGGTGAGATCGGCGCCGTTTTGCAGACGGGCGATGAGGCGCGCCTGCTGCGGATGACTGCCCTACTGCGCCTTGCTGAGCAGCTTGACCGCAGCCGTGATGGGGCGGTGCGCGATGTGCAGCTTCAGCCGCATGAGGAGGGCTATCTGCTGGAGACGATCAGCGAGGAAGATACGTCCGTTGCCGTGTGGTCGGCACAGTTGCACGCCGATATTTTTCGGGCTGCTTATGGTAAACCGCTGGTGATTGTCTAGATTCAGCCGCCTAACATTGACTGCCCTCTGCCCTTGTGCTACACTAAAGGTCAGACAATGCCCGCTTGGAGGGATGGCAGAGTGGTTGATTGCGGCGCTCTTGAAAAGCGTTGTGGCGCTAGACGTCACCGGGGGTTCGAATCCCTCTCCCTCCGCACCCCATTGAGTTAAGGACAGGGGCAGAATGCACTGCCCCTGTTGCATTCTCCCCTATGGCATCACCCACACACTGCCCATAATTGCTTCGCAGGACTACAGCTACTTGCTACAAATTCCTGTAGGGCTGTGCTTTGGCGCGCCTGTATGAACAAAGGCGGTAATAGGTTGTCGCACAGGGCAGGAACGGATAAGATCAGGGCTGATTGGAATGCTGAGGTAATTGCGACGCATGAGCTATTTTTCAACGCCCCTAAAAGGGTTGCAGGCGGCTGCCAACCGCGCCATGAATGCGCTGGCAGCGCTTGTACAGCGCCTTGCCGCGCCCAACACGCTGCCAACGGCTGAGCCTATTCAGCTTGATTTCACTGTGAACGTGCTGCGCCCTGATGATCTGTTTGTGGCAACGTTTGGCTTTGCCAATCTGCGCCTGATCAAGGGTAATCTGACCGCCCTGCCGCGTTTGGTGGCACTGCGTGAGGCACCCTCCTACATCGTACTCTACTTGCCCGCCCAAAGCATAGGTGAGCAAGACGCCAAACGGCTTGCCAAACCGAGTGTGCTGGCTTACCAACTGAGGTCTGAGTCGCTGCCCTTGGAATACACATTAGCGCGCTTGCTAGAGGCGTGCGGGCAGGCGCACCTCATTGTTTCGGCAGGGCTTGCTGCGCCACTCGGACACGCTGCACGGCGAGATCGGATTCATTTGGAGGTGGAAGAAGGGATTTTCACTGCCATTGAAGCGCCCTACCGCTTGGTGCTTTCGCCTGCGGCGGGGGCAGCCTTCACTGAGATCGCCTTACCGCAGCCCGACCGCGCCACGGGACGCACGCCGGTTTGGCATATGCATTTTGCTCACATGGCAGCGCGTGCCGTTTGGTCGCCCGATTTGGCAGCACCACAGAGCGAGGCGGGCAAGCAACGCGCCGTGATTGCACGCCAAACAGCTGATCAACGCAGCGTACCACCCGGCGTTGAAAATCCGACGCTCAGCGTTGAGGCGCTGACGCTCAGTCCACTCGGCGCAACCTTCGCCCTAACGTTTGCCCCATCGAACGCAGCGCGGCTCGGTTTAAGCCCAGCCGGCTGGGCAGCGCACGGCGCTCAAGGGCGCACCACTGCACAAATTGGCGGCGAGCGCGGCTATCTGCTGCCCTTCGGTCATGCCGCGGTCTTAGTGGAAGGCACGCAGCGCCGCTTCACCGATCAGGGCGCTGCATTGGTTGAAGGGCGTTATATCGCCGTGCAGCAGCCCGAACTCACCTTCAATCGGCGCGACTTGCCCTTCAAGACAATCCGCATCGTCACGTCCTATACGCCCGACTTTGCCGACCCACGCGATTACGAGACGGCGCGCCTTGCCGATCAGGGCGAGCGTGCCTTCTGGATCAAGCTGCCCGCTGAAGGCGACCTTACTGATTATCACTTTCAGTTAGAGGCGGTTGATCACGCAGATCGCACCATCCGCTTTAGCGCGCCGCTGGTCTTTGTGGCAGAGGCACTCGCCGATCCGTCCAGTGGCACGCTGACGGGCATCAAGCGTGTGATTGAAGCATATAACAAAGCGGCGCAGCCTTTGGCGCTCCATGCACAGCCGATTGCCTTTGCACCAAGCCGCACCGAAGGGGATACCACACTCTATGCACACACCCTAACGCTTGGCGCAGCCTTTGCCCTTGAAGCGCCTTATTTCCAACCAACGATGTTATCAGCAAGCGTTACGCTGCCTGCTTTGAGTGCTTTCGGCGTGGCGGATTCCGAACCACAGCGCCTTGTCTGGGAAGAAAGTTACACCACACAGCCTGATCCTGATCAGTTCGGGAATAGCGGTGAGGTTTTTGCGCGGCTGGCAACACCACTTTCAATCCGTTTTGCACTAAGCCAGCTTGGCGGCATCGCAACGCTTACTATGGCAGTGGAAGGCATCTCGCGGCGCTACGGCGCAGTGGGCAACCTGACGAACGTGCGCGATGGCTTGTTTTTACCAACCCAACTGCTCGAAAACGCGACGATCTTGGGAAACATTCCGATAAAGGCACTTATCAGTACCATTGCCGCCGACCAAGCCTTGAATACCGCCGCTGTCCCAGTTTTAGCAGCAAACACACACGGCGCTCGCTATCGTTGGCATGTTGAACGGGATCACCTGCGCGAGACGGGCTTTTTCATGCCCGCCGAAAAAGGCAGCTTTCACCTTGCCCTAGATCACGGCGATGCCTACCGCGTCCGCGCCGCCTTAGAGGCGTTCCGCCTGTTGACGCCTGACAACCTGCTGGCGCTGGCGTTTAAGCGCGTGGCAGCCGCGGAGCGCGGCGGTGTGGCATACCGTGCAGACATCCACCTTGAACATGCCCAACTGCGCGGCGCCCTCATGCTGTTGCAACCTGCCCTCAGCGCCTTGATTCCTGAAGGCTTCAGCCGCTTTGGTAAGCAAACCTACACGGCAGACCACTTAGAGATAGACTACACACAGGCGTTGCCTAGCCTGCTGCTTGGTCTCAGCCGCACGCACGCGCTGCCCATGCGCACCGCTTTGCGCCTGCCGATGGATGGCGCGCCGCTCTCGCTGAGCGTGACGGTTGGCACGCCGACAGGCGGTGATTACAGCCACACCCAGATGGATACCGATGGTGTTCGCAGCGCAGAAGCCGCTGCCACGTTTAACGCGCCCATGACGTTCGATCTGGGTGAAACAATCGCCACGAGCAGCGCCTACGGCGGCACATACCTCAGCTATCAGCGCGGCGCGCCTGCCACATTTTTCGGTGTTGTGCGCGGCTATGGCATGTTGAGCGCGCTTGGCATTATGCGGCTCAGCACAACCTTCACCTTGCCAATGGGCTACTATGCGGCTGCCAGCAAGCCGCTGGGTGCGGCGACCTTGCGCCTAAACCCGACGCTTGCCTTCTTTGAGCGCGGCGTGCGCTTGCCGCTGCACCGTGCGCTGAGCAGCGCCTATCCAAATGACGAAGATTGGTCTGCCTATGCAGCCGCCTTTGCTGATGATGACGCCACAACGGAGGCTTAACCGCGTATGAACGCACAAACTTTGATTTTTACCGCCTTGCCCAATGGCATCGCGGCGGATAAATTGCGCCTTTCGGTTTATATTGCGGCGCGCCTGTGGACGCAAAATAGTGCGGTGCGGACGCTCTCGCTAGAGCAGTTTCCCGATTTTTGGGATTTTCCCGCCCAAGTGGAAAGCATGACTTTTACCGTCCAGTTCGAGAACGGTGCTACCTTCGGCAACCTGAAACGGGCAAATACAGATGCCTTGCGCGCTGATATGTGGCAAGTGCTGTTCAAGCAGCCGCCCTATGTGGAAGATTTTCCCACTGTTGCACCCTATCAGTTTGAGGCGGAATCGGTTGCCAACATGCCTGTTGAGCGGCTGCCGATCAGCGCACTAGGCGCTGTGCTGCGCCAAGCCTTCCAACAGGGCGGGCGGGCTGTCGATCACGACGCGGAAGGTGCGTTTGGTAAATTACAGGCGGCACTGGCTGCCGAAAGCACGCCCGCCAAAGCTGATCTGGCAACACTCCTAGACTTTCATCAAGTGCTTGCCCTGCTTGGTAATTTCCCTGAACTGCTGCGCGCACTCGGCTTGGTTGTTGATCTGGAAGTGCCGCTGACTGCCGAGATTCCACGTGCAGCGGCTGCCCAAGAAGGCGTAAGTGTGCAGGTCTTGGCACATTGGACGCCAAAACTTGCCAACACGCACCTCTACAGCCCGCGCACGCATTACATCCTGAGCGAGACACGCTTTATGGCGGCGCCGCGCCCTGAGTCTTATCTGCGAGAAGGGCTGTTCCGCCTTGACGACTCGGCGCGCTTTGCCGTGCAGCAGGTGGATGTGGTCGGTGCGGCACTGCACGCCCTGCACAGCAGCACGTTGCCGCCACTGCGGACGGTCGGTTTGGCAGTCCTTCAGCGCGATCTGCCCGAACAACTGCAAGCCCGCGCTCGCCATGCTGAGGCGCTTAACAGCGCCTTGCAGGCAGATAGCACACCAAAGGCTGCACTCTACGCTGAGGATTTGTTGCGCGGCTTTCGCCTTGATGTGTGGGATTCAGTTTCCAAGCGCTGGCACAGCACACATCAGCGGCGTAGTGCTTTCGATTTCATCGGCACCAGTGGCGCAAAAATCCGCGTGACCGATGAACAAATCAGTGAAGGCTTTGCCCAAGTCAGCCTGCGTGAGGCGGCAGATGGCAAAGGGCTGGTTGCCGATGAAATGCTGCTGGTCTGGGATGGCTGGAGTCTGAGCGCGCCGCGCCCAAGCAAGGCAACCGACACTGAATCTGACGCAACACCTGGCGATTGGTTGACGCCCTTCGGCATAGAGGCGCATTTTAGCGCTGCGCCGCGCACCTTACCGCGCTTGCGCTTCGGCAGAAGCTATCGGCTGCGGCTGCGCGCTGTGGATTTAGCAGGCAACAGCGTTTTTATGCCCAACACTGCCGATTTTCAGCAGACACAGGCGGAATGCAGCGTCCCGATCACCTTTCAGCGCCACGAGCCGATTGCACCACCAATTGTGCTGCCGCGCAGCGTGCCTGCCTATGGCGAATCGTTGGAGACGTTAGTCGTCCGCAGTGGCGCGGGCAGCGATCACGATACGGCACGCAGCGAACGCCATTTTGCGCCACCACCGCTTGATCCAATTTACGCTGAATGGTATGGCGCGTTCGACGGCAAACCATCCGAAGAAGTGCGAGCGCTACGCGGACGAACGCTCAAAGTGGTTGGCGAAAAACCTTCAGAGGCTGCTTTGTTGATGTCTGAAGTAGACTTCATGCCGTTCTATCAGCCCGATGCGCTTGGACGGAATGTCGCCCTCTACGGACTACGCCAAGAAGAAGGCTTCTGGCTAATGCCCGAACTGGATTTCACGCCGTTTTATCTGCCCGACGCGCTAGGGCGCGGCGTCGTTTTCTATGGCTTGCCCGGCCTGCCAGAAGGTGAGCCGTTCCGCGTGCCATTTGAAGGCAGCTATCCTGATTTGTTGCCGTTCCGCCTGCGCCTTGTCGCCATCGGCGCGCACGAGACTCCGCAGCCACCGCAGTACGGCGTGCGTATTCCGAACGCCTCCGCCCTGCTCACGGTGCAGCTTCGCCCTTCGGAAGTGCGGCAGGTGCGCTATGCCACCTATGCCGATGAAGCAGACCTTCAAGCGCACGGCTTGCGCGCTTGGCTGAACGAAACAGCCGATCCGACTCCGCTCCTAACACCATTCCGCAGCCTAACGCTCATCCATGCTGCTGCCCAGCCGCTTGCCGCGCCACACATCACAGCGCTGAGCGCAACGCGAACCTATGGCGATACGGCAGTGCGCTTAAGCGGCACTGCTACGCTGCACGCTGCCAGCACAGGCAAGCTCGATCTGCTCGCCACATGGACTGACCCACACGACGATCCTGCCCAGCCTTTCGATGCTGCCCAGCCGCACAGTGCGCTTTTTGGTGCGCTGCCCATCAGCACGGACAGCACCGATCAAGACTCGTTCAGCTTCAGCGATGTGTTACAGCACTTTGGCGATACCAAGTACCGCGAAGTGACCTATACGCCCATTGCTGCAACGAAATTCAACGCCTACTTTGATCCCGCGCTCTTTACGGAGGATGCCACGCTTGAAACGGTGCGCCCAACCGCCGAAGAACGCAAACACGGCGTTGGCGAGAAGCGCATCGCCATTCTGAACAGCGCCCGCCCATTACCGCCGCAAATTGCTTACATCGTGCCGAGTTTTGGCTGGCAAGCTGCCAAGCATGTGCCAAACGCCGATGGCAGCGCACAGGTAGCCTTGATGCGACAAGGCGGCAGCCTACGCATTTACCTGAAGCGCCCATGGTTCAGCAGCGGCGCGGGCGAGATGCTCGGCGTGGTCTTCCGCCGTGCGCCCTTTGCCGAAACGCCCGCTGCTATGCGCGCCTATCTGACGCAGTGGGGCAGCGATCCGTTCTGGGAGGGCAGCGCACCTGTTGCGATGCCCAGTGCTGAGAACTTCTTGAACGCTGCGCCGCATTTTGGTGTAACGTTGGCAGAAGTTGCCGATCAATCCAACCTGATCGGCGTCGCGCCTTATCCCGTCAGCTATGATGCAGAGCGCAGCCTGTGGTATGCCGATGTGATGCTGAACGTCGGCGCTGCCTACTTCCCATTTGTGCGTTTGGCGTTGGCGCGCTACCAACCGAACAGCATTGCAGACGCGTACCTTTCGCCCGTCGTCCTGAGCGATTTTGCCCAACTGCCGCCGGATCGAACGTTGCAACTGACCTTCAACGCTGATAAGCAGCACATCGCCCTTGCCCTTGAAGGCATCAGCTACCGTCCAAACGCAGAGACGCCGCGCCGCCGCATCGAAGCACGCATCGAGCGTAAACGGACAGATATGACAGGCGATCTGGCGTGGGAACCAGCCGCTTTTGTGGCAGCCGAGACGGAACATACCGAGTCAGTGTGGCGCGGGGTGCTTACGCTCAGCGAGCCATACCGCGCCGATACCTTCCGCCTTGCCCTGACCGAATCTGAGCCGCTGCCCTACGACGCCACCAACGGCGAAGGGCTGATCGATGTAGGGCGTACTATCTCTGCCTACCTTTGGGCGTTTTAGTAGGTAGACGCACAATAATTAGCAAGAGGAGCAGCCGATTAGGATGAGTGTGAGCTACTACGGCAAACTGACAGGCAAAAAAGAACGTCTGTGGCTGCCGCTTGGCTATGGCAACGCGGCAAAATATGGGATTGGCGCAAAAGCGGCACTGCTGGATGTGGCGCGACGCTATGGGCTGCCTGTGCCGCCTGGCATCGTGCTGGTGGACGAGGCGTGGCGGCGTGCGCTTGGCAGCGGTTTGGTCCGCCTTAGCGATAGCGGCACGGTCAGCGCGCCCGATCCATCCCGCCTGATCTTCTCCATCGGCTTCCCAAATTTTGAGTGGGAACTGCCGGGTCCGTTTGCGGTGCGCTCTGCTTTTTCGGCAGAGGATGGCGCGACTGAGAGCATGGCAGGCTATTTCACCTCTCGGCTGCATGTAGATGCCCGCGACCCTGCTCAGCTTGCTGAGGCGCTGTGCGCCGTCTGGGAATCGGCGGAGCGCTACGCGGAAAAGCACGGCGAACTGCGCCGTGATGTGCTGCTGCTGCGAATGGTGAACGCCACACATAGTGGCGTTGCCTTCACCGAACACGCGCACGCCGATGATCTGGTCAACTTCACTGAAGGCTTGGCGGACAAGCTGGTGAGTGGTGCCGTGGAAGGCGAATCGCTCAGTTTGCCCAAACTGCGGCACGGTGAAAAGCCTGACAGCCATCTGCCAGCTTGGGCAGCGCGTTTACAGGTGCTGCTGCGCGATGTGCGGCGCATCTTTAGCCACAAGGGCAGCGGGCGCGATTGGGATATTGAATGGGCAGACGACGGCACGACCTGCTGGCTGATCCAGATTCGCCCAATTACGCGCCCAACGCGCCGTAACGAGGCGTTTACCATCGCCAACCACAAAGAGATTTTGCCGCCGCTGCCCTCCATCTTCATGACCAGCCTTGTTGCCGCTTGCGCGGATCGCCTCTTTGCCTACTACCGCCGCTTTGACCGCGACTTGCCCGAAAACCGCCCGTTTATCGAGGTCTTTAATGGACGCCCGTACATCAACCTCTCGCTGATGGTCGAGATGATGCGGACGTTCGGTTTGCCTTCCAAACTGGTGACCGATTCCATCGGTGGTGAGACGGAGGGCGATTATCCCGCCAACCTGCGCCAAATGCTGCGGAAGATCATCCCGCTGCTGCGCTTAGGCATGGCGCAGCTTTTCGCGGTGCGCGCTGCCCGCCGCACATGGCAGACCATGCTTAAGCAGAGCGCCCAGCCGTTGGATACCTTTGAACAGACACTTCGTGTCGCGCAAGATATCTACACGCGGCTGGTCACAGGCATGTTCTCGCTGACGGCAGCCATCAGCCTGCCCATGCTGATCATGCGGCGGCTAGGCGTCTTGGCAGAACACAGTGCGCGCAGCCGCAGCATCGCTACCGAACTCTACACTGATCTAGTGCCGCTGCGCGAAAGGGCAGCGCAAAATAGTGCTGTACGTGAGGCGCTCCAGCGCGGTGAGCTGCCCGACGATGATCAGTTTCGCACGGCGTGGCAGGCATACATCGCTAAGCACGGGCAGCGCGGCATCTACGAGAGCGATCTTTCGCGCCCGCGCTTTCACGAGCAGCCTGCGCCGCTGTTCAGCATGATCCTTGCGCCGCCGACACGCGCCCAACCGCCGCGCCGCAGCGTGAAGGGCATTCTGACGCTGCCGCTGGCGTGGCAGGCAAACCGCACAGTGCGCGCCCGCGAACTGCTGCGCTACCACACTATGACTGCCTTTGATAGGCTGCGCGCCACCTTGCTGCACCTTGCTGAGACTGCCGCCGAACGCGGACAACTGCCCAACGGCGAGTCGATCTGGGAACTGACTATTGAGGAAGTTGTGCAGCTTGATCAGGGCTGGCAACCTGACACAGTCTTTTTTGCCGAACGCATTGCCGAGATCGCACGCCTAAAAATGCTGCCCGTCCCGGACTTACTGCACCGCTTCGACGATCTGGAGCGCGATCTGCCGCCTGAGGCGCGGACGCCGCACTTGCGCGGCATCAGCCTAACGGCGGGCGAAGTTTCTGGGCGGGCGTGGGTGCTGCAAGAGCCTGCTCAGGCGCTGCCACCGCTTGAGTCACCAGTGATCCTTGTGGCGCGCTCAGTGGACGCGGGCTGGATTCCGACGTTTGCCCATGTGCAAGGCGTGGTGGTGGAAACCGGCGGCGATCTCTCGCACGGTTCGATCATCTTGCGCGAGATCGGGCTGCCTGCCGTGACCAACGTCCGTGCTGCCACACGGCACATCCAAACAGGCGACTGGCTGCACCTGAGAGCGGATCGCGGGTTGGTGGCGCTCGAATCGGCACAGCCGACAGCCGACGAGCAAAGCTGAACGGGCAAAAGTTAGTTTGTGAATCTGCACAAACTGATTATCAGATTCTTTAGAAGTCGTTTTAAAAAACAATAAAGGGTAAGTTTGAGAGGGAAGCCCTCTCGAAATCACCATATTGGGGCGTGCATAGCGCTACCTAAAGGCAAAAACGCCATAGCGTGCTGCTCAAGTTTGGAAATATCCTCTTATTTGTAAGGTCAAACAAACCACTCTCACAGCTATTTTATTTACAAAATTCACAACGCCTGCGCCATTTATAGGCACAGATAGATAGTTTAGTTACAGATTCTTTACAATTTTTCATAAACAATTGCTTGACACACGCTAACATTGCGTCGCATAATAAGTAATGCGTTTAGGCGATTAGCGCCGTATCAGGGGGAATTTTTCATGAAGAACCTTAAGCGTAGTTTGTCAATGTTAGTTGTTTTTGCTTTCATCCTGACTTTTGCGGGTGCGATGGATGTCAAGCCTGCTGCCGCCGCCGCGCAGGCGAATTTCAGCGTCACCTGCTCCACTGTCATCTTACGCATCACAGGAGCCCCGGCTGGCGCACGCTATGATCTGTTTGTCTCCATTGTCGAGACGGGCTTCATTCAGTTGTTGCCGTCCCAGCCGGTGGATGCCAACGGCAACCTGACGCTCTCCATCAACTTCCCACAGGTGGAGGATGGCACGCTCATCTATGCCGATACATGGCAATTCAATCCGCTCATTGCTGTCTTCGCTAAGATCTCCAAGAATTGCGGCTTTGAAGGCTTCCCTGTGCCGTCGGGCTTCGCGTTGGCAGAGATCACCTGCGATGTGACCGTCTTCCAAGTGCCCAACCCCGACTTCCCAACTTCGGCAAAGCTGAAGAACGGGCAGACGTGGTTTGCCAATCCCAAGTCTGTGCCAGCCCAGATCAGCACATTCTACAACGAATGGACAGAGGTGCATGTGGCAGGTCCGCGCACGGGCTATATCCCAACAGTCTGCGTGAAGTTCATCACCGGACGCTAATGCGCTAGGTCAAAACGCTCACATAATGCGGGCGGCTCTTTGCAGAGGCGCCCGCATTGTTTTACCCACTAGCGCCACGGCGCGTGCGAGAGATATTTGTAGGCAGAATCGGGGAAGATGGTGACGATCACGCCTGATTCTTCGCGGGCAGCCAATTCCTCTGCTATTTGCAGCGCGCCAACGACAGCCGCCGCGGCACTGATGCCCACCAACACACCTTCTTCTTTTGCCAAGCGGCGCGCCATCCCATAGGTTTCATCGGTGCTGATGCCAAGCTGCCGATCTGCGATGGCTGGCTCGTAAATGCCCGGCTGGATGGCGGTCTCCATGTGTTTTAAGCCTTCCAGCCCGTGAAAAGGCGAGTCAGGCTGCACGGCGATGACCTGCACCGCTTGGTTGAAATCTTTCAGGCGGCGGCTCGTCCCCATAAAGGTGCCTGTTGTGCCTAGCCCGGCGATGAAGTGCGTGACGCTGCCGCCGGTCTGCTCCCAAATTTCGACGCCGGTGCTGTGGTAGTGTGCCTGCCAATTGGCGGGATTGTTGTACTGATCGCCGTAAAAGTAACGGTCAGGCTCACGGGCAACCAACTCGCGTACAGCACGGATGGCACCATCAGAGCCTTCCAGCGGATCGGTCAGCACCAGCTCTGCGCCGTAAGCGTTCAGGATGGCAAGGCGCTCTGGGCTGGCGTTGGCGGGTACAAAGAGCTTCACATGAATGCCGCGCAGCGCGCCCAGCATGGCATAGGCGATGCCGGTGTTGCCGCTGGTGCTGTCTACCAACGTCATGCCACGCCGCAGCTTGCCTTCATGCTCTGCGGTGCGGATGATGTTTAAGGCGGCACGATCTTTCACACTGCCGCCCGGATTCGTCCATTCTGCTTTAGCATAAATGCCGATGTTTTGTGGCAAGTGTGCCGTAATGTGCCGCAAGTGCAGCAGTGGTGTATTGCCAATCAACGACTCAAGGTTGGTGGTGTGTGTGCCAATCTGTGGAAATGCCTGCACAGCCATTCGGAATCCCTCTCCGTCTTTTCTCATCTTTTGTGTGTGCGTCGGACAAACAAAAAGCGCACACCAAGCCCATAGACATAAAAAAACACCGCACGTCCTTTAGGAATGCTAAATAAGCTGCCCGCCTGCGGGCGCTTATTCAGGGACGTTCGGCGCTTCAAATGTCGGTCGGTGTGCGCTGCCTAGCGTAAATGGCTAGGGAAAACGCTCAGTTCAGCGTGCCTTGAAGCAAAGCCTTACGCCCCTGCTTCAGACACAAGCAAGCCTGCTGAATCATGTCGGTATCAATCTTTCACTTGCTATGGCAAGGATTAGAGAGATGCTGATGAGCAAATCTTACACAAGTTCAGTGGGAATGTCAAACTGCCGCGTGGAACCAAATCAGCACAGCACGGCAGCACCTGCTAAGCGTTGGGCAAGCGTCGCTTGTGAAGCTGACCAATGATGCGGTATGGTAGTAGGCAACTCGTACCTGAACAGGATCGCCCTATGACCACCGAGGACGCCCGCACGCCATCCGCGGGCAAGATTGCACGTTCCGCCGTCATCGTGATAAGCATTCTCGCCTTTGGCAAGCTCTTTAGCCTCTCTGAGAAGTGGATCGGCTTGGATCGCTTTGGCGTCGGCGTGGATTGGGACACCTTCGCAGCTGCCAACCAACTGCCTGAACAGCTCTACAACCTGATTGGCGGTGGCGCGCTTGCCTTCGCCTTCATCCCAATTTTTAGCGGCATGTTGGCGCGTGGCAACCGTGAACAGGCGTGGAAATTGGCTGCCAATGTGCTGAACACGATCTTTTTGGCGGCGCTTTTGCTCAGCACTGTGGTCTTTATTTTTGCGCCGCAGCTCATCAGCAGCTTGATCGCGCCCGGCTTTGCCGCACCTTTTGCACCAAGTCAAGCCCTGAATGATCCGCTCAGCGGCGAGTTGTTCCTCTACATAGCGCGCCCTGACTTGGTGATGCAAACTGCCAACCTGATGCGGATTTTACTGCTCAGCTTGATGATCTTTTCGGTGAGTGGCTTGTGCAGCGGCATTCTGCACACACACCAGCATTTCGTGGCGCCTGCCCTTGCGCCGATCATGTACGATATGGGTAATCTGCTTGGTGTGGCTTTCCTTGCACGCTACTTTGGTATTTATGGTGCGGCAATCGGTGCGGTGATCGGCGCAGGGCTGCATTTGGGCATCCAAATTCCGGCGCTTATCCGCGTGCGGGCGCGCTGGCTGCCCTACCTGAATTGGCGCAACGCCGAACTGCGCGAGGTTATTCGCCTGATGATTCCGCGTGCGCTTGGCTTGGCGCTTGCCAATGTCGACCTGCTGATCGCTTATAACATCGCCTCGACGCTTGGCACGGGCTCGGTGTCTGCCTTCAACCGTGGTTGGACGCTAATGCAGCTTCCGCAAACGCTGATCGGCACCGCGATGGGCATTGTCATCTTCCCAACACTTGCGGCGCTGAGTGCCAATGGCGATTTGAACGGGAAGCGGGCTGCTATGTCGGGCGCGCTGCGCTTTGTGCTGATCGCTTCTATCCCAGCAGCGCTGATGATGGTCGTGGCAGGGCGTCCGTTGGTGGCAATTTTGGAGGGCGGCGCCTTTGATCCTGCCAGCGCAGACCGTGTTTTTGCGGTTTTGCAGATGTTCGCGCTGGGCATCCTGACGTGGAGCGCGCTAGAGATCGTGGCGCGCAGCTTCTACGCCGATAGGGACATGATCACGCCCTTAATCTCGGCAGCCATTGAAACAGTCCTGTTCCTGATCTTGGCACTCATCCTGACGCAGCCACTGCGGACGGCGGGCTTGGCGTTGGCAAATAGCATCGCGGTTGGTGTGCAAGTCTCGATTTTGGTGGTGGTGCTGCGGCGGCGCTGGCAAGGCATAGATGAGGGCGCGCTGCTGAGGAGCATCCTCAAGGCGTGCATCGGCTCAGCGGTGATGGTTGCCGCCATGTTGGCGGCTGCGCCGATCATCGAGTCGGTGGCGCTGCCCTTTGATCGGCGGTTGGTGCTGTTGGTGCAAGCCGCCGCCCAGATCGGGATCGGCGGCGTGGTGTATGTGGGCATGATGGTGCTGCTGCGGACGGAAGAGGTCTTGCAACTGCCGCGTCTGATCTTGGCGCGTCGGCGCATTCAAACAGTTGGTGATTAGTGCATGGGCTAAAAACGGTATGCCAAACCGCCTTTTCAAGCGGATTATTTTATTAAGCAGCTTAATCGCGTTGTTGGTTGGGCTGACGGTTAGTGTGGCGCGTGCCACACAGCGTGAGTATGCCTGCTTGCGCTTCTACTACAACGCGCGCCAACACTGGGTGATGGACTTGAGCAGCGGCGTTTATGTGCATGATCGGCGGGTGACTGGCTCGCCGTTGGATATTCGGCGCGGTGCAGTCTCGCCCGATGGCGCATACATCGCCTACGTCAATCAGGCATACACCGGACGCTACAGCCTCTATGTGCAGCCCAATGATCTGCCGCCCAGCCAGAATGCGCCTTCCTTCTGCAACGATTTGATGACGTGCTGGCGTTCGCAGCCGCCGCGCACGAGCGCGCAGCGCTTACAGCTTAGCACGCCCGTTATCGGTATGGGCTGGTCGCCAAACAGCGATCTACTCGGCTATGTGTGGCTCGTCCGTAGCGGGGTGATTAAAGCGGCTGCCAACACGCCTGACGGCACGCTGATTGCCGAACAGGTGGTGGTCGGTGATTATTTGCACTTTCACGGCTGGGCAGAAGACGGGCGCTATTTGCTGTTCAGCACGCAAGATAACTTGTTCCGCCTGACGTTGCACTTTTGGGCGCCGCGTGAAGATGCCATCCACAGCTATACAATCGGTGTGGTGCGCGGTTCGCCACCTTACATCGCTTTTGCCGTTGCGCCAAAGGTTGGGCGTGCGGCTGCCATCGTCGCGGATTCAAGCGGCGTGCCAAATCTGTATATCATCTCGGCAGAAGGCGGCATTGAGCGCCGCGAGACCTTGCCGCCGCACATTGACTGGCGCTTTAATTGGTCACCGACTGGCGAGGCAGCGGGCATCTACCACTTTGATCCGCCCTATTGGCATTTCAGCGTGTATACAGTGGCAGGCGAGACGCACCACACCATCGGCGGCGTGACGACTGGCGGCGACCTTATGCTGCGCGATGGCTTGCGCGCCTTCTACTGGGCGGCTGATGGTGAGTCGGCTGCCTTTGTGCAGCGCAATCGAGATGGCACAGGCGAATTGATCCGCTACAGGCTGGCAGATCGCCAAATAACGCCGATTCGAGGCGCAGTCACCGCCGCTTATGAAAGCTATCAGCGCGGGCAAGTTGCGCTGGTGCGTCAGGTTGGTGCGCGCATGGCGCTGGAGGTGCTGGATGTGGCAAGCGGCAAGCACAAGCAACTCACAACGCATCAGCAATTCCAAGAAGTGCTGTGGTTGCGCGGCGCGCAAACACTCAGCTATGTTGCCCAAGAAGACGGCGCTTTCCTGATCGGGCATGTGGACTTGATCAGCGGCGCACAACAGACGTTGATCCGCGCTGAGCGCCTTTACGAAATGTTGCGCCAAGAGCCTGCCACTGGCTGGCTAACGCTGTGGTGGCGCGCCCAAGATGGGCAAACCTACCTCGATGGCTACACGCCGCATGGTGAACGCGCCTATCGCTATCGGCTGCTCTCAGGGCGCGGCAGCAATCCGCCGATCCTGTTCAGCGCGGCAGATGGGCAGGCGGCGATCATCATGTCTACCGACGGCTTAGGGCGCGAATACTTGCAAATCGCGGTGGGTGATGGCGAACGTGCCGCCATGATTGATGAGGACGAACGGCGCTCTACAATGGCGCTGTGGTCACCGGATAATGAGCGGGTGGCACTGCTGACCTCACCGCTGACTAACACAGGCGGCTCAGCGCGGCAGCGGCTGCGCGTCCTAAGCACTGATGGCAACTTGCTGCACGATTTCACTGCGATCAAGGTCGGGTTGCTCTCCACCTGGACGCGCTGCGAGTGAGGCATGGCACAAAGCGCCATTCAGCGCTATGCTTGTGCGCGGAGTGATATGATGCCTGTTTTTTCTACCCGCCCTTGGCGAACGTTGGCAATGCTGTGCCTTATGGCGCTAAGTGCAGCGTGCAGCGGCATTAGCGACCTGATCGGGCAGCGCCCTTCGCGCCCGACTCCTACACTGCCACCCTTTGCCACTGCCACGCCTGGCGGGCGTATTTCCGTGCCGCTGGGCACGCCCGCCAATGGCACAAGCCTGCCGCCCGTTGATTCCGCGCCTGCCATTGGGCAAATCGTTGCGCCGGCCGCCACAGCGACTGCGCTTTCCGCCACCATCAGCGCCGCGACGGCAGCCGCCCTTGCGCCCTTTGCGCCGCCGCAGTTTCTGCCCGGCGATTGCCCGCCATCGGGCAATCCGCCACCACCGCCACCGCCTAGCAGCTTCAGCCAATATCCAGAGGTGATCAGCTTGTACCTCTCAGCCGGCGGCGCAACCACAGTCCTAGAGGCGGCGCTGCGGGCATGGGGCGCTGTGCGAGAGGCTGCCATTGTCCAGACCGATACCGATCTAACCGGCGACGGCACACCCGAAATTGTCATCACCGCCTATGATCCCGTCCGCTATCAGGCAGGCGCACCCTCACCCGGAATGCTGCTGGTCTATGGCTGCGCGCAGCGTGGCTATCGGCTACTTTACAGCACCATCTACAGCCCAGAGAGCCTGCTGCCTGTGCTGCACCGCGTTGGTGATATGAACGGGGACACCCGCGCCGAGTTGGTGTACAGCCAGCGCGTCTGTACGGCGGCAGGCTGCGCCACACGCGCCCAAATTCTCTCGTGGAGCGCCACGCTAGGGCAGTTCCGCCCACTGAACAGTGTGCCAATTGATGCGACCGATGCGCGTATCGGAATCGGCGATCCTGATGGCGATGGACTCCTTGAGTTGGCAGTCACCTACAATCCACCGCTAGATTTTGGCGGCGTGCCGCCGCGCCGTTCGGTTGTTTATTGGGATTGGGATGGCAGCGTCTATCGAGAGGCACTGATCACGCTTGAGCCTGCCGCCTATCGTATTCACGCGCTGCATGATGCCGATCAGCTCTTCGCGGCGGAAAACTGGCGCGATGCAATCCGCCTTTATGATCGCGTGCGCGATGATCCCGTCCTGCTGTCGTGGTCGCCGCCGAACGAGTCCGCCATGCTGCGCGCCTATGCTACCCTTCGCAAGGCATACGCCAACCTTGCCGCTGGGCAGCGCCGCAATGCCGATCTGGCACTTGAGTCGCTCATCGCCGAAAACCCGCCCGCCACGCCTGCCGAAGGCTATGCGCTGATCGGGCGCACGTTTCTGGAGACGCTCAACCGCACCCGTGACCGCGCGCGTGCCTGTGCCGCTGCACGCAGCCTTGCACAGGCGCGCCCAGAGACTTTGGCGGCACTGAACAGCTACGGCACAGCGCGCACTTACACTTATGAGGATTTATGCCCGTTTAATTAGGGCAGTGAGGTTAACTAATATAGGATGGTATGGAGTCCCGTCCCGTGAACGCCCTAAGGTCAACTGTTGAAAGCAGTGGCAGTTGGTGTGGGTGTTGCCGTTGGACGGCGCAGTTCTTGGGCGCTGAAACGCTCGACGATCACCTCTGCCAGCGGATTCGGCACCCGCGATTGCGTGGTGGCAAGGTAAATGCCAATGGCGCCGCTTTCCCATTTCGGCTCTACGCTTACTTCAATCACAAGCACATCGTTGATGTAGCCTTGCAGCGTGCGCCGATTATCTACCAAACGCAGGCGATTCATCTGACCGGCAGGCTTTGCCGCTTCAACAGTCGTCCACTTTTCGTCCATGCCGCGTAGTTCTGTCCATTCGCCGTCAGCGCGCACCCACAGGCTGACTTGCCCTGCACCATTGACCGCAAAAACGTAGTATTGATCATCGTTGCGATAGCGAAAGACAATGCCAGCGGCGCTCTCACGCTGCCCTTCGGTAGAGAGCGTTAGGTCAGCTTCGTAGATATATTGCGTGGAAAAGCTATGCCCTTCGGGATCAAAGAGGCTGGTGAGCGCCGTCGCACGCAAGGTATGCCGAATGCGGTAGATGCCTTTCTCAGTACGGGTGCTTTGCCCATTCTCAATGATCGTCTCAACGCGGCGTTCAACGTTGCGGTAAATATCAGGGTTGTTAGTGGTGATGTCCCAGGCGTAGTCGCGTTCACCCTCAAAAGTCTCTACAAACTCAATCGGTCCGCGTGTCATGGAAGGCGCAAAGGGTTTGGTGGTGATGGGCGGTACCACCAAGGGGAGTGTTGGCTCAGGTGGCAGCACAAGCGGAAGCAAACGGCTCGGCAGCAGGATCAGAATCAGCACGGCAAGCGCAAAGAGCAGCACAAGCATCGGTGGTGAGCCAAAGCGGGTTGGTTGAGCAGGCAGGTTTGGCATCAGCTCGGTTTGGAGTGGCATTCGGGTGGTATTGCCACTGCGCGGCTTGGCAGCATCTATAATGACGGTCGAGGCGCTCAGCAGGCTGACCTCTTTACCAAGAAGGCGCGTCTCAACATCGTGTAAGAAGGCTTCCACGCTCTGATAGCGTTCATCGGCATCTTTGGCAAGCGCACGGGCGATCACAGAATCTGCATCGGCAGGCAGGCTCGGCACAAGATCAGTCACGGTTGGGATCGGATCATTAACGTGCTTCATCAGGATCGCAACGGTGCTATCCCCATCGTAGGGCGCTTTGCCGCTCAGTAACTCGAACAAAATGACGCCGAGCGAGTAAATGTCGGCGCGGTGATCGCTCTCGCTGCCTATGCTTTGTTCGGGCGACATATAGATCGGCGTGCCGCTGGTGGTGCCGCTGCGCGTGATGCGTGACCCTTCGACAAGGCGTGCGATGCCAAAATCTGCCAGCACGGGCTGCCCTTCAGCGTTGAATAAAATATTGCCCGGTGTTACATCCCGATGCACCATACCGCGTTTATGCGCGTAGGCAAGCCCGCTGCCCACACCGCGCATGACTGCACCGATCTCGGCAAGGCTCAGGCGTTCGCCACGCCCACGGCGGCTCTCCATGAGTTGGCGCAGCGTCTGCCCTTCCACATAGGTCATCACCATGTAGTAGACTGTCTCACCATCACGCACTACCGCATCAAAATCGTAGACCTGCACAATATTGGGATGGTTTAAACTGGCAATCAGTTTTGCCTCACGCTCAAAGCGCTGCTTAAAGTCTTTATCATCCGAGAGGTAGGTATGCAGCACCTTGACGGCAACCCAACGCTCCAGGTTGGTATCCCACGCCTTATAGACTGCCGCCATGCCGCCCTTGCCAACACGCTCACGGATTTCATAGCGGTTCAGCCGCGTGCCAAGTAAATCTACCATAGCCCTGCTACCCTCACTGCCTTCTCTGCTTAGCACTGTGCGATAACCTATATACGCAATTGTACACTGAAAGGTGATTCCACACGCTGCTGATGTGCTGTTATAGACGCCATGCGCCGAATCGATCTTTCAGGCTGTAAAAATTTTTACATTATTTGCAACCCTTAACACACCTTAGGCGTATAATGACCAATGGACGTAATATACACGAATTTCGAGGTGTGTATGATTCGCTTGACGAAGCTTCTCTGGGCATCCTTGCTGATTGCCGCGCTCGCTGTTGGCTTGGCAGCGCCCTCTGCTAATATTGCGGCAGACCATGCGCCGAACACAGCAGCCCTGCTTTCACAGGCAGATGTAGATACATTAGCGGCGCTTATGCCGAATAATGCCACTGTTTTTGTTGCTTTCCGCACCGATGATGGCTACATCCAAGCCTTAGACGGTGTGCTGCAAAAGATTTTGGCAAAACTGCCACAAGGCATGGCGCCTTCGATCTCGCTGATGCAATTGCTTGACCAAGCCGCGCAGCCACTTGGTGGCGATTTCCAAACTGCGATCCGTTCGTGGCTGGGTGATAACGGCGCTTTTGCAATCGGCTCGCTGGACAAACTGCTCGATACAGACCGCACCAACGACAACGACACCGAACTTGTGTTTGTGCTTCAAATTACTAACCGCAGTGAAGTCGAGACACTCTTTGAGCGCTTGGTGTCTGCCAGTGTCTATAACAAGGTTAGCAGCGATGCTGCCACCAACTACGAATTCACGGATGGATCACCTTTGCTGGTTAGCATCAGCGATGAGCTGCTGCTGCTCGGCACCGCAACCGGCGTTAGCAGCACGCTCACCCGTGATGCCAAGCTGAACAGCAACACGGACTTCACGGCTACCATTGGCGCGCTGCCCGCTGAGGGCTACAACATCCTCGCCTACCTCAACTTTGCTAACTTGCGCCAGATGATGGAGATGATGCTGCCGCCTTCCCAACGCAGTTTGTTGGAAGCCTCGTTCATCCCAATGGCGTTGGGTGCCACCATCCTTGATGGACGTTCTTTGGTGCTAGATTTTGCCGCACCCAACACTGTTGAGGCACTCTATGGCGATATTGACCTCACTTCGCCCATCAACCCAGCTTTTGCCGCCTATATGCCCACCGATACAATCCTCTCCATCCAGACCAAAAACCTGAAAGGGCTGTATGAGTTAGTGCTGTCTGCCGTGCGCTTAAGCATGGAGAGTCAGGGGCTTGGCGCGGAAGACCTTGAACGCGGCTTGCGTCAGATTGAAGGCGCTGTGCAGGCACTCACCGCCCTTGACCTCAATGAGGACATCCTGAGCTGGATGACGGGCGATTTCGCCCTGTTCGTTGCCTACACGCCACAGACCAACTCGCTGCTGGAACTCGCCATTGATCCGAATGCTTCCGTGCCGTTCGTCGGCTACGATTTCGGCTTAATCATTGAAGCAACGGACGCTGCCAAGGCTGCCAAGGTCGTCAGTTCACTTAGCACGGTGCTAGAACGTGCGCTGCAAAACACGCCCGATGTAACCTTCACCAAGACCGATAACGCCCTAACCATCTCTCTGAGCGCGCCGAACCTCAGCACGCCGATTGAGTTGGTGCTTGGCGCGAACGACTCTGTCTTCTACCTCGCCACCAAGGCGGCTGCTGATCACATCACAAGCGGCACGGCAGGCTTGACTGCCACACCCGGCTACGAGGAAGCGATGAAGTATGCCCTGCCCAATGCCGGTCAAGTTTGGTATATGGGGACGGATACTATCAACTTTGCGGCAGAGTTCATCGCGCTGCAAAACATCATGACGGCGCGCACGTTCTCGCGCATCATCGGTGATCTAAGCGGCACGCCGCAAGCGCCTGCCACACCCGATCCGCGTGAGGAACTCAGCCAGTTCCGCCAGGCGCGCTTCTTTGGGCAGTTGTTTGCGCCGCTGCTCAGCAGCAGCTCGATCAGCATTGCTCTGAACGGTAACTATCAGGTGTCGCGTGCTGTGCTGACGCTGCCTGAATAGCTTTCCTATCGCGCAGGGCGGAAAGATTATTCCGCCCTGTTTCACGTAGGCTTGTGTAAGGAGTTTTGGAAATGACCCGTTTCCTTCGCTTAATGACTGCGCTTACCCTCATCGCCGCCCTGCTTATCCTCGCGTTGCCTGCGCCCGCCAACGCTCAGAGCCGCGTCACCTACACCATCACCGAGAAAGACATCAATGCCTATCGGTTGCCTGCCAGTGTGCGCCGCATGGTGAGTAACGTCAATGTAGATTTGCAGACTGATCAAGTGGTGGTGAAGGCGAAAGTCGTTTATAGCCGCCTGACTCTGGATACTGTTTCGACGTGGCAACCCGTCCTCAGCAACGGACGGCTAACATGGAAGGCGACCAGCGCCACTGTGGGCGGCACGCCCCTGACAGCAGCGCAACTTACCACGCTGAACAGCACTGCCAAGCGTGCTATTGAAGACGCCGTGAAGCGCTATATTGATAGCAAGGTGCGCAGGCGCTACACCGTTGAGAGCGTCAGCGTTACCGATGATGAAATCACTGTGACTGTTTCGTTCAACCCTTAGGCTTGTGATGAAATTGTCCGCTCTCCTTTCTTTGCTTGCAGGCTGAGGGAGCGACCGCAACATTTACCTCACTCAAAGTCCCGCTCCACACGCAGGGCGGGACTTTGAACACCTTTACTGCCCTTTCCGCACAGGTGTACCACAGCAATCTATGCTACAATCGTACTATGTTGTATTGAAAGGCGTGCATTATGAAAACAACAGCCTTTAGCCTGCGGCATATCGCCGTGATTGTGGCGTTCCTCGCCACCTTGCTTATGAACTTCCTCTCGCAGGGCGCGGCAGCCTTCAACCTAACGCTTTTTCCGCGCACAGTGGCAGAGCTAGGCGAGCGCTACCCGATCTACTTCTTGCCTGCGGGCTATGTGTTTGCCATTTGGGGCGTTATTTATATCGGCATTGGCGCATTTGTGGTCTACCACAGCACAAGCGGGCGCTTCAATCCGCGCATGGTGCAGGTTGGCTGGCTGTTCGTGCTGAGCTGCCTTGCGAACATGGTGTGGTTGGTGCTGTTCCTGAACGAACAGTTTGCCCTTAGCACGCTTGCCATGTTGGTTTTGCTAGGATCGCTGCTTAGGATATATCTCATTCAGGAGATTGGCAGCCAGCAGGTTTCCGCACAGATGCGCTGGGCAGCACACATTCCCTTCAGCATCTATCTGGGCTGGATCACAGTGGCAACCGTTGCTAATATCGCCTACACGCTCTTTGACAGCGGCTGGACAGGCTTTGGCATCGGTGGTGAGCTGTGGGCAGCGATCATGGTGGCGGTGGCGGTGCTGATTACAGTGCTGATGGTTGTGCGGCGGCGTGATGTTGCCTATGCGCTGGTGGTGATTTGGGCGCTGATCGGCATCGTGGTGCGCTACCCAGACGTGGCAACGGTCGCACTGGCAGCAGGGCTTGCCGCGGCTGGGATTGGCGTGGTGGTTGCCCTACAAATCTTTGGTGGACGGCGTGTAGCGGCGATCTAAAACACAACGCGCAGCAGTCTAATTTAGATTGCTGCGCGCTGCTGTTCGGGCCCGACGGGTCTCGAACCCGCGATCTCCGGCTTGACAGGCCGGCGTGTTAACCACTACACCACGAGCCCTTGTTGCTTGAGCAACGCCGATAACTATAGCCGAAAGTTGTGTGGCGTGCAAGGGTCAACTTCGGAAAGGTGTAGGAATTGTGTGGTGATAGCATTCCTACAGTGATTTCCCGTTGTCTCTCCTCAGAGAGGGTTAACTTCCCACACCCTAGTTGCCCACTTTGCTAAGCAGTGCTAGACTTAAAGCGGCTGTGATACGCTCGGCACGCTTCGAAAGTGCGCCGTGCCGAGCATGACTAGCGCACGCGCACAGGAGGCACTTATGCGGCAACATGCGTTCCAATACGTGGGATTCGCCGCCTTGTTGGCATTGCTTTCGCTTACCCTGAGCGGCTGTTTTCAGCCCATCGGGACTGCACTGCAACCGACGGCGGTTAGCAATATTTCTAATCCTGTTTTCGTCCCGACTGAGGAGACGGTAGTTGCAATCGTGCCAACAGAAACCGTTGAGCCGCCGCCTGCCACCTCTGAGTTGTTCCCGCCGACGGCAACCCTGCCACAACAACCAACCTTTACGTTGACGCCTAGCGAAACACCCGTCCCAACTGATGTGTTTTTCGTAGCGACCTTCACACCGTCGCCCACTGAAACACCCACACCTACAGCAACCTTTACCGATACGCCTTCCGCCACACCAACGGAAACGCCTACCGAACTGCCAACGCTCTTTATTCCAACCCTGGAGCCTGCCACACCGACGGAAACACCCTTTAGCCTGCCGTTGGTGCTGACGGAAACGCCCACACCCACGCCTTCGGCAACGCTCTTTATCCCAACCGCGCAGCCAGAGCCCACCCAAGTGGCGCAAGTCTTCCCGACCAGCGAAATGCAGGCAACCCTAGATGCACAGGCAACTGAGATTATCGGCATTGTGACGGCAACCGCGGCTGCCAACGCTACTGCAACCAGTGCAGCGCTTGGCACGGGCTTGCCGCCGCCCTCAGGCTTTGAGACACCTATCGTCCCCGTCACGGCAATTCCGCCCTTTGGCACGCCTATCGCAGGCGCAGGCGATGGTGCAGGTGGGGTGCTGGATGACCGCTGCTATTATACCGTGGTGCCGGGCGACCGCCTGATCCGCATTGCGCTGCGCTTCGGTACGACGATCCGTGCGTTGGCACGTGCCAACGGCATTGTGAACGTGGACTTGCTGAGTATTGGTCAGCGCTTGCTCATCCCGAACTGCGCGATTGAGTTTGCACCGCCACCGCCAGCCATCCCGCCCACTGAAATGCCTGTGGTAGGCGGCTTGCGTGAATATGTTGTGCAGAAGGGTGACAACCTGTTCCGCCTCTCGCTGCGCTTTGGCACGACGGTCAACCGCCTTGCCGAGATCAACCGCATTCGGAATGTAAACTTGATCTACACCGGGCAGCGCCTATACATTCCGTGATTCGGCAGGGCGCTTGTGCGCTACCTCACAGCACCTTCACACGGCGGCTTGCCGAATGAGCCGCCGTGTGCAACGCATTTTTGACTTACGAGAACGAAATGCCGATAACACGCCTGCACGGAGCATGAAGAACAGCGATGAGCCAAATCGACGAGCCAAACGCCAGCCTGACCGAAGGACAGCTTCACAGCCAACTCATCTATGATGGGAAAGTCGTCCACCTTTATGTAGACACGGTGATGCTGCCCAACGGCAGCACCACACGCCGCGAAATTGTGCGGCACGGCGGCGCGGTTGCCATTGTGCCGATTGACTCGGCAGGGCGTGTGGTGTTGGTGCGCCAATATCGCTACGCGGCAGGGCGTGCGCTGCTTGAAATCCCTGCCGGCACATTGGAAGTTGGCGAGTCGCCCGATGTATGCGCCGTGCGCGAGTTACAAGAAGAAATCGGCTTCCGTCCCGGCAAACTTCAAAAGATCGGCGGCGTCTTTGTGGCGCCGGGCTACACCACTGAATATATCCACCTATATCTTGCTACTGATCTGGTCGCCTCTCGCCTTGATGCTGATGATGACGAGTTTTTGGAAGTGCTGCCCCTGCCCCTGACCGATATTCTGGCACGCATCAAAAGCGGCGAAATTGCCGATGCCAAGACTATCAGCGCCGTTTTGCTTGCCCAGGAGTATTTGAAGTGACCGCACGCCCATTCGCCGCGCTTTTGATCGCCTTGCTGCTGGTGACAGGCTGCCAGCAAGCGGCTGAGGCACCTGCTACTAACACGCCCGATCCTGCGCTGAGTGTGAGCGCGACCCAAGCCGATCTGCCCGAAGATGCTGCCGATCAGGATGCGATCTTCACCACAGTGCCAGAGAGCGCTGCCGATTTTCTAGCACGTGGCATCGCACACAGCCGGCGCGGCAGGCGCGCTGAGGCACTTGCCGATTTCACAACCGCCATTGAGCGCGATCCAGCGCTTGCCAATGCCTACTTTCAGCGTGGCGTGCTGAACTTTGAGCAGAACAGCGCCCTTGCCCTTACCGATTTCAATACCGCCGTTTCGTTGGATGCTAACAATGCAGAATATGTGCATTGGCGCGGACGTGCTTACTCTTGGCTGGATAACATTGAGGCTGCCCTTGCGGACTATTCCCGCGCTATCGAACTGGCGCCGGATGTGGCAGATTATTACTTCTGGCGTGGTGCTGCCTACGCTTTTAAGCAGGAGCAAGCGCCGGCTATTGCGGACTACACACAGGCAATCCGCCTGAATCCCAACAGCCCTGATTACTACCATTGGCGTGGCATGGCATACGCCGCCAGCGATGAGCTAGACCGTGCGATTGCTGATCACACCCGCGCCATCGAGCTATCCGACAATGTGGCAGAATACTTCTTTGGGCGCGCGCGTGCTTATCACCTGAAGGGCTTGTTGGATATTGCCCTTGCCGATTATTCGCGTGCTATTGAGATCAACGCCGAACGTGCCGATTACTTCTACTTTCGTGGGATGTTGTTTAAGGATGGCGGCAACCCTGAAGCAGCCCGTGAAGATTTTCAGCGCGCCGCCGACTTAGGTAGTGAGGCAGCGCGCAGCGAATTGGCAAATTTGCCCTAAAGGGTAAGCTACAAGCCCGCGAAAAGATCGTCTTCTGGTGCGCCCTCTGGCAGCGGCACGCCCGCCACAAGCGCGAAGCGCTCCACGCTGCGGAAGGCATTCCACATTTCAGCGGGCAGGGCGTTCAATGCCGTGTTCGGGAACATCTGCGTGCGGTGTTCTTCCAGCGAACGCCGCTTCAGATCAAGGTACTCCGACACATAGATCGTGTGTGTAATACGTTCGTCTGCCAAGCCCATCTGTTCAACATCCACGCCGGGAAACGGCGACGGAATGTTATTCTGTGCCAAGAACTCGGCAAACTGCCTGATCACGCTGCGCCCAAATGAAGCGTAATAGAGCCGTGACGGTGCAAAAGCTGCACCCTCTCGCGGATATTGCTCTGGGTCGGCAGCGGCGTGAAATGCCTCCGTTGCCCAGCGGCAGATCGCCAAATGGTCAGGATGCCCATAGCCGCCACTTTCGTCAAAGGTGATGATCAGGGTTGGCTTGAAGGCACGCATAACGCGCACAATGCGCCCCACTGCCTCTTGCGGATCAGCGTTCACAAAGGCGCGTGGGTCGGTGTTTTCGTCAGTGCCTGCCATGCCCGAATCGCGGTAATCAAGGAAGAACACATCCTGAACGCCGATCACGTCGGCGGCGCGGCGCATCTCTCGCTCACGGACTGCGCCGAGTGTCTCTGGTGTGGCAAGCGCAGGGTCCGCAATCTGCCCAACTTCGCCGCGTGTAGCGCACAGAATGCCTACCCGAATGTTCTGCTCAACGCAGCGGCGCAAAAAGCCCGTTATGCCTTGCTCATCATCCGGGTGTGCATAACACGCCAAAACTGCCCAATCAGCGCGCTCAGTCATGCTTGCTATTCTCGCTCAGAAAGACGGGCAGATGCCCAAGCGCGATCACATCTGTCCATTTGGCACGGTCGCCTTCGGTGAAGATGGCAGCCTGTGCCACAATGCGCCCGCCGGCTTTCTCCACAATCAGGCGGATGCCCTGCAAGGTGCTGCCCGTGCTGATCACGTCATCAATCACGGCAACTTGCCGCCCATTCAAAAACCGCATGTCTTTTTCATCTAGGTAGAGCTTTTGCGGTGCGCCCGTCGTAATCGAGAGCGTTTCCGACTCAAGGGCGTTGCCCATATACGGTTTGTATGCCTTCCGCAGCACTACATACGGCAAATCCATAAGGGCAGAAAGCTCATAAATCAGGGGGATGCTTTTCGCCTCAGCCGTCACCAACACTTCCGGATTGCGGTCTGCCAGTTTGAGGGCAAGTTCGCGGGCGGCGTGCTTGACCAACTCTACATCGCCTAAAATGTTCACAATGGCAATCCGCACGCCGGATGCCACTTCAAATAAGGGCAGATCGCGGGAAAGCCCTGCCACTTGCACACTGTATACTTCACGAGATTCGGTCATGGGTCACTCTCTTTGTGCTAAGCAAAAAACACATTCATCAATGCGCCACAAGGTGTTGAGAGTATAACGCACCTGCCCATAATACACAGGCGGCACGCCCAGCCAGAAGAACTTCTCACTTCTTTGAATAGCTAACAGACAAACTGACCAAAATCGGCTATGCTTATAGCAAGAGTTGATTGGCACACAAGGCATAGAAACGCATGGCAAAAATTTTGGTGGTGGAAGATTCGCCCGACACAAGGCAGATGATGACCGATTTGCTCGAAAATCTCGGTCACAGCGTCTCTGAAGCGCGGGATGGCTTAGAAGGCGTGCGCGTCGCGCTCTCCGAACGTCCCGATCTGATCCTGCTTGACTTGATGATGCCGACTGCCTCTGGCGACTCAGCGCTCAGTTTCATGCGCGGCACGCCCGGTCTGACCGATATTCCGATTATGGTGGTCTCGGCGCACCCCGATGTTGAGCAGATTGCGACGCGGCTCGGCGCGAATGGCTGGCTTGCCAAGCCAATCATGTTTGATGAACTGCGCCGCCGCATCAACGAGATGCTGGCTCAGTCTTCGGCAAGTTCCAGCAGCGCCTGACCGCGCTGCACCACCTCGCCCGCGCTGCACAACAGGCGCACCACACGCCCATCGTGCGGCGCGGCAACCCGCATTTCCATCTTCATCGCCTCTAGCAGCACTAAAGGCTGCCCACGTTTCACTGTGTCACCTTCCGAAACCAGAACGCGCACCACCTGACCATGCATAGTCGCGTTCAGGTTGGCAGCGCCACCCGCCGCCGCTGACCGCCGCGTGTTCGGCTTGGCAACATTCAGTGTAAAAGTCTGACTATTCAAGGCAACATGAAAGGTATCGCCATCGCGTGCCACATGCGCCGTCAACACCTGATCGCCGATCCGAAAGGCGAGTTCGCCACCCGCAGCACGCACTAAGTCTACCAGATAGAGACGGTCGCCAATTCGCAGGCGGAAACTTTCTCCATCGCGTTCGGCACGCACGCTGTGTTGTGTTTTGGCATGTTCAAAGCGGAACTCCATCGCCTCACGCTCCTACACGGAAATTATCAGGATATGCCCATGGGCTGAACGGATCAGAGGCAGCAGGTGCCGCGCCAATAGCAGGCGCACCGCTCTGCAAAAGGGCGCTGAGCGCCGCCGCAATCAGGGCAGAGTCGGGCAGTGGCGCGAAGGGCGGCTGCCACTCGGCAACCACACGCTCGATAAGGTGTGTGGTGGTGTTGCCGATCACAAACTCAGGCTGTGCCAGCACATCCCGCAGGAAGGCGATATTAGTCGTCACACCGAGAATGGTATAGGCGGACAAGGCAGCCTCAAGGCGGCGAATTGCTTCATCGCGTGTACGGGCATGTGCAATTAGCTTGGCGATCATCGGATCGTAATGAATGCTGATGGTATCGCCTGTCCGCACGCCGCTATCAACACGAATGTGTGGCGCATTCGGCGGCTGCACACACAGCAAATCACCAGTGGAAGGCAGGAAGTTTGCGGCAGGGTCTTCAGCGTAGATGCGGCACTCAATGGCGTGTCCGCGTTGGTAGAGGTCGCTTTGGCGGAAAGGCAGCGGTTCGCCTGCGGCGATGCGTAACTGCATTTGCACAAGATCAACATCGGTCACTGCCTCAGTCACCGGATGTTCGACCTGCAAGCGGGTATTCATCTCTAAGAAGAAGAATTCACCCGTCTGCGCGTCGAGGATAAACTCGACGGTGCCAGCGTTGGTGTAATCAACGCTCTGCGCGGCGCGCAAGGCAGCCGCACACATGGCAGCGCGCAGCTCAGGGCGCGTATGCAGATAAGGTGACGGCGATTCTTCGATGATCTTCTGGTGGCGGCGCTGAATTGAACACTCACGCTCAAAGAGATGCACCCTATTGCCGTGCGAATCTGCCAACACTTGTATCTCAATGTGGCGTGCCGACTCAATGTAGCGCTCCAAGAACAGGCGATTATCAGCGAACGCCTTGCCTGCCTCACGCGCCGATGCCTCCAGCGCTGCCGCCAAATCCGCCGCAGCGCGCACCACACGCATTCCCTTGCCGCCACCGCCAGCAGCAGCCTTCACCAACAGCGGATAGCCAAGTTGATCGGCTGCCTGCTGAAAATCGGCGATCAGCCCGTCGCCCGCATAGCTTGGCAGCGTTGGCACACCGGCGGCACGCACCCGCGCTAACGCCTCTGTTTTTAAGCCCATCGCACGGATTGCCTCAGGCGCAGGTCCGATGAAGATTAAGCCTGCTTCGCGCACCATCTCAGCAAAGGCGGCGTTTTCGGCAAGGAAGCCAAAGGCGGGATGCACAGCCTGACAAGCGGTGCGGCGGGCTGCCTCGACAATGCGCTCAGCGCGCAAATAGGAGTCGTTAGGCGGCGCAGTGCCGATCAGCACGGCATGATCAGCAAGCTGGACAGCCAACGAGTCGGCATCCACCTCTGAGTAGACCACCACTGCTTCGATGCCCATCTCACGGCAAGCACGGATGATCCGCACGGCAATCTCGCCACGGTTGGCGATCAGGATGCGCTTGAACATCGCCTAATCTCCTGTGGCAGGCTCAGGTGTGGCACCCTCGGCGGCTTGGGTGGCAGGCTCAGCAGCCTTCGGCGCGGCATCTTCCAAGGTGATGACGCGGAACGACTCGGCATAGTCCATCTCCAGCCCTTTGGCGCGTTCGGCTGCCCAGCCTTTCACTTGTTCGGTCGGATCCCAATCGCCCATTTGGCTTTTGTGTGCTTTCAGGGCGGCAATCTTGAGATCAATCGTCGTGCTGATGTCTACATAGTGCGCTGCCTGATCCCATGTCATCACGAACACTTTGTAGACTTTGTGCGCGCTCAAGCCTTCTTCTGCCAATTCTTCAAAAAGGTTGGGCTGTCCGGCAGCAGGAAAGATCGCGTCAATGGCTGCCAAGGCTGCCGCGCGGTGATCGGGGTGGTTGATGTAGCCATCGCCAACCCAGAGCGCTTGTGGATCACCGCAAATGACGGCATCGGGCTTGAAACGGCGAATTTCGCGCACCAACTTCTTACGCAAGCCGAGGGTTGCTTCCAACAGCCCGTCAGGCTCACGCAGGAAAACGACCTCATGCACGCCGACAATGCGCGCAGCCTCACGCTGTTCCGCCTCACGAATTTCAGCGGCGCGGGCTTTGGTCATGCCTGCCTCGGCAATGCCAACATCGCCACTGGTGCAAAGCACATAACACACTTCAGCGCCCTCGCGCACCCAGCGCGCAATTGTGCCAGCGCAAGAGAACTCAATATCATCGGGATGGGCAACAATGACCATTGCACGTTTGGGAAGGTAAGTGCGTGCCATAGCGAACTGAGACTCCTCAAAAGTATGCCAAAAAGTGCTGTCGACAGGGCTTGTTCTGATGTTTCCCATTCTACCTGCTCAGGCTACCTTTGTCACGCTGTGGCATGTGAACCATCGCCATAAAATTCGGCACGCGCCGTGATCTTGACCGCGCCCGCGGCAACTGCTTATGGACTTCGCGGCAGGGCGGCGCTACAATTCCGAGCAACCCTACCATAAATCAGGTAACTGCATGAGTTCTTCGACGAAAAACGCACCTCACAACCTGCCCGAACTAATCCTAGAGCCATCTCGTGGCTGGAGCAAGCTAAATCTGGGTGAGTTGTGGGCATACCGAGAACTACTCTACTTCCTCATCTGGCGTGACGTGAAGGTGCGCTACAAGCAAACGCTGATCGGCGCTGCCTGGGCGATTATTCAGCCCTTCATGACCATGATCGTCTTTTCGCTCTTTTTTGGGCAGTTGGCGCAAATTCCGTCGGACGGCGTGCCGTACCCGATCTTTAGCTATGCGGCGTTGGTGCCGTGGGCATTCTTTGCCAACGGCTTAACCAACGTCTCCAATGGCTTGGTCAGCAGCGGCAACCTGATCAAGAAGGTGTATTTTCCGCGCTTGGTTATTCCACTCTCAGGCGTGCTAAGTGGCTTGGTGGATTTTGGGCTTGCCTTTGGCGTGCTGCTGATCATGATGCTGTTCTATGGCATTTTGCCGACCTCTGCGGTGCTGATGCTGCCCTTTTTCGTGCTGCTGGCGCTCATTACGTCACTGGCGGTTGGCTTGTGGCTTTCGGCGATGAATGTGCAGTTCCGCGATGTGCGCTATGTGCTGCCGTTTTTGGTGCAGTTCTGGCTGTTTGCCACGCCCATCGCCTACCCAAGCAGCCTGATCGAAAATCCGATTGTGCGCGCACTGTATGGCATCAACCCGATGGCGGGCGTGGTGGAAGGCTTTCGTTGGGCGCTGCTGGGCAGCCCAATGCCGCCGCTGCCCATGCTGATAGCTTCCACCCTGACGGCGCTCATCGCGCTGATCGGTGGCTTGTTCTATTTCCGCCGCATGGAAAAATCCTTCGCAGATATTGTGTAGAGATGGTGATTAGGGGCGTGGCGAGTCTTACAGCAGGGTGCCGGCGCAGCCAACCCCTATCCCTATCTCTTTCCCCTGCACGTGATAAAAGGGAAGTCAAGGGGCTCTTCAAAGCCACGCCCTGCCTATGGCGGGATTATAGGGTGGTGTAAGGGCAGCCTATAGCCACGATCTTCACCACACTCTTACAGCGCGCCGATTTTCTCATTAACGCGGCGGTGATAATCCACCCGAAGATCAAAGACGCGCTTTGCAGCGTAGCGCCAACGCACAATCTGCGCGTCTGCCTCAGCATCTAACTGTTGGTAGGCATTCTGCAAAACGGCAAAGCGCGCTTGCAGGGACTCACGCCATAGGCTGAAATCATTGGTGGACATTGTTTATATCTTGGTGAGCTGTGCCGAAAAACTAACGGGAACAAACTGATGCAGTAAGACGTTTTAGAGTACAACGTGCTTGTGTGTTGCCTTTAACAAACTGTGCTTTTAGTTTAGCACGCATCGCCTCAAAGCACACCATGCGATCTGGTTCTAACAATGAGGAGGCTCATGATGTTTTCAGCAAGTACCTATAAGTATGGGTTAGCCCTTAGTGCGGTGCTTTTGGTGATGATCTGGCTCAGCCTGATGCTAACCACGAGCAATGCCACTACATCTACCTACACGCTTACCCCTACAGTAACGCCGACCATGACTGGCACACAGCCACACCCCTCAACCCAAGCATTCGACGCAAGTATTTATGCCGAGGCAGAGCGCACCTTAACCGCCTTTCCACCGAGCGGCGTCTCGACAGTGTTGCTAAACAGCATTCGTTATGAGGGTAACTTGCTTGAAGCGCAGATGACCGCAGACCGCACGCACTTGCTGATTCGGCTAACAGAGGGTAAGGTAGCGATCTATGCTTTGTCCAACACCTCAGACAAGCCCCTAGTGCCACGCTTTACCCTGAACCATGAAACGAACGTGGATGGGATGGTGCTGGGTGCCAATGATAGCCGCTTGATCACTTGGCAGAATGCCGCCGCGGGCATTCCCCGCATGACGGTATGGACGTGGGATATGGCGACGGGCGAACGCATTCATACGATCACACTGCGCGATGATACACGCTTCTTTGCCAAGAATGGCGTGCGTTGGCGTCAAGATGGCACAGCATTTGTCGTGTGGACGCGGGCAGGTGTAGTCGAAGTGTGGGAGACGCTCACCAATAGCCGTCAATTTGCTATTAAAGTGCCAAATGTGGTCTGGGGCGCGGCTTGGAATCCCGCTGAAACACGCCTGATGGTATGGACAACGAACGCTGGCGTGCGGTTCTACGATGCGGCAGATGGTCGCCATCTTTCGACGCTTGAGCATCGCGGTGCAACGCTTAACGCGCTTTGGAGCGCTGATGGACGCTATGTGTTGAGTGCTGGCACGGATGGCTTGGCAATCCTCTCTGACGGTGAGACAGGCGCGCCGTTAGATATCTATTACCATGGGCAGTATCGCCCAGGTCGTCCCGAGCCTGCGCTGGAGATTTGGTCGCTGGCATGGAGCGAGCAAGCAGGGCGTGTGTTCAGTGGCAGCATTGGTGGGCATGTGCGTGTTTGGCAAACCGATCTGACGGCGGCGACACTCGGCAACACGCAAACAAGCCCTGCCACCTTTTTAGATGCAGGCGGCATGGTGCTTGCCCTTGCCGCCAATGCGAATGGCAACCGTGTTTTCTATAGGACGTCAAAGCAAACTGCGTTGTGGGATGGGCGGGCGGCTGCGCCGTTTTTCGTCAGCAGCAAGCCAGGGCGGCCCAACCCATCTATGCGTTTGCTTGCGGTGTGGGATATGTACAGCGTTACGCTGCACGATATCGAGAATAACATGCCCTTGGCAGGGTTTAACCATCCGATTGAAGAGCTTGGCATTAAAGGTGTTGTGTGGCTGGAGGACGAGGTCTTGCTAAGCTATACTGAAGGTGGTGAAGCACGGCTCTTTCGCCTGAACTTTACACCAACCAGCAGGTCACCGCTGAGCGCAACTGCCATACCGAACGCGCCAAAGGCTAGGTTTGGAATGGCTGCATCAATACGCAAAGGGGACATGCCTCGCGCACAGCTACCGCTCAACCCTGAGCGGATTGCAGGACAGACGTTTGTGACCCTGACGGATCGCATTAGCCTCGTAGAGGTTAGGGTGACTGCACGTTCTCAATTTGGCGGCAACGTGCGGTTAAGCATCAAGAGCATGGCAGGTGAAACATTAGCCACACAGTCCCGCTTTGTGCCGCCCAGTTTCGGTGGAATGTTACCCTTCACCTTTGAACCGCCGATTGCCGTCGTAGCGAGGCAAACCTATCGCTTGGAAGTTGAAGCGATTGAGGGTTCAGCGCTGAACGTTGAGTTTCTTCCAGAAGGTTATCCACATGGCTATGCCTATCATACCCAGATCGCAAGGGATAACTCCCAAAGCATCAGCTATGAAGTGCTTTACGATATAAACTTCCGCGTAAATCTTGTCTCTAGCACGCTAGAGGCACGGAAAACGCAAATTGCACACATTGAAGCAAATATGCCTGCCACGCGGATCGCTGCCGCTGCCACAGCCACTGTTATCCATGAGCAAGCGCTTATAAGCCAAACTGCTACAGCTGCCGCCCAGTTCAGCCGTGCAGAAAAACTTGGCATCTCGCCCGCATTACTGCCCTATCTACGTATTGGTGTGGGTGTCTCCCTGTCTCGCACCTTTGAACTACAGCCTGCACAAACCTTACAATTTACCGTGGGTGCTGAGCAGTGCTGCCATTTTTTTGATACGGTTAACATCAAAGCGCATTGGGTGCTGGAAGCACTAGACGGTGCGCCCTTGGACGGTGTAAGCCTTGCTTCGGAAACGGGCTTACTGCACGTTGCCGAAAGCGTGCCACACGGCGCAGCCTACCGTGTGCGGGCAATCTTGGCGGACGAGTCGGTACTCAGCACAACGGTTCACATCTATACACCAACCGATAACCCATTTGTCGGTATGTGGCAGGAAGAAGCCCAAATCGCGTGTCATGATGGATCGTTTATCGCGCCGCCGCAGGGCATTGGCGAGCTAATCTTCCGTGCCAATGGAGAGATGCTGGTCACATGGTCACCCTTTGAAATCTACTTCGACTACAGCGCACAATACCATTACGACATAACCACAGGAGCCTTCAGCTTCCAAGCACGCGGCATCAACTACTTACCCGCTGATTTAGATAATGCAGGCGCATATGCCATAGATTCAGAAGGTCGCCTGATCTTGAAAAACATTTGGTTGGGTGCGCCGCCCAACCGTTCCGACGCACCCACCAACTGTGGACATCGTTTTGTGCGGCGTGGTGCAGCCTATCGGTAAAATGTAGTCCACTAACAACCGCAACAACCGACCTGCCGCGCCTGCTTTCAAGGGCGCGGCAGATGCAGTATGCTCTAGCCGTCACTGGGTACCCATCGTCGGTCTGCTGCGGAGTCTGAAACTGGAATGCCTAATAGCACCAACACGCCGCCCCACGCGCAGGCGCTCGAACGTTTGTTGATTGGCAACCGCCGCTACGTTGCCTTGCGCCAACTGCATCCGCGCCAAAGCGCCACACACCGCCAAACTCTGATGGAAGGGCAGCATCCGTTTGCTGCCATCCTGAGCTGCTCTGATTCGCGTGTGCCTTCCGAACTGATCTTTGATCAGGGCTTAGGCGATCTGTTCATCGTGCGGACGGCAGGACATGCTGTCGGCGCGTTGGTGCTTGCCAGCCTTGAGTATGCCGTGTTTGCCTTGCACGTGCCGCTGATCATGGTCTTGGGTCATGCTCAGTGTGGCGCGGTGAACGCTGTGATGTCTGCCCAAACCTTGCCGGGGCATCTGCCGCAGTTGGCAGAGAGCCTGCGCCCTGCACTCGCCGCGATTGACCCTGCCTCTGAAGATGCCGTTGATCAGGCGGTGCGTGCCAGCGCACGCTTCACGGCGCATTACCTTGCTACGGAAAGTGCTGTGCTGCACGCCGCCGTTGACGAAAATTACCTAAAGATCGTGCCTGCTTACTATGATCTAAGCACAGGCGGCGTGCAAATTCTTGAGGACTAGCACCTGCCTGCACCGATAACCCAAATGGAGTAAGCCTTCATGCTGTTATCCAGCTCTAAGACAAGCGATTTTGATAAGGTTGATCAGGATATTCACTTCCTGATCCAGTGCCTGCGCGAGGTGCTTGAAGAAAACGGCGAAAGTGCGCTTGCCAACGCGCTGCCTTGGCAAGAAGGGCAGCCTGCTAGCTTGGCGGATAGCGCCGATAACGTCAGCGCGATCAAGCTGACGCAGGCATATTCAATTGCCTTCCAACTGTTGAACATTGTTGAAGAAAATGCTGTAGTGCAGTATCGGCGGCAGCTAGAGAGCCGCGACGCCATCAGCCAGCTCTCCGGCTTATGGAGCCAAAATCTTGCCGCACTGCGCCAGCAAGGGCTGCGTGGGGAGCAGGTTGCCGCCGAACTTTCGCGGGTGCGCGTGGAGCCAGTGTTGACCGCACACCCAACTGAGGCAAAGCGCTACACCGTCTTGGAGCAGCACCGCAGCCTTTATTTGCTCATGGTGCAGCTTGAGAACCAAATGTGGACTCCGCAAGAGAAGCGCGCCGTGCGTGACGCTATTAAAACAGCGCTGGAGCGGCTGTGGCGCACTGGTGAAATCTACCTTGAAAAGCCGAACGTCACCGCCGAGTTGCAGAACATCCTCTATTATCTGCGGCACGTCTTCCCTGAAGTGCTGGACATTCTGGATCAGCGCCTCTATCAGGCATGGATAGAGGTTGGCTTCTCGCCCGATCTGCTCAACGGTACGGATCATCGCCCACGCCTTGCCTTTGGGACGTGGGTCGGTGGAGATCGGGATGGGCATCCGTTGGTGACTGCCGAGACGACGCGCCAAACGTTGGCTGAGCTGCGCGCCAACGCACTGAGCCTGCAACGCGCACACCTGACCGAACTTGCCCAAAAGCTAAGCCTTTCGCGCTTTTTGCAGCCTGTGCCAGCCGCCCTCAGTGAGCGTGTCGGACAGTTGGCAGAAGCGCTTGGCGCGGAAGGGCAGCGTGCGCTCAGGCGCAATCCGGAGGAACCGTGGCGGCAGTTTGTCAATCTGATGTTGGCGCGCTTGCCCGATGGTGCGGCGTCTGATCGACACTACACAAATGCGGAAGCATTGGCGGACGATTTGCGCTTCCTCTATAGCACGCTGCTGGAAGTTGGTGCGCGTCGCCTTGCCTATGCCGACGTGCTGCCCATGCTGCGGATTGTGCAGACCTTCGGCTTTCATCTCGCCGTGCTGGATATTCGCCAGAACAGCCGTTTTCATGATCTGGCGATTGCCCAACTGCTGGCGGCAAGCGGCGCCAGCGATACCGACTTTCCCAATTGGGCTGAGTCCAAGCGGCGCGACTTTCTGGAGGCAGAGCTGCGTGTGGCGCGCCCGTTCACGCTGCCCAACACAGCACTTGGCGCAGAGGCAGAGGCTTTGCTGACCTGCTACCGCGTGGTGGCGAATCACATTCAGCAGTATGGCGATCAGGGCTTGGGCGCGCTGATAGTGAGCATGACACGCGACGTTTCCGACCTGTTGGCAGTCTATTTGCTGTGCCGTGAGGCAGGCTTGCTGATCAACACAGCGGAAGGCATGGTCTGTCGGCTGCCGGTTGTCCCGCTGTTCGAGACGATTGACGATCTAGAGCGCAGCCCGAACATTCTGTTCACCTTCCTCACCCAGCCGATCACGCAGCGCAGCCTTGCCTACCAACAGCAGCAGCGCGGCACAGAACTGCCCATTCAGCAGGTGATGGTTGGCTATAGCGATAGCAATAAAGACGGCGGCATTCTAGCGAGCCTGTGGCAGCTACACATGGCACAACGCGCCCTAGTTGGCGTTGGCGATGCTTGCGGCGTGCGCGTGCGCTTTTTTCATGGGCGCGGCGGCTCCATCAGCCGCGGCGGCGGACCGACGCACCGCTTCATCCGCGCCTTGCAGCACAACTCACTGCGCGGCGACCTGCGCCTGACCGAACAAGGCGAGGTGATCGCCCGTAAATATGCCAATCGGCTGACGGCGGCAAACAACCTAGAGCTGCTCCTCTCTGGCACGCTGCGCGCCTCCATCCAAGATCGCTACAGCGCAGCCAACCAGCATCCGCTAGAGCCTGTGCTGAGCCGCCTTGCAGCGCGCAGCCGCCAACACTATCAAGATTTGTTGCATGAGGACGATTTCATCACCTTCTATCGGCAGGCAACGCCCATTGACGTGATCGAAGCGAGTCGGATCGGATCGCGCCCATCGCGGCGGACGGGGCAGCAAACTTTGGCTGATCTGCGCGCCATCCCTTGGGTGTTCAGTTGGAGTCAAGCGCGTTTCTTGCTCTCTGGTTGGTATGGGCTTGGCACAGCCCTGCATGAACTCCGCACAACTGAGCCACAAACCTTTGAAGAGGTCCGCCGCCATGCCTTCGAGTGGGCAATTTTGCACAGTATCCTGAGCAGTGCCGCCACCAACATCATGCTGACCAACCGTGACCTGATGGGACATTATGCCGATCTTGTAGTAGATTCGGCGCTGCGCGAACGCTTAATGGCGCTCATTCTGGCAGAACTGGCGCGCACTGTAGAGGTGCTGGAATATATCTACGATGGTGCGCTGACCGAAAAGCGCCCGAATGTGGCGCAGGGCATTCAACTGCGGCAGGCGCTGCTGCACCGCCTGCACATACAGCAAATTGACCTCTTGCGCGCTTGGCGTGCCAGCGGCTCGGACGAACTGCTCTCGCAACTGTTGCTCACCGTGAATGCGATTGCCAACGGGCTAGGCACTACAGGCTGAGGTAGCACACCCTAAATCCCGCCCGCACACAGGGCGGGATGACACATAACACGCTTTTTGCTGTTCTCCCCATAAAATTGAGGTAACGGCGGATCATGGAACATGCTACACTCTAAGAGATATGCCGTGAAGGTGCAGAAAGGGTGCGTTTCGTGGAACTCAAAATCATGCGCGGCGCAGAGCCAGTTTATCTGGCAGGTAATCGGATTGGCTGTTTGTGCTTACACGGTCTGAGTGCCTCGCCGCAAGAAGTGTTTTGGTTGGCGCAGCATTTACATCAGCAGGGTTTTAGTGCGCATGTGCCGCGTTTATATGGGCATGGCATTTCGCGGAAGCATTTTCAGCGTGTGTTGTGGCGAGATTGGTATCTGAGTGCCTTAGATGGCTATCACTTGCTGCACGCCAACTGCGATCAAGTCTTTGTCATGGGACTTTCAATGGGCGGCTTGCTGGCGCTGCGCCTTGCGGCGGCGGAAGCGGTAGCTGGCGTCGCAGTGCTCGGATCGCCAATCCACCTCGATTTACCGCTGTGGTTGGCGCACTATTTGCGCTATGTGCGCCCGGCGTTGGCAGCCTCCTCACCAGAAGACGATCCATTAGATGCCCGCATTCGCAGCCTGCAAGCGCAGCGCGGCGAGCCGATCACAGGGCGCGTTGCCTACTATCAGATGAGTACTGCGGGTGTTGCTGAACTGCACAAACTGCAAGGTGAAGTCAGCCGAGCGTTGCCCAACGTGCGCGTGCCAACGTTGCTTGTCTTCTCCAAACAGGACCAAACCGTGCCGTATAAAAATTTAGCGCTTATTCAAAATGGCTTGATCAATGCGCCGAGCGTTGAAACGCTCACTTTAGAGCAATCCGACCATATTTTAACGAACGATGTGGAGTGTGAGACGGTCTTTGCGGCGGTGGACGCCTTCGTAAAGCGCGTCGCACAGCCCAAGAAGGCGTAGGTGTTTGCCATGGCTGATGATAAGAAGAAACGCATACAGGTGCCGCCGCCACCTGGCAATTTCGGCACCCTTGAGCGGATTTGGGAACAGCTTCGGTTAGCGTGGCTGCTCTTTGGCGATAACCGAGTCAGCCTGCTCTTAAAGGGGCTGCCTATCTTGGCGATCACCTATGTGATCTCGCCGTTGGACATGCTGCCTGCCATCCTATTCCGCTTGCTCGGATTGATAGATGACATTGCAGTCTTTGCGCTGGCGATCATGGTCTTTAACAGCTTTTCGCCTGAAGAAGTTGTGGTGGAGCATCTTCGGAAGCTACGCTTTGGCGCGCAGTACAAAGTCAGCAGTGATGATGAAGGCATGATTATTGACGTGAAGGCAGAGCCTGCTGAGCCTGAGCGCGAAAGCGCCGCTGACGCAGATACGGAATCTGCCGAAGACATGCCGCCCACAGAGGCACGGCAAGCACGCCAATACGGCAAACACACTTAAAAGCACCGCTCTGAGTGGGCTTGCCTCGCTATCTCTAGCCCTTTCCCCGCCACGTGAGGAAAGGGCATCAGAAGGCGTGTGAAGCCCGACAGGGCGCGCTGGCAGGGTCACCTAATTGCCAAAGCGCACCACGATCACGCCCGTCAGGCTTTGGCAGAAACGGTCGCCATTTCGTAAGGGCATCACTTCCCAAGCATAGTTGCCCAAGCCACCGAACAGCGCACGCTCAAAGGTGACCGTTGTCTCCTCCACAATGCCCACAAAATCGTAGCGATTGCTGGGCGAGAGCAGCCACACATAATAGCCCTCGGCGCCGTCAACGGGCGTCCACGTCACCTGAGCGTCGGTAGCGCGATCAGCGATGAGGGTTGTGGTCGGATTGCTGCGGGTGAAGGTGCTGCACGCCGCGCTAAAGGTGCGGTCAGGGGCGATGGTCGGCGGTGCGCCCACCAAAGTTGCGCTCAGCACGCCCAAACTTTCCGTGCGGCGGATGGCGGGCGTCAGGGTGGGGCGTTGCGTCGGCGCGGGCGGCTGCGTCGGCGCTGTGATGGGCGCTTCAGGCGTCCAAGTGGGTGGCAAAGTGGCGCCGCCAGGCGCGGAAAGGCTCTCTGGGGTAGCAGTCTCCGGCGGCGGCTGTGCCTCACCAAGCCCAACGGTCGGCAGGCTGCCGGGCGTCCAGGTGGGCGGCAGGGTTACCGTCGGAAGAGGTGTGTTGCTTGGTGTAAAGGTCGGCAGCGGTGTTTGGGTAGGTTCGGGTGCGCTACAGGCTGCCAGCAGGGCGCTAACCAGCAACCACAGCACAACGTGCGTTTTTCGCATCATCTTCTTCTTATACCTTTCACGGCGCGCTGAGCGCCTCTGCGATAGCGAACAAAGCCCAGATCAGCACAGCGCTGCCGATGAGCGCACCAACCAACACATACAGCGCGGCAGCTTTGCCGATCTGTAAGGGCGACTCGGCAAAGTCGAAGCCGACCAGCAGACGCCAGCCTATCCAATAGAGCGCTAAGCCCAGGCTTGCTACACCAATCAGGAGCGCGTTGGCAAGCCCTATGTTGATTTGATCAGGGCGAGTGCGGAAGAACAGGTTAAAGAGGATCAATGCAATCACGGTGGTGGTGATCAGCGCGGTGAGTGCTGCCAACAAAATGCGCGTCCGTCGGGCGCGCTTACTCAGCCAGTGGGCAGTGCGCTCTAGCACGCCGCTTGGTAGGGCTTCCTTAATGGGCGGTGCCTTCTGCTTGCTCATGAGGTTTGCCCGTGCAATATGCCGTTCAGCGGATAATTGATCATGAAGGTGGCGGCGTTCTCGAAGTAAGCGCGCATCTGGCTGTAGGCAGGCTCTGCGATGTGCGCCTCATCAAGGGCTGCCAGCATCGCCGCAACCCATGCGTCACGCTCTGCCTGCCCGATGGCATAGGGCGCGTGGCGCATTCGCAGGCGTGGATGCCCACGTTCAGCGTTGTAATCAGCAGGTCCACCGAAGTATTGGATCACAAACTGGCGCAGGCGGCGTTCGGCGCCTGCCATATCGTGATCGGGATAGAGCGGGCGCAAGATCGGATCGGTGCTGACACGCTCATAAAAGGCGGCGATCAGGCGCTCGAAGGCTTCCGCGCCGATTAATTCATACACACTTTTGGCGCTGTGACGGCTCTCAGTCATTGGTCTAGCATCTCTCGGTAATATTTCTGAGCGCTATTATAGCCTGCCTCTGCCGATCTGTTCAATTTTGGGCGACTGCGCGAGAGTGGCGCTTGGCAACCTGCACATCATAAACAAAAATTGACGCTTTTCGAATGATCATATTTTTGCGTGGTGTGGTATACTTTCAAATGTTTTATGCAAGGCGGACAAGGTATATACAGTAAAGATGGCAAAATCACTTAACAACCTATGGGCTAAGTTGCCGCCAACCAAAACCTCTTCTTACGAACTTGCCCAGCGCCGTGTTGCTCGCGGCGTCGCTACAGATGTTTCCGAATTATACGTAGAGCTTACCCCTGAGCAGCGTGCAAACGTCGAAGCTATCACGCAGCAGGCGAACACACGCAAGCGTGTGCCACCGCTGTGGCTTCAAATCAGAACAGGGCGTATTGAATTACCATAAATTATAGTTTAAAATAATACTTAATTCTTTTTAATAGCAAATCGAGAAATAGTATGTTACCTTGTGAGCCTGACCCGATCATTCAAGACCTCATGCGTCTAATTGATGCGAGGCTTTTTAATAGTATAACTTATAGGCTTGCTGAAGCAGAAGGTGACTGCGGTTTGATTATCACTGACAGGCACTGCGGCGAGATGGCTTTCACTGTGCAGGCGTACTCTCCCGCTGAATATGTTTTTACACTTCCCCTGAGTGACTCAATTCCGATAAACTGCCGCAGCCTGAGCAAAATGCGCGACCACATTCAATGCTTTTGTACTGAATACCACTTTGTTTTTCAACCAGCGCAGCTTGAGGGTGCGGTCCGCTTTGCTGGCGAACTTCTTGCTGGCTGGCATCGTGAGCCAACGGCACTCACGCGGGAATTTACTAGGGTTTTAAACCGTTTGCGCGGCGTTTATTGTCCCCCTCACTATCGCTCACTTCAAAATAGCATCCTTGATTACTTGCAAGAATGCTGAAGGATAACACTATGGGGAAAACTATTTTTGTTAGCCATGCCAGCCTTGACTCCGAGATGGCACAAATTTTGAAAAGGTCTATTGAAGAAACCTTTGTGAACAATGTGGCTGTCTTTGCCTCGTCTATTGATCTGGGCGAAATCTGGCTGCCGCGTATTCAAGCAGAATTGGCAACCGCTGAAATCAGCCTGTTTCTGATGACGCCTAACTCGCTGGCTCGCTCTTGGGTTTGGTTTGAGATGGGCGCGGTGTGGCGCAGGTATGAAGCAGGCGAGATGCTGCTCATCCCTGTTTGCTATGATATTAGCGTTGAGCAACTACCCCGCCCACTTGGCGACACACAAGCCATACGTCTTGAAAAGGCGGAAGATGTCCACACCTTACACACACGCATTATAGATTTCTTAAAAAAATCTTCGGTTCACGGCAGGATAACCAAACTACGCGCTAGAGCAGCCTTCAAAAGATTAGGGGAAGCCTATACGCAACCCGTTGCGGTGTCAGACACACCGCTTGAAGATTATCAAAAAGCTGTTCTAGCAGCGTTAACACATCTTGCTCAGCAAGGGAGCCTTCCGATACAAGCCTTCGATGTCTTTGAACAATACGGCGTCATTGATCTGCAAACCATGAGGGTTTTGCAAGAGACAACCTTTACTACGTTAAAGCGCAAAGATAGGTCTTAAGTTGAATTTGCGCCTGCAAAGGTCTCTTGCCACCAACGCAGCACATCCACTTGATGGATCACACCAACGGGACGCAGCGCGTTCAAAACCACAATGGCGTGTAGGTTGTTGCGGCTCATCTGCTCTACAGCATCTAGCATCAAGCTGTCTTCTGCCAGCGCCACCAAACGTTGGCGTGGTGTCATCAAGCGTGCCACATTTACCTGCAACAGGCGTTGCTCACCGCGAGACATCTCACGCAGAATATCGGTTGCCGTCAGCAAGCCTTCAATCGTATCCGACAGCAGTTCGGTAACCACCAGCACACGCGAATGTGCTTGCAGCATCTTCTGAATAGCCTCTGCCAGCATAACATCTGGGTGTGTTTCCACCACAGGGGACATATAATCCCGCGCAAGAGATGGCATACCAACCTCCAACAGCCACTCGCCTTTCAAGCATTATACAGTACAATAGCCGCTGTTGAACTGGCTGCCAAAAGGAACCTACATGTTCGACGCCTACGGCATTCACCTCGGACCGCTCTACATCCGCTTCTACGCCCTGCTCTTGATCAGCGGGATGGTGGCGGCTGCCTACCTGACCATCCGCCGTGCGCCGCGCTTTGGGCTTGATCCCAAATATGTGTGGGATGGGCTGACGTGGGCGATCATTCCCGGCTTGATCGGCGCACGGCTCTACCACGTCCTAACGCCTTCGCCTGCCAGCGGGCTGACGACGCAATACTACCTTGAGAATCCGCTGCAAATGCTCGCCATTTGGAACGGTGGCTTAGGCATTTATGGCGCAATTGTCGGTGGCGTGTTGGGCATTTGGCTCTATGCGCGGCGGCACAGGCAGCCGCTGCTGCGCTGGCTCGATCTGATTGCGCCAGCGATGGCGGTTGGGCAGGCAATCGGGCGCTGGGGCAATTTTGTCAATCAGGAACTGTACGGCGCACCAAGCGACCTGCCATGGGCAATTTATATTGATGAGGCGAACCGCCTGCCTGCCTACGCTGCCTTTGAGCGCTTTCATCCACTGTTCCTCTATGAATCGCTGTGGATGCTTGGCACTGCCCTGATCCTGATGGGCTTGGCGTGGCGCTGGCGTGATCGCGGGCGGCAGGGCGATATTCTGCTGCTGTATATCGCATCCTACGCAATTATCCGCTTCCTGCTGGACTTCTTGCGGCTGGATAGCCACACCCTTCAAGGCATTCAGGGTCTTCCGACGCTCACCACTGCACAGATCGTCTCGCTGGTGGCGGCAGGCGTTGCCTTCAGCTTGTTAGGGCTGAGCCGTCGGCGTGCTTTCAATAAAAGTGCCCCCAACAGTGATTGACGCACGCGCCTATCCGTGTTACCCTGATCAATATGCGTGAGCAGATGCGTGAGGCAACCAAACCATGACCGATGCCGAACTAGCTATCCTCAGCTTGCTTCATGAAAAGCCAAGCTATGACCATGAGTTGAGCAAAGTTATTGAGCTGCGCGGCTTGCGCCGCTGGACGGCAATTGGTGCCTCTTCCATGTACTACGTGCTGGATAAACTGGAACGGCAAGGCTTGGTGCGCCAAGAGACCGATGGCGACGGACGCCGCCTTTTCTCCATTAGCCCTGCCGGGCTAGGCGTGCTGCAAACCTCCATCGCCGACCTGATCGGCACGGCACGCGCCTACGATAAAGGCTTTGAGCAAGGCTTGGCGAACCTGTCCGCCCTCAAAAAGAGCCAAATCCTAACCTCGCTGCTGGGCAGGCAGCAAGATTTGAACCTGCAAATTCTGCGCCTGCGCGAAACCTACCTGCGCGAAAAGCCAACGCTCACTTTTTCCGCCGCTGCCATGTATGAACACCGCCTGCACATGCTTGAAGCAGAATTGGTGTGGCTGAAAGACTTTATTCCCGCCTGGGAAGCCCAAGCACCCGATGACCCAGAAACGCCCATCGAACCGCACATTGTGCCGCGTGAGCGCCAAGTCATCTTGCCCCAAGACCCTGACTCCGTCCATAAACAGCGCACGCAACCCGTCTCTACCGACCGTATGCCAACACCGCCGGCGGTCCGTACTGAGATCAAGCCTACTCCCAAAGCCTCTGAAGACACACTCGAGGACGTCTAGCCACCTATGACCACTGATGATGGACGCAAAAAAGCACTGGACGCCACCGTACAAGACCTGACCAAACGCTTTGGCGAAGGCGCAGTGCTGCGGCTGGGTGAAGCACAGCATTTACAAGTGCAGGCGATCCCAAGCGGTTCGCTGGCACTCGATATTGCGCTTGGCGTTGGCGGCGTGCCACGTGGACGCATTACCGAAATTTACGGACCAGAGAGCAGCGGTAAAACCACTATCTGCCTACACATCATCGCTGAGGCGCAGCGGCAAGGCGGCGTCTGTGCCTTTATTGATATGGAACACGCCCTCGACCCACGCTACGCAGCGCGTATCGGTGTGAATGTGAATAGCCTGTGGATTTCCCAGCCCGACTATGCCGAACAGGCACTAGAGATTTGCGAGGCGTTGGTGCGCTCGGCTGCCTTTGATGTGATTGTGCTGGATAGCGTTGCAGCCCTTGTGCCAAAGGCAGAGATCGAGGGCGAGATGGGCGATTCTTTCGTGGGCTTGCAAGCGCGCTTGATGAGCCAAGCACTCCGCAAGCTCAGTGGTGCGATCAGCCACTCCAACGCGGTGATGCTCTTTACTAACCAACTGCGCGAGAAAGTCGGTATCGTCTATGGCAGCCCAGAGGTAACCACCGGCGGACGCGCCTTAAAGTTTTATGCCAGTGTGCGCCTTGATATTCGCCGCACGCAAGGCATCAAAAGCGGTGAGGAAGATATTGGCAACCATGTGCGCGTCCGCGTGACCAAGAACAAAGTGGCACCACCCTTCCGCGAGGCTGAGTTTGACATCATGTTCAACGAAGGCATCAGCAAAGTGGGTGATATTTTGGATATTGGCGCCGAGATTGGCGTCTTGGAGAAGCGCGGCGCCTTCTACCGCTATGGCGAACAGCTTCTAGGGCAAGGGCGCGAGGCTGCCAAGAATTTTCTGAAGGAAAACGCCGCCCTTGCCGCAGCCATTGAACAGGCGATCCGCGCACAGTATGGCTTGGTGAAGGCGACCTAGACGCGTGCAACGCGCAGGGCTGCCGATAGCACATCCTCACGCCGAATCAGGCGCAGGCACGGATGTTTGTCCGCCGCATCGCCTGACCAATCCAAGATGCGGCACGGACGGCAGCCAATTTCCGCCGTCAGCATCAGATGCCGATGAGAGTCGCCCCATGCGCCAAAGCGTTTTGGATCAGCCGGCCCGAAAAGCTGCACGCTTGGCGCACCGACTGAAACAGCCACATGCAGCGGACCGGTATCCGCGCCCAGCACAACCGCTGCGCCCGCGTAGAGCGCCGCCAGTTGGCTGAGGTTGGTCTCGCCCACCAGCGAGAACGCCACCGCCCGCATCTCAGCGCGGATGGCAGCCGCTGCGCTGTGTTCGCGCTCGCTCCCCGTCAGTACGATTGCCGCACCTAGTTTTTCCGCCAATTTATCCGCCACATATGCCCAGCCCGCCGCCGACCACGTTTTATAAACGCTGCCCGCACCCACATGAATGACCACATAACGCGCCGCGGCGTGTGCGCCCAACAGGCTATGCACATAGGTTTGGTCGTCGGCTGTGAAGGGAAAGGGTGCGTTCAGGCGTCCTGCCGTGTGTCCGCCCGTCCAGTCTGCCACCAATGCGGCGTTTTCCAACACACAGTGCGCCTCGCGGTAGGGCAATGCCCGCGTTAGGAAGGCTGCAACATTGGGCAGATCGTAGCCCACGCGCTGCGGAATGCCCGCCCACTTTGCCAGCAGAGCGCCCCACCAATGGTCAGGGCGGAAGATAATCGCCACCCCAGCGCCAACCTGCCGCAACTGACTCGCTGCACGCCACGCTTGCCGATAGGGACTCCATAGGCTGCCTTTTGGCACGCCACGCGCAAAACCTGCAAAGGGCAGCGTAATAACCTCATCAATTTCCTGATAAGCGGCGAACACCTCTGCCGACCATGCGCCGCACAGCGCGATCAGACGTGCCTGTGGCTGCGCCGCCCGCAAGGCGCGGATGGCAGGCATGGTCAGCAGGGCATCGCCTATGTGATCAGGGCGGATGAGCAGAAACGTCTGCGGATCGGCACGCCGTGCCTTCCAAGTTGGCAAAGCAGCGATCAGGCGCAGCAGATCAGCACGCAGCCGTTCGGATCGGCGCGGTGCGTGGCGTTGTTCGGTAAGAGCGCGGTTGCGTGCCGCCAATTCAGCCAGTTGGAGTGCGTTCAACGCCCAACCTTTCATAAACTTTAAGTAGGCACGGCACAATTGCCGACCAATCGTAGTGAGTCTGCACCAATTGGCGGGCAGCCTTGCCAAGTGCCGCACGCCGATCAGGGTCTTTCAGCAAAGCGATCACGGCTTGGGCGAACGAGAGCGCGTCATCAGTCAGGATCGCCTCTTGCCCATTACGAAGGGCGATGCCTTGTGCGCCAACACTGGTCGAGACGATGGCGCAGCCGGCAGCCATTGCTTGCAAGAGTTTCAGGCGCGTGCCGCTGCCCATCCGCAGCGGTGCAATGTAGATCGCCGTGCTGTGCAGAAACGGCGTCACATCCTGCACAAAACCTGTAATCTCCACATCAGGGCGTTGGCGAACAGCGTCCAGGCGTGGGTGCGGCTTGTTGCCCACAATGAACAGGCGCGCCGTTGGCACTGCCTGCCGCACGCGCTCCAGCACATTCTCCACGAACCACAGCACAGCGTCCACATTCGGGCGGTAGTTCATGGTGCCCGTGAACAACAGTGCCGAGTCGCCAAGCGTAAGCTGCCCGCTGGACACGGCATATTCGGCTGTGAAAATGCCATTCGGCACCACCGCGATGTGCTGTTCAGGCGTCAGTTTGGCAAGTGCGGCGGCGTCCGCTTCACTGACGGCGGTCACGGCGTCAGCATGGCGGCACACGCTGCGCTCAAAGGCGATCAGCCGCCGCCACTGAATAAATGAGTAGAGCGCCTGTGGTAAACGTGCTGCGTTTCGGCGATCCACGGCATAGATGGAGCGTTGCAGGTCATACTCAGCGTTATAAGCATCGTAGATTATGCGTGCCTGCGGCGCTTCGGCGCGAATAATGGGCAGATAGGCTGCCATTTCAAGGCTCTGCATTTGCACTACGTCGTAGCGCTGCGCTTTAAGCTGTGCGCGCAGGGCGGCGGTGAAGGCGGGCGTTTCAAAGCGGCGGGCAAGATCGGCGTGGCGCGTAAAGAGAAGGTCGCGCAGGCGTTGGCGCGTGCTGCGTGGCAGGTATGGCACGCCGATGATCGTTCCGCAAAGTTCGGCAAGCGGCGTTTGGTGCGGCTGCGGCGCGTTCGGCTCTACGAAGGTGAGCAGATCGAGCCGATGCCCTGCTTTTCGCAAGCCATCCAGCAAACCACAGACGCGCAGCGCGCCGCCGCCGTGTGGCGGGTATGGCACTTGAGAGGTCAGAAACAAAACGTGCATGAAGTCTCGCTTGTTGGTGTGAGTTTTGCCGCGTCCATTTTACCCGTTTCACCCGATCACGTGGCGGTAGACCGTTAAGGCGATCTGCGCGGCAGCCTGCCACGTGAAGGTTTGTGCGCGTCGGATGCCCTCATCACGGCTGCGCATCCGAAATGCTGAGTCGGTTAGGGCGCGTTCAAGGGCAGCCGCGATCATTTCGGGCTGCTCAGGATCGATCAAAAGTCCCGTCTCGCCGACCACTTCCGGCAGCGAGCCGCGCTGCGCTACGACGGTTGGCGTGCCGCACGCCATCGCTTCCAGCGGCGGAAAGCCAAAGCCTTCATAGAAGGATGGCTGCACCAGCACGCCCGCACCGTTATAGAGCGCGGGCAGTTCGGCGGCGGGCAAATCTTCCAGCCAGATGAGGTGACTCTCCAACCGTAGATCAGCCGCCTGCTTAAAAACATCCTCATACAGCCAGCCACGCCGCCCCACAATGACTAACGGCGGTGCATCGGGCAGGCGCTGGCGCAGGAGCGCATAGGCTGACAACAAACCAACCAGATTTTTGCGCGGCTCAAACGTCCCTACAAATAATACACAGCCACGCGGCACTTTGCGCGCCGCCAAAATTGGCAGCACTTCTGAGGCGGGCAGCGGACGGAAGCGCTGATGATCCACACCCAGCAAATGCACGCTGACGCGCTCTGCCGCCACACCTAAATCGTTTACCAATTCGCGCTTAGTTGCTTCCGCATCGGTCAGGATGTGTGCCGCCTGCCGCAACGCTGCGCCAAAGTTTGCACGGTAGTAGCGCAAGCTCTCCGCTGTTTGGAAATGCGGATAGCGGATAAAGGTCAGGTCGTGAACAGTGATCACAAAATGGCGTGCGCCAAAGCGCGGCGGAATAAAGTCAGGGCTGTGCAGCAGGCGCGGCTGCCAACGCGCTACTTCCAATCCGAACAGCGTGCGCTCCCAACGGTGGTGCGGCGGCGTGAAGGCGCGCACGTGGCGCACATTCGGCGCGCTCAGCATAGGCGATTGTGCCTTGGCGTGCTGAATGAGTGTGTACTCGCGGTCGGGATCAAGGCGCGCAATCCACTCGGTCAGGCGGCGCGTATATTCAGCGATGCCGCCTTCACGGTAGGCGTTCAAGCGCGCATCTATGGCGATGTTGGCGGACATAGCAATTGCCTAGCCTTGTGCGGCACAGATCAGGGTAAGCAGGTCATCAGCTCACGGTCAGATTGCCTTGAATGATAGCCTACTCTAAGGCTGTGCGGTAGGTTCGGGTGGGCTGAGTTCGGCAGTGCTGGGTTCGGGCAACTGCTGGATCAGCGTGGCAAGGTAGCGCGCAAGGGCATCTTTGCCTGCCACACTCAAATGCACACCGTCGCCCAGCAGCAAGCCGTTTGGCTCATTCTCAAAGTAGCTTGCCAGCCAAGCGCGTGCATCAGCGCGCAGCGGGCTAATAATGCTGCGCTCAAAAGAATCGCGTGTGGTCAAGCCGATCACATGCTCAATACCCATGCCTTCAAAGGCGGCACTGATCGGCGCACAACTCACTAAAGGCAAGCTGCTCAGGGCGCCTTCTGTGCAGGCAGCCATGATTGCAGCGTTATAAATCTCGACGTTTTTAGCAGTGAAGCCAAACGCCCATGTGCGCGCCGCAAAAGGGCTGGTGGCGCCCTGATAATAATCCAGCACCATGATGTAGCCGTAAGGATTGGCGGTGCGTATATCCGCAATCAGCTCAGTCAGCGCACGCACATGCCGCCGTGCCGCCTGCTCAATGGGCAGTTCGGGCGAAATGTCGTTCAGCCAAGGCATGATCAAGGTGTAACGGCAGTTATCCGCCAGCAGTTGGGCATACTGTGTAGTTCGGAAATAGGACGGATGGTTTAATGAGCTGATCCCAGTATGTGAAGCACCGCGATCCAGCGCAGTGAAGCCCGTTAGCCCAACGGCGGAAAGCGCCTGATTCAGGTAGACGTTCAGCGGATCGGTCAAAGCGACGATGTAGCCGTGTCCCGGCACTTCATAGGTCACGCCGCCATGCGTCACCGAATCGCCCACAAGGGCAACGCACGGCTGTGTTTCCAGCAACAGGCGCGGAATTGGCGTAGCCGTGGCGCTTGGCGTGGCAGTTGGGGTGGGCGTACGTGTGTGTGTGGCAGTCTGTGTAGCGGTGGGCGTATGCGTGCGCGTCGGTGTGGCGCTGGGTGTGTATGTCTGTGTGGTGGTGGCAGTGTATGTAGCCGTTGGTGTAGCCGTCGCTGTGGGCGTGCGCGTTGCCGTGGCGGTTGGTGTAGGCGTTAGCGTGCTGGTCGGCATTGCAGTGGGTGTTGCGGTGGGCAGCAACGCGAAGGCAGTTGCCGTTTGGAGATCAGCAGCCAGTGGGCGCGGCAAACTGAACAGCGCACCAATGCCGATCAGGGCTGCTAAAAGCACGGCGCCAATGCCGAGCGCCAGTTGGCGTGCCAAGGGCGGACGCGGTGGCGGCGCGGTCAGGGCAGTTTCAAGGGCGCTGTGCAGATCGCTGGCACGCCCAATTTCGCCGTTATAGGCAGCGTGCAGCACCTGACGAATGCGACGGGGCGTTTTTTCGTCAAGCGCGGATTCGATCAGCGCGGCGTAGGCGGTGAGATCAGCGTGCTGTGCCTTAGGGCTGATTGGCTGACAGGTTAGCTCGAAGCCGCGCAGGGCAAGCGCACCATTGGACAGGCGCACAATGCGCGATGCACTCACGGCACAATGGGCGACGCCTTGCGCGTGTGCGTAGTCCAGCGCGGCGCTGAGCTGTGCGCTGAGCGCGATCAGCGCCGCTGTGCTAACGCGCTCTTTGAAGCGCAGCGTTGGCAGCAGGTCGCTGACGGCGTAGTAGCCACCGTCAGGCGTTTTGCCGCCATCGCGGAAGGTGTGAATGTGCGGATGAGTCAGGCGGCGTGCCAATCGCAGCCGTGCAAGAAAATGTTCCGCAGCGGCGCGATCCGCAAAGGGTGAAACTGCCAGCCATACGCGCTGACGCGTGTGTGTGTGCTGTGCCGCGTACAACCGATACGCCGCATTGGACTCAAGGGCTGCCACCACACGGTACGCGCCGAAGGAATCACCGACTGCCATACTTTCGCTACTTTCACCCTGTTTGCAACTTTCACAAGCATAGCACGCTCACGCAAACGTGCCATTTTCGCAGAACGTCTACTGGTTGATAGGTAATACACCTATAAAACAGCATCAGGTAATCAAGGATGAACTGTAGGTTATCCCAAGCGTAACTATGTAGGAACGTGACTTGGGGCATCCATGTCAATTGCTACTGCATAGGCAAGCCACCGTAATAGCGCCTGACGATGCGCTGCCCTTCCGGGCTTTGAATCCAGACGAAGAAGGCGCGGTAGAGATCGTTGGCTGGCTCTGCGTTGCCCACGATGAGGATTGGTGCGCGCAGGGCGTAGCTACCTGCCGTGATTGCCTCTGTGGTAGGCAGAATGCTATCGAAGGCAACCACGCGCACGCCTTCAGCAAGATAGCCGCTGGCAACGTAGCCAAAGCTATTTAGATCAGCGCTCACAAGGTCTATGACAGCTTGTCCACTAGGTGCAAGACGCGCTGTCCGTGTGATGCGCCCGCTACCCAGCAGCAAACCTTGTAGGGTTGCCGCCTCGCTGCTCTCCTCAGGGCGCGCCACCACCTGCACAGGGCGATCCGTACCGCCTACCTCTGACCAATTTCGCACCTGACCGCGCAACAGGGCGCGCACTTGGGCAGCTGTCAGGTTGGTGATGGTGTTGCTGGGATGCACAATCAGGGCGATGCCAAGCTGCCCTATCGGCGTTGCCCACAGGCTGCCGCCATCTTCCACCAAGCGCGGATCGGGCAGGTGGCTTAGCACGGCAAACGGCACATCGCCGCCTGCCAGCGCTGCAAGGGCAAAACGTGGCTCAACCGTGATGATTTCCCATGCCACCAGCGCGCTTGTCTCACGGTAGCTGCTCGCCAAATCACGCAGCAAGGGCGCGCTGGCGCTATCCACCAACAGGCGCAGCGAGACGGTCTCCGGTGTTGGGCTGGCAGCAGGCAGCGTAGCACGGCAGCCCGCCAATGCTAACGACAGCGCCACAAGGGTACGTTTGGCATACCGCCATGAAACTGGAGTAAACACCATTAAGACCCTTGTTTGCCTGTGCCGCTAATAGAATGCCAACGCAAGCTGCCTCTTCCTTTCTGAGCAGGCGTGACCAAGCGTACTAACTTTCGGCGGCACGTGCCAAAAGCAGCCTAAACACGGGTGGGCAGCGCCCACCGAGAGAGATGCGAGCGCCGTCAGAGGCTCGGTGGCGCGGACGCCTCCTTGCTGGTCGGACGGTAGGTCGCCAAGAAGTTCGCAGCATACGCCGCAAACGTGCCGTCTAGGATGGCGGCACGCATCTCTCGCATTAGGGTGAGTAAGAGGTGGAGGTTATGTAAGGTGAGCAGTTGGTGACCGAGCAGTTCGTTGGTCTTGACCAAATGGCGCAGATAGGCACGTGAGAAGTGTGTGCAGGTGTAGCAGGTGCAGCCTGCTTCGAGTGGTGCGCTATCTTCGGCGTGTTCAAGGTTCCGCATATTGAGGCGCCCCTGCCGCGTGAGTGCCGCACCGTGCCGCGCCGTGCGCGTTGGCAGCACGCAATCAAAAATATCAACGCCGCGTGCCACACCATTCACAAGGTCTTCAGGGCTGCCCACGCCCATCAAATAGCGTGGGCGATCGGCGGGCAATAGCGGCATGGTTTGGTCAAGGGTTGCCAGCATTTCGCTTTTGCTCTCGCCCACTGCCAACCCGCCGACGGCATAGCCCACAAAGTCGAGATCGGTCAGAAAGCGCACCGATTCAGCGCGCAGATCGGGGAAAACGCCGCCTTGCACAATGCCGAAGAGCGCCTGCTGATCGGCGTTTCCATCGCGCTGATGGGCTTCCACACAGCGCTGCGCCCACGCATGGGTGCGCTCACACGCGGCACGCACTTCATCCCGATCATGCGGCTTGGGGCATTCGTCAAAACACATGATCACGTCGGCGCCGAGGTTATGCTGAATTTGAATAGATTTTTCAGGCGTGAAGCGGTGAACCGAGCCATCAAGGTGGCTGCGAAAGGTAACACCGTCATCGTCAATGCGGCGCAGTGCGCCCAAGCTGAACACCTGAAAGCCGCCCGAATCCGTCAGGATCGGGCGATCCCATGCCATGAAGCGGTGCAAACCACCCATGCGGGCGATCAAGTCATCGCCGGGACGCATATAGAGGTGGTAGGTGTTGGAGAGGATCAGGGTTGCGTCCAGTTCGTAGAGTTCGCGTGGTTGCAGCGCCTTCACGGTTGCCTGCGTGCCAACCGGCGCAAAGACGGGCGTTGGAATCGCGCCATGCGGTGTATAGAACATACCCGCACGCGCCGCACCACTTTGTGCCTGTAGATCGAACCTAAACATGGACTTCCTTGATCGCGTCTGTGAACGAATACAGATTATAGCAGTAGAACGGCATAAGGCGAGTCAAACCTTTTTGCCCAAAAAGGCTAAAGTGCGTACTACTGACCTATAAGCGACAAGCTGATGTGGTAGGCGCCCTGTGTGGTGCCTTGTGCGGCGCCTGCCCGCGATGCCACGATCAAATAGTCGCCGTCTGCTGTTAATACGGTACGAATGGCAGCATCGCGGCTCTCTGCGCTTAGATTATCGTTGCTGACGATTAAGATAGGCTGATTATCTTGATAAAGATATAGATAAAGGGTAGCATCTAGCGTGCCGCTGCTGGCAGCCATCTCGATCAGGATGGACTCACCGCGCTTGCCCGTGAAGGCATAGTAGGCGAGGAAACGCTGATTATCGAGAATTCCAGACAGAGTCTCGCCATAGCGAATGGGCATGATCGGCGGCGGTGGCGCTGGTGTAGGCGTGGCGGGTGGTGTCAGCGCACCGCTGAGCGTTAGGGTGTAGCTGCCACTGGCGGTATCGTTCACACCGCCGCTGCGCGCCACAATCACATAATGCCTGCCGCTGCGCTGAAGTTCGACGCCGCGCAGTGCACCTTCACCAAGCGCCACTTGGGTGAACTGATCATCTGCCAACACGATCAGGGCAGGCAGCGCTGTTTGCGTTTGCAGCAGCAGGTCGGCAAGGCTGCCGCTTTGCGCCTCAAACTGATAGAGTGTGGCAAAGCGCGGGCTGATGGCGCCGTCTTGTGCCAAGCCTGCCACAAGGCGCACGCCTTCGGCAAGCGGCAGCTCGCCGAGGGCGGGTTCAGGGTCGCGCAGCAGGTTGTAAGGGCTGCCACCCGTTGGCGGAATGCGCGCCACCACCAGCCAATGCCAGCCATTAGTGGAGGGCGTGAAGGTCAGCCTATCGTTTAGCTCCGCAGTGGCAAGGCGCGCTTCAAAATCGGCGCTGTAGAGGTACATGCCGACGGACAGGCTGTTCTCTAGGCTGAGGCGGAAACGCAGCGGACGTTCCGCAGTGGCATAGACGGCGTACAGGCGAAAAGGCGCTAGGTCGCTCAGCTCAGCGCGGATTGACTCGCCAGGTCGTAGTGCGGCAAGGCGCGGCAGCTCACTGAGTGGTGATGGTGTGGGCGTTGGATTGATCAGGCTGAGCGCAAGGCGGAACTCGCCGACGGTGCGGTTACCGTTTGGCGCGCTCAGCACTTTGATCAGGTAATCGCCACTGTGTGGCAGCACATAACGCAAGCGCGCATTCACGCCGCCGCCGTTGTTATCGTCCAGCGCGTAGACTTGGCGCTGCGCCGCATCCAGCAAGATTACGAATGGATCGAGAGACTGGGCATCTGGCGCGTCCACTGTGATCAGCACGGCATCGCCTTCACGTCCGCTGAACACATAGCGCGCCTCAGGCTGTGCAGCGCTCAATTTGCCGACTACCACTTGCCCATAGCTCAGGCGCGCTTGCCCATGCAGCACGGCAAGCGGCAAGGCTGCCCATAAAGTTGCCAGTAGCCCGAACACCCAGCGCCGCATGAGTCTCTCTCCTGATGTACATCTCCGACTTTTAGCCTAAAAAGCTACACAATTCCACTCACCTATGCAACAATACAGTCTGTGAAGATTTGTTCTGAGGAGCATTAGAATGTTTGACAGTCTACCCAGCAGCGCCTTAGAGGCGATGGACTGGACGATTGAGCGCTACCAGCCTTACTTCCAAGCCCTGACCGAGACACAGCTCACTGCCGATAACGTTGATACATGGCTGAAGCAGTGGTCGCAGCTTGGCGATCTGATCGGTGAGGTCTTTTCGCGCCTTGCCGTTGCCAATTCGCAGAACACCGCCGATGCTGAGGCAGAACGCCGCTACCTAAGCTATGTGGAAACCATGCTGCCGCCGATACAGATTGCCAACAACGCCTTGCAGCGCAAATTGGTGGAGAGCGGCTTGCAACCCGCAGGTTTCGAGATTCCGCTGCGGAATATGCGCGTGGAGCTGGAACTCTTTCGTGAAGAAAACTTGCCGCTCTTTGTGGAAGAACAAAAGCTCGGCACGGAATACGATAAGATCATCGGCGCGCAAACGGTAGAATGGGAAGGTAAGCAGATTCCCATCGCGCAGTTGCAGCCGGTTGCCCAAGATCCTGACCGCGCCGTGCGTGAGCGCGCTTGGCGGTTGGCACATGATCGCTATCTGGCAGACCGTGAGGCGCTGAACGGGTTGTGGGTCAAATTCCTCACCATTCGCCAGCAAATGGCAGCCAACGCCGGCTTTGATAACTACATTGACTACCGCTGGAAGGCATTTGGGCGTTTTGACTATACGCCGCAAGACTGCCAGAGTTTCCACGCCGCCATTGAGGAAGTGGTCGTGCCGGCGATGGCGCGCCTTTTTGAACGCCACCGCCGCGAGATGGGCGTGGATAGCTTCCGCCCGTGGGACATGAACATTGATCCGACGCATCCGCTGCATCTGGGCATTGATCCGCATCCGCGCCCTGCACTGAAGCCCTACCAATCCATTGAGGAGATGGAGTCCCGTGCTGAGTCGATCTTCCAAAGTGTTGATCCGATGCTCGGCGGCTATTTTGCAACCATGCGCCGCGAAGGATTGCTCGATCTGGATAACCGCATGAACAAAGCACCGGGCGGCTACTGCACCGCCTATCCTGTTGCGAAGCGCCCGTTCATCTTCATGAACGCAGTTGGGCTGCACGACGACGTGCAAACGCTGCTGCATGAGGCGGGTCACGCCTTCCACGTCTTTGAGAGCGTTAGCTTGCCCTATATGCAGCAGCGCGATGTGCCAATTGAGTTTGCCGAAGTCGCCTCAATGAGCATGGAGCTGCTCGCCGCGCCTTACCTGACGGCTGATCAGGGCGGCTACTACAGCCCTGCGGATGCCGCCCGCGCCCGCATCGAACACCTACAAAATATGATCACCTTTTGGCCCTACATGGCAGTCGTAGATGCCTTCCAACACTGGGTCTACAACAACATCGAGCAGGCGAAGGATACCGCTGCCTGTGATGCCAAATGGTCGGAATTGTGGGATCGCTTCATTCAGGGTGTAGATTGGTCGGGCTTGGAGGCTGCCAAGATGACGGGCTGGCACCGCAAACTACACATCTTCCGCATTCCCTTCTACTATGTGGAGTACGGTCTAGCACAACTTGGCGCGGCACAGGTGTGGCGCGGCGCGCTGAACGATCAGCGTGGCGCTGTGGCGCGTTACCGTCAGGCGCTGGCGCTAGGTGGCTCGGTGACGCTACCCAAACTCTATGAGACAGCGGGCGCACGCTTCGCCTTTGATGCCGCAACGCTGCACGACTTGGTGACGCTGATTGAACGTACTATCGAGGAACTCAGCGCGATTCACTAAAACCTGTGCGATAATGTAAAAAAGCCCTTGGATGCCAAGCCATATGTGGTTTGGTATCCAAGCTATCTATGTTTTGATTTTGCATAAAAGATTTACGGCTGAAGCAGGGTTTAGTTAAAGTAGCTTTATGTACTTACCCGTGCGCGCAGCGTTCTGCACTCGCCCGCCTGAGTGTGGAAAGAAGGCGACCATGTATAAATTAACGCTTTATGTGGCAGGGCAAACTGAGCGTTCTGTGCATGCCCAAAGGCATTTGGAAACTTTGTGCGCACAGCGTTTAGATCATGCATACGAAGTTCAGGTGATAGATGTTTTGGAAAACCCTGAGGCTGCCCTTGCTGCCCAAATTTTGGCAACACCAACCATCGTGCGGGAATTACCGTTGCCGCAGCGCCGTTTGGTGGGCGATCTCTCCAATGCAGAGCGTGTTATCCGCGCCTTAGGCTTGGTGGCGGATAATTTTCTTGATGAATCACTTTCCTCAGAGCCACCTAATCCTGATTCTTAGCCATCCACAACCGCTTTCGTAAGCGTAAATATGAACAGGATTGAGAGAGCCTAGTGCTTGTTAAAGCCTAGTGGATACGTTAAACTTTAACCGTAGGGCATTGTTGGCAGGCTGGCAACACACGCCAAGATATTTAGGGATTCCAACATCGGATAGGGTTGGTAAGTGATTGTCATATGTCTGTAGGGTATCGGTTACTGTTGGTAACGACGCAAAAGGCTGATCAAGCAGCCTTGCGGCAGGCATTACACGCTGCTGCGTTGCCAGAACCACCTGTGGCGTATATCCACACCGAGCAGTGGCAACCCTCACTAGCGATGCAGGCGGCAGAGGTGCTGCTGGTGGATTATGCCGCGCTAAATGAAAGCTGGGAATTTCTGGCAGCGCACCTGCACGGCTGGCTGCCCAACGTACCGATCATCCTGCTGGCGAACTATGACAATGAGGCAGCCGCACAAGCCGATGCCGAACGCTACCACGCGCTGGCACTAAACTATGCAGCACTTAGCCCGACCATGCTTCGGCAAGTGGTCAATTTTGCCGCCGAACAGGCGCGTAAGCACGCCACGCTCCACCATCAACAGGCTTTCTCCAACGGCAGCCAACTGCTGCATAACCTAATCAACCATAACGCCGATGGCATGTTGGTGATCGATCAGCATGGCATGATCCGTTTTGCCAACCCTGCCGCCGCTGCCCTTTTCGGGCGCGAGAGCGATGCTTTGCTAAATCTGCCCTTTGGCTTTCCGTTAGTGTTTGGTGAACCCACCGAACTAGATGTTTCGCGTGCCAACGGGACTAACTGTGTGGTCGAGATGCGTGTGGTCGCCACCCAATGGGAAAATCAGCCCGCTTACCTTGCCACCCTGCGCGATGTTACCGAGCGCAGCCTTGCTCAACAGCGTTTGCAGCGCCGCCTTGCCCTGGAAAGCCTGCTTGCCTCGCTTTCGGCGCAGTTTGTTAGCCTGCCGCTTAACCAAGTGGATTCCACTATTCACGGCGCTTTAGCACATCTAGCACGCTTTATAGGCGCGGATCGTGCGCTGCTCATAGATTTCGTGATACCGCCCTCAATAGAAAGCATTACACATATGTGGGAGTCGGATCCCATCGCTGGCATTTACCCAGACATTGACCCAGCGTACATTTTTAAGTACTACATGGAGCAACTTAACCAGCAAGATACGCTGTACGTCCCCAATGTGGAAGCGCTGCCCGAAACACATCCCGCCCGCGAAGGGCTTATGAAGCGCGGCGTGCAATCTTCGCTGGTGGTGGCAATGCACGTGAACAACACGCTGCGCGGCTGTTTGGTGTTCAACGCTGTGCAGCACCAGCGTAACTGGCATGAAGAAGATGTAGTCCTGCTCAAAATTGCGGCAGATGTGTTCGCCAGCACGCTGCGCCGTGCCGAGATCAACCGTGCGCTGCGCGAGAGTGAGGCACGCCTGCGCTTTGTGATCAGCAACGCGCCGCTGATCCTGTTCACCTTTGATACCAATGGCACGATCACCTTTCTAGAAGGCTCGCTGATCGAGGAACGCTACCTATTCCTGCGCGAGTGGCTTGGGCAATCTGCTATCGACGATCCTTATATTTCTGCGCACTTGCTGCGGACGTTGAAAGGCGAAAGCACAACCAGCATCATTAATCCGAGTAATAACGCCGCACTTGAACTGCACCTGACGCCGCTCTACAATAATGGGGATGGGATTATCGGCGGCATTGGCGTTGCCATTGATGTGACCGAACGCTACTATGCCCAAGAAACAGAACGCCAACAGCGCCACTTGCTAGAGACGCTGGCAGAGGCATCCGCCGCCCTGACCAGCTCGCTAGACATGAACAAAGTGATGACAAACATTTTGACCTACGCCGAGTGCCTTGTTCCCAGCGATGGCAGCTCAGTGGTGCTGTTCACCGCCGATAGCGGCTATGTGACGGCAGCGCGTGGGCAGTCCGCGCACCTTACGCACTATCGTTGGGAACAGCTTTTTGCGCTGCCCGAAATGGCTCAGAAAATTCAGGAATTTCGGGCAGCCGCCAAGGTGGATTTGATTCAAGATACGCGCACCAGCGCCCATTGGTTGCCCATTGCAGGCACGGAGTGGATCAGGGCATATTTAGGGCTGCCCATTGAAGTGGAAGGGCGCGTGGTGGGTGTTCTCCACTTTGACAGCGCCACACCGAATTACTTCACGCCAGAGCATATCGAGCGCTTGCAAACATTGGTTGGCTACGCTGCCATCGCCATCCAAAACGCGAATTTGTACAGCACCATTCAACAGAACGCCAAAGCGCTAGAGCGCCACGTGCGCGAACGGACTGCTGAGTTGGAAGCAGAGCGCGCACGCCTAAATGCTATCCTCGATTCGATGGGTGAAGGTGTCATCTTCTTTGAATCGAAAGACGCGCTGCGTGCTGCTTATGCCAACCCTGCTTTCTACCGTATGCTGGGCTGCCTTGAACCTGAAGTAATCGGCTGCACCATTCAGGAACTGACTCACAAATTCTATTTCTATGACCGCTCGGAAGATGCGGATGCATTCTTTGGTAAAATCTTGATTGCCTTCGCCCGTGATCATCATTGGCAGGGCGAACTGCGCCTGAAGTGTACCGATGGCAGCCTGCTTGAAACGCACACGACGGTCAGCCGTGTCGCCAGCCCACGAGCGCGCTCGCTTGGCATAATGGCAATCATCCGCGACATCACCGCTGAAAAGATGCTCCAAGAGCAAAAAGATCGCTTCATCGCCAACGCCGCTCATGAACTCCGCACGCCGCTGACCAACCTCAAAATGCGCCTGTACCTGCTGCGCCGCCAGCCAGAGGCAGCTAACGATCATCTGAATGTGTTAGAGCAGGTGACAAATCGAATGCACGCCCTCGTCGAAGATTTGCTGGATATCACCCGCTTTGATCGCGGTCTGCTGTCGCTGGATCGACAAAACGTTAGCCTGCAAACCCTACTTAAGGACGTGGTTGAGGTGCAGCAGCCACACCTCGATCAAAAGCACATTCACATGCAGCTTACCCTGCCCGCTACAGAGATTATCGTGCGGGCTGACCCTGAACGGCTGATCCAAGTTTTCACGAACTTATTGGTGAACGCCATCAACTACACCGAAGCAGGCGGTACAATTGCCTTCAAGTTGCATTGTGAAGCTGATCACGCCGTCATCAGCGTGGTGGATAGCGGTGTTGGCGTTCCTGCCGAGATGCTGCCACACATCTTCGATCCCTTCTTCCGCGCTAACCTTGGCACGCAGCGCGGCACAGGGCTTGGCTTAACCATCTCTCGTGAGATTGTGCAGGCGCACGGCGGCGAGATCAGCGCGCAAAGCGAACATGGCAAGGGTACCACCATCACGGTGCGCCTGCTGTTGCCAAAGCCAATTGCGACCGACTCACAATGAGGAGCCCCCATTCATGACGAGTGCGCCACGCGCTTTTGAAATCAGCACGCCCATTGCCATCCGCACCTATGATATTGACTTTGCCAACATCGTCAGCAATATCGTCTATCTGCGCTGGCTGGAGGATATGCGCCTGATGTGGCTGGAAGACTTCATGCCGCTGCAACCTATGGTCGAACGCAAGCACGGTCCCGTGCTGATGGCGACCCACATCGAATACAAACGCCCGCTGCGAATGTTCGACCCAGTGATCGGGCATATGTGGCTTGCCGATCTCGGACGCACGCGCTACACCATCGCCGCCGAATTCACCTTGCACGGCGAAGTCACTACCACTGCCACACAACACGGCGTCTTTGTGGATTTCACAACCATGCGCCCGCTGCCAATCCCTGAGGCAATGCGCCTAAAATTTCTGGAAGTCAGTGGACAAAGCGGCAACAGCACCGCCTAAGTTGCCGAACCATGCCGCACCTGCCACGCGGTGATCAAGCCCTGCACATGGGCGATCACCGCCTGAGCGTCTAGCCTGTTGGTATCAATGTAGTGAGCGTCTGGTGCGGCGCGCAGCGGTGCTACAGCCCGTTGGCTATCCAACTGATCGCGCTGGCTGAGTGCGCGCTGCACATCCTGCTGGTCAGCCACGCCGATCTGCTGCCCACGTCGTGCGGCACGCACTTCAGGCGCGGCATCCAGGTAGATTTTGAGGTCTGCCTCTGGCAGCACGACGGTGCCAATATCCCGCCCAACCATGATCACAAAGGGTTGCGTTTCGGCAAGGCGGCGAAAGCCTGCATTCAGCACATCGCGCACGCCGCGCACGGCTGCCACCTGCGAAACGGCGTCCTCAACGGCTGCGCTACGGATCGCCTCTGAAACGTCCTCACCATTCAGCAACAAACGGTAAAAATTACCGTCTGTGCCATCTGCCCAAAGTGTTTCAAGCTGAAGCTGCTCCGCCAAGGCAATCAGCGTCTCCGAATCGCTAATCGGCACGCCAGCACGTAAGGCGGCGAGTGTTACAGCGCGGTAGAACGCGCCAGTATCCACCAGCAAGTAGCCAAGCTGAGTCGCTATGGCATGGGCAACCGTAGTCTTGCCCGAGCCAGCCGGTCCGTCAAGGGCAATCGTAGGCGGAAGTGTCACGCGATAATCCTTTGTATCGTTTATGGTGCGTTGGGTGTTAGGCTGCGGCAGACAGGCTCTAGAATTTGGGCAATCTCCGCCAAATTTACCGCCGCATCCGTCGCTTGCAGCGTATAGTTGAGCGTGCGCTCACGCATCAATAGTTTAGCATAGCCTGACGGTGCGCGGCGCGTTTCGCGGATCGTGAGCTGCTCAGGCACACCATCCAAGCCGAGTATCAAGGTTGCCACCAAACTAATTTGCACGCCATCGGCATCTTGGGTCACAAACTCGGCGCGGTACTGCGGCTTGCCGCCAGCGGGTGGCGCATTCTGCCAGATTGCCAACAGATTCGGCGGCGCAATGCGCCCGATCAGTGCATCCAGATCAAGGGTGCTTAGCACGCCCGCGTTTGCCGTGCCGATTGGCTCTGCCGTGCAGGTCGTGGTCGGTGGCAAGCCTGCACCTGTGTGATAAAAGACTCCATCCAGTGCGGTATAGAAGGCATTGCCCTGCTGATAGAAGGCATTCGGCAGCCAGCCCACAAAGCCCGCCACCTCAGGATCATCACGCAAGCTGATCTCATAGCGCCCACTTGGTGCATCGCCCTTTTCGGCAAGCACGCGCAACGAAAGCGCGCCGCGCACCGTGCGGTTTTGCGGCGTCAGCGCTTCATAGTCCACTGTCAGGCGGTAGCGGAAACGCGCTCGCCCTGCCAACTGCACGCCCTGATAGCTGATGGCGGCAACGGGTGGCGCAGTCGGCTGCACCACAACGGCGGTCGGCAGTTGGGCGGGCGTGGGCGGTGCGTCAGGCGTCTCGTCAAGGGCAGCCTCAGCCGTCGGTGTGAGGGCAGTAAGATCAGCCGCAGTGGTGGGCAGCGGCAGCGTCGCTTGGGCAATCTCGGGCGGTGCGCTAGGCGCGGGCGTGGTAGGTGGCGCGTTCACCGCCCGATCAATGCCGATCCGCAGCGTCCCGATCTCACCATTGATGAGGGCGTCCAGCTGCGCCACCAGGCCGGCAGCGCCGCCTTCGAGCTGCAAGCGCTGATCAAGTGTGGGCAGATCAGTTTGGGCGCAGGCGTCCGCATATTTGGCGCGCAAGGCACGGAACTTCTCAATACCACTGTTCAGGGTGCTGAAAATGATCGCCAAATCGGGATAGGTGGTGATGTCAGCCTCTGCCAAAGCGCGAGTCAGGGTTTGGCTTTCGGGCAGTACTGCACAGCGCGGCAGCCGCCGCAGGCTCTCCACGTCTACTTGCAGATCAAGCAGCGGCTGGCGCAAGGCAACCGCCTCTGTCTCTAAGGTGGCAAAGCGCGTTTGCGCCTCAATGACCAATGCGGTGCGGTTGGTGGCAGGCACAGGAGTCGGCGGGTTGGCGATGGCACCGCTGATGCCACGCCCTGCCATCACGAAAACGTTGGCGGCAATCAGGGCAACAAGGCTGATGATGAGTGGAATCCGCAAGGGTGAGGGCGCACGTGCCGCGCTCTCCATCGGATCATGGTGATCATCGTTGGCGTCGCGTGCGATCTGCATCTGTCGGTAAATGCGCAGTGCTGCCGCGGCTGCCTGCTTCACGGAATCATCCTCATCATCGTAGTAGGCGTTTGCCAGCGCATCAATCGCGGCAGGGTCGCGCAGTTCGCCAAGCCGTTTGGCGGCTTTGCGGCGCTCTGCTGCCTTTTCTGAATCGCTCAACTGCGCGATAAGACTATCGAGTTCGCTCTCTGCCACTGCTCGCCGCCCTTCTTGCTAAACAAAGTCTCTTAACGCACGCGAAATAGGCAAGTGCCTGTATTAATTTCTTCATCACCGCCCGGACCGAACGATTTATCGCCGTCTTCAATGCGGCGCGACCACGTCAGGCGGTAGCTGACGCGGTACTCACCCGATTCTAGCGTGCCAATCGGCACGAACCAACGCACCTCTTGGCGTGTGGCGCTCAGGCGCACTGTTGCCGTTCGGAAGTTGGTGTAATTCTCTAGCTTACGGACGAGCTGCCATGTCTCGCCTTCTTTGCGCTCAAGCTGCACCTCATAAAAGCCTGCATCGAGGTGATCTTGAATCTGCTCAGCAGTGCGCGCAAACCACGTCCAATAAATGCTAATGCGTTCATTGGCGCCAAACACTTTATTTGCCTCGCTGCGGAAGCCGGGCAGGTCGCAGTAGGCAAGCACATCGGTGCGCGTGTTGGCGCGTGCGCGCAAGGTTGGCACGCTGGTTGGGAAGGTGAGCGTTGAACGCGGCAGCGCAGCGCGGGCGGTTAGTTCGGCAGTGGCAAAGATTGGCACGGCGGTGCGCTCTGGCACAGTTACCAACTCGCCCAACATCCAGCCTTCGGTGCCATCTTCCAAGATGACGTTGTACCAAAGCTGATCGCTGCTGATGCCGATCACGATCAACAGCGCGCCGCTTGGCACTGTCCGCAGTGGTTCATAATCGGTGCCGGGACCGGCACGCAAACGTACCGATGCGTTACGGTTATTAACTGCGCCGCGCACCGCTGTGGTGGGCGCTGGCGTTGGCGTCAGCGTCTCGGTTGGGATTAGCGGCGTCTCGGTTGGCGCCAAAGTATTGGTCGGGATCATGGTGCTGGTTGGGATAGGCGTGGCGGTGAAGCGCGGCGTCATGGTCAGCAGCGGCGCTAAGGTATTGGTTGGCACGGTTGGCACCGAGACAATCTGGGTTGGGAAGGTTTGCGCGTTCAAGCCGCAGGCAGGCAGCATCAACAAGAGTGCCACAGCCAGCAATCTGCGCGCAGGGCGGTGAGTGATCAATCTTCGCAGCAACAGGCATTTCCTCCGCGCCGAAGGCAGGTTGCCAAGGGCGTATAGGGTGATTTTATGCATTCAAGCGTGCTAAGCGTGTTATGATTCTTTCAAGCCAATGGCGCATACAGCACATGGCGTTTATTGTACCGATTTTTGGCGAAGGGTAAAAATGCTTATGGAGAGCCTACAGGCAGATAAACAACTGGCTGCACGCGAAAAGCGCTATCGTCTTGTGATTTTTGGCGGCACGGCGCTGATCTTGGCGCTGACTTTGGGCGTGTGTGCTACCTTTGCTGCCGTTGCACCGAGCGTATGGCGTCCCTTTGAGCGCCCAACACGCATCGCCATTCAGATCACGGGTGAGGTGACGCGCATCGGCGGAATGCCGATGCCTGCCGACGCTGTGCTGCGCTACCATACCATCCGCGAAGCAGGCGGCATTTTTGAATACACTACGCGGCACACCACCGAACAGCTTTTTAGGTTCTACTACTACCTTGTGGTGCAGGTGAACGGCTGGCGTGCGGGCATCAATCCGATCCTGACCGATCAGCGCGCCGAATTTCGCTTTTACCTGAATAACTTGCCGCGCTTGACCATCGTCAAGGCGTTGTGCGCGGCAGAAACCTGCACCGTCACAGTAGATTACTAGCTTTTTTCAGCGGGCAGCGCCTTCGCCGCGTGCGGCATGAACATGGTGTCGAGGATCAGCTCTGGGCGTGGTTCGTTCGGGAAGGGATCGCCGCCGCGGATCTTTCGCAGCATATAGGTAATCACCAGCTTGATCGTGCCAAGGATCGGCGCAATGAGCAGCGCACCGAAAATGCCGCCAAATGCCGTACCAATGAACAACGCGACAATCACAACAGGCAGTGGCAAACTGACTGCATCACCGGTGATTTTAGGCGCGATCACGTTCAGCGTGAAGGTTTGCGTCACCAAAATGTTGATGAGCGCTACAAGCAGCGTCAATGCGCCGCGATCCAAATCCACCAAAACTGTTGAGCCGCCGATCAGGGGCGCGATGATCACCGGAAAGATGCTGAGCAGATTGCCCACTGTTGGGATGAGCGCCAACAAGCCGCACGTCACACCAACAAAGATCGATCCCGGAACGCCCATCAGTTGGAATTGGAACCAAGTCGCCACGCCGATGATCAGGGCGATGATGACCTGCCCACGAAAGAAATAAAGCCACACGCGCAGCACGCCGCGCAGTAAGATCGCGTATTCTCGTTCATAAGCGTCTTGCATTCCCACGAAGGTGCGGTAGAAACGCGGTAACTCCAGCAAGATGAAGAATGCCAGCAAATGCCCTAGCACAAGGTTGCCCAAGGTGCCAACCACGCCGCCTGCTATGCTGGCAAAACTCGTTGCAATGCTGCTCAGGATAGATGCCACGTTGATGTTCGATTCCTCACCTTTGACCAATTGGCTGATCGGCTCTAGCAGAAAGTTGAGGTCAACGCGCAGATCGTTTTCTGGCACTTCTTCATCTCGCAGCAGATAGAGGTAGCGGTCACGCTCTGGCGTATATTGCCGAAAGAACGTGATACTCGTGCTTACGAAGTTTTCGACGGCGGGCTGCCAAGAGGTGATCGTCTCGGCAACAGCGGGTCCGATTCGCAACACGGCAAAAGTGATGCTGCCCAAATACAGCATAAAAACGCTGATGATTGCCAGCCAATAGGGAAACCGAAAGCGCCGCATCATGAACTGGATAGGGATGAAGAAGAACAGCACCAGCAGCAGCGCGATGATCAACACTTGCAGCACGGGACCGAGAAAGGTAACCGAATAGAGCGCAGCCGCCAACAATAGGATGGCGGCTACGCGCTTTGTCCACACGCTCCATTCGGCGGCGTAGGGCAAGTCCGAAGGAACTTGATCGTCAGGTTGGGCAGGTGGCAATGCTTCACTCATCAGCTCGTCTCGTGAATTAAACGCCTTAAAGCAGGCTTCACCAGGTGCGGAAAGCGCACAGAAGCGTCATGCCCGCCGCGTGTGATCATCAACAACTCTGCGTTCGGGATTCGCTTTGCGGCTTGGCGGGCTTGTTCCGCTGTTACAAGCATATCCATACTGCCATGAATGATCAAGGTCGGAACGCGCACTGCCTCAAGTTGAGGTTGGAAGGCGCGCATTTGCTCAATATCCAGCTTGAAGCCTTCAAAGCGTAAGCTGGCAGGGTTGTTTTGTTGCAAGGTGCGAAGAATGCTAAGGATTTCCGCGTCGCGCTCGACGAGGGGTAGGGTGCGTTCAACCGCATTGGAGATCAACCAATTCGAGAAGTCCCAGCGGTTGGCAAGCGCCAAGGGCGCCAAAATCTCCATGACGTAGGCAGGTGGCGTTTGCGTGATGGCGTTGCCCAAAACAAGGGCGCGGCAGCGCTCTGGATAGTGCAGTGCAAAAGCAATGGCAGCCATGGCACCCGCTGAATAGCCCGCCACAACGACATTCGGCACATGCAGATAGTCTAGCAAGGCGGCGAAAGTATCCGCCATCGCCTCTGGTGTGCGCCCTGCCGCTAGCGGCGTGCGAAGGTAGCCCGCCCGCGAAGGCGCGATGATAGTGCTATTTTCGTATAGAGTGCCGATGGAGAGCGCCTGATCATAGCCACCCATCGCCTGATGCGAAACAAGGACGTGCGGCGCACTTTCACCACGTAGCACGTATTCGATATTGGTCTTTCCAACATCCACAAAGTGGCTGCCTGTCAGTTGGCGCACTGCGGCTGCCCGCATTTCATATTGGTAGGTGCGTGCTAACCATGCGGTACCTGCACCCACTAAAAAAGCTGCTGCCGTTACTGCTGGAAGCATACGTCATTCTCCCGCTCTATGATCATTCTGGGAAAGTGGTAAAAACGGCGTTGTTAAGGCTCAGCTCTGAACTGTAAAGAGGGAGACAGGGCAATAGAGCTGGGCAAAATGGCGAATGGTGTTGTATTTTAGTTTGGTTTCAGTGTGTCCACAAGTCCCCTCATAAATTATACCGAACCGCAGGGTATATGCGTTAAAGACCGCTCAAACGAGCGTATAACGATCTTGTCAAAGCGAGGAAGACATGCTACACTATGCCAAGATGCGTTTTCTTTCAAAAAGTGGGTTGCTCCCACTTTTTGTCTTAGTTCTGATGGATACTACCGAGCGGGAGCCGCGCAGGGCATGGCGAAAAGCGATTTCACCCTAGCTTTTAATGAAATTACGGAGGCGCACCACCTCCCACGTGAAGTGGTGGTTGAGGCACTTAAACAGGCGTTAGTGTCTGCCTTTCGCCGTGATAGCGGCGTCAGCAGCGCGCAGCGTGTGGAGGCAGAAGTTGACCCCACCACCAACCGCTACCGCGTGCTGCTCGAAAAAGAGGTGGTGGACGACTTGACCGAAGGGCTTAGTGATAAAACTGAGATCACCCTCTCTGAGGCACGCCTGATTGTGCCTGAGGCTGAAGTGGGTGATGTGATCATGGCGCCGCAAGAGACCAATACCAAGACCTTTGGACGCATCGCCGCGCAAACCGCCAAACAAGTGATCTTGCAGAAGATCCGTGAGGCAGAGCGCTCTACGCTCTATGAGGAATACAAAGGGCGTGAAGGTGAACTGATCGTTGGGCAGGTGCAGAGCATCAACAACCAAACGGTCACCGTTATGCTGAACGGACGTGCAGAGGCAACGCTGCCCGCCAAAGAGCAAATCCGTAACGAGCGCTTCAAGCAGGGTGATAAAATCCGCCTGTATGTGATGGAAGTGCGCGAAAGCACCCGCGGTCCGCAGATCATCGTCTCCCGCGCCCATCGCAACATGCTGCGGCGGCTCTTTGAGTTTGAAGTGCCAGAAATCTATCATGGTCAGGTGGAGATTAAAAACATCGCCCGTGAGCCGGGACAGCGCTCTAAGGTGGCAGTGGCAGCCTTGCAGCACGGCATTGATCCGGTTGGTGCGTGCGTTGGGCAGCGCGGCATCCGCATTCAGACCATCGTGAAGGAACTGAATGACGAACGCATAGACGTGATCGAGTGGAACGCTGATCCGTCTATCTTCATCGCCAAGGCGCTCAGCCCTGCCCACACCAACAGCCAATACGTCTACCTTGAAGAAGATATTGATCAGGGCAACACCGCCACTGTCATCGTCGGTGATGATCAGCTTTCGCTTGCCATCGGGCGCGAAGGGCAGAACGCACGCCTCGCCGCCAAGCTGACAGGCTGGCGCATTGACATTAAAAGCGTCAGCGAGGCAGCCTTTGACGCGCAAGCACGCCTTGCTGAGCCGCCCTTAGATAAACTTGCGGCGGAAAATCCCGATCTGATCGCTGAAGTGACGCGCATTCTGGATAAAAAACGCGCCGAACGCACCGTGATGCCCGAAGAATACCAGACGCTCTCGCGCTTTGTGCATATGGCAGAAACCCGCCTGCTCGATCACCGCGTGACGGAACTGGCAGAGCGCCGCAAACGCATTGAGCGTGCCAAAGCCGAGCTGCCACGCCGTATTTTCCAAATGCAGCTTGAAGAACTGGAACTGGAAGACGATATCCTTAAAGCGATCAAGACGCGCAGCATCCTGAACGTAGGCGATTTAATGGCACGCTTGCAAGCCGAAGAATCTGTGCTGCTCACCCTCCTAGAGACGGCAAAGGTCAAAGATGGTGCCGCCGAAGCCCTGAACGCCATCAAGGATGCCATCGAGTCGCTGGTGCCAAACTACCTCAATACGCCTGAGCCTGAGCCAGCACCTGAAGTGGACGCAGTGGTGGAAACAGAAGCTGATGCTGTGCCAGCATCGGAAGTGGTTGCCCGCCTTGCTGAGCCAGCCGCCGAAGTGCTGGATGAAGAAGCACCGCCCGCCTTCCCCGATGTGGAAGTGCCAAGCACGCCGCGTCCTGCTTCGCCTGTGCTGCCGCCTGTGCCTTCCAAACCGCGCCGTCCGCAGCCTGCTGCGCCTGAACCAGCGTCAGTCGTTCTAGAGCCTGAGCTGGAAGATGATAGCAAGAAAGACCGTAAAGGCAAGGGCAAGCCTGCCAAGCCCGCTGCCGCCCGCGACTTGATCTATGATGAAGAACGCGGCGAGACCGTGCGCTTGCGTAAACACAAGCGGCGCGGTGGGCGTGATTGGGAAGATTACGAGGAGTGAGCGGCATGGCACAGCGTCCCGCACCGCCCAAACCACAGAAGCATGTGCCGCAGCGCATGTGTGTGGTTTGCCGCCAGACGGCAGCCAAGCGCACCCTGATTCGCCTTGTGCGGACGGCGGATCAGGGCGTGCAAGTTGACCCAAGCGGCAAGCGCAGCGGGCGCGGCGCGTACTTGTGTGAAGATGCGGCGTGCTGGCAGCGTGCGATCAGCAGCGATGTGCTGGCAAAAGCGCTCCGCACCACACTCACCGACGATGATCGCACGCATTTGCGTGCGGCAGCGGCACGCCTTGCCGCCCCGAACCCTGAGGCGAGCTAGGCGCATGGTGGCTTACGGCTGCGGCTGGTATGTGGCACACAGTGCCGTGTGTAGGGTTGTTTTCTGTTTCTTGTGCGTGCGTGCAAGGCAAAGCCTCAGCGGTGAGGGCGCGATGTAGACCGCGAAAAGCCTCCCGCTGACTCTGCCACGCAGCACACGCTTCGTTGTAGATAGTCTGGAGCTGACCGCTACACCAAACGCGGCAGCGGGAGGAATGTATGGCTAAAGAACGCCAATTAATCGAAATCCCTGAGTTTGTAACCGTCCGCGAACTTGCCACACTGCTTGGCGCCAACCCCATTGACGTCATGAAACAGTTGATCAACAGTGGCATCATGGCAACCATCAACCAACAGCTTGATTTCGACACAGCATCGCTGATTGCGGGCGATCTCGGCTTTGAGGTGCGCTCGATAGAGCCTGCCGAGAGCGCGGTAGCCGTCAGCCTAGATGACCTGCCGCCTTGGCGGCGTATCTATGCTGCTGAGGACCCTAAAAACTTGACGCGGCGTCCACCTGTCGTCACTATTCTGGGGCATGTTGATCACGGCAAGACAACGCTGCTCGATTCGATTCGCCATTCTCACGTTGCCGAAGGAGAAGCCGGTGGCATCACACAGCACATCGGTGCCTATCAAGTCGTCCATAATGGGCAGAAAATCACCTTTTTGGATACGCCCGGTCATGCTGCCTTCACTGCCATGCGTGCGCGTGGCGCGCAAGGCGCGGATATTGCTGTGTTGGTCGTGGCGGCGGATGACGGCGTGATGCCAACCACCAAAGAGGCAATTGCCCATGTGAAGGCAGCCCATGTGCCGATTGTGGTCGCTGTCAATAAAATTGATAAGCGCAATGCCAACCCTGACCGCGTTAAGCAGGAACTTGCCGAACTCGGCATTGTGCCGGACGAGTGGGGCGGCGATACGATGTTTATCCCTGTCTCTGCACGCGATAAGATCGGCATTGAGGACTTGCTAGAGGCAATCCTGATGACGGCGGAAAGTGCCGACATTCACGCCAATCCGAAAGGGAAAACCGCCGGCACCGTCATTGAAGTGCGCCTAGAGAAATCGCGTGGTGTGATTGCGACACTCTTGGTGCAAAATGGCACCTTGCGGCTGGGCGATGCGGTGGTGGCAGGCAACACGGTCGGCAAAATCCGTGCCATGTTTGATGAAAACGGCAAAACCGTGCGCGAAGCGCCGCCGTCCATGCCTGTCCAGGTGATGGGCTTTGCCGAACTGCCCAGCGTGGGCGATATGTTCAGCACCTTCCGTAACGAACGCGAGGCGCGCATCTTTGCCGAAGAACGCAAGCTGGCAACCGCCCAAGCCGCCGCCCAAACGGCACGTCCTGCTGCCTCGCTTGAGGATATTTTTAAGCGCTTTCAGGCGGGCGAGGCAAAAGAACTGCTGGTCATCCTAAAAGTGGATACGCAAGGCTCGTTAGAGCCGATTGTGAATGAGCTAAATGCGCTCAGTAACACCGAGCTTGGCTTGAAAGTTCTCTACGCCGAGACGGGCAATATCACCGAGAACGACATCAACCTCGCCGTTTCCACCGGCGCGACCGTCCTCGGTTTTAATGTGACCGCTGATAACGCTGCACGCAAACTGGCTGAGTCCAACGCTGTTGAGATTCGCCTCTACAACGTGATCTACACCCTGATTGAGGACATTGAGAAGGCACTCAAGGGTATGCTCGATCCCGTCTATCAAGATCGCGTGATCGGCGTGGCAGAGGTACGGAAAATCTTCAAGGTGCCAAAGCAGGGCAAAATTGCCGGCTGTATGGTGCGAGATGGTGAAATCCGCCGTAATGCAAAGGTGCGCGTGCGGCGCGGGCGCGAAATGCTGGTGGAAGGCATCGGTGTTAGCTCGCTCAAGCGTGAGACCGAGGACGTGCGCGAAGTGCGCGCCGGCTTTGAGTGCGGCATCGGACTGGATGGCTTTGAAGACTTCATCCCAGGCGATATGATCGAGTTCTTGGTGCGTGAGCGCGTCAGTTAATCATCTGCCTCACCCGTGCTGGCGCAGTGTGGGTGAGGTTCAGTTTTCCGTCATTCTGGGCGGCATACTAGCTGTTCTCGCCCTTTGGGCAGGCACAGATCGGAGTACAGATCATGACACTTAAGCAAGAGCGCATGGCAGATCGCATCCGCGAGATTCTGAGCGAACTGTTGTTATTCGAGGTGAGCGATCCTGCCCTGCAAGGCTTGACCGTCACCGAAGTGGTGCTAGACCGTGAGTTAGAGTACGCCACAGTCTACGTCAATGCCCTTGGCGAAGAAGATCGCGCTGAGGACGTGATGGCGGGCTTGCGCCGCGCTCATGGCTTCCTGCGTCGCGAACTGGCAAGCCGCGTCCGCCTGCGCCGTGCGCCGGAACTGCGCTTTCGCTGGGACGAGACGCTCAGCCGCGCTGCCCACCTTGAGGCAGTGCTGGATAGCCTTGCGCTGCCGCCCGCCGAACCACCTGACGCTGAACCATCCGAAGACAAGGACGACGCCTAAATGCAATTCGATTGGGATCAGGCAAACGCACTGCTGCGTAATGCACACCACATCATTTTAGTCACCCACACCCAGCCCGATGGCGATGCGTTTGGTTCGCTGCTTGGGCTTGGCAGCGCGCTTGCCGCCAGCGGCAAAAGCGTCACGCTTGCTGTGGAAGACGGCATGACCGATCGCTTTCGGTTTCTGCCCAATGTTGATTGGGTGCGCCCAACCCTTGAGGGTGTGACGGGCGATCTGGTCATCATCTTGGATTGCAGCGACGAACGGCGCCCCGGCAAGCTGATGGCGACGATCAAAGCATTGACCGTCCCAACCATCAACCTTGATCATCACCGCACCAACACCCTGTTTTGCACTGCCAACTTGGTAGACGCTGACTGGGTAAGCACCACTGAAGGCATTCTGGAATGGTTGGATCGCTTAGGCATTGCGCTGACGGTTGAAGTGGCGCAGTGCTTGTTGTGCGGTTTGGTGACGGATACGCTCTGTTTCCGCACCGATAGCGTGAAGGCGGATACGCTTGGCAAGGCGCAGCGCCTGATCGACGCCGGCGCAACCCTGAATTACCTTGTGCAAAAGACGCTCAGCACCGTGCAGACGGGCGTGATCCGCTTATGGTCGCACGTGATGCCAACGGTGCAGATTGAAGATCACGTAATTTGGGTGAAGGTGACGCTTGCCGCACGGCAAGCAGCCAACGCGCCCGAACGCGGCGATGGTGATCTGGTGGGGATGCTCTTGCAGGCAGAAGATGCCTACATCGCGGCAATCTTCCGCGAATTGCAGGACGGCAAGACCGATATTAGCTTCCGCGCTGTGCCGGGCTTTGACGTGGCAAGTGTGGCAATGCGTTTAGGTGGTGGCGGGCATACGCTGGCAGCAGGTGTCACACTGGAGGGTGTGCCAGACGAAGTGGAAGGGCGCGTGATCGCTGCTTTGAAGGAAGCGGTACAGCTTGGGGCGCCTAGCGTTGCCTGAGGCGTTTGGCTTCCTGCCTGTGGATAAGCCGCTCGGCATGACCAGCCATGCTGTAGTGGCTGCCGTGCGGCGCGGCATTCGCATCAAGCGCGTTGGGCATGGCGGCACGCTCGATCCACTTGCCACGGGCGTTCTAGTGGTGTGCATTGGGATGGCAACGCGCCTTAGCGAGTATGTGATGCACACCCGCAAGCGCTACCTTGCACAGGTGCGACTGGGTGCTACCACCGAAACAGACGACGCCGAAGGGCAGCGCAGCGCCGAACAGCCAATTGATCATCTCACTGAGGCGGCTGTTGCGGCGGCACTGGCAGCCTTCAACGGCGAGACAGATCAAATTCCGCCAATGTACAGTGCTATCAAGCAGGGCGGGCAAAAACTTTATACATTGGCGCGGCGCGGCGAGACTGTTGAACGCCCTGCACGCCGTGTCTGGATGCAGGTGCGCCTTGTGCGCTATGCCCCACCACATGCTGAAATCGAGGTGGAATGTTCCGCCGGCACCTACATTCGCAGCCTTGCCCGCGATCTGGGCGCGGCGCTTGGTGTGGGCGGCTATTTGGCAGGGCTGCGGCGGCTTGCCAGCGGCAGCTTTGAGCAGCCCATCGCGTGGGATGTTCTGCAAGCTGCCTTTGCCGACGGCACATGGGTGCGCTATCTGCTTGATGAGCGCGCTGCTTTGCCACACTTGCCCGAAGTATCCCTAAGCGCCACCGAGACGGAAGCCATCCAGCATGGGCGGGCAATTTCCGCGCAGAGCGGCACAGATGGCACCTTGGCGCGCCTCTATGCTGCATCAGGCGCTTTCCTCGCTATTGCGGCGCGCCACGCTGAATTGTGGCAACCGATGAAGGTCTTTCACGTAGATCAGGAAGCATAAGCATATTTTAAGGACGGCAGCATGTCGGATTATCACAAGGGCATGAGCAAAACGCGCGTCTCGTTTTTTGGGCGCATCAAGCAGGCGTTGGGCGGCTCTCAGGTAACGGAAGACACTTGGGATGAGATTGAGACATTGCTCATTCAGGCAGATGTGGGCATGGAGACGACGCTCAAGCTGATGGAGCGCGTCCGTGAGCGCTATCGGCGGCAGGGCATGACTCGCCCTGAGCAGGTGCAGGCGGCTTTTCGCCAAGAGCTGCGCGGGCTGCTGCTGCCACCAACGCCGCTCAACATCAGTGGGCGCGAACTCTCAGTGGTGCTGATCGTCGGTGTGAACGGCAGCGGCAAAACGACCAGTATTGCCAAGTTAGCACTGCGCCTGATTCGCAACAACCGTAAGGTGATGCTTGCCGCCGGCGATACCTTCCGCGCTGCTGCCATTGAGCAGTTGCAGGTGTGGGGTGAGCGCGTCGGTGCGGCAGTCATTGCGGGTAAACCAAACGCCGACCCGGGCGCGGTGGTCTATGATGCGGTCAGCGCGGCAAAAGCACGCGGCTATGACGTGCTGCTGATTGACACTGCCGGGCGCTTGCAAACCAAATATAACCTGATGGAAGAACTCAAAAAGATATATGGCGTGATCGGCAAAGTTGTGCCGGATGCGCCGCACGAGACGCTCATCGTCTTAGACGGCACAACCGGGCAGAATGCGCTTTCACAGGCAAAGGGCTTCACCGAAGCGGCAAAACTGACGGGCGTGATCGTCACTAAATTGGATGGCACAGCCAAGGGCGGCATGGTTTTTGCCATTCAATCTGAATTGGGCTTGCCCATTCACTACGTCGGGCTTGGCGAACGCATGGACGACCTGATTTTGTTCAACCCGGATGCTTTCGTAGACAGCCTCTTTGAGGATGAGTAACCTTACCACAGGCAAGCCTACTACATTCCCAAGATTCTCCGACAAGAAATCGTATTTTTGGTAGGGCGGGACGGTATCCCGCCCTTTGTTTTTCCTTCTCCAACTCCATTTGAGGCGCCTTCACAGGCTGGGCAAAGCCGACTTGTGATGTTACAACCTGCCTTCCCTCATTTTGCATATTGACAAAAACCAAGAGTTTGTTTACAGTGGGTAGGATATTTAGTATAACCTAAATTATGATCGTAGGGAGAGTAAAAAATGGGGGAAGCCAAGCGTTGGATACTGCTGTTGCTGTTGCTAACCTGGATGCCGTTCGGCGCGCTGCACGCTGAGGATCGCCTGCGCGTAGTGGCAACCACGACACAGGCAGCCGATCTCGCACGCATCATTGGCGGTGAGCGCATCACGCTTACGGCGTTGATGGGTGCTGGCGTTGATCCACACCTCTACAAACCAACCGAGTCCGATATTGCTGCTATGAACAGCGCGCAGGTGGTCATCTACAGCGGCTTGAACCTTGAAGGGCAGTTTGAGGCAGTCTTTGCGGCGTTGGGTCAGCGCGCCATTCGCACCTACGCGCTGAGTGCGCCTGTGGTGGATGGGGGCTTCCTGCTTGAGGAAAAAGTCGGCGTGCCTGATCCGCACTTCTGGTTTGATCCGCGCAATTGGGCGCTTGCCGCCGAAGGTTTGGCAGAGGTGCTTGCCGAAAGCGATGCCGCCAACGCCGAGTTTTACCGCGCTAATGCGGCTGCCTACATAGCGCAGCTTGAGGCACTCTATGACTGGGGCTTGGCAGCCATGACCGATGCCGTCATTCCTGAAGAAAAGCGCGTGTTGGTCACCTCGCACGATGCCTTTCAATACTTCGGGGATGCCTTCGGCTGGCAAGTGCGCGGCATTCAGGGCATTAGCACAGCGGCGGAGGCAAGCGTTGCCGATATTCAGGCAGTGGCGGATTTGGTGGTTCGTGAGGGCATCACCGTGATCTTCATCGAGAGCAGCGTGCCGCGTGCCACCATTGAGTCTGTGGTGGCGGCAGCGCGGGCAAAAGGTGCCTCGGTGAAAGTGGGCGTGCGCGAACTCTACTCGGATGCGATGGGTGCGCCTGAGGATTTCGGCGGCACGTATATGGGTATGACCGCGCACAATATCATCACCATTTTGCAATCATTCGGTTACCCTGTGCCGCCGCTGCCCGAAAGTTTAAGGTTAGCGCTGCCAGAGGCATTGCAAGCACGTTAGCAGAAGTTCAGAATCCGCCTAGCGCAGTATGTGCTAGGCGGTTGCCAAGCAGAAGGACACATTGAAGATGACGGACCAAACCTACGCACTCGAAATTAACGACCTCACGGTTGCGTATCAGAACAAGCCCGTGCTGTGGGATATTGATTTGCGCGTGCCAAGCGGCGTGTTAATGGCAATCGTCGGACCGAATGGTGCCGGCAAAAGCACGCTGATCAAAGCGGCACTCGGTCTTATTCCGCGTGCTTCTGGCGATGTGCGCTTCTTTGGCAAGCCGTTGCGCCAAGCACGCCACCTGATCGGCTATGTGCCGCAGCGCGGCAGTGTGGATTGGGATTTTCCAACCACTGTGCAGGATGTCGTGATGATGGGACTTTATGGGCGGCTAGGCTGGCTGCGGCGTCCCGGCAAGGCGGAACGCGAAGCTGCATTAGATGCCCTAGCCCAAGTAGACATGGCGAATTTTGCAGGGCGGCAGATCAGCCAACTGAGCGGCGGGCAGCAGCAGCGCGTCTTTTTGGCACGTGCCTTAGTGCAGGCTGCCGATCTCTACTTCATGGATGAGCCGTTCGCCGCTGTGGATGCCGTGACCGAACGTGCCATCGTCAGCTTGATGCACACCTTGCGCGAACAGGGCAAGACGGTGATCGTCGTCCATCATGATTTGCAGACCGTTACTGAGTATTTCGACTGGGTGACGCTGCTCAACGTGGAAGTGATAAGCAGCGGTGCAACGGCACTGACCTTCACCGAAGAAAACGTGCGGCGCACCTATGGTGGGCGCATTGGCGCGCTGCCACCTGCCCTGAATGGCAACACGCCGCAGAAAGAAGGCATCTATGTTGCCTAATATGTTGCCTGAAGATCGGCGTGTGTGGCGCTTTATCGGTGTGGCGGCGCTTTTGGTGGCACTCGGCATTCCGCTGAGCGTGGCGCTCGGCGTGCAGTACGACTACACGCTGACCAACGTTGCACTGGGCGGTGCGCTGCTCGGTGTGCTGTGCGGCATGACGGGTACCTTTGCCATGCTGCGCGGGCAAAGCCTGATCGGTGATGCGCTCTCTCATGCTGCGCTGCCGGGCGTGGCGCTTGCCTTTTTGCTAGTTGGGCGTGAGCCTTTCGCACTCTTGGTTGGTGCGGCAGCAACGGGCTGGCTAGGCGCGCAGTTGGTTAGCACGCTCACCAACACCACGCGCCTAAAGCAGGATGCAGCGATGGGCATTGTGTTGGCATCCTTCTTTGCGATTGGCGTAGCGCTGCTCTCATATATTCAAGGGCGCGCCGATGCCAGCCAAGCCGGCTTGGATAAATTCATCTTTGGGCAGGCGGCAGCCATTGTGCAGCGCGATGTGCTGACGCTTGGTGCGGCGTGCCTGTTGGTCGGTGCAACGCTCTTTGCCTTCTGGAAAGAATTCAAGCTGCTCACCTTTGATCCTGACTTTGCGCGTGCCAACGGCTATCCGACGCGGCGGCTGAATCTGATCCTCTCCAGCCTGATCGTGGCGGTTATTGTGCTTGGGCTGCAACTGGCAGGCGTGATCTTGATGGTCGGCTTGTTGATCGCACCAGCGGCAGCAGCGCGCCAATGGACGCGCCGTTTGGAGCAGATGATCGTCCTCGCCGCGATCTTGGGCGCTTTCGCTGGTGGATCAGGCGCGGTGCTAAGTGCTGTTGAGCGCGGCTTGCCAACCGGTCCGATGATGATTGTGGTCGCGTGCGGCATTGTGCTTATCGCGCTGCTCTTTGCGCCGGAGCGCGGCGTGCTGTGGCAGCTTTGGCAGCGGCGCACAGCGCATCAACTGACGAAAGAAGGCTGACGATGCATGGCATTGAACGTCTCTTGATTGAATTTTTGCTGAACTTTGCCGCTGCTGAGCAGATCAACACTTTCTTTGGTGATCCGCGCAATACAGCACTGCTGATCGGTGCGTTGGTTGCCTTTGCAACGGCGCTCTGCGGCGTGTTCTTGGTGTTGCGTAAGATGGCAATGACTGCGGATGCCATCAGCCATACGGTGCTGTTTGGCATTGTGGCTGCCTTCTTGGCGATGCTGTGGCTTGGGCAAGCGCCAAGCCTGAGTTCGCCGCTGCTGCTGCTTGGTGCGGCAGCGGCGGGCGTTGGCACGGTGCTGCTGACCGAACTGATTCAGCGCTCCAACTTGGTCAAAGGCGATACGGCGCTTAGCCTGGCGTTTCCGTTCTTGTTCGCGCTCGCCGTGATTTTGGTAACGCGCTACATTCCCAATGTGCATCTGGATGTTGATTCGGTGATGGTGGGTGAGATCGGCGTGGCATGGGCAAATACCAACAGCCACTGTCTCGCTAATTGTGAGCCTGTCACCATTACTGCGGACGATCCGCGTGCCACGCTGTCGCGCACCTGTGTGAACTGTGCGACGGAAGGCATTTCGCCGCGCAGTCCGCGTGCCGTGTTTGAGGAAACGTGCGGCAATTGCGGCACCTTCAGCGCAGCAGAGGCTTGGCAGCGCCGTTTGATCAGCGCGCCGCCACAGTTGGTCTTCCTGCCGCGTGCGCTGCTGCCTTTGGGCAGTGCCGCGCTACTCAACTTGCTTTTTGTGCTGTTCTTCTATAAAGAGCTGAAGTTAGCAACCTTTGATGCAGGCTTGGCGGCTGCCTTTGGCTTCAAGCCTGCGCTGCTCAGCTACGCGCTGATGATCTTGGTCAGCCTGACGGCAGTTGCCGCCTTTGATGCGGTCGGCTCGATCTTGGTGGTGGCGTTCTTCATCATTCCAGCGGCGGCTGCCTACCTGCTCACGGATCGGCTGTGGCTGATGTTCGTGATTGCGCCGCTGCTAGGCATCTTTTCCGCCTCCACAGGCTACGAAGTGGCGCGGGCGTGGGATATCTCAATCTCAGCGGCGATGGTGATCATGCTCTTTGCGTGCTTCAGCCTGATTTGGGTGCTTTCGCCGCGCTATGGCTTGCTGGGGGGACTGGTGCGGCGTTGGCGGCAACGCGGACAGTTTGCCGAGCAGCTTTTGCTTGGGCATCTATATAACCATCAACATACCGCCGAGGCAGACGCCGAATGTGCGCGAGAGGCACTGCATCAGCACTTGAACTGGTCGCCGCGCAAAACGGCGCGCTATCTGGCACGCTTGCAAGCAGGGCGTTTGGTGGAGTTGGAGGCGGATCAGGTGCGCTTAACGATGCGCGGTGAGGCGGTGGTACAGGCATTTCGCACCGAACTGCTGGCGCACTAACGGCGGGCAACGCGCTGATAGACTGCCAGTGTTTGGCGGGCGGTCTGCTGCCAGTCGAAACGGGCGAGGTTAGCGCGCCCTTTAGCACGGAGATCAGCGCGCAGATCGGGATCGCGCAGGCAAGTGCGGATCGCGGCTGCTATCGCCTGCACATCGTAGGGATCAAAATAGTGCGCGCCATCGCCCGCCACTTCGGGCAGCGAGGCAGCCGTTGAGCAAGCAAGTGCTACATCGGCTGCTTGTGCCTCAAGGGCGGGCAGCCCAAAGCCTTCATAGAGGGACGGCAGGGCGAATAATTCTGCACCGTTCAGCAAGGTTGGCAAATGTGCGCTTGGCACGTAGCCTGTCGCACGGATGCGCGTATTGAGCATGTCGGGCGTGACGTTCGGCGGCAGCTTGCCGATTAGCACCAAAGTATGGGGAAACTCATCCGCCAGCGTCTTAAATGCCTCTAACAGGCGCGGGATATTCTTGTGCGGATAGCCGCCGCCGATGGCAGCGATATACGGCTGTGTGATGCCGTGTTCGGCGCGGATAACAGCGGCTGCCTCACCCTGGAGCGGCGCGGTGCTTAACCCAGATCCCGAATGTACAACATCAATTTTTCCAGCATCGAGCATAAGGTGAGCAATCATTTCCTGTTTAGCGAAGGCAGAAACGGCGATGATGCGTTTGGCGCGCCGTGCGCCGCTTGCCGTGAAGAAGATCACCACCCGCCGCCGAAAGGCAGACATATCTTCACTCATCACCACAAAGCGCGTATCGTGCAGCGTGACCACGCTTGGGCAGGGCAAAATTAGCGGCGCAATCGTGTTGAGCGAATGCAAGACGTCCAGCCGATGGCGGCGCGCCAAGATCGGCAAGATTGCCTGCTCATACAAATAGCGCAGCGGACGGTTTTTCGGGTTGATCGGACAGATAATTCGCTTCAGGTTTGGTGCGTTGGGCAGCGGGAAATCCGCCATTTCGCGGTTCAGGTACAGATAATAAATATTATCGGAACTAACCTCCACCAACGCCTTGATCAAATGCTCAGCGTAGATGGACGTGCCATTGATGACGCCTGCACGCAAATAGAGCGCATTTAAGCCGATTCGCATCAGCGGCGCGCCACTTTCTGGTAAACTGCCAACGTCTCGCGGGCAGTTTTTTCCCAAGAGAAGCGCGCTAAATTAGCACGCCCTTCGGCGCGCAGCGCCTCGCGCAGATTGGGATCGCGCAGGCAAGCGCGGATCGCTTCGGCGAGAGCGTTCACGTCATACGGATCGAAGTAGTGCGCGCCTTTGCCCGCCACTTCCGGCAGTGAGGCAGCCGTTGAGCAGACCAACGCGACATCAGCAGCCTGTGCCTCTAAAGCGGGCAAACCAAAGCCTTCATACAGCGAGGTGACCACAAAGACATCCGCGCCGTTCATCAAGATGGGCAAGTCTGCGTCTGGCACATAACCTGTCGTCCGCACGCGCTTACCGAGCGACTCAGCGCTCACGTTGCGCGGCAGCTTGCCGAACAGCACCAGTTCATGCGGAAACTCGCCCTGAATTTGGGTGAAGGCTTCCAGCAGGCGCGGCATGTTCTTATGCACATAGCTGCCAGCAATAGCGGCGATGTATGGCTGCCGAATGCCGTACTTAGCGCGGATCGCCTCAGACGACTCGGCTGGCGGTGCGCCTTCAAGTGGACTAATGCTCAGATGCACCACATCAATCTTGTCAGGCTTCAAGCTGAAGTGTGCGATCATCTCGCGCTTGGCAAAGTCCGAGTCGGTGACGATGCGCGTGGCGCGCCGTGCGCCGTTGCCGGCAAAGAAGCGGATCACCTGCCGCCGAAAGCCGTAAATATCGCCGCCGAGTGCGGGAATCATGAAGCGGGTGTCGTGCAGGGTCATCACGCTGCGGCACGGCAGAAAGAACGGGTGCGTCAGGTGCAGCGAGTGCAGGATATCCAGCTTGTGCTTGGCGGCGTGGCGCGGCAGGATAACTTGCTCGTGCCAATAGCGCGGAAAGCGCTGCTGCGGCAAAAATGGAAAGACAACAGGCTGAAAATTCGGCGCAGGCATAGCAAACTGCGCAGCTTCAGCGTTTAGGTAGATGTAATAAGTGTTTTCAGCATCGAGCAGCGCCAGCGAATCGAGCAGGCGACGGGCATAGATATAAGCGCCGTCCACACAGCTAGGGCGCAAATACAGAATGTTGATGCCGATCCGCATAGTTGCCTACGTTTGAGCCAAGCGCGTTATCGCTTATAATACAAGCGATGAGGCTAGTCGGCAACCTGAGCAGGCGAAGTCAGGCAGAATAGGGCGCACATGGCAGCACCAAACGTCAAACGCAACGTGATCTACAATGTACTCGGTGGCGTGTGGGCAATTGGGCTGAATCTGGTCTTGGTGCGCGTGCAGCTACAAACGCTCGGCGCAGAGGCATACGGGCTGATCAGCTTTGGGCAAACGCTCATGCTGATGAACACACTCTTTGATTTTGGGCTGGCAACCACGCTCATCCGCAGCCTTGCCGCCGATAGCAGCATGGCGCGCCAACAATCTCGCGCTTTTGTGCAGAGCGCCGCTGCCATTTATTGGGCGTGCGCCGCCCTGATCGGCATCCTGATCTTTGCCGCTGCTGAGCCGCTGGCAGCGGGCTGGCTGCGTTTGGAGCGAGTGCCGTTCACAGAGGCAGTTGCGGCACTGCGGCTATGGGCAATCGCCATCGCCTTCAATCACCTGATGTACCTCTATGTGGCGCTCTTAAGCGGCGTGCAGCGCCTCGATCTGCTGAATGCCGTCAAGGTGGTGTATATCACCATTTATCAGGGCGGCGGCACGCTGCTGCTGCTGCTGACGGGCAGTCTGGGCGGATTCATGCTCTGGAACGCGCTGACTTCGGTTGGCGGCGTGCTGCTCTATAGGTTGATGGTGCGCCGTGCTGGCAGTGGCTTGCTAGAAATGCCGCGTTTGATCTGGTCAGCACTGCGCCCTGCGTTTGGGCAAATGGGCAGCGTTTATGGTACGGTGCTGCTCTCGCTGATCCTGATTCAGGTGGATCGCGTCTTGATTAGCCGCCTGCTGCCGCTGACTCAGCTTGGCTTTTATAACACTGCCTTCATCATCATTCAGGGCATCGGCACGCTGCAAGGCTTCATCAGCACGGCGCTGCTGCCTGTCTTAGCAAACGATCACGGTGCAGCCGATCAAGAAGCATTCAGGCGGCATATGCGGCGTTTGCTGCAAGTCATGCTCTACTTGATCACGCCGCTGGTCTTTGCCTGCCTTTTCTTTGGGCGCGAACTGCTGCTGCTGTGGACGACTCCTGAGGCAGCCGAAGGCGCCTTCCGCGTGATGGCACTCTTAGCGCTTGGGTCGCTGCTCAACACGATCTCGGCGGCGGACTATACGGCGGCGGCTGCCACCGCTAACGCAGATGTGATCGTGCGGGTGAACTTGTGGCTGCTGCTGCCCTACCTAGCGCTAATGTACGTTGGAATTGTGGTGTTGGGCATTGAAGGCGCGGCGTTGGTGTGGGTTGCGCTCAACTTCACTTATTTGTTCACGCAGCAGCCAGCCGTGCATCGGCGTGTGTTAAGCAGTTATAGCATTGGTTGGTCAGCGCGCAACGCTGCGCCGTTTTTGCTGCTCAATGCGCTGATCTTTGGCGTGCTGCGCGCCCTCTACGACGGACTGGCAAATGACAGCCTTCTGCTAGGGCTTGCCTGTGTTAGCCTTGCCGCGCTGCTCAGCTTTGTCGCCTGCGCTGCTTTGCTAGATGCCGAATTACGGCAAGTTGGAGTCCGTTGGCTGCGGCGTGCGCTGCCCAGCCGCCCTTAGTGGAGATGCTTTTATGCCCGAAACTATCCCTTGCACTTACTGCGGCGCGGCAGCACTGCCTTTTTTGAGCGCTCAGGACGACAACCGACACAGCACAACCGAGACGTTCACCTACTACCACTGCGCCACTTGCAGGCTCATCTTTCTGCATCCGCTGCCTGCTGATCTGAGCATTTACTATATCGGTGATTATCACGCGCAACCTGCCGAGTCAGAACGCGCCTTCCATGCACGGCTAGAGGCGATCAAACTCGCCTACGTGCAGCGTTATGCACAGGGCAAAACTTTATTAGAGATCGGTCCTTCTTACGGCGCGTTTTTACGGCTTGCCCAGCAAGCAGGCTTTGCGCCAGAGGCAATAGAACTGGACGCCGATTGCGTGGCGGCGTTGAACGCCGTCAGTATTCCGACCATTCAGAGCAACGCACCGCTAGAAGCGCTCAGAAGGCTTGGCAGCTACGACGTGATCGGCATGTGGCATGTGGTAGAACATCTGCCGCAAGTGTGGGACGTTCTGACAGAGGCAGCGGCACACCTTAAGCCGAACGGCATTCTGATCATCGCGGCGCCCAATCCGCAAGCGCTGACTTTTCGTCTGTTCAAGCAGCGCTGGGGCTACCTTGACGCGCCGCGCCACATTCACCTGCTGCCTATCCTGCTCTTGGAAAGGCTGGCGCGCCAGAACGGGCTTACCCTGATTCAGCGCACCACCAGCAGCGCCGAGTCGGTGTGGCACAACTACGGCGCGTGGCGCAGCAGTTTGATCAATCTGGTTGGCAAAGGGCGCGCACAGGCGGCGCTTGGGCTGCCGCAAAACGCTGATCAGCCGCGCTCGCGCAGCTCACTGCTGAAGGCACGCTTATTCCGCCTTGCCCTGCGCGCCCTGATTGTGGCTGCCGCGCCCATTGAGCGTACAGGATTGCGTGGCAGCGCCTACACGCTCATTTTCAGGAAGCAAGCATGAGCGCGCCCGAATTCTCTATTGTGATCCCGACACGGAACGGCGAGCGCTATCTTGGCGCGGCGATTGAGAGCGTGCTTGCCCAAAGCTATCCCCATTGGCGTTTGCACATCCTCGAAAGCGGCTCGACCGACGGCACAACTGCGCTTGTGGCGCGCTATTTAGGCGATCCGCGCATCACGCTGCACAGCACGCCGCCCGATCAGCCGCCGCTGGATATTGTGGGCAATTGGGCGCGCATTTTGCAGCTTAATCTGAGCGAGCACCTGACCATCTTAGGGCATGATGACTTATTCGGCGCAGATTTCTTGGCAGAGGTTGTGGCGCTGATCGCGGCTGAGCCGAACGCCTCGCTGTGGCTGACGCACTTCCACCTGATTGATAGTGAGGGTGGGCTGCTTCGCCCCTGCAAGCCTTTTCCGCCGCGCCTGAGCGCCGATGAATACCTGCTAGGGCTGCATACGCGCCGCTTGGAGAGCTTTGCGACGGGCTATGTGATGCGGAGCGCCGATTATGTGCGCTTGGGTGGCATTCCGCCGCTGCGGAACTTGCTGTATGCCGATCTGCTGCTGTGGTATCGCCTGAGCAGCCTTGCTTATTTGGCGTGCAGTGCGCGCCACACATTCAGCTACCGTGTGCATGGGCAGAGCATGTCTTACGCGATGCAGCTTAGCGATTGGTACGCCGCCTCAGAGGAATATTTGAAGGCGTTGGCAGAAAGCGATCACGTCAAGGTCGAAGGGCAACGGCAAGCTGCCTATGCTTGTGTTGCCCACGAGCTAAAACGCGCTTTTTACCGCAGCCTGACAGCGCTCATCTTAGATGGCACGCCGCAGCAGCGGCAGGCGTTCCGCCGCGTGGAAAGCGAGATCGCGGCGCGTGCCACACAGGCAGGCATTCGAGGCTACTACGACTGGCGCAGCAATCTCTTGGCACTGATTGCTTACGCAGTGCCGAGCCGCCGTCTGCGCCGTGCGCTCTTTGCGCCGATTCTCTGGTGGCGTGCGCGCCGCAAGCGCGGTAGAGCGTAAACATAGCGCGCCCTCATCAAGGACTCACGTGAAAAATGCGGCGCTTTGTGGCACAATTGCGCCTTGCAAAGTTCTGCACACTAAGGAGCACATAGAAACAGCCTCGTGGGACGCTACTTCAGCCTGTTGATCGTCTTGATCGGTGCTGTGGTGCAATCTACCATTGTGCCAGAACTGCGGATTGGCGATAGCGCGCCTGATCTGGTTTTGCTGCTCGTCCTCGCCTGGACGCTGCTGGCAGGCTTGAGTGAAGGCTTGCTGTGGGCAGCTTTTGGCGGTGTGCTGCAAGACTGGCTGAGCGGCTTGCCGACCGGCACAACAGCCTTGGCGCTGCTGGCAGCCGCCATGAGTGCGCATATGCTGGTTGGGCAGATCACGCGCCGCAATGTGCTGCTGCCGCCGCTGGTTGCCGCTGGCGGGACAGTGGTCTATCACGCTGCGCTGATCGCGCTGTTGATTATCGTTCGTCGCCCGGTGGAGATTAGCTATACCCTGCGCTATATCACGCTGCCCGTCGTGTTGTTTAACGCAGTGGGAATGCTGTTCGTTTTCATCAGTTTAGGGCTGTTATATGGTGTGTTCCGCCCAAAGCGCGTCCAGTTATGAAGTATCGTTTGGCGTAGGTGTAGCACAGCTAAGGGATTGTTATGCAAAATCGGATTCTGCCCTTTCAAGGCTCACGGTTGGTCTTTTTCAGTGTGGTGATGCTGTGCAGCTTCATTGTGCTGATTTTGCGGCTGTATGAATTTCAGTTCACGCGCCTAGAGGCATTTGAGGCAGCCGCTCGTGAAAATGCGGTGCAGAGCGTGCCATTGCCTTCGACACGCGGCATCATTTACGACCGCTACGGCGTGCCGTTGGCGCTGAATGCGCCCGCTTTCAACGTCGCGGTGACGCCTGCCTACGTCCCTGATGACGAAGAAGCGCTGCTGCGAATGCTCAACCGCCTTTCAGCGCTGGTGGATGTACCTGCCACCCGCGCTGCCGCTGAGGCATCGGGCAGGCGCTTTGTCCGCAGTTTGCAGGATCAGATTGATGATGGTGCGCGTGTGGCGCCCTACCGCGAAGTGGTGGTTGCGGCGGATGTGCCACAAGCAATCGCGCAGATCATCCTTGAAGATTTGCAAAACTTGCCCGGCGTCAGTGTTGATGTCGTCTCGGTGCGGCAGTATCCCAGCGGCAGCCTCACTTCGCAGATCATCGGCTACTTGGGTCCGATTGGTGAGGCAGAAGCACGTGAACTACGCGAACAAGGCTACAATCCCGCCTTTGAGCGCGTCGGCTATGCGGGCGTGGAAGCGTATTTCGAGCGCGATTTGGCAGGTGAGCGCGGCTTGGAGACGCGCATTGTGGATGTGGCGGGCTTGCCGATTCAGGTGCTTAGCCGCCGTGAGCCGGTGGCAGGCAAAAACATCCGCCTGACCATCGATCTTGCCCTTCAGCGCGTGGCAGAGCAAGCGCTGAGGGATCGCATCAACATCGTGAACGCACGGGCGCAAGCCCAGGTCACCATTTCGGGGTCGGTGATCGCTATTGACCTGCGGACGGGTGAAGTGTTGGCGATGGTTAGCCTGCCAACCTACGACAATACGCGCTTTGCACGCGCCATTGATGGCGAATACTACCTCCGCATTGCTCGTGAGCCACAAACACCCTTGGTGAACCATGCTATTCAGTCGCTCTATCCGCCCGGTTCGGTGTGGAAGTTGGTTTCGGCAGCGGGTGTCTTGGAAGAAAAGGTAGTGCCGTGGGATTATTACCTCTACGATGCGGGCGAATTGTTCGTTGAGAATAGCTTTGCCACCAATGATGTTGGGCAGCGTCAGCGCTTTGTATGCTGGCTGCCGCAAGAGGCAGGCGGGCATAAGTGGGTCAATATGGTGGAGGGCATCGCTTGGAGCTGTGACGTATATTTCTATCAGGTGGGCGGCGGCAACCCTGATCCGAACGTCTCGATGGTGCTGAAGCCGGGCGGCTTGGGCATTGAAAATCTGAATCGCTACGCAACCGCACTGAGCATCGGCGTGCGGACGGGCATTGAGCTGCCCGGCGAAAACGGCGGCAGAATGCCTGACCGCACCTGGAAGCGCCGCAATTACGGCGAGAGTTGGTCTACGGGCGATACCTATAACGCCGCCTTTGGGCAGGGCTACGTCACGGTGACTCCGCTGCAACTGCTGACGGCGAGCATGGCGCTTGCCAATGGCGGCAAGCTCTACCAACCCACTATTTTGCACAGCTTTCTGGATTCGGAAGGCAACGTGATCATGCCCTTCATGCCCAAGCTAGAGCGCACCATTCTGCCGCCTTCAGAAGGGCAAATCGCCGTGCTGAATATGCGTGAGGATATGTTGGTGCAGGGCAAAAACAGCCTCGCCTGCATCTGCGAGCCGCGCAGCCCCTACAAAGACCCTAACAACGAAGATTTCTACGACCCGAACTTGCCCGATTGCACCGACGATTTCAAGCAAAACTACCAACGCACAGTAAACCTCGAAGGGCGCGGTGAGATCACCTACACGGTGCATATTCCTTACGGCTACCGTTTTGGCGGCGTGTGCAATCCGCTGTTCATCAACGACTCGCTCTACCGCAACTATCAGCCGCCCTTTGTCAGCGCCTTCAATTTGCGCGTGGTGGAAGAAGGAATGCGCCAAGCGGTCATCAACACCTTTGGCACCGCTAGGAAGTTTGATCTGGGCTACCAGCCGACGGCAGGCAAGACTGGCACTGCTGAATACTGCGACGACATCGCAGCGGCGCGCCAACTGTGCCGTCCCGGTGAGTGGCCCACCCACGCCTGGTTCTTTGGCTACGCGCCCTATGATAAGCCTGAGATCGGCGTGATTACCTTTGTCTACAATGCCGGTGATGGCTCGCGGGATGCGCTGCCTGTGGCGAAGGCGGTCGTGGATTGCTACTTCAAAATGAAAAGCCAGCGTGAGCAAGGCATTCCCAACGATCAAGTGTCTTGTGTGCCGATTCAGGAGTAGTTTCAGCACCCTTCTGGAAGCAAGTGGGCGGGATAAATCCCGCCCTACGGATAATGCGATCCTAAGTGGGTCGGACTTGTCCGCCCACCCAGGTCTAGTACTTAACTTCCACCGCACGCCCAGAGGCTGCCGATTCCAGCACTGCATCGCAGATCACAGCGCAACGGTAGCCATCCTCAAAGGTGGCGCCATAGGGCGCGATTGGCTCATTGTTCACGATGGCGCGCAACAGGTGATCGAACTCATGGACGAAGGTATGCTCCCAGCCGATGATGTGTCCGTGTGGCCACCAGTTCGACCAATATGGATGATAGCTCTCGGTGACCAACACCTGTGTGAAGCCTTGCGTCTCTGGGCGTCCATCGCGCCACATGACTTCCATCTCGTTCATGCGCTCTAGGTTGAAGCGAAGGCTGCCATGCTCAGCGTTGATCTCAAAGACGTTGTGATTTTTGCGTCCCGGCGCGAAGCGTGTGCTTTCCAGCGTGCCGAGCGCGCCGTTTTGGAACTCCACACAGGCAACGAAGGCATCATCCACCGTCACCTGAGCGCGCCCGCCCTTGCCATCAGGACGATCCTTGATGAACGTTTTGGTCATAGCGGCAATCCGTGCTGGCTCGCCCACCAGATAACGGGCAAGGTCTATGATGTGCGCGCCCAGATCGCCAAGCGCGCCGCTGCCTGCAACGTTCTTATCCAAGCGCCAGACCATCGGGAAGTTCGGATCGGCGATCCACTCTTGCAGGTAAACAGCGCGCCAGTGGTAGATTTGCCCAAGCGCGCCGCTGTCTATCAGATCGCGGATTTGGCGAATGGCTGGCACAAAGCGATAGTTGAAGGCAACCATATGCTTGACGCCTGCTTTGGTCACGGCATCCAGCATCGCCTTCGCTTCTTCAGCAGTGCGCCCTAGCGGCTTTTCGCAGAAAACGTGCTTGCCGACTTGCGCGGCGGCGATGCACGGCTCTGCGTGGGCGTCGTTGGGTCCGCCGTTATCGAAAAGCTGAACGTCAGGGTCTTCCAACATCTGGCGCCAATCGGTGTAGTATTTCTCATAGCCGTAGCGCAAGGCAGCCTCTTTGACGGCTTCCTCATTCCGCCCGCTAACCGCCACAAGGCGCGGCACCGCCACCGGCGGATACATCATGTAGGGCAGTTTTTTCATGGCATTGGTATGCGCCTTGCCCATGAAGGCATAACCAAGCATTCCCACACCAACAGTTGGTGCTTGCCCGCTTGCCTTAGCGCCTGCCATGCTCACAAAACCAACTTCTTTATCACTCATCGTCGCTATTCCTTTTGGAAAGCTGCATCAAATGCCACATTGGAAGGCGAAATATCGGCGCGGCGCACCACCTGAACGGCTTCCGCCGCCCCAACTTCACGGTTCATGCCGCTATCTTCCCACTCCACCGAGAGCGGACCGTCATAGCCAATCGCGTTCAGGCTGCGGACGATCTGCTCAAAGTCAATTTCGCCACGCCCTGGCGAGACGAAATCCCAGCCGCGCCGCCGATCTCCAAAGCCCAAGTGCGAAGCGAGGATGCTGCGGCGTCCGTCAAGGCGCTTGAGCGAATCCTTGACGTGGACGTGGTAAATGCGATCTGCGAATTCTTCGATGAAGGCAACCGAATCCACAAACTGATGGTTGAGGTGGCTTGGGTCAAAGTTAATGCCGAAGGCAGGGCGGCGGTTAATGGCGTCCAGCGCCTTGTGCGTGGTCACGATGTCGTAGGCGATCTCGGTCGGATGAACTTCCAAGCCAAAGCGCACGCCTACCTCATCGAAGACATCAAGGATCGGGTTCCAGCGGGCGGCAAAGTCGGCGTAGCCGGCTTCCACCATCTCATCGCTGGTCGGCGGGAAGCGGTAGACTAAGTGCCACACGCTGCTGCCGGTGAAGCCGTTCACCACCTTCACGCCCATCTTGGCGGCGGCGCGTGCGGTGTTCATCACCTCTTGCGCGGCGCGTTGGCGCACGCCTTCAGGCTCACCATCGCCCCAGACGTGCGGCGGCAAAATGCCCTTGTGTCGCTCGTCAATCGGATCGCAGACGCACTGCCCAACCAAGTGCGTGCTGATCGCAAAGCATTTCAGCCCATGCTTGGCGAGAATATCATGGCGCGATTGAATGTAGCCATCTTCGCTGAGCGCCCGCGAAACGTCAAAGTGATCGCCCCAGCAAGCAAGCTCTAGCCCATCATAGCCCCACGACGCCACCTTTTCGGCAAGCACGCTCAAGGGCAAATCTGCCCATTGTCCAGTAAATAATGTGACTGGTCTAGCCATTGTTCAAAAACTCCTAGTCTATGATTAATGCCCGTGTAAGGTTTACTCAGCGCTCCGAAGCGCCTAGTGCTGCTGGCTGGCACGGTCGCTTTTCGGCGTGATGTGTCCCCAGATGTTGAAGGCGATGAAGCACACCAGCAGCAGGTGAAAGCCGATTTGATAGCCCTCAATTGCCCACGACTGGAACATGCCCACCACACCGAGCAGAATGCCGCCAATGATGATTAGCTCCACCCGCCGATGCCAGCGCACACTGATTTTACCGTTAAAATTGAGCGCCACCGCTACGATCAGGAAGATGAAGGACAGCACCACCGCCACAAAGCACAGGATGAACGGCATCCCTGTTAGCAGGACGTTGCCCGCCTTCCAACGGTCATCTTGCCCATCCACAATTGGCGCAAGGATCAAGGCGATCACCACTAACACGGCGGCGGCGATCAGCAGGAAAAACGGATAGTTAAGGCGCTTTGCCGCTTGTTGAACGCTCATCAGTCATGCTCCTATGCCAAAAGCTGCTTCAGGAACGCCACGCCCTCTTGGGCAAGCGCATCTTGTGAGGGTGCAAGGCTGCGCCAAATGGCAGCCGCTCGTGCGATGCTTTTCACCTTGCTGGTGAACGACTCGATCACGACGGGTCCCGAATAGTTGATCGCCTTGAGCGCACTCGCCACGTCTTGCCACGGCACATGCCCTGAGCCCGGCGCGCCGCGATCATTCTCGCAAGCATGGACGTGCTTCAGTCGGCTGCCTGCCTGCCGAATCGCCTGCCCAAGCGATTTTTCCTCAATGCACATATGGAAGGTATCCAGCATGATTTGGCAAGCAGGGCTATCCACGCGATCCACCACCTCAATTGCCTGCTCCGCCAAATTAATAAAGCTAGTCTCAAAGCGGTTCAACGGCTCAAGACACAGCACCACACCGTGATCATGGGCGTAGGCGGACAGTTCTTTCAGGTTTGCCACCAGCAGGTCGAGATCGCGGGCGCGATCTTCAGGCGTCTGCTGCCAGGTGCGCCCAACCGCCGAGTAGATCGGTCCGACAAGGTTAGTGATGCCTATGGCGCTGCACAGGTCAACACAGCCGCGAATATACGCCATGCCGCTCTGTCGAATAGCGGCATCGTCATGGATCAGATCGCGGTCAGGTCCCATGGCGGCACACGCGCTGGCAGCCAGCCCATGCGCTGCCAGAATTACCTTTGCCTCAGCGCCGTCAAGGTCGGTCAGGTTCTCAAAAGGCAGCTCGATCCAATCAAAGCCCATGCTTTTCACTTTGGGCGCCAGCGCCACCAGTTCGGCAGTGGTTAGTGGTGAAGTCCAGACCCATGTATTCACACCAAAACGCATTTTTTACGCTCCCTTCTAAACATTGTTAGCCTAGAGTGCTAAGCGCTGCCCGCTGCTGTCGAAGTAGTGCAGGCGTTCGCGGATCACATCAAAGCGCACCTGATCGCGCAGGCGGTGGCGCACAATGCCCGGCACGACACAGGTGAAGGTCTGCGCGCCTGCCTGAAGGTGGATGACCGTCTCGACGCCGAGCGGCTCGACCAACGCCACTTCGCCACTGAGCGCGCCCTGAGGTGTGATCTGCACATCTTCAGGGCGAATGCCAAGCATGAACTCGGCGGGCAGACTGCCGTTGGGCGCGGGTAACTGCACTGTGCTTTCCTGAACGTGCAGCCTGCCATTCTCTCGGAACGCTTTGTGCAGGTTGATGCGCGGCGTGCCAACCAACTGCGCCACAAAGGTGGTGGCAGGGCGATCATAAATATCGGTGGGCGTGCCAACCTGAATCAGCTTGCCTTCGCGCAGCACACCGATTCGATCCGCCATCGTCAGCGCTTCGATCTGGTCGTGCGTCACAAAAAGCGTGGTGCTGGTCTGTGTCTTTTGAATGTGCTTCAGCTCCACCCGCAGCGACTCGCGCAGTTTGGCGTCAAGGTTGCTGAGCGGCTCATCCATCAAGAAGATGCGCGGATTGCGCACAATGGCACGCCCAATGCTAACGCGCTGCATCTCACCGCCACTCAGGCGCGCCGTCTTGCGCTCTAGCAAGTGCTGAATACGCAGCAGTTCAGCAGCCTTTTCCACACGCGGTCTGATCTCAGGCTCTGGCGTGCGGCGCATTGGCGAACGCAGCGGAAAGGCGAGGTTGTCGTAAACGCTCATGGTTGGGTAGAGCGAGTATTGCTGAAAGACGAAAGCAATATCGCGCTCTGCCGGCGGCACACCGTTCATGGTCTGCCCGTCGAAAAGGATATCGCCTTCGCTCTGGCGCTCCAAGCCGGCGATCACGCGCAGTGTGGTTGTTTTGCCCGCGCCCGTCGGACCGAGCAGCACGAAAAATTCGCCGTTCTGAATGGTAAAACTCACGTCATCCAGCGCGATAATATCCTTAAAGCGCTTGCTGATGTGGTGCAGGGCAATTTCGCTCATAGCGCCACCTCCGCTACAGGCTGAAGTGCTTTTTCAGTGCGCGGATCAAAGAAGCGCACCATGTTTGGATCAAGGCTGAAACGCACCAACGCATCAATCGGATAGATTTCCTGACGGCTGGCGCGCACATGCACAATCGGATTCTCATGCCCAAGGTCAAGGTGCAGCATCGAGAAGCCGCCGTGCAGATCAGAGGCGTAGACAGTTGCCTCCAGTTCACCGTCGGCGCGCACGCTTGCCGCTTCCGGACGGAAGCCAACGATCAGATCAGCGCTGCCTTGTGTAACCTGATCCACGGCGGCGCGCCACGCAGCAGGCACAGGGAAGCGCTTTGAGCCGCCAAAGCTCACCACGCCTTCGCTATAGCGCCCTTTGAGCAAGTTCATGCCCGGCGACCCAATAAAGCGCGCCACAAACAAGTTGGCAGGATCGTAGTAGACTTCGGCAGGCGTGCCGACTTGCTGCACAACCGCGGCGGACATGACCACGATCCGATCACTCATCGCCATCGCCTCAACCTGATCGTGCGTTACATAAACCGTCGTCGCGTTGATGCTCAGGTGGAGGCGCTTGATCTCAGCGCGCATCGTCTCACGGAATTCGGCATCCAACGCGCCAAGCGGCTCATCCATCAGAAAAGCGGACGGACGCCGCACCAAGGCACGCGCTAGGGCGATGCGCTGCTGATCGCCGCCGCTGAGCGCAGCGGGACGGCTGTTTGCCAAATGCTCAATTTGCAGCAGCTTCAGCACTTCGTTCACGCGCTTGGTCACCTCATCACGCGGCACGCTCTGCGCTTGCAGCGGAAAAGCGACGTTCTCGCGGGCAGTAAGGTGCGGATAGAGCGCGAAAAACTGAAAGACAAAGGCAATATCGCGCTCGCTTGGATGCAGCCACGTCACATCGCGCCCGTTCAGCAGGATTTTGCCGCTGGTGACCGCTTCCAAGCCGCTGATCATCCGCAGTGTGGTTGTTTTGCCGCAGCCGCTTGGACCAAGCAATACGACGAACTCGCCATCTTGAATGGTTAAATCCATGGGCTGCACTGCATAGGCGCTGCCAAATTTCTTCTCAACTTGTTGCAGGGTTATGGTTGCCATGTGTTTCTACTTCCGAACTGCACCAAAGGTCACACCGCGCAACAGATGTTGGCGCAGCGCAAAGGTCACGATCACAACCGGGATCAGGAACAGCAGCGCACCTGCCGCAATCGTATTCCACTCGATGCCGCCGCTGCCCAAGATCGAAGGAATGGAAGGCGGCGCCGTGCGCGCATTCTGAGTCGTCAGCATCAGAGCAAAAGCGTACTCGTTCCAGGCGAAGATCAGGCAGAAAACAGTGGTGGCGGCAATGCCCGTGCGCGCTTGCGGAATCACAATGCGGAAGAAAGTTTGCAGCCGTGTATAGCCATCCACAAGAGCCGCTTCTTCATACTCACGCGGAATCTCATCAATGAAGCCTTTTAGCAGCCACACCGAGAACGACAAGTTAAAGACGGTGTAGAGCATGATCAGCCCGAAATGTGTATCGTGCAGCCCAATGCTGCGATACATCAGGAAAATTGGGATAGTGACGACAACCGGCGGCAACATGCGCGTGCTGAGGATGAAAAAGAGCAGATCGCCTTTGGCGGGAATGTTAAAGCGGCTGAAGGCGTAGGCTGATAGCAAGCCAAGCACTACGGAAAGCACTGTTGAGGTGCCAGCAATGATTACCGAGTTGCCAAGCTGCCGCGCATACTGGCTCGGTCCGTTGATGGCGCGCCCGATTTGCAGTGCAATCTGATCGACCCAACTGAGATCGGGCTGCTGGCTGCGCTCTTCCTGCTCCGCCTGAGAGAGCAAGCGCATATCACTCAGCAGGCTCACCAAGCCCGTCAGCGATGGCTCGAAGATCAATTTGGGCGGAATGGCGGTGACATCCGTCGGCGTTTTGAAGGCGGTCAGCACAATCCAAAAGACGGGGATCAGCGAGATCAGGGAGAGGATGATCGCTAGCGTGGCGCGCACATTGCCTGCAATGCGCGCACGCGGATGCACGCGATCCACGCGGATTGACTCGACCACTGGCAGGTGCGGTCCGCTTTGCTCAAAGGTTGGGCGAGGTGTTGTGGCAGTCATGGCTTATTCTCCGCGCAACTTGTTCAAGTAGCGAATATAGACATTGCTGATGCAAATAATGATGATCAGCACAATGTAGGCGAGTGCGCTTGCCTGCCCGGTGTTAAACTGTCCCGAAAATGCCAAGCGGTAGAGTGCAATCGAGACTGTCTCGGTAGATTTGCCCGGTCCACCACCGGTTAAGCCCATCATCAGGTCGAACGCCTTGATCGCCTCAATGGTGCGGAACAGCACTGCGATCAACAGTAGCGGCGCCACCTGTGGCAGCGTGATGCGGCGGAATTGAAACCACGCGCTGGCACGGTCTATAGCAGCTGCCTCATATAAATAATCAGGGATGGCGTTTAAGCCGGAAAGGCACAGCAGCATCACGAACGGCGTCCACATCCAAACATCCACAATGACGACTGCCAACATCGCGCTGACAGGTCCTGCCAGCATGTCGGTGGCAAGGCGTGGGTTGGTTGGGTTAAGCAAAAAGTTGAAAATGCCATAGCTTGGGTTGTAGATCAGCTTCCAGAACATGCCAACCACCACCGGCGAGAGCATCATTGGGATCAGCGTCAGGGTGGTGATGAAGCCGCTGCCCTTAAATTTTTGGCGCAACAGCATTGCTAAACTGAAGCCTAGCACGGTTTGCAAGCCAACCGAAAGCAGCGCGTAGACGCCTGTGGTGGCGAAGGATTGCCAGAAGGTCGGGCGCGAGAGGATGGCGGTATAGTTGCTGAAGCCGATCCACTCTGGCGCACGGTTGGCGATGACACTGTAACGGGTAAAACTCAGGTAAAGGCTGTAGAACAGCGGAAAGACGTTCCACAGGATCAGGATGATGAGCGTTGGAAAGATGAACAGCCGCACCAGCGCACCATCGCTCATGTGGCGGCGCTGTGCGCGTTGTTTGGCTTGCGTGGGCGCAGCCTGTGTCAGAGCAGTCATTGGAAAAGTGCCTTTCAGGTCTAGGGCAGCCGAGCAATCCACAAGAGAGACACACGCGAGGCTAGGGTAAGGGCAGGCATACACCCGCCCTTACGCCCAGTGCCTAGCCTACTTGATGTAGCCAGCATCCTGTAGGATTGGCGTCCACTCCGCGATGATGTTATCCAGCGCTTGCTTGGCGGTGCCTTGCCCACCCACCACAAAGCTGTGCAGCGCGCTCTGGGCGATTGGCAGCATCGCGCCGTACTCAGGAATGTTGGTGAAGTCCTTGACGAAGGTCATCGTTTCGGCGAAGGCAGCATTGAACGGCGCTACATCAAGGAAGGCTTGCGAGTTCAGCACTTCGATATTGCAGGTATAGCCGCCCAATTGCGCCCACTTCAACTGCACGTCGCCCTGTGCAAACCATTCGATGAAATCAAACGAGGCTTGCTTGCGCTCATCGTTGATGTACGCATTGATGCTGATGCCCTGCCCACCGAGTGCTGCAAAGCGCATCCCATCCGGACCCTTGGGCATGGAGAAGTAGCCCGTGCTTTCGGCAAAACGGTTGGTGGCGGTGTTCGCCAGCGCCGGGAAGAAGGCGAAGTAGTTCATGATCATCGCTGCTTGCCCGCTGGTGAAGGCATCGTTGGTCTCTTGGAAGAAGGCGTTGCTCAGACCGGGCGGCGAACAGCAGGTGTATAGCTCGCGATAGAGTTCTAGCGCTTTCACTGCGCCTTCACTGTTCAGCACCCCTTCCATGTTGAAGTCTTCATCGTACCAATCGCCGCCATAGCTGAAGAATACATTCTGGAAGCCCATCACGATGGCGTCGTAGTCAATTTGGGTGTAGATAGCTGCGCCGTACAAGCCCTTATCGGGACGGGTGAAGAACTTGGCAACTTCGAGCAGTTCATCCCACGTCTCAGGGATGCCCAGATCGCGCCCGTACTGCGCCTTGAATGCCTCTTTCTCCATTGGATCGTTGAACAAATCCATGCGGTATGCCCAGCCGTTGGCATCGCCTTCCGTTGGATATGCCCAGTATTTGCCGCTGCCGGGTGGATACTCACCGTAGTATTGCAGCGTGGCAGGTGTTACGGTCTTCTCAATCCCACGCGAGGTCATGAACTCGGTCAGTTCCACATAGTGACCCTGCGTTGCGCCCTGTCCTAGCCACTGGCTATCGCCGATGACCATATCGAACGCATCGCCGTTGGCTGCCCACTCTGCCGCCACACGGTCACCAAAAGTTCCCCACGGCTCTTGGATGACGGTGACTTTAATGCCTGTCTTTGCTTCGTAGTCCTGCACAAGTGTTTGCAGGAAATCTGCTGGCGCCCACTGCGCCCAAATGATCTTGAGTTCGGTCACCGCGGCGCGGGCAGGGCTGCCCACAAAGACCGACGCAACTACCAATGCGATAATCGCCAACAGGAAAAGCGACTTCTTAAACATGTGAATTGCCTCCAGTAACGTCATTAGTTTGACAAAAGGTTAAAAAGCGTTGCGCGCTTGCTTGCCAAGCACAGTCCTTGGCGTTCGATCACCTCCCTTCACCAACGGATTTCTGCCACAGCCACAGGGCGGGCAGCCTCAATAAGTTGTTGGTTGCGAAAGCACCGCCTGATAGACCGCCGCCACGCCGCCCATCACACAGGCATTGAGCGCATATTCGGCAACGGCAACCGTGGTTGCTTTCACACTCCACGTAAAGGCGCGCTGCTGAATTTCCGCCATGATGGGCGGCAGGATGAATTCATCGGCAAAGCTGATCATGCCACCGATCAAGACCAAGTCAGGATTGAGGACGTTGATCAGAGAGGCGATGCCCCAGCCTAAAGCCTGCCCTGCCCGCCTCAGGATCGTTAGCGCCAGCCCATCGCCATCTCGCGCCGCTTCAATCACATCTTGCAAGGTAAGCTCTAGCGGCAAGCCTGCCAGCAGGCTAGGGCTGCCTTCGTCCAGCGCACGGCGCACCGCCCGCAGGATGGCACCCTGGCTGACCAGTGTCTCCCAGCAGCCGCGATTGCCACAACTGCACAGCTCGCCATCTGGCAGCATTGTCATATGCCCAAGCTCGCCGGCAAAACCCGTCGTGCCGCGAAAAATTTGCCCGTCCTGCACAATGGCGCCGCCGACGCCCACGCCCGCACTGATGTAAAGCACCTCACGGTAGTGCTGCCCTGCCCCAAAGATGCACTCGCCTAACGCGGCAAGGTTCGCCTCGTTGTCTACTGTGATTTGCACATTGGGGTAGGCTGCTTCCAGCAGGGGACGGATTGGCACATCTCGCCAGCGCAGGTTGGGCGCAAAGAGCAGCGTGCCATTGTGCCGATCAATTAAGCCGGGAACGCCCACCGCAATACCGAGCAGTTGGCGCATGGGGAGCTGGTCGCGCCCTTCAGCTACCGCTTCATCAATCAGATTGAGGGTACGGCTCAAGATCGCACTGTGCGGTGCTTCCACCGCGAACGACTCACGGTAGCGCCAAAGCAGCTCTGCCTTGAAATTGGTGCAAAAGACCGAGACGAAGCCAACGCCAATCTCGGCACTGACGATATAACCGGCTTGCGGATTAAGTTCTAACTGCACCGATGGACGCCCAACGCTGCCTGAAGTGATGCCCACTTCGCGCACAAAGCGACGTTCGATCAATTCGGTGACAAGGCTAGAGACTGTAGATTTATTTAAACCCGTGATCTCTGCCAAGTCTGCCCGTGAGATTGGCGCACGTTGGTGTAAACAGTTCATAATCAACGAAAGATTAATTTCTCGTACTAATGCTTGGTCGCCAGTACGAACCGACTTGCGGTGGAGCATAGGCTGCCGCCTTTACCGCCGTTCCAAGCGTAACGTCTTATAAAAATATAGCTGGCGAGTCTGCATGACGCCTTGTTTGTTGTGCCAACCAACTAAAAGAAAGTATATGCGTGTGTGTGCAGCGTGTCAAGTTTTTGTCTAGATTGAATGGTATGTAATGCGCCAAAGCGCGTTCCTACTCACGCATACGCACGCGAATTTGATAAGCTGCCCGCCCACTGACGTTTGCGCCGCCGCGCCGCGAGACCACTACCTGATATTCGCCATCAGCATTTTCAGGCAGTTCCAGCTTGAGTGTGCTATCGTCGCCAGTGGTTGCCTCTGCCAACAGATTGCCGCCCGGCGTGTAGAGTGCTGCCGTGAGCACGACACTGCCGCCTGTGCGCGCCACCTCAATCTGCCAGTTAGCGGTGTAAGGCGGCGTGAACAGCCATGTATCGCTGAAATCAGCATCCTCCAACACACCCTCAGCAGGCGGCTCTAGCCACAACACGCCACCGCCTTCTGCGGAGCGCCGAAAGCGCGTGCGAAGCTGATAGCGCCCTTGTCCGCCGTTCGGATTTTGCACCAACACCGCATAGTGCTGATCGTCTAAGGCGAACTCGGCAAGGTTTTCGCCCGCCTGCAAGGCTGACTCTGCCACAAGCGCGCCGTTCGGCTTCACGATCAATAAGCGTGCGCCCTCCACCTCAGCCGTCAGCGCCACCACAAGGTTGCCCGCGCCGTAGGTCGGCATGTGCAGTGTCCACTCGTGGAGCGCCTGTTCGCTGTGCAGTATACCTTCAGCAGGCGCAGCAGAGCCTAGCACGCCCTGATAGCTGGCATTCGGCTGCACACGCGTTAGCGTGAGGCGGAAGGCAAACGGCACAGCATTCTGAGCGCGCACAATCAGCGCGTAGAAGCCGTCCTTCGGCAGCACCACAGGTGCAAGGCGCGCACCATTGGACAGGCTGGTTGCAGAGGCGAGCGTTTCACCATCTGTGCCGAGCAAACTGAGCGTCGCGCCGACCAGCGTTTCATGCTGTGGCAGCAAATCAGCCACCACCCGATCCGCAGCGCGCCCATAAAAGACCCACGCCTGCGCGCCGCCCTCCGTCAGCGTATGCGCCACCGTCTCGCCATAGGCAATGCCCTGCGCGCTGGCGATGCTGCTTTGATCCGCCGTCTGGACGCGCTTCAGGCGCAGATAATACAAGCCTTCGCCATCGTTCAGGCGCACCTCAAGCTGATACTGCCCATCGGTTGGCAGCCCAAACTGACCATTGGCGGCAAGCTGTGCATTTAACGGCGTAAATTCGCCCAGCGGCGCGCCGTCCGTGTTCAGCAGGCGTACTGTGGCTTGCAGCGCATCCGTTTCGCGCTCAAAGTTGACCTCATAGCGCTCATTGGCGCGCCCGCTGAACGTCCACAGCTCGGCGGTGCGCTCAGCGCTCAAGCGCCCTGTCACACCGCGATTATCGCTGCTGAGTGCATTCTGCGTTGGAATATCCGACTCGGCAGCGCGCACCATCCGCACACGGTAAGCACCGCTGGTCTGCCCAGCGGCACCCAGCCAGCGCGTCACCACCAGAAGGTAGCTGCCATCCTCAGGCAGGCGCAGCGGCGCGATAGCGGCACTGCTGAGTTCAGCGGTGGCGGCAGCGCCCGCAATGTAGCCCGACGGCGCGTAGAGCGCCAGATCAAGGCGCACGGTGCCGTTCAGGCGCGATGCCTCAATTTGAATAGGATCGCCGGCGCTGCCTGTGAACGTCCAGTAATCAATAAAATCGCTCGGTGTGATGCCGTTCTGCTGCGTGATGCCGAAGACGAGCTGACGCGAAGGCGCGGCGGCAAGGTTGGTCGGCAGCGCGTCTTGCCGCCGCTGAATGATCAGCGTATACGGCACGGTCTTTTCGGCGTGCATCACCACGATGTAGCGTCCATCAGCAGGCAAAACCAAGCCCTGCACGGCAGATTCGAGCGCCTCCAGCGCTTGCGGCGCCGCTGCTGCTAAAACGCGCCCACTCACATCCTGCACTTCAAGGCGCGGCGCTGGAATTGGCGCACCGCCGCTGGGCGTGTTGGCAACTACACTCACATTGACCACATCGCCCGCCGCACCGATGAATGCCCATAGCGCCTCACGCTGGCTCGGAATCACGCCCCGCACTGCCTGATTATAGGCAACGCGCAAAGCTGCCAGTGCCTGCACCGATGGTGTGCTGGACGGATTGCCTAACTCCAGCAGCAGGCGGTAGCTGCCGCCGGTAGTGGCGTTCGCACGTTCGGTCTGCAAGGTGTAAGTGCCAGCCGCAGGCAGTGGGTAATCCACAATCAGGCTGGAGATGCCTTCGACGGTTCGGTTCAGCGCGCCCTCAGCCAAGATTTGCCCTTCGGCGTTCAGCAGCAGCAGGCGCGGCTGCAAATTGCCGCTGGTCACCAACATGCGTGCCGAGAGGGTCTGTCCGCCTTCTGCCTCAAACGCCCATACGCCGCTGTTCCGAACGGTATCCAGCACGCCATTGGCAGCAATCCCGACGGTCAGGCGCGCGGGCGTTTCAGTGCCAGCGGCGGCGCGCTGCACCGTCAGGCGGTAGGCACTCGCCGCGTCAGGGCTGTTGGGCAGCACCAAGACGGTATACACGCCGTCGCGCGGCAAGCGCAAGCGCTCTAAGTTTGTGCTGACACCGCGTGCGGCAAGCGGCGTCTCGCCCAAACGCTGACCATCCGGCGTCAGCACGATGAGCGTCGGCAGCGTCTCGCCGCTAAGGCGCAGCACGTTAAAGCTGAGCGTTTGCCCTGCCGAGCCGTTCAAAAGCCAGTAGTGGGCTGTTTCAGCAGGCGCAAAGGTGCTGATCACGCTGCTTTCGGCGCTTAGCACGCCGCCGCGCACGGCGGGAACTGCCTGTGTGCTGATCGCTTCTAAGTCCAGCGTAAGGGCGAACGGGCTGTAGCGCGAACGGCTGTTGATCGGGCGGCGGACGCTGAGCTGATAGAAGCCGTCAGCGGGCAGCGCGAAGGCTGTGATCGCCGTCCTGCCCACGCTTAACGCACCAGAGGCGAGCAGCCTGCCCGATGGATCGCGCAGTTCGAGGATCGGCGGCGCCTCATCGTTTTGGTGCAGCATTTGCGCGCTGATCTGATCGCCGCGCACGCCACGAAAGGTGTAATTTCGTTCGGGCGTGATCGGGTCTACCACACTGACCATACGCGCACCGTAGCTGATCGGCTGTGTATCGGGTGGGTTGGCGTTGTCATTGGCTTGGTAGAGCAGGTTGACGAACAGCTCGTAGTTGCCGACACTGCCAACAGTGCGCGTGCCAATGCGCCGTGCCACAAGGATATAGCGTCCATCCTCCGGCAGTTGCACACCGCTGATTACGGCGTTGGTGCCGTCGGAGTCATCGTTGTGGGCAAGGATGCTTCCGTCTTCACGCTCAAGGCTGAGCGCAATATCGAGATCGCCGCTGGTAGCGCGTGTGGTAATGCCAATTACGTCGCCGCTGCGTCCCTCAAAGGCAAGCCGATCAATGGGTGTGGCGTCGTTCAGGCGTCCGAGCGCTTGCTGCCCATAGCGAATGTTATCCCGAATGGGGCGCGCCTCGCTGGTGCCATCCAGCTGCACGGTGTAGCGCCCAACCGTCTGACCGAATGGCTCGCGGAAGCGTGTCACCACAAGGCGATATTCATCCGTCTGCGGCAGGCGGAAATCGCTGAGCAGCACGCTATCGCCATCATCAGAGTCTGCCTCTGCTAAAAGGCGACCATCGGCGGCGCGCACTTGCAGGCGCAGCGAGAGGCTGGCGCCCGACTCACGGACGGCACGCGCCGTAATCTGATCGCCCTGCTGCCCATTGAATAGGTAGGTTTCTTGTGGGCGATCATCGGCAAGCACGCCGTTTGCCGCGCTGCCATAGCGCAACTGCTCAATTTCGGCAACGGGACGCGGCGTGAAATCGAGCAGGATGCGGTAGCTGCCGCTGCTTGGCGCGCCGCCATCCGTGGGCATTCCGCGCACGGTCAGGGCATAGGTACCATCTGATGGGATGACGAAATCGTTCAAGCCATCGCCGCCAATGCGCGCCGTTGGCAGCGGAAGCAGCTCTGAGAGGGCAGCGGCTAACACCTCGTCGGTGGCGCTGCGAAGTTCAAGGCGCGGCATCAGGAAGCTATCTAACGCCTGCACCGTGACGCGCACACGGTCGCCAACGCGGGCGGCAAACACCCACGTATCTTCAGGATCATCCGGGTAGAGCGTGCTAACTGCCTCTTGCCCATAGCGCAGCACGCCGCCAAGCGCCCGTGCGCTGCTCTCGGTGAGGCTCAGGCTCAGGGCATAGATGCCTGCACCCTGAAAATCCGCTGACGGGTTGGCAACCACAATGCTATAGCTGCCGCTGAAAGGCAGCAGCACGTCGGCGCGCCCACCGCTACCATCCAGATCGGCAACGGTTGCTAACGGCACGCCATTCGCCGCCCGCAATTGGAAGCTGCCGTTAAAGGGCGTGCCGCGCACATAGCGCAGCGCCACCGAGACGACATCGCCGGCGCTGCCGCTAAAGACCCACGTCTCAAAGTTGCGGGCGGCGGTCAGGCTGCCACTGACGGTCTGCCCATAGCCAAGCACGCCGTTAGCGCGCTCATCGCTGGGCAGCCATTGCAAGCGATAGACACCTTGCTGTTGGGTGCCACCGACCACACGCACACGGTAGACACCATCTTCAGGCAGCAGCACATCCTCAAGGCGCGCTGTGCTTTGGGCAAGCACACGGTTCTGTGCAGCGAAAATCTGCCCGCTGGTATCCAAGAGTTGCAGGCTAAGCGGTGCTGGTGAGGGCAGTTCCGCACCAAAGACAGCAAAACTGACGCGCTGTCCACGGCGCGCCCGAAAGAGCCATGTATCCTCATTATCGCCCGCCAAAAGTAAGCCCGCCCGCACTTCACCTTCGGCGATCACGCCGCCGCCGCGGCTCTGAAGGCGTGTGCCGCTGAGCAGCCCAAGGCTGAGCGTATAGCGTCCTTCAATGCGCTCTGAACGGTTCAAGTTGCTCACAATCAGCGTGTAAAGTCCGCTATCAGGTAGGCGGATGCCCGTCAACTGCGCGTAATAACGCCCATCGCTTGGCGCATCGGCGGCGATCTCGCGCCCATTCGGACCGAGCAGGCGCACGGCAGGCGCTAAGCGTCCTGTGGCGCGCACCGCCTGCACATTGATCACGTCGTTGAGTGTGCCAAGAAAGAAGTAGGTATCCGTCTCAACGCTGCTTTGCAGTTCGCCGCTGATAGTCTGCCCATAGCCTAGCGGCGTGCCGTCCGTCATCTGTAGGGCGCCGGCAGCTAAAGGCTGTGAATCGAGGGTGAGCAAGTAGCGTCCGCCGCTCAAGCCCATATTCACCACAACGGTATAAGTGCCGCCTTGCAGAATGCGGTAGGTGAAGAAAGACACAGCGCCCTGTGCGTTAAACTGTTCACCGATCACGCGCCCGTTGCGATCCCACAGCGTCAGGCGCGGCGCTACGCTGCCTTCAAGGGCTGTGGCGCGCAGTTGAATAACCACGTCCGAGCCGCTGTTGATGCGCCAGGCTTGCACTAACGCGCCGCTGGGAATCTCGCCGCGCACAGTGGTGTTAAAGGGCAGTGCCACAATCTGATCGGCGGGCAGTTCCGCAGGGTTGACGAGTGGGTTGATCAGGGCGGAGACGGAGAGGCGCACGGGCGGCGGCGTTGGTGTTGGCGCGTAGCGGTCCGGCGCGCCGATGCCGCTTAAAGGTTCGGCACGCAGCAGTTGAGGCAGCGCTTCGGCGAAGGGTTGCTGCGTGCTGCTGACGAGGCGGTAGGTGGCGAAATTGCCCGTTACGCGCCCGCCAACCACAACGCGGTAAGTGCCAGCGCTGGTGGCATTGGCGCCGAAAATGGTTAGGGATTGGGTGCGGCTGGTCTCACCACTGGCAGAGGCGATCACCACACCGCTTGGATCAATGATAAACAGGCTGGGCTGCCACGCAATTGGCGTCAGGTTATCCAACTGCACATTGATGAGCGCGCCGGCTGCGGCGCTTAGCTCCCAAACAGCTAAGCCGTTGGCGCGGGTGACAATGCCTTTGACAGGTGTTATGGGTTGCAGTGTGCCGCCGTCAGCATCTTCGACGCGCAGCGTGTACTCAATCGGGGCTTCTTGGGCAGTTTGCAGCGCCAACTCAAAGATGACCACGCGGTAGCGCCCATCCTGGGGCAGCAACACATTTTGCAGCACTGCGCCGCGCTCAGCACGGCTGACCTGCGCGGCGATCAGCTTGCCGGCTGGGTTCAGCACGGCAACGCCCAGCGAATCGGCACTGGAGCGCGGCGCGGCACGCACTGTGATAACCTGATCGGCGGTTGCATCCAGCCAGCGCGACTCGATCCCGCCACGCGGCAGGCTGCCGCTGATCGGCGTATTAAAGGTCAGCGCACCGCGATCACGCATCACGGCAAAGCGATCAAAGGGCAGCGCATTAGCACCAAGCTGCCGCAGCAAAACGCTGTAACCGAAGGTCTGTGGCGTGGCGGCGCGCAGTTCGATGCTGTAAGCGCCGCTGGCGGGCAGCGTAAAGACCTGCTGCAAGCCAACGCCCAGCCAGCCACGGAAGAGCGGTAGTTCGTTAGGCGTACCAACGGTCACGTCCACATCCAGTGCGCCGCTAAAGGTATCCGGCTGCACGTCCAACTGCACCATATCACCCGCTTCACCAATGAAGAACCAGCGCAGTGTTTGGCTGGTTTCGGCACGGCGCAGTTTGCCATATTGCAAGGTATCGGGCAGGTCAGGGCGCGCCTCTAGGCGGTAGACGGTCAGGGCGAAGTCAGCGGCACGCTCTTCATAGCTTGGTGCGCTGACCTCAATTAGGGTGGCGCCGCTGCTTGGCAAGCTCAGCCCAATATCAAATGGACTGAGTCCTTGATAGTGGCGGATGAGCACACCGCTTGTTGTAAAGAGGCGCACGCTCGCCAACCGATTAGCGCCGTCGAGGTCAAGGCGCAGGGCAAGCGCGCCGCCTAGCTCTAAGCGGTAGACGGCACGCGGCTGTTCGTCGGTCAGCCTGCCTTCGACGGTGCGCCCAACATTGATGAGCGTGTTCTGTTCGGCGGTGGTGGGGCTGCGAAGGTTAAGCGTCAGGCGGTAGCTGCCGCTGGTGCGCCCGCCGCGCCCGTTGTTATCGCCCACGCGCCGCGCAATAATGCGATATTCGCCGCTGAAGGGCAGTTGATATGCCAAAATGCCGGCATCCAAGCCGCCGCTCGCCGAATCGTTGGCACGCAGCACATCACCTAAGGGCGAGAGCAGGCTGAGGTACGGGTCAAGGTCACCGCTGATCGCCTGCATCTGAATATCTACCACAGCGCCAGCGGTTGCCTCAAAGCGCCAAAATTGGCGATAAACGTCGTTGTTCAGAATGCCTTCGACAGGTTCGCCAAAGCGGATGAAGCCTGCCTGCTCTTGCAGAGCGGGCGTGGGCGTGCCGCCTTGGGCAGCCACTAAAGGCAAGCCGCCTTGCGAGAGCGCCCAAACTGCCGCCATTATGATCAGGCTGGCGAGGCTAAAGCTAAGTGTGCGCTTCGTATGAGTCATCTTGCGTGCCTGTCTGCATTCCGTCGCAGGCTTATCATACCATGCAGGGGCGGTTTGGGAAAACCTACGCGGACACACTTAGCCTATGCCACGATTGTGCGATAGGAAACGTTAATCTTTGGGTTGACCATATGTGCTATACTTGGACAACAGCGCAACTGGGAAAGTCATGGAATTTTATGGCAACACAACTAAGTTTCTTGGATGCAACCGAATCCCATAAAACCTATCACCATACCATTCCATTTCCGCATCAAACTGTGGATGTTGGTGACGTTACCTTTTTGGATGGGCAAAAAGAACCGATCCATCGCTAGTTTCGCCTGACGCCTAGCTATTCACCTGCCTTAGTGCGCTATCTTGTTCAATATCTAGCCTGCGATGAAAGTACGCTAATCCTTGATCCTTTTCTAGGCAAGGGTACAACGCTCATTGAAGCAAAGCGACTTGGCTTGAAGGCACTAGGCGTTGAACTCAATCCGCTTCTAAAACTAGCAGCCGACTATGCCCTAACATGGGAAGTAGATTTAGTATCCTTTCGGCAATTCCTAGATGACTTCTCAGCAAGAATCAAGCAAATATCTTTTGACCATGCACAAGCAAGCCTAGAGTCAATTCTCAGTCAATATGAATTGCGCCTGCCTGAAATTCACAATGTGTTTCGGTGGTGGCGCAAAGAAGTTCTTAAAGATTTACTTCTAATTCGGCGTGAAGTTTTTGCGATTACATCTACAGCCTATAGGCAGTTGTTGTGGCTCGCCCTCTCATCAAGTGCGCTGGATTGCGCGAACGTTCATCGCAACCATCCAACCATCACCTTTGATGACAACCACACGCGCATTATTGATGCCGCCAAAGATTTTTTAGAAAAAGTTGAACGTATCTATGAAGATTTGCAAATGGTGAACAGCACACAAACAGCCTTTGGTCAGGCATCCGTAGTGCTGGGCGATAGCGTCCATTTGGCGGAGTATATTTCTGATCCTGTTGCTCGTGTGATTACCTCGCCACCTTATCCGAACCGTTTTAGCTATGTTCACACGACGCGCCCGCAGCTTTTCTTTATGGATGTTTTCCAGAGTGCGCGCCAATCTGCTGAATTAGACTGTGCAGCAATCGGCGGAACATGGGGTAAAGCCACTTCAGACCTATATACAGGCAGCGTAGAACCCAATGCGCCTATTGCACTAATGCTTGCCCCACTGGTGGCAGAATTGCGTCCGCGCAGCGTGCTGATGTGCAATTACGCGGTCAAGTATTTTAACATGATGCACAAGCATATTGAAGCATTGGCACAAAGCGTTCAATCTGATTTTCGAGGTGCCTATGTGGTGGGTAACTCGCGCCTTTCAGGGGTAGAGATTTACACAGATGTCATCCTAGGGCAGATTTTTGAGAGATGTGGCTTTCATGTTGATAATATTCTGATCCTTCGCAAACGCGGCGGACGTCAAAGGCTCTTTGAAACAGCCATCTGCGTCAGCCGCTGACTATATCATCCCGAAAATGCGCTGCTATCGCTAATGCCCCTCACCCACAGCCGCCAACGGAAGCACGCCGCCCGTCGGCGCGCCCTCCACACGCCCCACTAAATCGTAGAGCATGGCACCCGTGATCTGCACCGGGATGATCGGGCGCCCTGTCGGCGCGTCGCCCTCAATGATCACGTAGCCATCCACCTCTGGCGCGTCGCGGTAGCTGCGCCCCACCGTTAAGCCGTCGCCCTGCCCTTCGATCAGCACCTCCAGCGTTTTGCCCACCATCGCCTGATTTTTCGCCAAGCTGATCGCCTGCTGCACGCTCATCAGGTGATCGCGGCGCGCCTGCTTGACAGCCTCAGGCAAATGGTCTGGTTGTTCGGCAGACGGCGTGTTTTCCTCAAAGCTGTAGGTGAACACACCCACACGGTCAAACTGCATAGCGCGCACAAACTGCACCAATTCCTCAAATTCGGCGTCCGTCTCGCCCGGATAGCCGACAATGAAGGTCGTGCGGATCGCCAAGTTGGGCATGGCAGCGCGCATTTTCTCCACCGTGCGGTAGACCCACTCCACATTGGCAGGGCGGCGCATCCGCAGCAGGGCAGAACGGCTGCCGTGCTGCAACGGAATATCGAGGTAGGGCAGAATTTGCGGGCGCGTTGCCATCATTTCGATCAGACGGTCAGTCACGGCGCCGGGATAGGCGTACATGATGCGAATCCACGCCATGTCGCTCTCGGTGGTCAGCCGATCCAGCAGATGCGCCAAGCCATCGCGCAGACCAAGATCATGCCCGTAGTCGGTCGAATCTTGCGCGATCAGGATCAGCTCTTGCACACCTTGCGCGCTCAAGCGCTGCGCCTCTGCGATGATGGCGTCGGGCGGACGGCTAACGGCAGTCCCTTTGATGAGCGGAATGGCGCAGAAGGCACACGGACGGCGGCAGCCATCGGCAATCTTCACATAGGCGCTGTGACCTTGCACGCTGGCGCGCAGCGCGCCGTGTTCATCACTGCCGACGACTGTCGCTTCCGTCGGCAAATGGTAGAGCGGCGCAGGGTCTTTGCGTCCACGCAGGCGGCGGATCAACTCCACGATGTCCATCCAGCGGCGCGTGCCAATCACACCGTCCAGCCCTGCCACTTTGGCAGTAAGTTCCGCGCCGTAGCGCTGTGCCATGCAGCCGGCGGCGATCAAATACTGGTCGGGACGTTTGCGGCGTGCCAGCTCGCGCAGCGTGTTCACGCTTTCCTCTTTGGCGGCGTTGATGAAGCCGCACGTATTGACGATCAGCACTTCGGCTTGCCGTTCGCTCTCAAGGGCAGTCATGCCGCTTTCATCCAGCAGTTGTGCCATGCTTGCCGCATCTACTGCGTTCTTTGAGCAGCCGAGGTTAACCAAATAATAGGTGTTCTGCGCGGTGCGCCGCTTTGCCATATGTGTTTCAATGCCTTTGTGTGGAAAATTACCATTACAGGGATAGGCTAATCTTAACGGTTCTCGGCGCGCTCGGCAAGGCGTGGTGAATGGTGTGGTGATGCACTCAGCGTGTACAGCAAAACGTTGAATCTATATTGAGATTCAATTGTAATTTGAACGTCATATTTATTCTACTATGCTGTAGGAGTGTTGGAGAAGCAAAGAAAGTGAATGGGCATGACCTACACCTACCGCATTGAGAAATTATTGGATGAACCAATTGTTGTCACCCAATTGGGCGCTGACTATTTGATGGCGAGCCACACAGAAGAAATCAACCCGCGCCTTGTGGAACTCATGGATGATTCTTCAGAAGAACTTTTCTTGATCTTCGATGTGACTGAGGCGTCTTTTAGCCTTGATGATGTGATTGCCGGTGCCTCGCAGGCGACGCGCAGCGCAACGCCACTGCTGCGGCATCCCAAAATGCGGCAGATGGTTGTGATCAGCCGTTCTTCGATGGTTCGGCTTGCCGCCAAAGGGCTTAATTCACCCATTTTCGGCAAGATCAATGTAAAGGTCTGCGATACGCTAGATGAGGCATTGGCACACTGCCGCTCAGAACTGACTGTCTAAACGACCATTCGCTACCCGCACCTGCCACCTTTGCGCTACAATCTGCCTACCGTCTTACAGCGAGGATGTGGCACATGGATAAGCGATTGGTCGAGTTTATTCGCACGCTGCGCGCTGCCGGCGTGCGTATCTCTGTGGCGGAAAGCTACGACGCCCTGCGCGCTGTGGATCAGGTCGGCGTTTATGAGCGCGAAATCTTTCAATCCGCGCTGCGGACGACTCTTGTCAAAGAGGCTACCGATCTGCCCACCTTTGATTATTTCTTCCCGCTGTTCTTCGATACCGCCGCACCGCCCATGTTTAACATGGAGCAGGAACTGACGCCCGATCAGCAGCAGATGCTCAAACAAGCCCTGCAATCGCTGGCAGGCAATCCGCAAGCCCTGCAACAACTGCTCCAACAGCTTCTACGCGGGCGCGGCTTTGATCAAGATCAGCTTGAGCAGACAGGGCAGCAGCTTGGACTGGGCAACGCCGATAGCCCTTCGCAGCAGGGCTACTATCAGCGCATGATGCAGCGCGCTCTGAGCGTGAACGAACTGCGCGAACTGCTCGATCAGCTTGAGGAAGCCCTGCGCGAGGCAGGCATGAGCGAGGACGCCCTGCAAGAGGTGATGCAAATGCTGCGCGCCAATGGCGAAGCGCTCCGTGAGCAGATCGAACGCTTTGTTGGCAGCAGCATCGCCCGCAACATGGGCGAAAATCCGCCCGAACCACCTGACGCCCAAGACCTGATGCAGACGCCTTTCCGCGCCCTGAGCCAAAAGGAAGCAGAGTCCTTACGCGATGAGGTGAAGCGCCTTGCTGCCAAACTCCGCAGCCGCGCCTCGCTGCGCCAGCGCCGTGCCAACGATGGCGTGCTAGACCCGAAAAGCACATTGCGACACAACTTACGCTATGGCGGCACGCCCATTGAACTGCAATTCCGCAAGCGCAGCCTAAAGCCCCGCCTTGTCTTGATCTGCGATATTTCGACCTCTATGCGCTACTGCGCCGAATTCATGCTGACCCTCATCTACGAGCTGCAAGATCAGGTTGCCAAAGCGCGCAGCTTCATTTTCATCAGCGACCTGCACGAAATTAGCGATTACTTCAACGCCATGCGCCCTGAGGCTGCCGTGCAAGAGGTGCTGGAAAACCATCCACCCGGCTCTTACAACACCGATCTCGGTCACAGCTTGGATACGCTCTTTAACGAGAAACTGGACGCCATAGACAGCCGCACCACCGTGATTCTGCTGGGCGATGGGCGCAACAACTACAACGATCCGCGCCTCGATTTGGCAAGCGATATGCGGCGGCGGGCGCGCCGCGTGCTGTGGTTCAACCCAGAGCCGCAATACCAATGGGGGACGGGCGATAGCGACATGCTGGACTATGCGCCGCTTGCCTCTGGCGTTTATCAGGTGGCGAACATGGCGCAGTTGGTAGAGGCGATTGACAAGATCATGGTGGATGGCTGAGCAACGCAGACCACCGAAATAAGCGTTTTCTGGGGCGGCAATGAGCGCGTGCCTTACCGCTTGCTGCCCAAAATCTGGTAGAGGGCGCGGCGCAACGCATCTAAGGCGATCCACAGCGCCAACAGGCTGAAGCCAAGTGGCGCAAGGCAGCCCAGATAAAAGCAGCCAGCAAGGCGACGTTTCAGCATCGGCGCAGCCTGCCCAAACGCCGATATAAGCGCAGCGCCTCTGCATAGTAGCATTCCAAATCGCGCATGACGGCAGACCAAGCGTGTTGCTCGGCATAGGCGCGTGCCGCAGCACTCATCCGCGCCCGCAGTGCTGAATCGGTTAACAGTTGGCAGGTACGCTGCCGAAATGCCTCTGCATCGTGCGGCGGCACAAGAAAGCCTGTCTCGCCGTGCCGCACCAATGCTGCCGATCCGCCCTGATCGGCGGCAACAACGGGCAAGCCGCTTGCCATCGCCTCTAGGATGACTTGCCCGAACGTCTCGCGCACGGCAGGGAACACAAACACATCCGCCGCGGCGTAGGCATCCGCCAAATCGTTACCGATCAAATGTCCAATGAAGTGCGCCGACCTGCCGTTTTCCGTCAAGGTTTGCTGCACCTGTGGCAAGTGATTCCCGCCGCCGATCAAGGTCAGCGCGATGGACGAGTCCGCCGCCAATGCGCTCAGTGACTCTAGATGCTTCTCCCGTGCCATGCGCCCAACGTAAAGCGCCACACCACGCGCCGCCTCGCGCCCGCCCAGCAAGCGCGCCTGCCATGCCGCCGTGCGCCGACTCGGTGTGAAGCGCGCCGTATCCACACCGCGTCCCCACAGGCGCAGCCGCTTGAAATGCCAAGCGCGCAGCTCATCCAAGCTAACTTGCGTTGGCACAAGGTTAAGCGTGCAACCGTTGTGAATGAAGCGCAAAAGCGCCTCGAACAGCGGTGCAAAGTGTGGCGCGCCATAGCTGCGCGCATAGCCGGGCAAATCAGTTTGATAGTTTGCTACGACTGGCACATGCAGCGCACCACCGCCCAACATGCCGAGCATTCCGAGTGTGAAGGGACTGAACAAGTGGATGAGATCGGGCTGAAAACGCCGCAACTGAGCAAGGATGGGCAGCCATAACAAAGCGACTCGTGTTTCGGGATAGCTGGGCAGCCACAGCGACGGCACGCTGTAGATCGGTGTGCCTTCAATGTGCAGCGGCGCAGGGTGCGGCGCAAAGACGATCAGATCGCGCCCACTGCGCTGCAAATGCCGAATGGTGAGCAGCGCCGTGCGCGAGACGCCATCCACTTTGGGCAGAAACGCCTCTGTGAAAAGCGCCACGCGCTGCACATCAGCACACAACACCGCTGACGGCAGCGGATCGCCCAGTGCGCCTGATTCCGCCGCAACGATTGCCGCAATCGGATCGTGCATCGCGCACCTACCTTAAACGACAACGGACGGGCTGTGTAGCGCGCCGTCCGTTTAGCCTTTTACAACGCCGGCGCGCCTAGTAATCGCGCTTGCCTGTTTGGATCGCCTTCTTCACCTCACCAATAGCACGGGTGACCTCAATACCACGCGGGCAAGCCGGCGTGCAGTTATAGATGGTGCGGCAGCGCCACACGCCATCCGGATCAGCCAGCACGTCGAGGCGCTCTTGCAAGTGCTGATCGCGGTCATCAAAGACGAAGCGATGCGCCTGCACAATGGCTGCCGGCCCGACATAGGCGCCATTTGCCCAAAAGCTGGGGCAGCTTGTGGTGCAGGCAGCACATAAGATGCACTTGGTCGTATCATCAAAGCGTTCGCGTGCCTCAATCGTTTGCAGGCGCTCACGCGGCTTGCCATCCTCACCAATGGGCGGCGGCGTCTCGTTGACGAGGTAGGGCATAATGGCACGGTAGTGGGCAAAAAACGGCTCCATATCCACCACCAAATCCTTAACGACGGGCAAGCCGAGAATTGGCTCCACCTGAATGGTCGCTTTCTCGCCAAATTCTTGCAGCAGCACCTTACAGGCAAGCCGATTGCGCCCATTGATCCGCATGGCGTCCGAGCCGCAGATGCCCTGCGCGCACGAACGCCGCAAGGTCAGCGTGCCGTCAATTTCCCACTTCACGCGGTGCAGCAGTTCCAACAAGCGGTTGGTCGGTTCGCAGTCTTTCAGGGTATAGGTTGCCCAGTAGGGCTTTTTATCTTTGTCTGGGTTAAAGCGCCGAATGCGTATTGTGGCTTCCACAGTGATCTAAATCCTTCCCGCTACGCTTAAAAAACAAGGGCGCAGTGAGCAAAGCCAGCGCCCTGCTCACCGCCAATTTTGCGAATTAGTAGACACGCTCTTTGGGCTGATACTGCGTGATGGTGACAGGCTTATAGTCCACGCGCAGGCTCTCGTCGCCTTCACGGTAGACCATCGTATGCTTCAGCCAGTTCTCGTCATCGCGTTTTTCATAGTCCTCACGGGCATGACCGCCGCGGCTCTCGGTGCGGTTCAAAGCAGAGTATGCCGTCACTTCCGCCAGTTCCAGCAAGCAGCCCAGTTCCCACGTCTCCAGCACATCGGTGTTGAAGGTGCTGCCGCGGTCATCAATGCCGATGTTGGTGGCAAATTCGCGGCGCAGTTCGCGCATGGTCTCTAGCGCTTGCTGCATGTCCTTGCCGTTGCGGAAAACACCGACCAAATCCTGCATGGTGGATTGCATCTTCTTACGGAGCAGGTATGGCTTGGTGCTGCCTGTGGCGGTGCGAATGCGGTTGAGTTCACTCTCGATCTTGCGCCCGGCATCGCTTGGCAGCGCGATGAACGATGCGCCACGTGCATATTCCGCAGCGCGCAAGCCTGCCCGCCGCCCAAACACAATCAGGTCTACCAGCGAGTTGGTGCCAAGCCGATTGGCGCCATGCACGCTGACGCACGCGCACTCACCGGCGGCATACAAGCCCGGAATCACGCGGCTCTCGCTGTTGGCGATCACTTCGGCGTTCACGTTGGTTGGAATACCGCCCATGGCGTAGTGTGCCGTCGGCTGGATGGGCAGCGGCTCGGTCAGCGGATCAACGCCGGCGTAAGTGCGTCCCTGATCGCACGTCTCGGCAAGTTTGCTCTCGATGTAGTGGGCGGTGTAGTGATCAGCAGTCTCGCCTGCTTCCGCCTTGTAGCGGCGCACCGTGTCCGGCGTTAGGTCAAGGTGCAGGTAGCGCTTGCCCTTAATGCCGCGTCCTTCGCGTAACTCGATGGCAATCGCCCGCGAGATCACATCGCGGCTTGCCAAATCTTTCACCTTCGGCGCGTACTTCTCCATAAAGCGTTCACCGCGCCCGTTGATCAACACGCCGCCTTCACCACGCACGCCTTCGGTGATCAAAAAGCCAGTGGGATACAAGCCGGTGGGGTGGAATTGGAAGAATTCCATATCTTCCAACGGAATGCCGTTGCGGAAGGTGATTGCCGCGCCGTCACCGGTCATGCTGTGTGCGTTACTGGTCACTTCCCAACACTTGCCCCAGCCGCCCGTCGCAAAGACAACCGCCTTAGCGTGGAACAAATGCAGCGAGCCATCCAACAGGCAGACTGCCACCGCGCCCACAGGCTGATCGCCGTTCATGATCAAGTCCACCACGTGATATTCATCATAGAAAGTCACGTTATTCTTGATGCACTGCTGATAGAGCGTCTGTAAGATCATATGTCCGGTGCGGTCGGCAGCGTGGCAGGCACGGCGGACTGGTTTGCCTGTCGTGTTGTTGGTATGCCCACCAAAGCGCCGCTGCGAAATCTTGCCTTCTTTGGTGCGGTCAAAGGGCAAACCCATATGCTCTAGCTCGATAACCGCCTCAATCGCCTCTCGCGCCAGAATTTCGGCAGCGTCTTGGTCAGTCAGATAATCGCCGCCTTTAACGGTATCAAAGGCGTGCCATTCCCAGTGATCTTCTTCTTCGTTGCCCAATGCCGCGCCAATGCCGCCTAGCGCCGCGCCGGTGTGTGAGCGCGTGGGATAGAGTTTGCTGATCACGGCGACCTTCACGCTGCGTGAAGCGTAGAGGGCTGCCATTAAGCCTGCGCCACCCGCGCCGAGGATGATGGTATCAAATTGATGTATCTTCATACGTTCCTTCACACTTCTAACAGTCCATCGCTTACATTATCGCACAAGGGCATCGGCATCTACACCGATCACTTGTGAGGTTTGGTTGAGCATTTCGGCAGTGGTGGCAGGCACGCTCTGCAAAATTGCCAGCGCGCCGACCCACAGCACGCCGATCATGGTGCCGACGGCAGCCAAGCGTAGCGCACGGTTGACCAATTTATTGTGGATGTAGTCGTTAATGACGTAACGTGCGCCGTTGAAGCCATGCACCGTCACCAGCACCAGCAGCAGAATATCGTAAACGCGCCAAATATAGACGCCCGCCAGCATGGTATCCCAACGCAGCCGCACAAAATTGACCGCTGTCAGCGTGGACTCCACATTGGCGCCCAAATTGGTAAAGACTGGCACATGCCCAACCTTCGTCAGGTCAAAAACGCCCTGAATGACGTGCATCATCGCCAAATGCCCAAAGACCAGTGGAATGATCAGCACGCCGCTAATCCGCATGAACGACCACATGAAGGTTTCCATCTTGCTGCCCTTCAGGCGTTTCTTGGGCGCGTTCAGGCTTGGAACGACTGCCATGCCCGCCGAGACGACGAAGGCAAGCCCAAGCACAACGACCGTGCCAACCGCAAAGGGCGCTGTCGCCTCGATCACGCTCTCCAAGCCGAGATCGAAGGTGGTGACGCGCTCGTTGTAATAATTCACCACATGCCCTGCCATCACGAAGAAGACTGGCACCAGCAGCACCAGCGTGCCAAGCAGCACCAGTTTGGCAGCATCTGCTTGCCGCCGCCACCACTGCGGGCGGTAGTCGAACAACACAATGCGGAAGCCGTTTAAGGCATGGTAGACGACACACGCCACCAACACAAATTCGCCCACCGTGAACAAAGGCGTTTTATAGGCGGCGATGGCTTTGGCATACAATTCGGGATAGAAGGTTGCCCACGAGGTATCAATCACGTGCATGATGAGGAAGATCAGAGTCCCCATGCCGGAGACGCGATGCAGCACCCATGCCCATTGACCAATTTTGCCGCGATAGCGCAGCGTTTCTGTGACGGTGAGAACTAAAGAAGTCATAAAGTGAGGTAGCCTCCCTAGCTTTAGGGAACACGATCTATACGATCTATACGGGAAGTCTTAAATAGTCACTAAAGAGTATAGCAAATTGCGCGAAAAACGCACCTCGTTCGTTCAAGTCAGAAAGAAGGCGCTGGCAAGAGGTGTGCGGAACAGCCTTTGCTGCGCCAGCCACCCTTGATCGGTATAGACTGATTGGGTCACCCTACGCGGACAGTTGACCATCTTCACTTAACAGTCAAATTGCTGTAATAGGCTGTCACTTATAAAAGCAACGCTTTATCTCTTACAAAGTGGTATGCTGCACTTCAATGAACAAACGGCAGAGCGCGGCGGCGGCAGCGCTCCGCACAATGCACCCTACTCGACTTCCACTGCCATAGCGACAGCTTCACCGCCACCCAAGCACAGGGCTGCCACGCCGCGCTTCAAACCGCGATCTTTCAGGGCATAGATCAGGGTGAGCAGCACACGCGCACCGCTGGCGCCAATCGGATGCCCTAGCGCAATAGCGCCGCCGTTCACATTCAGCTTGTGCATGGGCAGTTCGTAGCCCTCACGCGCCAAGCCGCGCACGTCGGCAAGCACCTGTGCCGCGAACGCCTCGTTAATCTCAAACAGGTCTACATCCGCCATTTGCCAGCCCGCCCGCTGAAGGGCAATCGGGATCGCCTTAACCGGCGCGTAGAAAATCCAGCGCGGATCGAGTGCCGCCTGCCCATAGCCCACGATGCGCGCCAAAGGCTGCGCGCTGTGCTGATCGGCAAAATCGCGGCGCGCCACCACCACGGCAGCCGCGCCATCGTTCAAGCCGGGCGCGTTGCCTGCCGTCACACGCCCATTCGGATCAAAGGCAGGTTTCAACTTAGCGAGTCCGTCTAGGGTCGTGTCGGCGCGGATCGGCTCGTCCCGATCCATGATCAGATCGCCCTTCTTATCCTTCAGTGTGATGGTCACCATTTCCTGCTTGAACTTGCCTGCCTCTGTGGCAGCGGCAGCCTTTTGGTGGCTGCTCAGGGCGAACTCGTCCATTTCGTCGCGGCTCACCTCAAGCTGATTGGCGATGAACTCAGCCGCGCTGCCCATGATCTGATCAGTCATCGAGCAGAACAAGCCGTCAAATTGCAGGCTGTCTTTCAGCTCCACATGCCCATAGCGTGCGCCGCTGCGCGCTGCCATATCGAGGTAGGGCGCGTTGCTCATACTCTCGCTGCCGCCCGCCACATAGGCGCTGCCATCACCCGCTTTGATGGCGCTGGCAGCCAGCATGACCGCTTTCAGGCTGCTGCCGCACGCTTTGTTGACGGCTGTACCGCTAACGCTCTTCGGCAAACCCGCCCCAATCCAAATTTGGCGCGGCACCGCCTGCCCTGAGCCGGCTGGCACCACCTGCCCAAAGATCACCTCGCTGATCGATTCGGCGGGCAAGCCGCTGCGCTGTACGGCGGCGCTCACTGCCAGGCTGCCAAGCTGCACCGCGCTGAAAGGCTTCAAAGCGCCTAGAAATTTCCCTTGTGGCAGGCGTGCGCCGCCCACGATCACAATATCTGTCGCGTGTTTACCATTGGTTGTCATAACTTTTTACGTCCTTTTAGAAAACCTAGCCGCCATTGGGCGATTGCCATGCCTCGCGCAGTTTGCGCCATGTTTGGGTTAGCTCATCCGGAATGACCCGCGTGCTGCCGACCACCGACATAAAATTAGTATCGCCTGCCCAACGCGGCACCACATGCAGATGAAAATGCCCTGCCACACCGGCGCCGGCGGCTTCTCCCAAATTGGCGCCCACATTGAATGCCTGCGGATTATAGACGCGCCGCAGCGCCGCGATTGCCGCATTGGTCGTCAGCATCAGGTCGGTGAGGGCATCGGCAGACATGCTTTCGGTGCTGGCAATGTGTGTGTAAGGGATGATCATCAAGTGACCGTTGTTGTAGGGATAGAGATTCAGCGTAACGTAGACATGCGCCGAGCGGTAAACGATGTGTTCGGCAGCGTCATCGGCGCCGACCTTAGCACAAAAGATGCAGTCCACTTCAGGCTTCTTCTTTTCTCCGCTCAGGTAGCTGTAGCGCCACGGCGTGAACAAGTGGTCAAAATTGGTCATAAGGCAAGCAGGTGCGGCAAAACTTTTAAGCGCTAGTAACGCGCTCATTTTAACCGTTTTGAGTGGCGCATTCAATGGGCAAGCGCCATAATTATAGCGTATGACTAACAAACCCTTACGCACACTCTCGCCCACCGAACGGCTTTTTTTCGCGCTCGCCGTGATTGGTCTGCTGCTGCTGCCGTTGATCGCCTTCCTGATCGTGAGCAATCAGGGCGCGCCACACATCACCTTAACAGTCTATGCCGACGAGTCGCTCCGTGAACCATTGAATGGCTTAGCGCGAGCTTTCGAGGCGGAACAACCAACTATCCGCGTGGAACTGCGCTTTATGAGCGCCGCCGAGGTTGTGCGGCAGGCAGAGCGCGGCGTGCCGATTGATGTGTTGATCTTGCCCACTGAGCGGCGCATCCCAGCCCTTGCCCGCCAGCCTGAGCGTGCAGCGCAATTCGTGCAATTTCTCCAAGATCGGCTGCCTTAAAATTCAATAAAAAACTTGTAAAAAATTTATATAAACTGCATATAGAAGTACACAGCAGAAGGGCGTTTTTACGGTTTGTGTTTGCCTCAGGTTCTTCGGCGGGCGTACAATCAGCGGGCGGAGTTCGGAGCAAGGCGGGAGCGTATTTACGAATGGCAAACGCAGCAAAAATTCAAGCGGACTACGCGCAGCTCAAGGAGATCGCAGGGCAGTTTGCCCAACATGGAGATCGCACCCTATCGCTAGGGCGGCAGGTTTATGGGTGTATGTCGCAGTTGGCAGATGGCGGCTGGCTTGGCGTCGGAGCAGATCGCTTTTATGCCGAGATGAATGACCAAGTGCTGCCAGCTTTAGAGCGCCTGATGAATGCCTTAAACACGGGCGGCGCACAAACAGAGCGTGTCGCACAGTTGTTGGCAGCCGCCGAAGAAGAAGCAGGGCGGCTTTTCTTTGGTGGCGAGGCAGGCATTACAAGCGCGCCCTCTGGCGTCTCGGCAGAGACCATCGGTACGATTGTCGGTGGCATCTTCGGCGGGTCGGCTGGGGCAGCCATTGGTGGTGCCATTGGCAGGGTAATTGGCAACGGCACGCTGAGCGGCTCGCTCGGATTGAAGGTCACGCCGGACGGCAAGCCATTCTTCCCACTGAAGATGTTCAAAAACTACATCGGGCGCAGCCCAGTAGAATATGTGGGCGCCGATGGCAAAACGTACAAACGCGAGTTCAAATTTGGCTCAGAGTTCGGCAAGCGCCATATGTTCGGTGAGTATAAAGATGGCGCCGATAAAAAGTTCATCAACCGCAGCGTGGATGGTAAAGTCGTCTTAGCTGGCGGCGATTTGTGGCACGAAAAGGGCGCGTTGGTGCGTGGCGATTTGCAGTTTCAATCGGGCGATTTCAAGGGCAGCGCCTATGGCGAGTTGGTGAGCTACGACACCGCCGCCAAGTGGGAAGCCGCTATCGGACGCGATGGCGTTAAAGTCGGCGCTTCTGGCTATGCGGGCGCTTACTTGGCGCGCATAGGCGCGACCGCGGAATACGGCGGCTTGCAGGCAGCCGGGCAGGCATATGTTGGCGCACAAGTGCAGGGCGAGGTTGGCGCGGTGCTGCGTCCGGGTCAGGCATATGTAGGTGCCGGTGGCGAGGCATTCATTGGTGGGAAAGCGGAAGGCAACGTTAAATACACCCATCAGGTGATGGACGGCTTAAAGATGAGCGGTGGCGTCGGTGGCTATGTGAGCTATGGTGCAGGCGTCCAAGCTGATTTTAAGGCAGGCTATGATGATGGGAAGATCAAGTTTGGCGGCGCGTTCGGCGCGACATGGGGCGTGGGTGGAGGCGTCAAATTTGACGTTACAGTAGACGCTAAAGGTCTTGTTGATAAGGGCGTGCAATCCATAGAAAGTGCAGGGCGCAACATCGTTGATTTTGGCAGAGGCGCCGTTGATATTGCCCGCTTCTTATTCTAAATGACTATAGTCAGCAGGGCGAAGGATTTTCGCCCTGTTTTGTGTGCATTGTGCCAATGTTGCTTAAGTTGAAATACCGAAGGAGCATATCACTTGTCTACACCGATGTGGGTCAACTTCCAAGGTCCGATTTTTTCAATGCGTGTACCCTCTAACTGGTTTGTGAATGCCACACCTGAAATTCAGGCGATGCTGGTCGAGCCACCACGCGGCGAAAATCAACTGCGCTCTAATCTTATCATCACGCTGCAAGCCGTGCAGCCTGATGTGACCGTGGACGCCGTGCTGCAAAATGCGCGCCGCACACAGCAGCAGGAATATCCGCGCTTCACGCTGCAAGATGAAGGCAAGGTGACTGGGCGTGCCATCGAAGGGCGCTTCCAGTTCTACACATGGTTCAATGAGGAGAGCAATGTTGAAGTGTTGCAATCAC
>DAOUBW010000049.1:0-42809 GCA_034432555.1 Anaerolineae bacterium
CCGCCCAAGCCGATGATCCCTGCCAAACGCCGAACGTCGCGCCGACCTTCCTGCCACGCGGCAGCCGCAGCACACCGCAGCCCACACGCACGCCGCTGCCCTACGATCCCTGCGCGCCAAGCCAAACGCCTACGCAAACGCTGCCACCGCTACCACAGACAACACTTACCCTTGCGCCCACATTCATCCCACGCCCAACTTGCGATGATAGCGTTGGGCTTTACAGCCCTAGCACAAGCCAGTTCTTCCAAATCAGAGTCAGTACCGAGGTTGCTTTTATTTGATAGGCAAGGGCAAATTGTGGAACACGTTACAAAGTCTATACCTGTGGATTTGCGGATTGACTCTTGTCCAAGTTGGCGAATAGATGACCAGGGTTTCTACCTTTGTGCGTATAGTGAAAACACACCCGCTAACCATATTTTTTACTATGATTTGTCAAACAAACAATTGAATGTTTTCCATCAAAGAGTTCCCAAACATTCAGAACAGGTAATCAATCCTGCTTATGGTAGCTCTGTTGGTCGGTTGGTTGTGTCACCTGATGGTCATTTTGTAGCTGGTACAAGTCTAGAACCTACACCTAATGGTGGATTGACAAGTGTTGTTGTATATACACCGAGTGGTGAGCGGCTTGTTTTTGGTAACTCTTTTACTTCCGCGAGCGAGCCCCTCTGGGTGCCGCCGCTTGACGAGTAATGTGTGGTGCGGTGTGGGCGCGCTAGACGGCAGACGGCGTTCTATGGACTGCCGAGCGATGTGGCGGTGGTCGGCGTGCGGCGCGAAGGGCTGCTCTATTTGACGAACACGCTCAGCGGTGTGGGCGCGCTCTACCAGACGGCGTTCTACGGGCTGCCCAGCGATGTGGCGGTGGTCGGGGTGTGGCGCGAACTGAGCGCGGATCAAGTCCCGCCGCCGAGCGATCTAGGTAGGCAAAACAGCTAATTGGCACGGTGCGGCAGCGGTTCGCCGCGCACGCCAGCTGCAAGGTTGGCAACGGCAAGCTGAGTCATGGCACGGCGCGCCTGCACTGTGGCACTGCCCAAATGCGGCACGATCAGGCAGTTGGGCAAGCCAACCAAAGGATGATCGGCGGGAATTGGCTCAGGCTCGGTCACATCCAGCGCCGCCATGCCGATTTGCCCTGTGTGCAGTGCCGTATAAAGTGCTTGCGGATCAACCACCTCACCACGCGCCATGTTGATCAGCACGGCGTCACGCTTCATCAGGGCAAGTGCATCGGCATCAATCAGGTGGTGCGTTTCAGGGCGCAGCGGCACATGCAGTGAGAGAAAATCGCTCTCACGCAGCAGTCCTTCAAAGTCAACGGCGGTCACGCCAGCTTGTGCAGCCCGTTCAGGGCTAAGGCGGTGCGCCAGAACGCGCATATCGAAGCCTTTGGCGCGCCGTGCCACAGCCTGCCCAATGCGCCCATAGCCCAGAATGCCCAGCGTAGCACCTTGCAGCGCCTTGCCCAGCAGCAGCATTGGCTCCCAACCGCGCCAGCCGCCTGCCCGCACCAAATCGGCACCTGCCACCACATGCCGCGCCGCCGCTAAAAGCAACGCAAAGGTCATATCAGCGGTAGCATCGGTCAGCACGCCCGGCGTATGCCCAACCGCAATGCCGCGTTCACGTGCTGCCGCCAAATCAATGTTATTAACGCCTACCGCGCACTGGCTAATGACGCGCAAGGTCGGCACCGCATCCATAAACGCCGCATCTATCGGATCAACCACCTGCGTCAGGATGCCAAGGCAGCCCTGTGCTTTCTCGCGCAGAATGGCAGGCGGCGGCGCACCCTCACCTTCCCAAATTTCCACCTGAAAGGCAGCCGTCAGCCCCTGTTGTGTTAATGCCTCATCTAGGCTGATGGTGCGCCGCGTGATAAAGAGTTTTCCACCGTTTGCCATGTTGTTCCCCACCAAATGCCAAGCCACCAAAAGGTGATCACACGATGCGGATGCACTGCCCATGTGTAGTTATCAAATAGGCTGACTACCGCCAATGCCAACATGCCGCAGCCCATAATGAAATAGGCTGCACCGCGCACAGGCTGAAGCGTTATTAAGTTGATGAGCCATGCTGCCGTGAAGATCAGCAGCCCAATCAGACCTGTCTCTGCCCACACATACAGGTAGACGTTGTGAACAGGCAGCTTTGGCTCTAGCGTTACACCGACGTTCAGCCAGACTTGGTGCATGAGGTTGCCCGCGCCCACGCCTAAAATCGGCGCACTTTGAATGACCTTCCACGAGTCCGCAAAGAAAAATTCGCGCCCACTGAAGAAGCGCGTCATCACATCGCCGCGCACGGCAAAAATAGCTAGGGCAACAGCGGCAAGCGCACCTGCTGCTGCCACACTGAGTGCCACACGCCGCGCCTTGCCATGCAGCGCACGCCAACCGATCAGGGCTAAGGGCAAACTGCCTACTGCTGTGCTGAGCAGCGCACTACGCGAAAGTGTGCCGATCAAGCCAACTGCACACAGCATACCAAGCACTATCGGCAGCCAGCGCGCACCTTTGCGCTGCCAAGCCTGAAAAGCGAGCCACACCGCTGCAAAACATGCCAGCATCAGGTAGCCTCCCAAATAGTTCGGGTGCATGGCAAGCCCAGAGGCGCGGAAGAAGTCCGTTGGTTCGTAGTAGAGGCGCTGTGTTTCGCCAAAGGCGCTTAAACCCAGTGTGTCGTTATTCAACACTTGTAAAATGGCGATCACGGCTTGCAGCGCAGCGCCGATCAGCAACGCCCACAACACACTTAGCCCACGCGCACGCACCAAATCCGCCGTGATAAAGACCAAGAGCAAACACGCTGCATAGTGCAGCGTTGTAAACAGCAGCAGGCTGGGCTGTTTTGCCCACAGTACGCCCAAGAGCATCAGCGTGAGGAACGCCACAAACAGCGCCGCACGGCGCGGCAGAAGCAGCGCCTTGATCGTCTCGCCCAAGCGCAGGCGGTAGTCATCTTCGACAAAGGCGCGCAGCCCACTAATTACAACCAACAGCAGCATGAACAGATCCGCGTAAGAAAGTGTGATCGCTTGAAAATCAAGTGGCACATTTAAGCCTTCAAAGGCGTTGTAAAAACTAGCACGCGGGCTGGAGATGACGCTCACCACACCCAGCGCGCCCAGCAAGAGTAGTTGAAATAGTTCCAGCAAGCGAACCTCCCAAAGCTATTTCGTAGAGGCGCTAGTAGCTTATCGAAAAGCGCCGTAAAGTGCCACCTCCGCCCTCAGAGCGCCCTACTACGCTCTGGCATACAGAGTGGGCTTGTCCCTTAACGTCTGCTCAGATTTTGCCACACCACATCGCTTTTTTCGGTATACTTGGCAGTAATCCGTGAAAGGGCACACAAGATCATGACATTTTCAATCGTCGCATACGATCTGCAAGCGCAAAGTTGGGGTGTGGCAGTTGCCAGCAAATTTCTGGCGGCGGCGGCTGTGGTCAGTTGGGCGCGTGCGGGTGCTGGCGCCGTTGCAACGCAGGCGTTTGCCAAAGTCAGCTTTGGTTTGGAAGGCTTAGCGCTGATGGCAGATGGCTTGAGCGCTGAGGAAACACTCGCCAAACTCTTAGCTGCCGATCCTGAGGCTGAACATCGGCAGGTTGGCTTGGTGGATAAACACGGCGGCGCAGCAGCACACAGCGGCGCGGAATGCTTTGACTATGCCGGGCATTTCGTTGGCGAAGGCTTCACCTGCCAAGGGAACATTTTAGCGGGCAGGCACGTCATTGAGGCAATGGCAGACGCCTACCAAAGCAGCAGCGGCGCGCTGGCAGATCGGTTGGTGGCGGCGCTCTACGCGGGCGACCGTGCCGGTGGCGATAAGCGCGGCAGGCAGTCAGCTGGTGTGTTGGTCGTGAAGGCAGGCGGCGGCTACGGCGGTGATAATGATCGGCTGCTGGATTTGCGTGTGGACGATCACGATGATCCGGTGGTGCGCCTGCGCGATCTGGTTGAGATGCACCGCCTCTATTTCGGCAAGTCTGATCCAGCGGCGCGCATTCCAATCAACGCACCGTTGGCAGCCGAACTGAAGGCGATCCTCAAGCGGACAGGTCACTACAACGGTGAGGTGGACGGCGTTTGGGACGAGGCAGCCCAGGAAGGCTTTTGGTCGTTTGTCGGCATGGAAAATCTAGAGGAACGCTGGACGCCTGACGATCATCCTGATCTGATCGATCCAGTGGCGCTCGAATTTATTCGCAAACGCTTTGGAGTGCAAGGCTAGATGCTCGATCTAAGCACGCTTCGCGCCTGTGCGCTCGATTTAGACGGCGTGGTGTGGCGCGAAGACGAAAAGCTACCCGCTGTGCCAGCCTTCTTCGACTTTCTACGCGATCAGGGCATTCCCTACGCCTTCATCACCAACAACAGCACGCGCACGCCCGATCAATACATTACGCGCCTAGCGGCGTTTGGCATTCCCGCCACACCTGAGCAAGTCATCACCTCCGGCGCGGTGGCTGCCGCCGAGATCGTGCGCCGCTTTCCGCAAGGCACGCCCTTTTACGCGGTCGGCAGCCAAAACCTGATTGACCTGATCACGGCGCACGGCTACCCGTTCGATCCCGATCACGCCCAGATTGTCGTGGTTGGCTTAGATCGCAGCCTGACCTACGAAAAGCTGAGCATTGCCGGGCAGCGCATTCTCGCAGGGGCAGCCTTCATCGCCACCAATGGTGACGTCACCTTTCCCATGCCCAACGGCGTGATCACGCCTGGCGCCGGCGCCATCGTGAGCGCCGTTGCGACCATGACAGGCTGCGCGCCGCATATGATCGGCAAGCCCGCCGCACCCATGTTTGAGGCGGCGCTGCGCCATTTCGGCACGCTGCCTGAGCAAACGCTCATGGTCGGTGACCGTTTGGACACCGATATACTCGGCGCACATGGTGTGGGCATGAAAAGCGCCCTCGTGCTAACAGGCATCAGCCGTGCTGATGAAGCCACCACCATTACGCCCGACGCTGTGTACGCAGACCTCGCCGCACTCTTGGCGGCGTGGCAATCGTCCGTCTAAGCAGGTGATGTTGTTATGAAGTCTGTGCGTTTTATCCACCTATACCTTGCCGTGTGCTTGATTCTATCAGGTGTAGCGGCGCTGACCTATGCTGTGCCTGTCCGCGCTGATGAGCCGATCACCGTCATTGAGCAATCCGTCGAGAGCCGCTACCGTGATTCGTTCATCTTCCGCATCACAGCGCGCAGCGAAGTCGGCAATATCATCGCGGCACGTATTATCTGGCGTGTGCGTTCGTTCAGTGCCAACCTCGCTTACCGCGTTGATGTGAAATCACCGGCTGAGCAGGTTGACCTTGAATACGTCTGGGAAATGCGCTTTGAGACCATGCCGCCTTGGCAGGTTATCTTCTACCGTTGGGAACTGATAGACGATCAGGGCAACCGCTACCGCACGCCTGAGGTGCAGGCAGAGATCAGCGACAGCACCCGTGCTTGGCAAACGCTGAGCGATGGCAAAGTTGCCGTCTATTGGTATGACCGCGAGGCTGCTTTTGGCGAAGCACTGCTGGATGTGGCGCGGCGCGGCTTTGACCACACCGCACAGGCAACAGGCTTCACGCCTGAGGACGAGCTGCGCGTGGTTGTTTACAACACACAGGAGGATTTCTGCACAATCTACGGCATGTTCTGCCAAAGCTGGATCGGCGGCGTGGCGATTGGCAGCATCACGCTGGGCTGGCTGGATGAAAACCGTGCTGCCAGCATTGCTAGCTGCGATGCCGCCTGCCAAGCCGAGGTGTCTGCTGAGCGCCGCCGCTGGTTCTTCAATCAGCTTATCCCGCACGAATTGGCGCACGCCTTCCTGAACTACTGGATGGGATCGCGGACCAGCGCCATCCCGATCTGGTTTAATGAAGGGCAGGCGGTCAACAACGAGTTGGAAGGTGTGCCAGAAGAAATTGACCGTGTGCGCGTCCTAGCGCGGACGGGACAGCTTGAGCGCCTTGCGGTGATGGATGCGCGCACGATCATCGGGCGCAACGATCTGCCGCGTGTGCGCGATTGGTACGCGCAAGCGGCATCCTTGGTCGCCTTCCTGTATGAGCGCTGGGGTGTGGAAAGTCTGGGTGGGATCATCCGCTTGGTGAACGAAGGCAAGACCTTTGAAAGCGCACTGGAGACCGTCACCAAGCTGAGCATGATTGACTATGAGATCGCTTGGCGCAACTGGCTTGGCTTGCGCGAGATTCCGCCGACCTTCGCGCCAACACCGACCCTGTTCTTTTTCCCGACGCCAACCTACGAGCCGACGCCGCGTCGTCCGTGAGTGGCAGTTTAGCCTTGCATGGAGTGTCTGCATAATGTTCAAACGTGAAGTATTTTTCAGCCTTGTTGCCGTGCTGCTGGTGGCAGCCTTGGTCGTGGTCAGCTTTCCAGCCATGGCGCAGAGCGGCTTTCTCTCGACCGCCACACCGCAGCCAAGCCCAACCAATAACGGCGGCAGCGCGACGTGGGAAATCCTTAACAGCACCTTCGAGAGCAATTTCCCGAACGGATTTACCTTTACCCTAGAGGCAACCAGCACGGGCGGCAAGATCGTGAGCGCGGCTGCCATTTGGCGGCATTCGCCCGTCAGCAGCCGCACGCGCCGCATTGCCACCATTGACGAAAGCGGCACACAGATGACCGCCGTTTGGGAACGTGCGCCAGGCGATGCCGTGCCGCAGTGGGCGGGTGTGGAATATTGGTGGCTGCTTCAAGATGAGGCGGGCAATCTCTACGAAACGCCGCGCCAATACGCTGAGTATGCTGATAACACGCGCAATTGGAAGCGCATGGAATCCGACGACATCATCATCTTTTGGCAGGAAGGCGTGCCAGATAGCATCGGACCGATGACCATCGCCGCGATGGAGCGCCAGCGTCCTTTCTTCGAGGCAAACTGGGCAAATCCGCTTGGTTACAAGCCGCGTGCGATCATCTACGCCAACTTTGAGACGTGGGGCGAGTGGTCGCCAGGGCGCGGCACCGTTGGCGGCGGCATCGTGGTGGTTGGGCAGACTAGCCAAACGTGGGGCGCCACGGCGCAGGTCTACGATCCAATCATTCAGCCCGTCGAAGAAGTGGCAAACGATACGGTGCTACACGAGGTGGCGCATTTGTATCAATATGCCAATGGCGGCACGGCAGGCTTGCGCTGGTTCATTGAAGGTAACGCCACTTTCTTCGAGCTAACCTCCGGTCCGCGCATCGAGCAGCGCGTGCGGCGTTGGGCGCAAGCCGGCACGCTGCCATCGCTGCAAGAACAAGGACCCGGCGGGCGCGAGGCATACGACGTGGGCTATATGTTCTGGGTGTGGCTGACCGAGACCTACGGCGCGAATGCACATCGCCGCGTCTGGGAATTCATTCGGAGTGGGCGCACGCAGCGCGCAGCGCTGGAGGCAATCACCAATTTGGGCTTCGTCGAGATGGAGACCGCCTTCCGTACTTGGCTGGGCGCCATCAACGCCGAGGCGCCTACACCGCTGCCAACGCTGCCCTTCTTCCTGCCCCCCACACCAACCTACGAACCAACCCCTAGCCGCTAACGGCTTTCGCCTGAGGCAAGGGTGCATTGGGAATGCGCCCTTGCCTTTGTGGTACAATCTCTCTATAGTGCCTAAGCAATCTACCACCGTTCAGGAGTTTCCCGTATGCCTCTGCGTGTCTATAACGTGCTGCACCGCGAAAAAGTAGACTTCGTGCCTATCCATGAAGGCAAAGTCAATATGTACGTCTGCGGTCCGACTGTCTACGAGCACTCCCATCTCGGGCACGCCAAGTCCTACGTTTCCTTCGACATGATCGTGCGCTATCTGCGTTTCAGCGGCTACGACGTGCTATACGTGCAAAACCTGACCGATGTTGGGCATCTGCTGGAGAGTGGCGAGGATCGCATCCTGAAGAAGGCGCGCCAAGCCTCTGCCACACCTATGCAGATTGTGGAGACTTACGCACGCAGCTATTTTGCCGACATGGACGCGCTCGGTGTGGTGCGTCCCGATATTAGCCCACGCGCCAGCGCGCACGTGCCAGAGCAGATCGAGATGATCGAGGTGCTGATCGAGAAAGGTCATGCCTATGTGGCTAGGGATGCAGTCTACTTTGACGTGACCAGTTGGCGCGAGTATGGCAAACTCTCGAACCGCCGCCTGGAAGAACAGGAGGCAGGCTCGCGCCGTCTGAAAGGCAGCGGTAAGCGCAACCCTGAAGACTTCGCGCTCTGGATTTTGGCGCCGGAAGAACACATTTTGCAGTGGAACAGTCCATGGGGACGCGGTTATCCCGGCTGGCACATTGAATGCTCTGCCATGTCGCGCAAGTATTTGGGCGACACCTTTGATATTCACGGCGGCGGTATAGATAACATCTTCCCGCATAATGAGTGCGAGATCGCCCAGAGTGAGGCGGCAAACGGCGTCCCCTTCGCTAACTATTGGCTGTTGGTGGGAACGCTGACCGTTGATGGGCAGAAAATGTCTAAATCGCTTGGCAACTACACGACCATTAAGGACGCTCTGGCGCGCTACCGCCCGGAAGTCATCCGCACCTTCATTTTTCAATCGCACTATACCAATCCGATTGATTTTAGCGATGAGGCACTCCAAGCCGCCGAGCGTGGCTGGGAGCGCATTGTTGGCGCAGTGCGCCTGACGCGGGATAAGCTGCGCGATGCACCTGATCAGGGCGAGAACACCTTTGCCGATGTGTTAGCCACGCACCGCGCCCAGTTCATCGCTGCGATGGATGACGACTTCAACGCGCCCATGGCACTTGCCACCCTGCAAACGCTCACGGGTGAGGTGAACAAGCTGCTCAACAGCGGTGAGGTGATCAACAAGCCGACGCTGGCGGCAATTGAGGCAACCTATAGCGAACTAGGCGGTCAGGTGCTTGGTATTGTGCCGCAAGGCGATGCACACAGCATTGATATGAAGCTGACTGATGGGCTGATCCGCCTGCTGATTGACGTGCGCAAACAGGCGCGTGCCGAGAAGAACTTTGCGCGTGCTGATCAGGTGCGCGATCAACTGAAGGCGCTCGGTGTGCTGCTGGAAGATCGTGCTGATGGCACGACCTATCGTTTGGAGTAGGCATGTCTGAGATTATTTTTGGGCGGTGGGCTGTGCTAGAAACACTGCGCGCTGGCAAACGCAGCCTGCAACAACTGATCCTTGCCGAAGGCATGGAAGAACGCGGCGTGATAGCTGATATTTTGGCGGCGGCAGAGGAACGCAACCTAACCGTGAAGCGTGTGCCGCGCCGCATGGTGGACGATCTGGCGAAGGGTGGCAACCATCAGGGCGTGGTGCTGCGCGTGGGCGCCTACGCCTACGCCGAGATCGAGACCATCTTTGAGGCAGCCGAAGCACAGAACGAAAAGCCTTTCGTGCTGCTGCTTGATCTGTTGCAAGACCCGCAAAACGTTGGAACGCTGCTCCGCACGGCGGATGCCGTCGGTGTGCATGGCGTTGTGATGCAAGATCGGCGCGGTGTGGGCATTACGCCCGCCGTCGTGAATGCCTCATCAGGCGCCTCAGAACATCTGCACATTGCCCAAGTGCCGAATTTGGTACAGGCGATGAAGCGATTGAAAGAGTATGGTTTGTGGCTGGCAGGCTTGGATGTTTCGCCAAATATCCTGCCGATAGACCGCGCTGATCTGAACATTGCGCTAGGGTTAGTCTTGGGCAGCGAAGGCGAAGGGATGCGGCGCCTTGTGCGCGACACCTGCGATCTGCTTATCACGCTGCCCATGCGCGGGCATGTGGAAAGCCTGAATGTTGCCAGTGTTGGCTCAGTGGCGCTTTATTCGGCGTGGCAGGCACGTGGTTGGCAAGGGTGGGCGCACGCCGATAAGCCGAAATAGGCGCTTAGCTTAGGCGCTGTGCATAGGCAAGGCTTTTCGCCACTGCCTCTAGCATGTCCGTCTCACAGCGATCCAGCTCCACGATCCAGGCTTCGGCGCGGCTGGCACGCACAATGGCGGGAAAATCCATCGCCCCATCGCCAAGCGCCACCATCGAATCTTCACGGCGTGTGCTGCCATCTTTCAGGTGCAACAGCGCGGCGCGCTCACCAAGCTGCGTCAGCAGGTCTGGCACATGCACGCCTGCCGTTTGCACCCAGTAGGTATCCACCTCAAAGACGATCTCAGGCGGAAGCTGCTGCGCCATATAGAGCAGCGGCAGGCGCCCATCGGGCAGCGCGATGCATTCAAAGTCATGGTTGTGATAGGCAAGCCGAATGCCGTGCGGCTGAAGCTCAGCGTGCGCGGCGTTCAACAGATCGCAAATTGCCTGAATACGCGCCACATCGGTGAAGTTTTCCGGCGCTTGCCATGGGCAGACCAACGTTTTCACCTTAAGCGCGTCTAGCATTTCCAAAACGGCATTCTTCTGATCGCCGAGCGGCAGCATCACATGCGCGCTGACTACACGCAGACCGAGTGACTCAAAGAGACGTGCTGCTTGTTCAGGTGTGCCGCCATACATACCGGCTGTTTCCACCGCCTGATAGCCCATTTCGGCGATACGGCGCAGCGTGCCGTCAAAATCGGCTTGAAGTGCGTCACGCACTGTATAAAGCTGCAAGGCAAGATCGGGCATTGATTGCCTCCTTAGTGTGTTGTAACTGACCCGTCTTCTAGCGTATCGGCTTGATAACGATCTGGCAAGCCTGTGCTGATGAGGGCATGGGGCAATGGTAACAAGCGCTAGGTGACCTGATCGGGTGTGCCGCCGATCTCCACAGCAAGTGCAGCGCGTTTGCTTCCCGAACTGCCACCATTAGTTCCGCCGCGCTTGGATCACGCCCGAGCAGAGGTCGCTTAAAGCTCTCTCAGAATCTATTTTTACGACTTTTCTATATATCTTATCTGATTTATCAACCACTAAACGCAGATAGATCACCTTTTGGTGCAATTTGACGTTTAACTTGTATATGTTTTGTTAGAGAATTGCAGGGGAAACTCAATTGTGTCAGAGGGCGCGTTTATTAAATTTAGTGAAGTAATAAACGAGAAGGTATCAGACTATGTTGCGAGACATCTTAAAATATGAAAGCGATGAAAGCATCCCTGATGGTAGCATTGTAACAGTTGGCGAGAGGTTACCTGATAAAGTTTGGCGTGTGCGCAATATTGGTGCAAGTCCCTGGCGAGAAGGCTACAAGCTTGTATTTTTCTCTGGTGAACGTTTTGGTGCGCCACCGTATGTGCCGCTGCCGAACCTTGCGCCGGGCGAAAGTGGTTTTGTGGTGATCAGCGGCTTGACCGCACCCAAACAATCGGGCGTTTTTAGCGCGGAGTGGCGCCCTTGCCGTGCGGATGGCACGCCCTTTGCTGCTCACCTGACGATTATGGTCTACGTCGTGCCTGTGGGTGAGACTCAATAAGCCTCACCCAACCCTGCCGAAACACGCGAACGGGCTAGGCGCCGCCTTCAGCCGCCGATGTTAGGATTTCCGCCCTCGCCGCCTTCGCCGCCGCTGCCACCACCGGGATCGCCACCCTCAGGCGGTTCGCCGTTGCCCCCGTTACCGCCATTGCCCCCGTTGCCACCATTCCCACCCTCAGAAAAGGTGACCCGCGAGCCACTTAAACGCAAGGCGGTAGGCATCGCTGGCAGCATGGCAGCAGAGGCGAACAGCGCCAACGCACCACTGAGTGCCAAACCTGCTGACTCGGACACTAACACATTCGCGGACTTTGTGAAATTAAGTATGTTTGTCATACAGCCCTTCCTTTTGAAGGTTTTTTACCGTTCACAAAGACTAAACGCAGAACGCGGGCGTTTTTGTAGGAAGTTATCGACCAATATTTTGGAAGGCGCCCCACAGAATCGGATGTAGGTCGCCTTCAGCGGTTTGGTATTGCTGGCGGAACGCCAATTGTGCAATGCGTAAGGCAGCCGCGCTGCTTGCACCGTTTTGGAGTGCCGCGTAGAAAGGTTCGATCAGTGGGATGGTGAAGCCATCAAAAATATCCCATAGGCTGGTGATGAGCGCACCCACACCGGCATACAGAAAGGCGCGCCCTAAGCCGATCAGATCGTCGCCGACAGCCTGTTTGCCCTGTGTCTTTTCGACGTGGAGCTGCCCAATGCGGCACGAATTGAGGAAAACGAGCGGGGAATCAAGGCGTTGTTGCAAAATATCCAGCATGGTGAGGCGTTGTTTGCCCAACCAAATGCGCGATTGGCTTGGATATTCGGGATCATATTCAGCGTGGGCGATCAGGTGCACGATGGCGCCTTGCGCTTGGGCAAGCACATCGTTAGGTGTGATTGACTCGACATGCACACTGCGGCTGTGTGGCAATGCACGGCAGATCAAGTCTGCCGTTTGGCGGGAATGGCGAAACTGCCGCTGCGCGCTTAAGGATTGATCATCCCACACGACTAGCGCGCCTTGTGAGCGAGTGGCGTTTGAAGGCACAATCAAGCTGGCAGTGGGCAGTACCGAGATAGTATGCCGCTCAATCAGGTAGTGCGCTTCATAGAGGTTAGTGTTTGGTGCGCGCAGCAAGTGGAGCGGCACATTGTGCAGGTCACCATAGGGCACGATGAAAAGCTGCTCACAGGCAGGCAGTTGAGCCGTCAACGGCGCGAGCAGCGCCCTGAAAAGGTCTTCCATGTGCCGCGCAAAGCGCTGCCGTTGCAGTGCTAAGGCTTTGTCCAAGGCTGCTGCACGAATGGCAGCCTCAGCCGTCTTAAAAGGCGGGAAACCACGCATGATGGTAAGCGCCGCATCTATACCAAAACGGATGCTGTTTAGCAATTGGTCGAGCTGCTCAAGGCTGTGAGGCAGTTCGGCATACTGCGGTGCGCTGCTCTGCGAATCGAACCAAAAGAGATTGAGGTGTTCGCCATCATCATAAAAGGCGCACAGCAATGCTTTAGGCGGCAAATGGCGCTGAATCGCCTGCCAATCCAGCACGGCACGGGGATCGCGCCCGTGTTTGATCTCCATCAGGTTAAAATACTGATTGTTTAATTCGCTCAGGCGGGCACGCTGTTGCTCAAAATCGGCGGGTTTGGGTCGGTTTTCCACCTGCACGGCATAGAGCTGTGCGCGCAAATTCTCGATTTCTTCCAGCAAGCTGCGAGCGTGCTGATCTTGCGGCATGTTCAGCACATCATCACCGATGATCAGGCTTAGGAAAGCACTTGCCTTAGAGCGCTCTACTGCGTTGAACGCCTCGGCATAGTTGCCCTGCCGAATATGCAGGGCGGTTAAACGTTGGAGCGCCTCACCTTTGCTGCTGAGGAAGCGCGACCGAAACGGAATAGCGAGCGAACGCTGCATTTCTTCAATACAGGTCATTGCTACGGCGTAGCAACGGCTTGCCTGCTGTGTAGCGTTAAGCGCCTCGTGCAGTTTGCCCAACGTAATATTCACATCATGTTGCAGGGGTAGCACACTGATATTTTCGGCAATTTCGGCAGCAGTTTGGGCATGGTACAGCGCCGCCGCATTATTTTCAGGTGTATAGGCTTGGGCAGCCAAGAGGTGTGCCTCAGCGCGGTAGAGCAAATCATCGCTGAAGGTGTCTATCAATTGCAGGGCGTGATTCTGCAAGGTGGCGCGTGCGCCATTCAGCGGGTCGCCCTGATTAAGTTGGCGCGTTTGCACGCCTAGCTGCATCAGGCGCAAGCGGTTGCGGTTGATCTTCTCATCTTCGGCGAGCGCTTCGAGGGCTTGGTCAAATGCCCACAGCGCCCGCGGATAATCTTCTAACTCAGCGTAGGTCATACCTAGCTCACGTTGGACATGCACATATTCAAGCGCTTCAAAGTTGTAGTTGGCGAGGGCGTTTTCTAAATCTTGGAGCGCTTTGTCATGGCGGTTCAAGGCACGTAGGCAAGCGGCTTCATTGTGGACGATCTGTGCCAAGATGCGGCGCAGCTCTGGTGAGAGCGTGGGTGGCAGCGCGTCGCGGGCGCGCTGAATATAGCGAAGTGCCTCTTGAATGCGTCCTAGGCGGCGTGTGCTTTCGGCAAGGTTAAGCAATGCATTTAGGTAAACTAAGGTGTAGTGCGGCACATTCTCCAGCAGATCACATGCCATTTTATGATAATGTGCGGCTTGACGTTCATCGCCCTGCTGTGTGTACCAATAACCGATATTATCATAAAGGCGTCCACGCTCAGCACCTTCTAGAGAGTCGGCTAGAGCGCTGTATTCTGCGAGCAACGTGCGCCGCCGCGCCACATATGCTTCGCCAAGCTGCCCATAGGCTGCGAGCGTGTTGCCATACAAGATCGCCAGAAGCACAAAATCGCCGTGAGCGCGGAATACCTTCGCCGCTAGGGTGAATTCGGCTTCCAACCCATCAGTCTGCTTGACCCAAACGGCTGCCCACACCTTACCGACGATCACACGCGCCCAACCGTAATCATCTTCTGCGCGCAAGAAAGCGTGCGCTGCACGCTGAAAGTGACGATAGGCAGCCTTATAGTCAGGCGTGCTGTTGTAGGTGACCCCATAGATCAGGTGCGCGTAGCCAAAGGCAATATCCTTGCCGTGTGCCGCGTATTTGCCTAAGAGAAAGCAGAGGACACCGCTTTGATATGCCGCCCCTAAAGCGAGATTATTACGCTGACCATCGCTGTGCTTTTTGAGTGCCTGCGCTACACTGTGGACCTCATCCCTAGTGAGGCTTGCCGCCTGCTGGCGAATGCGTGCCAACTTAGCGCTGAAATCAAGCGCATCATCGCGCAGCACCTCTAGCAGATCAGCGATAGGCATACTGCTATTCCAGAGGCAGATCGTAGAGCGCCACGACTTGCCCGGCGAGCGGCTTAAAGCGCAACGTAACCACAGAGGGCGGCACAGCAGAGCATTGGAACTCCCCATAGCGCAGCAGCGTGGTTAGGATGACATTATCGCCCCGTGAGAGCTGCAACTGCGCGCCATTCCAGCGTTCCTGTTGGTTGGGATCAGACGAGTCTATGGAGCCGATCAGACGGACGCCACGTGCTTCGGACATGATCTTAAGCATGATGGTGATACCTTCTGCTTCAGCCTGCACCATGCGTGGCGAGGCAATCTGCTCACCGCCAAAATAGGCAAGCCCTTGCTGCGGCTGGCGGACGATGTACGCCCGAATTTCACGCTGCCGCTTTGGGCGTGCTAAGGCAGGTGCATCAGCCGTGGCAGCTGCCTGATCGAGTGCTGGCACACGGATCATTTCAACGATTGTGCGGCACTGGCGGCATTCACTTAGATGAGCCTCAATCGCCCGACGGTGCGGTTCGGAGAGCGCACTGCTCACATAGTCTACCAGCGCTTGATCGCTTGGATGAAAGGCACGGTGCATCTTGCGATGAAAGCTCAGCATTTCCTGATAGCGCGCTTGCGACTCCTGATCAGACTTTAAGCATTCTACAAGGCTAGGATCGGCATCGCCCAGCAAGATATCTAGCAGATCATCCTCGCTGAGGGGCAAGGGATGTGTGAAGGTCATGAACTAACTCCTGTCGCATGAATTTGACTTATTTCTACTAAAGGCGAAAATCCTGCCAACTTGCGCTGCCAATTGTCTGTAAGTTGTTAAAATTGGTAACAGCAACCGCCCATTTTTGAACGGTTGCCTTATCTTGCCTCTATTTTAACAAATCTCTCAGTTCTTCATCAGCCATTAGGCGTTTGAAGATGTTTTTGATGCGCGTGTGGATATAGCTTTGTTTGTGCTTAATGATAAGCGCAATATCAGGTGCGCGATAACCGTTTGAATGTAGCCTGAAAATTTGCCAATCCTCAGGATTGAGCAGCCTACGAGCGCGATCCAAGGCAGCACTGCTCGCCAACCAATCGTCTATCGAATAGCTATCCTGCATAGTGTGTTCGCCCAGTTCATCATCAAAATGGCGCGGTGAACGCAAAATAGTGTTTACCACACTACGGCTAGTGATTTGAATGTAGGCAAACACTTTGTTTGGTCTGCCATCAAAACGGCTGTAGAAACGGCGCGCTTCACTAAGCAGGCGGAAGGCATGGAACAAACGGGTATAAACATCGGTCATCATATCATCAATGCCGCCATCCATTTGCTCAATCGCCCTCTCAGAACTGGGCGTTTCGCGCAGCCAGCCGATAACCATACGGCGGTACTGCTGATCAAAGGCATTGAAAGGCACATTCGCGCACAAGACAAGCGCACGGTAGATGACCTCGAAAACCGCGCAATCTTTGATGGGCTGTTCTGCCCTTGGTTGGGCAATTTCTGACTCAAAAGCTAAGATCAAATCATCATCTGTGTAGGTGCAAAAGTCTGGCAAAGCATAGTCTGGCAGATTGTCATCCTCGCTCTCGCTGAGATGTGGCGGCAAATTGTCCGTCATGCGATGAACTCCCCTGAACCAGAGCGCGTCTCATTATTGCGCGGATGGTAGCGCGGTGCGAGGCATTGGCGAAAAAGCATCCTCGTGCAATGCGCGTATTATAGAATAGCCTAACAAAAAATCGAAAGACTTAAGGTGCTTTTTCAGAAACTTTTCAGAGTATAATACTATTAGATGCCCTTGCTAAGCCTATTCTCTGAAAAATGTGAAGGAGTTACCACTTATGCATATTCAATTCCTCTACTTTGAAGAATGCCCCTCACACGAGGCAGGTTTGCAGCGCTTGCGCGACGTCTTGGTGCAGGAAGGCATCAGCGCGTCGGTTGAGATCATCAAGGTGGAAACCGACAAACAAGCGGCAGCCCTGCGCTTCACAGGCTCACCCACCATCTTGATCGACGGCGCCGATATTGTGCCAGTTAGCAAGGATGCCTATTTCCGCCTGACCTGCCGCGCCTACCGCCTTGAGGACGGACGCTTTGCGCCGCTGCCTTCAGCAGAGATGCTCCGTGCTGCCTTGCAAAGTGCGCGGGCAAAGCCTTAAACTTAATCTGATTTTGTTCGGTTTGTTCAGGAGATTTTTGGATGATTCCTTTAGCCATTGGCGCCACTGCCGCACCTTTCAGCCTCATTGGTGTGGATGATCGGACGCACAGCCTTGCCGACCACACCGATAAGGCTGCCCTTGTGGTCATCTTTAGCTGCAATCACTGCCCTTACGTCCGTGCTTGGGAAGACCGCATGATCGCCTTGCAGGCGGACTATGCAGCGCGTGGCGTGCAGTTTTTGGTCATCAGCGCCAACGATCCTGCCAAGTATCCCGATGATGATTTCTCGGCGATGAAGCAGCGCGCCGCCGAAAAAGGCTTCAACTTCCCTTACCTATTCGACGAGACTCAAGCCATTGCACGCGCTTACGGCGCAACGCGCACGCCAGAGGTATTCGTCTTCGATTCCAGCCGCACGCTGCGCTACCACGGCGCCATTGATGACAATCACGAGAATCCCGCGGCTGTAACACGCCATTATCTTCGTGAAGCGCTGGACGCCGTGCTAAGCGGCACGCAGCCTGCTACCACGCAAACAGCACCCGTTGGCTGCACCATCAAGTGGCGGGGCTAGGCGAATGATTAGGGCACACTTTAATAGCGCGCCCTGATTTATTGAGCAGTTTAGGGACGGATGACGGTCAGGAAATTCAGCACGGTTTGGCTGAAGGCTGCCGGCTGTTCCATCGGTGGCAAATGCGCCGTGTTCGGGAAGATAGAGCGTTCGGCGCCGCGCACTTTTTCAAGCAGCAGGTCTGCGGTTGCCAGTGTGTCGTGCGTATCCAACTCGCCATAGACAACTAAGGTTGGCACATTGATCTCTGCCAGCCTGCCCACTGCTGGTGGCTCTAAACCAATTACCTCGTGTTTTTCGTCGGCATGTGCGGCGTAGTGATCGCGCAGCATTTGGCGCATTTTCTCAATCGGTGCGGCATCAATTTGGTCGGCACTGCGACGCAAGCCAACCAGCCAATAAGCAATCTCTAGCTCAATCAGTTTTTCAAAATCGCGTGCTTCCCTAGCATCACTGATCGCTTGTTCGGCAGCCTGTTCCGCCGAGGACATCTCTGCCTGATAGCCGCTGACGCCAGCGCAGACCGGCACCAACGCCCACACATACTCAGGCGATTCCAACGTGAAATCTATGGCGATCTGTCCGCCGCGTGAAACACCCACCAATGCGGCGCGCCCGATGCCCAAATGATCGAGCAGGGCGCGCAGATCGGCACGGTTGCTATAAGCAGTCCTGCTATCATGCCGCGATTTGCCATAGCCGCGTGTGTCGTAGCGCACCACGTGATGATGCCCTGCCAATTTCTCAAATTGAGCGTCCCACATGCGGTGATCAGTCACGCCCGCGTGGATTAGCACAACGGCGGAGCCGCTGCCAGAATGTTCATAGTACAACTCGCCGCCCTCAACAGGGCAAAAACCAGTCATATGTGTCATAACACAAGTCCTCACCTTCACGGTTAAATGAACTTATGTTCTAGTGTAGCACTCTTTCAAAGCCGAGTCAATCAAAACTAAAGACAGATGTAAAACATGGGCGGAAACATACTTCCGCCCAAGCGTTATTTAGATGCTTAATCACTTGAAATCAGCTGTGTTGAGCCTTCGCAAGGTGTTGAGTGTGTGGCTTAGGCATTCAAGGTATCTACACGCTGTGGATAGGCTGCTTCATAAGCGGCGATCTGATCTGCCATGTTCAGCAGGTAGCCAAGCTGATCCACACCATCCAGCAGGCAGCGGCGCGCAAAGCCATCAATCGGGAAGGTGACGGCGCGCCCGTCCGGCAGCAGGATGTGCTGCGCCTCAAGGTCTACGCTGATTTGCGCTTCAGGGTCTTCTTGGGCAAGGCTGAGTAGTTGACGGTGCGTCTCGGCATCCACTTGGATGGGCAGCAAGCCGTTTTTGAGTGCGTTATTGCGAAAAATATCGGCAAAGTAGGTGCTGATCACAGCGCGGAAGCCGAAGCCTGTCAGCGCCCAAACGGCATGTTCACGTGAACTGCCAGCGCCAAAATTATGCCCTGCCAGCAAAATCTGAACGCCTTGTGCTTGCGGCTGGTTCAAAATGAACTCTGGGCGCGGTTTGCCTTCAGCGTCATAGCGCCAGTCGTAAAAGAGCGCATCACCAAGCCCTTGTGCGCTGGTCGTTTTGAGGAAGCGCGCTGGGATGATCTGGTCAGTATCAATGTTTTCGGTTGGCAGCACCACAAATCGGCTGCTGAATGGTTTGATGGCTTCCATTGGTTGGTTAGTCCTCATCTGCTTTCTCAAAGTTGAGCGGTGCAAAGATTTCGCGCACAGGGATCACAAAATCTGGTAGCACTAGATCGCCCTCTAGGGTATCGGTCTCATCTAAAATAGCGACCTGTTTCAGGTTGGCATAGTCGTAGATGAGGCGTGTGACTGGGTAGATAACCCATACGCGCCGCACGCCCGCTTGAAAATATGCCGTGATCTTCTCATTTAGCTCACTGGAAGTGTTACCTGGTGAGGCGATCTTCACCACCAGATCAGGCGCAATCGTGTCGTACTGCGTGCTGAGTGGTGGCACACGCTCACGGCTGATGAAGGCAAGATCAGGCGCACGCACTGTATCAGGATCAGTGCTGAGTTGAAAGCCTGTATCTGCCACCACTTGACCTAACCGATGTGTCGTAACGTGCAACAAGAGCCGCGCACCAAAGGTTAGCAAAAGCAAGCCATGTATGCGTTTTGTCGGTGGCATTTCTATCAATTCTCCCTGCACCAACTCGTAGCGCTGATCCGAATCGGCAAGCCGTTCAAGGTCTTGGGCGCGGTAGCGCTGGGTTGGTTTGGCGATCTCTGCCATCTCAGCACCTCACACTGAACAAAGCGAACATTTAGGCGAGTTCGAGCATCTCGCGTGGGTCGGTGACGCAGCCGTTGATGGCGCTGGCAACCGCCGTGAGTGGGCTGGCGAGGAACGTTCTGCCGCCTTTGCCCTGCCGCCCTTCAAAGTTGCGGTTGCTGGTGCTAACGGCATACTCGCCCGGCTGAAGCTGATCGCCATTCATGGCGATGCACATGCTACACCCTGCCTCACGCCATTCAGCGCCGGCTGCCTTAAAAATTTCGTGCAAGCCTTCTGCCTCTGCCTGGCGCTTCACCTGCTGCGAGCCGGGAACGACCATCATCCGCACGTTTGGAGCCACTTTGCGCCCTTTGATGAGCGCCGCGCCAATACGTAGGTCACTAATGCGCGAATTGGTGCAGCTTCCCAAGAACACCACATCAATTTTATGCCCAAGCAGCGGAACATTCGGCTGTAAATCCATGTAGGCAAGCGCTTTGATGAGCGTTTCGCGCTGGCTGGGATCGCTGATTGCTGCTGGGTCAGGAATCATGCCCGTGATTGGCATCCCCATGCCCGGATTAGTGCCGTAGGTGATCATAGGCTCTAGCGCGTTTGCGTCAATAAAGACCTCAGCATCGAAGGTGGCGCCTTCATCGGTTGGCAGTGTGCGCCAATCCGCCACGGCGCGCTGCCATGCTTCGCCTTTCGGCGCGTGTGGGCGTCCTTCAATGTAGGCAAAGGTCGTCTCATCGGGCGCGATCATGCCGGCGCGTGCGCCGCCTTCGATGCTCATGTTGCAGATGGTCATGCGTTCTTCCATCGAAAGGGCGCGAATGGCAGAGCCGCAATACTCAAGCACGTAGCCGGTGCCGCCGCCCACACCGATTTTAGCAATCAGGGCGAGGATAATGTCTTTGGCGGAAACGCCGTGTTTAAGCGTCCCCTCCACGCGGACAGCCATGGTTTTCGGCTTATTCTGAAGCAGGCATTGGGTTGCCAGCACATGCCCAACTTCGCTGGTGCCAATGCCAAAGGCAAGTGCGCCAAACGCGCCGTGTGTGCTGGTGTGGCTATCGCCACAGACAATGGTCATGCCTGGCTGCGTCAGCCCGCGCTCAGGACCGATCACATGCACAATGCCCTGATGCTCACTGCCCAGCGCATAAAGTGGGATGCCGAAATCGGCACAGTTCTTCTCCATCTGGGCAATTTGGGCGGCAGCTTGTGCATCGGCAATTGGTACGTCACGCGGTGTGGTGGGCGTGCTGTGATCCATTGTGCCAACGGTGCGGTCAGGACGGCGCACTTTCAGACCGCGTTCGCGCAAGGTCGTAAATGCCTGCGGCGAGGTCACCTCATGCACAAGATGCAGGTCAATATAGAGGACGGCGGGCGAGTCATCGGTTTGTGGGGCGACCAGATGGCGCTCCCAGACTTTCTCAAACAGGGTACGTGGCTGAGCCATAGCAAGACCTACCTCGGCTGTGTGTAGTATGTGTTCGGTAAACAGATAAGGATACCTGAAATTGATCAGATCGGGTAGGGAATCTGGCACAAGTGCGCGTCTGTGGCAGGGGTAAAAAAGCGCGGGCGAGAATTTTCCCGCCCGCGTGGTGGTTAGTCTTGCTCATCCTCTTTTTCGGCGCGCTTGGCACCTTCAAAGTTGATGTAGAGCCGTGCGTTAGCGCTGCGGCTCAGATCGCGCAGCGTCTCTAGCTCGGTCAGGCGCAGCAGTGCCGGATGCGTCACGTAAATGGTGGCTGCCTGCTCACGCTCGCGCAGCGCACGAATTTCTGCCTCAGTGGCGATGCGCTGCACCTCTGCCTGCGCTTGGGCTGCCGAGCGCTGTGCCTCTGCCTGTGCCTCGGCTTCCACGCGGCGGCTGGCAGCCCTCGCCTGTGCCTCGATCTGCTGGACTTCCGCCTTCGTGCGTGCTTCCACAAGCTGCGCTTGGCTCATACGCTCAGCGGCAAGCACACGGTTCATAATATCTTGTAAGTTGCCGGGAAAGATGATGTCTTTCACGTCGGCACGGCGGATTTCAACCCCATATTCAGCCGCTGCACCTTTGACATCGCGCAGAATATCCTCGCTGAGTTGGTTGCGGTTGGTGAGGATCGTCTCTAGCGTCATGGAGGCAAGCGAACGGCGCGCTGCTAACTGTACATCGCTATAGAGCCGCTCTTCGTAATTCGAGACCGCATGGAGTGCCGCACGCGGATCAACCACGCGGAACTGAACAATCACGCTCACGCGCAGCGCCACCTTGTCGGCAGTCAGGATTTCTTGCCCTTTCAGCAGCAGATCGCGCTCGCGCATATCCACAATCACAATCTCTTTGTTCGGCAGACGCCCCCGCAGCAATTGCATAAGCCGAGAGCGCTTTGGCGGCAGGTCATAACGTCCTGCTTCTAGCACACGCATCAGCACACCATCTTCATAGAGCAAGCCACGGTGCGTATCTTTGATGATGACTTCACGTTTCTGATTTGCCATCTCAGCACCTACCTAACAACACAACCAATAAAGAAGGTGACATTCCGTAGCAGAAGTCCATATGAGGGACGGGCTCGATTTAATCGGTTTAAAACGAATGCCGTGGTGCATTGCGAACGGCACGTTTCCTTAAACTGCCTGCCTCTTACTTGCCGGAATGTCACGCTGGGGAAAGAATAGCACGCGGCTAATGTGTTGTAAAGGGTCAAAAATGGCTCAGGATGGATCAGGACAAGGGCTGTTTTTGATGAATCCCGTTTTTAGCCCTTAATCTTCGCGGCATTTGCCAACCGTTTGGCAAAGCTGATTCAGGTGCAGGTGATCGTGGCGTGCAGTGAAGTGTGCCATCTCTAAAAGTGTGGTCGGTCCGAAGATGGCGTGCCGTGCGGTGCGCCGCCATGCCTCAGGCGGCAAGTTTTCTAAAAAAGTAAGGGTTTGGGCGCGCTCTTGCCAAAAATCCGCCGCGATCTGTTGGGCGGTCTCGGTCAAACTCACGGTGTTTGGGCGGAATGGCTCTGGTGGTGGCGCAAGGAACGGATTTTCCTCGCGGGCAATGCGGGCAAGGCGCGGGCGCTGCACCTCGCGCTCGCTCTGGCGCAGATGGTGGACAACTTCAAGCGGCGTCCACTCATTCGGATCAGGGCGCATGTGCCACATTTGCGGCGGGATGGAGTCCACCATACCAAACAGCGCCGCCGTATTGCCCAACAGCCGCGGCATAATCTGCGCTTGGCTCTCGGTCACTGGCAGCTGGTGCGCCAGTTGTTCCAAAAGCCCTGCGCGCACCGCAGCGGCAAAATCGGCAAGGGTTTGCTGCCCGTTCACCCAATAGATGTGCATCCCGACCGCCTGAGCAGGTGCAATATCGTTGGTGAAATCGTCGCCCACCATGATCGCCTGATCTGGCTCAAAGCCAATGCGCGCCAGCACTTCCTCGTAAAAATGTGGGCGCGGTTTGGTGAAGTGCAGCTCGTCTAGGTTGGTGATCAGCGCGTAGGGCAGATCAAGCGGCAGCCCGCCCCATGTCATGCGCTGGCGCACTGCCTCCAACGAAAAGACCGGGTTGGTGGCAATAGCAAACGCCACACCACGCGCCAATAGATCGTTCAGCAGCGGCACGGCGGCAGGCACAGGCGTGATCATGGTCGCCAGATCAGGGTAGGTGTGTGTGTGAAAGGCTTCAAGGGCAGCCGTGAGCGCCGCTGCCGGCAGGCGGAGCGCTTCACTAAGGGTGCGCTCAAACACGGCGCGGTTGCTGCATGTTGGGTCAAGGTTGGCGGCAGCGGCTTGGGCAGCTTGGCGGAGCGCTTCGGCGCAGCGTTCGGGCGGGATGCCGAATTGCGCGGCGAGTTGGGCGCTCAGCAGCTTGATGTACTGGCTCACAAAGGCATCTGTTTCCACATGGATCAGTGTTGCATCCAGATCGAACAGCACTGCCTTGATCATTCGCTATCCGAATCTCTGAGTGCATCCAGAAAGATCGAGACGCCGGGGCGCTCAGCGTTGCATTGTTCACAGCCGATGTAGGGATCATCAATGGTAGTTTTGTGCTTCTCGCAGAAGGCGCTAATCACTAAAGTGCGCCCAATGCCCAAAAAGCCGGGCTTGATCTGCAAATTCAGCCGCAAAGACTCGCTGGCATTCGCCCGCAGAATATCTGGCACAGGGCAACGGCTGCAATCACCGGGATGCCACGGCGCGCCGCGTGCGCTGCGTTTGGCAAGGCGGCATTCCTGCACGCGCCTGCCGCGATGAAAATCAGCGTGATATTCAGGGCATTCCTTGCCAGCAGGAGTCTTCATTAGGGCATCCTAAGCACTAGACACGGGTGATGTAGCTGCCGTCACGCGTGTCCACACGGATTTTATCGCCAACGCTGACAAACAGCGGCACGGTCACTTGCAAGCCTGTCTGCGTGATCACTTTCTTGGTGGCGCCGGTGGCGGTGTTGCCAGCGACTGCCATCTCTGCCTCAACCACGCTGTGTTCAACGGTGGTGGGCAGTTCATAGTCAATAATCTCGCCGTCGTAGCTGCTCAGCGACATTTGCATATTCTCATACATATATAGCACATCATCACCAAAGACGCTGGTCGAAAGCTCGTATTGCTCAAAGGTGGTGGTGTTCATAAAGTGCAGCACTTCGCCATCGCTGTAGAGAAATTCAACGGCGAAACTCTCGACGCGAATATCCTGCACACGGTCACCAGAGGTGAAGGTGCGCTGAATGGTCGCGCCTGTGCGAAGGTCGCGCAGGGTGGTGCGGATAGTGGCGTTGCCGCGTCCGGGTTTGTTGTGGGAATACTCCAACACGCGGTAAATAGCACCATCTACGGTGAAGGTGACGCCTTTCCGCAGGTCGTTCACATCAATCATGCGTTGTCTCTTAACCTTTTAGGCTGACGGATAAACATGGCGATTATAGCTTATTCCGAAGGGCGCGGCTAGGCTTTTGAGGTACGAGTGAACGAGCAAGGTGCATAACACCTGCCCTTCAGAAATTTTTCAAGACTTTGGCAGGGCGGCTGTGCTATAATCACCCTCAGAAAACATTTGAGTCGGCTTGCGTGACGGTCAAAAGCGAGGTGCGAGTGTGTCTTTCGCAGAGATCAGCGAACAAGAGATCAGAGAACGCTGCGAAGTGTGGCTGCGCGCTGCCAGTGATGAAGCAGCGCGCTTGCACCACAATTTCATCGGCACGGAACACCTCTACATCGCCCTGACGCAAGTGGAAGGCAGCCTTGCACAGCGCTTGCTGCTGACCGCCGGTCTCGATCCGCGCAGTGTGCGGAACGAAATTCGGCGCGATGCTGGTGCCCACGATTCCGACCAAGAACTCTTCGCCGATGCGCTGCCCTTCACGCCGCGTGCCTACCGTGTGCTGAGCGATGCTGTGCAAATAGCCGATGCACATCAGGCAGAGCGCATTGACGAACGCCATTTGCTGTATGCGCTGCTGCGCGAAGGGCAAGGCGTCGCAGTTCGCCGCTTGTATCTGATCGGCGCGGATGTGGTAGAGTGGCTGAAATTGGTGCGTGAAGAAATGGCGAAAAACGGCGGCGATCCTGAAATTGATCTTGCCCGCCAAGATTACCTGATCGCCATTCACGATTCAGACTCGCTCGACGAACTGCCGCAAGGCGTTACGCCGATGCTGGATAAATATGGGCGCGATCTGACGCAGCTTGCCCGCGAAGGCAAAATTAACCCGGTCATCGGGCGTGAGCGCGAAATCCGCATGATGGCGCGCACCCTGACGCGCTCTAAAAAGAACAATCCACTATTGGTGGGCGATTCAGGTGTGGGTAAAACGGCTGTGGTCGAAGGGCTTGCCTATGATATTGCACAGGGCAGCGCGCCGCAACGCTTGCTCAACCGCCGCATTGTCCAGATCGAGATCGGCACCTTGTTGGCTGGCACCAGCCTGCGCGGTCAGTTTGAGGAGCGGCTCGTCGGCATTTTAGAGGAAGTACGCGAGAACCCCGAGATCATCTTGTTCATTGATGAAATCCACACCATCGTTGGCGCAGGTGACACAGTGGATAGCAACCTTGACGCGGCGAACATCCTCAAGCCCGCCCTGTCGCGTGGCGAGATCGCTTGCATTGGCGCCACCACCCATGAAGAATACCGCGCCGCCATCGCTCAAGACCCCGCCCTTGATCGGCGCTTCCGCACCATTGAAATTGGCGAGCCTTCCGCTGCCGATACATTGCTGATCCTTACCAGCGTGCAGGATCAATATGCCAGGCATCACGGCGTGCAAATCCATAGCGATGCATTGCAAGCCGCCGTCACCTTTTCCGCCAAATATCTGCACAACCGCCGCCAGCCGGATAAGGCGCTTGACCTGCTGGACGAGGCGTGTGCGCGTGTCGTCACGCAGACTGCCAGCGGCGTTGATCTGAGCACGCCGCGTGTGGTGACTGCTGAAGCAGTTGCCGAAGTGCTTGCCGAATGGACGGGCATTCCTGTTGCCCAACTGACCGAAGATGAGCGTCGCAAATATGCGCGCATGGAGGATGTGCTGCGGGCGCGTGTGATTGGGCAAGATCACGCTATAAGCGCCGTGACGGGCGCCGTGCGCGCCAGCCGTGCGGGCTTGTCTGACCCGAATCGTCCCGTTGGCGTCTTTCTGTTTCTGGGTCCGAGTGGCGTTGGCAAAACAGAGCTGGCAAAAGCGCTGGCAGCCTTCCTCTTTGGCACTGAAAACGCCCTGCTGCGCCTTGATATGTCCGAATTTCACGATGAACACACCGTCGCACGGCTGATTGGCTCGCCACCCGGCTATCGAGATTCGCAGCAGGGCGGGCAGCTCACCGAAGCCTTACGCCGCCGTCCCTACAGTGTGGTGCTGTTGGATGAGGTGGAAAAGGCAGCCGCTGAAGTGTTTGACCTATTCTTGCAGGTCTTTGATGAAGGACGGCTGACCGATGCGCGTGGCGGCACGGTAGATGCACGCCATGCCGTTTGGATCATGACCAGCAACATCGGCACGGCAGAGACTCGGCGTGGCAGCGTTGGCTTCACCAGCACGTCGCCTTCCGCAGCGGATTATCAGGCTGCCTTGCGCCGTTTCTTCCGCCCTGAATTTTTGAACCGTCTGGATGATGTGATCATCTTTAACGCCCTGACAGAAACAACCCTGCACGAGATACTCGACCTGCATCTGCGCGATTTGCACGCACGGCTTGCCGACCAACGCCTCGACCTGCACCTGACGCCAGAAGCACGTCTGCTGCTGCTGCAACGTGGCTATGACCCGCTCAATGGTGCGCGTCCGCTGCGGCAGGCAATAGACCGTCTGCTAACGCGCCCCTTAAGCGCGCAGCTTTTAGAGCGCGACTATCCGCCGCAAAGCGTGATCAGTGTTGGCGTGACGCCCGATCAAACACAGCTCACCTTCACCATTCAGGCACACACCGCTACCCATGAGGCATAGTAACCGACCATGAGCAGCCACATCATGCCTATCCCACAGATCGGGCTGAAGCCAATCAGCCTGTCTGCGGAGGAAGAACAGCGTTTGCTCGCCACACCGCACCCAGATGATGCGACCGATTTATTCGCCACTGATCCGCATCCTGCTATTCGACGCTTAGGGCGCGTGGCGCTGCGCCGCACGCCGCCGCACGCCGCCGATTATTTCATACTGGGCGATCTGTGCGCGCAGCACGCCCTTGAAGGCGAACGGCTGGTCATCCTTTATGTGGCAAAGGCGCTAAACGCCTACAAACGCGCTGTGCGGCTTGCCAAAACGCCCGCTGATCAGGCACTGGCAAACCTTGCTCAGGCAAACTTTGCGGCGTGGGCAGTTAACAGCGCCCATAGCACGCCCAGCGCCCACAACATCGCGGTGGCGTTGTGGGCAGTTGCCGAAATGCCCATAGATCGGCTGAGCGACGAGACACGCGCTGCCGCCATCGAACTGACCAATTGGTACGCCGCTGCCTTGCGTGCTGCCGTGCCACCTGAGCCGCCAACACACGCTGAGGACGTGCCGCGCTGGCTGGAAAGCCCTGCCGAAGGGCTGCTCAAAGACCCTGCCAACGCTGACTCTGGCACAGAGGACGACTCCACCCAAGACGATACATCAGATGCTTCCGCCAGCCACAGCAGCCCAACTGCCGCGCCGCATTCTGAGGATAAGATCGGCGATCTGCCCGCCTTCATCCCAGAACGATCCGCCAACGGCGAAGATTTTCAAAATGGCGAGTTAATCGGTGATCGCTACCGCGTGCGGAACATTCTCAGCGGTGGCATGGGCATTATTTACGTCTGCCTTGACGAACAGACCGAGACACTGGTTGCCCTCAAGACCTTTCAAGCGCGCTACCTGAGCGATGAAACTGCCAAGCGCCGCTTCGAGAACGAGGCACGCTTGTGGGTGGAGATGGACAAGCACCCGAACATTGTGCGCGCCCACAAAGTCGATTCCTTCGGCAAGAGCCGCCTCCGTGAGCGCCCGCACATCATCTTGGAATATGTGGGCGGCGCGGAAGATTTGGGCAGCGATCTGCGCGGTTGGATCAAGCACAAGCGCCTGACTCCGCAGCTTAGCCTAGAGATTGCACTTGGCATTTGTAGCGGAATGCTGCACGCTACCAACAAAAAAGAGGGCTTCGTCCACCGCGATTTGAAGCCTGCCAACATCCTTGTGCGGCACGATGCAGCCGCTAAAGTGACCGATTTCGGGCTTGGGCGCGCCCTTGACAGCGCCACTGAATCTCAAGAGATGCCGCGCCTGACGCCTGAGATGCTGCAACAGGTTGCCGATGCACGCCTAACGCAGCCGGGCAAGGTGATGGGGACGCTCCTCTACATGTCGCCAGAGCAATACACGCCGCACTTGCAGCCATTGGATGCCCGCGCCGATATTTTCGCCTTTGGTGTCATCCTCTACGAGATGCTGACCGGTCTTCGCCTGTTCAGCGGCGCGGCAGGCATTCCAGCGCTGCGCGAGATGCACAAACGCCCCATTCACTTTCCGCCGCAGTTTAGGGATCACTTACCCGCTGACCTGTGCGATGTGGTGTTGCGCTGCCTTCGCCTAGACCGTGAGGCGCGCCCGCAGACGTGGCAAACGCTCCGCGCCGAACTCGCCACCTGCTATGAAAGGCTGGTTGGCAGACCGCCACAGCTAGAGAGCAACCCCGCCGCCTTGCAGAGTGACGAACTCATGGATAAGGCGTACAGCCTGACTGAACTTAAGCGCCCTGCGGACGCCTTGCCAATCTACGATCAGGCATTGGCGCTCGATCCGAACTCGGCATGGATTTGGGCGCGGAAAGCGCGTGTGCTGCGCTTGCTCAAGCGCTACCCTGAAGCACTCGCTGCCTTCGATCACGCCTTGCAGATTCATCCCAATTTTACGTGGGCATGGTACAACAAAGGCATCGTCCTGGAACGCTTAGGGCAATATGAAGCGGCACAAGCAGCTTACAGTCGGGCGACTGCCCTCAATCCGCATGATATTTGGGCAGATCACAACCATGCGCGCCTGTTGCTGAGCCTTGGGCAAGCGCAAGAGGCACTCACCCATATTCAGGCAGTCCTCGCCATTGATCCTGATCATGCCCTAAGCCATGCGCTGCGTGGGCGCATTCTGCTGCGGCTGCACCAGCCGAAAGCAGCCTTGGCAGCCTTTGATCGCGCTATTCAGCTTGACAATGAACTGGGCGAGGCATTGCTGGGGCGCGGTGAGGCACTCAATGCCCTGAAGCGCAGCACGGATGCCATCAGCACTTTTTTGCGCGCCTCTCGCCTGCTTCCCAGCGATGTTTGGACATGGCTGCGCCTTGCCGATGCCTACCTTGCCAGTGGCAACCTTCCCGAAACGCTTTCAGCCCTTGAACAAGCGAAGCGCCTACGCCCTGATCACAAAGGCGTATGGTTGCGTTTGGGGCGCACCTTTTTTCATCATCAGCGCCATGATGAGGCACTGCACGCCTATGAGCAAATTTTGGCAAAGCAACCTAATTACCTGCCTGCCCTTGAAGGCAAAAGCCTTGTGCTGCTGGCGCAGAATCGGCACACAGAGGCGATCAGCACTTTGCAAGCTGTGCTTGCCGCACGCCCTGATGATCCGAACGTACTGCTGCGGCTCGGTAATACCTATTTGCGAAGTAGAGATGCTGAAAACGCGCGCGCCATTTTTGAGCGCATTCTGAGCAAACACGACGATTGGGCGTGGGCATGGGCAAAACACGCTATGGCATTGCGTGCGCTGCACCGCACTGAGGAAGCCATCAGCAGTTGGCGGCGTGCGCTTGCCCTGAATCCTGCTCAGGCGTGGTATCGCACACAGCTTGCCGAACTCTTGGCAAAGGCAGGGCAGGCTGATGAGGCGCTCAGCCTGTTGGAGACATCCGAAACGGCTGAGGCGTTTGCGCTGCGGGCTGCCATTTTGCGCCGCCTGAAACGCTTTGATGAGGCACTGCACGCCTATGATCAGGCAGTGGCGCTCAAGCCGAACTATGCTTGGGCGCACAACGGGCGCGGCATCGTCTTAGAGCGCCTCAGCAGCACGCGCGCAGATGCGTCACTGGCAGATGAGGCACTGGCAGCCTATGAGCAAGCCGTGGCACAGGCGCCACATGTGGGTTGGTATTACCTGAATCTGTTAGCGCTGCTGCTGCGTTTGGGCAAACCTGCCGAAGCACTGCACGTCTGCGAAGAAGGCTTGGCTGCCGCCATGGGCGATCCGCGTTCAGCAGCGCACCTGTGGGTGCAAAAAGGTGCAGCATTGCGGCGCTTGCACCGCCACACAGAGGCGCTAGAGGCATACGCCCAAGCCCAAGCCCTTGTCCCTGATCTGCCTGGCGCGTGGGTGGGCGAAGGGCTGGCATACGCTGCGCTTGGCAAGCACGTAGAAGCGCTGAATGCCCTAAAGCGTGCCACCGATCTGTACCCTAAAAACGCTGGGTTCTGGTACAATTATGGTGAGATGCTGATCGAAAGCGGCAATTATCCAGAGGCAATCCGCGCATTGAACCGCGTTCTTGTCCTTAAGCCCAATCACGCCAAGGCAGAGCTAAAGCGTAAAGAGGCGCGCCGCAAACTCAGCCAATAATCTGCTTGTGGAGCCGCGATAGACCTATGACTCGTTCGACTGTCTCGATCACCTTTATGAGCGGACCGCTTGACGGCAAAACGCTAACGTGGGAAGTGCCAAGTGATGGTAGTGAGCTAACCATCGTCATTGGGCGCAACAACGGCTTGGATATTTCTATCTCGCACGATCAACAGGTTTCGCGTGTTCATGCCCATGTGATGTACGAGCCACGAACAGATCGCTTCTTCCTGGTGGATAAAAAGAGCCGCAACCATACTTTTGTGGGCAGCCGCCGCGAAAAATTGGAGCCAGAGCAACGCCACACAATCAAGGCGGGCATGTTATTTCAGGTTGGGCGCACGTGGCTACGTATTGATGACGGAGAGTCCTCTAGTTCGGATGAAGCAGAGTCCGACTACTAGAATTGATATAAGCACACCCAATGAACCAACGCTTTCAAGACAAAATCGCCATTGTGACTGGCGCTGGGCAGGGTATTGGTGAAGCAATTGCGCTGCACCTTGCCCAACACGGCGCGCACATCATCATCGCTGAGATCAATCCCCAAACTGCCGAACGCACCGCCCAAAAAGTGGCGTCGTTTGGCGTACAAGCGCGCACCTATGTGCTGGATGTCGGCGATCACGCCGCGGTACAGAGGATGGTGGCTGAAGCTGCCGCGCATTTCGGACGGATTGACATCCTGATCAATAACGCGGGTGTCAATGAGCGCGTGGACTTCATGGACATCACACCTGAACAGTGGCGCTGGCTGATGCAAACCAATGTCGAAGGCTTATTCTTTACCTTGCAGACGGTGGCACGCCAGATGATCGCCCAAGTGCCAGAGGAAATCAAGGCAGCGGGGCGTGCGCCGCGCAGTTTCGGCAAGATTGTAAATCTATCCTCTGTGACGGGCAGGCGCGGCAGACCAAACGCGCCGCAGTACGCCGCCTCAAAGGCGACAGTCATCAGCATTACGCAAAGCGCCGCGCTGCGCTTTGCGCCCTATAATATCAATGTGAACGCTGTTTGTCCCGGCTTGGTCGAAACGCCTATGTGGGACTATATTGACCTGACCGAAGGGCAGCAGCGGCGCGGCTTGCCCAAAGGCGCGTGGCTGCAACAGCGCGTGGATGAAAAAGTGCCGCTGCGCCGCCCTGCCACCTGCCAAGATGTGGCAGAGGTGGTCGCCTTTTTGTGCGCGCCCGAATCCGACTATCTGACGGGACAAGCGCTGAACATTGATGGCGGCTATGAGATGGATTAGCCTGACGCTGATCGGCGCACTGCTGCTCAGCCTTGCCGCCGCACCAACCAGCCGCGCCCAAACTGCGGTGCGTCCGCTGCTGGCATGGAGTCCGACGGCTGACCTGATCGCGCTGACCAACGCTGATCAGGTGCTGCTCTACCGCCTTTCCGCCGATCTGGATGCATGGGAACTTCAAACGTCTTTCAGTGGTGAAGGCGCAGCGATCAGCGCCTTAGCGTGGCAGCCACAAGGTGCGGCACTTGCCGCAGGCGATGTCGAAGGGCGTTTGTTCTTGTGGATGTTAGCCGATCAGGCGCGCCAGCAAGCACAGGCGCACAGCGCGCCGATCCGCGCTCTGGCATGGCAGGCTGAGGGCGCGCATATCGTCGCTGCTGACCGCGACTGGCTCTCGGTGTGGGCGGTGCAGCCATTGGCGCTTGAGCAAAGGTGGGCGAGCGAAGGCGTGATCACGGCGTTGGCGTGGCACGGCGATCTGATTGGAGTTGGCGGCGCCCAGCGCGCCACCTATGAGCAAGGCTATCTGGCGCTGCACGATCAATTCGGCGCGCTTGTCGAGCGTTACAGCGCCGAAATGCGCGCGCCGTTTACCCTGCAAAGTTTGCCTGATTTACAGCTTGGCATTGGTACACCGTTTGATGTGTTCCTGTGGCAGCCGCACACCGATGCCTACACGCCGCTACCGTTGCCCTTCACTGAAGGCGAGTCCGCTGGGCTTGCCATATGGAGTCCGCGTGGTGATCGGGTGGTGGTATCGCTTGGCAGCCGCCTGCTCTGCTTTGCGGAAGGCGTGCCGAACGGCGAGATGGCGCTTGTGCTGCCTGTGGCGGCTGCGGCGTGGCGCGCCGATGGCGCCTATGCCGCATTGTTGGCGGAAGCTGGCGCGCTCAGCATCCTGGCGGCGGCAACTTGCACAGCGCAAGTAACTTTGAGGGCAACGCCATGAGTGGGCGCATTCGGAATGTGGCAGTGGGCAGCCTGATCGCCTTCCTGATTGTGGCGATCAGCCTGACCTATTGGAGCGTGGTTGCCCGTGACGATCTGCGTGCGCGAGAGGACAATCCGCGCCGCTTGGAAGATGAGCGCGCCGTTGTGCGCGGCGGCATTTTTGATCGGAATATGGTGGCGCTCGCACGCTCTGAGCCAACAGTGCGTTTGCCATCGGGCAGAATGGCACATCGGCGCGTTTATCCGCAATATTCAACCTTCAGCGCCACCGGCTACTACAGCCTGATCTACGGCAGCAGCGGCGCAGAATTTGCCTTTGATCGCGCTTTGCGCGGCGCGGCGCGCACCGATGTGTGGGCAGCAGCTTTCGGTGAGGCGCTTAACCGTCCACCGTTGGGCGATGATCTGCGCCTGACCATTGATGCGCGCTTGCAGCAAGTGGCAAGCACAGCCTTTGGCGAACGGCGCGGCGCGGCAATCGTGCTGGAAGTGCCAAGCGGCGCTGTGTGGGCGCTCTTTAGCACGCCGCTTTACGATCCAAACACGCTAGACGCTGACTGGGAAACACTGCGAAACGATCCTGCTGCGCCGTTGATCAACCGCGCTTTGCAGGGCATTTACCAGCCCGGCGGCGCGCTGCAAGCTGTCATTTATTCAGCACTGTTGGCGAACCCTGCCCTTCAGCCGCAAGACTTTAGCATGGCGGCGGCGGCGCTGCGCCTGAATGACCTGACGCTGCGCTGCGCCTTAGAAGGCGACACGCCCATTGACTCGTTGCAAACTGCCCTCGTGCGCGGCTGCCCGTCGCTCTTTGCCGAGTTCGCCGAGAGCTATCCCACTGAAGTGCAGGAGAAGATCGCCGCCTTTGGCTTGCTCAGTGCGCCGCAGCTTAGCGGCTATCCCATCGCGGCGGCGCGCCTTGCCACGCCGCTAGGCGAACTCAGCACTGCGGATGAGCGCCGCTTGGCAGGCGTCGGGCAGGCTGATCTGACCGTTACGCCGCTGCAAATGGTAGTCGTGGCGGGCGGCATTGCCAACTATGGCAACCTGATCACGCCCTATATTGCCGATGCGCTGCGTGCGCCCAACACTGAGACATGGGAGCCGCTCCCGCGCACGCCCTTAGAGCGCGCTGCCACCACCCGTGAATCGGCAGAGCGCATCCGCGCCGCCCTGCGAGAGTCTGCCCTGAACGGCAACGCACGCGCCGCCAACGTGCCTGATCTGCCGCCAGAGGCAACGCTCTACGCGCACGCCAGCCTCGCCTTTTCAGGCGAAGGGCAAAACGGCTGGCTGATCGGCTTTGTGGAACTGCCCGACGGGCGGTCGTTGGCAGTGGCGGTGCTGGTTGAAGACGTACAGAACGTTCATGAGGCGGCGCGCATCGGCGGCGAACTGCTGGCACACGCGGCACGCCTTGCCCTTGCTGAACCTCTACCTACCCAAAGTGAGTGACCATGCCTTATTTCATTGGTATTGACGGCGGCGGCACAAGCACCAAATTCGCCCTTGTGGATGCCAACCTAACCCTTCTGAGTAGCGCCGAAAGCGGCAGCGGCAATCCGAATATCGTTGGGTTAGAGGCAGCACGGGCTGCCCTGCAAGAGGGTGTGTCGGCAGTTTTGCAAGCTGCCAACTTGCCTTTGAGCGCTCTCAGCGGCATCGGTGCCGGGCTGGCAGGCTTAGATCGTCCTGCTGACCATGCGCGCTTTAACGAACTGTTCGCGGCACTCTTTCCGAATGTGCCAGTGGTGCTGGATAACGACGCTGTACCAGTCCTGTACGCTGCTTCAGGGCGCGCTTTTGGCATTGTGACCATCAGCGGCACGGGCATGATCGCGCTTGGCGTGAATGAGCAAGGGCAGCGCGGGCGCGCCGGTGGCTGGGGACACTATGTGGATCGCGGCAGTGGCTATGTGATCGCACGCGACGCCTTGCAAGCACTCTTTAGCGCCTATGATCGCGGTGAGGAATCGGCACTGGGTGCGGCGGTGCTTGCCAAACTCGGCTTAGCTGCTATTCCCGATCTGGTCAGTTGGCTGTATACGCCTGAGCGCCGCGTGAACGATGTCGCCGCGCTTGCCGCCGATGTGGTCTACGCGGCGGAGGCGGGCGATCTGATGGCGATACGCATCGTGAGCGACGCTGCCCAAGCGCTGGTAGATGCAACGGCAACCGTTGCGGAACGCCTCAACTTTGGCGATCAGCCTTTTCCCGTTGTGCGTTCGGGCAGCTTGTTAACGCGTGCGCCAATCCTGCACCACCTTTTCGTGGAAAGCCTGCAAAGCCTTTATCCGCGTGCTTATGTTATTCACGCTGAATACAGCGCGCAAATCGGCGCGGCGATGATGAGCATGACGGCGCAAGGGGTGGCATTTCCATCACCACAGTTTACTAATCCTGATCACGGGCGTCTGCCACCGCGCCGCGCCACTGAGCGCCGCCACCTGCTGACCCATAACGCGCATCGCCGCCCAACGCTGGATTTCCTCACCGTCATGAACATTGAAGATGGGCGCATTCCGCACCTGATACAGCCGCTTTTGCCCGATCTTGCCGCGCTGATTGAGGCGGCGGCGGCGCGCTTTAAGCAGGGCGGACGTCTGATCTACGTCGGTGCAGGTACTTCAGGGCGGCTTGCCGTGCTGGACGCCGCCGAATGCATTCCTACCTTCAGCACGACGGCGGAACAGGTGGTTGCCGTGTTAGCAGGTGGTGAGGCTGCCTTTACACAAGCAGTCGAAGGCGCAGAAGATGACGCCGAAGGCGGTGCGGCGGCGATAATAGCGCTGAACGTTGGCGCGTTGGACACGGTGATCGGCATCGCGGCGAGCGGCGGTACACCCTTTGTGATTGGCGCGCTGGAGGCAGCCAACCAGCGCGCCGCGCTGACGGGCTGCATCGTGAATGTGGTGGATTCACCCATTGCGGCACGTGCGGCACACCCTCTTTGCATTCCGACAGGTGCAGAGGCGCTGATGGGATCAACGCGGCTGAAGGCAGGCACGGCACAAAAACTCGCCCTGAATATGCTCTCGACAGGCGTTATGCTGCGCGTTGGGCGCATCTACGAAAACCTGATGACCGATATGCGCGCTGCCAACCTCAAACTGCGCGAACGTGCCGCCGTGATTGTGGCGGAAGCTGCGAATTTGGACTTGGCACAGGCACGCGAAATACTGAGCGCGTGCGATGGCGAAATGAAGACGGCAATCTTGGCAGCCTGCCGCAACCTGTCGCCTTCTGAGGCACGAGCGCGCTTAGCGGAAGCCAACGGCGATTTAGGCACGCTGCTGGGCTGAGCTTAGCGTAAACGGGCGATGCCAAAGATCATTTGCAGAGCTTCGCTGACGATCACCACGCTGCGGTAGCGCTCTAGGCGCAGTTCACGTGGGATGTTGAACTGCTGGCTGCCAAAGCTGCCGCGCAGCTCGCCAACCGAGAACTCTGGCACAATGCCGCCTAGCTCTTGTACGGTTTGCGGTGCTTCACTGCTGGAGAGGTAGATCGTCAGCAAGGGTGCATTGGTCACCTCGAAATCGTCAAAACGCAGCAGCACGCTGTCATCAATAAGGCGGTAAAAGGTGACGCTGCCGCGCACGCTGCGGAGCGCATCTATGCCTTGAAAGCTGGCGGTCTGGATAATTTGGGCATCCGGCGGCACATCCACGGGCTGCTGTTCAGTTGGTACGGGTTGGGCAGTCAGGCTGGAAAAATAGAGTGTGGCAGCCATTTCGCGGTTGGGCATTCGCACCAAGAGTTCGCGGCGTTCAGCGCTGGTCAGTGGGAAGGGGAGGCTTTCGTCAGGGCGGGCGAACAAGCCACGCCAAGTCGGAAAGGTAAAAAGCGCGATCACGATTAGCGCACCAAACGTGAGCAATGTCCAACGTGGACGGTATCTCATGCTGAAAATCTCATCGTGGAAAACTGCCTTTCTGCGCCTAATTGTAGCCGATTTGGACGGACTGTGCAGCCATAGGTGGGCATTTAGCATTTTGGGCTATAATCTGCTTAAGCGCCTTTTCCAAAGGCACCTTTCACAGGAGATGGAGTAACTGTATGTCTAAGCAATATAACAGCCCACCTGAGATGACGATTGACCTCAAAAAGCACTACACCGCCATCTTTCACACAGCCAGAGGCGCGATCACGGTGACGCTGTTTGCAGATAAAGCGCCGATTACAGTCAACAACTTTGTGTTCCTTGCGCGTGAAGGCTTCTACGATGGCACGACTTTTCACCGCGTCATCAAGAATTTCATGGTGCAAGGCGGCGACCCGACTGGCACTGGCACCGGCGGACCGGGCTACCGTTGGGCAGATGAGCGCGGCGCGTTGCAACTCCGCCACGACTCGCCCGGCATTTTGAGCATGGCGAACGCAGGGCGCGATACGAACGGCAGCCAGTTCTTCATCACGCATGTGGCAACGCCACACCTTGATGGTAAGCACGCCGTTTTCGGTAAAGTTGCCGATGCACAGAGCCTGGCTGTCCTGCTCAGCATTCGGGAGCGCGATCCAATGCGCGACCGTAATCCGGGGGATGCCCTAGAGCGCGTCGAGATCATCGAGAGCTAGTCGCATATACAGGCTGTTGAGCATTCGGCAGCCTGTGTTGTTACCACCTTACGCGCCTTCGCCGAACACAAAGCGCTCGATGGCAGCGGCGACGCCGTCTTCATCGTTGCTGAGCGTGATATGATCGGCAACTGCCTTCAGGTGCGGTGTGGCGTTGCCCATCGCCACGCCGATGCCCGCCATCTGCACCATCTCAATATCATTTTCACCATCACCAAGCGCCAACACTGCCTCAGGTGGCACGCCCAAGCTGTTAATCAACCATGCTACGCCTGCGCCCTTAGAAGCATTCGGCGGCAGCGCTTCCACAAAATCGGGCTGCGAGAGGAACACACTTGCCAGATCGCCAACGTGCGCCTGTAAGGCGTGCCGCACCGCGTCGGACGTTGCGGCGCTCTCCACGAAGACCATCTTGCTGATGGTCATACTGTCGGGCAGGCTGAGCAGGTCATCCACATAATCGGGCGTCGGCTCGCCGTAGTGGGCAAGCAGTTTGGTGCGCTCGGCAAGGCGGCGGGCGGTCACCTTGCGCTGATGGTTATAGACCATCACGGCGAGATCGTGCTGTTGGGCGTAGCTCAAAATACGGCGGGCAGTTTCGGGCTGCATGATGATCTCGTGCAGCAAACTGCCCTCGCCGTCATACACGGTCAGCCCTTGCAGATAGACGCCGGGCGTTTTCAAACCGAGCTGCTCCGCGTAGGTGTAGCCGCTAAAGCGCGGTCTGCCGGTGGCAATCACCACATGGAGTCCGTGTGCGGCGGCGCGCCAGACGGCGGCTTTGGTGCGTTCAGTCAGGCGGTGTTGGCTGTCAAGCAGGGTGCCGTCAAGGTCAATAGCAATCAGTTGGATGGGCTGTGTCATACGTGGATATTCACCTTATTGTCTCATTCAACGAGTTGATGCCACGCCAGCGGCTAGGCAATACGAAAACGCCGCACCTTGCTGCGTTGGGCGCAGTGGCGCGGCGTTTTGGATGCCCCTACGGGGACTCGAACCCCGGTTTCAGCCTTGAAAGGGCCGCGTCCTAGACCGCTAGACGATAGGGGCGTGTGTAGAACGAACCTCGCTAATCGTAACACAGGGCAGCGCGTGCGTCAAGCCTGTATCTTGGAGGCGTGGCGTCGCCTTATCCCGCCTGCAGAGAAAGGAATAGAGGTTTACTAGACAACCCTGTCGTTTTTTTGTGTTGAATGCGGTAAGGTTATGCACGCATAGCACAGAAATGGCGGGCGCAGCGCGATGATGACATCCTATTGGCTTTCGGTTGGGCTGACCTTTAGCATGGCGTTGGCGCTCTCGCTGATGCTGACAGGGCTGGCACGCCGACTGGCGCCTGCGTTGGGCATCCTTGCCAAGCCCGACTCGCGCCGCAAACACCGTGGTGCTATTCCAAAGCTGGGCGCGCTGCCGCTGTGGGCTGCCTTTATGCTCACCATTTTGGTGGCACAAAGTTTGCCTGTCGAGCGCGCCGATCCGAATGAGGCGATTCGTTTGCTGGGCTTGCTGCTCGGCGGCACGCTGATCTTTGTGGTGGGTTTGCTGGATGACAAGTTTGATCTGCCGCCAAGCGTACAGCTTATCGGGCAGCTTGCAGCAGCAGGCATTGCCATTGCCTGCCTGATCTTCATTGAGCGCTTCAACAATCCGATCACGGGCGAGACGGTCGGCGCTTTTCCCTACGTCGTGACTGTGATCATCAGCTTGTTTTGGTTGCTGCTGATGATGAACACCGTCAACTTTCTGGATGGTGTGGATGGGCTTGCCGGCGGCGTCAACCTGATTGCGGCAGGCTTGCTCTTTCTGCATACGCTGCGCGAGAATCAGCTCAGCGTTAGTTTGCTGCCAGTGGCGCTCATCGGCACGCTGCTCGGCTTCCTGATCTTCAATTGGCACCCGGCGCGGATATTCATGGGCAGCGGCGCGGTCTATTTGGGCTTTGTGATCGGTGCGCTGAGCATCATCGGCGGCGCAAAAATGGCGACTATTCTATTGGTGATGGGCTTGCCGCTGCTCGATTTGGCGTGGCAAGCGGCAAGGCGTGCGCTGGAGGGCAAAAATCCGATGGTGGGTGATCGTGGGCATTTGCATTTCCGCGTGCTGGATGCCGGCTTGCTCTCGCCGCGTGCCCTCACCCTGATCTACTACGCCTTTTGTGCCGCTTTTGGCGCGCTGGCACTGATGACCACTAGCCGCCAATTTAAGCTGATTGCCCTGTTGGTGCTGTTTGGCATTGCCTTTGTCGGTTTTATGCTGGTGGCGCGCCGCAGCCGCCTGAACGCGCCTGAGCCAGACCGCCAAATTGAACAGCACTAAGGCAGCAAGGTTCGCAGGTCAGCCGCAATGATTTCAGGATCAGTGCCGTAGCTGTAAATGCGTTGCAGCGCACCTTCAGGGTTCACCAAGAAGGCTGATGCAGTATGGTTGACCAGATAATCCGCCTCTGTGCCTTCGGGCTTCACGATCTCATAGCGCACGCCAAATGCCTGAGTCATCGGGCGCACCGCATTATCATCACCAGTTAGCCCGACAAAGTCAGGATCAAACAAGGCAAGGTGTTTGCCTAACACTTGCGGCGTATCGCGTGCGCCATCTACGCTTACAAACATGAAAGTTACCTGATCCGCCTGTTCGCCAAGCGCACGCTTCACCAAAGTGAAGTTGGCAAGCGTGATTGGGCAGACATCCGGGCAGTTGACAAAGCCAAAGCTAACAACCGTCCACCTGCCAAGCATATCCTCAAGGCTGTACTGCCTGCCTTGCTGATCGATCAGGCTGAAGTTGGGCAACGCCACCGGCGGATCAAGCGGGCGCACGCCCTCAGGGAAAAGCGTAGTGGTGGCAGTTGGGATAGCTGTCGGTGCGGTGGGCGCACAGGCACCCAGCAGCAGTGCGCCGATCAGCAACAGGGTTAGTCTTTTCATCGGAAGGCCCTTTCAGAGCGCCAACGGGTGCGGTTGTTGGCGTAGCACTCATCGCAAAGTGTATAACGGTGATTCAAAGGGAGCTTGCGACGGCAGTTGATGCAGCGGCTGGCAGTATCCAAGCGGCGCAGCAAGGCAGCATCAATGCTCATAGACCACTCGGCACGCAAGGCGCGCAGCCAAGGCTCATCCACTGCAAACTCGGCAAATTCTTTGCGGCAAGACAGCCACAAGTAAATATCGGCGCAGCTTATCGCCTGTTCGGTCGTCTCTAGATCGCGGTCATCCTCAATGGTCATAGGCGGCTCGATGGGCAGCGGCATCGGGTGATTGTTGAGGATGGCGCGTGTGCAGCTATACCAATACTGGCGGCTGCTCTCGCGGGTAGGTGCGTTCACCAACTGCACGGCAGCTGCCAAGCCAAGCTGATCGATCTCGCGGTCGCTGAGTAAGGCAGCGAGGGCGATGCGCTCGTCAATATCGGCAGGTTCAACCACATCGCGCAGCGAGTCCGGAATGGATTGCAGTTCGCGCCAACGTGCCAAGCGGCGCGCCAAATTGCCGGGAATTAGCTCAAGGTCTTCCAGCACAGGCGCTACACGGGCGCGATCCAATGCTTGTGGCGTTGTTTCCATCAGGCGGCGCAGCGCTTTCAGGTTGGTGCGCGTCGTGGCGCCCACCAAGCCCGCTTGCGAGAGTCCGTAGCGCCCGGCGCGCCCGGCGATCTGGTGAACTTCCTGCGCGTTCAGCGGACGTACCACATGCCCATCGAACTTTTCAATCTCAAAAAAGCAGACATGATCGGCGGGCAAGTTCAAGCCCATGCCAACTGCATCAGTGGCGATGCAAATCTCGGTGTGTCCATCGGCGAAACGGTCGGCTTGTTTGCGGCGCACTTCGGGCGGCAAGTTGCCGTAGATAACAGAGACTTGGCGTTGGCTGCGCTCTAGTTCTGTCTTCAAACGCAGCACCATCCGCCGTGAAAAGGCAACTAGGATTGTGCGTGGCGGCAAGTCATCCAGCGACCAAGGCTGTGTGGCAACTTGCAGCGGCGAGAGGCGTTCATGCATCACGACTTGGGTTGGGATCAGGGCGGCTGCCGTCAGGCGCTCAATGAGCGTCTGTGCGAAAGGCGGCGCAATTACGCGGATTTCAGGCGCACGGCATTCCATCAGCGCACGAGTCCATGCCCAGCCGCGATCAGGATCGGCAAGCATGTGTGCCTCATCAATGACCACACAATCGCCGCTGCGCTGCGGGTTAAACATTTCGATAGTTGCTGCCGTGATGGTTGCGCCGTCTACCTCAATGTGTTCCTCACCAGTCAGCAGGTTGCAGCGCACACCGCGCCGATTGAGGCGATCAAAGACCTCGAAGGCGAGCAGGCGCAGTGGCGCAAGATACCAGCCCGTACCAGCCGCGCTGAGTGCCTCTAGCGCCTGATGCGTTTTGCCGCTGTTGGTCGGTCCGATGTGCAGCTGCACCAACTGATCGGCGCGCCCGGCGTGCTGCCATGTCGGAAAGGCTGCCAGCAGGCGTGCGCGAAGTTCCTCGTGCTGGCGGCGTTCTTCCTCTTGGCGTTGGCGCACGCGCTGCCGTTCTTCGGCACGGCGCTGCTTTTCAACTTGGCGTTTTTCTTCTTGGCGCGTTTGCCATGTGCTGCGCGCCTCACGGAACTGTTCACGGAAGGTGTGCAGGCTGATCGGCGCATCCCACAGGCTGTCGCGGATTTGTCCCCAGCGCACGCGGCTTGCGGAATCTTTGCGAAGTTTCCGCAAGGTTTCGCGCAGGGTGCTTGCCTGTGGCTCTTGATCGCCAAAGAGGATCAGCAGATCGCGCACGGCGATGATCTCCTGATCCTCTATCGCCTGAAAGAGGGTGTGATCTTCAAGAATGGCTGCCACTTCCGCTGCACTGAGGCGCGTTTGCCCTTCAGGATCAACAAACGACCTGACCAGATGCGCGCCGATGGCATTTTGAAGCGTCTCGGCACGGATGCCTAGCTTTTTTGAGGCGGCAGAGAGCGAATAAGAGCGTGCCAAGACTTTCTCGCGGCGCGACTCGCCATCATGCCCACGTTGGCGCAGTGTGTTGCCACAGTGATCAAGGGCAGCCTGCCAATCTTCGTCTTTCGGCAGCACAGCGTCCTCAGCAGCGGCAAGGGCAGCCTGCTCATCTGCCTCTGCAAGGCGCAGCCAAACCGTATCGCCAACAGGCGTTTTGACGGTGAACGGGATAAGGTCGCCACTCTCCACCACGCGCTGCACAGTTTTCATGCCATAGCGCTCCACCAAATCAGGGCGC
>DAOUBW010000050.1:0-4550 GCA_034432555.1 Anaerolineae bacterium
GGCAGACATTGTGGCACGCAAAGCACGCGCTGAAGAATTCCGCTATCAGGCTGAGACGAAGAATCGCGGCTATAAAATCGGCGTGGCGCGCAACAGCAGCGGGCAGAACTGGCTGATGCAGCACGAACTCTACGACGGCAACGAAGTGATCGTCTTCACACCGGCTGAGCCGCCCGTCAATGAGCAAGGGCAGAAGGTGGGCAAGGCAACGCCTGCTGATATTGTGCTGCTGAACGCCGTCCTAAACGGTGAAGTGGATTTCGGGCTGATCAACGGCTACGACTTCCAGCAACTGTGCAAGAAGCGCCCAGAATTTGCTGAAGAGCTGCAGCTGACCAACCTTGCCGACCGCCGTAAGGTGGTGGATATGGATGAGGTGGAATACCTCTATAACTTGGGCTTGGTCACCTTGCACACACCGATTCTGCTCGGCAACATCTACGACACACGCGATCCGCAGCCCAAGCCCGAACTCACCACGGTTGGACGTGCGCTCTTCAACCGCATCCTGCCCGATGAGGCGCGCTTTGTGCAGATCACGATGGGCAAGAAGCAGTTGCAGGAATTGGTGGCGAAACTCTATCAGCGCTTTGGCGCAGACCGCACCACCGATATTGTGGACGCCATCAAAGATCTTGGCTTCCACTACGCCACCATCAGCGGCACGACCATCGCCGTGAGCGACCTGACTGTGCCAACCGAGCGTGAAGACGTGTTGCGCGAAGCCAACGCCGAAATTGACATGCTAGATCGTGATTTTCGGCGTGGGATGCTCACCGAAGAGGAGCGCTACCAGCGCACCGTGGATAAGTGGAAGGACTCGAAGGATCGCTTGGGCGACATCATCCGCGATACGCTCGATCCGTTCGGACACATCGCCATCATGGCGATCAGCGGTGCCACCAAAGGCGGCTTCGGTCCTATCACGCAGCTTGCCGGTATGCGCGGCTTGATGACCGACCCAAGCGGGCGTATCATCGAACTGCCCATCCGCAGCCATTTCCGCATGGGCTTAACGGCGCTGGAGTACTTCATCAGCACGCACGGCACACGCAAGGGCTTGGCGGATACCGCTTTGCGTACCGCCGACGCCGGCTACCTCACCCGCCGTTTGGTGGATGTGGCGCAAGATGTGATCGTCAACCGCATGGATTGCGGCACAGAGCGCGGCATAACCATTCGCAAAAGCGATAACGTTGCGGGGCAAACCGTGCAAGAGCGCATCGTTGGGCGCTGCGCCTCACACTCGCACTATCATCCCAAGACGGGCGAGCTGATCATCGAGCGCAACGGCATGATTGACGAAGATAAAGCGGATGAGTTGGTTGCCAGCGGCTTGGAGGAATTCAACGTCCGCAGCCCACTGACCTGTGCGCTGATTCACGGCATTTGCGCTTACTGTTACGGGCGTGATCTGGGGCGTGGTGAGCTGGTCGAGATCGGCGCAGCCGTGGGCATTGTGGCAGCCCAATCCATCGGTGAGCCTGGCACACAGCTCACCCTCCGCACTTTCCACACTGGCGGCGCGGCGCAAGCCTCAGGCGATATCACCAGCGGTCTGCCGCGTGTGGAAGAACTCTTTGAGGCGCGCAAGAAGCCAAAGGGCGAGGCAGTCATGACCGATATTGCCGGCACGCTGCGCTTGCTCAAGCAGGATGGTGTGCGGATCGCACGGGTCATTCAATCGCAGGTCTTCCGCGACGAGTTCAGCATTCCCTCTGATTGGGAGATCGTCGTTGAGGATGAACAGACCGTCAAAGAAGGGCAAGTGCTGGCGCGCCGTCTGAACGAAGAGGGCGGTGAAGCCGAGACGGTGGTCGCTAAATTTGGTGGCACAATCCATCGGGAAGGGCAAACGCTCTATCTGCGCTATGAGCGCAAGGAAGTTTCCGATCAGGAACTGCCCAACAGCGCACGCCTGATGAACGGCATTCACGACGGCATGGAAGTCTACGCTGGGCAGCAGCTTACCGAAGGCGCCAAGAATCCGCACCGCATCCTACGCATTCAGGGCAAGGAAGCCTGCGAGATGTACCTGCTCTCCGAAGTGCAGGATGTTTACCGCAATCAGGGCGTGAACATTGCCGATAAGCACTTTGAGATCATGATCCGCAAGATGCTCTCTAAAGTGCAGATCACCAAGAGCGGCGGCAGCACGCTGCTGCCGGGCGAACTGGTTGACCACTTGCAACTGCTTTCGATGAATGATGAGCTGATCAAAGATGGCAAAGAGCCAGCGCAAGGCGTGCCAGTCCTGCTTGGCATCACCAAATCTGCCCTCAGCACGGATAGCTTCCTCTCGGCGTCCAGCTTCCAACACACCATCAAGGTTTTGGCGGGTGCTGCCATCGAAGGCAAGGAAGATCGGCTCTACGGCTTGAAGGAAAACGTGATCATCGGCAAGCTGATCCCGGCTGGCACCGGCTTCCACACCTACCGTGACCGTGAGTTGGTCGCGCCCAGCGTCACGCTAGAGGCACAAGGTGCGCTCGACCGTGAGGCAGAGGTAGACTACGACATGATGCCCGATACCTCAGGCTTAGGCGATGATGGGGATACTGCTGGGCTATAGCCACTCAGCTTAGCACAAGCAACGAAAAGCGCGTGCGAAAAACTCCCACGCGCTTTTCGTTTGGCAAAATACGTGGGTGTGCGGCTGGCTCAGCCGACGGGTAGGATCGGACGGAACTTGTAGCCGTATAGGATCACGCCGTCCGCGCCATCCGTGCGAAGTTTGCGCGTCACCATCTCAACGCGCATCCCGATCTCAGGGACGCCCTCTAAATCGGTCAGTTGGGCAGTCAGCATCGGACCTTCGTCCAGCTTGATCAGCGCCAGCACATAGGGTGCTTGTTCCTCAAAGCCTGCTGGCGCGTCCTGCACGACGGTGTAGCTGAACACCTCGCCCTTGCCGCTTAGGAAATGCTCTGTCTTTGCTTCAGCGGCGCAGTCAGGGCAAACATCACGCGGCGGAAAAATAAATGTGCCGCAGGATGGGCATTTTTCACCAATCAAGGTATAGCGTTGTGTCTTGATGCGCCAGTTTTGAGAGATGTGCATGGCAGCTGTTCCTTTCTTTAGCTTGGCTTGCCGCTTAGCGCGAAACGCGCACAGCCTGAGCAGGTATGTTCACGGCAATATGCGACTCTTGCCGCACTTCGGCAGCGCGCTCACGGCAGGTTGGGCAAACCGCACGCGGCGGGAAATAGACAGTCTGGCATGTTTCGCAGCGAACAGCCTTCAAAGCATAGCGTTGAGCCTTCAAGCGCCAATTCTGTGCAATGTGCATGAGTTTCACTCCCTAACTTTAGCTGGTATAGCTTCTCACGTCGCTCGTATGGAGTAAAGCGTGATTGCTTGTGCGTTATGTCACAAATATAGCGCAGCTAGACTCTCAAAACCTCTCAGATAGCTTTTTTTAGCTTGCAAAACCACTCAAAGGCAGTCCCAAACGCTGTTTTGGATAAGCGCAGCTCATGTGCCACTCATCTAAATATCATCAGGCGCTAAGCGCAAGCAACAGCGGCAGTCGCTACAATCTAAAGGTATGTTTTAAGTTAACTCACGGAGGCTATAAATTATGGAGAAGCTCTCTCGGCGCGATATGCTCAAGATGATCGGCATGAGCGCGCTCGGCGCGACAGTTGCCAGCCAAGTTGCTTTTGCGCCACGCTCCGCCCGCGCACAAGGCGCCCCTGCCACCACACCCATTGCGTTCTTCAGCTTTGCGCTCGGCGCCATGCAACTGACCGTTATTCGAGATGCCGCACGCACCCAAGACCCAAACATCTTAGGGCGCAACGCGCCTGAAGGCGGCATCGCCCAAGTGTTGGAGGCAAATAACTTCCCGTCACCGATCAATTCAACCTTCAATGTGCTTGTGGCGCGTAATGGCGATAAGACCATCTTATTTGATACCGGCTTGGGTGCGGGCGCCGGCGGTGCGCTGCTCTCGACGCTGGCGCTGCTTGGCATTGAGCGCGAATCGGTGACGGATGTTGTCTTTTCGCACCTGCATCCCGATCATGTGGGCGGCGCCCTGACCGATGGCGCGCTCACCTTCTCCAACGCCACCTACCACTATCCGCAGGCTGAATACGATTTCGTCAGCAACATCGCTGCTGATTCACCACTGGCAGGCGCTGCCAACACCAGCAAAGCAATCTTTGAGGCAGCCGCCGACAAGCTGAACGTCTATGCGGCTGATGTTGAAGTGCTGCCCGGCATTACGCCCATCGCCGCTTACGGACACACGCCCGGACACACCGCTTTCCGCCTGACCTCTGACGGGCAGAGCATGGTTCACATTGTGGATGCGGCAATCAACAGTGTTGTTTCGCTGGCACGCCCTGATTGGCAAGCGAACTTTGATGCCAATGGCGAGCTGGCAGTCGAGACGCGCCGTAGGCTGTTTGGCGAAGCTGCCAGCAGCGGCACCCGCATCTTTGGCTATCACTTCCCCTTCCCCGGCACAGGCTTTGTGATTGCCGAAGGCGAAGGCTTCCGCTTCATCCCTGCCATGTAGTTTCACCGTCTAAATCCGCCGTGGG
>DAOUBW010000051.1:0-42033 GCA_034432555.1 Anaerolineae bacterium
AGTTGATCCACACAGCGCACCCGCCCCATACGCTGTCGATCCACCTTCCGCTTTAGCGCGCCGCCTGCAAAGTTTCCCCCTCTTTGCCGACCTTCTGTTTGATGAGATCGAGCGTGTGCTGCCGCTGATCAATGTGGCACACTATCCGCGCCGCGCTTGCATTTTCCACGTCCAAGAACCTGCCGATGCAGTCTACATGCTGCTCTCAGGGCTTGTGAAAGTTTCCTATATGAATTTGCGCGGTGACGAAAAAACGATCAGTCTGTTTCAGGCGGGCGATATGTTTGGCGAATTGTTCTTGGGCAAATATCCGCTGCGGATCGGCACTGCTTGCGTGCTGGAAGATGCCAGCGTGCTCAAGATTTACCGCACGCACCTCACAACGCTGCTCACGCGCTTTCCCGCGTTTAATTTGCGGTTCATCGCGCACCTTGCCGATAAACAGCGCGAACTTTTGGCACGCCTGCACGCCCTGATGCACACCGATGCGCGCCACCGTCTTTTGGGAACACTGCTCAGCCTTGCGCGGCGCGCCGCCGAGTCAGATATGCTCTGGGTAGAGTTGCCTTACAGCCTGACGCAAGAGGTGATTGCCAACCTCGCCTGCCTTAACCGCAGCACTGCCAACATCCTGATCAACCAACTGCGCGCTGAGGGCGTCCTAGGCGGCAGCGGCAGACGCTTATTGGTCAATCGTTCGGCAGTGCAGGCTTGGCTGGATGCTGAAGGTGCGGACATTTTGGAGTGAATTGCCTTACTCGCTAGGCAGATCGGGCAAGCGCAGCATCAGGTCGGCAAGGTATGAGGCAAGGGCGCGTTTGCCCAACGAACTGAGATGCACACCATCGCCCTGCATGACACCTTCAGGACTGTTGGCAGTGTAGTAGTTGAACATATTTTGGTGATCAGGCGAAAGCGGCGCAGTTTTCACCGACTCAATTTCGTCGCGGCGCATTCCCTGCACCACATAGGCTGTGCCAAGATCGCGGAAGGCGTTTGTGGCTTCCACACAGGTCACTTGGCGCAAACGGCTCAGCGCACCTTCACGGCATTCCCGATCCATCTCTTGGTTAAAAAGCTGGATTGCCTGCGGCGTGAAGCCACCTGCCATGCCCAACGTGAAGGGCGCCGGCGCGCCGTAGTAGTAGTTGATGAACAGAATGCGCCCGTCGGGATTGTTCTCAATGAGCCGCTGCGCCATCGTCACCAAGTTAGCGGCGTGGACAGGCGCGGACTGCACAGGATCAATGCCCGAACTCAGATCGTTCACCCACGGCAGCACCACCGTGAAACGGCAGCGATCCCGCAGTAGATCGCGGTAAGTAGGCAGCTCATAATAGGATTTGTGGCGCGGCGAGGTAATGCCAATACCGGGATAGCTGCGATCCGTGACGGGCTGGTCTACATTCCGCAGCTTAAGCTGCTGCGCCATATAAAAGCTGAAGGGTGCCATCTTCACATTGATGAAACCAACGCCGCTTAGCTCGAAAATCACTTCGCCGTAGGCAATCGAATCGCCCACCACACTAACGCAGGCTTGCGCGGGCATGCGCTCTACAGCAACCTGACCCGTCTCCGGCACAGCGGTTGGGATCGGTGCGCTCTCGGCGGCCGTTGCCACAGCCACCCGTGCCAATTCGCCGTTCAGGTTCAAGTATTGGGCAAATACCCAGCCTTCGCTCTGCGTGGCAGGGATCCGCACACGCACCCACGCCGAATCTGCGGTGCGACGAAAGATAATAATGCGTGCGCCGTTCAGCAGCACCGCCGTATGCGGAAAGTCTCTGCTCGGTCCCGTGCGGACGAGCAGTCCCGCCTCTGCACTGACGATTGCTTCAATCTCCAGCGGCGGCACATCGGTTGGGCTAGGTGTATCGCTTGGCAGGGCAGTTGGCAGCGGCGGTGTTGGTGTGGCAGTCTCAGAAACCGAGCCAAAATTGGGTGTTGCCGTTTGGGTTGGCTTAGCGGCGGGTGTATCGGTTGGGAGCGCCGTCGGTAGGTCAATAATGGGTGTGGGTGCTTGGGCAAGCGCACGCGGTTGATCGGGATCACTGGCAGTGATGCGCCACGCAGCGCCAAGCCCGTAGACCAGTAGCCCGATCAGGCATAAGACAGCGGCAATCAGCCGCTTTTCGCTTGTCATCAATTCAGTCTCACGCCTCACCCTGTTCATTTCACATATATTTGCTTATCCACAGACCGTGAGACTATTATAGCGCATTTGTGTACGCCGCGCACTTGTCCTTAGCCCTCAGCACGTTTAGAATCGGTGTGGCAAGGCAGTTGGGAGAGGCTATGACAGAGACTACCCGCGCACAGCATAAGGCACAGTTAAAAGAAGCATATGCACTCATCAAAGCTGAGCGCCGTCCAGAGGCATATGAGCTGATCGCGCCGATCTTAGCACAGCAACCTGACTATACGGATGCGTGGTGGTTGGCAGCGCACGCCTCGCCAACGCTGCGCGCTGCAGCGGCTGCCTGCCAAAAAGTGTTGGCGCTTCAGCCTAACCATCCACAGGCGCGCCTGATGCTGGATGAACTGCGCCGCCGTATGGCTATCGAGCAGCACCTGACCCTTGAGGAAAAACCGCGCCGCCTTGCGCCAACACGCCCTAAAGCACGCGGCGCACCGTTCTGGGTGCTGGCACTCAGCGCGCTCTTTGTCCTGATCATCGCCATTGGGTTGCTTGTCATGGTCTTTACGGGTGAAAATCTCGGCTTGCCCGTAGCAGCGTTGTTCAGCCTTGATCAAGCACTGCCGCCGCTGCCCATCTTTCGGTCGCCAGAGGAATTTGGCGCGCAGCCCAAAGTGACGCGCAGTGGGACACTGCTGGTCGGCGCAACGCACGCCTACCGCTTCAATGTGCCGCGCATGGGCATGGTGCTGCTGGTTGACCTAGACTTTGTGATGATGAACGACGAACAACCTGCCGAGAGTGTCCGCCTGATCGCGCCGAATAGTCAGGTGCTGCTGCCAGCGCGCAGTTTCGAGACGCCCAACACCTTCACTTTTGCGCTGCCTGTGGATGGTAACTATGAATTGCGCCTGCTTGGCGCACCACAACACAAGAGTTTTTATGTGCTTTCTCTAGCGATTGTAGCACCCTAAAGAGCGCTTTCGGGTGCTGCCCAAAATAAGGAGTTTTGGTCAATGGCAATTCCTTTCAGCATCGTGACGTGGAATGTTGAGAACTTGTTCCGCCCTGATCATCCTTCAGGTTCAGGAGCGCGTGACGAGCAAACCTATCAGCGCAAGCTAGCAAACCTTGCCCGTACCATCCTTGCCGTTGCTCCGGATGTGGTGGCGCTGCAAGAAGTGGGTGATGAAAACGCCTTTGATGACCTGCGGCGTCTGCTTGGCAGCCGCTACCCATATGCGCGCCTTTCGCGCCTGCCGGATGTGCGTGGCATTCGTGTGGCGTTCATCTCGCGCCTGCCGCTGTTGCAAGCCCGCGATGTAGGCGAGATGCCGCCTGAGGGCTTGGTGAACATCCCCAGTGGTGATGGCGGCAGGGCAATCACCAGCATGGGGCGCGGCATCCTGAGAGCGACAGTCGTTCTGGCGCCCGGCGTGCTGGTGAATGTGGTCAACATCCACCTAAAATCGAAATTGGTCACCTATCCCGGCGGCAGGCGCTTTCCGCTGGATGAGGCAGAGCGCGCACGCTACACCGGCTACGCACTGCTGCGCCGCACCGCAGAGGCGGTAGCCGTCCGCGTGCTGATGAACGAACTGATGACCGGCAATAATGAGCCTGCCATCCTGCTTGGCGATTTCAATGATAGCCCTGAGGCACTCACCACGCAGATCACCTTAGGTCCTGAAGACCGCAGCCTTGCCCACCGCGATAAATTTGACGACATCCGCCTGTACAACCTTGCCGACTATATTCCCGGACCGCGTCGTTTCTCGCGCATCTACTTAAAATCACGCGAGATGATCGATCACATTGCCGTTAGCCACGAGTTGATCTTCTATCTGCGCCAAGCCGATAGCATCGTTGAGCCGATTGAGAGCATCGATTCGGACGTAGACAGCCGCCGTGATGCCGTCTACCCTGACCACGCAGCAGTCTTTGCCCGCTTTGAAATTCCCGACGAAGAAGCAGATCGGCACTTTTCAATCACACGCCCACTCTAGGCGTTTTTCCACACGGCTAGGCGCTTCCCTAGCCGTGTACTTTATCTGTACCTTAAAGTGCGCTACAATGCCCTTAGATTTTGTGTGTGCGAGGAATTTTTTGATGGACATCAATCAACTCTCCCGAATGATCGAGTGGCTGGACGAAGAACGCCGCCGCGATAAGGCAAAGATTGCTAAGCTGGAAGAACAACTGATGCAACAGCGCGAATATACCGATAGCATGACCAAGCACATGAACAGCCTAGAGAGCGAACTGGCGTCTGCCCGTGCTGCCTTCCTCCCAATCGGGCGCGATAATGAGATCATCGAGTACATGCGCGCCGAAATTCACCAGCAGATGGAAGGCTTGGAAGCAAAGCGCATCTCAGCCGAGCGTGAGGCAGAACGCCGCGCCGAAAATGCCCGTGAAGTGCTTTCGCGTCCTATCCGTGAACTCGGTGAACGTCTTGATCGCTTTGATCGGATTGGCGATGAGCTGGCAGCTTTCCGTGTGGAGCGTGATCGGCTGGCAAACGCTATTGCCGCGCTCACCCAGCGTATGGAAGACGTGACCAAGATGTTTGATGAGCCAGAGCGCCGCCTTGCCTTCCTCGAAGAACAGCGCCGCCAAGATGCCCGCCGCCTCTCGGAAATTCAAACCGAACTGCCCGAAATGCAAAAGCAGGTGGATTCGCTGCGCCCAAAGCTGGATTTGTTAGAGTCTTTAGCGCTGCGGAACGAAAAACTCATCCTCGACATTCAAGCAGCAGACCGCGAACGCCGCGATCAGGCACAGCAGTTCATCGAACAGCAAACGCTGCTTGCCCAGCAGCGCGATTCGCGTGTGGAAGAACTCTCGCGCAGTTTCATCGCCTACGATGAAGAAATGCGCCGCCGCATCGAGCGCTTTGAGACGTGGGCAGAGGCGTACCGCCAGATGAAGAAGATCATTGAGGACTTCGAGCGTATTGGTGAGCGCTTAGAGCGCCGCATCAGTGAGGTTGCCGAGATGCAGCGCCTTTCTGAGGAGCGCTTCCGCCAAGAGTGGAACAGTTGGCTTGCCGATGATCAGCGCCGCTTCCGCCAGTTCACGCTTGCCAACGATGAAGCGTGGCGCACCAACAACAAAGAATTTGAGACATTCCGCAGCAAGGTGGGTGAGGCAATCGCCCTCTTTACGCCTATCCAAGACAGCCTAGAGCGCCTTTGGAAATTGCAACGCGCCCAAGCAGAGCTGTTCCGCGAACGACTCGGCGCACTGCTCACCGAGCATGATCCGAACGCTGCCACCAACAACCCACGCGCCACCGCCAACGGCATCCGAATCTCGCAGACCATGCGCGCCGTCTCGGATTCAAACAACGGTTCATAGGGAGGGGCGATCATGCGGAGGCTGTTGTGGTGTATCTTAATCTTGGTTGGCGCACTGCTGATCCCGCCTAGCCACCAAGTTGAGTCGGCAGAGGTTGAGGCGCTTTGCACAGCAAAGGCTGCACTGATCTATGGCTGTGTTGGCTGTGCAGAGGTGCTGTTCCGCTATCCTGCTAACACGCTGCTTTTCAACAGCACACCTGTGGACGCCGAATGGATCAGCCTGACGGACACTGCCAGCGGCGAACGCGGCTTTATCCGCACGAGAGATGTGCAGCCTTGCCGTGTGGCGGCGTGGCAGCTTCGCCCTGTGCTGCCTAGCACACTCGGACGCGCCCGCGAAATCTACGCGCAAGGCTTGGCGCTCGGCAACAATCCGAATGCCTTTTCAATCGTGGGCGATTGCCAAAGCGTGCCTGCCTTCTTTCTTGGCAGTTTTAAGGATCCCAAAGCCTATAATTTAGGCAGCTATGGCAACCTGCAAGCTGTTATTAGCCACTTCAAAGGCTCATTTGATCGGCGCAACATGACCGTTCACAGCGGCTTCAACGTCGCTTCGGTGCTGGCGGAGACGTGGGCTGATCCCAAGCGGTGTGAGGTTGGCGAAACGCCGCTGATCTGTGAATATCGGCTGCACAAGCCAAGCATCGCCTTTGTAAGCATGGAGACGATCTGGTCAGGCGATGTGGCTGCCTATGAGCGCCACTTGCGCCAAATTGTGGAGTATCTGATTGAACAGGGCGTTGTGCCGATCCTTGGCACAAAGGCGGATAACGTTGAGGGCGGTCACCGTGTCAATGAGGCAATTGTACGTATCGCCGATAGTTACGGTGTGCCGCTGTGGAACTTCTGGCTGGCAGTTCAAGGGCTGCCCAATCACGGCTTGCAAGAGGATGGCTTCCACCTGACCTTCTCGCGCAATCTGTTCGATGATCGGCAGCGCTTTCAGGGCGCTTGGGCAGTCCGTAATCTCACGGCGCTGCAAGCCCTCGACCGTGTGTGGCGCAGCGTGCAGTGAACACTGCGCATCTCATGTAAACACAAACACCTGCCGCAAAGAGCAGGTGTTTTAATTTGTCGGGGCGACCGGACTCGAACCAGCGACCTCTGCGTCCCAAACGCAGCGCGCTACCAACTGCGCCACGCCCCGAATATAGAATACAGTATAACACAGAGTGCGGCTGCCCTTCAAGCCCGAAATTGGAACGGCGGCGCGTTGCACAGAACCGCCTTCACGGTTTAGAATTGGCAGCAAATGATTGCCTAGTGCAAGGAAAAGGCTTTAATGACACCCTCCGTCGGCATCGTTGGCATTGGCACCTATTTTCCCACGCAGATTGAAACCGCTGCCGACCTTGCGCCGCGCACCGGCATTCCTGAGGCGGTGCTGCGCGAAAAGATGGGCATTCGCCAACGACATATCGCCAGCGCTCAAGAGAGCGTTTCCTACATGGCAACTCAGGCTGCCCTACGGGCTTTGGCACACGCAAACGTTGAGCCGAGCCAAATTGACCTTGTGATCTCACATGGCAGCGAATACAAAGATCACAATGTTTGGTGCGCTGCCGCCAAGATTCAACACAATATTGGTGCATTGAACGCCCACGCTTTTGATCTGTACGCACTGTGTGCCGCTGCGCCGATTGCGTTGCAGGCAGCCCGCGGCATGATGTTGGCAGATGAATCGCTACGGCATGTGCTGATCGTGGCAGGCAGCCGCGAGAACGACCTGATCAACTTCCAAAATGAGCGTGTGCGCTTTATGTATAACTTTGGCAGCGGTGCGGGCGCTATGCTACTCCAGCGGGATGCCGCCCACAATCACATTATCGGCATTTCCGCCATCACCGATGGCAGCCTTTCCGAGACGGTTACGCTTAGCCGTGCGCCTGAAACAGTTGGCGATGCCGCGGATCACGGCGACCTGCGCGGCAGGCTAGAGGTCAATCAGCCTGATTATATGGCAGAGCGGCTGGGCGCTGTCTCGCTGGAAAACTTTGTGCGCGTCATACGCGGTGCCGTTGAAAAAGGTGGTGCATCGCTGGCGGATGTGCGCTTTTTAGGTATCACGCATATGAAGCGCTCTTTTTATCTGGAAATTCTGAAGGCAGTTGGGCTAAATGCCGATCAGTCCGTCTATCTGGAAGATTATGGGCATGTGCAGAGCGCTGATCAGGCGTTGGCGCTGGAGTTAGGCGTTGCGCAGGGCAAGATCAAAGCGGGCGATCTGGTGGTGGTGGCTGGCGCAGGCGTCGGCTACACTTGGAGCGCGGCTGCCATTCAGTGGGGCTGAATATCATGACAACCAATCAAGAAGAAATCTTTGACCTGCTGGGTGTGGAAGCAGGCGTGCTGACCATTCAGCGTGTGGAAATTTCACTGTGGGGAACCGAAGTGCAGCTTGATTGCACCTACGAGAACGATCCCTTTCAACTGCTCTTTGAGGATGTGCGCTCAATCCAGTGGGATGTGCGCGGACATCCTGATGAACGCGACGAACACGCCGATATTGTCGGCATTTTCTTAGGGGAAAAAGATTACCACGAAGCAGCCATCATCGTGACCGATGTCTGCGAGATCGCAGTGCTGTATGGCAATCTGCTGCTCGTGAAGGCGTGGTAAATAAACATGGGCGGAAGATGAATTATTCCGCCCATGCTCAGCTTAGTTCATACGCCTAGCGAATAGGCGCTACCGCGATTTCAAAGCTGCCTGATGTACCGCCCGTCAGTGCGCCGAAGCGCGTTGCCACAACGGTATAGCGCCCATCGGCAGCGATGACAGCATCAATTTGAGAGTTGATGTCGCCCGCGCTTGCATCGTCGTTGAAGGCAATCTGCGCGCCGGATGGATCAAGCAGGTAGAGCGACGGATCAAGCGTGCCGCGTGTTGCCCGCATCGAAATACGGACGCGATCCCCTGCCCGCGCTTGGAAAGTGTAGACGGTGAACGGATTGGCAGCATCAATGTTGCCAACCGTTGGACGCCCGTAGACGAGCGGCTCTGCCACATCTGCTCGATCCCGTATATCACCCAGATCGCGTGCCGCCTCGTTAAAGAAGATACCACCCTGACCAGCACTGACCGATCCATCGCTATTGATGGTAAAAGTCGTCACGTAGAGTCTGCCGTTCAGGTCGGGCTGTTCCTGCACGCTCAGCACAGGTTGCCCGCGCACATTCACGTTCAGCGCGTAGCTTGGCAGCAGCGTTTCGCCACACAGGTTCCGCAGCCAGACCTGCACCTCATAGGTGCCTGCTAACAAGCGATCAGCCTGCCAAACGGCATAGGTGATCGGCGCTGTGGTTGGGCTGGCGCAGTTCAGGTTATCTTGGCGCGCCAAAATGCCGCCGCTGCCAATGGTCGTGTTGTCTGAGAACAGCGAGCGATTTTCAGGATCGCGGATCAGCAAGCGCACATCGGCGCGGCTGTTCCACGTCAGGCTGACGTTCAGCGCGCCAACGGGCAAGCCCGCCAAACCAACGCCGCCCGTGTCCGCCGTCGGCAGCACAGCAGGCTGACCCGGCAGCGGTGTTGCCTGTGGCACTGCCAAAGTTGGGCTGACTGCCAAGCCACCAGTGCCGCTCAGGGTGAGGATATAGTTGCCTTCCGTGCCGCCGATGTTCTTGCCAAAGCGGGATGCCACAATCAGGTACGAGCCGTTGACGGGCAATATCTGGTTGGTGATCAGCGCGTTGCGCGTATTCTCGTTGGCATCATCGTTGGAGGCAAGCACGGCGCGATCCGGGCTGAGCAGGATCAACTGCGGATCAAGGCTGCCGTCGAGTGCGTCCATCGCAACGTTCACGACCTGCCCTGCTACGCCTTCAAAGCTCCACACATCCGCCTGATTGTTACGATCGATGCGGCTTTGCACGCTGGTGCGCCCGCCAAGTGGCTGGGGTGCGCTGATCTGCACGGCAAAGGGCGTCAGGTTCAGCAGCAACGGATTTGCGCCACCTGTCTGTATACTGACTGCGTCTGCCGATTCGAGGATAAAGCTGGCAACATACTGCTCATTCAGGTTCAACCGCCCCTGGATCGGGGTTTGAGCGCGCCCATTAACCGTCACCGTCACCGTGAAATCTACCGCTGCAGGTGGCTGGCGGCACGCGCTGTTGTAATAGACCAAAATCTCGTAGCTGCCGGCTGGCACGCGCCCTGCTGCCCAACGGATGGTTTCGGTTGGATTGTTGACCGTGTTGGTGCAGCCGTTGTTCACGTTCCCGCTGAGCGTTGCACCGCCCGCCGCCGTATTACGGAAAAAGACCGAATTTCCGACGGGATCGCGCACCTCGAGGTCGAGATCGTCAATCGTTGCCCAACTGAGCGCTACACTCATGTTGTTGATGGTGAGCGGCGCAGTGGTTGGGACAAGGGTTGGCGTCACAGCAACGCCTGTGCTGAGCGTGAGGGTAAATTGCCCAGTCACAGCGCCTTGCGCGCCACTGCTCCGCAGCACCGTGACGTAGTAAACGCCTGTGGGCAGCGAGAGGTTGCTCAGCACAACATCAGCACCCGTCAGGTTGGCATTTTGTGCTAAGGGCAACCCGCTGGCATCGCTCAATGTGAGGGCAAGGGTTAGCCCTGCGGTGTTACTGATTGCAGTGATGGTGATTGGTGTGCCGCTTTGTGCCTCAAAGGTATAGGTCTGAGCAAAAGTTTGCTCGCTCAGCGTGCCGCTGACGCTTTCCCCTACCGTTAGACGGCGCGGAATGCCGCTCTGAGCAGCCGCCAGCCCAACCGCTGTAAAGGTCAGCAGCAACGCCAACCCAACTGCCCAAAAAAGCCGTGTGCGGCTTATCAATAGCCGTTCTTTCAAGTGTAAGTCCTCCTCAAGCACAAGCAGCTAAGCCTTGCTGCGCGTGCGCTGTGGGAGTTTACCCGATAGTGCCATACTTGGCGAGTCGGCAGTCATTCCGCCCAGCGCCACGCACCAATAGTGCGGAAACGCTCGGCAGGCTGGCTGACGAACCCAAGCTGCACGCCTGCCAACCGCGCATCAGCGCCGTAGTAGTAGATCGGGTAGTAAAGCACCAATGCCGCCGCCCGATCACAGAACAAGCGCTGAAATTCCGCGTAGAGCGTCACCCGCGCACTGCCATCGGTGGTTTGGCGTGCAGCCTCTAATAACTCACTAATCCGCCGCTCGTTGAGGCTGCCAAAATTCAAGCCGCCCTCGGTTGGCACTTGCCGCCACAGGCTGTACGGATCAGGATCAGCGCTTGGCGCAAGGTCAAGCTCCACCAGCGCCGCATCAAAGCTGCCGTTTGCCAGCCGCTCACGGAAGGTCACCCGATCCACCACCACCACCTCCACACCGAGTCCAAGCGCACGCCACGCCTCCGCCACTGCTTGCCCAAGCGCTGCTTGTGCGGCGTCATCGGTCAGCAGCAATTGGAAGCGGTAGCCCACCGAACTTGGCGGCGGCGGTGCTTCGGGCGCGTTCGGGTCGGATTCGGGCGGCGGCGGGGTAATCTGGACTTGGGCAAGGCTGCGTGCCGCTGCTTCCGGCGCACTCGGATCATAGCTTGGGCAGCTGATCGTGCGCGCAAATGCCCACGAGCTGGGCAAGATCGGCGTGTTGGCAACCACTGCCCGATCCGCCATAAACTGCTCGACCAGCGCCTTACGATCTACGCTGCGGGCAAGCGCTTGCCGAAAGCGCACATCGCGGAAGAAAGGCACTGATTCACGCGCCCAATTGTAGATGACCGCGCCGACGGCAGGCTTATAGGCGGTGTAGAGCGTCATCGGCAGCGCCTTAAGCGACTGAACCACCGCCGCAGGCACATCCGAAAGGCTGTTCACCTCACCGCGCTCAAAGGCTGCCCGTGCCTCGTCCCACGTTGGGTAGCACAGCAAATCGAGTTGGCGCAGCGCGTAACCTTCAGCTGCCTCTGAGCGTGTGGCGTAGGTTGGGGCGGCACGCAAGCGCACGCCGCGCAGCCGTGCGCCATCGCCAAGCAGGCGATCAAACTGATAGGCGCCGGTGCCAATCGGCGTTAGGTTAAAGGGATGGCTGTTCAGGGTGCGCGCCGTAGTGCCACGCAGCGCGTGTTCGGGCAGAATGCCAATCCGCAGATAGTCGGGAAAGGTGGCAAGGGGCTGTGCCAACTTAAAGCGCACCGTTTGGGCATTCAGGGCGTCTACTTCAACAGTACGCCAGAAGTTACGCAGATCGGGCGTGCCGGGAAAATCTTCCGCCTGCATCAAGCTGATGGTGAAGATCACATCCGTGCTGGTGAACGGTTCGCCATCGTGCCAGCGCACATCTTCACGTAGGGTAAAGATATAGGTCAAGCCGTCATCAGAAATACGCGGCAGACTCGCCGCCAAATTCGGAATTGCCGCGCCGTAGGCATCGGTTTTCATCAGCCCTTCAAAGATGAGGGCGACAACATCGCGGTCTGCCTGATTAAAGCCTGCCAACAGCGGATTGAGTTTGATCACACAGTTAGGCGCGATGAGCGCTTCGCGCAGCACGCCCTGTTCGATAGGTGGCGGTGTGACCGCCGGGCGCGGCGGAAGGGCGGTCGCTGTTAGTGGCAACTCCGTGCTGATCAACGTAGGCAGTGGTGTGGCGCTTGGAGCATCGCCCACAGCAGGCGTTTGGGTGAGCTGTGCGTTGGGCGGCGTCTCGGAAAGGCGTAGCACAACTACCGCCGCTAGCAGGCTTAGCGCCAGCAACAGCGCCAAAAGCGGCGCACGCATTCCTTTGAGCAAGGCAGCCTACTGAGAAGCCAATTGGATGATGGCGTTCAAAAGGAAGATTGCCGAGAGGATAATGGTGAGCTGAAAGAGCGTTTTCTCCAGCCCGCGCCGCGTCTTAGTGATGCCCATACCACCTTCGCCGCCGCCAAGCAGGTTGCCAATGCCGCTGCCCTTCGATTGCAAAATGATCAGGACGACCAGCGCAATCGAGATCAGAACTTGAATGATTTGTAAGGCTGTGTTAAGCGCGCCCATGCTGAAATTTTCCTTTAGACGTTGGTTTAACGCGAGCATTATAACGTATCTTGGCGGGCTTGGGTAGGGCAGTGCTTCCTTATGCTATAATGGCGCATAGACCGACTAAGTTTTGCACGTTTGGTTCGCAGAATGTGCTTAAGGAGTACATGCCGTGATCAGTGGCGGATTGAATTTGATTATCGGGCAGTTGCTTGCCTCTGCTCTCGTGCTGCTCATTGCTATGACAGTGCATGAGTTTGCCCACAACTACGTTGGCTACCGCATGGGCGATCCGACGCCGCGTGATCTGGGGCGCCTGACGCTCAACCCAATGGTGCATATCAATTGGATCGGTTGGGCGATGTGGGTGGTGATCGGCTTCGGTATTCTCGGCTCTGCGCCCATCAACGAATGGCGCATGAAGGACAGGCGCTGGGGCTTTTTCTGGGCGGTGGCGGCAGGTCCGCTCTCCAACTTGGCGCTGGCTGCCTTCGCTGCTTTGCTCTATCGGCTCGGCATTTGGCAGTTTGAATTCTTTCAACGCACCGATTTCTTATTCAACTTTAACCAATTCATGACGCTGTTCTTCAGCCTCAACCTGCTGCTGTTTGTGTTCAACCTGCTGCCCTTCTTCCCGTTCGATGGCTGGCACATGCTGCGGAAGCTGCTGCCGCCGCGTGAGGCAAGCATCCTAGAGCGCTACCAACAAGAGAGCTTCTACATCTTCTTGGGCTTGCTGGTTCTTTCGTTTGTCGGTTTCAACCTTCTCGGCACGCTTCTAAATCCGCCTTACAGATTCATGTTGGGTTTGTTGCTCGGTATTTAGGGTATTATGACTGCCGTCTCGCGCTTCAAACAAGGCGTGCGCGTGCTGCTCTCGTGGACGCGCCCTGTAGACGATGATCTTGCCGCGCAAATTTTGCCGCCGAATTTGCTGCCGCTGTTCATGAAGATGCGCCGCGCCGAACGCCAACACAGCCTGAGTGTGCTGCGTTCGCTGCAACAGGGCGGCTGCACACACCATGCCGCGTGGCAGGCTGCCCTGCTGCACGATTACGGCAAGACGCGCTATCCGTTCCCGCTTTGGCAGCGGGCGATGGTGGTCATTATCGGCGGCATTTGGCGCAAGCGCACCGCACGGTGGGGAAAAGGCGCGCCGAATGGCTGGCGGCGCCCGTTCGCCATTCGCCAGCAGCACCCGCAATGGAGCGCCGAAGCCGTCGAAGCACTGGGCGGTGATCCACTGGTGGTGCGCCTGATTGCCAACCACGCTGAAAAGCTGAACGGCGCGCCGCGTGATGACTATGAACGGCTCTTGCAGGCGCTGCAAGTTGCCGATAACGCAAATTGAGGGAAAGATATATCTGGCTATGGCAAATGTAAATGTCAGCATCATTGGCATGAATCGGCTTGGCACGTCGTTCGGTTTGGCGATCAAAGCGCTGAACGGCAAACCTGATCACAAGCACACCTTTACTGTGTCTGGCTGCGATAAGAACGGCGAGAACGTCCGCAAGGCGGCGCGGCACGGCGCCCTAGACGCCGAACATTTCGACGTTATATCCGCCGTCCAAAACGCAGATTTGGTCATTGTGTGCGTGCCGTATAGTGAGACAGAGGCAACCCTAGAGGTAATCGGCGGATATCTGAAACCCGGTGCCGTGGTGCTGGATAGCGCACCGCTCAAGCTGCCGTCAATCCAATGGGCAGAGCGCTACCTCCTGCGCGACTCGGATGGGGATCAGCAGGCATACTTGGTCGGCATTACACCGATCCTGAATCCGACTTACCTAAGTTTGCCGGAAGAAGCGCCCGAAAGCGGACGTGCTGACCTATTCGCGGATGGTGTGATGATCATCTCGCCCGCACCGAATTGCCCGTCGGATGCCGTGCAACTCATCAGTGATCTGAGCGAGCTGCTCGGCGTGAAGGTGCATTTCACCGATCCCGCCGAACACGACAGCATCACCGCTGGCATGGAAGGCTTGCCTCTGCTGCTGCAATTAGCGCTTTTCAAGGCGCTGCATAGCTCACCCACTTGGGATGACGCACAGTGGTTTGGCAATCCGTCTTTTGTGTTGGCAACCTACCGCCTGATCGAGAGCAACCCAGAAGCACTCGGCGCGCTGCTCTATCGCAATCGGCAAAACATGATCCACCGCCTTGACGCGCTGGTAGAACAATTAGGAAAGCTGCGCGAAATGCTGCACGTGGATGACGACCTGCTGCTGGGCGAAATGTTCCAAGCGGCGATGGATGATTATGCCGAATGGCAGACGGCACGCCTGCGGAACAAGTTCAGCACCGAGCCAGATATGAGCGAGGCAACTGCCCAAGCACGCGGATCGCTCTCATTATTTGGCGCCTTCGTGCCGAATTTCCGTCCACGTGGCAAAGAGAAAAAGGCGCGCAAATGATCCGTGCTGTCATCTTTGATTTTGGCGGTGTGCTGGTACGCACACACGATGATTCCGGCAGGCGGGAATGGGAAAGCCGCCTTGACCTTGCTCACGGCGAGCTAGAACGCCTTGTGCATGGCAGCAGCCTGTGGATGGAAGCGCAGCGCGGCAGCCTTTCGCCCGAACGCTACTGGCACGCGATTGGCACACAGCTTGGCGTTGAAGGCGACGACCTTGACCTGCTGCGCCATGACTACTTCAAGGGCGATGTGCTAGATGAAACACTGGTGGCGTTGATTGACCGCTTGCGTGCGCGTGGGCTGCGCGTTGGCTTGCTCAGCAACGATTCGTCCGCTTTGGCGGAAAAGTTAGCGGCACTTGATCTCTACCGTCACTTTGATGCAGTCATCATCTCAGCCCAGATCGGCGCGCTGAAGCCTGAGCCAGAGGCGTTCCGCGCCGCCGCAGAAGCGCTTGAGGTCAGCTTACCCGAATGCCTATTCATTGACGATAACACTGCCAATGTAGACGGCGCCAACAGCATCGGGATGCACGGCATTCGCTACACCGAAGGCATGGATGTTGAAGCTGCCATCTTGCCGTTGCTAGACGATCCGCGTGCCACAACGAAGGTGATCATCTTTGACTTTGGTAATGTGCTGGATATTCCCGAAGACTGGGAGACATGGCAAGCCCAGCGCGATGAGCTTGCCGCGCCCTTTGGTATGAGCGGTGAGGCGCTCTGGCAGTTGATCTACCACAGTGAGGCATGGCAGCAAGTCAAGGTCGGTGCGATTGACTATGCGGCATACCTTGATCAGGCGTTGGCGCCGCTCAAACTGCCTGATCACGCCGCACGGGTTGCCTTTATGGCGCGCTTGTTCGCAGGGCGCGAGAAAATTCATCCGCAGATGATGGCGATTCTGCATGAGCTGAAGCCGCACTATCGCTTGGCGCTGCTCAGCAATGCTCACCAAACCGACGTGCCGCGCTGGATGGCAGACGTTGATCTGGAGAGCATGTTTGAGGTGGCGATCAGCTCTGCTGTGGTGCGCCTCGCCAAGCCTGATCCGAGCATCTATCACCTGATCCTACAGCAGCTTGACGTGAAACCTGCTGAGGCACTTTTTGTGGATGACCTGACGCGCAATACTTATGTGGCAGAGGCAATCGGGCTGCCGTGCATCGTCTTTCGGTCGCCGCAGCAGTTGCGCGCTGCCTTAACGTGGCGCGGCATTCTATCGGTTAGGAGTGAGGTGTAAAGCGATGATCATCCGTGCCTATCAGCCTGAAGACTGTGCGGCTGCCCTGAATGTGATCAATACGGCGGCTGAGGCTGACCGCACAGGGCGCACGTCTGCTGAAGCCTTGACGCACATGCTGCCCCAAGATGGCGCGGTGATCGCCCTGACTGCCGATGGTGCGGCAGCGGCGTTTGCTTGGTGGCGTTTGCAAGGCGAGCAAGTGTTGGCAATGGAAGGCTGGGTGCAGCCCGCTTTTCGGCGGCGCGGCTATGGCGGCGGCTTGCTTACGGCGGCAGAGGTTTATTTGCGGCAGCATGGCGGCGGTATGGTGCGTGGACGTGCCTATGAGGACATTGCGGGTGTGAAGGAACTTTTTGCCCGCAAAGGCTACCACCTCGAACGGCGCTTTTATACTATGCGGACTGCCCTAACGCCCGAACGCACCTTTGATCTATCGCTGCCGACGGGCATTAGCATCCGCACCTTTGAGCGCGGCGATTTAGAGTCGTTGGTGGAGGCGGACAACGAAATCTTTGCCGATCACTGGGGATCAATGCCCCGTGACCTGCAAACATGGGAACAGCAGATGATCCTGAGCCGTCCGCACAATCCTTCGCTGTGGATTGTGGCATGGCGCGGTGAAGAAGTGGTTGGCGAATGCCTGTGCGGCGCCAGCCGGCAAGGCGGCGAACAGGATGGGCATGTCTCGATTGTGGGTGTGCGGCGTTCGTGGCGCGGCTATGGCTTGGGACGCGCACTCTTAGCGCATGGACTGCACACGCTGCGCGATCACGGCTTCACGACGGCAAGCCTGCATGTAGACGCCGAGAACAGCACCGCTGTGAACCTCTACCGCAGCCTTGAAATGGACGTGGTGCGGACTCGGCTGCACTTTGCCAAGCCCGTGCGCCCTTAGCGGTGCGCCTAGTTGCCTGCGTCTGAGGCAAGCGGCGCGTCCAGTTGGTAGTAAGCCTCCACAAGGCGGCGCGTTATGGGTGCAGCAACGCCAGAGCCTTCGCCGCCGCGCTCCACCATCACCACAATGGCAATCTCAGGTGTGTCAGCCGTCTTGCCCGCAAAGGCAGCGAACCAGGCGTGCGTGCCACCGGTTGGCGTTTCAGCGGTGCCCGTCTTGCCACAGACCACTGCGCCGCGCAGCCCTTGAAAGACAAAGGTTGCGGTGCCAATGGTTGGATTGACTGTCACCTCGCACATCGCTTCGCGGATGGCTGCCAGCGTCTCAGGCTTGAGGTCCAGCTTATCCATCACTTCAGGTTGCGCCACAAAGGACGGCTCGCTGATGATGCCGATCTTCTCCACCACATAAGGCTTGTAGAGATAGCCGCCGTTGGCGATGGCAGCCGTCATGCGCGCCACTTGCAGCGGCGTAACCACCACATCACCCTGACCGATGACCGCATTCAGCGCGTCCGAGTTGCGCCACTTGCGACCAACCAACTGCTCATAACGGGCAGGATCAGGCAGTAAGCCAACCGCTTCGGTAAGGTCGGTCATGCCGCTTGGTCTGCCAAAGCCCATCTGACGGGCGATCTTGGGCAGAATTTCAGGATCAGCGTTGCTGAGCGTCCAGCCGATATGCCAAAAGTAGATGTTGCAGGAGCCTGTCAGCGCCTGTTTGAGCGTGATTGAGCCGTGCCTGCCGGCGGCGGTGCTGGCGATCCAGTCGGTGCGGGTGCGGTCGCCAAGTGGCGTGCCGTTCCACACGCCGCCGCAATAGTGGCGCGTGTTGGGCGTGAACAAGCCGCTTTCAATGGCAGCCGCCATGCTGACGATCTTAAAGACCGAGCCAGGCGGATACTGCCCAAGCGTGGCGCGGTTAAAGGTTGGCTTGCGCGGATCGTTCGCCCACTGCTGAATGAGCGCTTGCGCGTTAGGCAGCGAGCTGTTCGGATTGAACGCCTCCACGTTGAAATCGGGATAGCTGGCAATGGTGAGGATGGCACCTGTCTTCACATCGAGGATGACGACCGCCGCACCGGGCGAGATTGCGCCGAGTCCACCTGTGGTGAATGCCTCACGCAGGATTTGCTGGGTTGCTTCTTGCATCCGCCGATCTAAGGTGAGGTAGACGCTCTGGCTTGCCACGCCGGGACGCTCTGCCAACGTCCGCACGATGACGCCGTTCTGCCGCAGCACCAAAGACGCCTTGCCCTGCCCTGAGAGCGCGCTCTCCAACTGCCGTTCGACGCCATCAATGCCGATGATTGCATCACGCGGATAGCCGCGGCTCTCCCAAAAGTTCACCTGTTCAGCAGGAATGGCGCCAACATAGCCCACTACATGCGGCGCCACGCCACCCATCAGGTAACGGCGCGTTGGGCGCGTTTCGTAGCTGAGCGTGCAGTGGCGCTCCAAAGCTGCCTGTTCCTCTAAGAAGCGCTCTTGGGCAATCACGCCGATCTCGTAAGCGAAATCGCGCCCTGTGTTGCCGCCAAATAGTCGTTCAAGCATCTCGGCAGAACGCGACGGGAAAATGCGCGCCAATTCGGCAAAGCAAGCGGCAGGATTATCCGTCGGGTAGCTGCGCGTGAGCAGCGTTACGGCAAGGCTGACGCCGTTCATATCGGCGATTACTTCACCTTCGCGGTCATAGATGTTGCCGCGTGTCAGGCGCGCCTGCGTCACATCCAGCACAGCGCCGTTCGCCATTTCCGTGAACAAATCGCCACGCGACCACGCCACACGCCAGCCTTCTTCGGTGTTCACAAGGCGCAGCAGGCGGTTGGTATCCTCAAAGCTGCCGAAATAGCTTGTCTCAAAGCGCAGATCGTAGGCAATAGCAGCCTCAGAGGCGCGCAAAATGGCGTTGGCAAAGCTGTAGCGCAAGCCCTCGGGCTTCAGGGTGAGCCGTGCGTGCGCGGCGCGGTAGAATGCCTCAAATTCGGGCAGCGGATTGGCATCACGGCTGTTCAGCGCCAGCAGGTTATGCATAGCGCTGAAGTTCTCTAGGCGCCATGCGTTCAAAAAGTCGGCGGCGATGCGCTGCGCGTCGCGTAGGGCGCCAGTGTTGGGTGGCGTGGGTGTGGCATTCTGTGAAGCGGGCGCAGCCGCGGTGCCGCGGCAAGCGGTTAGCAGCAGGGCGAACAGGGCAAGCAGGGCAAGGCGTTTCATGGCGCGGGTCTCGTCGTTTAGCAATGCGAAGATTATAACCCACTTTCACGCCCTACCCTTCGCTGTCATTCTTGGCTATACTCTGCGACACTTTTCAGCGGCATAGACTGCACGCACTTTATAGAAGGGATTCTTAAGCATGACCAAAAGCAAAGGTATTCGCACGGACTTCACCGAGTTTGATGAGCGGGTTGGCAAGGCGTGGAGTTTGCACAACAGCGGGCAAGATAGCGCTGCCATTCAGGAATTTCGGCGGCTGGTGGACGAATGGCAAGATCACATAGATGCCAACTTTGGTTTGGCGCTTGCCTACAAAACATCCGGGCAGCACGACAAAGCACGCGAACAGTTCCAAAAGACGTTGGCATGTCTTGAATCTGAGTTGGCGAAGAACGTCGGCAGCGATACTTCGCGCTTCCAAATGTTGCGCCGCATGATTGAGCAGCATCTTGCCACGCTTGCCTGAGCATGGCATATAGGCACACCACACTATGAGCAAACGCACACGCTTAGAGCGCGCCATCAGCGGTGAATTGCCGGATCGAGTCCCTGTGGCGCTCTGGCGGCATTTCCCTGGTGATGATCAGCGCCCAGCGGATTTTGTGGAGTCGCTGCTTGGTTTTCAGCGCCAATACGACTGGGACTTGATCAAAGTGACGCCTGCCAGCAGCTATTGTTTGGCAGATTATGGCGCGCAAGACGAGTGGGTCGGCTCATTAGAAGGCACCAACCGCTACACGCGGCGCGTGGTGCAGCGCTCCGCCGATTGGCTCGATCTGCGCCCTTTGGATCCCACACGCGGCACGCTCTCAACGCAAGTTGCCGTGCTGCGGATGCTCAAAGAGGCGCTTAGTAGTGAGGCTGTGCCGTACATCATGACCATCTACAGCCCGCTAGCGCAGGCAAAAAACCTTGCAGGCATCGAGACGCTGATCACGCACCTTCGCAGTGCGCCCGAACGCCTGCACACTGGGCTGAACACGCTCACCGAAAGTACACTGCGCTTCATCGAGGCGATTCGGCGCAGCAAGCCCAGTGGCATTTTCTATGCGGCGCAGCTTGCCAACTACGCCAGCCTGAGCGAGGCAGAATACCGTGAGTTCGGGCAGCCCTATGACCTACGCATCCTGAGCGCGCTGCCCAACGACTGGTGGCTGAATGTGCTGCACATTCACGGTGAAGCGCCTATGTTTGACCTGTTCACCGAGTATCCTGTGCAGGTTATCAACTGGCATGACCGTGAGAGCAGCACCGACCTTGCCGCGGGCAAATTGAAGTTTCAGGGCGCGGTGTGTGGCGGCATCGGACAGTGGAGTCCGCTGCACAACGGCACACCGACTGAGATACGGGCGATGGCGCGTGAGGCACTTGATCAGACCACAGGCAGGCGCTTCATCCTCTCCACCGGCTGCGTGATGCCTATCACAACACCGCTTGCCAACATTCGGGCGGTGCGCCAAGCGGTTGAGCCAATACGCTAGGGAAAGCAGACGAGGATTATCGCGTGTCTATTCGTGTGATTAGTGGTGTGGCAAAAGGGCGCAAACTCAAGTTGGTGCCGGGCGACAGCACGCGCCCGATCATGGATCGGGTGAAGGAAGCGCTCTTTAACATCTTGGGCAGCCGTGTGCTGGAAGCGCGCTTCCTCGATCTCTACGCAGGGACGGGCAGCGTCGGTATTGAGGCGATCAGCCGCGGCGCAGAGCATGTTACCTTTGTGGAGAATGCGAAAGCCGCCATCCAAACCATTGAGGCGAACCTATTGCATGTTGGCTTTGATAGCTTTGCCGAGATCGTGCGCGCCGATGTGCGCGACTATCTGCGCGCTGCGCCCCGTGATTGTGTTGAGTTGATCTACATGGCGCCGCCCCAATACCGCGGTCTGTGGCTGGAAACACTCACCCTGCTCGATGCTAACCCAGATCATTTGTGCGCTGACGGCTGGGCAATCGTCCAGATTGACCCACAAGAACAACAGGCGGTAAACTTACAAAATCTGCGCCCAATAGATGAGCGCAAATATGGCAATACCTTACTGTGGTTTTTTGAGCGCCCAAGCGCGTAGTTATTTCTGGAGCCCTGCTGTATGCCCGAACCAACCTCTGAAGTGCTGACGCTGTTTGAGCGTGTGGTTGCCGATCTGATGGCTGCCTTTGACGTGGAGCGCCCGCCCGTGCCAATCGAGCTGATGCTGCAACGTCCGCGCCCGAATATGTGGCGCGAAGTAAATCTTAGCGAGCTCTCATTGTCGTTCATCAGCATTGAGCAGCCCTTCAGCCCGCGTATGTCTGTGGCGCGGCTGTTGGCGCGCCACATGTGCCGCTGCGCGTGGGGCGCTGAGCGCGGCTTAGCGCCCTATGCCGATGATGATGATGCCATGCGCGCCTTAGCACGGGCAATTGCCATGCCGCGCCACATGCTGGAAGAAGTACCTGAGCCGCAGCGCACTTCTCTAAATCTCAGCACGCGCTTTGAGGTGCCAGAAAAAGATGCAACACTACGCCTGAGCGAACTGGGTTTGGTCACAGGCTAAGGGGAAGCTGGAGGGCAGGCACTGTTCCTGCCCTCTCGGTTGGCTAGACGCCTGCCTGAAGGGTTGCCGCGAAGAACGTCCATGCCACCACCACCAATACAATCGCCACGACAGCCGCCACTAAGCGCGGCGGAATGCGGCGTCCTTTACGCTCCGCAGGCACCTCACCAAATCTTGTCCGCAGTTCTTTGGCAAAGGTTCGCACGTCTTTATGGCGGCGGGTGGGCGATTTATCAATTGCCTGTGTCACAATCAGGTTGATATCGCTGCTGAGGTCAGTTCGATCCAGTGGTGGCGGTGAAATCGTTCGCACTTCCTGACGGACATCTTCAGGACGGCGTAAGCGGAAGATATACGGCGGACGCCCTTTCAACATCTCGTAGAGCAGCACGCCCAAGCCATACACATCGGTCTGCGCGCCATATTGCCCTTTGGGTCCGTCAATCAGCAGTTCGGGCGCAATGTAGGCAGCCATGCTGTAGCGCTCTAGCTGCTCAAAATCAATGGCATTCGGAGGGTTGGCAAGGCTTAAGTCCATCAGTAGCGGGCGCGGAACGCCGTCACGGTCGTAGCGCACCATGATCGTATCGGGGCTAAGGTTTAGGATGAGGTGTTCCGCCTTGACATGGACAAAGGCGGTCACATCTGCCATATTGATGGTGAGCCATGCAGCGTGCTGATACCACGGCTGCGGGTTTTTGATGAGCAGATCGCGCAGGAATTCGCCCTCAGCAAAATTATAAACGATGTAGTATTTGGTCTCGTTCCCAAAGACTGTTTTGCCGTAGGGACGCTGTTTGGCGTTGGCATCGCCCACCAGATAGGGCGGTTGTAGGACAGGTAACATCGGGTGACCGCCTGCACTGGTCAGTTTCGCCATCAACGCCGCTTCACGCTTGATGATCTCCTCGCAACCGTTGTGTGCCACCTTGATCAAAATTGGGACGGGCTTGTTCTTCACTTTGCGGCGCGCCTCATAGAGCGCAGCCGTCTTTAGCACACGCACAAGGCGCACGATCTCAATATCGCCCAGAAACTCGCCATAATCGAAAATTACCGAAAGTTCGCCCGCCTCCGAAATGCGAGAAGACCCCCACATACTGAATAAGGGCGTGATGGTATCACTTTTGGGACAGTAGCGTTTCATAGCTCACCTTGCCTCATTTTGCCCACTGAATCCAAACCGTTGTTTGACAAATAGCGCTATTTGCGCCATGATAGGATACTTATTATGCACCCATTCCAACTTAATGCCGAATCTACGTTGTGTCAAGCCGTGAGCAGACGTTTGGGGAGAAGTAACCCATGCCAGAGTATATTAATCGTCCGCCGCGTATTCAGCCGGAGCTGCCCTCTGGCGAGATCGATATCCCACAGCCGCCACCCTTACAGAACACTTCCGGTCAGCAAACGCTGATCACTGTTGCCATCCCATTGATTACCATCTTGGGCTATTTGGTGGTGAGCGGCAGTGGTGGTCGCGGTGGCAGCGTGCTGTTTGTGCTGCCGATGGCGATGTCTGTGATGGCAACCAGCGTGCTGGCTGTTTTCACCTGGCTGCGCGAACGCCGCCTTGATAAAGAGCGCCAAGCCGCCTATGCACGCCGCCTGATTGAGATGCGACGGCAAATGATCATTTCCCACGATAAGCAGCGCGCCTTCTACCTCCACAACAATCCTGATATGGATACGATTGTGGCGATGGTGGGCGGCGGCGAAGGCGCTGATGAATCGCGCTTGTGGGAACGCCGTGTGGATGACAACGATTTTGGCGCCATTCGCTTGGGCATGGGCTCCATGCCTTCAACCGTTGTCTATCGGGTGGATGCTCAGGATGCCAGCGCGCCGCAAACACCGGACGCTGTTAAGCTGGCAGAAGATTCTGAGATCGTCCACGATATTCCCATCACCATCACACTACGTCCACGCTTAGGTGATGATGATCCCAGCGCGCTGGACGACAAAAGCACAGCACTCGGCATTAAAATTCCGTCTGTTGGTCGCTATGCGATTGGCGTTGCGGGTGCTGACGTAGAGCGCACCAGCGATTTTGTGCGCGCCATGATCGTCAGCTATACCGCCTTTCATTCGCCCAACGATACGCGGGTGTATGTGATCGGCGGCAGCGACCGCCAAAAAGCGTGGGACTGGGCGCGCTGGCTGCCACACTGTAACACCAGCCGCAACGACTCTGGCAAGGGTGATCTGCTCGCCTTTGATCCGCGTAAGACACGCCGCATGTGGGATTTGCTGCAAGCCGAACTCCAACGCCGTGCGCTACGCGCTGAAGATGAAGACGCTGGTGATGTGACGCTGCCTTTTATGGTAGTGGTCATTGACGCGCTTTCGCAGGCAGAAGATTCGCCGCTGCACAGCCTCAGCACTGAGGCAGCTGTTGCCCTGCTGCTAACACGTGGCGCACGGCTCGGCGCCGCAGTCATCTTTGTGGTGCCAGAGCGCGATCAAATTCCAAGCGAGTGCCGCGCCATCGTCGAAATGGAGATGGTGAACGAGTCACCTGCCTTCCGCTACGCCGAAATCGGCTTGAACTCCATGCGTTACGATGGTAGAGCAGACCTCATCGAAGAACGCATTGCCGATGATAAATTCGCCCGTAAACTCGCCTCCAAGATGGTGCGCGCTACGTTCGGTGCGGATGTGGCAACCTCTGTTAACCTCTTGGAACTGTTCACCTTGCTTGAGGACGGTAAACGCAGCTACGACAGCCCCAATTCCTTCCCACTGCTGGAATGGTGGCGTGACAGCCGCAAGCCCGATAAATCCGAGTGGCTGCGTGTGCCGATTGGCTTGATGGCGGGCAACAAAGTGCGCTCGCTGACCTACGCTGCCGATATTGACGGCGTGCATGGCATGATCGCCGGCACAACCGGTTCGGGTAAATCTGAATTGCTGATCACCATCGTGGTTGGCTTGGCAATGCGCTACGATCCCAGTGTGGTGAACTTCGTGCTGGCTGACTATAAAGGCGGTACAGCGTTCGATCCGTTCAAGCCGCTGCCACACGCCGTAGACGTGCTGAGCAGCCTGAACGGCTTGGCAGGCGTCCGTACCTTCACCGCCACCAAAGCAGAGATGAATCGGCGTAGCAAGATGCTGGCGGACACCAATACCAAGCACATTGTTCACTACCGCCAAAAGAACCTGCACGAAACACGCGAACCGTTCCCGTTCCTGTTCATCATCGTGGACGAGTTCGCCGAAATGGTCAAAGAAAATCCCGATTTCAAGGGCTACCTCGACTCCATCACGCGCTTGGGACGTGCGCTCGGTGTCATGCTGATCCTTGCCACGCAGCGCCCTGCCGGTGTGGTGACCGATCAGATGCGCTCCAACATCAAGTGGCGCGTCTGCTTGCGCGTGGAGACGGCTGAGGACTCGCGTGAGCTGCTCAAACGCTCTGATGCTGCCTTCTTGCCCAACAACATTCCCGGTCGTGGCTATTTGCAGGTTGGTAACGAGAACGTTGAACTGCTGCAACTGGCACGTGCTGGTGCGCCCTACACGGGCGACCAAGAGGCGGCTGATCCGGCTGTGATTTGGCGTTCGCGGGGCAACCTGAGCGGCGTGATTGACGTGGCAGCTGCCGCTGCGGCGCGCAGCGCTGCCGCCGAAGTGCCAACCATCTCTGATCTACTGGTGGCGCGCATGGCACGTCTTGCCGCTGACAACGACGACGTGGTGCCACAGAAGAAGCCGTGGCCCGATCCACTGCCCGTCAAGCTCTCGCTGGATATGGAGCGCTTGCCCGGCGATATTAAGCCCAACCCGAACCTGCCCCTTAATGGCGCAGTGATTGACTGGATGGAAGAAGACGAACCAGACTGGCGGAATGCCATTGACTGGCGTGAGCGTGCCATGCGTGCGCGTATCGGTCTGATTGATAACCCTGCTAACGCCGAACAACTGCCCTTGACGCTGGACTTCAATCGTGGTCATGCGATGGTCTTTGGCGGCAGCGGCTGGGGCAAAACAGTCTTGCTGCGCACGCTGATCACTTCGTTGGCTGCGACGCACTCGCCCGCCGAATTGCACATCTACATCTTTGACTTTGGCGGCAAAGGCTTGGATGTGGTGCGCGATCTGCCGCATGTTGCCTCTTATGCGCTGCCTAGCCAAGACGAGCGCGTTACAGCGATCATGCGCCGCATTCAGGACGAGTTGGAACAGCGCAAGGCGCTGCTGAGCCAAACGCGCACCGACAACATCGCTGAATACAATGTGGCACACCCTGAAAAGCCGGTGCCAGCCATGTTGGTTGTCATTGATAACTTCATGGAACTGCGCGAGTCATACGAGTCGTTGCTGCCTGAATTGACCACCTACCTACGCGATGGGCGCGCCAACGGCGTGTATTTCATCTTCACCTCGCAGCAGCCTAACTCCATTGCCAACAAGATGTTCAACATGATCACCGAACGCATGACCTTCCGCCTGCCCGATGTGAGTGATTATTCGGGTGTGGTAGGGCGCGTTGGCTCACAGCTTCCCGATGTAGGCGGGCGTGGGTTCATTCAGTATGAGGGTGAAGTACTCGAAATGCAGATCGCCATGCCCATCAGCCTGACGGTGGAAGATGAGCAAGCCGGCTTGGATAGCACCAAGAAGTTGGCGCTCTTGGTAGATCGCATGAACAAAGCCTGGGGTGACCGTCCACGCCCGCAAAGCGTTGACCTTGTCAAGGCGCTCTCGCTGATGGAACTCTTTGAACTGCTCGACAAGCGCGAGTATAAGACCGTGCTAGAGTTCCCGATCCTAGAGTGGTGGCGCGAAAGCCGTAAGGCAAGTAAGTCAGAGTGGCCCAAAGCGCCCATCGGCTTGGTGACGGGCAACAAAGTCCGCTCCATCGTCTTTGACCAAAACATAGACGGTGTGCATGGCATGGTTGCCGGCACGACGGGTTCGGGTAAATCTGAACTGCTGCTCACGCTCGTGGCAGGCGTCGCTATGCGCTACGATCCGAGTGTGGTCAACTTCATCTTGGCGGACTACAAAGGCGGCAGCGCCTTCACGCCTGTGGAAGCACTGCCACACGCCGTAGACATCGTGACCAACCTGCAAGGCATGGCAGGCGCACGCACGTTTATCGCCATGCGCGCTGAAATGAACCGCCGTTCGGCGCTCTTGGCTGTCACTTCCACCAAACACATTGTGGAATATCGCCAGAAGAACCTACACGAAACACGCGAGCCATTCCCCTTCCTGTTCGTGATTGTGGACGAATTCGCCGAAATGGTGAAGGAAAATCCTGAGTTCAAGGGCAACCTCGACTCCATCACGCGCTTGGGGCGTGCGCTCGGCTTGTTCCTGATCTTGGCAACGCAACGTCCGGCGGGCGTGGTGACCGACCAAATGCGCTCTAACATGAAATGGCGCGTCTGCTTGCGTGTGGAAACCGCACCCGACTCCCGCGAGTTGCTCAAGCGCGATGATGCCGCGTACCTGCCCAACACCGTTCCCGGTCGTGGTTATGTGCAGGTCGGTAACGATAACATCGAGCTGATGCAGGTGGCGCGTGCCGGCGGACCTTACAGCGGGGTGCTGCCCGACTATTTACAGGAACAGTATAGGGGTGATGTGCCGGCACTCACCGATGTGCTTTCCTACATGATGCGCCACATGATGGAAACCAACCCGGATGTGTTGGAACAGAAGAAGCCATATCCCGATCCGTTGCCCAAACTGGTCACCCTTGATCAAGAGCGGCTTGAGAAGGACTTTGAAAATAACCCACTGATGCCGCTCAGCCGCCCACTCGCCGAGTGGATGGCAGGGCGTGGCAAGTGGAACGGCATTGATTGGGCGCGCAACGGAATGCGTGCTTCAGTCGGCTTGATTGATAATCCAGCGCGTGCCGAGCAGTTAGCGCTCACTTTCAACTTTAATCGTGGTCATGCAGTGGTGGCAGGTGCCAGCGGTTCGGGCAAAACAGTCCTGCTCCGCACGGTTGCCTCTGCATTGGCTGCCACACACTCACCAAAAGAACTCCACATCTACATGATGGACTTCGGCGGCAAAGGTTTGGATGTGCTGCTTGATCTGCCGCATGTTGCCTGTTCAATCTATCCTTCGGAAGATGACCGCGTGGCTGCTTTGCTGCGCCGCCTCTCCGATGAGCTGGAACAGCGCAAGGCGTTGCTGAGCCAAGCCCGCGCCGACGATCTGGCAATCTTCAATGCACAGTATCCCGATAAGGCACTGCCTGCCATTCTGGTGCTGATTGATAACTTTGCCGAGTTCCGCGAGAACTATGAGAACCTGCTACCCGAACTGACCGCTATCGTGCGCGATGCACGCGCCAACGGCATTCATTTTATGGTGACCACGCAGCAGATCGGCGCGCTGCCCAGCAAACTCTACAATATGTTTGCGACGCGGCTCACCTTCAAGCTGACGGATGCCTCTGAATACGGCATGATCGTTGGGCGTAACATGCCCAACCTGCCCGATATTCCGGGGCGCGGCTTTATCCCTGTGGATAACGAACCGCTGGAAATGCAGGTGGCGCAGCCGCTCAGCGTGAGCGAAGAAGAAGCCAAGCAGGGCTTGGATGCCACCAAGAAGCTGGCAAAGGTCGTGGCGATTATGCAAGAGGCTTGGGGCGAACGTCCAGTGCCGCAGAGCGTTGACCTAGTCCGCCAACTCTCGCTGATGCAGCTTTTCGAGTTCCTCGACAAGCGCGAATACAAATCCGTGCTGGATTTCCCGATCCTAGAGTGGTGGCGCGAAAGCCGCAAACCTGAAAACGCTGAATGGCTGAAAGCGCCTGTTGGCTTGGTGACGGGCAACAAAGTGCGCTCACTCATCTTTGACCAGCAGATTGACGGTGTGCATGGCATGGTCGCCGGCACGACTGGCTCTGGTAAATCCGAACTGCTGTTGACGGTCGTGGCAGGGCTTGCCATGCGCTACGATCCGAGTGTGGTCAACTTCATCTTGGCAGACTACAAAGGTGGTAGCGCCTTCGATCCGTTCAACGGCTTGCCGCACGCTGTCGATATCGTGACCAACCTGCAAGGCTTGGCAGGCGCACGCACCTTCACCGCTATGAAGGCGGAAATGAACCGCCGTTCGGCACTGCTGGCTGTCACGCAGACCAAGCACGTTGTGGACTACCGCCGCCGTAACCTGCATGAGCGCCGTGAGCCGTTCCCGTTCCTGTTCGTGATTGTGGACGAATTCGCCGAAATGGTGAAGGAAAATCCAGAGTTCAAGGGCAACCTCGACTCGATCACGCGCTTGGGACGTGCGCTCGGCGTCTGCCTGATCTTGGCAACGCAGCGCCCTGCTGGCGTGGTGACTGACCAAATGCGCTCCAACATCAAATGGCGTATTTGTTTGCGTGTGGAGACGGGCGACGACTCTAAAGAGCTGCTCAAGCGCGCCGATGCCGCCTTCCTGCCCAATAACATTCCCGGACGTGCCTTCTTGCAGGTCGGTAACGATAACCTCGAACTGATGCAAGTTGCCCGCGCCGGTGGACCTTACGACGGCACGCTGCCCGATTTCTTGGCGCACGAACGCGAAGACAAAGATGCTGCCGACGAACTGTTCCTCTCCAACATCCTGACCGCCATCATGAAGCGCATGGCAGAGGAAAACGAGGAAGTGAAGCCGCAGCCCAAGCCCTACCCTGATCCGCTGCCAATCCGCCTCACCCTTGACCAAACCGGTTTGGAAGGCGAGCGCAAACCGAACCCACTCTTGCCGCTAAGCCCTGCCATGATCGAATGGTTGGATGGGCGCGGAGACTGGAAAGGTATAGATTGGAAGCAAAACGGAATGCGTGCCAACATCGGCTTGGTGGATAACCCGCTAGAGGCATCCCAACTGCCGCTGCACCTTGACCTGACCAAAGGGCATGTTGTGATCATCGGCGCATCGGGCATGGGCAAGACATTCTTCCTCCGCACCGTTGTGATGGCGTTGGCTGCCACCCACTCGCCCGACGAACTGCATGTCTATGTGATGGACTTGGGCGGTAAGGGCTTGAGCGTGCTGAATGAACTGCCGCACGTGAGCGCGCCAACCATCAACTCTGGTGAAGATGAGCGCATTCAACGTCTGCTGCGGCGCGCCGCCAGCGAGATTGAGCGCCGCCGCGATGTGCTGAGCAAGGCACGTGCTGATAGCATCATGGACTACAACGCTGCCAACCCAGATCGGGCAATTCCCGCGATGTTGATCGTCATTGATAACTTTGCCGAGTTCCGTGAGAACTATGAGCCACTGCTGCCTGACTTGATCAGCGTCATTCGGGATGGGCGCGCCAACGGTGTTTACTTTGTCGTCACCGCAGATGCTTCAGGCGTCTTTACGACCAAACTGTTTAACCTGTTCACCGAACGCTACGCACTCAAGGTGAACGACGCTTCCGAGTACATGAATGTCATCGGGCGTGTGCAGGGCGTGCCGCAAGACCCAGGCCGCGGCTTCCTTGTCCACAACAAGCAAATCCTTGAAATGCAAATTGCCGTGCCGATGAGCCTCACCCAAGAGGATCAGGAAATCCGTAAGCTGGACGACAGCAAGAAGCTAGCGCAGATTATTGAAGTCATGGCGAATAAATGGGCAGCGCGCCCACGTCCTTCGGGCATTGACATTCTGCGTAAGGCAATCCCGCTCAGCACGGTGCTGCCAGATCGCCCGCGCTCTGCGGCAACGGAAGCGCTGATCGGCATTGAGGATACCAACCTTGAGCCAGCCGCCTTCGACCTGCAAGCACGCGGTCCGCACTTCGTGATCATCGGACCGCCACTCAGTGGCAAGACTACCGCCCTGCGGACGTGGGCGCTTGCCACCGCCGCGCTCTATGATCCCTCAGAGGTGATGCTGGTGTTGGTGGACTTGCGCCAGCGGCTGTTCCGCTATGGTGGACGGCAGAGCAAGCATAACCTTGCCGAACTGCCACATGTGGTGGCAACCGTCTCTACGCCTGAGGAAATGGCGCAAACAATCGCCAACCTGCGCGTGGAGTTTGAGACTCCCGAAGAAAAGCGCGAAGGGCATCCGCTGCGTGAAGTGTTCTTCATCGCTGATAACTACGATGATTTCGGCAGCACCTTCAGCCGCGGCAGCATTCTGAGCGACCTAGCCACCCTAGCGAACAAGTACGGACCGGATGGCTTCCATGCGGTGTTGTGTGGTTCGTCCAGCATCATGCGCGGTCAGGATGATTTCCTGCGCCGTGCGCTGGAGTCGCGCTACGCACTCGGCTTGGATAGCGGTGAATCGGCGAACTCGCTCGGTGCGCGCCTGCGCTCCAGCACAGAGGAATTCCCACCCGGACGTGGCTACATCGTCCGCAGCAATCGCGCTATTCTAATGCAGGTTGCCACACCGCAGGATGACAGTGATGCGACGATGGAAGAGGCGCTCGACCGCTGGGTAGAGTTAATTTGTGCCAAGTACAGCGCCCGCCCACGCGCTCGGTGGCTTGCCGATCTGGTGCCTGAACTCCGCCAAGCGGCAGAGGCGCAGCCTGTGGCAGCCGCGCTTGCGGCGGTGGCAGCTAACCTCGCCATCACCGCTGACGAGTTGGCACGCCGCGCTGCCCAAGCGCCGGATGTTGACCTTGCTCAGTTGGAGAAAGATCGCGCTGCGTCCGCCGCCGCCGCCGTCACCGCTGAAAAGAGCGTTGAGGACTTGGAGAAGGAATTGGAAGCTGCCGCGACCGCTGCACCGAAGCCGGTGGCAGTCAAGCTGACGCAAGAGGAAATTGATCGCCGCAAGGCAGAGGCAGAGGCAAAGAAGAAGGCTGCGGCGGCTGGCGGTAATGGCAGTGGTGGTAACGGCGCAGAAGGCGCACTGGCTACCCCTGAAACCGTCGTGAAACCGCAGAGTGGCGACTAGATCGCTTGGGCGGTGAGCAAACACTCACCGCCCAAACAACGGCTCATGCAAACTGAACCAAACCCTGAAAGGCGAAAAGAGAATCGGCTATGACACGCTTAGTAGTGACGATTTCCTCTGATTTGTTCGATAACGCTGAGCAAGAAGCCTCTGTGCGTGAAAACTTGCCCGTGCGGACGTTGATCGAGGAAACCCTCAAAGAGTTCAACTTACCCGAAGATGCCCTCTACGCCTTGCGAATTGAGAGCAGCGGCAGAGTGCTGGATGGCGAGAAAACCTTAGAGCAGCAGGGCGTTAAGACCGGTGAACGCCTCGTCTTCACGCGGGAACGCCGTGTGCCGCGCCGTGAGGCTGCTATCGGCGGCGGCGCCTCGCGCATTCTGTTCACCACCAGCAAACGCCCATACTTCCGTGAAGATTCACGTGGCGAGATGTTCAACATCGAGTTTCAGCCCGCCATCATCGGTCGCCCTGATCAGAACAATCCCGCCAGCCGTGAACTGCTGGCAGTCAACCTAGAGAGCTACGAAGGTGCTAAGAGCGTCTCACGCTATCATGCACGGGTGACTGAAGATCAGGGGCAGTTTTACATCGAAAGCCTTGCCGAGCATAACCCGGCTTACCTGAATGGCAGCATTGTGCGGTTTGGCGAAAAGCGCGTGATATACCCTGGCGATAAGATCCGCATTGGGCAGATCACGCTCACTTTTGGCGTGCGGACTGGCACAACGCAAAACGTGCCAAACATGCCGCAAGGGCAGACTGTTATAGACCCGAACTTCAATCAATGACGGCACGCCGCTTAGCCAACCTCTTGCGGCGTGCGCCGTGGTTGGTGCATCTTCCGCTGCGCTTCACGCGCTTCTTTCATGCCCATGTGACCGTTGGCGCGGTTGGTGCAGTCTTCAACGCACATGGGCAGCTTTTGCTGGTGGAGCATGTCTTCCATCCCAAAACGCCGTGGGGCTTGCCCGGCGGCGGCATGGATCGCGGTGAGACGCCTGATGAGACCGTCCGCCGCGAACTGCTTGAAGAAACCGCGCTGCCTGTGCAGATTATCCAGCCGTTGGTGATCGCCCGTTCGCACTTATTGCCCCACCACCTGGATGTAGCATATCTGTGCCGTTTACCCGAAGGCGATCACCCGATCCGTCTGAGTGGGGAGCTGTTGGACTACCGCTGGTTTGCCCGTGATGAGCCACTGCCGCCGCTCTCGCGCTTCCATACCGAAGTGGTGCGTCTTGCACGCGCCGCAGCTGCCACCTTAGCGATTTTGGATTGACCAATCAAAGCCGATGTCGGGATCATCAAAGGCGATGCGCTGCTCATCCGGCGCGCTGGCATTGTAGCTGTGTGTGACGGTGTAGAACAATAACACAGGTTGGTTGCCCAACACCTGGTAGCCATGCGCCACACCGCACGGAATCAGGATCGAGACAGGATTATCTTCACCGGCGTAGACAACCATCGTCTCTTTGTAGGTGGGTGATTCGGGGCGGCGATCATACATCACAACACGCGCCATGCCGCTTGCCACATACCAGATGTCATCCTGTTGCTGATGCCAGTGGAACGCCTTGATCACACCCGGATACGTCTTGGTGACGGTGGTCTGCCCAAAGCGGCGCAGCAGGTTGTCATCTTCGCGCAGCACTTCGCGCAGATAGCCGCGATCATCGCTGTGTGTGATCAGCTTTTTCACCAGCACATCATGAATTTTACCCATGTGCGGGCAATACTCCTTATCTGCATTGTCTTGAAATTGGCCCATCAAGCATACCGCACTTTTGCCGCATCTTTGCAACTCGTGCTACAATTCACCCTATAGGCGGGCTATGCGTATAGGCATCTGCACCTAGAACATCATGTTTCCCTCATCCGTTGGCAGAAATCCCTTTGCCCACGCAACTTTCACATGGTTTGAATAGGAGTCCCTATGTTTAACGATACCCGTGCGGTGATCACCGCACTTGGGCAGCAGCAGTATATCGCCTCTGATGAAATTGCCACGGTGCTGTTTTTGGCAGAAAAGCTCGGCAAGCCCGTCCTCTCCGAAGGACCTGCTGGCGTTGGCAAAACAGAACTGGGCAAGGCATGGGCAAAAGCGACCAACCGCCGCCTGATCCGTCTGCAGTGCTACGAGGGATTGGACGAAAAGAAAGCGCTCTACGAGTGGGAATATGCCAAGCAAATGCTCTATACCCAACTGCTGCGCGATAAGCTGCAAGACCTGCTGCGCGATGCAGGCAGCCTAACCGAGGCGGCAGATCGGCTGGCTGCCGAAGAAGACGTCTTCTTCTCGGATCGCTTTTTGCTGCCGCGCCCACTGCTGGACGCTATCGTTTCGCCGGAACCCGCCTTGCTGCTCATTGACGAAATTGACCGTGCCGACGCCGAATTTGAGGCGTTCCTGCTGGAAGTGCTGAGCGATTTTCAGGTCTCTATCCCCGAACTTGGCACGCTGACCGCCAAGCATCAGCCGATGGTGATCCTGACCAGCAACAACACCCGTGAACTCTCTGAAGCACTGAAGCGCCGCTGTTTGTACCTCTCGATCAACTATCCCGCCCATGACGAAGAACTCAGTATTGTGCGAATGCGCGTGCCAGAGCTGAACGCACGCATCGCGCAGCAGGTGGTAGATGTGGTGCAGAATTTGCGCCATATGGACTTGAAAAAGCACCCTAGCGTGGCAGAAACGCTGGACTGGGCGAAGGCGCTGGTCATGCTCAACGCCGATTCGCTAGATGAGCGGACGCTTGAAACAACGCTCACCGTTCTGCTCAAGCATGAGTCGGATGTGCAGCGCGCACGGCGGGAAGGCGGCAACCTGATGCGGCGCGGTGGCACTGGCTCGCAAGGGCGCACGTTGCCGCCGAACCTCAGCGGCAACCGACCACGCGGCGGACGTTACTAGCATGGCTGATCAGCAGCGTTGGCACGTCCTAGATAAGCGCCTTGTGGCAGACCGTTCGCCGTTCGCCCGCGCTTATGATCTTGATCTGCGCTTACCAGATGGGCGCGTGATCACGAATTGGTTGCAAGTAGACTTGCCGCCGTTCGTGATCACTTTTCCTGTGTTGGCAGATGGCAGCGTGATCTTTGTGCGGCAGTACCGTCAGGTCATCGGCGAGTACGCCCTTGAGCTGACGGCAGGGCATATAGAAGCCGATGAACAGCCACAGGCAGCTGCTGCCCGCGAACTGTTGGAAGAAGGCGGCGCTGTGGCGGAACACTGGCAGTTTTTAGGGCGCTATGTGATGGATGCCAACCGTGGCTGCGGTTGGGCGCACGTCTTTTTGGCACAGGGCGCACAGATCGTGGCGCCCTCAAACTCTGGCGATGTGGGCGAGATGAGCGTGCATGTGCTGCCTATGGCAGAAGTGCGTCGGCGCTGGCGGGCGGGCGAGTTCGTCAGCGCACCGACAGCGCTTGCCATTGGGTTGGCGCTGGGTGCGCTGGGCAGCTAGGGCTGTGCCTTGCGCCCACCGATGATCTGCAAATCGGCAACGATTGCCTCATAGGCATGTCCAGAAGCATAGACGCGCAAGCGTAGGATGCTCTCTGGTTTGCGGTTAGCAGGCAGCAGCCTGAACAGATCGCCCGAATCGTAGATGTACCATGTATCAGCGTTGATCTTCTCGTGTTCCTGCAAACAGGTATCACAACTGGTCGGATTTTCGTCGGTGGGCGGGCGCAGCGTATAAAAGCCGTGCCGCCACACTTGCGGGCTTTCCGGCGCGTTGTTCTCGCCCAGATAGTCAAGTTGGATCATGATCGGGCATTCTGAGCCTTGAATGCCGCAGGTCGTTACGTCTTGGGCGCGAATGCGGACGCGAGCGCGGATGATTAGCGCATCGTAGCCTTTCAAGCTGCGGCGCGGAATGGTGAGCAACGTGTCGTTCTCTTCACTAAAGGTGTATTGGCAGCTTGTCTCGGCGTGATCCAAGCCCTGCCCTTTGCGCTGCATGTTGAGCGCCACCTGATACTCATACAGAAAGCGCACAAAGCTGCCTTGCGGTTCGTTCGGACGGTTGGCACGGCTAGTACACGCCCATCCGAAAGGCAACGCCGGATTGTTGCCAATATCGCTGCTATCACCAAAATCGGCGTTCAGCAGTTCAAAGTGGCTCGTCCGCCTGATGAGCGTGCCAACGCTGCGCGGCTCACGCAGCAACGTGCCAATCTGCCCAACGCTGATGGTGCTTTGCTCGCCACTTGGTGCATTGAGTGCGGCAGTACCGCTGTCTGCGTGCAAATCCATTTGTTGGCTGCTGCTGTACAAGCGGAAGTTGCCCTGCCTGCTGAACTGGGCAACGCCTGGCTCAGCTTCAACCTCCAAGATGATTGCCCGCGTCACATCTGGCGGAATATCCACATAAAAGCGCCCGACAGCATTCCGCAGACGGATCGTATAGGGTGCCGCACTCCATTCAAAGCGCGGACGGGCAGCGCGCTCAATGGTCAGGCTGCTGCCCTGCATCAGAAAGACGGTGGCAATCAACTGTTTGGAATAGTTATCCTCAAAGGTGAGATAGCCTTGCGAGGCGCTATCCACCTGCACGACTGCGTTTGGCTCAGGGAAATCTTGCCGTGCAGCACTGGCAGGGCTGCCATCAGGCAGCGTGAGGTCAACGCGCCCTTTGCTGACCGTCAGGCGGATGGTCATCTCCACTTGTGATTCAAAGAAAAACCAATGCGCGCCAGCGGTGCCAACTGCCACAATCAGGCACAGTGCCGCAAAGCTGCTAAGCAGCACTGCCCAAGCGACAGCCTGTGGGTTGCGAAGGGTATGTGAGCGTGTGCCATATGCCATAGTTCGGTGCAAATCCTAAAATGTGTTATGCACTTTGAGCATAGCGTGTGCTGCGTTCGGGTGCAAGCTGCGCTATACTTTTCAGCATGATCCCTAAACGCCTTTTCATCAGCCTGTGCGCCCTGATCGCCTTCACGGCGTGCGATCCCTTAGCGCCCGACCCAACCGCTGCCGCCTTGCAGCGTGCGGCGCGCACGCCAACTGCCACACCTGTGCCACCAACGGCGGTGCCATCCCTAACGCCAACTGCCACCGCCACACCAACCATCACACCCACACCAACGCCAACCTTCCCGCCGACAGCGACGCCCTACCTCTGCACCGATCAACGTGGACAGACTATTGATCTAACCTTCTTCAGTGAGATTGCCCGCCGCGATTTTCCCTATCGTGTCTATCTGCCGCCCTGCTATGCCGAAACACAGCGGCGCTATCCCTTTGTGGTGCTGCTGCATGGGCAAGGTGGCGATCACCGCGACTGGACGGCATTTGGTGTGCAGCGCGCTTATGAATCTGCTCTGCAAACAGGCGAAGTCCCACCGATGATCTTGATCATGCCCGGCGGTGCCGAACTGGCAGACGCCGATATTTTCGCAGCAGCGCGCTCTTGGGAGAGCGTTATCCTTGATGATTTGCTGCCAACCGTTGAGAAGAACTTCTGCACCTGGAACGCCCGCGAAGGGCGCGCCATTGGCGGCTTTTCACGCGGCGCGTTTTGGGCGCTCAGCATCACCTTTCGGAATCCGAGTGTGTTTGGTGCGGTCGGCGCGCACAGCCCTGCACTTTATGAAGATAACGCACCACCGACTGTTAATCCATTGCTGTTAGCGCGCAGTATCACGTTCCCGCCGGGCGCGCAGCCGCGCATTTGGGTAGATGTGGGCAGGCAGGATAGTGTATGGGAGACAACGGCGGAATTTGCTGATACGCTGACGGAGCGCGGCATCAATGTGGCTTTCACGCTTTACCCCGTCGGTGATCATGACATTTCATACTGGACGGAACACGCCGCCGATTACCTTGCCTTCTATGGGCAATCCTGGGCGCGGGATGTACGCGATCTGCCCAGCTGCTTGGAGTGAGGCGGAGTGAGGCACGCCGCACACTGCCATAGCTGCCTCAAACTGAGGGATGCGTTAAGCGCTTTGTGCCACAATCGCCTGAATCCAAGGCGTGTGTTCATCGTAATGCTCGAAGGTGTTGCCCACAATCAAATAAAAGACGGGATCATCACGCTGTGAGCCGGGAACGTAGTGCCGATAGGGCAGCATCAGATCAGCCTCAGCAATGACTTCTAAGGTTGCCATCAGCCGCGTATGGACTTCCTGAAAGGTATTCAGCACATCTTCCAGTGGCAAGCCGATAAAGCGTCGTTGGATGCGTGCGTTGATCTCATCCGTGGGTAGCCATGTTTCCGAATCAACGCCCATCGCCACTAGGCGCGGCTGCCTGTTCAGCACTGCATTAGCGCCATTTTCCCACATGGCAAGGTGCATAATGTGATCCTTCACCGTCCAGCCGGCAAGATCGGTTGGCACGGTAAGCTGATATTCGCTGAGCGTGGCGATATAGCTGGTGAAATCCTCCCAACCTTCCGCGATGAAGTGCAGCAGGTTGGCTTTGGTGGGTGGTGTGTTCGGTGGCACACGGGTCATCTTAAAACTTCCTCACGGGCTTGCTGAATGCACCACTATCTTAGCACATCTAGAGTGCTTTGAATGCAGGTTGGGCAAACTGCTTTTTCTGCGCTAGAGTTATGCGCGGCGATGGCACACCAGTATGGCAGCTATGAGCGATCCCAACCCTGATTTAGACGACCTCAGCCTGATTGCACAGGCACAGCGCGGCGATGTACAGGCATTTAACAGCCTTGTGTTGCGCTATCAGACGGGCATGTATAACCTTGCCTATCGGCTACTGAGCGATACCGCCGCTGCTGCCGATGTCACACAAGAGGCGTTCATCTCTGCCTTCAAGAACTTGCACCAATTTCGCGGCAGCAATTTTCGGGCATGGTTGGCACGCATTGTGACCAACGCCTGTTATGATGAGCTGCGCCGTCGGCGGCGTGGATCACTCTCGCTGGATGACCTTGCTAATGGGCGGGCTGATGCAGCCGATCAGCCCGCCCTCATCAGCGATCCTGAAGATAGCCCTGAGCAAGTGGCGGTGCGCCATGCTTTAAGTGATGCCATTCAGGACTGCCTGAACCAACTGCCGCCTACCTTCCGCACCGTGGCGATTATGTGCGATGTGCAAGACTACGCCTATGATGAGATTGCCATCGCACTTAACCTTTCGCTTGGCACGGTGAAATCGCGCCTGAGCCGTGCGCGCCACAAATTGCGCGACTGCCTGCGCGCCGTGCGGGAACTTTTGCCCAACGCCAACCGTCTTTTTGAGCAGAAGGACGAAGCTGAGACGCCATGATGCCACCGCAAGCACCCGAAGAATTTGATCTGCTCTCTGCCTACCTCGACGGTGCGCTTTCAGCACGCCAGCGCGAGGCACTTGAGGCACGCCTTGCCGAGGCGGCTGATCTGCGGGCTCAGCTAGACGATCTGCGTGCGCTACGTGCCACACTGCGTGCCGTGCCAACCCTTCAGCCGCCGCGCAACTTCACGCTAGACCCTGCCCTGTATGCGCGTAAAGCGTGGTGGTCTCGCGCTGGCGTGCTGCGCACCCTAGGCAGCCTGAGCGCCGCCGCTGCCGCGTTGTTGATCTTCTTCGGTGTGCTGCTCAGCGCGCCGCCTGAATCGCCTGCCAGCAGTGGCGTTGCCCTACAACCGACCCTTGCCCTGCGCGATTCTGCTACACCGACACCGACTATTGCCATGCTGATCGTAGTACAACCTAGTGCTACCGCCAGCGCTATTTCGCCAGCGGCAGCATCGCCCATACCTGCCACGGCTGAGGCATTCAGCGCGGCGCCCACCGAACAGCGGACAAGGGCAGCGTTGGGCGTAACAGCCACTATGCAGATCATGGCAACTGCCATGCCCGCCTTTGAGGCAACCGAAATGACTCAGCGCGCTATGCCCACACAGACCGCTTTCCCTGAGATCGCCTTGCTGATGGCAACCGAAACACCCGCCGCGGCAGATACCGTGCAAGAGGCTGATGCAGCAGGTGCTAGTGAGTTGGCGCTGCCAACCGCCACAGCAAGCCCAATGCAAGGCGCCACCGAAGAACCAGAGGTCACACCGACACCTTCAGAAGTGATCTCGCCAACAGCGCGCCTGATTAGCGTGGTGGGCATCATTCTGTTGATTATCGGTGGTGTGCTGTACCTGATTGGCACCTTCAGGGCGCGCACATGAGCGATCTCTCACAACCGTGTTATTGTCGGCGGTGTGGCACGCTCATGCACCTCAGTCAGGTGTTTGGCAAGCAGCGCTTTACTTGCCCTACTTGCACTTATGTGCAGTTTGATGATCCGAAAGTGGCAGTCGCAGTCTTTGTTCGGATGAGCGACCAAGTGCTGTTAGTGCTGCGCGGCGGCGAGCCTGAGCGTGGCAAATGGGCACTGCCCGCCGGCTATGTGGATCGCGGCGAAGACCCTAAAATTGCTGCTGTGCGTGAAGTCCGCGAGGAAACCGGCTTGCAAGTCCACATCACGCGCCTGCTGGATGTGCTTTATGACAATGTGATTGTGATCGTCTATGAGGCAAGCGTGATCGGTGGCGAACTATGCGCAGCAGATGATGCCGCCGACGCACAGTGGTTCACGCGCCACACCTTGCCCGAAGTTGCCTTCCGTAGCACGCGGGAAATTCTGAGCGCGTGGCTTACCGATGAGGTGGATACCTAGCGCCGAAAGTGTGGAATAACTTCACGCCCGACCAGTTCAATCATTTTGTAGGGATCATCGCTCAGCGGCGGACCTAAGCTCAAATGGCGTACACCAAGCGCAACCAGCCCTTCTAGGCGCTCAATCAGATCGCGTGCGCCGCCCAAAATACCGATTCGCAACATAGGCGGCGTCACTAACGCAGCTGCCTTTTTCAAATCGCCCTCGACCATTGCCGCCTGCTCAATTGGCGCGAAATCGGCAGCCTGCACGCCGAGCGCTTCCCAGATCAACGGGCTGAGTGCGTGTCCGTAGTAGGCGATCTTCTCGCGCAGCGCGTCCTCAGCCGCAGCGCGATCCTCACTAATGCTGCACCATACACAGGCTGCCAAATCAAGGCTTTCGAGCGCCCGTCCGCCCTGTGCCAAGCCTTCCTGCACATAAGGTAGAATGCTGGCATAGTGTTCCGGCGGAAAAAGCAGCGGCAAGCCGCCATCGGCAAGTTCGCCTGTCAGGCGCAGCATGTTTGGGCTGAGGGCGCCCACATAAATCGGGATGTGGCGGCGCAGCGGCACAAAACGCAGATACGCCTCGTCCGTCCAGCGCAAAAACTGCCCATCCAACGCGGCGCGCTCACCGCGAAAGAGCAGCCGCAGCGCGTGCATTGTCTCGCGCAGGGCGGCAACCGGTCGCGTTTGCTCAATGCCCACCCACTTTAGGAACTGCGCCGCGCCGGCTGCGATGCCTAAATTGAAGCGCCCGCCTGAAAGTTCATCGAGCGTGGCTGCCATCATCGCCATTTCTGCGGCGTGCAGCGTGTAGGGATTAACAATGCACGTGCCGATTTGAATGCGCTGGGTGGCAACCGCCACTGCCGAGAGGATGACCGAGGCAGCGCGCAAAAACAGATCATCGCTCACCCAAAACTGATCGAAATTAGCTGCCTCAGCAGCACGGGCAAGGCGCACGTACTCCCGCACGGGCAGATCGTTATTCAGGCGAAGGCTAAAGCGCAGCACGATCTCAACTCTTAGAAAGGCAACGCACCGAAGTATACCTAAAACAGCGTGAGCGAGGCAATCCCTCGCTCACACTAAACCTAGCCTAGCCGACTGGAAGTGTTATTTGCCAACGCACGGCGGGTAAATCGGGAAGACGGGTTGCCCGTATGCCTCTGGCACATCGAGGATGTTTGCCAGCGAGACCCAACCGCCCTGCTGATAGAGCTGTCCCCATTTGCCATTGGGGCTAACTGCGACCAGGAACTCGGTCTTGCAGGTCTTCATCACCAAGCCGATGCGGTTGCCGTTGGGGTTGTCAAGAATTGCCTCGTCGCCCAGGAACAACACCAAATTGGCACCGGCGGGCAGTGGCTTGCCCGCAAACAAGGGCGTCGCCACCGTTGGCGCAACGCAAATCGCACTGACTCCGAACCCTGGAAGAGATACAGTTGCACCTACCACAAACGCAGCATTTGAGTAGGTGAGGGTGTAGTTGCCAAGCGGCTGCGGCACGGAGTCGTCGTAAAATTCAACAGTAGTTAAATAGACACTGTTCACATAGACATCCACCCACAAACCGGGCAGACTTTCGTCAAGGATATGGCGCGCCTCAATGAAGATAGTGCCGCCGACACAGGTCATGGAATCAAATTCCCACTCGTGGTTAGCAAGTGCAGGGCTGCCAACTGCCAAACCACCAAAGAGAAGCGCTGCCATTAGAGTGTGTCTGCAAAAGATAAAGTATACTCTGAAGCATGAAGCGACGACATGAATTGACCGAAACACAGTGGCAGATAATTG
>DAOUBW010000052.1:0-30139 GCA_034432555.1 Anaerolineae bacterium
GCTCGAAAAAGGCTCGAAGTTCGCCATCCGCGAAGGCGGTCTGACCGTCGGCGCCGGCATCATCACCGAAGTCCTAGACTAGGTTAGAGAATAACTGACAAGCAGGGCGGGCAGTTTGCTCCCGCCCTTTTACGGAGTAACAGCCATGGCAAAGAAAGATGTGCGTCAAGTCATTCACCTCGCCTGCACGGATTGCAAAGAGCGCAACTACACCAGTTACAAGAACCGCCGCAACGATCCGAATCGGATTGAGTTGCAGAAGTTTTGCAACACTTGCCGCAAACACACCTTGCATCGGGAAACAAGATAAGGTATTATAAAGTTAGGCAGCAGTGGCGCACGCATAGGCTGCCTACGAACTAGGGGAGTAGCTCAATTGGCAGAGTAGCGGTCTCCAAAACCGTTGGTTGCGGGTTCGAGTCCTGCCTCCCCTGCCAGAGTGCTTTATGCCGCAAAACACCGTCGCCAGGACGGTGTTTTATCTCTAGAAAATGCGCGTTTTTCAGGAGGATTGTTACGATATGGCACGCACCGCCGCACGTCGTTCGGATACCGAAGATGAAGACCTGATCGAGACCGAATTGGACGATCGGGAAGAAGAACAAGCTGCCACGCCCGCCGTTTCGGATAGTCGCCGCCGCCGTCAGGCAAAACGCGGCATCCTAGAGACGGGCGAGAGTGCTGCAACCGTCACCCGCAAAGACCGTCCTACGCCAAGCCAGCGCGAGGAAGCACCGCGCAGCCGTAACTTTGTGGTGCGCTTTGTGCAGAATGTGCGCGAATATTTTCGTGAGGTGAATGCTGAACTTCGCAAAGTGGCGTGGCCCACCCGCGAAGAGATCAACCGTCTAACGCGTATTGTGTTAGCAGTCACCATTATTGCCTCAATTTTCTTGGGCGCTGTCAGCTTCTTTTTCGGTTTCCTCACCACGGAAATTGCTGATAATTCTACGTTCGCCACTATCCTTACGCTTGTCCTTGTGGTACTGGTTGCGGGCTTGTGGCTTTTCAAGGATCGTTTGTTTGGAAATAGGATAGAGTGAGGTATGCCACCGCGCAGACCACGCCCACGCTACGAAGACCCAGAGTACGACCCAACGCCGGTCTATCTGGATGAATTGGAAGAGGAAGACAGCGGCGATGCCGCGCCCAAAAAAGGGGCGCGCAAACGTCCCACTACGCGCCGCAAGAAAGATGACGCTGAGGCGGAAGGCGCGGAGATTTCTGACCGTGTTGTGATCGGCACTAACGCCGAAGGTGAGCAGATCGTCATCCATGAGGATGATACACCACAGTGGTATGTCGTTCACTGCTATTCGGGCTACGAGAACAAGGTGCGCCAAGTCATTGAACAGCGCCGCGAAACGCTCGGTATGCAGGATAAAATCCTCGACATTATCGTGCCGACCGAAGAAGAGATCGAGGTGCGCGAAGGCAAGCGCCGCACGGTAGAGCGCCGCGTTTTTCCCGGCTATATCCTTGTCGAGATGAAAATGGACAAGGAAAGCTGGTTCATGGTGCGGAACACACCCGGCGTGACGGGCTTTGTGGGCATGAATAACCAACCTACGCCGTTGCGCCCTGAAGAAGTTTTACAGATTATGCGCCGCATGGAGACCGAAGCGCCCAAAGTCAAGGTCACCTTCAAGCAGGGCGATAAAGTCCGTATTGTGGACGGACCGTTCTACGATTTCAACGGCATTGTGGATAACATTGACCTTGATAAGAGCAAGGTGCGCGTGATGGTCTCGTTCTTCGGGCGTGAAACGCCTGTGGAACTGGACTTTTTGCAAGTCGAAAAAGCCTAAGCACGGCGTGCCACAACTTGGTTTGGCGGGATGGGCGGAGGCAGCTTCCGCCCGTTTTTTGGGCGGTCACACTGTCCAAAGTTGATGGAGGGACGTTGAAACGTCCTGTTCGTACATCTTGAGATGAGGTTTATACAACATGGCTAAGAAAGTCAAAGCAGTCGTCACCCTTTCTATTGCGGCGGGTAAGGCAAACCCTGCACCACCCATCGGACCCGCGCTGGCACAGCACGGCATTAACCTGATGGGATTTTGCAAGGAATACAACGCCCGCACCGCTAACCGCGTCGGCGATATTATTCCCGCCGAAATTACGATCTTCAGCGATGGCTCATTCCGTTTCATCCTGAAAAGCCCGCCCACCTCCTTCTTGCTGACCCGTGCGGCAGGCATTCAAAAAGGCTCTGCCACGCCGAACAAACAGCAAGTTGGGCAGGTAACGCGCAAGCAGATACGCGAGATCGCTGAGATCAAAATGCCTGACCTGAACGCCAACGATATTGAGGCAGCCATGCGTCAGATCGAAGGCACGGCGCGCAATATGGGCATCAAGGTCGTAGACTAAACCATCCCGCATTATTTCGTAGCAGAGCCGCACAAGGCTCGTCATGACTACATGGAGTAAAAACGATGACCGATCACGGTAAGAAATATCAAGAGGCGAAGAAGCAGGTTGTTCACGGGCGCCAATACAGCCTCGAAGAAGCTGTAAAACTGCTCAAGCAAATTGCCTTCGCCAAATTCAATGAGACGGTTGAGCTGCATGGACGGCTTGGCATTGATCCGCGCCAATCTGATCAGCAGGTGCGTACTACGGTTCTGCTGCCAGCAGGCTTGGGCAAGACGGTGCGCGTGCTGGTCTTTGCTGAAGGTGAAGCAGCCCGTTATGCTGAGGCAGCCGGCGCCGATTACGTCGCGGGCGATGAGATGATCAACAAAATCCGCACGGAAGAATGGACGGAATTCGATGTTTCGATTGCCGTGCCAGATATGATGCGTAAGGTCGGCGGTCTGGGCAAGGTGCTAGGGCGTAAAGGCTTGATGCCCAACCCAAAGGCTGGCACTGTAGTGAACCCAGAAGACCTTGAGCGCGCCGTCCGTGAAGCGCGTGCTGGGCGTGTGGAATTCCGCAACGATAGGCACGCCAACATCCACGTGCCGCTGGGCAAGATTCAGTTCACCGAAGAACAGCTCATCCAGAACACGCTGGCAGTTATTGACGCCCTGCGCCGCGCCAAACCTGCCACTGCTAAAGGCACATTTGTGCGCTCTTTGGTGATCACAACCACCATGGCGCCCGGCATTCGCCTAGATGCCAACACGCTGATGAACGTGGGCGCTAAAGAAATCGCCTAGCCTGAGCCTATTCAGCCTAATCTTGGTTGCCGCGCCCTGTGCCACACGGTACAGGGCGTTTTTGTATCATCACTTGGTGCTATTTTGCACAAAAGACCTACCCTTAATCGCGTCTTAATGGAAGATTCCACCGAACAAATGCGCGCATCCCTATATATAGGACTCGCCGTGCAGACAACCCGTACCTGTGGCAGTATTATTCCCAAGCAAACAAATTCAGCCGCCGAAGTATTGAGGTTTGCTGAAAAAGCCCGTAAAGTCTTCAAAGTTTGTTGACCCTAGCTGTAAGCACAGGTAGAATCGAAAGTATTCTATCGGTACACCCTTCACCGCGTTTTGCACAGTGCAGAAGTACCCTTCACGCGCTTGTTTGCCGCCCCTTTCCTAGCAAACTGCGCTCACTGTTTTGTCAGTTCAGGCTTCTGAAAGTGCATTTATACACAAGACAAATACATTATCATGAATGCAAAAGATGCGTGGTTAGCGACGCTCGGTCAGTTACAAGTTCAGCTTAACCGTTCCACCTTCGATACGTGGCTGCGAAGGGCAGAATTATTGGGTTATGAAGACGGGCGCTTCGTGATCACCGTGCCGAACGACTATGCGCGGGACTGGATTGAGCGCCACCTGCTCGATTCCATGACGCAGACGCTCGGCAGCATCTTTCGCCGTCAGGTCGAGATTCAGCTTGTGGCGTGGCAGCCGCCCGAAACCAACGCTTTTAGCGATAGCCCACTTTTTAACTACGGTTATCAGAGCGCGCAGCATAGCGGCAGCCCACTCAACCCAACCTACACACTCCACACTTTCATCAGCGGTGAGGCGAACGACTATGCCTACCTGCTGGCAGAGGCGATTGCCGACGGTCAGCTTGGCAAATACAGCCCTGCGCTGTTTGTTGGCATGTTGGGTAACGGCAAAACGCATCTCTTGCAGGCAATTACACACGCGCTGCTGGCGCGCCACCTGAACGCGATCTATCTTACGGCAGCAGAATTCACCACCGCCTTAGTAGAGGCAATCCGCAGCGGCGAGAACAGCCAATTCCGCGAAAAATTTCGCAATGCGGACGCTATTCTGCTGGATGATGCACAGTTTATCGAGGGCAAAGACAGCACACAGGCAGAATTGGTTGCTATTTGGGATACCTTCCGCAACCGTCAGCGCCAGATCGTCTTTGCTGCCGACCGCTTGCCAAGCGATATGGCGCGCTTGAGCGGCGATTTGCGCTCGCGGCTGCAAGCGGGACCTGTCGCACGCCTCGATCCGCCGGATGTGACGCTGCGGCGCGCCATCCTGACCGAAAAGAGCAAAGCGCGCGGCATAACGTTGCCCAAGGATGTGCTTGAACTGTTGGCAACGCGCATTACCACCAATGTGCGCGATTTGCAGAGCGCAATTGATCAGCTTGATTCCTACAGCGGATTGACTTCGCAGGCAGTGACGCGAGAACTGGCAGGCATGGTGCTGCACGCGCTTGGCGCCGACCAAATGCGGACGGCGCGCACCTCGCTAGATCGCGTCTTGCAGGTTGTGGCAGCCCATTACCGCCTTTCAGTGAGCGATCTTGCCAACCGCAAGCGCACGAAAATTGTGGTGCAGGCGCGCCAAATGGCGATGTACGCCGCCCGTGAACTCTCGGACGCCTCACTTTCGCAGATTGGGCAGGCACTCGGACGCGATCACAGCACGGTCATGCATGGCTGCACGAAAATTGCCGATCAACTGCTTAGTGAGGCAGCTCTTAAGGCAGACTTTGAGGCAATCTGCGCGGCATTGGCAGGTGCGCCCATACCGAATGCCGCCTCTGTGCCTGCTCTCATGCGCCGCTGAGCTACTGCCCTGTGATGAAGATAGGCGTGGGCGGGCTAATATGCAGATAGTTCGCATCCATGCCCACGATCACAATCCGCAGTTGGTAATTGCCCGCTGCTAAGCCCGTCGCGCCAAAGTTGCCCAGTAAGCCGTTGATGACCGGCGTATACGAGACCTCCGAGAAAGTTGTCCACTCTGGGAACTGCACGCCTTGTATCTCCATTTTGAAGTAGAGCGCCTGTCCCGGCGCCCAAGCGGCTGTGCCGGTCACATAAACGGTGCCGGTCACCGTCTCGCCTGCCGCGGGCGTGCTGATAATCGCCGTTACGCCGCTGGCGATAGGCGCCGCCGCTAAAAGCTGCTGATCGCAGGCGATGCGCGGCAGAATGGCTAGTCCGCGTGCTTGGGCGTAAGCACTCGCATACACATACTCATCCTCAAAGGGTGAGGCATCAATGAAGAGATAAGGCTGCGCGCTGCTCACCTGACCGCGCACCTCTTGCGGCACAAGGCAATAACGCGGCGGCGGCATGGCATCGCCGCGTGCGCTGCGGATGTTCGAGACGTACATCGCTGCAAGGTTTGGGTCAATCGGCTGCGCCCAAGCGCGCACCACGCCGGGGTCGATCCGTTCGATGGCGGGCCCGTTGGCGGGTGGCGGCGTTGGCACAAAACGCGGATCGGTTGAGGGTGTAAGCTGACCATTGGCATCTGGCACTAAGGGCGGCGAATCGAGCCGCCACTCCGTCCGTCCGCGCTGGCAGTCTGTGGCAAGCTCAGTGACCGTGTTCAGGGCGCACAAGCGTTCCTGCCCTAAGCCGTTGGGCGGCGTTAGGTCATCTGGGCGCAGTGTGCCGCGCACTTTCAGGGACTCTATGATAGCAGGGTCGGCGTAAATGCCCGTGATGACCTGATTCCAGATTGGCGCGGCGCCCGTCAAGCCAGTTGTGCCGCGCATTGGCGTGTTATCGCTGTTGCCCACCCACACGCCAACCACTACATTCTTAGTGTAGCCAACCGTCCAGTTATCTCGGAAGTTGTTGGTGGTGCCTGTCTTCACCGCGCTGAGGATGCCATCCGTCCGCAGGGGTGAGCGTGCGCCCATGGCTGCCGCCCGTGCGTTGTTATCCGCCAGAATGTCGGTGATCATGAAGGCAATGCGCGGATCAAGCACCGCCTTGCCCGTCGCTGCGTTAGTGATGCTGCGTTCAGCCATCGCCGCACGCGGACGCCCGGCACAGCCGCCCTCATACTCGTAGACGATCTGATTATCGCTGTTGGTGATGCACAAGATTGAGGTGGTTGGCATCAGGCGTCCCTCATTGGCAAAAACGCCGTAAGCACGCGCTAGCTCAAGCGGTGTCACCTCACCGCCGCCAAGCGTCAGTGAGAGCCCGTAGCGAGAAGGATCAGGTTCTAAGCTGCGAATGCCCAAGCGCGCCGAGAAGTTGAGCAGCGTCTCCACACCGATTTGACGCAGGGTTAGCACAGCGGGAATGTTATAGGAACTGGCAAGCGCATCGCGCACGCGCACAGGGCCATGGAAGGTGCGGTCGTAGTTCACGGGCGAATACAGCGGGCTGCCGGGAATGCCAATGTGCGTCTCCACGTCCCACAGCACGGTTGCTGGCGTAAAGCCGCGCTCCATAGCGGCGGCGTAGGTCAGCGCTTTAATGGCGCTGCCCGGCTGCCGCGGCGCGATAGTCACATTCACGCGCCCGTCAATCGAGTCATCACGGTAATCCACGCTGCCAAGCATCGCCAAAATCTCGCCGGTGGCAGGCTTCAGCACCACAACGGCGGCATTGTTGGCGTTGTTCGCTGCCTTAATCTGTGCGATTTGCGAGGCAGCGGCACGCTCTGCCAGCGCCTGCACACGCGGATCAAGCGTGGTGTAGATCGTCAAGCCGCCAAAGTTCAGGTAAGTATCCGGCAAGTTAAGCGCGGGCAGCAGTTCGCGCACCTCTTGCTCTGCAAAGAGCGTGAAGTGCGGCGCCTTCAAGCTGATGTTCGGATTGGCAAACATCAGCGGTTGGGAAGCTGCTGCGTCTGCCTCTGCGCGTGTGATCGCCTCTGTTTTAACCATCAAATCTAGCACAATGCGGCGGCGCGCCAAAACTGCATCGAGCGCACGCGAGTCGAACGGGTTGAGCGTTGCCGGTGATTGCGGCAAGCCTGCCAATAGGGCAGCCTCAGCCAGGTTGAGATCGGCAGCGCGCTTGCCAAAGTAGGTCTGTGCGGCAGCCTCTACACCGTAGGCAACATTGCCGTAGTAAATGGTGTTGAGGTACATCTCAAGGATTTCGGCTTTGGTCTTGCGCTGCGTCAGGGCGACCGCCATCGCCATCTCTTCCAGCTTGCGCCGCGCAGAACGTTCGGTGCGATATTCGTAATCAAAGGCGATGTTACGCACCAGCTGCTGTGTGATTGTGCTGCCGCCGCCGCTATCACCGCCGCTGAAATAACCCAAGCCGGCACGCGCCACCGCCGAAACATCAATGCCGATGTTCTCGTAGAAGGAAGCATCCTCAACGGCGATGGTTGCTTTGATCAGGTAGGGCGAAATCTCGTTCAGGCGGACTTTGGTGCGCCGCCCTTCACCGATCAACTGGTAGAGTTCGTTCCCGTAGCGGTCGAGGATGCGCGCCGTCTGGAAGGCTTGATCCTGCTTGGGCAGCGCCGCCTCTAGCTTGCCGACTACCTGCTCGCCAAAATCGTTCAGAATGGCGTTAATCACAACGAAGCCGCCACACAGCATCGAGAGCATTAACGAGCCAAAGAGAACGCCACACCCAAGCAACCATGTGCGCCACGGTCGCCGTCGCCGCTTGACTATATAGGGATACGGCGGCGGTGGTGGCGGCAGATTGGGCTGGGCGGATTGGTACGGCACAGTGGGCGCGTCATCGTAGCGTGAAGGTGGATTCGGCTGCATGGTCATCACTTCCCTGCGGCGGTTAGCATTACGCCTATTCTAACACGCCTTGCCCTGCAAGAGGGCGAAACGCCGACTCAGCGCATGGCAGGCGTAGGGCAGGCGTTGTGGCACCTGCATACATCAAGGGCGACTCGCCCTTTTGCCACAGAGCGCGGTACACTCACCTGCGATATTCTCGGAAATGAGCTGAGTCTGCAATGACGATCTTTAACCTGCTGATAAGGCGTTTTATCGGAAGTAAATACCTATACATGGCGGCATTCGCCCTTTTGGGCGGCACGCTGTGCCTGATGTTGCTAGGCGCAGCGCAGCCTTCCCGCGCACAATCGCCTACGCGCACGCCGTTGCCAAGCCTAACGCCTTCGCCAACGCTCAGCCTACCAACCGCTGTACCAATCTCGCCCACGCCGCTAAGCACGGAATCGCCGTTGTTGCAGCCAACGGCAACCTCACCGCTCTTGGTGGAAACAGCCACAGCAATCAGCACAGTGGCTGCCACACCGAACCTGCTGCAAGCAGGCAGCCCGCCGCCGCTGACCCTAGCCCTGCCCGAAGGCTGGCTAGGCGCTTATCAGGTGGTGCCGGTGCGTGTAGCACTGGAAGCCTATCCAATGAATGTGACAGTCTATCGCGGTGCGCTGCGCGAGGGCGGCATTGGCACGCTGATCGTGTTGTGGGGCTTTCCGAGCATTGCGCCGCCGCCAACCATCCCGCCTTTGGCAGGCACGCCGACCGCACCACCTGATCCACTCGGCGATTTCGTCTCACGGTCGCTCTATTCAGATGGCTTGCGCTTGCTGCAAGGCGCAGTTATCGATATTACCTGTAATGTTGGCACCACTGGGCAAACACCACTAAGCGTGGCAGGCATGGCAGGCGTTGGCACTTATTACAGCGTCACGCAGTGCCAAGGCGAGCCAGATACGGCGGGCTGGTTCGTTGGTGCGCGGTTCAATAACCGCAACTTCCTATTTTACGTCTATGTAGAGCCGGTTGAGGCATACAACGCAGCACGCGCTCAACTGCAAGAAATTTTGGACTCGGTGCGCTTTAGCGTCCCAACGCCAACTGCCGCACCCTAGCTTTGCGAGGTGGCAGTATGACCACAATCCGCCTGTATGAGGTGCGCGTCTCGCTAGAGCATGTGGCACTTGCACACAACACTTTTGGTGCGCTGCCGCCGCCGCTGCCAAACGGCGTGCCGCGCCGCTACGCCCTAGATGGCATTAACCTTGAAATTCGTCACGGCGAGACGATGGGCATTTTAGGTCCGTCAGGCTGCGGCAAAAGCACGCTGCTGCGCGCTATTGCCGGCTTGGTGCCGCTGACCGAAGGCATCATCACTTACGATGATCAGGACATGAACGGCGTGCTGCCCGGCGAACGCGGTGTAGGGATTGTTTTTCAGAATTACGCGCTTTACCCAAACATGACCGGCTATGAGAACGTCGGCTTTTTTCTGCGCCTGCGGAAGCGTGATGATGAGATTCCACAGCGTGTTCGTGAAGTTTCCCGCGTGATGGGCATTGGTTTTCGCGCCTTGCTGGATAAACATCCAGGGCAACTCTCCGGCGGTGAACGGCAGCGCGTGGCAGTGGCGCGCTGCATCGCCCGCGATCCGAAGGTTTTTTTGTTTGATGAGCCACTGAGCAATCTTGACGCTAAACTGCGTATGCAAACACGCACTGAGCTAAAACGCCTGATCAATCGCTACCGTGTGACGGGTGTCTACGTCACACACGATCAGCATGAGGCGCTGGCGCTCTGTGATCGGATCGCCATTATGCACGAAGGGCAGATTGAGCAGGTCGGCACTGCCAGCACGCTTTACGAGCGTCCATTCTCAACCTTAGTGGCAACCTTCTTTGGCTATCCGCCTATGAACTTGTTTGAGGGCGTGGTTGTGGAGGATGTTTGGCAATCCAGCACGGCAGATTTGCACATACCGCTTGGGCGCGATATGGCGCTGGGCGAAGGGCGGCGCATTACACTCGGCGCACGCGCAGAGCATATGCACGCCCTTTCAGAGGGTGGTTTGCGCGGGCAGGTCATCTTGCTAGAGCCAGTGCCAACGCAACGGGCAGTGCTGGCATATCTAGAATCGCCTTCGGGCAAACTTGCCGCACAGATTCCGCTGGAATTGGGCGTGCGGATTGGTGAGCGAATCGGCATTGCGCCCGATCCTGAGCATCTCCACTTGTTCGATACGCGCAGCGGCAGGCGACTCTAGCCTTATGGTGTTGTATCCGACGGCGTGGCACGACTATGCGCTGCTTGACAGCGGTAGCGGGCAGAAGCTAGAGCGTTTCGGTGCCTATACACTCATCCGTCCTGACTCCAACGCGCTGTGGCAACCGATCTTGCCGCGCCGCGAATGGGATGCTGCGGACGCCATTTTTCAGCTTAGCGCGCCAAACAACGGGACGTGGCATTTTCGGCGTAAACTGCCTGTTCGTTGGCAAATGCGCTATAAAAGCCTATGCTTTTGGGTGCAGCCAACGCCTTTTCGGCATGTGGGTGTGTTTCCCGAACAGGCAACTCACTGGGATTGGCTGACAACGCGCATTGCTGAGGCACAGTCGCCGCCGCGTCTTCTGAGTCTGTTCGGCTATACTGGTTTGGCGGCGTTGGCAGCAGCGGCGGCGGGCGCCACAGTCGCGCATGTGGATGCTTCTAAGAAGGCAGTGGCGTGGGCGCGAGAAAATGCCGCCCTGAGCAACCTTGCTGATCGTCCGATCCGTTGGTTGGTGGACGATGCGCTAAAGTTCGCGGCGCGTGAGGTGCGGCGCGGTGCGCGCTACGAAGGCTTCATCCTCGATCCGCCACCGTTTGGGCATGGCGCGGGCGGCGAACTATGGACATTCGAGAAATCCATGCCGCAGTTGATGGCGCTCATCCGCCAACTGCTGAGCGAGAAACCCTGTTGTGTGGTCATCACCGCTTACACAGCCAAAACGACGCTGCCCGCGCTGCGCCGCCTGCTTGCCGAGACAATGGCAGATCACAATGGCAGCATTGAGGTAGGCGAACTTGGTTTGCGCCAACAGAGTGCGGCGCGCACCTTGCCAACGGCGCTCTACGTGCGTTGGCGCACCACCTCGTAGATCAAGAGCGCGGCTGCCGCCGAAACGTTCAGCGAATTGACCTTCCCAAACATGGGAATCGCCACAGCGTGATCGGCGTTTTCCAGCCACAATGAGGAAAGTCCTGCTTTTTCTGTGCCAAGTGCCAGTGCCACGCCCACACGGTAATCGGGTGCGCTGTAGGGTGTTTGGGCGGCAGGCGTCGCCACAATCACACAGATGTTGTGTTGGCGCAACCATGCGAATGTTTCAGTGCTGGTGGCGGCTGCCACTTGCACAGCGAACAAGGCACCCTTGCTGGCACGAATCACATTCGGGTTTGCCCAATCGGTGCGCGGATCGCAGGCGATGACAGCATCAGCGTTGGCGGCATCTGCCGTCCGCAGGATAGCGCCTAAATTGCCGGGCTTCTCAACACCTTCACAAATAATCAGGAAAGGCGCGGCAGAAAGGCGCAGATCAGCCAGTGTGCGGTGTGGAAAGGCAAAGATGCCCAGCCAGCCATCGGGATTCTCACGGTAGGCAAGTCTGGCAAAGACGCGCTCGCTGACCTCGTAGCAGGTTGCGCCACGTTGGCGTGCTTGCTCAAGCAGGGTGGCTTGCGTCTCGGCGCGGAACAGCGGCGGGCAGAAGAAAAATTCAACAGGCTGCGCGCCGCTGGCAAGGGCAAGCGTTAGTTCTTCATAACCTTCCACAAGGGCAAGGCGCGCTGCATCGCGGGCGCGGCGTTCGCGCAGGGCGGCGGCGGCTTTTATTTTTGGGTTGTGCGTGCTGGTGATAATCATGCAGCATACTATACCAAATTTCGTCTAATCTAAGGGTTAGGGCAGCTCACCTTCGTTAAAGATCGCAAAAATCTTAGAAAAGTGTTAAAATTTAGAGTGCAAGTCAATGCATATCCGACACGCCCTACGTGGGTTATTGTGTCCATAACGCTTGACAACCAATGGTAACGGGGAGTTACGCCATGTCTAAGGATTTGTTTGAGAAGGTACGTAGTTTCACGCTAGCGAAAGAGGCAATGAGTCGGGGGATTTATCCCTACTTCCGTGCGCTGCAAAATTCAGAGGGCGTTACAGCGACCTTTGAGGGGCGCGAAGTGATCATGCTCGGCTCGAATAATTATTTGGGGCTGACGACGCATCCAAAAGTGCGTCAGGCTGCCATGGATGCGATTGCCAAATATGGCACAAGCTGCACCGGCAGCCGCTTTCTGAACGGCACGCTTGAACTGCACCACGAACTAGAACGCCGCCTTGCCCGCTTTATGGGAACCGAGGCGGCACTCACTTTCACCACAGGCTATCAGGTCAATGTCGGCACAATCAGTGCTTTGGTCGGGCGCGGTGACTATGTGATCATTGATAAAGACGATCACGCCAGCATTGTAGATGGTTGCCTGATGTGCTACGGTGAACTAAAGCGCTTTAGCCACAACGACGTGAGCAGCCTTGAGAAAGTGCTGAGCAAACTGCCCGAAGATGCCGGCAAACTGGTGGTGGTGGATGGAGTCTACAGCATGGGCGGCGATATTGCGCCGCTGCCTGAGATCATCGCTATCTGCAAGAAGTATGGGGCGCGCATCATGGTGGATGACGCGCACGGCATCGGCGTTACGGGTCCGATGGGGCGCGGCACGGCGGCACATTTTGGAATGCTCGATCAGGTAGACATCACAATGGGGACGTTCAGCAAGAGTTTTGCCTCAGTGGGCGGCTTCATCGCGGGTAACGCGGATGTGATTCACTACATTCAGCACCATGCCCGTTCCCTGATCTTTAGCGCCAGTTTGCCGCCCGCCAACGCGGCAACCGTCCTCGCCTGCCTCGATATTATCGAGGAAAACCCAAACATTGTTGACCAACTGTGGGATAACGCCAACTACATGCGGAGTCAACTGAGCGAAATGGGCTTTGATGTTGGGCAGAGCAACACACCGATCATCCCGATCATCATCCGCGACGATCTGCGAACCGTCTTAGCGTGGCGCGCCTTAGCTGATTCCGGCGTCTATACCAATCCCGTGCTGCCGCCCGGCGTGCCAGCTAACCTGAGTCTGCTACGCACTAGCTACACTGCCACACACACCCGCGAACACCTAGATCGCGCCCTTGCCATCTTTGCGGATGTGGCAGATCGGCTCGACCTGATCAAGGAGAGCCGCGCACCCGTTCACTACGCAAACGGCAACATCTCTTAACCGCTTTTATGAAAATCCCTTGCCCAAAGCAGGGGATTTTCTTTTACAAGTTGGGCAATCTGAGCAGAACCTTATAAACTCTCTGCTAAGCGCTTAATCAATTCTTATAACTAACTCAGCGTCCACTCATTGTCTAGCCTTAGTATAGTGTTTGTGCGATGTGATGAAAACAGAGCCATCGTACATTTGAACCTTTCTTAAACACCAGATAGAGGTATAAACCCATGAAGCGTCTACTAGCTTTTGCGCTGATCGCTGTGATCGCGCTCGGTGGTGTGTTCAGCACTGCCAATGCCCAGATGGGCGAGAAGACCATCGCTGAAATCGTTGTTGAGGCTGCCGGTGGCGCCACGCCCGAGTTTGCCACGCTGTTGGCTGCCGTGCAGGCTGCTGATGAGAGTGTGTTGGCTGCCCTGAGCAACCCTGAGGCAGAACTGACCGTCTTCGCACCAACAGATGCCGCTTTCGCAGCGTTGGCTGAAGCACTCGGCGCCGAGGCGTTTGCGGGTGTTCTGGCGGACAAGGAACAACTGACCCAGATTCTGCTGTTCCATGTGCTGCCAAGCGTCGTGAAGTCCGCCGATGTTGTTGCCGCCCTTGAAGATTCTGACGGTGCGTTCAGCGTCCGCACCGCGCAGGGTCAATTCATCAATGTGGCAGCCACCGAAGATGGCATCACCATTGATGGCGCAAACCTGAAGCTGGATATGGTAGACATTGAGGCAAGCAACGGCGTTATCCATGTGATTGACGCGGTGATCCTGCCTGAGACACGCAATCTCGCCGAGATCGTGGTTGCGTCTGCCACTGCTACCGAAGGTGCTGAGTTCACCACGCTGCTCGCTGCGGTGCAGGCTGCTGATGAGGCTGTACTGGCTGCGCTGAGCAACCCTGAAGCGAAATTGACCGTTTTTGCACCGACCGACGCCGCTTTCGCAGCACTGACTGCCGCGCTGGGTCAAGAGGCTTTCAACGGCATTCTGGCTGATAAGGCTGCCCTGACCAATATCCTGCTCTACCATGTGGTGGATGGCATTGTTGGCTCGGATGATGTTGCTAAGCTGCTGGCTGACAACAATGGCGAGGTCATGGTCGAGATGCTGAACGGCAAAAGCGCAACGGTGAAGTTGATGGATGGCGCGATCATGATTGATAACGCCAAGATCATCATGACCGACATTGACGCCAGCAACGGCATCATCCACGTGATTGACGCAGTGATTGTGCCTGCTGGCGAGTAAGCCTTAAGCGCTTAACGCAACGCACTTTCAAGGGCAAGGGCGAGAAGTTCTCGCCCTTGTTTGTGTTTGGCAAGTTAGGCAGGCAGGCGCTCAGCTTGCAGCAGCGGCAGCACCTCTAGCGCCCAAGCACGGATTTTCTCCCAGTCCAGCCAATTACCTTCGGGAATTGGATTTTCCTCTTTGCCTTTGCTGCGCGAGAAGAAGAAGCGCAGCAGCCAGCCCAGCCGTGAGTAGTCCATCTTACCAGCAAACGCTGCGGTGCTGACGGGCGTGCAAATGGCGCGCAGTGGATCGAGGTAGGCATCTACGATAGTGCGGTTCTCTGGCGTGTCGTCCTTGAGTGTCATATTGACGTTGAAGTAGGCAACCGGTACGTGAGCAAGCGCAGCAGCCTGTGCTTGCGCAAAGTGCACCATCTCTGGCAGCACCTTGCCCATGCGAATGGCACTACCTAAAATCACAGCTTGATAGGCTGAAATATCACGAACGTCTTTGACAGGGCGCACGTCAACAACTGCACTGGTTTCGCGCATCACCTGTGCGATGAATTCGGCAACTTCTGCCGTAGAGCCTGCCTTGCTGGCATAGGCAATTAAAATTGTCTGCATCACACAATCCTTTCGCGGCGTGCGCGCTATCATCACACGCGCCGCCACTGCCTATGATTGTGGCATAGCTGAAGCTGAAAGGTAAGTGAAATTTATCACATAAACCATTGGCGGAATGTCAATTATAGGTGTTGACCTTTTACTAAAACTGCTGGCAGGGATATAATTCCTAATTGTGGCGCACCCGCTGATTGCAGGCATGGGCGAACGCTTTGAGCTGCACCCGATAGCGGCGCCAGGCTGTGAACAAGGAGTGATCGTGCCAACACAAAATGTTGCTGTGCTGATTTTTGATGAGGTGGAAGTGCTGGATTTCTGCGGTCCGTTTGAGGTCTTTTCAGTAACAGACGCTTACGCCGCCGAACGCCCGTTCAATGTTTACACGGTTGCCGAGAAAACACCGATTCTGGCACGCAATAACCTAAGCGTGAACCCTGCCTTTTTGCTGGATGATCCAAACTGCCCACAGCCTGATTTGATCGTTGTTCCCGGCGGACGCGGCACGCGCCAAGCCATGTATAATGAACGCCTGCTGACATGGATACGAAGCAACGCACAGCGCGCCACACTGACCCTTTCGGTTTGCACAGGCGCGCTGATGCTGGCACGGGCGGGCTTGTTGGAAGGATTGGCAGCCACTACACACCACAGCGCCTTCGACGAATTGCGTGCCGTTGCGCTCAACACGACGATCCTTGAGGATCAGCGCATTGTGGATAACGGCACGGTCATTGTTTCGGCGGGCATCTCCGCTGGCATTGATATGGCGCTGCATGTGGTGGCGCGGCTGCACGGCATTGAAAAGGCGCGCCAAACAGCACGTTACATGGAATATGACTGGCGCGACTGAGCGCCGTTCAGGAAAAAGCGCACGCGCTCTGCCAAATCACGTAGGGAGAACGGTTTGATTAGGTAATCATCCGCGCCAACGCCTTCAGCCGCTTCCACATCGGATTCTTGCCCATTGGTCGAGATGATCAGAATCGGTGGCGCGTCGCTGCCGTAGTGCTGCTTCACGGCACGGCAGACATCAAAGCCCGTGGCACCGGGCAGCCCGATATCCAACAGTAGCAGGGCGGGACGATCATTGAGCGCTAAAGCTAGTGCTTCTGTGCCATCCATGGTGCTGCGGACGGCATAGCCTTCGGTTTCCAGCTTGCGCTGCACCAAAAATTGCAGGCTGCGGTCATCTTCAGCGAGTAGGATATAGCTCATAGGATCATTTCCCTTCTATGATAGGAATGGTGAAAAAAAAGGCGCTGCCTTGCATAGGCGCAGAACGAAGCCAAACTTTGCCGCCGTGCAATTCCACGAACGACTCGACGATGGTTAGCCCTAAACCGCTGCCCTGAATGCGGCGTTGGCGGGCATTTTCCGCCCGATAAAAGCGCTGGAAGATACGCGCCTGTTCCTCAGGAGCAATGCCGATGCCGGTATCCTGAACCATGATCAGCACAGCCGGTAAGCGCACTTCAGCAGGGCTATCTTCAGGCAGTTCCCATAAATGATCCACACGGGCTGCGCGCACCAGCAACACACCGCCATCATGCGTATATTTACTAGCGTTCGTCAGCAAGTTGGTAAAGACCTGAGCGATACGGTTGCGATCAATCCATAGCGGTGGCAGATTATCCGCCAGTTCGATCTCCAGCGTTTGATGGCGCGCTTGGGTGATGGAACGCAAGCTGTTGATCGCCTCGTCAAGGGCAATGTTCAGCGGATAATAAGCACAGCGCAGTTCAATGCGCCCTGCTTCAATGCGCGTGAGGGCAATAATATCCTTGATAAGCGTCTCTAGCAACTCCACGCGCTGCTGAATGATCTGCACGTACTCATGCCCATCTTCACTTAATGCGCTTGCCTGATCATCTTGAATCATCTCTATAGCATTTTTGATGACGGAAAGCGGTGTGCCGAGTTCATGCGTCACCAGCGAAACAAACTCCGTCTTGGTGCGGTCAACTGCCAGTTCATGGGTGGCATCCCGAAAGACGAAAAGGCGTCCGAGTAGCACACCGTCGTAAGTATGCACTGGTTCGCTATACCAACGGATGACGCGGCGCGGCGTGCTGCTGATCTCAAATTCATAGCTGGCGCTCTGGCTACGGTCGCTGCCAAAATTGAGCAACACGTTGGCAAGGTCAGGCGGCAAATTGGGCTGAGCGCGCAACTGGTCAACCAGCGTATCTAGAGGATGCTCCAGCACAGCATAGCGATGCAGGTTAAACAAGCGCTCGAATTGCAAATTGGCAGTCACAACCGTGCCGTCAGAATCGACCATGAACATCGCATCGTTGGCGCTCTCTAAAATCGCCTCTAAACGGTCGCGCTCGCGTTGCAATGTGCGTTGGAAGCCTACCATCTCGTTCACATCCGAAATGAAGAACGCTACACCACAGACTGCGCCAGCTTGATCGCGCACACGCGAGAGGTAAAGATGTACAGTGCGCGGTCTGCCTTCGTGTGTTATGTAGTCAAGCAAGCCATCCCATGCCTGTTCGGTATGCAGCACGCGCCACAGCGCACGCTCTTGTTCATGGCGGCTTTCCGCATAGGCAAGGTTAGCAATGTTCGTGCCAATTAATTCTGTGGCTGAACAGCCATAAAACGCCTCGGCAGCCGCGTTCACCTGTGTGATAACGCCCTCAGTGTTGGTGATGAGTATGGGCAGTGGTGCAGTGTCAATTAGGTTGGTGGCATCCATGATACGCGCTTTCTGCTTTAACGCTGGCGCGCCTCCTCATCTTCAGCGAGGAACCGATAGCCTAAACCACGTTCGTTCCGAATGTATTGATAGCTATTCGGGCTAGGTTGCAGTTTGCGCCGCAAACGGTGCATATGGACGCGCAAGGTTTCTTCAAAAACTTCTTCATTGTGCCATGCCCGCGCCATCAATGCCTCAGCACTGACGACTTTACCACGATTGCCAACCAATAAATAGAGCAAATTGACTTCAATCGGTGTCAAGCTGACTCGTGTACCAGCGCGCAGCAGGGCGCTGTTGGCAAAATCTATCGTAAGGTGGTCGTCTATGGTGATCAGCGGTGCTTGTGCGTAGGATTGATCGGGAAAACGGCTGAGAATACGTGCCACACGCGCCAACACTTCGCGGTAATTGAAAGGTTTGGTGATGTAATCTTCGGCATATTTTTCAATGCCCATCACCCGTGATTCATCTGAGCCATCGCCCGTCAGGATCACAATTGGCACGTCGCCCATTTGCTTGATGCGTCGGCTTAGCTCAAAGCCATCATAGCTTGGCAAACCTAAATCTACAATGATGAGGTGCGGCAAACCATGCCGCCGCAAATGCTCCAGTGCTTCGGGCGCATCGCCAAAGCTGGCAACTGAATAGCCTTCACCAATCAAAATATCTTGAAGCATGGTGCGCGTCGTCGGATCATCTTCGACAATCAACAAGCGTTTAGCGTTCACCATGTGTCATGAGCGCGCAGCGTAGCGCGCTTCTCCTTTCCACTGATGCTCATTAGCTGCTTGGAACAAACAGCACGAAAGACGCTCTAAGATAGCCCTGATTGTACCATTAAATCAGGTATGGCAGATCACAAGGCGATCACGGTACGCCGTAGAGCGCTTGATAGAGCGCCGCCTGCCGTTCGGCGGCAGCACGCAAAGCACGCGCATGATCAGGGCGCGGCACGATGACGGCTGCTATAGGCGGCGGAAAATCGGTCAGGATAGCCTCGCTCAGCGCCGCCAACGCTAGAATGGCTGCGCCGCGTGCGGTTGGCTCATCTTCTGCCACAAGGCGCAGTGGCATGTCCAACGCATCCGCCATACACTGCGTCCATACCGCCGATCCGCGTAAGGCGCCGCCACCCGCCCAAAGCGGCACTTTGGGCAGCTTTAGCAAATGCGCCACAGCCGCAAGGCGCAGCGCCACGCCTTCAAGGGCAGCGTGCAGCACGTCCACACCGTCAGTACTGAGCCGCACGCCATGCAGTGTACCCGCCGCGTTCGGATTCCAGTGTGGCGCACGTTCGCCTGCCAACATCGGCAAGAAGGTTAGCCCGTGCGAATCAGCAGCGCGCTGGCGCAAGGCTGCCTCAAGCGTCTCGGAGTCGGGCAGGTGAAAGCGCTCTCGCACCCACTGAAAAATATTGCCACCTTCGCTGGTTGCGCCGCCAATGAGATGATGGTGTGCATCCACGCGGTAGCGCCACGCGCCAAAGGGCAGATCGGGCTTGCGATCTGTTGAGATAGTGCGGATCGCCGCCGTTGTGCCGATGGTGAGCGCTGTCTCGCCATGCGCCGCTGCACCCGAACCGATATTTGCCGCCGCGCCATCGCCAACTGCCAAGAAAAACGGCACATCGCGCAAGGGCTGCCAGCGCACTGCGTAAGCTGCCACGAGTCCGCGCTGTGCGGCGCTGTAATCAGCAAGCGGCGGCAATTGCTCAGGGCGCACACCTAGCCGATCCAGCCACCTGACGTCCCACTGAAGTGCCACACCATCAAAAATGCCACTCCAAGCAGCAACCGAATAGCTGCATGGCATAGTGGCGCGCCCAAACCATGCGCGGTAAAGGTAAGTGGCAAAGTCTGTCCAGTGTTCTGCCTGAATGCCTGCCTGCCGCAGCCAGAGTAGTTTAGGCGCGTGGTAGGCAGTGTGCAACATGCAACCAACCCGCTGATGTGAAGCGCGCACACCCGCCTCGCCGAGTTCGGCGCGCAAGGCATCTACAAAGGGCGCACAGCGCGTATCGGCATAGGTGTACATTGGCGTCAGAGCACGCCCATCAGCCGCCACACCAAGCAGGTTGCCGACAAAAGTTGCCATGCAGACAGCGTCTAGCGGCGGCAAATCAGGGCGCGCACACAGATCGTCTAACAAGCGCTCAATCACAGCACGCAGCGATTCGGCATTTACCTCTGAAGCACCTGTAGAGTCAGTGTGGAAGGCGAAAGGCGCGCTCAGCGTGATGTGTGCTGTGAGTTCGCGCTCTGTGCAGCGGTAGACGATCAAACGCACTGAGGAACTGCCCACGTCAAGGGCGAGGATGTGTTTCATAGCTTGTAGGTGCGGCGCGCCAAACCGACTGCGAGTTCAACTGCCATCTCTGCCGCATCAGACTCGTCCAGAATGGCGCGCACGACCAAGCCTGCCAGCCAATTGCAAGCAGCGCGCCGCCACAAGTCGTGACGGGCAGGAATAGAGAGGAAGGCGCGTGTGTCATCGTTGAAGCCCGCGGTGTTGTAGATGCCACAGGTCTCCATCACCTGATCAAAGTAGCGCGCCATGCCGTTCGGGCTATCGTGGAACCACCACGGCGCCCCTAGCCGCAGCGCCGAGTAATGCCCTGCCAACGGCGCCAGCTCACGCGCATAAGTAGACTCATCCAGCGTAAAGACGATCAACGTCAGGCGCGGATCATCGCCAAAGGCATCCAAAAGCGGCTTCAGGCTGCGCGTGAACTCCGCCTGCTGTGGAATATCCGCGCCTTTATCGCGTCCAAAGCGCCGCAGCAAGCGCGGATTGTGATCGCGTAGCGAACCGACGTGCAACTGCATCACCATGCCATCTTCAACGCTCATGCGCGCCGACTCAATCAGCATATGCGCGGTGAAACGGCGCGCATCCTCAGCATTTGCCGTGCCACGCAGGGCGCGCTGCACAATGAAATTCGCCTCATCATGGCTGAGCGGTGCGGTATAGGGCGAAGCTGTACCATGATCAGTTGCTACAGCGCCCATGCTGCGAAAAAAGGCGCGCCGTTCTTCCACCGCCTGTAGGAAGGTGCGGTAATCGTGAATGTGCAGATCGGTCAGTGCGGCAAGCCGATCTAGATTAGCGCGCCAATCGGCTGCATCAAGGTTGATCACACCATCAGGGCGGAAGGTTGGCAAAATGCGCGCCTGCCATGCCGAATCGCGTATGGCGGCGTGCTGTGCAAGGCTATCTGTGGCAGCATCCGTCGTACACAACACCTCAATTTGAAAGCGCGCATACAGGCGGCGTGGCTGAAAATCGGGTTCTGCCAAGCGTGCTGCGATTTGGTCGTAGAACAGATCGGCAGTTTCAGTGCTTAGCGTCTCGGTAATGCCAAAAAGCTGCTCAAAGATATAGGCAAGCCATATGCCGCTAGGCGTGCCGCGAAACAGGTAAAAATAGGCAGCAAAGCGACGCCACGCTAGGCGCGCATCAGTTTCGTAGGGCGTGCCATCAAGGGTTGGCACACCGAGCGACTCCAACGAGACGCCTTGCGAGTGCAGCATCCGCAGCAGGTAGTGATCGGGCAGCACAATTAATGCTAAGGGCGATTCAAAACGGTAATCAGGCTCGGCGAACAGGCGCGGCTCTACATGCCCATGCGGACAGACAAGCGGCAGATCGGCAACCTGTGCGTAAAGCTGCCGTGCCATTTGGCGCTGTGAAGGCTCAGGGCTGAAGAACCGATCAGGATTCAGCGGCATCAGTCACCTCGCGCAGGCGGTAGAGCATCTCGCCTGCTTTTGGCACGTACAAGACACCTTCCAACTCACGCCCCTGCCACGTCATCGGATCAAGCTCCTGATAATCGTAATAACCGAGATTCAGGCGCGCACAGTCCGCCGCGCCGATCTGCGTGGCGAGCGCCACCTTGATCCGTGGATGTTCTATACCTTGTCGCATACATCCATCACCTTTGACGTGCGTGCTGTGCGCCAGCACACCCAGCGGAATATGCTTTAGGCGCTCCCAATGGTGCAGGATATAATCGCGGACGTGATAACCGACCTCAAAAATATGCGCGCCGTGGACGTGGCTCACCGTGGCTAGGTGCGGTGCGTAGATGATGATCTCGCCGCCGTCAGCAACAGCAGGATCAAGTTTGTACATCGCCTTAGAGGCGACCCACAATTCATCGTACATCGGCGGCGCCGCGGAAAGCACGCGCTGCACAGGTTGATCCAACCATGTGATATGCCGCTGCGCCGAATGATCGGCAGCCGCCTCCCAGGCTGTCAGATAATCGCCCACAAATAGGCTGGAGAGTCCCGCGCCTTCAACAGTCATGGCGATCAACGTGACAGGTGTTGGCAGCAAAGCAGCGGCAGCCTGAATCAGGGCGCGCACAGGCGTATGCTTGACGCCGATCACATTCCGCACTGTCAATAGCGCGCCCAGCCAATGCGAGACGTTAATAATTTCCGCGCCGCTGATGCCGGGGAAAAGGTACTTCGCGCCGCCGCTGAAGCCGATCACCTCGTGCGGGAAGACGGGCGAAAGGATGAGGATTTGGTCATAGTCAAGGGCAGCACGGTTGATCCGAATTGGCACATCGCCGCCGAGCGACTCGTGCCAAACAGCACCGCTGATCGCCTGCACTTGTGCGCGTTCGATCACACCAAGCTGCGCCAAAGCATGTGGATCATCCCATGCATGGTTGAATAAACCAATGTGTGCGTATTGATCGCGGCGTGCCTCAGGCGTGATGCCGACCAGACGGCAAAGCGCCTCGTCGCTGAGCGGTGGATGTGTGCCAAGCGCCACCATGAAATCAAGCGCTTGTGCATCGCTCAAAATCTCGGTGAGCAAGCGGAATAACTGTGGCAGGGGCAGGGTGCGTGTGTGGTCAGGCATCAGCACCAACAGGCGCGCACCGTCAAACTTGCCATATAATGCTTGCGCTAAGGTGGACCGAATGCGATCCTCACTTAGCAGTTCGCCAGCGAGCGCAATCTGCTGCGCCAAAAGTGTGTGCGCCTGCAACATCAGCTCACCTCCCAAAAATTACTTATATAGGCGCTGCTGTGTAATGTACTCCAATACGGCATCTGGCACCTGGTAACGGATTGAGTGTCCGTTGCGGATCGTCTGGCGCAAGGTGCTGGCGGCGATCTCGATCAGCGGCGCGTCCACCAGCACCACGCGCTCACGGACGCCGGGCAGGCGCGCCTCAAGCCCATCGAGGTTGACCGATGCGCCCGGACGCCGCATGACGGCGAGCGTTGCCTGCGCGATAATCCACTCAGGCGCGCGCCATGTGATCAGATCGCTGAGTGAATCAGCGCCCATTAAGAAGAACAGATCGTAGCCGCGATGTTGAGCGCGCAAGATGCTAAGCATATCCGATGTGTAGTGCGGTCCTTGACGATCCATATCCACGCGGGAAATCTCAAAGTGCGGGTTGCCAGCGATGGCGCGTTGGAGCATGGCGAAACGGTGCAGCGGTGCGGTCAAGTTCTGCCCTTGCTTGTGCGGCGGCTGTGCGGCTGGCACGAACAGCACGCGCTCCAGACCAAGCGCATTCAGGGCAACTTGGGCAAGGATCAAATGCCCAACATGCGGCGGATCGAATGTGCCACCGAATACGCCTATGCGCGGTAGCTCAGACTCTTGGAAAATATCCGCCTCATAATGATCGGTCAAACTATCGTCATAATCGGTGTGATCTGCGGTGTGATCGTCGGTGTAGGTCACTTAATCGCCCCATTCAAGTTCGTAATCCCCGATGAAAACGGTATCGCCGACCTGAACGCCAGCTTTCTCCAGCGCTTTAGTGATGCCGAGCGTTTCCAGAATGCGTTGGAAGCGCGCCACAGACTCATCAAATTCCCAATAGGTCATGGCGGCGGCGCGCTCAATTGCCTCACCGCGCACGATGTATTCGCCACCATCGCCGCGTGTAATGGCAAACGCCATCCGTTCATCGCTCTCCAGCGTATAGGTTGGCAGTTGGTCAAAGGTGCGCGTTGGTTCGGGCAGTTCGGCAAGCTCAGCCGCCACGCGGTTCACCAATTCACGCACGTTTTGCTGTGTGGCTGCCGAGATCGCCATGACTCGGTAGCCGCGCTTGGTCAGTTCGCGTTCAACCTGTTCCCAGTGCGCTTGCGCTTCGGGCAAATCTAGCTTGTTCAGGGCAACAATCTGCGGCTTCTGACCAAGTTCGGGGTCAAACAAGGCAAGTTCGGCGTTGATTTGGTTGAAATCCGCTAGCGGATTTTCTGACTCACCATTCAGCAGATGCACTAGCAGGCGTGTGCGCTGCACATGGCGCAGAAAGGCATGTCCTAGCCCGACGCCCATATGAGCGCCTTCGATCAAGCCGGGAATATCGGCAAAGACAATGTCTCGATCACCCACCACCACGCCTAGATTTGGCTCTAGTGTGGTGAAAGGATACGGCGCGATCTTCGGCTTGGCGTTGCTGATGACCGAGAGCAGAGTGGACTTGCCCGCGTTCGGCACGCCCACAATGCCTACATCCGCGATCAGGCGCAGTTCCAGCTTTAGCTCGCGTGCCATGCCCGGCGCGCCTTTTTCTGCCATGCGCGGCGCTTGGTTGGTGCTGGTGGCGAAATGCTGGCTGCCACGCCCACCACGCCCGCCTTTGGCAACCACTGCCTCTTGACCGTGTTCGACCAGATCAGCGATGATCTCGCCCGTTTGGGAATCTTTTACAAGGGTACCAAGCGGCACTTCAATTCGCAGGTCAGGCGCGCTGGCGCCCGTGCGGTTATTGCGCCCGCCCGGCTTGCCGTTCTCGGCGGTAAATTTTCGGGTGCGGTTGAACGCATACAGCGTATTCAGGTGGCGCGTTGCCACCAAGACGACATCACCACCGCGTCCGCCATCGCCACCATCGGGACCGCCACGCGGCACAAATTTTTCACGGTGAAAATGGACTATACCATCACCGCCATCGCCACTGCGTACTTGAATTACTGCTTCATCGAAAAACATGCCCTAAGTCTATCGGAATCAGCAGGCAAGAGCAAGATCAGGCTTGAACAACCAAGCGTTGTCTATCCGCACCATTCATTGACGTACCGATCCGCCCGTGCTACACTTCTCGGCGTTCGAGGAGTCTGAAGCGCGTGTCGCTCCAATTCGAGAAGCTAGAAGCACAAATTGCCCAATTAGGCGTAACCCTTGCCGAACGCAGCCACTCCGCCGCTGAAGAAATGCGTGCAGCCGCGAACCTGCTCAGGCAGTTAGATGATCTGGATGCCATTTGGGAACAGATTAAACTTGCCCGCCAAAACGACGCCGGCTTTCGTGGCGCTGCACCCTTTGATGAACCGATCAATCAGCCCTTCCCGCTGCCTGAAGTGCCGCCGCATGCTACACTCTTTGCCGCCGATGGCTCCCAAATCTACCCTGATATGCACGCGCCAGCGCCCTATTGGCTGACCAACATCGGCGTGTTCATCTATCATCACGGCACGGACGAACTGCCCGAAATGGTCAGCGAACCGCAGCTTTATTTTCGGGATGAGGAAGTTCGCACGGCGGATGGACAACTGCTGCCTGCCAACGTCATCAATGCCCGCCGCACGGTTTACGAAATGCAGTTCCTAGCGCAGACTGTGACGCAGCGGCAGGCAAGCGCAGCCCCTTTAATCGCGCTCTGCGACGGTCCGCTGCTGCACATGCCCTTTGGCAAAGAGATTCCCGACGCCGCGCTGCTTGAGGCAGATTATCATGAGGCGATGGACTTCTTGCTGGACGCTGGCGCGGCATTGGTCGGCTACATTGACCGCCCAACCAGCCGCTTCGTGCTGTACACGCTCTATCTGATGACTTTGCCACCAGAGGAGATCACCGCTGCAAACCTCAGCATGCTGCGCTTGGAAGGCATGAGCGATGCTGATCTGTACAAGCCGCTGCTGCCACACGGCGCACGCTCAGGCATGATGGTGCAACAAAGCCCGCTCAACAAAGACTATAAAGATCGCTTTAGCCCTGCCCATGAAGTCATCTTTTTCTACCTAAACACCGCCGCAGCGGGACAAGCACCCTACCTTGCCCGCGTCGAGATTCCCCAGTGGGTGGCACGTGATAAGGCAATGGTGGATGCCGTTCACGCTCTTGTTTACAACCAATGCCAGATCACAGACCGCTATCCCTATGCGCTGACCCGCGCTGATGAGATTGCCGTCGTGCAACCTGCCGATAAGCGCGCTCTGGATGAGCGTATCGCCATTGAGCTGCTACGGCACAGCCAACCTGTCGAATCTTCCCAAAAACTCAGCACCAAGTGGATGGCGCGCTATGGCAGGCGCCAGCATGAAGGCGTATAACCCTGATGGAAATACTCCCTAACGTCCCGATGATTGGGCGTGTGCTGCGTGCCAGCACCACCGGCTTTGAATGCGGCACGCGCAGCAGTGACCTTGACGAGCCGAGTTTTGGCGCGTTTGTACAGGCGCGCCGCCGTAACGACGACACCGCCATTATCGGTCTGATTTACGCTATCCGCGTGGACGATGATCCGTTGGTGCGCCAATTGATCATGGCGAATAACATCAACACCGCCACCATCCGCGATCAGCGCGAAAACCGCATGGTGCCAGTCGAGATCAGCATCATCACGGTGGGCTGTTTGAATAGCAGCACACCGATTTATGCGCTGCCGCCGCGCCCGCCGCTCAGCCTTGATCCTGTCTACCTGTGCGATGCTGAGATGATCTACACCTTCACCCAAAGTTTCGACTTTTTTCGGCTGGTGTTGCAAGCTGCCCAAGTGCCAAGCGAGGAACTGCTTGCCGCTGCGCTGCGCCTTGCCGCTGCTGCGCGTCCATTGCGCGAACAGACCGATTTCCTGACCCGTGCCGGGCAGCGCTTGGCACAACTGCTCAGCGGCGATCTGCCGCGTTTGCATCATTTGCTGCGCTTAATTCGTCCCGAATCTGCGAGGTAGCGATGAAGATCACCTTTCATGGTGCGGCACGTACCGTCACCGGCTCCCAACATTTGATCGAGGTCAACGAGCGCCGCATTTTGCTAGATTGCGGCTTGTATCAGGGCAAGCGCAGCGATGCTTATGATCGCAACCACAAACTGCCCTATGATGCCTCGCGGATTGATGTGGTCGTCCTCTCACATGCGCACATTGACCATAGCGGCAACCTCCCAAATTTGGTGAAATCAGGCTTTCGCGGCGATATTTACGCCACCTTTGCCACGCAAGACCTGTGCGGCGCAATGCTGCTGGATAGCGCCCATATCCAAGAGCGGGACGTGCAGTATGTGAACAAAAAACGCAGCCGCAAAGGTGAACCTGCCTTCAAGCCACTTTACACACAAGAGGATGCGGTGGAGTCGCTGCGCTATTTCCATGCCATCGCCTATGATCGCACCGTCACGATCATGCCCGGCGTCACGCTTACCTTCTACGATGCCGGTCACATGCTCGGCAGCGCCATTGTGGTGCTGAATATCGCTGAGCGTGAAAGTGGACGGGACGTGCGCCTTGTCTTCAGCGGCGATCTAGGGCAGCCCGGCTTGCCCATTCTGCGCGATCCAACGCCTCTTGACGAGGCAGACGTGCTGATCATGGAAAGTACCTATGGTGACCGCTTGCACGAACCGTTTGAGGACAGCATGAAGCGCCTTGAACAGATTGTCGCTCAGACCTATAAGCGTGGCGGCAAGATCATCATCCCGTCATTTGCTGTTGGGCGCACGCAGGAGTTGGTCTATGCCCTGCATCAGCTTCAACGCAAGGGCGATCTGCCGCCGCTGAAAATCTTTGTGGATAGTCCGCTTGCCGTCAACGTGACCGCTATTTTTGCCAACCACCCAGAGGCGTATGACGCCGAGACACGCACCTTCATCAGTGGTGATCAGGCACATCTCGATCCGTTCGGTTTTCACGGGCTTACCTATGTGCGCTCTGTGGAAGAAAGCAAGGCGCTCAACTTTTTGAAAGAGCCTGCCATCATCATCAGTGCCAGCGGCATGGCAGAATCAGGGCGCATTTTGCATCATCTTGCCAACACTGTGGAAGACCCACGCAACACAATTCTGATTCCCGGCTTTCAGGCGGAACACACACTCGGACGGCGCATTGAGGAAAAACAGCCTAAAATCCGCATTTTTGGTGAGGAATACAGCCTGCACGCGCAAGTTGAGCGGCTGACGGGCTTTTCCGCTCACGCTGACCGCGACGCGCTGTTGGCTTGGGCAGCCGCCTTCAAAAAGAAGCCGCTGCGTACCTTCCTTGTGCATGGCGAAGAACCTGCCATGAGCAACTTTGCCGAGTCGTTGAAGGCAGCGGTTGGCTTGGAGCGCGTAGATATTCCCGATCTGCACCAGAGTTTTAGTGTGTAGCGCTGAGGTGCGCCCATGAGCAGCCCAACCCAAAATCCGTTTTTGAATGAGTGGCATGAGTGCCTTTTGGCACACTATACCTATGTGTTGGCGCGGCACGACCTAAAAACTGAGCCAACGCTGCGCCAGATTTTGGTTGCAGTCGGCTTCCCTGAGCAGCAGCTTGGCGAGATGCGCGCTACATACCTGCCCAAACCGGAGTCTCTGCCGCAGCTTGCCGCACCCGAATCAACATTCGAACCGACAATATCCGAAGTAGCCCTTGATGCTGAACTTACAGCATCCGAAGCACCTGATGACCTACCTAGCGCGCCACCCACAAACATCACACCACCCACACCTAAAAAGAAGCCGCCCAAGCAGCTTTCCTTCTTTTAGGGCGGCGCAGCTTGCTGAAGGAATTTTCCCATGAACCAGCTTTTAATTGAGTGCGTGCCAAATTTCAGTGAAGGACGCCGCCCTGAAATTGTAGCGGCAATTGTGAATGCCATTCAGCGCGCCGCACCGATCAGTTTGTTAGACCGCAGCAGCGACCATGACCATAATCGCAGTGTGGTGACCTTCGTTGGCGCACCAGAAGATGTGTTGGAGGCAGCTTTTGCCGCGGTTCAGACCGCTGCACGCCTGATTGATATGGAAATCCATCGCGGGCAGCATCCACGCATTGGCGCTGCGGATGTTGTACCGTTTATCCCGCTGCGCGGTGCAACGCTTGAACTGTGCGCTGAACTTGCCCGTCGGCTTGGTGAGCGCGTCGGCGTCGAGTTAGGTATTCCCGTTTACCTCTATGAGGCAGCCGCCCTGCGCCCTGACCGCCAAAACCTGGAAGATGTGCGCCGCGATGAATATGAAGGGCTAAAACGCGCCATTCAGAGCGATCCTGACCGCGCACCGGATTTCGGACCTGCGGAGCTTGGCAGCGCTGGCGCGGTTGCCATTGGTGCCCGTCTGCCGCTGATCGCCTTCAATGTCTACCTTAGCACTACTGAGGTAGACGTTGCTAAGCAGATTGCCAAGGCAGTGCGGCATTCCAGCGGCGGCTTGCGCTATGTCAAGGCGCTCGGTTTGTTGGTGGATGGCAAGGCGCAGGTCAGCCTAAACCTGACCGACTACAGGCGCACACCGCTTCATCGAACCCTAGAGCTAATTCGGCGTGAGGCAGATCGCTTTGGCGTGCGCCTTACGCGCACCGAGTTGATTGGCTTGATCCCAGAAGATGCCGTGGCTGAGTCTGCTGCATGGTACCTCCAGCTGGATGGCTTTGATCCCGATCAGCACATTCTAGAGCGCCGCCTGCATAATCTGCCCACCGAACCACTGCCAGCTGCTATGCCCAGCAGTTTGCCTGAAGGCTCCGCTTTCCTGAGCGAACCACCCACACCCAAAGATGCTACCCTGCACGCTGCCCCACCAGCCGATGTTGCCGCCTTTGCAGAAGCCGTTGCACAAGGCACGCCCACACCAGGCGGCGGCGCTGTGGCTGCTTTGGTTGGTGGGTTGGCTGCCGCGCTTGGCGAGATGGTCGCCCGTATTACGTTTTCGACCAGCCGTGAACGCTATGCCTCAGTGAAGGCTGAGATGGGCGCCCTTGCTAACCGCGCTGCTGCCTTGCGGCGCGCCTTGCTCGATTCAGTCAGCCGCGATAGCCGCGCGTTTAACGCCGTGGTGAACGCTTATCAAATTGATCAGGCGCAGCACAACCGTGATGTCATCATTCAAGCTGCACTGCGCGACGCTGCCCAAGTGCCGTTGGATGTGATTAACCATTGCCTAGAGGTGATCAAGCTGGCGCGCAGCGTTGCAGATCGCGGCATAGATCGCGCTGCTTCAGATGCCGCCACGGCTGCCTATATGGTGCAAGCTGCCATTGAAAGCTCTGCCTTGAATGTGCGGGTCAATGCTCAACTGCTGCACGATAAAACGCTGGCAGTTGCCTTGCAGCAGCAGGCGCTCTCTGCCGTTGGTGAAGCACGCGCTTTGTGCGCGGATGTGATCGTCATTGCCGAAACACGCGCCAAACTTCGTTAAAC